>BBSY01000002.1:0-1200000 GCA_000974665.1 alpha proteobacterium U9-1i | reverse complement strand
AGCACTTCAGACCTGAACTCGTGATCAACACGGCGGCCTATTCTCGCGTCGATCTCGCCGAAGCTGATCCTGGGGCGGCCGCGCGCGCAAACGAGGTTGGCGCAAGGCAAATCGCGATCGCCTGCATGACGCGCGACATCGCGCTAATCCACATCTCGACGGACTATGTTTTCGGGGGGGGCGACGCGCCCAAGCGAGAAGAAGATGACGCGAGCCCCCTCAATGTCTATGGCCGCACGAAGCTTGATGGCGAGCAGGCGATCGCTGAAATCGGCGGACGCGCTTGCATAGCTCGCGTCGCTTGGCTGTTCGGTCACGAAGGGGACTTCCTCGAGCGCATGCTGGAGGCCGCCTCCAAGCGCGAACGCGTCAGTGCTGTCGAGGATCAGGTCGGTTCGCCCACGCCGCTGACACCCCTCGCGTCGCGCTTGTTGCGCCTCGCCGAACTCATGATCGAGGGCGTGGCGACGCCCAACATTTTACACGTTGCCGGCTCACCGCCCGCCTCTCGATTGGCCTGGTGTCAGGTTGCGTTCGACGCAGCACGTGACGCAGGTGCGGACCTTGGTCAATTGGTGGGCGCACGATCCGCCGATTTTGCCACGCCCGCCGAGCGCCCGCCTTTCAGCGCGCTCGACACATCACGTGCAGATGCTCTGTTGGGGCCGATCGATTGGCGTAGCGCCGCGACCACTGCCGGCCAATCGTGGGCCAGGCTGCAACGTCGTTAGTGGATTAGCCGACGGCCGATAACTGGCGCCCGAGCGCCCCATCCACCTTGGCGAAAACGCGTTGCCGGACGACGGCATCATCCATTACGCGCGCCATCTGCTCAAGTTCGGCAATGTCGTCATGCCCGATCAGAGAGCTGGCGTTCGGCGTGAGCCGGTAGATTCCGCGGAGTGCGCTCTCTGTCACCATCTCGAACTCGTCGAACAATTGCTCTTCGAGCCGCTCGCCAGGGCGCAAGCCGATGAACTCGATCGCAATGTCGCGGCCGGATTCTGCGATCATCTTGCGGCCGAGTTCGAGGATCGACATCGGCTCGCCCATGTCCATGAAATAGGATGCGACGGCGGTGTCGGCCTCGTCGTGCGCGAGCACGTCGACGATGAGGCCAACGGCTTCGTCGGAGCTCATGAAGAAGCGCTTCATCTGCGGATGCGTGACTTGGAGCGGGCCGTCAGCAGCGATCTGCGCGGCGAAGCGCGGCGCCACTGAACCTTGGGAAGCCATCACATTGCCGAAGCGCACGGACTTCACCTGCATCGCGGAATCGCCAGCGACGTTGGCGAGGTAGAGCTCGGCAAGACGCTTGGTCGCGCCCATCACGCACACGGGCGCGGCGGCTTTGTCTGTCGACACCAGGAGGAAGCGCTCGGCGCCAGCCTCCAACGCCGCCTCGTAGGCATTGCGCACGCCGATAAGGTTGGTGAGCACGCACTCGCCCGGATGCCGCTCACCCAGGTGCACATGCTTCAAAGCGGCGCAGTGGATGACGATGTCCGGAGCGGCGCGCTCCATGACACTTGCGAGGCGCTCGCGATCGCGCACATCGCAAAGCAGATCGACGACCTGCAGATTTGGGTGGCGCTTCGAGATCGCCTCCGCGACGTCGAGCAAGCCGTGATCAAAATGGTCGAGCAGAATCAGTCCGCTACACCCGAGTTCGGCAAATCGTTCGCTCAGCGCGGCGCCTACGCTGCCTGCGGCCCCGGTGACGAGCACTCGTTTTCCGCGCACGTAAGAAGCTGGCCGCGTTTGCGACATGTCGACCCCCGACACCGAACAGTGTTCATCACCAAATGCGGTCCGCCGTTTGCGAACTTGCACGAAGCCTGTTCACGGCCTTGCCTCCGTGAGCGGAGCTCTACCCCAAAAGCACTATAGGTTACGTCCCGCACAGAAATCAAACGTCGCGAGTCAGTGCGGCGCGCAACAGCAAGAAACCACCCACCAGATGCGCCGCCGCCACTTCGATGGGGTTGCGTGCGAATTTGCGAAAGTAATGTGAAAAGCTGCGGGCCTTGTGTTGCTCGACCGTTCGGACGGGCGCGTCGCTGCTGGACCGCACGTGAACGCCGTGTGGGCCTGGTGCAAATACGATCTTTCCCCCGGCTTCGGCCGCGCGGCGACACAGGTCGATGTCCTCGACATGCAAAAAATAGCCCTCGTCAAAACCACTTAGCGCAAGAAAGTCCGCGCGCCGCATCGCAAAGAGCGCACCGCTAATGGCCCCTACTTCGATCGGATTTTGCGGCATTGGGTCGTTGTGGCGGTTGATATCGCGCAGTCCAAACCGAGAAAGGCCGGAAAAACTGACGAATGCGCTCCAAACAGTGACGCGATCACGGCGGGAGCCACGTTCGGGGCGCCCTTCCTCGTCGCGGAGGTCGCCGCCAGCGATCGCTGGGGCGCGTAAACCTGTGAGTACGGCGCTCAAAGCGGCCGGCGCCGCAGGTGCGAGAACGGCATCGGGGTTCACAAACAGCAGAATGTCGCCGCTTGCCGCGTCAGCGCCGCGATTGCAGCCGGCGCCGAAGCCGACATTACCGTGACCGCGCAAAACTTTGAGTTTTGGCTCGCGTGCGGCGCAGGCGTCGAGCTCCGCCTCGACATCGGCGGGATTGCCGTTGTCCACAAGCACGATCTGATCGACGCCCGGCGCGCTGAGCAGCGCCGCCAGCGACTGATCCAGCACTGGGCCGGTGCGGTAGCTCACCACAATCGCGCTCAGCGTCATGCTGGAGGCTCCGCGGACGCTGGCCAGGAGCGCCTCATTGATCTTTCCGCCGCGCGCGGCTTAAACCACCGGGCGCATCCAGGCGTCGCTGACAAGGATATGATTTGAAAGGCCTCATTCTTGCGGGCGGCGCCGGGACACGGCTCTATCCGAGCACCCGCGCGGTCGGCAAGCAATTGCTGCCGGTCTACGACAAGCCGATGATCTATTACCCGCTGACGACACTCATGCTCGCGGGTATCCGCGAGATGCTGATCATCTCCACGCCGCGCGATTTGCCTTTGCTGGAAGGCTGCCTGGGCGATGGCGGGCAATGGGGGTTGAAGCTTTCGTACAAGGTTCAGGATGAACCGCGCGGCGTCGCCGATGCCTATCGAGTGGGCGCGGATTTCGTCGATGGCCAGCCCTCTGCACTGATCCTGGGGGACAATTTGTTTTTCGGCCACGCGATGAGCCTCTGGCTGGCGGAGATCGCCGCCCGAGTACGCGCCGGCGCCAATGGGGCGGTCGTGTTCGGTTATCGCGTCGCGGATCCGCAGCGTTATGGCGTCGTGGAACTCGATGCGGCCGGCAAGGCGCTATCGATTGAAGAAAAGCCGAAGCAGCCGAAATCCCATTGGGCCGTGACGGGGCTCTATTTCTACGACGGCCGGGCGAGCGCCTACGCGAACGAGCTTAAGCCGTCGGCGCGCGGTGAAATCGAAATTACGGATTTGAATCGGCGCTATATGGACGCTGGCGAATTGAGCGTCGAGCTGATGGGCCGTGGCTTCGCGTGGCTGGACACGGGCACGCACGAAGCGTTGCACGATGCGGCGGCGTTCGTGCGCACGATCGAAACACGCCAGGGCCAGAAGATCGCCTGCCCCGAGGAGATCGCGCTGCTGCAAGGCTGGATCGACGCCGACGCCGTGACGGCGCAGGGCAAAGCGATGGGCTCAAGCGAGTATGGCCGTTACCTGCTCGACCTCGCGCAGAGCCATGGCGCTAGCTGAGCGGGCGCAGCTGACCGTCGGCGAGTTCGTAGCGCTCGCCAGTGCGCGGGCAGACGAGATCGGCCTTGAGCACTTCGCCGGACTTGCTGACCCAGCCAATGCGCTTGGCGGGCGCGCCGGCCATCAAAGCGTACGGCGCGACGTTTTTTGTGACTACGGAGCCGGCGGCGATGAAGCAATATTCCCCGAGCGTGGTGGTTTCGTTCGGTTTGCCGCAGACGATGGTGGCGTTGGCGCCGATGGTGGCGCCCTTCTTCACCAGGGTTTTGCCGAACTCGTTCTTGCGGCTGACGAAGGCGCGTGGCGTGTAGACATTGGTGAACACGCACGACGGGCCACAGAACACGTCGTCCTCCAACGTCGCGCCCTCGTAGAGCGAGACATTGTTCTGGATTTTGCAGCCATTGCCGACATTGACCTTCGGACCGATGGCCACGTTCTGGCCGACGGACACGCCCGACCCAATCTTGCTATGCGAAAGCACGTGGCTGAAATGCCAAATCTTGGTGCCCGCGCCGATCTCGACATTGTCATCGATCACAGCGGTCTCGTGAACGAACGCCGCTTCTGCTTGCGCCATGTTTCCCACCACTCCGAATGCGGGCCTGTCCTAGTCGGTTGGTTGGGGGCAGTTCAAGAGCGCGTGGCCTCATGAGCGGCGCCATGCCTCAGCGGGCGCTTGGGCAAAGCGGCGTGCTGGTCTCGGCGTTGGGGTTTGGCGTGTCGGGGCCGCTCGGGTCACCGCTTGTCAGCGCCAAGGAGGTGGCGGGGCTCGTCCGGGCGGCGATCGATGGTGGTGTGAGCCTGTTCGACACCGCACCGTTTTATGGCGCTGCGGACGCACGCCTCGGCGCGGCGCTTACCGGTATCGACCGCGCCAACGTACAAATTATATCCAAGGGCGGCACACGCCGCGCAGGCCGCACTGTGCTTAAGGATTTTTCCGAGCGAGCTTTGCGCGCCGACCTTGAGACAAGTTTAAGGGCGTTGCGCAGCACGTACCTCGACGTGTTTTTACTGCACGGCCCGAGCCAAGCTCAGTTCACGCCGGAAACAGCGCGAACGCTTGCGCGCTTGAAGGCCGAAAAATTGGTGCGCGCTACCGGCGTGTGCACGCGAGGCGCGGATAGCGCCTGGTTCGTCGGTAAGGACGAGATCGATGTCATTCAGGCGCCAATCGAGGATTTGAGCATCATTGAAGCTCACGGCGTCGGCTTCATCGCTATCGAGATTATGCGCAATTCAGCCAATGACGTTCGCCTGCCGAGGCGCCTTTCAGACCTCTGGTATCTGGCGCGCGGCGTCTTACGGCGGCGCGCCGGCGTGACCGCCGATCCCAAGCGTGCGCTCAGCGACGCGCTGTCTCATCCCCACATTTCAGCAGCGTTGTTCACAACAACACGCCTGCCCCATCTGGAGCGGAATATCGGCTCTGTTCTCGATTAAAGGGAGAAACCGAGCGAGCGATTTGCTTGGCGCGAGACGCTTCCGTCGATAGAAGGGCCGCGCATGCCGGCCGCCCCCCTTCCTCGCACCATTTATCTGCTGGCCGACACACCGATCCCCGACGATCCGCGCGTGCGTCGGCTCGGGGACCTGCTGCACGCCAATGGCTGGGATGTGAAGGGCATCGGCCTTGCCGGGTGGCGCTCACCAGCGCCGGCCTGGCCGGTGCTGGCGCTTGACCCGAGCGCGGCCAGCGCGCCGTTGCTGTTGCCCGCCGGGGGCGCAGCGCGCGAGAATCTAAAGGCCACCTGGAAGGTGTTCGCCGGCTTTCTGGCGGCGCTGTTGGGGCCAGTTGCATATGCGGTGAGGCTCGTGGTTCCGAGCGCGGGCGCGGCGCTTGAGCGGCAGCGCCGCACCATTCGCGCCGATACCGAATGGCCGGTGCGGCAGGTTCAAGGCATTCGTGAGATCGTGCGCCGGATGCTTGTTTGGGCCAAGCGGGCGCCGAAATGGGTGCGCCTTCATGCTGGCGACGGCACTGACGTCGAGGAAGACTTCCTCTATCGCGCCCTGCCGCACTTGCGCGGCATTGGCGCTATCGTCTCAGCTCAAACAACGCCGGGTATTTGGGTTGCGAATGATTGGCGTCTGTTGCCGATCGCGGCCGACGCCGCCCGGACAATTGGCGGCGCGTACGTTTACGACAGTCATGAGTTCGCTACGGAGGAATATTCGGAGAGGCTGTTTTGGCGCCTGTTTCAAAGGCCGATCGCGGCAGCAGTTGAGAAACGCTGGATCAACGGCGCGGCGGCGGCGGTCTCTGTTTCACCCGGCATCACGCGCGCACTGACGCGCATATATGGGCTGACATGCCCCACGGACACCATCCGCAACACGCCGGTTTATGAGCAAACGCAGTACCGGCCGACGGGCGAGCGGATCGAGGTACTGTATCACGGGATCGTCGCGAAAGGACGAGGCCTCGAAGCGTCTATCCGCGCCGTCGCGCTGATGCAGCCGCGCTTCAGCCTAGCCATACGGGGGCCCAGCCCCACGGGATATCGCGAGCGCCTGGAGGACCTGGTTGCTGAACTACGTTTAGGCGGACGGGTTCGCATCCTGGCGCCCGTGCCGATGACAGAGTTGGTGCGCGAGGCTTCGTCGTTCGATATCGGCTTGATGGCGCTGCCTGGCCATTCGGCGCACAATCGCTTTGCGCTGCCGAACAAGATTTTCGAGTACATGATGGCGGGCTTGGCGTTGTGCGTGTCGGATTTGCCAAGCATGGCGGAAGTCGTCAGCAAAACGGGCGCCGGCGTGACCTTCGTAAGCGTGACGCCAGCATCGATCGCAGCGGCGCTGAACAATCTAACGCGCGACCAGATCGACGCCCACAAGCGCGCCGCATGTGCTGCGGCGGAAATCTACAATTGGGATCGCGAAGGCGGCCGCTTCGGCGCCCTGCTGGACGCGCTGCGCGCCAGCACAAACCCGGGGATAGATGGGCCTCTATCCCCGCAAGCGGCTCAATAAATTCTAGCCCCCAGCCCAAACAATCCGACCGAGTTCAACCACCGCTATGCTATTTGGATGAGCAATAGATCCACGAATCTCCACCTGCCCTCCCCGCAAGCGGCGCAAGCGCGAAAGCACGTCAGCCTGAACGAGAGCTTGTTGACGCTCGAGGCGCTGGTGCAGTGCGTGGCCGTCTCGCGCGCATTTAGACGCCGTAGCCGCCAAGCGGCACGCGATCGCGATGCTGGGCCATGCAGCGTTTGATCAACCCCATGTTTGCGCGCGTCCAGGCGACGGTGCGGGCGACGCCCTCGTTTAGCGACGTGTGCGCAGCGAAGCCGAGGTGCTCACGCGATTTGGTGGGATCGCCGTGGCGGCGGCCAGAGCGGTCCCAGTCGCGCGGCGGCTGAATCGCGTGCGGCGTGATTGAGCCGGCTTCGCGGACTATGAGGTCGGCAAGTTCAAGGATCGTCGTCTCGGCGCCGGAGGCGATATTGTAGGCCTCACCCGGATTGCCTTTGAGCGCGCAAGCTATGAGCCCTTCGGCGACATCCTCAACGAAGATGAAGTCGCGTGTGTTCTGCCCGCCATTGTCCAGGGGCAGCGCCTCGCTATGCAGCGCCTTGAACACGAAGGTGGGCGTGACGTTGCGCCAGACGGTGTGCGGCGTGCCGCGCCATTGGCCGGCGCCGAGAATTTCACCGGGGCCGTATACGTTTTGAAAGCGCGCCTTCACGAACGGGAGTCCGTGTCGGGTGAAATAATAATTGCCGTAGAACTCACCGATCAATTTGGAGATCGAGTACGGGCTGTCGTGGAAGAGCGAAATTGGCGCATCTTCCTTCGTAGCAGCGGCCTCATCGAAGGTTTTTTCCGCCACGGCGCAGCCGGCAGCGGCGTACACAACCTTGCGAAGGCTTTTGATATCCTTCAGCCGCTCGAACAGCTTCAAGCTTGTGAGCGTGTTGTTGGCGTGATCGGCAAGCGGATCGGCGATCGAGGATTGGTTGCCGTGATAGCAGGCCAGATGCCACGCATAGTCGAGATCGCTTGGCAGGTCCGCGAGCACGCTCTCATCGGTGATCGACTTGGCGATCAACGTGACCCGTGGATCGTCAGACACGTTGGCGCGATCGGCGGACAAGAAACTGTCCACGATCGTGACGCCGGCGACGCCCTCCGCCAACAATCGCCGCACCAACGCCGACCCAACAAAGCCCGCGCCACCGACAACGAGAACAGATGCGCCCGAAAGGCCGCTCACGCGAACCCCTCCGGTTTGGCGACGTGGGCGTACACGTCGCGCACGCCGTGCGTGTCGTACCAAGCAAGCATGGTGTTCAGGCTGGCTTCAAAGCTCGTTTTCGCACGCCAACCGAATTGGCGCGTCGTTTTGCTTGGGTCGAGCACAACGCTGGGCACGTCGTCGTCCCCCACTGGAACGATGGGCGGGGGTTCGGGTGTTAGACCCAAATAGCCGGCGACTCCATCGAACACTTGGCTGATCGTCCGTCCCTCGCCGCTCGACGCATGGAACACGCCGCGCGGCGCGTCCGCTTCGATTGCGAGGTCCAACAGCGCCAAGAAGTCAGACATATCGAGGAAATCGCGCGTCGCGTCGCTGCAAAAGCAGCCCTTGCCTGCCTTGAGACGCGTATAGAAGGTCGGGATGGGGCCGATTGAGAGACGCGGACCGGTGACGTTGGCGATCCGCAGCGATACAGCGTTGAGGCCGCTCATCAGGACGTAATGCTCGCCTGCAACCTTGGACACGCCGTAGCTTGTGAACGGACGAAGTGGCGCGCTGACCGGGATCGGCGTCGTGTCTGGCCGGCCGTAGCAGAGCGCGGTTTGCAGATTGACGAAGCGCATGACGCCAGCGGCCTTAGCGGCCTCGACAACATTGATCGTGCCTTGGCCGTTGATCGCAAGATCGCCGCGCCAATCGCCTGGATCCTTGTAGCTGGCGGCGGCGTGAATGACAGCGGTCGGGACGAAATCGGCGCACGCGCGCAACACCAGCTCCGCGTCGAGCACCGTGCCTTCGATGACTTGCAGACGTTCAGATTCGGCCGGAAGCGCTTCGCGGCGCGACGTGGCGAAATTGTCGAGCACCAGCAGATCGTCGCCGCGCGTGAGATAGCGCTCGACAATATTGGCGCCGAGGCAGCCTGCGCCACCGGTGATCAGCAGGCGCACGGCCTTAGCTTTTCAGCTTCAAATGGGTGTATTCGCCGTGAACGCCGTGTTCGCGATAATAATCGATGGCGCTTGGGATGAAGTCCGCCAACGGCGTAAAGCGCACTTCGCCAAAATCATCGAAGGTGCGCGAGGGATCAAGCAGGATGGTGCGTGCGTCGTCGGCGCCGAGCGGCCGCACTTCCGGCTCGGGATAGTGATTTAACTTCATTGCAGCGACGACCGCGTCATAGAGTTCCTTGATCGCGATGTCCTTGCCTGATGAGAAATGGTAGGCGCCTGCGCCCTTGCCATCCACGGCGCGAATGGCGGTGCGCGCGAGATCGCCGACGAACACGAAGTCGCGCCGGGCTTCGGTGACAAAGCATTTTTTTTCGTCGCGCAGACGCGAGAAAAAGATGGGCAGCGGCCCAGATACGTTGCGCGGCCCGATCACGTTCGCGAGCCTGAAGGTTACGTAGTCCAGGCCGGAAATTTCGAGGTAGTCTTCGGCAGCCGTTTTCGAGATAGCGTAGCTCGAATTGGCGGGAAATTTGGGGTGGTTGAGGGTGATGGGTTGTTCGAGCGGCTTCACGCCGTAGCAGAGCGCAGTCTGAAAATAGATGAAGCGGCCCACCTTGTGATCCTTGGCCGCGCGCACGACGTTGGCGCCGCCGACGACGTTGGTCATCGTGTCGGAATACCAGTCTTCCGGATCCTTGTAGGACGCAGCGGTATGAACGACCGCGTCCGGCTTGAATTCCTCAAACAACGCATCGACGAGAGTTTTATCGGTGATTGACCCTTCCACCACACGCAGGCGATCCGCGTCTTCAGGCAGGTGGATGCGCCTGCCGGTGACCAGATTGTCCAGCGCCAGCACGTCGTCGCCGCGCGCCAGGAGGAGTTCGGCGACGTGCGAGCCCACTTGGCCGCAGCCGCCTGTAATCAAAGTACGCATGGGCCGGGTCTTAGCGGTGGGCCGGGCGCACGGCAACTGTGCCGCACCGCCGACGGGCGCTAGCCGAGCGCTCGGCGGTCGGTCTATAAAGCACCCCGTTTAAGCCACGTGCAGGATATTTGTTGACGCTCCGACGACCCAGCCTTGCCGCCGCCCGCGCGGCCCCCCTCCTCGTGGCTTGACCATGTGCGGCATCTACATTTCGATCGGCTTTCCACCTGATCCCAAGCACATCGAAGCTGTCGCCCACCGCGGGCCGGACGGGCAAGGGTGGTGCGTGTTTGAGAGCCCGGCCGGCCCGGTGGCGCTCGGCCACCGCCGCCTCAGCATCATCGATCTCAGTGAGCGCGCGTCCGAGCCGATGCAATCGACGGACGGGCGCCATTGGCTGACGTTCAACGGCGAGATCTACAATTACCTCGAACTGCGCGAGGAGCTGCGCGCCAGGGGCGTGACGTTCCGCACTGAATCCGACACCGAGGTGCTGCTGGAATCTTTCCGCAACTGGGGCCGCGGCGCGCTAGACCGTCTCGTCGGCATGTTCGCGTTCGCGCTTTGGGACGACAAGGAAAAGCGGCTGTTCCTGGCGCGCGACCGGCTTGGCATCAAGCCGATCGTCTATCACGCATCGCCGCACGGCGTGGCGTTCGGCTCCGAGATCAAGCAACTGCTTGATCTGTCTGGCTTCGGCCGGCGCGTGAACCTCGACCGCGCACACAATTTCCTCGCCAACGGCATCACCGACCATCTGCCGTCAACGATGTTCGCGGATGCGTTCAACCTTGAACCTGGCCATTGCGTCGAGTTCGATTTGAACACATGGCGGCCAGGCGACGCTTTACCGATCAGCACGTATTGGTCCCCGCCCTTCCCGGATGGCGTTCAATGGAGCGAAGCGGAGGCGGCGGAACGCTTCCGCGAGCTCTTCTTCGACTCGATCCGACTGCACATGCGCGCGGACGTGCGCGTGGGATCGTGCTTGTCGGGCGGACTCGACAGCTCGTCTATCGTATGCGCGCAAGCGCTGAGCTGGCCGCCAGGCGCGGAGAAGCTCAACGCCATCAGTGCGGTGTTTCCGGGCACCGCCGTTGATGAAACCAGCTTCATCAATCAAGTGATCGGGGCAACTGGCTTTACCTCCGAACGCGTGACGTTCGATCCGGACGCTGTGATGAGCGACGTCGATACCATAGTGCGGACCCAAGACGAGCCCTACGGCTCGGTGAGCATCCACGCTCAATACCGCGTGTTTGAGAGGGCGCGTCAGCTCGGCGTGAAAGTGATGCTCGATGGTCAAGGAGCTGACGAAATCCTGGGCGGATACCACGGCTGCTTCCAGTTCCATTATGCGCGCCTCATCCGCCAATTGGAGGTGATCGAACTCATACAGACGCTGAACGAGCGCAAGGCATGGCACGGTCTCAGCTGGCGCGCGCAGCTTGCGCCCTACACAAGCCGGGTGCCGGTGCTACGGCGATTTCTCATGCCGCCGAATGCAGCCATTACGCCAGCACCGGACTGGATGGGCAGCGCGCTTTTGGCGCAGCACGAGCCGCGTGAAGGCAGTTCCCTCGCCCAAGCGGCCGCGCACGTGGGCCAAGCGATACCGCGTTCGCTTGGCGGATATTGCGTGCTGCTGGCGCGCACGACCAATCTGCCGATGCTACTGAGGTATGAGGACCGCAATTCGATGGCGCACGGCATCGAAGCGCGCGTGCCATTTCTCGATCACCGGCTCGTCGAATTCGCCCTCCGACTTGGGCATCAACACAAGATCGTCGGTGGCGACACCAAGCGTGTACTACGGCGCGCGATGGCCGACATATTGCCCATGCCGGT
Organism: alpha proteobacterium U9-1i; assembly: GCA_000974665.1. NCBI lineage: Bacteria > Pseudomonadati > Pseudomonadota > Alphaproteobacteria > alpha proteobacterium U9-1i. The sequence goes on along the minus strand of BBSY01000002.1, from coordinate 1,188,323 downwards.
TCTGCAGCGCCGCGACAAGCTCGGCTTTGCAACTCCGGAGGAAGCATGGTTCAAAGGGCCGATGCGGAAGGCCGTGGAGGCCGGCATCGAGGATACGCTTGCGCTTTATCCGGACCTGCTCGCCGCCGACGCAACGCGCCAATACGCGCGCCAAATGCTCGATGGGGCGCGCCCGTTCGATTTTTCGCTCTGGCGCATTCTCGTGTTCGGCGTCTGGGGCAAAGCCTACGGTATGGCGCTCTAGGGTGATGGGCTGATGTGCGGCATTGCTGGCGTCATCGCGCTCGACAACACGCCCATTCCAGACTTGCCAGAGCGCTTGCGCTTCATGGCCGCCCAAATCGCGCATCGAGGACCAGATGGCGAGGGGTTCTGGATCGATCCGTCGGGCACGGCGGGCCTCGCACATCTGCGGCTGGCGATCATAGACCTTTCGCCGACTGGCGCGCAGCCGATGATCGGCGCCGACGGAGCGGTGCTCGTTCACAATGGCGAGATTTACAATTATCCGGAATTGCGTGAAGCGCTCGGGCCGCATTGGCGCTTCACCAGCACCAGCGACACAGAGACGATCCTCGCCGCGCACGCCACATGGGGCGATGAAGCGCTCCACCACTTTAGGGGCATGTGGGCCTACGCGCGCTGGGAGCCAAAGTCGCGGCGCTTGTTCGCCGCGCGCGACCGCTTTGGGATCAAACCGCTCTATTACGCCATCGTTGGCGGCGCTCTCTACTTCGCTTCGGAGATCAAAGCGCTTACGCCCTTCTTGCCATCGCTCGACGTGAACCCACGGGCGTTGGCCGAATATCTGACGTTTCAGTTCACGCTCAGCGGCGACACGCTGCTGAAGGGCGTACGCCAATTACCTCCCGCGCACACGCTCGTCATCGAAAACGGGCGCGTCGCCGAACGGCGCTACTGGGATGTGCACTACACCATCGACAAGACCCACACCCCGCATTTTTTTCGAGAGCAGTTGCGCGAGTTGTTGGCCGACTCGATCCGGCTGCATCTGCGTAGCGACACGCCCGTGGGCGCGTATGTGTCTGGCGGCGTGGATTCGTCTTTGGTGGCCGCGCTTGCGTGCAAGCAAGCCGGCGCACCGCTTGATCTCTTCCACGGCGCGTTCAAGGCGCATCCGGCCTGCGATGAAAGCGCCTATGCCGCCGTCGCGGCGCGCGCGAGCAACGGGCGCCTGCGCGAGATCGACATCCGCCCCGACGATTTCCGCACGTCGATCGCCGATGTGATCCATCATCTCGACGAACCGATCGCCGGCCCTGGCTCGTTCCCGCAATACATGACAGCAAAGCTCGCCGCGCAGCACGTGAAAGTGGCTATGGGCGGCCAAGGCGGCGATGAAATTTTTGGCGGTTATGCCCGCTATATCATCGCCTATTTCGAACAATGCATCAAAGCCGCGATCGACGGAACCTATAAGAACGGCAACTTCGTCGTCACGATCGAGTCTATCATTCCGCAACTGCCGATGCTGCAAGAATACAAGCCGTTGCTCGCGACGTTTTGGGAACAGGGTCTCTTCGGGGAACTTGACGCGCGTTATTTTCGCTTGATCAACCGCGCGGTCGATATGCGCGACGAGGTAGCGTGGAATGAGTTGCCAATGGAGGAAGTGTTCGAAACGTTCCGTACCGAGTTCAACGGCGAGAATGTCGGCAAGGAAGCCTATTTCGACAAGATGACGCACTTCGACTTCAAGCACCTGCTGCCGGCGCTGCTGCATGTCGAAGACCGCATGAGCATGGCGCATGGACTTGAATCGCGCGTTCCGCTCTTGGATCACCCGCTGGTTGAATTCGCGGCGACCGCGCCGGCGGATGTAAAGTTCCAGGGTGGCCGCTCAAAGCAGATGCTGAAGGACGCGTTCCACGACGTGATCCCGGCTGAGATCGCGCAGCGGCGCGACAAGATGGGCTTTCCCGTGCCGCTCGTCGATTGGTTCAAGAATGAGCTCAGGGACTTCGCGGAGGACCACTTCGCGAACGCGGGCAACGGCGCTTACATGAACCGCGACAAGGTGCGTCGCGCCTTTAGCGGCAGCGCACCTTTCTCGCGGAAGACTTGGGGCCTGCTCAGCCTAGAGCTTTGGCAGCGCAATCTGGCGCAAGCGCCGCGTTGGCAAGGCGCCAGGGCCGGAACGAGGGTTTAGCTTTTCACCAGATCGCAGATCGCCGCCGCCACCCGCTCGGCGGCATGGCCGTCGCCATAATCGTCAATGTCGCGCCGCGGACGAACATAGCTGTTCGACGTCCAAAGCCGGTTCCATCCTGCATCGATCGTTTCTACCCACTCCGTTTCGTCCCGAAGCGTGACGCAAGGCTTGCGGTGGAAATAGGCTTCCTTCTGCACGCCGCCAGAATCGGTGAGCACGCTGGCGCACTCGGCTAGCAGCCGATGGAAATCAAAATACCCCAGCGGCTCGGTGAGTGTAACTTCACCAAGGGCGTGATCGGAAGAGTGCAGTCTCTCCGCCGTGCGCGGGTGAACAGGGAATACAATCCGCCTCCCGTCCGCGTTGTCGGCCACATAACGCAGTAATTGCGCCAGACGCGCCGGGTCATCGACATTTTCCGCACGGTGCAGCGTCAGCACCTGAAATCCGCCGGAGCGCAGTCCCAAGCGCTCAACGATACCTGATACTTCCAGGGCGCGTGCGCCTGCGAACAGAGTTACGTCATACATCACGTCGCCGACATGGCGCGCGCGCTCCACAAGGCCCTCCCGTTCCAAATTGCGGCGCGCGTGTTCGCTTGAGGTAAGTAGCAACGCGCTTAAGTGATCGACGACGATGCGGTTGATCTCCTCGGGCACATCGCGCCGTCCTGAGCGCATGCCCGCTTCTACATGCACGACGGGGATGCCTAACTTCGCCGAAGCAAGCGCGCCTGCGAGCGTAGAATTCGTATCACCATAAACGAGGACCGCACGTGGTCGATCGGCGATCAAAGCCGCTTCGAGCGCTTCGAGCATCCGCGCCGTCATCGCGCCGTGCGACAGATTTGCGATGCCCAGATTGAGCGCGGGCGGGGAAATCTCCAACTCGGTGAAGAAAGCATCGGACATGGCACGGTCGTGGTGCTGGCCGGTGTGGATCAGTCGCTCCGCGACCCCCTCAGCACGCAAGACACGCGACACCGCAGCCGCCTTTACGAATTGGGGCCGCGCCCCGACGATTGTTGTGATCCGATTGTCTGACATTCCGAAACCAGCAGCCTGCGTTGTCGCAGGAACACACGCCGACGTCACCTGGTGTAAGCTGCACGCAGCATGGGCAGAATGACGTCAACGGCACTGGGCGCTGGGATCGGAGGCACCGAATTTGTCTGATCTGTGAGCATTCGGGGCAATCGGGGCGCAAACACGCGTGCGCCCAGCGAAAGTCCCAGATCCGCCGCCAGAACTTCACCGGCGGCTTTGGCCATGGCATACTCCGTTAGCCCCGGCGGCCTTTCTTCGATGGCGATCGTCGAGGGAAAGATAATAGTGAGCGGAGCATCGGCCGTCTTGGCGCTTGCCAGGATGCGCAAGGTGTTCGCGAACCCGTCGAGATAAATCTCCGCGAACTCCGCAAAGATGCTCGGCGAAAACCCGACGCCGATCTGCCGAAAAATCTTCGGCGTCGCACAATAGTACAAGTGCGAAAGGCCCGACTTCGCGGCGACCATCAATGCTTTAGACGGCTGCCCGCGCGCATCGAATTCTAACGCCGTCGCGCTTCCGCGGCCAAACCCGGCCACCTCGGAAACCAACGCATTGGCCTCTGCGCCGCTGCTGGCGTAGGTGAATACAACCTGACCGCCGCCCGCCGCCAATAACTTTACAATGGCGGCGCCTAGTCCCCTGGCCCCGCCAACAACGAACGCGCGTTGGCCCACAAACTCATCGCGCTCGACGAGGCGCGCCAACTCATCCATGGAAGCGGTTTCAACAGGTGCGCCTCGAAAGAACGCATCCACCGTTCCTAAAAAACCGGGCCCGCAGATGCTTAAGCTTAGCAGTTGAAACCGAGAGTCCGCATTGACAACGGACCACTCAATGGGTGCCGTCTCGCCTAAGACGTTGGAAAACACGACACTAAACGATGAGAAGAGCGAATTAAGCCCCGGGCAAACCATCCCCACTAGTGTGGAAAGCGCAGCCAAGCCGGCTATCCTACGTTCTCCAAGCGCGCCGGACGCAGCGGGAAAAAGCGTCGCGGCCGTGTCGTCGTAACAAAATCGGCCGCTGAGCCCAGCTGCCGCTTCACAGGTGAGCTCCCGCGGCCGGCTCGGCGTCCCTTCGCATGCCCCCTCGGAGCGTGACAAATCTACGGTCGCCGCTTCCTGATTACGAAGCATCGTAATGGCACAGACGATTGTCTCGCCACGTCGCACGATGAGCTTTGTTCGCGTCTCGATGTTACATTCAATGTCAAGCTCAACATCGGTATCAAGAAACACGAATTTTTTGAATTGGACACTGATGGACGACGGGCGCCAATGACTCTTAGGGCGCGAAAACACCATCTCCAGCGCCCACAACGCGCAGTGCATTCCGTGGACCACGGGTGCACCCGCTTGTGTCCTTCGGGCATAATGAGCATCGAGATGGAGCGGATTTCGATCGCCTGTCGCCTCGGCGAAGGCCAGCTGATCCGCCATGGTAAAGCGCCGAACCGTTCTCCCCATTGGTTTGATACCGGTAGACATCACAGTGCGGTCGCGATCATGCAAACTGATACCGTAATCGAATGCTTCAGCGCACGTTCCAGCGAATAATTCGCGCCGGGGAACAGGGCCGCCTTGTCTATCTTGAATGCGGCGCCCTCGACGAGGGCCGTGGCTTCCGCCTGCGATCTCAGCAAGTAGATGTGATCAGGCATCGGGCTATTAATAGGAATGTTGACAAACAGGCGCCCACCTCGCGGCAGCAAGGCGTGGACTGCCTTCAGCGCTAAGTCTGGTTCTTCCAGGTGTTCCAGCACTTCCGACATAACGACAGCGTCAAATTTTTCTGGACCAGGCGCAAAGATATCCCTGAGCGCCAATGAAAAGCCCGACCGGTATCCCAAAGACGCAAGCGCCGCATTCGTTTCTTCTAAGCTGGCCTCCGAGATATCCCAGCCAGATACAACGCCGAGACAATTTCTTGCCAACGCTGAAGCCATGAAAAAACCGTGCCCAGGCCCGATCTCGAGCAGTGCGCTTCCTTGGCTTAGCAACGGCAGAAAACTTGACTCGAAAAAGTCCATCGAGCGGGTGTGGTTCGACCAGTAAATCTGACTGAGCAAAAGACCGCGCATGTATTCGCGCATGAAGGGGCGGTTGGAATAGACCTCCCGGTTGGCTTCCGCGAATGATGTCAGGCGGTATCGATCGTTGCGACGGAAGAAAATCTCCTCTTCCAGACTGACGCGCGTAATGAAATCGTATGCCTTGAGATAGTCGTGCAAATTCGATCCGGCGAGCACGAGAACGCTTCTGGCCAACCGTTCGCAGAGAGCGAGTTCATTCGCGACTGCAGCAAGAAAACGATGGCGTAGAAAGTCCTTGTGGCGAGGCGTCTGTTCGATCTGCGCCGCTACGATCTTCAGGAGGCTAGGATAACCACTCAAAAGCTTCGTCAGCTCATCATCCACGGACATACTACGAGCCTCTACTCTCTAACGCGGAGGCGCGAACGATCTTGAGCGGCAGAGCGGGAGCCCGATATTCATCCACGTCGAGAACCCAAGCCGTAGCGTCGGCTTCTTCAGCGATTTGACGGAACGCCAGCTTTTTATAATGCCCCGCGACCATTCCGTTCTTAGCCGTGGGCTTGTAGCGACCGAGCAAATAGCGAACACCGGCTTCACGCGCCGCCTCCGCCACCTCGGAGAGCATTGCTTCCTCAACGCTTCGCCCCAACACCCGGCAGCTCATGAGCCAGGAGTCGATCTCCCATGCCAAGGAGCTTTGAAACTCGCAGGGCCGGCAAATGACGACGGAGATCATGCCAAAGTCGCCAAAGCGATCTCGCAGGCGCGACTGAAGCGTAAACGTGCTCGCATCACCCTCCAGTTGCGCGATCTCGGCCTCTGTGTAGCGGCGCGTCGTCAAATTGAACTGATTGGACTTGTTGATCAGCTGCGCGATGCGCTGCCGGCCAACCGCATCGAACGGCGCGTGCGTGATCACCATCTCAAGCGCCGACAAATAGTCACCCAGATCGCGTGCGCCAGCCAAGACCTCGGCGCGGTGGGCCTCCGCAGCGTAAGAGCCTGCCCGCGTCCGGTCTTCATCCGAAAAGCTGACGGATTCGAACAGCCCGGATAACGCCAAGTATTGCGGAAACAAGCTGACGTCGGCGGGCAGTTCGGGCACGGCGACCATCGGCAAAGCCGCCCGCGCCTGCGCACGCTCCGCCGGATTGTCGTCGAGTAAAACCAAGGCATCAACACCAATGTTGAGCGTCTTTGCAATCGCCTCGAGATTACTGGCCTTATCAATCCAATTCGCTTGGAATACCGCGATGTCAGATTCCCTAATGAGCATGTCCGGCAATTCGCGAAATGGTCGACGCGCGGTCTCGTCTTCATTCTTGGAGCAAACCGCAAGAATAACGCCACGATCGCGCAAATCGAGCGCGAGTCTTTGCACCGCCAGATGCGCCTCGCCTTCCGGACTGCCTTGGCCGATCCTTAGATTCTCCACGCCGTCGTCGCCGACGACGCCGCCCCACAGGGTATTGTCGAGATCGAGGACTAGGCACTTGCGCGCCTTGCCGCGCACCGCACCTAGAATCCTACCAACCGCGTCCGCGTAGATCGGACCAAACTCGGCGGCGAACGGCAGCTTGTAAAGATTCCAGTGGGAGGCCGAAAACCATGCCGCGACTCCAACCCCCTCCGCCAGGGCCGCAACATCCAATACGTAGCCGCCCAGCTCAGCGGTGAGCGACACGATTTGCCGGTTCACCACATCAATCATGGCGCGCGGCGAACCGCTTACGCGCCGATCCATATGGCCGAACAAAAAGTCTGGAGGTGTCGCGATGGTTGGCAGTATCGGCGCAGCGCCAGCAGCTCGAAGCGCTTTCGCGACGGTTTTCACGCGCTCAACAGCCTGCGCGACGTGCATGCGGGCGGACTCGTCTGTAAGCTGAGGGCGATCCAGTTGCAGCCAGCGATGGTCGATCGCCAAAAGCACCGCATCGCATTCCGCGCGATTGATTTCTGAGTTGGCATCGAGCGCCTGCTGAATCACCTGATCGTAAGGCGCGGTGATAATCTCAAGATCGACACCATGGCGCGAGGCCGACGCCGGCAGTACGTCCGCGACCAGATCGAACGTGGCGCTCGCCAATACGCCCAACTTGCAGGCCGCAAGAGGTGCTAGCGAATGGCCTGTGTCGCGCAGCTTGCGGATTTCCCTCGAAAGCAGAACGGCGGCGCTGTCGTCGAGATCGTGCCAAGCTAGCGTCTGGATAAATTGCCCGACGTGCTCGTGCTCGCCCAACGCGCGGACGCGCGTTCGGAAATCGTCCGGCTTTGGCGGCAGCCACGGCAAATGCGTCACGACAGGCCCTTAGTTGAAACGCACTCTACCAGCGGGGCTCAAAGGCAGTCAAAGCGGCCTGCGCCTGCTCCATTGTCGGGAATTCAATGAAGACCATGGAGAGGGCGATATAGGTCATGGTTAGAAGCCAGCTCAGACCCGCCCGCGGCGCCGCCCACACCCCTGTCGCCCGCCCGCCGCGACGCCAAAACTGGTCGAACACAACGTTAACGCTGAAGCCAATCCCATGCATGACGCCGAACAATAGAAAGCCAAGTGAGAATTGGTGCCATACGCCAATGATCGTGAAGGTCACCATCGCCGCGAAAATCGCGGCGGGAAGTGCGAACGGCGCGCCCAAGGCCCGTGTTAGGCTAACCGCGAGCGGCGTATAAACCAGATCGCGGACAAATTCCGAGAGCGTAATGTGCCATCGGTTCCAGAATTCTTTGATGCTGCGGGACAAAACCGGACTATCAAAATTTTCCTTGACTGGAATGCCCACCAGCGCCGAGGCGCCAATAACAATGTGGGTGAAGCCGGCGAAGTTGAAATAGAGGTGAGCCAGCGTAGCGTACGACGCTATCAGCACGTCGCCGACACCATGCTTAAAGCCATCCGACCACATTCCTCCGAAGCTAAGCTGAAACGACAGCGTCGCCAAAAACCTAAGCATGACGTAACCGAGCGCGATGCGCGCCAATCCGCGGGCCATGCTCAGAAGGCTCGGCGCGACGCCATTGCCAACACCACGCGAAAAGTACGCGAACGGACTGATCGGGCCGATCGGGATCGTCAGCGGGAAAAACAAGAACGCGAGATAGTTTGACAAGCTGAGCTCGAGATCGGGCTTTCTGCGCTTTTCGAACGCCGCCTGGGCCATTCGAAAGGCCATGTAGGAGAACCCAATCAGATGCCATGCAGTCTCGAACTTGACCACGACAAGCGGTGCAATCGGAAACAGGAGCGCGAGCCAGTAAACCCAAGGCGTTGAACGCCAACGTCCGACCGCGTCCACTAAGAACCAATGAAGCGCGCCAAACGCCAAGTATGCCGCAAACGATAGGAACCGCGTACGCTCATAGACAATGGGCCACGCAAAGTTCTCCTGAAAGAAAAAAGCATATACGGCCGTGATGTTCAGAACGGCGAATAGCGCCGCTTTCAGGCGAAGCGAGTAGCTTGGCCGCAGGATCGCATTACCCAGCACAATGTACGCAGAGAGAGCGATCACGGCTTGGAGCAATTCGGCGAACGCCAAACCCTGCACAAGCACAGACAAGTTGACCAACTCGCGGAGGATGTTGTCCATCCTAGTAGCCTTGGTAGACCAGCCCTGCGCGAAGCAGGTAGTCCATCAAATACGATGGCAACGTCTCCATCCCCGCGACCGCGAGCAGCGCCACCACGGCGATTGCGATAGAAGCGCTCAGCTCAGTCAGCGTTCGCTTGAGCATAAAGTTCCTCGATGGCCGGCAGCGTCGCTCTCGTGAAGGCGCGGGCGCCGCTTTCGTTGAAATGGCTTTCGTTGCCGTAGAAGTTCAGCATTTGGTCGAACGAATAGCCGGCGAACAGATTGGTTTGCGAGATGCCAAATGTGGGCCAATCACGCGTGACGCCCTCGTGGTCTCGGATCCACGGCCGCTCCAACGGAACGGACGAGAAGTGTGTGGGAATTGAGAACGTGGCGAACACGCCCCCCTGCGCACGTGTCATATCTCGAGCTGCGACCACAAACGTGGTCTGCATCGGCGTGTATGGGGATGGCCGGATCTCAAACGATTGATCTGAAGGGCCACCGTAAAAAAGCGCGGCCCCGGTCAACAACGGCGGCGGAGCGTCAAGTTCAACGTACGGTCGGCGACTGGCCTCGTTGGGCTCGCTGTGGGATTTCCACCCCGTCCGCGCGACGTTAAAGCCCAGGTTTTGCAACTGCATTTGCAAATACGAACGATACGAATCCTGCATCGGCGCGGTTGCCGGCGTTTGAAAGCGAGACCAAATTTGGCGAGGCCAGCCGATGATGCTCATCAATTGAAGCTGTGCTTGATTGCGCCGCGGCAGGCCGCTTGTCTCGAGGTCGCCACGCCACCAATATTTGGCGAGTTCGTGCGGTGCGAGCGGTGCGGCATCGGTTTCGGGAAAGAGCACTAGGCTGACGTCATGCGTCCGCAGCACATCGGCGAGAACCTGCGCATTCCTTTCATCGCCGCCCCAGTTCGTGCTGAGGTTCAATACCCGCATTTCGCGTCCGTAGCGCTGCTGAAGCTGATCTCTGATTATGCGCGGATCCAGCGAGGTCCACGCGTCGGACGCGCCTATGATCAGCACGTCGATCTTGCCCGGTCGTGCGATTTCCGCCCCGATTGTCGCATAGTTGCCGTACGTAGCCGGAATTCCACCATAGATGCGGGCGGGGTCTGTGGGCGCAAGCCGCTCCATCAAGGTGGGACCCGCAACAAGGCCCAACAGCAGAAACACCGCCACTAATGCATGTGTACCACGCGAAAAGGGCGCGCGTATAATCGGCGCTCGTTTGCCGTATTGAACGCCCTTCTCTTCAAACCAAATCAAGGCGCACCCTTCTGTCGGCCGGCTCCAGCCTCCTGCGTTTCACGAAGATAACCGATCGTGTTCAGCAATAGGCGTTCAAATCGTTCGTCTTCTGCAGCCAGCGGGTTGTAGTAACCGATGGTACCAAAGCTCAAGGTTCGAGCCAACGGGTTGCTGGCTGGGACAACATCCACCACCAAGCCGACCTCCTTGGGCCCGCCAAACGAGAACCGGCGATCAGCGGAGTGCTCAATAGTCGCCACGAAAGCCGAGCCGCTCGCCAAAATCTGAAGATTGTCAGGGAAGTCGTTTGGAAAGCTTCGATCCATTTCGCCTGAAGGCGTCAGCGGCACACCGTCCAACTCCACGGCAAGCAATGGAACATCCAAACCAAATCGTTCACCTCTGCGGAGGTTCAGGCCCGCGAAAATCGGATGCGCTGGGTCCGCGATAACGATGCCTTGCGTCCGCGAAAGGTCGATGTCCCGTCGATTGACCCCGTAAGTATCGACCAGATCCGCGTCGCTGACGTCGTTTGCGTGATCCAGCGGGAAGTTGGCAAATCTGTAATTCACACCGAACAAACTTTCCGGACCGCTCTCTACAAGCAGGTGGCGATAGCCAGTGTCCCCGAACGACGCAGGAAGCAGTTCCTTGCAACGATCGCTTCGCTCGTGACCCAGCTGATCTTGGTAGATCGCATCGTCCACGATGTTGATCTGCCACCACATGACATTGCCGGAAAAATTCGCGATCCTTCCGCCTCCCTCGACGTAGGACTCCACCGAGGAGATCATCGATGTGGTCCAGTATTCGTTGTGGCCGGAAATCAGCAGCAGCTTTGCGTCCCGCAGCAAAGCTGAATTAGCCTCAAGATCGACCATCGCAACGGTAACCGTCGACAGACCTTCGCGTCTCAGCAAGCGGCTGAAGACTAGATTTGATTCAGGCGAAACGCGCATCCAAGATGTATCGTTGTACCCCTGAAACCGCATAGCTCCCGCGTTGGCGTGATCTGCGTCAGAGAAGTACGCCTCGACCGCCGAACGGCTTCCAAACGCCGGCCGCTGGCGCGATGGATCGCTCAGCAATGGGCGGCGCATCGACGCAACGTACAATCTCGACGCGCGATTTTGCGCAATGCGCACGTCACCGGCTTCATCGGCGCGATGAATGCCATAAAGCGACCCACCTCCATAAGAATTGTACGCGTACCAGGTTGTTTCGGAGAGCAGGACGACCACGTCCGCCCCAGCCACTTCCGCCTCTGTAGGCCGAACGTGAAAGTAGATCGGCGTGGTCTGCGCGCCTTCGTCGTCGGTGAGGAAAACGTAGTACAGGCCAGACGGCAAATCGCGTGTTGGCAAATCGATGGCGCGCGCAAAATTGCAACCACCGAACCAGGACTCGCAAACCTCCCGCCGGATCGGATGCTGGCCGCCAACAAACTCACGACGCGCACGGCTCTGATGGGTGTGCGCGTCGAAAACCTCGATAGAGGCAACGTTCTCGCCGACAGGCAGGAGTTCACCAGCATAGCGGATGCGAACGGGAGTTCCGCGCGCCACGCTGAAGGTCTCAGGGTAGCCTACAAACGGCTGCGGCGGTGATCCAACCTCCGATGCACTCGCCTGGGGCTCATTCGCCGCCATTTGACGCCGCAGCGGCGTCTCAGGAGCGTCTTCCGCGAAATAGTCAACTTCAACGTCGCGAATGCCGCAGACGATGCGAAGCGTGTCCCGCTCGAGACGGGGCGCTCCATCGCCACACGCGGCGATCAGTACAAGCGCAAAAAGCGCGCCAAACCCGAAATTGACTCTAGTCATCCGCTCCAGCCTCGCGCAGCGCGCGCTGCTGGCGGCATTGCTCAAGCAAAGCTGGCGCATCGCTCGTAGAGCCGACATGCCCAACATTCGCATGAAGCACAGTCGGATCTGCAAACTGAAGCCTATAGGCGGCCTGAAAATTAGGTGATGCTTCGGCCAGCAGATCCTCGTTGGTCACCCACAACGTGCAATCATCTACTTCGCGCCAGAAGCCGCCGTAATTGTCGAACACGAGGCGCATGGCTTCAGCAAAACTAAACGCCTGCGTCGGCGGCGAGATCACGTAATCCCGTCCGGGCGGAGGGTCAGCGGCGACTGGCGTCGGCTCGGTTTCGCGTACCTGCGCCAAGGCTGCGTCCACCGCGGCTTTCGGCGGCTGTACAGCCATGTACACTTCACCTGCCCAATATGCCGGAATGCTTTCCATCACGAACATGGTGGCCTCCGAGCGAAGGATGGCCGGGTAGATCGCAATGATCGCGTAGAGATCAACTTGGGGCAGTTCGAGGTACTGCACCGAACCCCCGAATGCGCCCTCATTCGCCCGCATCCTCGATACAAAATCGGGATCGCCAATCACCAGCACTTCGGCGTTGGATCGCATGACCTCGTCGAGACGGGTCGATAACGGGTGCGCGAATTCGACCCTCGGCTCCGGCGCGACGTAAAACGGCCCAAACTCCTGATCGGCCACCCAATAGCCAACAACCGCGACAAACAACATGGCAACGAGGAGGGCGGGATTGAGGCCGCGCGCCGCTTGTTTCGTATCCACGACGTCCCCCCGGCGCCTCGAACTACCCGACCTTTTGTCGGATCAGGTCGGCCAACGCACCCACCGTCGGCAACGAGGCCATTTCGGCCGTATCAAATCTAATTTTGAAAGCAGCTTCAGCTGCCAGGACAACGCGAATATGTGCAAGGCTATCCCAGCCCCGAACATCATTCGCCGTCATGGACTCTGTCAGTTTCAAGTCGTCCAAGTCAAGCACGTCGCTGACCACGGTCGAGAGTTTTGCTAGGACTTCATCTTTGGTCACGGGTGCTTCCAGCTCTTGAGAGTTGATCGTCTTTAGACAGCGGATTTTGTCGTGGCAAGGCGACGCACGTTACGCCGCCCGGGCTTGATGGACTTCCACCCCGTAGGCGCGCAACATCGTCTGGGCTTCGTGCTCCCAACTTAGCGTGTGCGCTGCCTTCATTGAGGCTTGCTTGTAGGCGTCGATTTTTTCCCGCGTCAGCGCATTAATCTGATCGGCGATGGCGCGTGGCGAAACATTGGGCACGAGAACGCCCAATTGATGTTCTTTCACAAGCCGCGCCATCTCCGGCAAGTCAGCCACGCACAACGCCAAACGCGCCTGAACGTACTCGAAGAACTTGTTTGGAAGGGTAAACCGCTTCTGTACGGATATGCCTTCTTGAACGAAAAGTCCGATATCTGATTCATTCGCGCGCATGATCATTTGGTTGAACGCCACCGGGGGGTCGATCCGCACCCGCTCAGTTACGCCGTGCTGCGCCGCGATCACCCTGAGTTGATCGATATAATCGTCTGGCCCTGGGCCACGAATCACCAGCCGATACTCTGGACGCCAAAGCTTCACGCTTTCGATCGATTGCTCAAGGCCGCGCGTGGGCGACACGATGCCATGATAGAGCACCTCTATCGTTTCCCCGGTCGGGAGAAACGGTAGATCGTGGTAGAATGCAGTTGAACGCACTACGGTTGGACGCCGCTGCAGCGCGTAAGTGCGTTGCAGCGCATCGGAGATGCCGTCGCACACAGTAGTGACCACCGAAGCACGTGGCAGAAAGCGCTTCTCGATCGCATGGGTCCACGCGCGTTCGCGTTTGATCCAGTTCTTGTCGTGCATGTATTGTTCGTAGGAAAATTCGTGGCAATCGACGGTGAAGGCGCCGCCAGAAAGCTCCGCTAAGCGCGCGGCGATCGGCGCGGTGAAAAAGTCGTGCGCCACCGCGAGATCGCAACGCACGCGCTCAACCGTCGCGATATGTTCCAGAATGCCGTCGTAACCGGCATAGCACCAATAATAATCCTCAGCGGCGACGCCGCTGAACTGCGATAAGCGACGCTTCAGATCGAGCTTCACATTGTCCATGAGGCGACGTGGCTCGTAGACGTGCGCAACCTCAATGTAGCGACTCCAATAAGATGGCGGCGCCTGCCGACCTTTAAAGCCGGCGACAATGACGGTCCAGCCGGCGTCGGCGAGCGCCTTCGACTGGCGCAGCACACGGGGTTCGTCGGTCACTGGTGTGAGCGAAATGATGCAGACTGTTTTAGGCATGTCCATTGGACTCATTGGAACGGCCGCCGGCGTAGAGGCGTCGCGCGATGGCCTTAAGGCGATCGAATTGATCTGGCGAAAGCGATCTGCGTGCGAACGCACCCACCGGCTTCATGATGGGAACAGTCAACAACATTACACCCCGCAGCGTGTCGGAGGCGAGGTTCGTTGCACTCCGCACGCTGGCGCGCCCAGCGCGTTGCGCAAGATTCTTGGTGTCGAGGGCGAACTGTTGCGGACTGAAGCTTGGCCGGCGAACCCAGTCGACCACGCGACGCGCCAGATTGATTGGCATTTGCCGCACGCGCTGTGCGCGCCCCACCCAAATCGCCACCTGCGTCCGCGTCCAGCGACCAGAGTGAAACTCGGCCGCCTTGATGTATCCCATATATTGCGGCGTGCCCGGGAGGTTTTTCTCCGATGAGGGATAGTCCCAGAACGTCCTCCGCTCCGCATTCATGATCTGCTCGAACTCAGCCTCGGTGAGGCCCAGCTTCTTGGTCACAAAGACGCGATCCTCGCGCTCCATCTCCTCAGACAAGGCGGGCTGCTGAATTTCGACAAGCGCCTGGTCACGGCTAATCCGTTTGTTGGCGACGAGACAAGAGAGGTGCGAGCGTCGTTTATCGAAGCCAAACTTTTTCGGCAGGATGTAGCCCTGATAGAAGCGCGTATAGATTGACTCGTAGTGCTTGCCTCCATAGGGCGTCCAATCGAGTTCGCGCTTCATAATCTCCATCGCTTCGAGCTTGTTGAAGTCGATGTAGTTCAGGAGCGGAAAACGCTCGATCCGATCGATGTGCGGAAACCGCACCATGTAGTCGTAATAATCGTAGTGCGGGTACGTCTTTAGTTCCACCCCGCCACAATTGTCGTTGAGGTGTTTGATGTAGCCCCAGTCGGAATGACCATGGCTCCAGGTCGCCGGCACCATAATCTCGGTGACAATGTTCGAGCCGTCCATGATCCAACGCACTTTGTGCTGCGCGGCCAGACGATAAAGCACCGAGATGATCGCGTGATCGGTTGGGATTTCGCTGTCCGGCGTCGACGCTTTCAAGAATGCCACCTGAAGGCGGCGGAATTCTTCCCAGTCCAACACCTCGGTATGCAGATCGATCTCAAGTTTGGTGACAACGTTCTCGATGTTGCGTACCGAGATTTCCGAGTTCCAGCCATTGTCGAGGTGGACCGCGAGCGGCCGCAGGCCGAGCTGCTTGGTTACATAAGCGACATAGGTTGAATCTACACCGCCCGAGAGGCCGAGGATGCAATCGTACTTTTTACCCTCGCCCTCGCGCTTGATCTGCGCGACCACTTTGGCGAGCTGCTGACGACCGACAGAGCCAGGGAACACCTCTGCGGCGAGCCGACGTTCATAGTCGTGGCAATGATTGCACACGCCTTCTTCGTCGAACTCGATCTCCGGGTCCGAGGTATCCATTATGCAGCGTGTGCAGATGCGATAGCCGGACCTCGCCGCGTCGAACACGCGCCTACCGCTGCGACGTTCCCATTTCTCAACGTCGTAAGACATTGACGTTCAGCTCCCAACGCTCAAAAATGTCTCTCAACTCGCGAACGCCGCGCGAAGTTTTTTCTCCTCCGGGAACGTGATCAACACGGCCCGGTGCGGCCCCTGAAACACAAAGATGCTGCCGGCCGCCGCAGCGGAGGCGCCGCCCTCGCGGATTGCTTGCACCAGATGCTCCAAACTTCCGGCACCGCCCGAGGCGATGACCGGGACATTCACAGCAGATGACACCGCTTTCGTCAGTGCCAGGTCATAGCCCTTGAACGTGCCGTCGCGATCGATGGAATTGATGATGATCTCGCCGGCGCCGGCGGCGGCAACCTGCTTAGCCAGCGCCACCGGATCGATCGACGCGGGCGTAGATCCCGCGCGCGTCATCACTTGGTGCTTGCCCATCCAATTGCGCTTCGCATCGATGCACACCACGACGCTCTGCGAGCCATGCACGCGTGCGGCCTCGGACACGAACGACGGATTTTCGATCGCGTGCGAGCAGAGGATCACCTTCTCGACGCCAAGCCGAATGATCTTCTTGAAATCCTCTTGCGAGCGCACGCCGCCACCATAAGCAACCGGCATGAAGGCTTCACTGGCGATTTCCTCGATCAGTTGGAAGTTCGGCGTCCGCTGTTCGTTGGTGGCCTTGATGTCGAGCAGAACAAGTTCGTCACAGCCCTTGTCGTTGAAGATTTTCACCGCGATGCGCGGATCGCCGACATATTTGTGATCCTTGAACTGCACCGACTTGTAGAGCAGGTCGCCCTTTAACAAGAGCACGGGAATGACGCGCGGCCGGTGCGCACGACGCGCAGCGGACTGCGTCGCGTCGGCCGAAGCGGTTTCAAGCATACTGACGCTCTTCGGCGACCGTAGGCGTCCAGCGCGCGAAGTTCATGAACACTTGCATCCCGAACTTATGGCTCTTTTCCGGGTGGCACTGAATGCCGGCGATGTTCCTACGCGCAAACGCCGCCGTGAACGGCACGCCGTGATATTCCGAGGTAAGCAGCACATCCGACGGATCGGCGCATTCGACGCGATAGGTATGCACGAAATAGAAGCGTGGATCTTCCGGCAGATTTTGCACCAGTTCGTGCCGCTGCGCCAGATCGACAAAGTTCCAGCCGATGTGCGGCAGGCGCATGTCGGGAGCCTGTTGTTCGAGGCCGCGCTTGAAATGCACGGTATCTGCGTCGATCCAGCCCAAGCCCTTCGCCGAACCCTCTTCGCTACCCTTGGTCATGAGCTGCATGCCCAGGCAAATGCCCAGTACTGGAACGCGCGCGCCGAGCACGCGATCGTCGAGCACCTGACGCAAACCCATGCGGTCGAGGTTTTCCATCCCCTGATCGTAGGCGCCGACGCCGGGAACGATTAGCCGGTCCGCCTTAGCGATAACATCGGGGTCGCGCGACACGGTGGCCTGAAAACCTAATCGTTTGAACATGTTACCGATCGAGCCGACATTGCCCATGTCGTAGTTGAGTATGACAATCATCCCCACACCATTCGCCAGCGCGCCGCGCGCTAGGCGCGGCGGCTCAGTCAATGCCTCAGCGCCCCCTTGAAACACTCGCCCAAGAGTAGATCAAGGGCACCCCTCAGCGTCTAGGTGCCTAGTTTCTGCTCTTTTTCGTGAGCTGGCGAAGTTCCTGCGCCAGCTTGGCGGGATCCGCGCCATAGGCCGCCAAAAGCGGGAGGAGCGCCAAGCGGTCAGTATCGAAGACTTGTACCTCTTCGAGCACTGCGAAGCTGGCACCTTCGCCGGAAACGGCTCGGATGATCAAGCGGTCGAGCGCTGTAAGCCGCTCAATTTCCTCAGGTGAGAACCGATCGCCGGTGTCGGGTTTCAGCCGACTTACCAGCCCAGCAGCTTCCTTTCCGCCATGAACAAGTGCCGACACCAGACGCGCCAACTCGGAACCTGGCGGCGCGCCGTCAAGAATCGCGCGCAGCTGATCTAGCCGAGCGAGGTCATCGACCGCCCAACTGCCGGTCGCGGTTGATGGCGGCGCGAGACGCTCTAGCACCGACCAGAATGCGTTTGGGGGGTCGTGCGCGAGCGCCAGGAGCACATCGCGGTGTTCGTTGCGGTGAATGGCCGCCTCAACCAGCCGCTCCAGCCGCCGCTGAGGTCCGTCCTCTGGAGAAACCAGAACGGTCTCAGCGACGGCGACCGCCGCTTGCATGCGGTCGGCGAGGTGTGCGCAGGCGTTTTTGAACTCCTCCGCGCTGCTTGAACGGGCGACGCTCGCGCCGGCTTCGGCCAAATCGGCGAGCAGTTCGAGCGGCAGCGAAACGAGGGCCTGCTCCGCTGGCAGTTCGGGGCGGGCAAAGGACATCTCACGTGCGACGGCGCGAAGCGATGCCGAGGCGGCCACGATACGTGCACCCTCGTCTGTCCCGCCACGATGATCGGCAACTTGCGCCGCCGCCGCTTCGCCAACACGACGCGCGAGCGCAACGCCAGCGAAACCGATCTGTTTGTCGCGCTGGATGAGCGCTTCGATCCTTGAACGGCGCGCCGTGGCTCGGGAGAGATCTGGCACCGGACCGCGCGACGGCGACTTCGCCCTGAGCGCAGCCAGTACCTTTCGCGCCAGCGCGCTGTAACGCAGGTCGGGATTGTCCACGAGGATGTCGTTGCACGCCGCGACACGGGCCTGAGCGGCGGTCTCATCGCCCATGGCGGCGAACACCGCGCCCAAGTTTGAGCAGTCCGCTTTGAGCTCTAAATAGTGCGTCCCAGGCTCAAGCAAGCCGAGGTACCGGCCTTCCACCAACACCTGACTAGCGCCACAGACGGCGGCTTCTAGCACGCGCGGACTGAATCCTGAAAACACGACCTGGCCGTCGAGCCCAGGAAAACAGGCAGCCTCAACGTCCTCGAACGGGGCGGCCGGATGGTCAGCGACAAACGAGTCGATGCAGTCGGAAATTTCGCCATATGGGTCGTTGAGGCTGAGGCCCCCTTCCGAGCCAAGCGCGAATTTGCAGTCGCCCAGAAAGGCGTACCAATCATCCCCCCAGAGGGTGTCCTTGCGGTCCGTGGAAATGTCCGCGGCGAGGCCGCGGGCAATCGCGGCCTCCTTCACACGCTCGGCAATCAGTCCCTTCATCCGTCCCTGCCGGCCGCCCCGCGCCGGATACATGGTGACGCGTTGGCCGATCAACCGCGTGCGCTCGCGCCAAGGCTTTGCGAACGCCTGAATCTGCGGCAAAGAACGATCGTCGATATAGCCAGACAGGCACGGCAGGAACTCGGCCACGCGCGACGACTTTGGATAGAGCACGTCCTTGTGCTCAGTGCGAACCGAGAACACGAACTGAACGCCCCATTCAGCGAACCAATCATCCATCAATCCACCGCAATTGGCATCGTCCTGCGGGAAAACGGCTTTGACGATACGTTCGTTCGCTAGAAACGACCACGCGTTCTTGATCTCGTGGAACAGCGAACGCGGTCGGATCGTGCAGATACCGAGCGCAGTGCTCTCCAGGATCACGGCGTCCCAGTGCGCGTCGCGGATCGCCCGCGGCGGCGGTTCCTGAATGCGGCAACAATGATAGCTGTGATCCGGCTCGTAGCGTTGGAATGCGAACATGTAGTCGAGCGTAGAGCGTCGAGCGCGGCGGAAATCCTCAATATTGTGAAGGACGAGGATGTTCATCGCACAGACGCCAAAACACGATTCACCGCAGCGATGGCGCGCGGCGTCATGAAGTCCGCGTAGAGATCGTGCCCAGCTTCGCTCAGATGCAGGCCGTCGGCCAAAACCAGCTTTGCGATAGCGCCGGCGTCACGTTCTGTGAGGTCAAAAACATGCGCTTCGACGTCATTGAGGCCCGCGCCCGTCGCACTGGCGACATCTCGAATGGCCACGTTGTAAAGCTCATTGTCGGCTTGATAGCTTGTCGGCAGGCCAGCGCGTGCGTCTTTTCGTGTTGTCGGGTGATTGGTGCTAATTGAGACGTCCCGCGCTCCGTTGGCGCGCCCGCGTGCGGCCATTTCCGCGAGATTGGCGGCGAACGCTTCGCGCGTCACGCGCGGCACGCCGCGATCGGTGTCCCAATAATTCAGGTCGTTCAGGCCGAATTGTATGATCAGCACATCAACGGCGCGCGATTGAACATCGAACGCCATGCGCTCCAGCGCCTGCCGCGTGGTGTTGCCGTTGACGGAAGGATTGGACACAACAATCTCGATCCCGCGCGGCGCGAAATGCTCGGACAACGCGCGCGACGTCCGCACAACCCAGGTCTTGTGCAAGGTCACGTCCTGGCCGACGCAAATGGAATCACCAAAAAAGCAAACTCGGATCGCGCGCACCAAGCTAGAAATCCCCCTTCACGCTCAACGTCGCGACGTGGCGGCCATTGGCGAACAATGAGCCCTGGCTAGCGTCAAACACCTCGGGCGACCAGCCGGCGATGCGCGAGGCATACGGAACAAGCGCGCGGCGCGTCGCCTCGCCGTCAAAAGCGAGCACAGTAAGCTTCTCCTCAGCATCAACCCGCTGCACTTCATAGGAGCGCCCGTTATTGTAGAAGGTCAACGACAGCCGCACCTCTCTCGCGCGCGGCACCGCCCACGCCAGAAACGCCGCGAGACGTTGGTCGACGTTCGGAAACAGATCGTTCGCGATGATGACATCCCATCCTTCGCCGACACCGGACGCACTCCAATCGCCGCGAATGATCTCAAAGGGCGGCGCGGCCGTGATGATCGCCCGTTGCAACGCCGCTCCGTCATGGTGCAGCGGGTCGACGAGGCAATAGGTGCCGTGCGCTGCAAGCGACGCAGTCAGATGGGTCAGCCCGCCCCCTACATCGAGCACCCGCTTGGGACCGCAGCCGCGCAAGATATCCCCATAGAGATCTGAGAACAGCATCCGCTTTGCTGGGGCATCATCGAGCCATTGTTGGCACTGAGGGATCATCTGCCCCGTCTCAGCGCCCGCTCGTGCGCTCAGGACGGAGATCCAATCATCCACCATATAGGCCGCGAGCGCCTCGCTTGTCGTCAATTTCATCGCGGCGCCATCATACCTTGAACACAATGGACCCAAACGTCTAATAGATCGGCCAGCGTTGCTACGGGGCCAACGCCTTCATTTATCAGACCCCGCGGCATAAGACATCAGCGCGTAACGTCTCATGGCATTGATCACGTCCGCATGGAGCCCAAATGGCGGGGCCCAGCCCTACCGAATGTGCGTCCGCTGCGTCATGGACACCACCGACCCGGAGATCACCTTTGATGCCGGCGGCATCTGCTCACACTGCCATGGTTTTGATCGCAACATCCGGCCGCATTGGAAGCCGAACGCCAAGGGCGCGGATGAGTTGAGCGCCCTGCTTGACGTGATCAAGACTGTGGGCGCGAACAAGCCCTACGATTGCATCATCGGCTTGTCAGGGGGCGTCGATTCCTCGTTCCTCGCTGTAAAGATCGTTGAATGGGGATTGCGGCCACTGGTCGTTCACGTCGACGCGGGCTGGAACTCAGAGCTCGCCGTCAAGAACATCGAGCAGATCATCACCGGCCTCGGCCTGCATCTCGACACCGAGGTGATCGACTGGCACGAGATGCGCGACCTTCAGCGCGCTTTCCTTAGGTCGCATGTCGCCAACCAAGACATTCCGCAGGACCACGCATTCACCTCGGCGCTGGTCAAGAAAGCGCTTCAGCACGAGATCACCTACGTGATCAGCGGCAACAATTTCGCCACAGAAGGCGTTTTGCCGCAATCGTGGGGCTACGATTCAATGGATGCGACCCACATCCGCGACATTCATCGCAAGTTTGGCGAAGCGCCGCTGCGTTCGTTTCCAATCCTCGGCTTCCACGATTATTACGTGACGATGTTACAGAAGCTGCGCTTCGTTGCGCCGCTCAATCTCATCGCCTACGACAAGACCGCGGCGATTGCGTTGCTCGAGAAGAGCTTCGGCTGGCGCTATTATGGCGGCAAGCATTACGAGTCGGTGTGGACGCGCTGGTATCAGGCGCACTACCTGCCCGCCAAATTCGGTTACGACAAGCGCAAAGCCCACCTCTCCAGCCTGATCGTCGCCGGCACAATGACCCGCGATGAAGCACTCGCGGAGCTGGAGCGTCCGCTCTACACGGATAATGAATTGGCGACGGACACCGCGTTCGTGGCCAAAAAGCTGGGGTTCGGCGATGAAGAGTTCGCCGCCCTCGTCCATGCGCCGCCGCGCCACTACCAAGAGTTTCGCACCAACGAAGGCGAGATCAGGCGCCACAAATGGGCGGAGAACACAATGGCGCAGGTCAGGGCATTCGCCGAACGAGTGAAAGCGATTCCCCGCGGCGTTGCGCGGCGCGCACGCGGCGTGCTAGCTCGCTGAATGATATCCTCGGCGCCGGAATAGATATGCTCGCACTCCTCGCCGCCCTCTCCGCGCCCTTTGTTGCGATCAACAAGCACCGGTCGATCCTGCTGCGGACGACGTGGGTGGAGATCAGGAGTGCGTACGCCGGCTCGGTGCTGGGCGTGATCTGGGTGATCGTTGGCCCGCTACTTATGCTCTCGGTTTATGCTTTGACCTACGCGGTGATCTTCAAGGTCCGCATCACGACGATGACGACGACGGAATACGTGCTCTACGTCTTCTGCGGAATTGTGCCGTTCTTGGCGTTCGCGCAGGCGCTTTCAGCGGGCACACTATCACTCTCGTCCAACCGCGCGGTGATGCTCAATACGGTATTTCCGGCGGAAATGATCCCGCTGCGCAGCGTGCTTGTTGGCAGCGCCAGCATGGCGACGGGTTCGATCATTCTGCTGTTCTCGGATTTTGCCTTCAGCTCGCCGAGCTGGACTTTCGCCCTGGTGCCTATCGTCGCGCTGTTTCTGCTCATGTTCACCACCGGGGTGTGTTGGCTACTGTCGCTCGCGGCACTGCTCGTCCGCGATCTGGCGCAGATGATCTATTTCATCACTATGATGCTGCTGATCCTGACGCCCATCGCCTACACGCCGGAAATGATCCCGGACGAAATGAAGAGCCTGATGTACGGCAATCCGCTCTACTATTTCGTGATCTGCTTTCAGTATCTGATCATTCTCGATCAGATCCCGCCGGTCTCGACACTCATCGCGGGCGGGGCGATGTCGCTGATTGTGTTTGCGTTCGGCTATTCGGTTTTCCGGCGCTCGAAGCAGGTCTTCTATGACTTCGCCTAACGCGCCCGCCGTCCATTTCGAGCACGTCTCGAAGATTTACCGCTTGTTCGGCTCGCGCCAGGAACAGGTGCTCGACAGCATGGGCCTGACGCGCCTGCTGCCGAAATCGCGGCAGCCGAAATTCGGCGAATTCCATGCGCTGCGCGACGTGTCGTTCAGCATCCAAAAGGGCGAGCGCGTCGGCGTCATCGGCCGCAACGGCGCGGGCAAGACCACAATGCTGCGCCTTATCACCCAGAATTTCGCGCCGACCAGCGGGAATGTGGCGATCGACGGCACCGTGCAAGCGCTGATGCAGCTGGGGCTAGGCTTCCATCCGGAGTTCACCGGGCACGAAAACATCGTCGCGTCCCTAAACTACAACGGCCTGGTCGGCGCCGAGTTCGAAGAAGCGCTGCATGAAGTGACCGATTTCGTTGAGTTGGGGGATTTCCTTCATCAGCCGGTGAAATCCTATTCGCTCGGCATGCAGGCGCGCCTGCAATTCGCCGCCGCCACCGCCATTCGGCCGGACATCTTGATCGTCGACGAAGTGCTTGGCGCGGGCGACGCCTATTTCTCTGCCAAGTCGGCCTATCGCATGAAGAAGCTGGCGCTCTCGGGATGCACGTTACTTCTTGTGTCGCACGCCACCAGCGAAATCCTGCGCTTCTGCGATCGAGCCATCTGGATGCACCAAGGCTCGATCTTGATGGACGGCGCCGCGCTCGACGTGGTGCGCGTCTATGAGGCCTACATCGAGGAGCTGAACTTTAAGATGCGCAAGCAGACCGAGGCGCTTTGGGCCGAGGTCGACGCCAAGCGCGAGGCGTTGCACGAGAAGGCCGAGGGAGCGGCGGCGCCCGTCGTTGCGCAAGAAGCCGCCTCGCCGGCGGTTGCGAAGGCGCCACAAGAGGACGACGAACAAACCGAAAGCGCTGGCGCAGCGCTGCCGAAATGGCAGCAAAGCCTGTTCGCGGCGATGCTTGATGACGAAGGCGAGACCAATCTTGAGGGGCTTGAGCGCTGGCCAGGCGAACGCGGCCTGAAAATCGAGCGGGTGCGCATTCTCGACAAGCGCAATCGCCTCACCGACAAGATCACCAGCGGCGATCCGGTGACCTTCGAGTTCGGCATTGTCGCCGAGCACGCTGGCGATTTCCGCTTCCGTCTCTCGATATTGTTCATGACGCCCGAAGGCATCGGCGTTTCGCGGAATTTCAGCCCGTATTACGAGCACAATTTCGCCGACGGCGAAGTCATCCGGCTGCGCCTGCACATGGCGGAATGTCTGTTCACCGGCGGCGAGTACGTGTTTGGAATGGGCTTGTTCAAGCACTATGATATGATCGATGGTGCCAGCGCAGTGCGCTACGATCTTCTTTCGCGCTCATTTAGATTGAGGGTGGAAGGCAAGCTTGTGTTTGACCCTGGCTTATTCCACCAACCAGGAGAATGGGTAGCGGCAAGCAGTCCACCAAACGTCGCGCTGCTTGAAGCCTGCGCAAAGTAACGAGCGTCCAACTATGTATGTTTGCAGCGATTGCCGAGGGCCATTAACGGAAAATGTCCGATGCCAGACCTGCGGCTGGACGGCACTCCAACGCGACGGTTGGATCGACTATTTGCGAACTTTGGATCGCGCTGACAGCAGCATTGGCGCTTACATTGAGACTTACGACACGCTAGCTAAGCGAAATCAATCAGTCCCCGTTGAAAGCAACGTATACGTCGAAAACCTCTCCGCGCGATTCGCCGAAGTCATCGGCGACATCAGTGGCAAAGATGTTTGCGACGTGGGCTCGGGGCGGGGTTACCTCATCAAGCATTTCCTGAGTCGGAATCCCAGAAGCGTCACCGCCATCGACATCGCAGCTCCATCACTGGTGGACGTCGTTCAACGCTATGGCGTCACTGGGATCATGGCGAACGCCGAGCACCTTCCGTTCCAAGAGCATTTCGACGTTATTGCTGCGACCGACATTATTGAGCACGTGCTCAACGTGTCGAATTTTCTCGTTACAGCGAACTGGTCACTTCGTACCGGAGGAAAACTCGCGGCCCGCGTTCCTTACCTCGAGAATTTCCTCTATTATTCGAACTATCACGGCCTGCCCGTTCACTACACACACATACGAACTTTCGACCGTCGAACACTCGTTGAGCTTGTGAAGTCATTCGGATTCAGGATCGATCGAGTCGTCTATGATGGTTTCAATCCGAACTACCCGAGCAGCTTCCTGGACGCGCTGCCATCGCTAAAAAAGCCCATCGTCGATGCACTTCGCAAACGATACGGCGGCGATGACAACGTCACCAAAATCTCTCCGGCTCTCGGCAAAATTCTTATGAAACCTATTGAAATTGGGGTCGTTGCGACAAAAGTCGAGCACATAAAACCGGTCGATGCGCATAGGTCATTTCGTGAGTTTCATGAGCAAACGAAGCGAGCGAAAGAGCAGCCTTCAGAGGCTGCGGTAGGCTGACTTGGTCGCCCTTCTCATCCTTCATGGCCGCGCGGATCAGGATTGGGCCACCGCGCTTGCCAACGAATTGGAAGAGCACGCGCCGGTGCGTTTCCAGCTTGGCATCTCGCTACCCAAAGTGACGTTCGGGCCGAGCGTGGTGCGGGTTCTGCTTTGGTCGGAAGCAGCGCTGGTCGAAGGCCTGAATGAGACCGCCGCAGCGTTGCTGCGGGCGGAGCCCGGCCATAGCGTGCTGGTGCTCCGGGGCGCCGGCGAACCGCCAAGCGCGCTGACGCCCCCAGGCTTGGCGGAAAGCATCGCCGTCGATAATCCGCGACAAGCCGCCGAAGCCTTGCGCGCCGCCATTCCCAAAGTGGTTGCACGCGTAACAAGTGCGCTCACAGATAAACGCGAGCGCGCGCAGACCGCCAAAAGCGCGCGTTATCGCGAGCTCGACCGCATCGTCACAGCGATCACGATCGTCCTCGCCGCCGGCGCGGTTTGGGCCTTCAATCTCGGCGGCGTGCGCGAGCTTGCGGCGCGGTTCTTCAACTAGCTGCGCCGCAATGGCGCGAAGCGGGCGTTTGCATCAATGAAAGCCTGAATGCGAACTGCGTCCTGCTCAGGAAGGTCGCCTTCGCGTTCGCTGGAGAACGCTTCGGAATCGAGCGTGCTCAACGCTCGCTCCTTTGCGATCTCAAGCCTGGACGCGAGCTTCGCGAGTTCAGCATTTGGATCGCGGACAAAATCCTCCCACCAGACCTCGACGAAGCGCGCCGGCGCGAGTGAGGCCGCTGCTTCACTGATGGCGCGCGCAAACGCGGCTTGGTTTTCGACCACCTGCTCCCAATAAGGCAGCTTTTGGAGTTCGGCGATGTTGCGTGGCGTTGCCGAATTCCAAGCATTCGCATCGGACTTGGTGGCGTAGCGCGCAGCCAGATCGGAGGCCGCGGCCTTGCCGATGTCGCGCCGAATCCAGATGAAGCCCGCGCGCGGCAGCACCGCCGCGAGCGAGCCAAGCCGAAAGCAATTCCAGGCGTTCTTGATGACCAGAGGCGCGCCAGTTGCACTCTCGACGGCGCGGAGTGTCGCGCGCAAGTGGGCGGCCTTACCGGGCAGAACAGCGGCGCTGACGATCTCCGACGGATGGCCGCCACCGCACCAATTCAGCATCACAGCGGACCCCTCGGACGGGGCGTCCATACCGGCGATCTTTCCGTAGGCGCTCTTAAAACTCGCGGGCGCCCGCGCCGCGTGGCTCTTCAGAATGCCGATTGCGGGCTGATTGGGCGTCTCTGTATTGGCGAAATTGGATATGTACGGAAGCGAAAACGCAGCGACGACCGCCTGAAAAAACGGCGTGCTGCCGGTGCGCGGCGACCCCAAGATGAAAATCGCAGTGGGCTCGGCCGCGCCGAGCGGGTGCGCCGTGAACAGATCAGCTTCTTTTTGCTCAAGACTTTGCGCCATTGGCGCAGGCTCTAGCACCCTCCCCCCGCTGCGTCATCCAGGCTGTAGCGCGGGGCTTGACGCAACCGCGTTGGCATCATTCAACGACGCGCTTTTCAAGCGTCGGGCGGGGAACAAGATGACGGGCGAAACGGTCAAAATCGCGCAGCTTGGCGCGGGCTATTGGGGCAAGAATCTCGCCCGCAATTTCGCGCAGCTTGGGGCGCTGGCGGCGGTGTGCGATCCGCATCGGGAAACCGCCGCGCGCGAAGCCGCGGCCAACAAGGTTGAAGCGCGCGCGCTGGATGAGGTGCTGGCGGACGCAAGCATCGATGGGGTGTCGATTGCTGCCCCAGCGGAACTCCACGCCGACCTCGCCATCAAGGCCTTCAAAGCCGGCAAGCACGTGTTCGTGGAAAAGCCGCTGGCGCTGACGCACGACGATTGCATGCGCATGTGTGCGGCCGCCGAAGGCGCCGGCAAAGTACTGATGGTGGGGCATTTGCTGCAATACCATCCGGCGTTTGAAACGCTGCTGGGAAAGGTGCGCGCCGGCGAGATCGGCAAGCTGCGCTACGCCTATTCCACCCGCGCCAGCCTTGGAAAATTGCGCACCGAAGAGGACGTGCTGTGGAGCTTCGCGCCGCATGACGTGAGCATGTTGCTGGCGCTGTTCGCGGATCGGCCCGAGACGGTGCATGGCGTCGGCGGCAGCTTCGTCACCCCCGACATCGAAGACGAATACCGCCTCGACATGAGCTTCGCCGGCGGCGGCCGCGCGCACGTGTTTGCGTCCTGGCTGCACCCGTTCAAGGAACACCGCCTCGTCGTCGTGGGCGAAACCGGCATGCTGGTGTTCGAGGACAGCGCCGCCAAGCCGGAAGACAAGCTGCGGCTCTACCGTCACAAAATCGAGACCGGCAAAGGCGCGCCGAACGCCATCAAAGCCGAGCCCGAAGCTATCGCCTACTCGGCCGATGAGCCCCTGAAGCGCGAATGCGCGCATTTTTTGGAATGCTGCCGGACGGGCGCACGGCCGCGCACTGATGGTCACGAGGCCATGGCGGTGGTAGATACCCTGCTGCGCGCCGAGGGGAAGCGCGGCTGAAATGTTCCGTCGCACGATGTGTGTCGCGCCAGCCCGCGCGCCCCGGTAAGGGAGCCGGCGAAATCGGCTTTTTCAGGAGTGGACGCCCGTGAGTATCGCTTTCATCGACCTTCAGGCTCAACGCGCGCGCATCAAAGACAAGATGAACGCTGCGATCCTCAACGCGGTGGAAGGCGGCGCCTATGTAATGGGCCCGCAGGTCGTGGAATTTGAGCGTCAGCTCTCCGCTTTCTCCGGCGCCAAGCGCACGCTCTCCTGCGCCAACGGCACCGACGCAATCGCACTGCCGCTGATGGCGTGGGGCGTGGGCGAAGGCGACGCGGTGTTCTGCCCGAGCTTCACATTCGCGGCGACCGCCGAAGTGATCCCTTGGGTGAACGCCTCGCCGGTGTTCATCGACATCCTTCCCGACACCTACAACATGGATCCCGCGCACCTCGAAGCCGCGATCGAACAGGTAAAGCGCGAGGGCAAGCTGAAGCCGAAGGTCGTCATCGCCGTCGATCTGTTCGGCCAGCCCGCGAATTATCCCGAGATCGCGCGCATTGCTCGCAAGCATGATCTGAAACTGATTGCCGACAGCGCTCAGGGCTTTGGCGGAACGTTGAACGGCAAGCACCCGATCGAGTGGGCTGACGTTGTCACCACCAGCTTTTTCCCCGCCAAGCCGCTCGGCTGCTACGGCGATGGCGGCGCGGTGCAGACGAACGATGACGACCTCTGGGACGTCATGGATTCGCTGCGCGTCCACGGCAAAGCCTCGAAGCTCGACATCGCCCAATCGAAGTTCGAGCATGATCCGAAGTATCTCAATCTCCGCATCGGCATGAACAGCCGCCTGGACACGATCCAAGCCGCCGTGCTGATCGAGAAGCTCGCGATCTTCGCCGACGAAATCGAGAAGCGGAACGTGGTCGCCAAGCGTTACAACGAAGCGCTGGCTTCGAACGCGATCAAGGTTCCTCACGTGATCGAAAACGGCGTTTCGGTATGGGCCCAATACACGATCGAAGTGGCTGATCGCGCGGGGCTTGCCAGCCACTTGAAGGCCGCGGGCGTGCCGACGGCGGTGTACTACCCCATTCCAATTCACAAGCAGAACGTGTACTCCCGCTATCCGTTGGGACCGGGTGGGTTGCCGGTCTCCGAAGCCAAGGCTGAGCGGGTGATCAGCCTGCCGATGCACCCCTACCTGGATGCTCAAACCCAGGATCGGATCATCGGCGCGGTGCGGGATTTCGCTAAGGGTTAGGGACAAGGATGCACGGGCCGATGAAGACCAAGGAGGCCGCCGCGGCGACCGCCATGGCCGACCGCTTTGTGAAGCGCGCGGCCGCACGTGATCTCACCATCGGCGTGATCGGCCTGGGCTATGTCGGCCTGCCGCTCGCGGAAGCCTTCTTGGAGGCTGGTTTCCGCGTGCTGGGATACGACGTCGACCAATCGAAGGTCGACGCAATCACGTCCGCGAAAACCTACATCCGCCACATCCCCGATAGCCGCTTGGCGGAAATGACCGGCACCGGCCGGCTTGAAGTGACGACGGACGGCAAGCGGCTCGCCGCTGCTGACGCGCTGCTGATGTGCGTGCCGACGCCGCTCAACATCTATCGCGAGCCGGACATCTCCTACGTTGAGAAAACCACAGAAGCGATCGCGCAGCATCTGCACAAGGAACAGATCGTCATTCTGGAATCGACCACTTATCCGGGCACGAGCGACGAAGTGGTGCGGCCGATCCTGGAAAAAGGCGGACTGGTCGCCGGCGTCGATTTCGCCATCGCCTATTCGCCCGAGCGCGAAGATCCGGGCAATGTGAACTTTGAAACTTCGACGATTCCGAAGGTGGTCGGCGCCAACACCGATCCCGAGCGCCGCATGGCGATCGCGATCTACGAAACCATCACCAAGGTCGTGCCCGTCTCGGACATGAAGACGGCCGAAGCGGTGAAGCTCACCGAGAACATTTTCCGCCTCATCAACATCGCCCTCGTGAACGAGTTGAAGACCGTTTATGGCGGCATGAACATCGATGTGTGGGAAGTGATCGACGCGGCCAAGACCAAGCCGTTCGGCTTCATGCCATTCTATCCAGGGCCTGGCCTTGGCGGCCATTGCATCCCGATCGACCCGTTCTACCTCACTTGGAAAGCCCGCGAACACGGCGAAAGCACGCGCTTCATTGAGCTCGCCGGCGACGTGATCACGGCGATGCCGCGCCAAGTGATTGAGACGATGGCCGAAGCGATGAGCACCAAGCTCAAGAAGGCGGTCGCTGGTTCAAAGATCCTGGTCGTCGGCCTCGCTTACAAGAAGAACGTGGACGACATGCGCGAGAGCCCCTCGCTGCACCTGATCGACATGCTCAAGAAGCGCGGCGCCGAGGTGGAGTTCCACGACCCGTATATTCCTGTCGTGCCTACGACGCGCGATCACCCGGAATTCTCCGGCCTCAAATCCGTGCCGTGGACGAAGAAGAGCCTGGAGCAGTTCGACGCGGTGCTGATCTCCACCGATCACGACAATGTCGATTACAAACTCCTGGCCGATGTGGCCCCGCTGATTGTCGACACGCGCAACGCCATGAAAGATCTCTACGCGGCGTATGCGGATAAGATCATCAAGGCGTGATACGAAGCGCAGTCGATGCGCTTGCTCCTGATCACCCGGCACTACCCGCCCGCCGTTTCCGGCGGCGCGAAGCGGCCATTCCTGCTGGCGCAAGCGCTGCGCAAGCTGGGCGCGGAGGTGTTCGTGATCGCGCCTAGCTTGCCGGAGGGCGAGCCAGGATTGGCCGTGCCGCATCCGAACCGCGATCCTTCCGGCGCGCCTGCCGCCGCGCCGACTTTGCGCGACGTGGCGCGTGATTGGCTGCTTTGGCCTGATCCGGACATCCGCTGGTGCCTACGCGCGGCCGACGCCGCCGAGGGCGCACCATGGAAGCCGGATTGGGTGTGGACGACCTCGCCGCCGGAATCGATCCACGCCGCGGGCTGGCGCGTGAAGCAGCGCACCGGCGCACGCTGGCTGCTTGATTTCCGCGATCACTGGCTCACGCGCCCGCATCGCCTACAGCGCGCCGCGTGGCATCGCCGTTTCGGCGAAAGCGCGATCGCGCGGCGCTGGTTGAGGCAAGCTGATCTGGTGACGTGCGTGGATTCCTCGATCCAAGCGGAGTTGAAGGCGCTTGGCGCGGGCGATCCGAGGATCGCGCCGCATTTCGCGCCTGTAGGCGATGTCGCGCCAGTGACGCTCTCGGCGGATGACATCAATGTCGTGCACACGGGCTCCATTGCGCTGAGCGATCCCGAGGCGCGCATTGAAGATTTGCTCTCGCCGTTTGAGGGCGCGCTGGCGCGCAATCCGGCGCTGCGTTTGCATCTCGTTGGCCGTCTGAGCGCCGCTGAGCGCGCGGCGATCGAAGCATCGCCAGCGCGGGCGCGAATTGACGACCATGGCGTACAGCCGCTCGAAACCGCGCTCGGCTTTCAACGCGCGGCGGATGCTTTGACCTTGGTTGGCTCGCGCAAGACGCATGTGCCGCCGTCGAAGATCACGGAGTATCTGGCGGCGGACGCGCCGATCATCGCCTGCGGCGAAGGCGATTGGCGCAAAGACCCGCGTGTAAACGAACAATCGCCGCGCGCGGCGTTCGCGGCTTTGACCAAAGGAGCCAAGCGCGGTCCCGGACCGCGCGCGCCGCGCGTTGATGAGGTTGCGGCACAGCTTTACGATTGGATGCGCCCATGAGCGCCCGCGCCACGATCATCGTCGTTACCTACAACAGCCGCGCACACCTGCCGCGCCTCAAAGCGACGATCGAAGCGCAAACAGCACCACACGATCTGATCGTTTGGGACAATGGTTCGCGCGCGGACCAGCGCCCGATGCCGGCTGAGCTCCCCGCGAACGCGGTGTTCGTGCAATCGGAAGAAAATCTCGGCTTCGCGCCGGCGAACAATCGCGCCGCCGAGCGCGCGACAACGGAATTCGTCGTTCTGCTTAATCCAGACGCATTTCCAGAACCCGATTGGCTGGCGCAGCTGATCGCCGCCGCCGATGCGCATTCGAACGCGGCGGCGTTCGGTTCAACGCAATGGAGCGCTGAGGATGACGCGCTCTATGACGGTTTGGGCGATTGCTACCACGCCGCCGGTGTGCCGTGGCGCGGCGGCTATGGCTGGCGGCGCGATGCGAGCCCGCCGCTGACCGGCCAAGTGTTCAGCCCCTGCGCCGCGGCGGCGCTCTACCGTGCGGACGTGTGGCGCGCGCTTGGCGGCTTTGACGAACGCTTCTTCTGCTATTGCGAGGACGTCGATCTCGGCTTTCGCATGCGGCTCGCGGGCCACGATTGCTTGCAGATCGGCGCGGCGAAGGTTGCGCACGTGGGCGGCGCGTCGTCCGGCAAACGCTCGGAGTTCGCGGTGTTCTACGGCACGCGCAATCGGCTGTGGACGTTCGTGAAGAATATGCCGGGCGCGTTGCTGTTGCCGCTAATATTCGCGCATACGGGCATTACGTTGCTGTTCCTCGCGGTTTCGCCGTTCCGCGGCACCGGGCCGGCGACGTGGCGCGGTGTCGGCGCGGCGCTCAAAGGCTTGCCGGCGATTCTCGCGTCACGACGTACGCGGCCACGCAAGGTGAAACTCGGCGTGTTGATGCGGGCGTTTGCGTGGTCGCCGTTTGCGCTGGCGCGGCGGGCGCCGGTGGTGCGTTAGAACGGCGACTGAAACGCGGCGAAGGCCGGCCAGTTCAGATCGCGTTCCGTACTCGTCATTTGCGCAGCCGGCAGCGGCCAATCGATTGCCAGCGCGGGATCGTTCCAAGAAAGGCCACCCTCGCCGCCCGGCGCATACTCAGCGCTCACCTTGTAGACGACGGTCGTGTTGTCGCTGAGCGTGCAATAGCCGTGCGCGAAGCCTGATGGAACGTAGAGCTGACGCCCGTTCGCGGCGCTAAGCTCACGTCCGACGAAGCGGCCATAGGTTCGCGATGCACGGCGAATATCGACGGCGACGTCGTAGATCGCGCCGCTGATCACACGCAGCAATTTGGCTTGATCGTTAGGCGGCGCTTGGAAATGCATGCCGCGCACGATTCCGGCTTTGTATG
The DNA here is from genome assembly GCA_000974665.1 of alpha proteobacterium U9-1i. NCBI lineage: Bacteria > Pseudomonadati > Pseudomonadota > Alphaproteobacteria > alpha proteobacterium U9-1i. The sequence continues at coordinate 1,155,239 of BBSY01000002.1, read as the reverse complement.
TCAGCGCCTGGTTGTCCTGCATCCAGCCATGCGTGACGCCGTGCGCGGCGAAGGCGGAAGCGCGGAATGTTTCAAGGAATGGGCCGCGCGAATCGTCCTTTGGCTCCGTCTCCACCACAAGCACGCCGGCGATGTCGGTCTCCAGAACGTCGTAACGCGCGCGGCTCATGCTTGCTCCGCAAGCAGACCGAGACGGCCGCCTTGGTAGCGTCCCTCGCGGATCGGCTGCCACCAATCGCGGCGATCGACGTACCATTGAACCGTTTCGCGCAAACCGGCTTCGAACGTGTGCGCGGGATTCCAGCCAAGCTCACGCTCGATCTTCGCGCAATCGGCAGCGTAGCGCCAATCGTGTCCCGGGCGATCGGCGACGAACTGGATAAGGTCACGCCGCGATCCGGCGCGCGGCGCAATGGCGTCCAGCGCATCGCAGATCGTATGGACCACGTGCAGATTTGTGCGTTCGGCGCGACCACCGATCATATAGCTCGCGCCCGGCGCCGCGCGGTCGAGAATGAGGCGCAGCGCCGCAACGTGATCATCGACATGCAGCCAATCGCGCACATTGGCGCCGGCGCCGTAAACCGCGACCGGCTTGCCTTCGAGCGCGTTGATTGTCGCGAGCGGGATGAGCTTTTCGGGAAACTGATAGGGCCCGTAATTGTTAGTGCAGTTCGCGAGCAGCACCGGAAGTTTGTAGGTTGCGCCCCACGCGCGCACGAGATGATCCGCGGCCGCTTTGCTCGCGGCATACGGCGATTGCGGATCGTAGGGCGTTTCCTCGTTGAAGTATCCGGTATCACCCAGGGCGCCGAACACTTCATCGGTGGACACATGCAGGAAACGAAAGCCATCCTTGGCGTCGCCACTTAGGCTCTCCCAATAGGCCCGCGCCGCGCTGAGCAGCGCGTGTGTGCCGACGACGTTTGTTTGCACGAACACGTCGGAGCCGGTAATCGACCGATCGACGTGGGTCTCGGCGGCGAAGTGCAGAATCGCGTCGGGCTTGAAAGCACCGAGCACGCGATCGAGAAAAGATCGATCGGCGATGTCACCGCGTTCGAAATGATAGTTGGGCTGATGTGCGATTTCGGCCAGAGAGCTCGGGCTGGCGGCGTAGGTCAGTTTGTCGAGATTGAGCACCTCGAAACCATCGCGCACGAGCGCGCGACAGGCGGCCGAGCCGATAAAGCCCGCGCCCCCCGTGACACACAAACGTCGTCTAGTTTGTCCACCCATATGGACGGCCTTCTAGCCCGCGCCCGCGACAGCGTCGAGCTTGGAGCGGCGCCTGTGGTTGTGTAGTTTCCGCCCGCTCAGGAGTGCTTTTTTGCCGAACGCGGCCGACCTTGAAACCACCCGTCCGTCAGGATGGGCGCTGGCCGCGTTCTTCGCCCTTCTGCCAGCGGCAGGGACGGCGGGCGCACTGGCGATCGCACCGCTTCAGGCGGTCGGCGGCTTGGCGGCCGCGCCGAGGGCGTGGCGGCATTTGAAACGGCCGAGCGCGCCTTTGTTATTGTTCAGCGCGTTTGTGGTGTGGGCGGCGCTCTCGGCCCTGTGGTCCCCGTATCCGGACCATACGCAGGCGTTCAAGCTGCTTGGCGGCGCCCTGTGCGGGCTCCTCTTCATCGCCAACGCCGACACCAACAGGCGACTGGCGCGCGCGGCGGGCGCAGCCGGGGCCATTGTGTTCGCATTGATGCTCGCCAGTGAAGCGCTCACGGACATGGTGTTGTTGCGCGCCGCCAATCCGGGCGAACCGGGCGCGCTGATCGCGCGATCACTGGGGCGCGGCGGGACGTTGTTGGTGTGCATCGTGTGGGGCAGCGCCGCCGCGTTGCTGCGAGGCGGCCACATCCAGCGCGCCATCGCGGTAGCATTGGTCGCGCTCACGATCTTCGTGGCGACGAAATTCGATGTGGACGCCAACATCATCGCCTGTGCTTTGGGGGTGATCGCGGCGACGCTCGCGCTTGCCTGGCCACGCGCCACGATCTTGGCGTTGTGTGTCGCGCTCGCTTCATGGCTGCTCGCCGCGCCGTGGGTGATGCAGGCGCTTCCGAGAGCGGAAAATGGCGCTTTGCCGGATTCCTGGGCGATGCGCGAAGCGATCTGGCGTTACGTCGCCGATCAGATCCAAGTGCGGCCTTGGATGGGATGGGGCCTCGATGGACCGCGCACATTCACCGACATGCTCGACGTGCGCGGCATCAGCTTCCGCGGCATCTCGCTTCACCCTCACAGCGCCAGCCTGCAAATCTGGCTTGAGACCGGCCTCGTTGGCGCAGTGCTGGCCGCAAGCGCGCTCGTTGTTGGCGGCGTCGCGTTGGCGCGCATGCTCGCCGCGGATCGCATCGCGGCGGCGGCGGCGGCGGGCTCGCTGGCCGCGTTCGGCCTGTTCGCGAATGTCAGTTTCGGCTTGTGGCAAGAATGGTGGATCGCGACGGCATTCATAGCAGCAGCGCTCACCGCAGCAGCGCGCCGCGATCAATCCATCCGTTCGTAACCGCGCAGTTCAAGCCGCGCGTCGCCCAAAGGCGTCGGCGCCGTCAAGCGCAATGGCGCTGCAAAGCCCGATCGCTCAGGCAGCGCGAACCACGCGTCTGTGACGGGAATATTCGCACGGTCCGGCATGTCAAAACCGGCGATCGGTTCGTAGCGAAGCTCGCAATTCAAGGCCGGCCCTACGTAACCGCCGCTGTCGAACTGTCCCTGCCCCTTAGGAGCTACGGCAAGGCGGTAGTGCCCGCGGCCGTCAAAAATCAGAACCGATCCAGCGCAGCCGCGCGCGACGCCAATCTGTCGGCCGAGCGCGAGCAAACCGGTCAGCGGATCATAGGAACTTGATTGCTGCGCGATACTCGCCGGCGGATCGCCCATGTCGCCGTACAGGGGGGCGATTTGCGCGCTCACGATCGTGCCGACGCGATTGAGCTGCACGCGCCTAAACTTGCCGGCGTAGGCGTGGCTCAAATCGTAGCGGGTCCAGGCGAGACCCGCGCCCAGCACAAGCCCGGACGACGACGCCGATATTTCTGTTTGATCGAATAAGCGCGCGAGGCCGGACGTTTGCAGGTTCGCCCGCACTGCGAACCGCGTCGGCGTCGTCGCGATCTCGTAACGCGCCTCGCCCAGCGTCACCACGCCAAGCACCGACGCCTCGTAGCGCAAACGTAGCGTCTCGGCATGGGCGGGCGCGGCCAACGCCAGCAACGCAAGGCCAAGCGTGAAAGCTACGCGCAGCACGTTCGCCCCTCCGCTTACACAGCCCGCGCACTTGGTTAGCGCAAGCCTTGCAGTGAGTCACGAACGAGACTCGGCGCGCATCAGAGCACGCGCCACTCCGCGCATGCGAAAGCCGCGCGTCATTTTCTTTTTTGATCAGATGTTTTCGTGCGCGAGCAACAGCGCCGCGAGCTCAAGGTTCGCGTCGCGATGTTCTGGCTGGATCACAACCGTGCGCGCGGCAGTCTCCACGGGCGCGGGCGCTGCAGCGGCTTGATTGACGCGTACTTCACCCACGTTCGACATCGGCGAGAACGTCACCAAACCATCGCTGACGGCGATCGAGCGGATGCGCTCGATGCGTTCGTCGGTCGCGGCGCGCGTGATTTCAAGCGAAGCGCTCGTGCGCGCCAAGCGGCTACGAATGTCATCCAGTTCGACGCTCGAGAGCGGCGACGGAAACGGCGGCAATTCGCTGTAGACGTTATCGGCGGCGGTGGAGCTTGAATTGCTGCCTGAAGCGAGCGACGTGCCGATGACCCCGCCGAAGCCGGCCGGCGAAAACGCGGTGACGGCGAGCATCGTCGCGGCCACGCCCGTTAGGCTGGATTTCACGACCGTGTCGCGCATTTCCGCGCCGTGATCGGCAAACTTCTGCGCCATCGTCCGCTCCTGCCTGCGCGCCGCGCGCGCGATTCCGCCCGCGCACGGGTAACCTCGTTGGGGTAACAAAGCTTAAATTTCGTGCGGCGCCTAGCGTCTAAGAGCGGAAATTTTGGTGACGTTTCCGTCACGGGTCAGCGGCGTAACCGGTCCGGCGGGGCGAAAATCGCGGGTGCGGCGCGTTGCTTTTGACCGTACCGCAACCTATCGACTGGCAAGACGCTCGCAGGCGGCGCGACCTTGCGTCCGATGAGGCCTCAATGACCCCCATCCTCGTCACCGGCACGGCCGGATTTATTGGCTATCACCTCGCCGAGCGCCTACTGGCCACTGGAAGGCCAGTGATCGGCCTTGATGTGGTGACCGATTACTACAGCGTCGCGCTAAAGCGCGACCGGCTGAAGCAGCTCGAGGCGCATCCGGGGTTTCGCTTCTTAGAGGCAGATCTGGCCGACGCGGCCTTCATTAAGAACCTGTTTGAAAAGGAGAAGTTTGAGCTGGTCTTCAATATGGCCGCCCAGGCCGGCGTCCGATACTCACTGCAAAACCCGCAGGCCTACGTAAAATCGAACCTCGATGGCTTTGTGAATATCCTCGAGGGCTGTCGCCACAACGGGGTGAAGCACCTCGTCTACGCGTCCTCGTCTTCAGTTTACGGGGCGGTGACGAAAATGCCGTTCTCGGTCCACCAGAACGTCGATCACCCTCTGAGCATCTACGCGGCCTCGAAAAAGGCCAATGAGCTGCTCGCCCATTCCTACAGCCACCTCTTCCGCGTGCCGACGACTGGCCTTCGCTTTTTTACGGTCTACGGCCCGTGGGGCCGGCCGGACATGGCGATGTTCCTCTTCACGAAGGCGATCCTGGAGGGGCGCCCGATCGACGTGTTCAACAACGGCAACATGGAGCGGGATTTCACCTATGTGGACGACATCGTCGAAGCTTTGGTGCGCGTCGGCGACAAGCCCGCCCAGGTGAACGCGGATTGGAACGGCCAGACGCCTGATCCGGCGACCTCAAGCGCCCCCTACCGCATCTACAATATCGGCAACAACACGCCGGTGAAGCTGATGCGGCTGATCGAGGTGATCGAAGAAAAGCTCGGCCAGAAGGCGGTGAAAAACTTCCTGCCGATGCAGCCAGGTGATGTGCCGGCGACGTTCGCCGATGTTGACGATTTGGTGCGCGACGTCGGCTTCGCGCCGCAAACGCCGATTGAGGTGGGCGTGTCGCGGTTTGTGGACTGGTATCGCAACTATTATGGCGTCTGACCCGCTCTCCCATCTCAGCCGGCTGGAAGCCGAGTCCATTCACATCATGCGAGAGGCCGTGGCGGAAGCCCAACGCCCGGTCATGCTCTACTCGATCGGCAAAGACAGCTCAGTCATGCTTCGCTTGGCGCAGAAGGCGTTTTATCCAAGCTCCCCACCGTTCCCGCTGTTGCACGTCGATACAACCTGGAAGTTCCGCGCCATGTACGAGATGCGCGAACGCACCGCACGAGATGCTGGGCTGGAGCTGTTAGTTCATCAAAACCCCGAAGCAATCGCGCGTGGGATCAATCCGTTTGACCATGGGTCTTCGGTGCATACTGATGTCTGGAAAACCGAAGGTCTCCGCCAGGCGCTCGACAAGCACGGTTTTGATGTCGCCTTCGGCGGCGCGCGGCGCGACGAAGAGAAGAGCCGCGCCAAGGAACGCATCTTCTCATTCCGAAGCAGCGCGCATCGCTGGGATCCCAAAATGCAGCGACCTGAACTCTGGTCGCTCTACAATGTTCGCAAACACCAGGGCGAAAGCATCCGCGTGTTCCCGCTCTCGAACTGGACCGAACTCGACGTCTGGCAGTACATCCGTCGCGAGAACATTCCGATTGTTCCCCTCTATCTCGCCGCCACGCGCCCGGTGGTGCGCCGCGAGGGCGCCTGGATCATGGCCGACGACGAGCGCATGCGGCTCCAGCCCGGCGAGAAGATCGAGAACCGCATCGTGCGCTTCCGCACGCTTGGCTGCTATCCGCTGACCGGCGCCATCGAGAGCAACGCAGCCACTCTCGACGCGGTTCTTGAGGAAATGTTTGTCGCGAAGACCAGCGAGCGCCAAGGACGCATCATCGACCACGATCACTCGTCCTCGATGGAGAAGAAGAAGCAAGAAGGCTATTTCTAATGATCGCCCTCGCCGCCTACCTTGAAGCGCAGGAATGCAAATCGGTTTTGAGGTTCATCACCTGCGGTTCGGTGGACGACGGCAAATCCACATTGATCGGGCGCCTGCTCTATGACGCCAACTTAGTTCTCGAAGATCAGCTCACTTCTCTCAAAACCGACTCCGAGCGCCAAGGCCGCGCTGGCGGCACGCTTGACGTGTCATTGCTGCTCGACGGGCTCAGCGCTGAACGCGAGCAAGGCATCACAATCGATGTGGCCTACCGCTATTTCACGACGTCGCGACGTAAGTTCATCGTCGCCGACACGCCGGGCCACGAACAATACACGCGCAACATGGCGACTGGCGCATCCGGCGCCGATCTCGCGCTGATCCTCGTTGATGCGCGCAAAGGCGTTCAAGCGCAAACGCGGCGACACTCGTTCGTCGTGTCAGTGATGGGCATTCGCCACGTTGTGCTTGCCGTGAACAAGATGGACCTAGTCGGTTTTGACCAGGCGCGCTTTGCAGCGATCGAAGCCGAGTATCGGGCGTTCGCCGCAAAGCTCGATCTTACCGACATAACGGCGGTCCCGATCTCCGCGTTGACGGGTGCAAACATCGCAACCAAGAGCACAGACATGCCCTGGCACTCAGGACCCGGCTTGCTGACGCATCTTGAAACGATCGCCGTTGCCGCGGACGATTTGGAGGACAAGCCATTCCGCATGCCGGTTCAGTGGGTTAACCGTCCCGATCAGAATTTCCGAGGCATCGCCGGACGGATTGTCTCCGGTCGCGTTGCACCTGGCGACAGGGTCCGCATCGCGCCACGTGGCTCCGAAGCCAAAATCGAACGCATTGTGACCATGGACGGCGATTTGCCCCAAGCGCGCGCAGGCCAGTCGGTGACACTGACGCTGAACTGCGAGATCGATTGTTCGCGCGGCGATGTGATCGTCGCGGCCAGTGCGCCGGCCGAGATCGCTGACCAGTTTCAAGCGACTTTGATATGGATGAGCGAGACGCCCCTATTTCCGGGTCGACGCTACCTACTGAAGCATGGCGCAAGAACCGTCTCCGCGTCGATCACCGACATTCGCTATCGCTACAATGTCGAAACGCTTGAGCACGTGGCCGCTCGCCAGCTTGCATTGAACGATATCGCCGTCTGCAATCTCTCGCTTGAGCAGGCGATTGCATTTGAGCCATACTCCCAAAGCCGCGAGCTCGGCGCCTTCGTGCTGATCGATCCGATTAGCAATGAGACTATCGGCGCCGGCACACTCACTTTTGCACTCCGCCGCGCGCACAACATCCATTGGCAGGCGATCGAAGTCGATCGTGACGCGCATGCACGCATCAAGGGTCAGAAACCTCTGGTGCTGTGGTTCACGGGTCTTTCTGGGGCCGGCAAATCCACGATCGCCAATCTCGTCGAGAAGAAACTTTACGTCATGGGCAAGCACACGATACTGCTCGATGGCGACAACGTCCGACATGGCCTCAATCGCGACCTGGGGTTCAGCGACGCCGACAGAGTTGAGAACATACGCCGCGTCGCGGAGGTCGCCAAATTGATGACGGACGCCGGGCTGATCGTGTTGGCGTCCTTCATCTCGCCGTTCAGGTCTGAACGTGACATGGCGCGCGCCTTGTTCAAGCACGGCGAATTTTTGGAGGTGTTTGTTGATGTGCCGCTCGCGGTCGCCGAAGCACGCGACGCGAAAGGGCTCTATAAGAAAGCACGCGCCGGATTGATCAAGAATTTCACCGGGCTGGATTCACCATACGAGGCGCCCGCTGCGCCGGATATTTATCTCGACAGCGAGAAACTGACCGCCAGCGACGCTGCCGATCAGATTGTGGCGGCCATCGTCGCACACATTGGTCGCTAATCGCGGAACACGACGGTCTTTGCGCCATCGACAAAGATCCGGTCTTCAAGCGCCCAAACGAGAGCGCGCGCGAGCACGCGGCGTTCGATGTCGCGGCCTTTGCGCACCAAGTCCTCGGGCCGATCGCGATGCGTGATCGCTTCTACATCCTGTTCGATGATCGGGCCTTCGTCCAAGCCTGGCGTCACGAAGTGCGCGGTGGCGCCGATGATTTTCACGCCATGTTCGAAAGCTTGGTGATAGGGCCGCGCGCCTTTGAATCCCGGCAGAAACGAATGATGGATGTTGATGCAGCGCCCCGCCAAAGCGTGCGACAATTCCGGCGACAAAATCTGCATGTAACGCGCAAGCACGACGAGATCGGCGCCTGTGGCGGCGATGAGGTCCAGTAATTTGGCCTCTTGCTCGGCCTTGGTTTGCGGCGTTACCGGCAGATGATGAAACGGGATGGCGCCGAACTCCAGGCCCTCGAAGCTCTCGCGCGGATGGTTCGAGACGATCGCCGTCACCTCCATAGCCAACTCGCCCCAGCGCAGTCGGTAGAGCAAATCCGCAAGACAATGGTGTTGGCGGGACGCCATCAACAACACGCGCCGCTTTTCGCGCATGTCGCGGATGTTCCAATCCATCGCGAAGCGCGCGCCGATCGGCGCAAAACGTTGGCGCAGCGCGGCTGCGTCAAAAGTCGGCGATGCTGGGTCGAACTCGATGCGGGCGAAGAATTGCTGCGTCTCGGTATCGTCGAATTGCTGAGCGTCGAGAATGTTGGCGCCGGCCTCGAACAGGCAGGCCGACACCGCCGCGACAATCCCAGGGCGGTTGGGGCAAGCGAGGCGGAGGACGTAGCGCTCGGTCATAGCCGGCCTTCGAACCGCAACACCTCGGTGAAGGCAAGAAAGAGGTGGTAAAACGTCGATGCGGGCGCCGCTTGCGCGAGCGCGCGGCCGTCGGCGTCGAAATGATCAATCCAAGAGCCGCGCGGCGCCGGCGCAGCCAAATATCTGTCGAGCAGCAAACGGCAGGAGCCGGCGACAGCGGCGCGCGGGTCGCGGCCCGTCAGTTCGTAAAGCGCAAGCCAGCCCTTCACACGCTCGGTGTTGGGCCATGTGCGAGAGCTGGTTTTGAGCGGCGCGCCCCCTTCGTCGATCGCGTCGTAAACCGCCTGGGTCTTGGGATCGACGCCGTGCAATTCAGCGAACGACACCAACGCCTCGGCTTCGCGTGTGGCGTTCACGCCCGAAAGTTTCTGGTAGAGGCCCAGAATCCAGGCCCATTCGAATTGGTGCCCAGGTTCCAGCACGCGGCCGGCTTCATCGGTGCGGCGCGTCCAATCTTCGTTGAAGCGTTCGCCAAGGGTCAGACCGTCGAACAGGCGGCTCTTGAACAAGGCCGCCAGCTCATGGGCGAAGCCGAGGAAGCGCTCGTCCTGCGTGGCCTCGAAGCCAGCGAGCGTGGCCTCAAACAAGTGCATATGCGGGTTTTGCAGTCGCGGCCCTTCGGCGGGCAGAGCATGCAGGAAGCCCTCGCCATGCCGCATGCGCGTGTCGATGAAATCGAGAATTGCGTGGGCGTGGGCGAGCGCCTCCGGATCGCGCGTGAGCTTGTAGCGCCACACCATGGCGAAGAGCACGAAGGCGAGGTCGTAGAGATCCTGGCGGGTGTCGCTCGGTGCGCCATCGCGCGTGAGCAACCGGGCCCAACCATCCTGAAGCCGAACGTTCGAGACCAGGAATTCGTAACCGCGCGTGGAGTGCGCCTCGCCTTCCTTCCAGCCGAGCAAAGCGGCGTGAGAAAAGACGTAGGTTTGCCGGCACATCGCCCGCACGCGCTTGAATGGCGCGGCGGTTGCCAGCCCATCGGGGCCCACTTCCTCGCGGAAGCCGCCGTGCTCGTGATCAACGCCCGCCGCCGCCCAAAAGGGCAGCGCGTCCTGGAAAATCCAGGTCCGCAACTCGGCGAACGGAATTTGGCTCATTTCGGCACGCACCGATTCGACACTAATCTGCATGCAGCCTCGCCGGAACGGCGGGGCCACAGCTTTCGTTGGCCCTTCCTATGCAAGCCTGCGACCTCAAAGGCCCTTAATGACCATCCGCATTCTCCCAGCGATCATGTCCGGCGGCTCCGGCACGCGGCTTTGGCCGGCCTCAACCGAGGCGCGGCCAAAGCAATTCCACGCTTTGGGTGGCGCGGGCACGCTGATTGGTGAAACCGTCGCGCGGGTGCGCGGTCAGGCGGGCGCGCTGTCCTTCGCGCCGCCGATGATGCAGGCGAATGTGAGCCATGCCGAACTCATCGCCGAGGCATTGGCGGCGATCAGCGTGCAGCCCACGGCCATCGTGCTTGAACCAGCGGCGCGCAACACTGCAGCCGTTGGCGCGATCGCCGCGGCCTTAGGGGCGGAGTTAGAGCCGGAAGCGCTGGTGCTGTTGCTGCCGGCGGATCACCAAATCAATGACCGCGCGGCGTTTCTGGCGGCGATCGAACGCGCGGCGCCGTTTGCGCGCGAGCGGATTGTCACGTTCGGAATCAATCCCGATCGGCCGGAAACTGGGTACGGCTACATCAAACGTGGCGCCGAGCTTGGCGCGGGCGTGTACGCGATCGACTCCTTCCGGGAAAAGCCAAACGACGCGACGGCGCGCGCGTACCTTGAGCACGGCGGCTATGCTTGGAATTCGGGCATGTTCCTGTTCAGCCCACGCGTGATGCTGGAGGAATTCGCGCAGAGCGCGGATGTCCGCGACGCCGCGCTCGAAGCGCTGCGCTTGGCGCGTCGACATGGCGTAGAGATTCGCTTGGACGAAACGGCGTTCAACAAGACGCCTTCCATGCCGCTGGACATCGCGGTGATGGAAAAGACCAAACGCGGCGCCGTGGCCCCGTGCGACATCGGGTGGGCCGATCTGGGTTCCTGGGATGAAATCTGGCGGCTTTCACCAAAGGATGGCGCCGGCAACGCCGTTCACGGCAAAGTCGTCACCCTCGATGCTGACGGCAATCTCCTGCGCGCTGACGGTGTGACACTCAGCGTGGCGGGGGTGAGCGACCTGATCGTGATCGCCACGGGAGACGCCGTGTTGATCCTCCCGCGCAGCCGCGCGCAGGATGTGAAGCGGCTTAAGGAATTGGCGGAAAAGCTTTAGCGCCTGACACGGAAGCCAAAGCGCGCCACGCCTTCGGCATCGGCTTTCAGCACGTGTCCTGGCTCGCTCACGTACACGACTTCGCCGAACGCCGAGAACACGTCGCCGGCGAAGTAGCGATAGCCAAGCGCGACGCGCGTTTCGCGGCCAGATGGCGTCGGCTCGAAGGTGCGGCGTTCAAACGAAAGCGAGCGGCGACCGTAATTGGTCGCGGTTGGCGCCATGAACGACATCGCGCCATCCTCGACGCGCAACGGCTGGGCGACGCTGAGGCTCAGCACGCCCTCGCCTTCCGCACCGTAGAGATCAAGCCAACCGGGCGTGATCCAGCGCGACGTTTCAAAGGCATAAGCGCTCGTCCGCAAACTTTGATCGACACTCAGCCAACCTGATTGCGGGAGGTTGGCGATACCGTGTTCAGCGCTGAAGCTGACGCGCCAACCTGGCGCTGGAACGAGATGGCCCGAGAGCGTGGCGAATTCGGTTTCGCCGCCGGGCGTCGGGCCGATATCGCTCGACCACGCAAAGCCCAGAACGCCCGCGGCCTCATCGACGCGGCCGGCGGTTACGTCAAAGCCGAAGCGGCCAAAGTCGAGCGATGCGCGCGCTGCGTTCGCACTGCGCTCATTGCGCACGCCGCCGAAGCCCGCGAACTCGCCGCCTGTTTCGGAGATCATCGACAGACTGAGTGTATTGCCGAGCTGTTGCGTGACGCGCAGCGACGTTTCCGACTGCACGTAGGACAAATGCCCAACGGGCTCGCCCGTCTGCTCGCTGGTCGCGCGCGCTCCATGGCCGGCGAAGGAGACGCTCAAGCCCGCACCAAGGTCAGCGTCGATGCGTGTGGCGGATTGCTCAAGCTCCGCGCGGTCGATCGCTGTACGATAACTCTCCGGCGCCACATCTTCCGCGAATGCCATTTCAACGCGCGTTCCCTGCACGCGCTCTGCGCGCCAGAGGCTGGGCGCTTGCACTACAGTCGAAGGCCCCGCCGACGCGCGGGCCCAATTGTTCGCGTAGTTCACGTCATAGGTGCGTCCAAAGCTGTCGAAGGCAGCGACCGTCCAAGCCGCGCTATGGCGTGTGACGCCATCGCCAAACGCCGCGCCGACGGCGCCGAGCGATTGCGTCGGCCCCATCTCGACGCCGCTCGCCATCGACGTGGCCAACGGCGAAGACATCGTGCCAATCGGCCCGAACGCGCGTTCGAGATTGAGGTGTCCCCAACCTGTTTGCGCATCGATGCCGGCGGCGCCCATGTCGTCGGTTGATTGCAGGATGATCTGCACGACTTCCGAGGAGGTCAGCCCTGGGAAGGCGCTCTTCAGCACCGCGATCGCCGCGGCGACATGCGGCGAGGCGTACGAAGTGCCTTGAATCTCACACAGGTCGGCAGCGATGCCCGCTGCAGCGCCGCAGCTTTGGAAACCAGGAACGGCGCCTGGCGGGCCGTGGTCGGGCACGATGATTTCCCAACCGGGCGCAACCAAATATTGGTTGGCGGCGACGCCTGCGCCGTTGGACCGTGTGTTGAACGTGCCGTCCGGGTTGGACCCGCCAGCGACAAGAATGAGCCCGTTGGAAATCGCCGAATTGGCGGCGAGTTGTGCTGGAAAGTTTGGGCTCGTGGCGCCCGGCCCGGAATTGCCGGCGGAGAACACGAGGATCACACCAGCGGCCGTTGCGGCTTGGATGGCGTTGCGCAGATTGGTGTTGGTGGGGTTCGTGCCGCCGAGCGAAAAATTGACGACGTCGACGCCGTTGGCGACCGCATAGTTCAATGCTGCCGCCAGCGTATCGTCCAGAAACCCGCCGCTGCCATCGTCCGCCCGCACCGCAAGCACAGTTGCCTGGTAGGCGACGCCGACGGTTTGGCTGCCGTTGAAATTGCCGACCATCAAGGAGGCGAGTTCGCTGCCGTGTGACTGCGTCGTCGTCAGCGCGTTGCGCGCGCCGACGATGTCGCGCGAGTTCACGGTGTCGACGCGGCCGATGAGTTCTGGGTGGTTTGGATCGATGCCGTCATCGATCACGCCAATGACAACGCCTTCTCCGTGCGCGTTCTGATAGCGCCAAGCAGATTCGACGTTGATGCCGCCGGGCCCCCAATTGGCGAGGAACTCGGTCGAATTGGATGCGGGGAAGCTCCCCGGCGCAGCGGCCGGCGGCAGCGTGGGCACTGACACAGGCGGTGGGCGCGGCGTACCGGGTGGTGGCGGTGGTGGTGGTGGCGTGATGACAGGGCTCGTACCACCGCCGCCGCCACCGCCCCCTCCGCCGCCTCCCGCGCATGCGCCCAACAGCGCCAAGATCAGCACTTGGAGCGCAACGCGCCCCTTGTTCAGCGCACCCATCACCGCCTCAGTCTTGCGTCCCCAAAGGCTTTCGACCTTCGTAGGGATGTCCCTTAGGGCGTATTTGTCGGCGGTTTTCGCGGGCGGCGCTAGTGTGGCGCGATCACAATAGGGCTTTCGCTGCCGCAGCGATTGCTTCGGCGGTAATGCCGAAATGGGCGTAGGCGTCCTTAGCCGGCGCTGACACGCCGAAATCGCTCATGCCGATGAAATCGCTAAGGCCGAACATCTCGTACCAGCCTTGCGACACCGCCGCCTCGACGCCAATGCGGACTTCATCGAGGTCGCCCATGAGTTCGTCTTGGTAATCTTCGTCCTGCGCGTCGAAGAGCTCGAAACACGGCACGGAGATCACGCGGACAGGGATGCCTTCCGCCTGCAGCAATTCGCGCGCCTTCACGGCGATGGACACTTCCGTGCCGGTGGCGAACAGCGCGACCTTTGAAGATCCGCCTTCGGCCGGAAGAAGCTCATAAGCGCCGCGCATCGAAAGGTTCTCGCTCGCGTCCGTGCGCAGCGCCGGCACGGCTTGCCGGGAGAGCGCGAGAACGCTCGGGCCGCTCTCGTTGGCAAGCGCAGCTTGCCAACACTCGGCAGCCTCCACAGCGTCGGCGGGACGGAACACGGCGAGGTTTGGGATCGCGCGCAACGCGGCGACGTGCTCGACGGCCTGGTGCGTGGGTCCATCTTCGCCAAGGCCGATTGAATCATGCGTCATCACATGGATCACGCGCGTGCCCATGAGCGCGGCAAGGCGGATCGCGGGGCGCGAGTAATCCGAGAACGTGAGGAACGTGCCGCCGAACGGGATCACGCCGCCGTGCAGCGCCATGCCGTTCATGGCCGCGGCCATGCCGTGCTCGCGAATGCCGTAGCGCACGTAGCGGCCGGCGCGATCTTCCGGCGTGAAATCCTTCGCGGCCTTGGCGCGGGTGAGGTTCGAGCCGGTGAGATCGGCCGAGCCGCCGAGCAATTCGGGGCAGGCTTCCCACATCGCGTCGATGGCGTGTCCGGAGGACGCGCGCGTGGCGAGCGACGGCTTGTCGTTGGCCATTTTCTCCGCGTGCAGCGCGAGCGCTTCGATGGCGGCGTCGATGTTGTCATTCGAGAACGCCGCTTTGAGCGCTTTCTTGTGCGTCGATTTGTCGAGCTTGGCTTTCCAGGCTTCGCGGACGCTTGCGCCACGACCGCCGATTTTTTTCCAGGCGGCGCGAATGTCGTCCGGAATTTCAAACGGGCCGTGCGTCCAGCCGAGCTTGGCTTTGGTGGCGATCAATTCATCGGCGCCGAGCGGTTCGCCGTGGGCGTGCTGGGTGCCGGCCTTCTTGGGTGAACCGAAGCCGATCGTGGTTTTGCAGGCGATCATCACCGGCTTGTCGGATTTGAGCGCCGCCGCGAAAGCTTTTTCGATGCTCGCGAAATCGTGGCCGTCGCAGGCGAGCACGTTCCAGCCGCTGGCTTCGAACCGCATCTTTTGATCGGTGGTGTCCGAAAGGGAAATCGCGCCGTCGATCGAAATCGAATTGTCATCCCAGATCACGATCAGCTTGTTGAGCTTTTGGCGGCCAGCCAGCGCGATGGCTTCGTGGCTGATGCCTTCCATCAAGCAGCCGTCGCCGGCGATCACCCAGGTGCGATGGTCCATCAGATCATCGCCGAAGCGCGCGGCGAGATGCGCTTCCGCCATCGCCATGCCGACGGCGTTCGCCAAGCCTTGGCCGAGCGGCCCGGTCGTCGTCTCGATGCCGGAGGCGAGGAAATTTTCCGGGTGCCCTGCAGTCTTGGAGCCGAGCTGACGGAAATTCTTCAACTCCTCGAGCGTCATGTCCGCATAGCCGGTCAGGTGCAGCAGGCCGTAGAGCAGCATCGAGCCGTGGCCGGCGGAGAGCACGAAGCGGTCGCGGTCCGGCCATTGCGCATCGGCGGGATCGAACTTGAGGAATTTCGAGAACAAGACCGTGGCCGCGTCGGCCATGCCCATCGGCATGCCGGGGTGGCCAGAGTTCGCCTTCTGCACCGCGTCCATCGCCAGCGCCCGAAGCGCGTTCGCCATGGTGCGGGCCTCGACCCCTTCGATCAGCTCGGCCATCGCATTCTGCCCTTCTGTCCACGTTCTGTATTGGTCTTTGGGGTGTCATGCCCCGATTCGAGTGCTTTGCTCGGGGACGAGCGGCGGAGTATCAGCAGCCTAACGCCACGCCCATGCGGCCCGGAGCCTCCCCATGCAGATTTTCATCGATAGTGCTGACGCCGCCGAACTGAAGCTTCTGGCCGAAACCGGGCTGGTGGACGGCGTTACGACGAATCCATCCTTGGTCGCCAAGG
This sequence comes from alpha proteobacterium U9-1i, assembly GCA_000974665.1. NCBI lineage: Bacteria > Pseudomonadati > Pseudomonadota > Alphaproteobacteria > alpha proteobacterium U9-1i. The sequence goes on along the minus strand of BBSY01000002.1, from coordinate 1,139,480 downwards.
CGGGCCGGCCGTTCTTCGAGGCGCTTAAAGAGATTTGTGCCGCCGTGCCGGGGCCGATTAGCGCTGAGGTTGTTGCACAAGACACCGAAACGATGCTGGCCGAGGGCCGCAAGCTGCGCACGGTGGCGGACAATATCGTCGTGAAGCTGCCGCTGACGCCGGATGGGCTGAAGGCCTGCAAGATCCTGGAAGACGAGGGGACGCCGACGAACGTGACCTTGTGCTTTTCGGCGGTGCAGGCGCTGCTGGCGGCGAAAGCCGGCGCCACCTTCATCTCGCCGTTCCTGGGGCGGCTCGACGATAATGGCCAAGACGGGATGGGCCTGATCCGCGAAATCCGCGCGATCTACGACAATTACGGCTACGACACGCAAGTGTTGGCGGCCTCGATCCGCTCCGCCGCGCATGTCCGCGATGCCGCTCTGGCGGGGGCCGATTGCGCCACCATCCCGCCTGCGGTGTTCAAGAGCCTCTACAAGCATATCCTGACCGACGCGGGTCTCGCGGCGTTCATGAAGGATTGGAAGGCGACGGGACAATCGATCTTGTGAGCCAAAATGCTTCGGGCGCCGGCTTGCGCCGACGCCCGTTGCGAAACTCAAATGTGCGCCAGAATTAGTGCGACAGGCGCGCCAGACGGGCGACGTCGTCATTGGTCGCAGCGCGGGCGCTTTGCATGTCCTGCTCTGCGGCCGCCAATTGGGCGCGGATCGCCGCCACGTCCAGCGGGGCAATCGTGGGCGCTTGGGCTTCAAGCGTCGACGCGTTGGCCGACGTGAGGCTGAGGCCCCCTTTGACGATCGTGGGCGCGACGAGGCCAACGAACACCATCGCACCAACGCCCGCGGCGAAGCTTGCGACGATCATTCGAAGATTGACCTTGGCGTCGGTGGACGCAGACATGTGTATAACTCCCTCGCGCGCTGGTTCCCTAACAAATGGTGAACCCTGGCGCAATTGCGACCATGCGGCGCCGCAAAATATTTTTCTGTAACCCGCGTCACGTGCCCCTTCTTCAGGCAGCGCCATATCCAGGGATTACTTGTTGAGCTTAGCAAACGAACCTGAAAATCAGCCGAATCCGAGGTTCATTACCCCTTATCCATAAGTCTTGCGGCGGCGCCGGGCTTGCGTACTAAGCTGGCATCTCTCCTTCGCTGCGGCGCAACAAACGGACCTACTATGAATAGCGGCACCAGCCCCTCTCGCCCCCTACGGAAAGCGGTATTGCCAGTGGCCGGGTTCGGCACACGCGTGCTCCCCGCCACCAAGGCGATCCCAAAAGAGATGCTGCCCGTGTTCGATCGCCCGGCGCTTCAGTACGTCGTTGACGAAGCTTTGGCGGCAGGCATCGAGCACATCGTGTTCGTAACCGGCCGCAACAAGGGGGCGATCGAGGACTATTTCGACCGTGCTTATGAGCTTGAGGACTCGCTTACGAAAAAGAACAAGGCGGCCCAGCTTAAGGAAATTGAAATCAGCGTTCGCCCCGCGGGCACCATGAGTTTCGTGCGCCAGCAATCGGCCTTGGGCCTCGGCCACGCGGTCTGGTGCGCCCGCGACATCGTCGGCAATGAGCCGTTCGCGGTGATGCTGCCGGACATGCTGATGATGGCGAAGCCCTCATGCCTGAAGCAGATGGTGGACGCCTACAACCAGGTCGGCGGCAACATCATCGCCGTGGAACCGTGCGACGATCCCTCCGGCTATGGCGTCATTGATCCGGAAAGCCGGGACGGGCGTCTGATCAAGATGAAGGGCATGGTCGAAAAGCCGAAACGTGAGGACGCGCCGTCGAACTTGTTCATCAGCGGACGCTACATCCTCCAGCCGGAGATTTTCGCGCTGCTTGAAAGCCAAGGCCCCGGCGCCGGCAACGAAATCCAGCTCACGGATTCGATGGCGCGGCTCATGAAAGAACAAAGCTTCCACGCGCTTGAGTACGACGGCCGCTCCTACGATTGCGGTGACAAGATCGGCTATCTCCGCGCCGTCGCGGCGTTCGCGCTGGCCAACGCCGAGTACGGCGAGAAGGCCGCCGCGACATTGCGCGAAGCTCTCGCGGACAAAGGCTGAGCGCGGTGCGCGCGGCGATCCAGACGTTTCCCAGCCGCGACGCGCAAATGCGGGGCGCAGCGGATCGTTTGGAGGAGGCGCTCACGGAAGGCATCGCCAAAGGCGGTCGGGCGTGCGCGCTCCTCTCCGGCGGATCGACGCCGGCGCCCGCCTATAAGCTGCTCGCCGAACGTGAGATCGAGTGGAGCAAAGTCACCTTCGCGCTCGCCGACGAACGCTGCGTACCAGCGACTGACGAATCCTCGAACGAGCGCATGCTGCGCGAAACCTTGGCGAAGCCGTTGGCATCGGGCGCGACGTTTGTGCCGATGTATTTTGGGGGCGCGCCGGAGGCCGACGCGCTTCGCGCCGACGCGCTCTACGCCCCACTAAGCTTTGACATCGCCCTGCTTGGCATGGGCGAGGACGGGCACACGCTTTCCTGGTTTCCCGAAGCCAGAGGCCTCGACGCTGCGCTTGATCTCGCCAACCCGCGCAGCATCGTGGCGCTGCACGCATCAGGCGCCGCCGGCAGCGCCGACCGCCTCAGCCTGACGCGCGGCGCGCTTGTGCGCTCGCGGCACTTGGTGGTGTTGATCCAAGGGCCGAAGAAGTTCGGCGTGCTGACCGCGTCGATCGGTGAGAGCGACAAACCCGTCAGCGCCCTCTTCGACCCGCCGCTGCCGCCACCGGACGTGCTCTGGGCGGTGTGACGGCGCGCGTCCGGCGTTGGCCCGAAGCGGACATTGAGGGATATGCGATGACGGACGCCAGGCACGAGGAGGCAAGCTCGCCGATTGTCGTGACGATCTTTTCTGGAGCAGATAAGGAGGCATACCGTGCTTGTTGTTGTTCTTCTCGGGATCGGACTCCTTATCCTTTTGTGGATTTCCCGCGCGTTGAGATTATTGTCGTCGAGGATCGAGACAATTGTGCTCGAGGTCTTTCCGGAGGGTGGCCCCTACGAAAAGAGGGATGCCGCCAAGATAGTCCAAGACCACTGCTGGAGAACTCTCAGGTACCATCACATCTTTCCTCACCACAACGGTGACTTGAGAGGTTATCCAACGGTTAGACGTGATTTAGAAGAAGCCATTGAACGGCTTGGGAAGAAGGGGAAGTTGCGCCGCATATTGGACACCAAGAAGCTAAACGACGGCTGGCAAGACCCATACTTGTATGGGCGTACCTAATCGCGATCAGCTTTGCCGCTGCGAATGACTGAACTCGGGCCAGCTCTCCTCAACATCCAAGACGAAGTGGTAGTCCAATGGCTCAAACAGTACCAAGCGCACCGCTGGAGTCAGACGCCGGCCATGACTAGTTTTCGCGGGCGCCGCCGACGGGCATTGTCGGCGAAAGCGGACCCTCGTCATTCTGGGCATAGCGCAGCGAGCCGAGCAGACCGGACCTGAGCGCGTGACTCCCCGCGTCTTTCGCGCGTCCCGCGCGTCCGGAAAGTTATCGAGCTCCGGAGGACCGCAGGCTTCCAGCCGGCATTGGTGCAAACATCGATGAGGTGGAGTGTGGGCCTGCGGCCCGCTGTGCGCGCCAGAGGCGCGCGGTCCAACCTGCAAGCGTCCGCCTCACCTTGCACGCAGATGCCGGCCGGAAGCCGGCGGTCCTCTGAGATCGGTTGGAAAGCGTGATGCTATCCAGCAATTCCGAAGCGCAACGCGTTCAAACGCAAGCACTTGCGCGAAATCTATCCGACCGACTTGCGCTCGACCGTATCATCGCTCCGCCTCACACGTTGGAGCCTTCGGAGACGTCCGAACCTTCGGAGGGTGTGAGGCGCGGTCGGGATGGTCCTGTTCGCGGGGAGTGAAACCGCGAAGTCCAGCGTTACGGAAGCGCTGCATCCGGAACCGGCGAAAAGGGCATGGAGCTAAGCCCCAAGGCGTAACACGTGTCGATGGCGCGTGCAGCCGGAAGGTCCATCGTTCAGGAGGCGAGCCGCGCAAGCGGCCTTGTACAACTCCTCGGTCCCAAGCCGGGAAAAACGATCGAAAAACGGGGCGCGCGAAGCGCGCGGCGTGATTGGAGACAATCACGCACCCCACCAGAGACCACTCAGCGCGGATCGCGCGCCCCGCACTCCTAAGTTGGAACACCATTGACGCTCGCGCGCTGCTGCGTGCGCGGCGCCGGCGCGCGCCCTTATGCCGCCGCGCACGCCCGCGTGCTTGGCAAGCTCATCCCAACGCGCCAAACCAATGGGGAACGGAGGATCGTCAACATGGGCGTTTTGGATGGCAAGGTTATTATCGTCACCGGCGGCGGCAACGGCATCGGCCGCGAATGCGCCCTGCTCGCAGCGCGCGAGGGCGCGGCGGTGTTGGTCAACGATCTTGGCGGGGGTCTGAAGGGCGAGGATTCCGGGTCCGCCGGACCGGCCGAAGCGGTGGCCAAGGAAATCCGCGCCGCTGGCGGCAAAGCGAGCTTCAATTCCGACAGCGTCACCGACTACGACGCCGTGGTGGCGATGGTCGAGCAAGCCAAGAAGGAATTCGGCGGCCTGCACGGCATCATCAATCCCGCCGGCATCCTGCGCGACGGCATGTTCCACAAAATGACGCCCGAGGATTGGAAGGCCGTCATCGACGTGCATTTGCACGGCGCGTTCAACGTCACCCGCGCGGCGATCGAGCTTTTTCGCGAACAGCAGGACGGCGCGTACGTGCTGTTCACCTCCACCACCGGCCTGATCGGCAATATTGGCCAAGCCAATTACGGCGCGGCCAAGCTGGGCGTCGTCGGCCTCTCACGCATCATCGCCATGGAAAACGCGGCGAAGAACGTGCGCTCCAACATTATCGCGCCGTTCGCGTGGACGCGGATGATCGCCTCGATCCCAGTGAAGGATGAAGCCAGCGCCAAGCGGGTCGAGCGCTTCCAGAAAAGTATGCGCGCCGATCAAGTGGCGCAGCTTGCGGTCGCGCTCTGCGCCGATGGCGCGAAAGACACCAACGGCCAGATTTTCGCCGTGCGCGGCAACGAGGTGTTCCTGTTCAACCAGCCGCGCCCGGTGCGCACCTTGGGCATGCTCGAAGGCTGGACGCCGTCGAGCCTGATCGAGACGGCGCTGCCGGCGATGAAGCCGAGCTACACCGATCTGGGCGCCAGCGCCGCCGTCTTCCCATATGACGCCGTATGATGAGAAACGCTTTCGCTGCCGCGCTGCTGCTGAGCGCTTGCGCCACCAGCACGCCCACGCCCGCCTCGCTTGACGGCACAAGCTGGACGATGCTCGACGTCGCCGGCCCGACGCCGACGATCGCGTTCGCCGATGGCGGCGCGTCCGGCTTCACCGGCTGCAATCGCTGGGCAGCGAATGTTCAGCGGGCGACGGCTGGTGCGCGCGTTGGCCTTGCCGCCGTCACGGAAATGGCGTGCCCTGGACCTGCGATGGACACGGAGGCGCGCTTTCTCTCCATTCTGCAGCAATCGCCAGTCGCGGAACGGCGTGGCGACGTGCTCGTGCTGGCGGGGCCAAACGGTGACGAACTTGCACGCTTTGCACCCACCCCGCATTGAAGGAGGCTCACTTGCGTATGCTCACTCTCGGCGTTTCGCTCGCGCTCCTCGCGGCGTGCGCCACCGCTGACATGTCGCCTGCGAACCCTGGCCCCTCGCTCGACGGCGAATGGCGCGAAGCGACGCGCGCCCTGCATCCGCCAACAATTACGTTCGAAGGCGAGCGCGCCTCCGGCTTCGCCGGCTGCAATCGCTGGTTCGCCACGGTGACGCGCGGCGAATATCCCGCGCTCACGTTCAGCGCCGTAGGCTCGACAAGGATGATGTGCGAGGGCGCGCAGATGACGATCGAGCGGGAATTTCTGGCGGCGCTCGGAGACACGCAGATGGCTGCCGTTGAAGGCGACCAACTGGTGCTCTCCGATATCGCCGGCGCGGAAGTCGCGCGCTTCCAGCGCGTGCGTTAGGGCGTCGTTGCAGCGGCGGCCGTCGGGATCGCGCGCGGGCATTGATCGCGGCCGGCGGCGTTGGCGCAATTCACGACCACCGCTTCGGTCGCGCCCGGCGCAAGCACCACAAGCCAATGCTCGCGCGGCTCATCGCGCACCGTCGTCAGTTGCGGGCCGCATTGCACCGAGAAAACCAGAGAGCCCTTATGCGCCGCATAGATGCTGTCCGCCGCCACATTGTCCGGAACCACGCCACGCGATTCCGCGCCGCGGATGCTGGCGCAGGGCGGGACCGCTTCGGGATGGGTGGCTTGGTAGGCGGTGAGTTGCTGCCACGCGAACACGGGGCGATTCTCCGGTGATTGCGCCATCGCCTGCTCCATCAAGGAAAGCGGTGCGGCGGGCGCTTCAGGTTCGGCCGGCGCGGTGGCTTGGCCGCAGGCCGCGAGCGCAAAGGCGGCGGCGATGGCGAGTGTTCTCATATGTTGCTCCTCCCGTGGCGCCTATCGACGCCTGGCCCAGCGCGAGGTCAAGTAAAAGCAGGCCAAGCGGTCCTGGCAGGTTAGGCATCCGATTCAGCGGGACTTCACGCCGGCGGTGTCCATGGCCACATTAGAGCCAACTCAGGAGTTCCTCCCATGATTGAGAAACGCTCTTTCGACAGCTTGGGCCAGTTCGAAAACGACTGGCTGAACGCGCGCTACCACTTCTCCTTTTCCGGCTATCACGACCCCGATCGCGTCAATTGGGGCGCGCTGCGCGTGTGGAATGACGACAAGATCAAAGCCAAATCCGGCTTTGGCCCGCACCCGCATTCCGACATGGAAATCATCACCTATGTTCGCACCGGCGCGATCACGCACCAGGACAGCATGGGCAATCGCGGCCGAACCGAAGCCGGTGATGTGCAAGTGATGAGCGCGGGCTCGGGCGTGACGCACGCTGAGTACAATCTCGAGGACGACGCCACGACGCTTTATCAGATCTGGATCGTGCCGAAGACGCGCGGTGGCAAACCGTATTGGGGCGCGGCGAAATTCCCGAAGACCGATCGCGCTGGCGCACTTGTGACGCTCGCCTCTGGCTATGACGAGGATCAGGCCGCCGGCGCCCTGCCGATCCGCCAGGATGCACGCATCCTGGCGGCCACTTTGGAGCCCGGCCAAACCGTGACCCACGCTCTGGAGCCAGGCCGCCATGCCTATCTGGCGGTCGCCAAGGGCGCCGCGGTCGTCAACGGGGTGACGCTCGGGCCTCGAGACGGCGCGGCGATCAAGGACGAAGCCGAACTCAAGATCGAAGCGGGCGAAAGCACCGAGATCGTACTCGTTGACGCTCCGTAATCTGTATTTCACTTACGGAAAACTTTTTGCACTAGTGGCCCGGCAAGCTGATTTGCCGGGCCACGAAGCTTTCAGGCCTCGAAAACCTAGGCCGAAACTTCTGAAACATCTTAGGTTGTTTACCTACTATTACCGCTTATGCGTGTTCTTCAGAGCCGAGGGATCGGCAAATGACGACCGCGGCCGACATTGTTGTGATGATTGTCGATGACAATCGTCAGATGCGCGTGCTGACGCGCAGCCTGCTGCGCGCGGCTGGCGTTAACAAAGTGATCGACGCCGAGAGCGCGGAGGACGCGCTTGAAGCGATGCGCCGCTTCCCGGTGGATATCGTCCTCCTCGACTGGAAGATGGCGCCGATGAACGGGCTCGACTTCACCTTGAAGGTGCGGCGCGCGCCCGATAGCCCAAACCCGTACGTCCCGATTTTGATGATGACGGCGCATACGGAACAATCGCGTGTCGCTGCCGCGCGAGACGCCGGCGTAACCGGCTTCCTGAGGAAGCCAGTATCCGCACGCGCGCTGTTCGATCGCCTGCAAACCGCCTTGCTCGATCAAAGAATGTTCGTGAAGACGGCGGAATTCTTCGGCCCGGACCGCCGTCATGAGCGCTTGCCGGACTATCCCGGCCCGTTCCGCCGCGAAAGCGATGGCAGCGAAGCGCCCCTCGATACGCTCGACATCGACGACGACGTTCGCAATTGCGCGTGAGCCACGCCAACAACTGAATGTCGCGCTTGCCGGCGTGGGCGGCGCGCGCGCACACTGCGTCCGAACGGGTGGAGCCTCCTCAATGATACGATTTATGGCCGCATTGGCCTTGCTGCCGCTTCTGACGTCGTGCCTGGCGGCAGCGGCAGTCGGGGCCGTCGCTGGCGCAACCGGCGCGGTCGTGGGCGCGGGCGTCGGCGCGACCGGCGCCGTGATCGGCGCGGTGGTGCCGGGCGATGACGACGACGATGATGACGACGACAAAGACGATTAATCGGCCACTTACACGGAAGTGAATGGCGCAGGCGCGCGGAGCGCCCCATATTGGGCGGAGCATCTCAAGGAGGCTCCCATGCGCGCCCTTTTTGCTCTCGCTAGCCTGACCGCACTCGCCCTGGCGCCGGCCGCGCACGCCGCGCCTGTGAGCGTTGCGCCGGTTGCGCTGTCCGCGGAGTACCAGACCAAGGTCGATGATGAGATCGGCGCCCGAGACAGCCAAGTGTTGGCTGATTTCGTGACGCGCACCGTCTCACGCCAACTCACACAGCGTGGGGCGAGTATTGCTGATGGCGCGCCGGTGCGCGTCGAGATCACGATCGTAGACGCGGACCCGAACCGGCCGACCTGGGAAGAGATGCGTCGGACGCCTGGCCTCAGCGAGTTCTGGTCTGTTTCGACGGGCGGCGCCGAGCTCAGCGCCACATTGCGCGGCGCCGATGGACGCGTGCTTGGTGAAGTGAGCCATCGTTACTTCTCGAACAGCCTCGCCGATATTGTCGGGTCGCCGGACACGTGGAGCGACGCAAATCGCGCCACCTATCGGTTCGCGCGCAAAGTCGCCGACGCGTACACAGCGAACGCGCGCTAGCGAATACCGAGAAGTTTGTGCGTCTGTAGGCTCAGCCGCCATTGCGGATGGTCCAGGCAATAGTTCGTGGCCGCACTTGTGTTTGCGTCCCGCGCGGCATTGTCCATCGGTTGAAGATAGAAATGTTGAAACGCCAGCGCCGCATAGCGCTCCGGCGCCGCGCTTTCTTGCGGATAGACGAGCTTTAGCTCGTGACCCACGCGTTGCACGAGATCCGCATGGGCCTTGGGGCTCACGCAGATCCAATCAATACCAGCCGGGGCTTCGATGGTTCCGTTGGTTTCAACCGCAATCTCGAACCCGCGCGCGTGCAGCGCGTTAATCAGAGGCGCGTCGAGCTGCAATAACGGCTCACCGCCGGTGCAAACAACGTATGGCGCGCCGCCACCGGGCCATTTTGCGATCGCTGCATCAGCCAGCCCGTCGGCGGTCTTGAATTTGCCGCCGCCATCGCCATCCGTTCCGACGAATTCCGTGTCGCAGAATTGGCAAATCGCCTCGGCGCGATCCTGCTCGCGTCCGCTCCACAGATTGCACCCGGCAAATCGCACGAACACCGCAGGCCGCCCGGCGCGCGCGCCCTCGCCTTGCAACGTGTAGAACATCTCTTTGACGCTGTAGGTCACGCGGAAGCCTTCCACTCCGCCCAACCCTTGGCGCGCAGGTCGCAAGCGGGGCACGTTTCGCAGCCATAACCCCATGCGTGACGGCGCGAGCGGTCGCCCTCGTAGCACGTGTGGGTTTGCTCCACTATGAGATCGACGAACGCATCACCGCCCAAGGCGTGCGCCAACGCCCATGTTTGAGCTTTGGTCCGGTGCATAAGCGGCGTTTCCACGATGGTTGGCCGATCAAGCCCCAGCGACAGCGCTTGCTGCATCGCATCGAGGGTCGCGCGTCGGCAGTCCGGGTAGCCGGAATAGTCCGTCTCACACATGCCGCCCACCAAGACGTCGGCGCCGCGGCGGTAGGCGTGCGCCGCCGCCACTGCGAGGAACACCAAATTGCGGCCTGGCACGAACGTGGTGGGAAGGCCGCTTTCGGCCATCTCGATTGCGCGCTGGGTGGTCAGGGCGCTTTCCGCTAGTGCGCCATAGCCAGCGAGATCGACGACGACATCGTCACCAAGCCGATCGCGCCATCTCAAACTTAAATCCGACATGGCAGCACGGATAAGCGGCCGTTGCGCCAACTCAACGGCGTGTCTTTGTCCATAGAAAAAACCGATAGTTTCGACGCGGTGATATCGCTCCAGCGCCCAGGCCAAGCACGTGGCCGAATCTTGGCCCGCGGAAAAAAGCACCAGAGCGGTGTCGCTCATCCCATCCCCTTCAACCGCTAGCCGCGTCACGAATCACCCGAGCGCCTGGGGGTTTCGCTAACCAAGAACTTGGCGATCTGGGCGCATTCTTTCCCTCAAGTTAAGGGTGCGCTGCAACATGAAACCTTTGACGCCACGACAGTGTGGCTCCGCCGCCGCGCTGTGACGCGGACGTCAATATAACGTCCGCAGCGCGGTTGACACTGGCCACGGCCCAATCGTCTATGGCTCCAGGCGGAAATACGGCGGGGGCAAGGGAAATCCTGCCGCCCTTAGTTCACAGCCTGAAATTTGCCGATGGTCTGTCGTGGACGCCCATTTTTTTGGCGCCGCGGCACTGGGAGGAAGACTATGAGCAGCAAGAAGAAGTTCGGTTTGTTCCTGCTTGGGAGCGCATCGCTCGCCGCGTTGGGACTAACCCCGGCGACCGCGCAGGAAGCCGAGGTGTCTGACGAAATCGTTGTGACGGCCACGGGCCGTGCGGCGGCGATCCAAGATGTTCCGATCGCGGTGCAGGCCATCAGCGGCGAAACGCTGGAACAAGCGGGCGTCGAAAACCTGCTCGACCTGAACCAAGTCACCCCGACGATGCGCATCGGCTCGGGCCAGTCGACGACGTCTGGCACGATCGCCTCGATCCGCGGCATTGGCACCGGTGCTGACAACCCAGGCTTTGAATCCGCCGTCGGCTTCTTCATCGATGGCGTGTATCGCGCTCGCGCTGGCGCGGCGCTGGCTGACCTCCCAGAACTTGAGCGCGTCGAAGTGCTGCGCGGTCCGCAAGGCACGTTGTTCGGCAAGAACACCTCGGCAGGCGCGATCAGCGTCATCACCGCGGGCCCTGAGCATGAGTTCGGCGCTTGGGGTGAGATCGGCGCGGGCGACCGCAACGAAATGCACGCCTCCGCCGGCATGACGGGCGCGCTGAGCGACTCGTTCGCGCTGCGCATGGATGTCCGTGCGCGTACGCAAGACGGCTACATCAACGACGTGACGAGCGGCCGTGACGTGAACAGCCAAGCTGGCTGGCTCGCCCGTGGCCAGGCGCTGTGGGACATCACGCCGGACGCATCTTTGCGCGTTATCGTCGACTACAGCATCACCGATCAAAATTGCTGCGGCGCCATTGTAGCTCAGCGCGGCGCCGTGATCGGCGCTTTGGCTGACACATACTTCCCTGGGCGTTTGCTGAACCCGGCCACCAATGCGCCGCTGCGCGAGCGCAACATGACGCTTTCGCCAGAGCGCTCCTACGCGGAATACGCGGAAGACAGCGGCATTTCGGGCGAGCTGAACTGGGATCTCGGCGGCGTGAACCTCACGTCCGTCACCGCTTGGCGCGACTGGCAATCGACCCGCGACCAGGACATCGACTTCTCGAGCATCGACCGCGCCTATCGCGACGACCTCCAAGTCGGCTTCCAGACGATGTCGCAGGAAATTCGTCTCCAAGGCGAGAGCGGCAACATCAACTGGTTGGTTGGCGCGTTCGTGAGCCGCGAAGAACTTGATACGACCGATCACATCCGCTTCGGCGGCGACGCCCTGGCGTTCGGCAACGCGGCCTACACGTTCCTGACTCAGTCGCTGTTCCCCGGCGGCCTGCGCGCTTACACGACGCAAACGCCGGGTTCGGCTGGAACCTGCTTCCTTGTTCCGTTCGGCGGCACCTGCCTTCCGAACATCGCCGCTGGCCAAGGCCAGGTGGCGGACAATTGGAGCGTCGAAACCACGACTGCGTCGCTGTTCACGCACAACGAGATCAGCCTCAGCGACAGCCTCATCTGGACCGTCGGCCTTCGCTATACGATGGAGACCAAGGACCTTGAAGCGAACCTGAACTCGGTGAACCCGGCTTGCGACTCACTGCGTGGCGCAAACCGCGTAGCGGCGCTCACCGCCGCTGCTGTGAGCTCGGCGTCGAACACCCTGTTCGCGCTGGCCTGCAACGCCGTCACGAACACGCTCGCCAACGGCACCCACACGGGCAGCCGTGACGAAAACGAGTTCTCCGGCATCACCTCGCTCGCCTATCACCTCAATGACGGCACGATGGTCTATGGCAGCTACTCGCGTGGCTATAAGGCCGGTGGCTTCAACGTCGACCGCTCGGCCTTCTTCGGCCCCGGCAACTTGACGCCGACCGCGCTTATCCTACCGGGCACCGATGCAATCGACTTTGAGCCGGAATTCACCGACGCCTACGAGCTCGGCCTGAAGACCGACATCTTCGGCGGCATCGGCACGCTTAATGCGGCCGTGTTCTACCAGTCGATCAGCGACTATCAGAACAACGTGTTCTCGGGCTTCAACTTCTTCACGCAAAACGTGGAAGAAGTGACGTCTGAAGGCGTCGAACTCGAAATGATGCTGCGTCCGACCGATCAGCTCACGTTCACGAGTGGCGTGCTGTATAACCAAGCCGAGTACGCGACAGACACGACCTTCGGAACGGAGACCATCTTCGCCGGCACGCGTCTGACGCAGAACCCGGACTTCACGGTCACCGCATCGGTCAATTACGAGCAACCGCTGTTCTTCGGCCTCGTCGGCAACGTCTACCTGAACGGCCGTTACGTGACTGACTACACGACGCAAACGCTTGGCCGCGCCAGAACCGGCGTGACGGACAATGATGAGTTCGCCACGTTCGACGGCCGCTTCGGCATCGGTCCGGAAGATGGCCGCTGGAGCGCGGACCTTTTCGTGCGGAACATCACTGACGAATACTATCACGTTGGTGGCTTCGGCGCCCCGGAACGCACACTGCCGTCGAACCTCGATCCGACGACGGCGGGCAGCAACTACCTCGTCTACCCGAACGAGCCGCGCACGATCGGCGTCTCGCTCCGCGCGCGCTACTAAGCGCTCGCGACAGACTGGAAACGGCGACGGCCGGAGCGAAAGCTCCGGCCGTTTGCTTTTGTGCTCTGCGGCAGCGCTTAAAGCTTGCCGCGCAACTTCTCGATGATGGCGGAGAAGTCCTTGCCGCCATGCCCTTCCGCGGCGAACGCCTCGTAGATCTGGCGCGCGTGTTCCCCCAGCGGCGTCGATGCTTTGCTGGCCCCGGCGGCCTCGGCCGCGAGGCGCAAATCTTTCAGCATCATAGCCGTCGCGAAGCCGCCTTCGAACGCCCGGTTCGAGGGCGCGGCAGGCACGGGGCCCGCCCATGGGCAATAGGACGTCATCGACCAGCACTGGCCGGAGCTCTTCGAGGAAATGTCGAAGAAGCGCACAGGATCGAGGCCGAGCTTCTCCGCGAGCGCAAACGCCTCGCACGTGCCGATCATCGAAATGCCGAGCAGCATGTTGTTGCAGATTTTCGCCGCCTGACCGGCGCCGGCGCCGCCGGCGTGGATGATGGCCTTCGCCATCGGCTTTAGAGCGCGCTCCACGTCGGCAAAGTCCGCGTCGCGGCAGCCAACCATGAACGTCAGCGAGCCGCCCTGCGCGGCCGCTGTGCCGCCAGAGACGGGCGCATCGGCGAAGCGGAAACGACGCGTCTCCATGTCAGCGGCGACGACGCGCGCGCTTTCGACGTCGATGGTGGAGCAATCGATGAACAGCGCGCCGGCCTTGGCGTTGGGCGCGACCTGCTGGTCGTAGACCTGCCGTACGTGCTGGCCGGCGGGCAGCATGGTGATGACGATGTCAGCGTCCTTCACGGCCTCTGCGGCGGACGAAGCGCCCACCGCGCCATGCTCAACCGCGCGCGCGACCGCGTCAGCGGAGAGATCGAAGGCGCTCACAGCATGGCCCGCCTTGACGACGTTGGCGGCCATGCCGGAGCCCATATTGCCTAGGCCTATAAATGCAACGCGGGTCATGTTCCTGCTCCTGTCCGTTCAAGTTCGTGAACGCCTGAGCAGACAGGCTGACCCGAGCGGATCAGCTGGCCGGCACGAGGCGCCCGCTGATCTCGCCATCATTGACGCGATCGGTATGGATATTGATGTAGACAAATTCCGAGCCGAGCGTGGCGACGAAATCGTCAAAGCTCACGTTGGAACGCAATGCGGCCGCGCCTTCGGCATAGGAATAGTTCGAGACGTTGAGGCTGAAGCCGCCAGCGGTTTGCGTGTAGCTCGCACCGTACGGGAACGGCACCAGAAGCGAGATGTCGCCGTCGGCGGCGTAGAGATGCAGGTGCACCGGGCCCACGCCAGAATGGATCACGTGGTCGTAGAGATCCTCGAGAGAAAGGCCGCTGACGTTCATCGTCAGATCGACCGTTTGCGTTTCAGTGTGAACGCGCACCAAAGCTTCGCCGGTGGCGGCTGAACCAGTGATCGTGGGCACGGTGGCGCCGTTGAGTTCGGCGCGGAAGCTGTACTCGGCGGCGTGCGCGGCGCCCGCGAGCATGACGAAAGCTGCGCCCGCGAGGGCGAAAGTACGTGCAAACATGATAGTCCCCTTTTTCGACGCGCGGTGCGCCGAGGCTGCGCGGGCGCGCGCGGCGGGGCCATTCACGATCAGGTTATCTTGCACGGTTTTCGACTTACGGCGGCTCATGGCAGCGGCGACCATTCCTCGCTTACCGGCAGCGGCGCGAAAATCTCATCGAGCATCGCGTCGGTGACGCTGGCGAGCGTCGGCGGGTTCCATTGCGGCTTGTTGTCTTTATCGACAATCAAAGCGCGGACGCCTTCGATGAAATCGTGGCGCTGCACCACGCGCGCGCCGATGCGATATTCCTGGCGCATCTCGTCGGCAAAGCTTCTCATCTTCGCGCCTTCGCGCAGCTGGCGGAACGCGACCTTCAACGTCTGCGGCGACTTGGTGTTGAGCGTGGCGAACTGGGCTTTGGCCCAATCGGAGCCGTCGGCTTCGAGTGCGGCGAGGATCGCTTCGACGCTATCGAGGGCGAAGATGCGGTTGATGCGCGCGATGTTCTCGGGCGTCAGCTCTTTCGGCTTGCCGGCGCTTTCGCTCAACGCTTCGAGGCCGCTTTCGAGCGCGCGTTCGGGCTCGTGCGTTTGCGCGGCGCCGGCGATTTGCGCGCGGGCGGCGGCGAGGATTTCCGTCGGCATGAAATGTGTGGCGATGCCGGCGATGATGCAATCCGCCGCTTTGAGCCGCGCGCCGGTGAGCGCGAGCCACATGCCAATCTGCCCCGGCTTGCGCGGCAGATACCAACCGCCACCAACATCGGGGAACAAGCCAATGCCCGTTTCCGGCATGGCGTAGGTGGTGTTCTCAGTGGCGATGCGGAATTTGGCCGGCATGGAAATGCCGACGCCGCCGCCCATGGTCACGCCGTCGATCAACGCGACAACCGGCTTCGGGTACGTGAACAGCAGATGGTTGAGCTGATACTCAGTGTAAAAAAACTCGCGCGCGTCGCGGCCATCGCCCTTGCCGCTTTCGGCCAGCATGCGAATGTCGCCGCCGGCGCAGAAGCCGCGCGTGCCCGGCTGGTGATCGATCAGGATCGCGCGCACGTCCGCATCGTCGCGCCACGCCAGCAGAGCTTGCGTCATGTTCGCGCACATATGCGTGTTGAGCGCGTGCAGGGTCTCCGGCTTGTTCAGCGTGATGCGCGCAAGGCCGGAGCTGGCGGAGGTGAGGATTTCAGTCACGATTTTGCCTGTGGGTGCTTCAGTTCAATCTCTAGGGAGAAACGGCCGCGGTCGATGTAGCCGGCCACACCATCGGTCTCCAAATAACTTTCCAGCCTTCGCAGATACTCCGCACCATATCGTTCCTTCAGCTGATGATGCTTCTCGAAAGCCAGTGCGTACATAAAGACGGCGCGGAGCATCACAAACGCAAGCAATGTCGCGCTGACAAAGAGCGCACCCACGCTTGGCTGCGAAAAGATGACAAGCAGCACCGCTATCGCCAGCACACCCCAGACTTGGCCAAGCATATAGCGAAGAAAAACAGCGATGGAGAACATCACCGCATCGTCGGAATGACGAAGCTTGAATCGTCCGTCATGCCTTCGGGCCAGCGGGCGGTGATGGTTTTCACTTTGGTGAAGAACTTCACGCCTTCCATGCCGTGCTGGTTGGTGTCGCCGAACGCCGAGCGCTTCCAGCCGCCGAAGGTGTGGTACGCGACCGGCACCGGGATCGGCACGTTGATGCCAACCATGCCGACATCGACGCGCGCGGCGAACTCACGCGCTGCGCGGCCGTTGCGGGTGAAGATGGCGACGCCGTTGCCATATTGGTGCTTCGACGGCAGCGCGAGCGCCTCCTCAAAGCTTTCAGCGCGAACGATCTGCAGCACCGGGCCGAAGATTTCTTCGTTGTAGGTCTTCATGCCGGGCTTCACGCCATCGAACAGCGACGGGCCAACGAAGAAGCCCTCCTCATAGCCTTGCAGCTTGAAGCCACGGCCATCGCGCACGAGCTCGGCGCCTTCGTCCTTGCCCATGCCGATATAGTTTTCGATCTTGGCTTTGTGGGCGGCGGTGACGACTGGGCCGTACTGCGCGTCGGGATCGGTGGAGATACCGACTTTCATCTTTTCCACTTCCACCAACAGACGCTCGCGCAATTCGTCGGCGGTTTTCTTCCCCACCGGCACCACCACCGGCAGCGCCATGCAGCGTTCGCCCGCCGAGCCATACGCGGCGCCGACGAGATCCTTCACAGCTTGGTCCATATCGGCATCCGGCAGGATGATGCCGTGGTTCTTGGCGCCGCCCATCGCCTGCACGCGCTTCCCGTTTTGCGCGCCGACGGCGTAGATGTAATTCGCAATGTCGGACGAGCCGACGAAGCTCACGGCCTTGATGTCCGGATGATGCAGGATCGCGTCGACGGCTTCCTTGTCGCCGTGGACGACATTGAGCACGCCTGCCGGGGCGCCGGCTTCCATCATCAGCTGCGCCAAACGCACAGGCACGGACGGATCGCGCTCGCTCGGCTTCAACACGAACGTGTTGCCGACGGCGATGGCGATTCCGAACATCCACATCGGAATCATGGCCGGGAAGTTGAACGGCGTGATGCCGGCGACGACGCCGAGCGGCTGGCGCATCGAATAGACATCGATCCCCGGCCCCGCGCCCTCGGTGTACTCACCCTTCATCGCGTGCGGAATGCCGCAGGCGAACTCGATCACCTCAAGCCCGCGCTGAATGTCGCCTTTGGCGTCGGCGATGACCTTGCCGTGCTCGGACGAGAGCAGATGCGCCAGTTCGTCCATGTGCTTTTCGACGAGGCCCTTGAACGCGAACATCACGCGCGCGCGGCGCTGCGGATTGGTGCTGGCCCAGCCGGGCGCCGCCGCCTTCGCGGCTTCCACAGCTTCGGCCACCGTATTGGCGGTGGCGAGGCCGACCTCGGCCTGGGTCGCGCCCGTGTTCGGGTCGAACACCGGCGATTTGCGCGGAGCGGCGACGAGTGCTTGGCCGTTGATGAAATGCTCGATCGCGCGCATGGCGGCGCTCCTCTTTTGTGCTTGGGCGTCGGATTAGCACGGCACGCTTGCCGCCAGTATTGCGAATTTGTTGGTAGGGCGCCGCGCCAGTGCGGTAGGCTGGCCGCATGTACGATTGGGACGATCTGCGGGTGTTTCTGAGCGCCGAGCGCGCCGGGTCCCTGAACGCCGCCGCCGTCAAATTAGGCGTGGACGCCGCCACCGTGGGCCGGCGCCTCGCGCGGCTCGAAACCGCGCTCAAGGCAACGCTCTTTGCCCGGTCCGCCACCGGCCTCAAACTCACCAGCGCCGGCGCGCGGCTCATGGAAATCGCGCTGGATGCGGAAGCGGCGATGGATGCGGCCGCGCGCGTGGGCGAGACGGATGTGGCCGGCGGCGCGGTGCGCATCGGCGCGCCGGAAGGCTTCGGCACCGCGATCCTGGCGCCAGCCTTGGCGGAATTGCACCGTCAGCGGCCGAACCTGCGCGTCGAACTCGCCGCGCAGACCAGTGTGCTGTCGGCAACCAAACGCGAGGTGGACATCGCCGTAACGCTCAGCGCGCCGCACGCCGCGCGCCTCATCGTGGAGCCGCTGACCGACTACCAGCTCGGACTCTACGCGACGACCGCGTATCTCAAGCGCGCTGGCGCGCCGCAGGAGGTGGACGACCTGCTCGAGCACACAATGGTGGGCTATGTCGACGATCTCGTGCCCTCGCCGGAGCTGCGCTACCTCAACGAGATTCACCCCGATCTCAAAGTCGCGCTCGCCTCCTCCTCGATCCGCGCGCAGGAGGAAATCGTGCGCACCCATGGCGGCATTGGCGTGCTGCCATGCTTTGTCGCCAAAGGCTTGACGCGCGTGCTGCCGAGCCAGGTGCGACTTACGCGCCGCTTCTGGCTCAGCGTTCACCGCGACGTCGCCGAGACAGCGCGGGTGCGGGCCGTCCGTACCTGGTTGCGCGGTTTGGTTAAGGCGCGGCGGCGCGAACTCCTCCCCGCACGCGAGAGGCCATGAGCCTGCGACACGTGCGCGATTGCGGGCGTGCGCGCCTTCCGGCACGGTTGAGGCCATGCGCACCCTGATCGTCTCGCTCGCCCTTTTCGCCGCCGCCTGTGGCGCGCCCGAACAAGTCCCCGCCCCCGCTGAAAGCGCTGGGCCAACCGTTTCCGTCAGCGAAGCTTGGGCGACGCCAACGCCCGGCGGCGTTGCGGTTTCGGCGGGCTACCTCACCATCGCCAATTCAGGCGCGGAGGCGGATCGGCTCGTCGGCGCAGCAACGCCGCGCGCCGGCCGGGTAGAACTTCACACGATGACGATGACCGACGGCATCATGGAAATGCGCCAGATCGAGAGCATCGACGTGCCGGCCGGTGGCAGCGCCGCATTCGCGCCCGGCGGCAACCATTTGATGTTCATCGACGTGGCGACACCCTTTGCCGAGGGTGAGGACATTCCGCTCACTTTGACCTTTGAACACGCCGGCGACGTACAGGCGACGCTCCCGGTCCGTGCCGGCGGCCATTCCGGCCACTAATCGCAAGAGCAGGCGTTTGGCGGTTCGAGCTTGCGGCGGGTCAATACTTTATATATAAAGCATTATGCGTATAGCGTGCGTCGGCGGCGGCCCCGCGGGGCTCTATTTCGCGATCCTGATGAAGCTCAGGGACGCGGCCCACGACGTCACGGTGTTCGAGCGCAACGATCCGGGCGACACGTTCGGCTGGGGCGTCGTCTTCTCTGACGAAACCATGGCCAACCTGCGCTCGAACGATCCGACGAGCGCGGCGGCCATTGAAGCGGGCTTTGCGCACTGGGATGATATCGACGTCCACATTCATGGCGAGACGATCACCTCGTCCGGGCACGGGTTTGTCGGCATCGGCCGCAAGCGCCTGCTCAACATCCTCCAGGATCGCGCGCGCGACGTTGGCGTGCGGCTAGAGTTTCGCAGCGAGACCGAAGCCAGCGAGGACTTCTGCGGCCGCTACGATCTCGTCATTGCCTGCGACGGCGCCAACAGCAAATTCCGCACCCATTGGGAGCCGGATTTTGGCGTCGATATCGATGTGCGGCCGAACAAGTACATCTGGCTCGGCGCCAGCAAAGCGTTCGACGCGTTTACGTTCGCGTTTGAGCGTACCCACGCGGGCTGGGTGTGGGCGCATGCTTACAAATTCAGCGATACGCAATCCACCTTTATCGTCGAATGCGCCGAACCGACGTGGCGCGCGCTTGGCCTCGACTCGATGTCGCAAGACGAGACTTGCCGTTTCGCGGAGCGCTTGTTCGCACGCCACCTCGATGGCGCAACACTCTCCACGAACGCCAAACATCTGCGCGGTTCGGCTTGGCTCAATTTTCCGCGCATCATCTGCAACACCTGGTCGCGCGGCAATCTGATCCTGATGGGCGACGCCGCCCACACCGCGCATTTCTCGATCGGCTCGGGTACAAAGCTTGCGATCGAGGACGCCATAATGCTCACCGATGTGCTGCACGGCGGAAAGCCGTTGCCGGAGGCGCTGGCCCAATATCAAAGCGAGCGCAACGTCGAAGTGCTGAAGCTGCAGAACGCGGCGCGCAACTCAACGGAATGGTTCGAGCACATCGATCGCTACGCGAACCTAGAACCGTTGCAATTTGCGTATTCGCTGCTGACGCGCAGCCAGCGCGTCAGCCATGAAAACTTGCGGCTGCGCGACAAGGGCTTCCTCGGCGGCGTCGAGAAGTGGTTCGCGGCGCGGTCGGGCGCGGATGCGCGTCCGCCAATGTTCACGCCATTCCGACTGCGCGAGATGGAAATCGCCAACCGTGTCGTCGTGTCGCCAATGTGCATGTATTCCGCGCAAGGCGGGTTGGTGAACGATTTTCACCTCGTTCATTACGGCGCACGCGCGATGGGCGGCGCCGGCTTGATGTTCACCGAAATGACGAACGTCTCCGCCGAAGCGCGGATCACACCCGCTTGCGCCGGGATGTATACGGAAGCGCATCGCGATGCGTGGAAGCGCATCGTCGATTATGTTCACACGCACTCTAACGCCAAGTTCGCGTTGCAGCTTGGTCATGCGGGCGCCAAGGCGTCAACGCGCGTGCCGTGGGAAGAAGATCACCCCGATCAGCCTCTCGCTGATGGCAATTGGCCGCTCCTCGCGCCGTCTGCACTTCCGTGGAGCGAACGCAACGACACGCCGCGCGCCATGGACCGCGCCGACATGGATCGCGTGATCGCCGATCACGTCCGCGCCGCGCTCTGGGGCGAGCAAGCCGGCTTCGACATGCTGGAGCTTCATTGCGCACACGGCTATCTGCTCTCCTCGTTCCTCACGCCGCTGATGAATAAGCGCGCCGATGCGTACGGCGGCGATGTTTCGGCGCGCCTTAAATTTCCGCTTGAAGTGTTTGAGGCGCTCCGCGCGGCGTGGCCGAAGCATAAGCCCATGTCGGTCCGCGTCTCGGCGACGGATTGGATGGACGATGGCTTGAGCGCGGAGGATTCTGTCGCCATCGCCCGCACTTTCGCGGATGCGGGGGCCGATCTGATCGACGTCTCGGCAGGCCAAACCTCACCGTTAGCGCGCCCGGTTTATGGCCGCATGTTCCAGACACCCTTCTGCGACCGTATCCGCAACGAAGCGCGTGTCGCCACGATGGCGGTTGGCAACATTTACGAGCCAGACCACGTCAACTCGATCCTCGCCGCCGGTCGCGCCGACCTTTGCGCGCTGGCGCGTCCGCACTTGATCGACCCGAACTGGATGCTGCGCGCGGCGGCGGAACTTGGTTACGACGGCCTGCAGGCCCCAGTGCAATACCTCGCCGGGCACGCGCAGCTGAAGCGCACGCTGTCGCGCCGAGAAAGCTTGCCGGTGCGCGTATGAACGAAACCGTTCGCCTTTCTTTGCGCATGTTGACAACAAGTCGGCTCATCGAACGCGAGATCGACGCCATGATGCGCGCGGACTTTGGATCGACGATCGCCCGCTTCGATCTGATGTCGGCGCTTGATCGTCACGGGTCGCTGACGCTCGGCGAAGTTTCGCGCCAATTGCTGGTTTCCAACGGAAACGTGACTGGCTTGGTGACTCGCTTGAAGGCCGAAGGGCTGATCGAAACGCGGGAAGACACGAACGATCGCCGCGTGCAAACGGTGCGATTGACGACGAGCGGCGAAAGCGTATTCAAGAAGATGGCCAAGGCGCACGCGGCATGTGTGGATCGTCTGCTCGGCGATCTCGCGCAAGCTGACAGACAAAGGCTCATGCGGTTATTGGACGGCGCCAAAGCCTCCATTCGCCGCAAGCTCGAACGGGAGGTCGCGGCATGATCGCGGACGCATGGAAGGCGCAGGATTATCGCGCCACGCATTTCCTTTGGGACTATTCCGATCGCGTCGGCACGGTGATCTTGAACCGGCCGGAGCGAAAAAATCCGCTGACGTTCGAATCGTACGCTGAGCTGCGAAACCTGTTTCGCGATCTTGTGTACGCGAAAGATTGCAAAGCCATCGTCGTGAAAGGCGCCGGGGGCAATTTCTGCTCAGGTGGCGATGTTCACGACATCATCGGCCCGCTGACCAAGCTCGACATGCCAGGCCTGATGCGCTTCACGCGCATGACGGGCGATCTGGTGAAGGCGATGCGCGCCTGCCCGCAACCGATCATCGCCGCAGTGGACGGCGTGTGCGCCGGCGCCGGCGCCATCATGGCGATGGCAAGCGACATCCGCTACGCCGCACCCGACGCCAAGACGGCGTTTTTGTTTACACGCGTCGGTCTAGCCGGCTGCGACATGGGCGCCTGTGCGATCCTGCCACGCATCATCGGCCAAGGCCGCGCGAGCGAATTATTGTTCAGCGGCCGCTCCATGAGCGCGGAGGAAGGCGAACGCTGGGGGTTTTTCAATCGCATCTTCGCCGCCGACGCTTTGCACGCAGAGGCGCACGCGTTTGCGCACGCCTTGGCGCATGGGCCAACCTTCGCGCACGCCATGACCAAGAACCAGCTCAACATGGAATGGTCGATGAGTATCGATCTGGCGATTGAGGCCGAGGCGCAGGCACAAGCGATCTGCATGCAGACCAAGGATTTCGCCCGCGCCTATGAGGCGTTCGCGGCAAAAGGCAAACCCGTTTTCGAAGGCGATTGAGCCATGAGCGGCCAAGTCGATACGTTCGTTCGCGATCATTTACCGGCGCAGGACGCGCTGCCGGACTTTTTGTTCGACCTTCCAAAACTACGGTTTCCGGCACGCTACAATGCGTCGTCGATGTTGGACGCCGCAATCGCAAACGGGCGCGCCGACAAGGACGCGGTTCTTTGGGCAGAGGGGCGTTGGAGCTATTCCGAGCTGCTGGCGCAAGCGAACCGAGTCGCTCACGTGCTCACGCACGACATGAGCCTGCAGAGCGGCAATCGCGTAATGCTTCACGCCCCCAATTCGGCGATGACACTTGCAATCTGGTGGGGCGTGCTGCGGGCTGGCGGGGTAGCCGTCACGTCGATGCCGATGTTGCGCGCAACGGAGTTGGCGACATTGATCGGCAAGGCGCGCGTCAGTCACGCTCTCGTTGCGGCGAGCCTCGAAAGCGAATTCGAAGTGGCGCGCGCCTTGGCCGGCGGCGCGCCACTCAGAGTGACGTACTTTGGTGGGGGCGATTTTGATCAGGCGCTTCGAGACGCGCCTCCATCATTTGCCGCTGTCGATACGTCAAGCGACGATCCCGCACTGATTGCATTCACCTCCGGCACGACCGGCCAGCCGAAAGGCTGTGTCCACTTCCATCGTGATGTCGCGGCGATGGCGGAGACGTTCTCGCGTCACATCGTTCAACCTCGGGCGAGCGACGTTTTTTGCGGGACGCCGCCATTTGCGTTCACGTTCGGCTTAGGCGCATCGGTTGTCTTCCCCGCTGCGTGTGGCGCAGCGACCGCGTTGCCCAACGCGCCTGGCTTCGAGGCGCTGATGGACACGATCGCACGTCACAAAGTTACAACCTTGTTCACAGCGCCGACCGGGTACCGTGCGATGGCAAAGGGCGTGGACGCTCGGCTCGCGTCGCTGCACACGTGCGTCTCGGCCGGAGAGCATCTGCCGGCCGCTACATCAGACGCCTGGCGTGACGCGACGGGCATTCGCTTGATCGACGGCATCGGCGCGACGGAAATGATCCACATTTTCATTTCCGCGCGGGGGGACGACATCCGTCCGGGATCAACTGGAAAGCCTGTACCAGGCTATCAGGCCTGCGTGCTCGGCGACGACGGCGCGCCGCTGCCTGCGGGTGAGGTCGGTCGTCTCGCCGTGAAGGGCCCGACGGGCTGTCGCTATCTTGATGACGCCCGCCAAGAAAAGTACGTGCGTGGCGGCTGGAACATCACAGGCGATCTCTATCGCATGGATGAAGACGGCTACTTTTGGTTCGTCTCACGCGCGGACGATATGATCATATCGGCCGGTTACAATATCGCGGCGCCTGAGGTCGAGAACGCATTGCTTCAACATGCAAGCGTCGCCGAGACTGCGGTGGTGGGCGCGCCGGACGAAGAGCGCGGCCAGATCGTGAAGGCGTTCGTCGTGCTACACGCCGACATCCGGCCAAACGAGGTTCTGCGGACGGAGCTGCAAGATCACGTCAAGCGCACGATCGCGCCGTATAAGTATCCACGCGCCATCGAGTTTGTGCACGCGCTGCCGAAAACCCATACCGGCAAGCTGCAACGCTTCAAGCTGAAAGCAAGCCCATGAAGATCCTGCTGCCGGACGGTTGGCCGCGCCCGAAAGGCTATTCCAACGGCATCCTCGCCGAAGGAAAACTCGTGTTTGTCGCTGGCCAAATAGGCTGGACCCCGGACGGCGTGTTCGAAGCGCTCGACCTGGCCGGGCAATTCGCGCGCACCTTGGACAACACGCTCGCCGTGCTTTCTGCCGCCGGCGCGCGCCCGGAGCACATCGTGCGGATGACGTGGTATATCACCGATAAGGCCGCTTATGTGGGCGCGCTTTCGCAAATTGGCGCGATCTGGCGTGAGAAAATGGGCCGCATTTATCCGGCCATGGCTGTGGTCGTCGTGATTGCTCTGATCGAGGACGCTGCCTTGATTGAGATCGAAACCACGGCGGTGTTGCCGCACTAGGCCCGCGGCTCTAAGAACGTTCAAGAAGGGCAGACAGATGGCCGATCACAGCTTGTTCGTTTTTGTACGCGTCCAAGGCGCAACGCCGGAGAGCGTTGGCGATGCGCTGCGCGATGGGATCGAGGAGATCCTCGATATCTATTCGATCATGGGCGAATACGACCTCCTGGTTCGCATTGAACATCCCGATCTCAACACCATCCAGAAGGTCGTGACCGAGAAGATTCGATCCAACGCGAACGTCGCGCAGACCTACACCATTCTTGGCTACCAGATTTACGGCTCGAAATGGCCGGGCTTCGACTATCCCGACACGGAATGAGTATCGACTACGAAGCGGAGTACAACAATCGCGCGCGCGTGCCGGAGCACCCCGCGATCATCGCCAGCTGGTCGCGCGACGCAGAGGCTTATCGCGCAAAGACGCCGCCTCGCCTGCTGCGTTACGGCGCAAGCCCACGCACGACGATAGATCTCTTCGAAGCGAGCGCGGGCGCCTCGCTGCTCTTCATCCATGGCGGCTATTGGCAGGCGCTAGACCCAAGCTTCTTCAGCCATCTCGCGCGCGGCTTAAACGAACGCGGCGTGTCCGTTGGCGTGATGGGATACGATCTTTGCCCCGATGTTCGGCTTGGCGACATCGTCGAGCAGGCACGCATCGCCGCGCTGACGATGCATAAAATCACCGGCGCTCCGATCGTCGTCGCCGGTCACTCCGCCGGCGGCCACCTCGCGGCCTGCCTGCTCGCCACCGAAGCGCACGTCTCCGCTGGGTATTCAATTTCCGGCGTATTCGACCTTGCGCCCCTCCTCTCAACCAGCCTCAACACAGCACTGCAGCTCGAGGCGGACGAAGCGGACGCGTTGAGCCCGATCCACTGGCCCGCGCCTGAGGGGCGCGTACTAGATGCAGTCGTCGGCGGGAACGAAAGCGCCGAATTCCTGCGCCAGAGCCAAGCCATGGCGGAAACGTGGGGTGAGTACGGCGTCGAGACGCGCTACGAGGCGATCGCCGGCGCGAACCACTTCACGGTCATCGAGCCCATGGCGCACGCCGACAGCGCAATGTGCGCGCGGATCGCTGAACTCATCGCATTGGCGAAGCCGTGAGCCCGGAGCTCACGATTGTCGCACCGACGTTCAACGAACGCGGCAATGTCGAAGCCATGGTCACGCGGCTCGATACGGTGCTCGAAGGTATACGCTGGGAGATCGTGTTCGTTGATGACGATTCAAGCGATGGTACGATCGAGGCGCTCCGCACGCTGGCGCGCGCCGACCCGCGCGTGCGCGCCCTCCACCGCATCGGCCGACGCGGCCTCGCAACAGCGGTCGTGGAAGGCATTCAATCCAGCAGCGCGCCCTACATCGCCGTGATGGATTCTGATCTCCAACATGATGAGGCCCTGCTGCCGACAATGCTGCGCCGCTTGCGCGATGGCAGCGCCGATCTCGTTATCGGCTCGCGCTATGCCGACGGCGGCGGCGTTGGCGATTGGTCCGTCAAACGTGCTCGCATGAGCCGGCTTGGCTCGATGGCGGCGCGCATCGTCGCGCCAACTCCGCTCAGCGATCCGCTTTCGGGCTTCTTCATGATCACACGCTCAGCGTTCGACAGCGTCGTGCGCAAACTGTCCTCGCAGGGCTTCAAGATCTTGCTCGACATCGTCGCATCCGGCGGCGGCGGATTGCGGGTGGTGGAACTGCCCTACACCTTCCGGGTCCGCGCGCACGGCAAGAGCAAACTCGATAGCGCGGTCGCATGGGACTATCTCGCGCTCCTGGTCGACAAGACCATCGGCCGCTTCATCCCTGGCCGCTTCGTCCTCTTCGTCGCGGTTGGCACGATAGGCGTGGGCGTCCATCTCGGCGTGCTGGGGTTTGGCGCAAACGTGCTGGAAGCTTCCTTCCTCGTCAGCCAAAGCATCGCCACCCTGGCGGCCATGACGTTCAATTTCTTTCTCAACAACCTCCTCACCTATAGGGATCGGCGATTGCGCGGGTGGGGGCTGGTCGGCGGGCTGCTGAGCTTTTACGCGGTTTGTTCGGTGGGCGCGGTCGCGAATGTGGGCATCGCGATTTTCCTGTTTGGGCAGCACTATTCCTGGTGGCTCGCCGGGATTGCCGGCATCCTTGTGGGCGCGGTCTGGAATTACGCCGCCAGCTCTGTCTTCACTTGGCGGCGCTAGCTGGCTTGCGCGCGGCGGCCGGCGCGCGTATCTACCCGCGCTTCGGTGGCGTAGCTCATCTGGTTAGAGCGTGGGATTCATAACCCCAAGGTAGGTGGTTCAAGTCCACCCGCCACCACCAAGATTTTATTCGATTTTCTTGGTCTCGCACCATCCGTACCGCTGTCAGCGCTGTGTCGTAGGTCCGCCATAGGGACAGGACGGGCCAACGCCGAACTGAGCGCTAGCGTCGAGATCTAGTCCAGATTCCATTGCCTGCACTCCCGCCGCTCGGCTCGTGTGAACCTCACACAGGCGTCTCCAAAATCAAGCGCCTCGAGAGGGCCAGTCGCGCGCCGATCGTAACTTTTTTTTCGAGTGGCCGGCGCGCTCCAATGCGGCCGCTGGCAGCCTGCCCGTCAATTCGGCTCACGATCGCCGATCACGGCCGTTGCGCCATCATCTGCCAGCGTCCGCATTCCGGTGCTGTCCGGACGAAAGAGCCGCGCGCCGCCGTCTCTCAAACATCCCAACGATGGTATGGGTCGGTGATCGCGAATCGCACTACCTCGATCAGATAGCCGCAGACTTGCTATCCCGACCACCACGTTTGCGGGTGGCGGAATAACTACCGACAATTGCGGTAGTAGCGAAAGGTCAGTGCCCGTCATGTTCGGCGCGTATTCGCTACCCTGTTGGGCCCCTTGGGAGGGGCTTGGTGGGCCTGACCGTCTTCATCGTCAAGAAACTCAATCGGGACGCACTTCGCCCCAGCCATAAACCGGGTCGCGTCCTGGTCGGCCGCGATCGAGCACGCTCTGGCGCAGGTCGGCAATGACCCGAGCTGCTTCGGTTGCTGATGGACGATGAAAGCGCGCCGCAATTTGAGCAGCGACCATGGGCGACGCGAACGAGGTTCCCGATACAGTGGCGTATCCCTCGCGCACGCGAACCGGAACGTCGACGCCCAGCGCTGCGAAATCAATATAATCTCCGCGATTGGCTCGTAGATAGGGATGTCCCGTTCGGTCAACGGCTGTTATCGCCAGAACTCCCTCATAGGCGCCAGGAAAGGCAGGCCCCGCAAGCGGCCCTCCGTTGCCGGCGGCCGCGACAATGACGTGTCCGTTCCGCGCCGCCTCGCCGATGAGACGCTCAAGCACTTGGTTCTGTGGTCCCTCGATGCTGATATTGATGACCGGCACGCCCGCATCCACCATCCACTGCAACGCCGCCGCAATCGCGCTGGCTGAAGCGATGGGCGCACCGGTCGTACTGGGACCGAAGACATCGGCCACGCTGACCCGGACGCCCAGCCTGGTTGCGATTGAAGCCACAGCAGAGCCGTGCTCGCGCGCCAGATAACCGGCCGAGCCAAAGCCGCGCGATGCGACCATGGCCTCGGTGGTCGCCAGTGCAGCGGGATCTGCTCCGGTATCAATAACGCCCAGAAGGCCCTGCCCAAGCCGCCGCCCAGCGCCCGGCGCGGAGGCCACGGCAAAACGTGTCGCCTGCGTGGTGCGGTAGGCTGTGTTGATGGTCACGAGCGCCGCCGGTGCGATTACGCGCAATTCGTCGATCGCACGGGTCACGCTTATCGTTTCCGGAACCAGCAGGCGCGCCAGGACGCGATTGTCGGGCCCGAGGGCCTGCTCCGAAATGATGCGATAGCCCGCCTCGGTCGCGCGTATGACGTCGGCGGCAACGCCTGCCATAAGCACTTCGCCTGCAACGTATTCTCGACCCAAATCGTCGCGAGCGAGCTCGATCGGGCCGTTTAAGTGCTGCTGTACAACTTCCGCGCCGCGCTCTGAAGCGTTCTCAGAACCTCCAGACGAGCCGTGGCCTGAATTTCCCGAACCGCTCGACTCAGCGTTCGAGCCGTGGTCTCCGCCGCCATGCGAACCAGACCGCGACCCTCGATCGTCGCCGCCGCCGTCGTCGTGGCCGCTGCCGTGGCCTGAGCCGCCGCTATCGTCACCACCGTCAGAACCGCCGCCATTGTCTTCAGCAGAATCCAACAGATCCCCATCGCCACCCGAACCAGTGCCCGAACTATCATCGGCCGGCGCTTCGACTTCGGGCGTGTCGGGCGCCGCCGCATCGTCGACATCTACCTCCGGGGCATCTACCTCCGGGGCATCTACCTCTGGCGTGTCGATTTCTGGTGTGTCGATTTCTGCCGCGTCAGGCGCCTCAACGTCGATGGGATCGTCAACCGCCACATCTTCGGGCTCAGCGATTTCGTCATCACCGGGAGTGGCGCTCGCCAAGGCATCGCCGCCCGCGCTCACCGCAAGCAATGACGCACACAAGGTGACCGCACGAAACAGCGCCCGCATTGGCGCCTCCAAAGACTGACCGGGTGCAAAACGTAGCACCCCGCGCCTCCCCGTGGGAATAATCCCGCGGCTTTTAGGTATTGCTACTTAGTCATGACGCCCGCCGAGAGGGAATTTAGGAAAGACCTCGTGGCCTTGCTGCCGAGGTTGCGCCGCTTTGCCGTGGCCCTGTCGGGCTCGGCAGATGCGGCCGACGATCTGTTGCAAACCGCGATCGAAAAGGCGATCCGCAGCGCTGGCGCGTACGACAAGACCCGCCGGCTCGACAGCTGGTTGTTCAAGATCATGCAGAACGCTTGGCTCGACCTGCGCAAGGACATGGCCAAGCGCAGACACGTTGAGCTCATCGACGCCCATGCGCCCTTCGAGGATCTGCGCGTGGGTATAGAGGCGCGCGACGAATTGCGCCGGACGGCCAAGGTCTTCCATGGCCTACCCGAGGAGCAGCGCGCCGTGCTGACTTTGGTGGTGCTTGAAGGATTTTCATACAGGGACGCGGCGGAAACGCTCGACGTTCCGATCGGAACGATCATGAGTAGATTGGCCAGAGGACGCGCTGCGATCGCCGCCATCGTGCGCGTCGATGACCCTCTGAGCGAAATTCGGGAGACGCCACAATGAACGACGAGAAGATCGGCGCCTTCATCGATCGAGAGAGCGACGAAGCCGCGCGCGCGGAGCTGGCCAAGGCCCTCGATGCGAGCGCGGGCGGAACTATGCGATTGCGTATTTTCAAGAAGGCCGACGAATTGCTGCGCCGGGCCGTGCCCGCGTCCGCTTCAGCAAGTGACCACGCCTTATCGCAGCGCATTCTTAGCGCTGAGTCCATTCGGATGCCTGGGTCTCTGCATCTCCTGCGTCGCGCGGCGCCGTTGGCGGCAGCTTGCTTGCTTGGCGTAGTCCTAGGCTCGATCAGTGTGGACAGATCGCCACGTTTTTCGCTGACCCAGTTGAACGGAGACATTGGCGGCGCGCTGGAAGCTGTACGCAGCGGAGAATCGCGGGAAGTCGCCGGAGGGCGGGTAACGCTCGCTCTGACCGTCCAGACCGAGTCCGGCGCGTTTTGCCGCCAATTCCGTTTATCCACGACGCAGGAGACGACGGATGCCCTTGCTTGTCGCGACCAAGCGAACTGGAATGTGGTGGTTGCGGCGGCGGCGCCTCACGCGAACAACAATGCCTATCATTTGGCCGGGAGCGTTCAGGGCGCTGTTGACGCTGCGCTGATCGCCTTGGGCGGCGGCTCCGTGGTCGATGAGGCGCAGGAAGATGCGCTGCTGCGCAATCATTGGCGCGCCGCTGAAATAGACGCACGGCCCCGGGAATAAATTTCGGCACTGGCAGTATTTCGAACCAGTCCGCGCGCTTGGTTCGCGCAATCTGTCAGGGTTCGCCTGCTAGGGGAATGCTATGAAGCACAAGAATTTTGTTCTCGCCGTTCTGGCGCACGTGATCGGCCTTTCGGCCGGCGGCATGGCGCTGAATATCTCGCTTGCCGATATCGCGGCGGCGCAGAGTTCGGATGACATCGTCAACGGCGTGAAACTGCGCGGCGACGGGACGGTGGACGACAACAGCGTCGATCATCAACGCGGTCGCGGTCAACGCGACGGCAACGATGACAACAGCAATGACGACAATAGTGGACGGGGTCGTGGCGCTGACGATAGCCCGGGCCACGACGCCAACGACGATCGCGGCAATGGCGGCCATGGCGCTGACGATGGCCCCGGCCACGATGCGAATGACGACCATGGCAGTGGCGGTCATGGCGCCGACGACGGCCCCGATCATGATGCCAACGACGATCACGGCGGCGCGAACGACGATAGCGACGACGGGGCCGACCACGACATGAACGACGACCACGGCGGTCACGGCGCAGATGATGCGCCAGACACCGATGAAGATATTGGCGGTGGTGTCGATGATGCGACCGACAACGAAGACATCGGCGGCGGCGTTGATGACGCGACCGACAATGAAGACATCGGTGGCGGCGTTGACGATGCGACCGACAATGAAGACATCGGCGGCGGCGTTGACGATGCGACCGACAACGAAGACATCGGCGGCGGCGTTGATGATGCGACCGACAACGAAGACATCGGTGGCGGCGTTGATGACGCGACCGACAATGAAGATGTTGGCGACGATCATGGCGGCCACAGTGGTCCAGGCTAAAAACCAAAGGGTTGAAATGAGGTGACATGCGAGCCCGGGGAACCAATCCTCGGGCTCGTTCTTTTTTCAGGGGGACCATATGAGGGGAATTTACAAAGTGCTGCTCGCCTCCGCCGCTGTGGCGATGAGCGTCGGCGTCGCACATGCCGAGACGACGTATAGCGTCGCCAGCGGTATCGATTTTTCGTCAGGCGATTACGGTGGCGCAACCGACACGGAAGTGGTGTCGCTCCCGCTTGTGGTTCGAGTAACAAACGGCAAGTGGGCCTTCCGTGCATCAACGTCCTACTTGCAAATCGACGGGCCAGCTGACGTTGCTGACGTCGATGCCGGCGCCGGCGATGGCACCGGCGGCGCCGGCGGCAGCAGTGGCACGCCCATTCGAAGCGGTACGGAGCGTGGTATTGGCGACACCAACTTGTCGGTCAGCCGCACATTCCGCCGTGTCGGTGGCACTGACGCATACTTTGAAACAACGGCGCGCGTGCGTTTGCCCACCGGCGACGAAGACGCGGGGCTCGGTGTTGGCGCGACGGACTACCAGCTCGCCGGTGAGGTTGGCGTCAACAAGCGTGGTGGTGGTGGATCAATCGAACTTGCGCGGCGCTTCCTCGGCGATCGCGCGGGCGTACAGCGCGAAGATGGTTGGCAGCTCTCAGCCAACACGTGGATGCGAACAGGTGAGCACACACAACTCGGCGCCTTCGGGTCTTGGCGCGAAGCGGCTATCGTCGGCCGCGACGATCCCGCTCAAGTTGGCGTCTTCGTGACCCAACAGCTTACGAGTAATGTTCGCGTTTCGGTTAACGCGTCGGGCGGACTATCCGACGGCAGCCCCGATTACGCCACCGGCATCCGTTTCACGTGGCGCCCGTCGAACGACTGACAATACGGGCGACAAGCGCTTGGGCGGGGCCGAGAGCTGGCTCCGCCCTCCGTGCTCGGTTGCCACTTCCCAATCCACGAAGGCGTCCTTGCACCGCGCCATCCGACAAACGGCCGCAATGGGCCAACGAGAGACATAACGCCGATTTCAGCGAGTGACTTGCTCGCTCCAGTTCAGCCATTCGCGCTCAGTGCCGCGATGCGGCGTGATCTCGCCGATTGGAGACGCTGAGCTCTCAGCTGGCTATCATGCAGGACTAGGATGGTCCTCAGAGGAATCATGGATCGCGCAGCCGCCTTCATTTTGAGTCTGACCTTGCTTGGCTGCGCTCAGCTCGCAGGCGGCACGCGGAGCCCAACGACGCCGACGGTGACCGCAGCACCTCCTCTTCTCTCGCCGGAAGCCGTTTCTGAGACAGAACAATCACGCGAACCAGTTGTATCAATGCCGGGCTCGGACGAGGCGAAGGATGATCTTTATTGCTGGGCGGTGCTCGGCGCGTACTTCGACGACAGAGATCATTTTGCGCCGAACGAAGCAGACCGCCTTATCTCGGCACAGCGTCGTCTGGAGGCATCCGGTGTAGCGATGCTGACAAGAGAAGGCGTCACTGACCTGGACAACTGGGCAAGCCTCACAGTCGCTTACGCAGAGACGGCCCGCGCCGATTTTAGAAACAACACCTTGCGCATTCCGGTCGACGCGTGCCTAGAACGGGCGGCGGTGCTGGAACTCCAGCAGCGATGACCTAGCGCCACCGCATGGACCTACCTTGACTGGTCATCGGCCGAAGCTTGAGCGTCGGCCGTGAGCGATGGGCTTGGTCGATCTGACTCTGCCATCGGTAAGGTTGTTTGAGCTAAGTCCGGCCATCGCCGAAAGCGGCCGTAGGCGCCGAGTTCGACGCGATTTTGCCCATTTCTAGGACGCCCTGTATCTGCGCGCCGACATCCGGAACACAAGGCAAGCTTCATGAATCATCCGCACGACCTCAATAGCCCCGCGCAAATCCCCGAGCACGTACGACCGATAAATTTCGCGGGAATAGAGCTATTGCTCGACCTACTTCACTGCGCGCGAACATTCTACGCCAATATTGATTTGGAATCCTTGCTGATCCTACTTTGCGTCTCGGACGCGACGATGCGATCGTTCATGCTCGATACAGAGAGTGCGGAAAAGGTCATGCAAAGTCCCAAACCGCCGGAAGAAGTCAGAGGATCAATTTCGCGCCGTGTGATCGCCGATAAGACGGGATTGCCGCGGGAGACTGTGCGCAGAAAGACTTCTGAACTAGCGCGCGCCGGGCACTTGACGGTTGACGCCGATGACCGGGTTCGCATCTCGTACGGACTGGCCGACGCCCGCGGCTGGCTCGCTGTTGAGCATGGGCATAAGGCCGTCTTGCGGTATCTTGATCGGCTTCGCCAGTTTGGGCTCGATCCGCATGTCGTCGTTGACAAATTTTCAAACTGAGCCGCGCGTCGCGGTCTATGCGCAGTCTAGCGATTTGGCGCCGACCCATCTTGGGTCGCACCAGCACGACCGAACGGGACTTCGGATATCCGAAGTTAACCCCCCAATGGCAAATCGCCTCGCGTGTATTCCTTGGGCAGTTTCAATGGTCGATTTGTTGACGCAGTTTCGCGGTGAAGCGGGTCTGGCGCTGGCGCGCGCCGCTATTGACGAACTCGCGCGACATTCTGCAGCCACTAGCCCGACGAACTACGAGATTTGGACGTCCTATCTTGCAGGCGCGAATCCGGAACTCAACCGCGAGATCGAGACCCGACTGCTGCGCGGCGAGCCCTTTACGGACGGTGTCAGCGAAGAATTGTTTGAGCGTTATTTCGCCAAGACGCGACTGTCGGCGCAGATGGTGGAAGCAAGCGCCAGCATTGCACGACAACTCACCGACGTGATCACAAGCTTACGTGGTGCCGGCGCGCAAGCTGGAAATTATGCAGGTGAATTGCACGCTGCGGCTCAAGACATGGAAAGCGGCGCCGATCCTGCCGCCGTCAGGACAATCTTGGCGCGCCTTGCCGCCACGACGCGTGAGATGGTTGTCTACAATCGCAGCCTCGAACAACGCATGGAAGCGTCGTCACGCCAAGTAGAGACCCTACAAACCGCCTTGCAGAACGTGCGAGTTGAAGCCCTGACCGATGGTTTGACTGGCCTTGCCAATCGCAAGCACTTTGACGAAGTCCTGCGCGCGCGGCTCGCTGAAGCGGAATCCACTCACGCCGGGCTTTGCCTGCTGATGTGCGATATCGACAGCTTCAAGCGCGTCAACGACACATGGGGCCATCAGATCGGCGACCAGGTGATACGCTACGTTGCCAGCGTTCTACACGCGCAGGCGGGAGGAGATTTTCTGGCAGCGCGATACGGCGGCGAGGAATTCGCCCTGATCATGCCGCGAACGGAACTCGCGACTGCAGCCAAAGTCGCCGAACTCATCCGGGCAACGATTAAGGCGAAAACGCTTTCGAGGAAGTCGACCGGTGAAATCCTTGGCCGAGTGACCATCTCGCTGGGTGTTGCGCGCCGCGCTCCTAAAGAAAGCGCCTCCAGCTTCATCAGCCGCGCGGACGCTTGCCTTTACCAATCCAAGCGGGCCGGCCGAGATCGTGTCACAACCGAGACTAGTCTCGAACCGGCATCCGCTGCGTAGCGCCGTAGCGAACGCAACCAAGGGCGACCGGCTCGAAAGGGCCAATCTCTGCCCCCGGCCAAAGAAATACAAGCGACCGGAGACGGGCGTATCCCGGCCGGATGATCCCAGTTCCGGACTCTAGCGGCCGCCCGCCCGTTTGCAGACATCCGGCTTCCGTTGTTCGCCCATGGCCGACGTTCGCGGCAGTAAGGATTTCGACGTTCCATTATAAAGGTGCGCGACAAGCGCCATGCCGAGAAGCGCGGCGCTTGTCGCGACTTGATTCCAAGCGATGAAGAGAGCGAGTCCTGGCATCAGCTCACGCGGCCGGGCGCAGCGCCATCGTTGCTTCAAGATTGGTTGGCGTGCGCATCACGGTCGCCGGATCGAGCGCCAGCGCCGCAGGCCTTGGCGGCTGCGGATGTTTCCAGATATCGGTCGGGACCAGATCGGGATAAGCAGCCAAAACCTGAGCCCCCTCTCCGGTCATGCTGACGCGCCGGCCTTCCGCAGGAAGGAAGATCGCGTCGCCACGATTCAAGACATGACCACCGACGGTGACGCCGGGCGTCAGTGCCATCAGCACGTGACAAGTCTCACCGTCGGGTTCGAGGTAACTCAGCTTGGGCAATGTCCAAAGTTCGACGCTCATCGCGGGGTCGCGCAGCCACGCGGCGCGGTGGCGTTTCTCGCTTGCGGCGAGCAGCTTTTGCGCGCGCGCAGCGCTTGGCGCGTTAGTCGGTGTGAAATTGGCCCGCGCTTCAAGCGCGGTGACGTTAGCTGGAAAAACAAGACGCGCGCCAGCACCAACGCGAACAAGATCGCCGCGCCGGCAACGCATCGCACGCGGCGGCGCGCCTTCCCCAGCATAGATATTCACTCTGGCGTCGAGCGGCGCTTCAAGGACGCGCCAAAGGCCTAGAGCCCCCTCGGCAGGTATAGGGTCGCTCGGCTCAGCCGTGGTGATGAGCCGCAACGTTGGCGGGGCGCGGCCCAATTCGCCCAGCATGGATTGGGGCGCTTCCGCCAAGAGCGCGCCGAAGTGAACGCCAGCGCTCGTCATGTTATGAGCGTGGGCAATCCAAATTTCACCGATTGGCACTGGCGGACGCGGCGCACCTTCGCACCAGGCGGGCACGGCTTCACGTCCCCAACGGCGCGGCAACAAGCGTGGATGAAGCCGGATCGGATCAGCTGAAAACGTCATGGGCGTTCTCCCAACTCTCCTTATTCTCCTCAGAAAGTTGGCGCTGCTCGGGTTTCAGTCCCAAGCAGCACCTGGGCGTTAGTGCGAGATAGGAATGCGCTTGGTCTGTTGGCGTGCGCGCTCCGTCTTCGGCAACGTGACGGTCAAAACGCCATTGCGGAACGTGGCGCTCGCCCGTTCTTCATCGACTTCCGCCGGCAAAGCGAGGCGACGCTCGAAGCGTCCGTAACTGCGCTCGCTGTATTGACGCTCCGCGTCGTCGAACTCGGTGCGCTTCTCACCGCGAAGGATGAGCACGTTGTCTTCAACGCGCAATTCCACATCCTTTTCGTCAAGCCCTGGAAGTTCAGCGGTGACGCGCACCTCTTTGTCGCGGTCGGCGACCTCGACTTGAGGCCAGTTGAAGGCGCCCGGGCCGAAGGCCGAAAGGCCGAAACCTCGGAAGGCGTCGTCGAACACGCGGTCCATCTCACGGCGCAAGCTCAAGAACGGGCTCAAAGCCGCATCATGATGAGGCTCGCTTTGGCGCGCAGGCGCGCGCGAGCGGCCCCACGGGATCAGGTCTCTCATCGCATCCTCCTTTCGGCGAGGCTTTAGGCCGCGCGCTCGACCGGGGCGTCGCCTTCGCGCGCCGCCTTGATCCCGCGCGCCTTGCTTGTGCCGATCTCGATCCGGCGCGGCTTCATCGCCTCGGGTATCTCGCGCTCAAGTTCGATGCGCAGGAGACCGTGCTCCAAAGATGCGCCCGTCACTTTGACGAAGTCGGCCAGGTCGAACTGACGGCGGAAGGCGCGCTGGGCGATGCCACGGTGCAGGAAATTGCGTCCGCTGTCGTCCTCGCTTCTGCGCCCCTCGACCAGGAGAGCGTTGGCTTCGGCCATGATCGAGATTTCGTCTTGGTCAAAGCCCGCCACCGCCATGGTGATCGAGTAGCGATCCTCATCCTGACGCTCGATGTCATAAGGCGGCCAGGATTCGTCAGCTTCCGGGCGCTGCGGCGCGCCCAAAAGATTGAGCATCCGGTCAAAGCCAACGGATGACCGGTAATACGGTGAAAAATCGTAGGTCCTCATCTCCATATCCTCTTGCAAAGCAACATGGGTCACGAGGAACGCCGGACGTCGCCGGCGCCCGTGGCCAAGCCCTCTCCGGCGCCCGGCGGAAAAAAGCTAGGAGGGCAATTTTGTCCTTCAACACCCTTCGCGCGAATTTTTTCGGGGTTAAAGACACGGCGACGGGCGCCGCAAGCGAGGCCGTTACACCCTCGAAAATAGCCACCACGGCGTCGAAAAATTTTCTGTAGGGCCCTCTTGAAGCCGATCTAGACGCGCCCAAATCGTGCCCCGACAATTTAGCAGTCGCGGGCGACGGATGCTAATTTGCCCGGCGGCTGCCGAACTGTCTTGGACAGGAGAGGCAGGCAGATGTTGCTTCCATTCAAGAAGCCCAGGCGGCTGGCCCTGTTTCCGTTTGCACTTACGAAGAGGAG
Organism: alpha proteobacterium U9-1i; assembly: GCA_000974665.1. Taxonomy (NCBI): domain Bacteria; kingdom Pseudomonadati; phylum Pseudomonadota; class Alphaproteobacteria; species alpha proteobacterium U9-1i. The sequence goes on along the minus strand of BBSY01000002.1, from coordinate 1,101,804 downwards.
ATCAAGGCTCATGCAGTTCAGACCCCTTGGCGATCGCGTTCTGGTGCGCCGCGTTGAGGAGGAAGAAAAGACCAAGGGCGGCATCATCATTCCCGACACGGCGAAGGAAAAGCCGCAGGAAGGTGAAGTGGTCGCTGTCGGCCCTGGTCATCGCGACGAGGACGGCAAGCTGACGCCGCTCGACGTGAAGCCCGGCGAACGTGTGCTGTTCGGCAAATGGTCGGGGACCGAGGTCAAAATCGACAGCGAGGATCTCCTGATCATGAAGGAATCCGACATCCTGGGCGTCGTTGAGCGCGACAGCTCAACGAGCCGCAAGGCTGCCTAAAAACCAACGCCACGCAATTCATTCAGAGGACGAACCAACATGACTGCGAAAGTCGTGCATTTTGGCGCGGACGCCCGCGCCCGCATGCTGGAAGGCGTCGACATCTTGGCCGACGCAGTGAAGGTCACGTTAGGGCCCAAAGGCCGCAACGTCGTGATCGAGAAATCGTTCGGCGCGCCGCGCACAACCAAAGACGGCGTCACGGTCGCCAAGGAAGTCGAACTTGGCGACAAGTTTCAAAACCTCGGCGCCCAATTGGTGCGCGAGGTCGCCTCGAAGACCGCCGACGGCGCAGGCGATGGCACCACGACCGCAACCGTGCTTGCCCAAGCGATCGTGCGCGAGGGCATGAAGGCGGTCTCGGCCGGACGCAACCCGATGGATTTGAAACGCGGCATCGAGAAAGCCGTCGCCGTCGTGGTCAAGGACATCGAAACGCAAGCCAAGAAGATCACAACCAATGACGAGATCGCCCAGATCGGCACGATCTCGGCCAATGGCGACCGCGACATCGGCGACATGCTGGCGCGCGCCATGGACAAGGTCGGCAAGGACGGGGTTATCACGGTCGAGGAAGCCAAGTCGCTGGAAAGCGAACTCGAAGTGGTCGAAGGCATGCAATTCGACCGCGGCTATGTCTCGCCCTACTTCATCACCAACGGCGACAAAATGGAGACGGTGCTGGAAGAGCCTTACGTGCTCTTGCACGAGAAGAAGCTCTCTTCGCTCAATCCGCTGATCCCGCTTCTGGAAAAGATCATCCAGACCGGTCGGCCCCTGATGATCGTCGCCGAGGACGTCGAGGGCGAAGCTTTGGCGACGCTCGTCGTCAACAAATTGCGCGGCGGCTTGAAGGTGGCGGCCGTCAAGGCGCCGGGCTTTGGCGATCGGCGCAAGGCGATGTTGGAAGACATCGCGATCCTCACCGGCGGCCAGGTCATCAGCGAGGACCTCGGCATCAAGCTCGAGAACGTCATGATCGAGCAACTCGGCCGCGCCAAGAAAGTGCGGATCGAGAAGGACGCCACCACAGTCGTTGATGGCGAAGGCAAGAAGGCCGACATCCAGGCCCGCATCGCTCAGATCAAGGCGCAAATCGAAGAGACGACCTCCGACTACGATCGTGAGAAGCTGCAGGAGCGGCTGGCGAAACTTTCTGGCGGTGTCGCCGTCATCCGTGTCGGCGGCGCGACCGAGGTCGAAGTCAAAGAGCGCAAGGACCGCGTTGACGATGCGCTCCACGCCACCCGCGCGGCGGTCGAAGAAGGCATCGTCGCAGGCGGCGGCGTCGCCCTGCTGCGCACCACCACCAAGCTCGCCAATGTCGCGACCGACAATGAAGACCAGGCCATCGGCGTCAACATTGTCAAAAAAGCGCTGGAAGCGCCGTTGCGTCAGATCGCCGAAAACGCCGGTGTCGAAAGCTCGATCGTCGTCGGCAAGCTCTTGGCCGAGAAGAACGCCGCGATCGGCTTTAACGCCCAGACCGAAGAATATGGCGACATGTTCAAGGCAGGCGTGATCGATCCGGCCAAGGTGGTGCGCTCTGCGTTGCAGAACGCAGCTTCCGTGGCGGGCCTCATCATCACCACCGAAGCCTCGATCGCGGAAGCGCCGAAGAAAGACAAAGCGCCGGCGATGCCCACCGGCGCGGATATGGACTTCTGAGCCACCGTTCAGAGGTCCGAGGCCGGGGGCAAAGGTGCGGGCAAGCAATTGTCCGCACCACCTCGGCTAGAGAGCGTGTCCCAAAGCGAAAGGAGGAAGACAAATGCGAATTCTGGCCACTGCGCTCGCCGTCATGGCGCTTACAGTTTCGCCGGTGCACGCCGGTACATCCACGCAAAGCACGGCGTCTGAGCAAACCAAACCCGAAACGGGCGCTGTTCAATTGAGTGAGAGCCAAGCAGCGTCCACGCCCAGCGCGGAGCCCACGGCGGCAGACACGAAAAAGCCGACCGCGCAAACGGCCACTCAGACGGACGCAACCGCCGGGCCGAAGCCTGACCAGTCAGCGCAAGCAAACACCACCGAGCACGACGCTTCGCCGGCCGAGAGCTGATTGACCATGAAGCCTGGCGGCTCTCGGTCGATGCGCGCATAGCAGCGCTTGAGACGGCGCTCGCGGCTCTTGCTGTTACTAAGGGCAAAGATGTGCGCCATGCGCTGGCCGCGGCTCTAGAGAAGGCCGCGGACAGCGCCCCGCCCGAGCGCGATCCCGCCCATCACGCGGCGATGCAGGTCGCGTTGCGCTCGCTTGCGGAAAGTCTGCGTCTGCCGGATCGCGTTACCGACGCCTGACTCACCATGGGAGGAAAGCGCGTTTTGCGATAGCGCCAAGCTGCGCCTGTGTCTGGGACGTGTTTGGCGGCAATCGAGAAGAACACGCTTGGGCGTTAGCACGTCCCAGCCGAATGGGTTCACCCCAATTTTGCTGCTCTAGACGTCAATGCCTTCGGCGATGGCCAATGCGTCTTCGACCTCCACGCCAAGGTAACGCACTGTGCTGTCGAGTTTCGTGTGCCCCAAAAGCAGCTGGACCGCACGAATGTTGCCAGTTTTCCTGTAGATCAACGCCGCCTTGGTGCGGCGGAGCGAGTGCGTGCCGTATGCTGCGGGCGACAAACCGATCTCGGCGATCCACTCGTCAACCAAGCGTCCGTACTGGCGCGTGGTCATCGGTTTGGTCCTGTCCACCCTACTGGGAAACAGCCAGTCTGAACTCTTGAGACCTTTGCCATTGACCCAGCGCGCCACCGCGGCCCGCGCTTGTTCGGTGATCTCAAACTGTACAGGAGCGCCGGTCTTGCGTTGCGAAACCAAAGCACGCGTGCGGACCTGGTCGCTCTGCATGACATCTTCTACGCGAAGGTGAGTTAAGTCACATCCACGAAGCTTGCTATCGATTGCGAGATTGAAGAGCGCCAAATCGCGCACGCGATCCGAGATTTGAAGCCTGACGCGAATGGCCCAGACCTCCCTTGGCTTGAGCGGCGGTTTCTGCCCCGTCACCCTGCCCTTATTCCACGGCACGAATGTTTTTGGAGTTGGGTTGAACGATTGCGTCTCCATGATTGTCCTCCTTCACTGGAGGACTGGAAGAGCGACGCCGATCGGCGCGGAGCATCAAATCAATTCAACTCGCTCGGGTAACGCGGGTCGATCTCATTTTCAGACCTTCGCGCTCGCCTACAGTTGAAAAGACACCCTGCCTTTCGTTGCAGCGAGAGCGGGCACTATCGCCTCTCCGCGCGACCGTCTTCAGGACGGCGTTTCGCGGCCGATTCTTCTGCTATCAATGCGGCGGGATGATTGGTGATAGAGTTTTCTACGCGGCGCTGGCGCTGCTCTTGGTCGGCGGCGTCGTTGCCCCGGCGGGGGTCATGCTGTCAGACCTCGGGCTCCGTGGCGCGATCTGGGGCTGGCTAGCGCTGCTGTCCTTCGACCTTCTGCTCGCGCTGTTCGCCGTTTTCCTGTCGGACTATGCGATCAACTCCAAGGAAAGCGAAGTCGATCCGCGCGTCGAGATCGCCGCGTTGGCGTTCGGCACCATAGGTCCGCTCGGAACGCATGCGTTGTGGGTCGTGCTGCGATCTGGCGACGCGGGACTCGATGTAAGCGATGCCTCGATAATCGGCGCGTTGATGCACGCCGCTTTTCGGAACGGGGCAGTAAGCGCCTATTTCTCGGTTCTCGTAACGTGGGGTCTTCTGAGTTTTCTGCTGGCGTTCGCCAGCGCTCACGATGCACGTAACCGCCACAGCGACGGGGGTGGTCCCGCGTATTTCTTCTCAATGCTGCTGCTGGTCGGCGGCTCTCTCTTTCTCGTGCCGTGGATCGATGGCGCAGCGCTTCCGCAGCACGAGCTCGTCGAGATCGCCGGACGGCAGGCTTCGTTCGTCGTTCTTCTCTCGCTTGCCTACGCCTTCGTTATCCATCGGGTGCGTATCGCCCAAGCCGCCGTTCGCGCGGCGCAACAAAGCGCTAAGACCATCATACCCGTCGCATTGAGCATAGCGGCGGCACTTGCGATTGTGCTCATCGTCGTCGGTTTGATCGGGGTCTGTCTGTGGCTCGCGGGATTGGCGGGCCCCCTGTTCGCCACATTGCTCGTGGTCGGAGACGTTGTTCTAATCGCGACGGTTGCGGCGGTCGTCCTGTTCGGGCTGATCGCCGGGGTGCGATGGGTGGTGGCCAAAGCTCAATCGCTGCACGCGCCGCCACGCTGGGTCTGGATCGGCGCAGCACTCGCACTCGTGCTACTTCCGATACTACTCACGCGCAATGGCGGTGCAGCGGGTAGCGAGGGGGACGGACCACCAGCGGCTGCGAGCATCTCTATCCGAGCCGTAGACATCGCGTGCTCGGGCTTCCGTTGGGAATACGGCGAGACCGACCGGATCACTGCTCCCCGTTGGAAACTGCGGCGTCTACCGTGAAGCAGATTTCTTGATAGCCGTCGGGAGCGCGACGTCGCGAGGCGGACCGAACACCGAGCATTCGCGCGCGTTGCAGCGTGGGTGGACGCTGGCTGGTGTCCTCGCCGCACAGGCCGAGCGAGGTGATCGACGCGCGCGGATATTCGTGCTCAGCCGCGGCATCGAGACCTCGCCCTTTGCGAGCCCCAACCACGAAGGTCCGAGCATCGCGTTGCTCGCAGGAACAGTCGTTCCGGCCGGATCGAATGTCGACGACGCAGCGCTCGCGCGCGATCTCGCCCGATACATTCGCGAGCATCCCGACGGAAACCAGCATTCGCTCTGCGAGCTCTATGCCTATTCTAATGGACCGTCCGCCGAGGCGATTCAACTGAGCTGCCGCTGAGACCGCATTCTGCGATCTCGCGCGGCTCGCCGATCTAGCCGTGGAATTGGCGTGAAAGGGCGAACTTCACGTCTATCGCGCCATTCGCTTCGCGCCGTAGCTTGAACCTGATCTTGGTGCTCTTGCGTGCTGGGATGGATTTGCGCGGCGGCCACACAATCCGGGCGAGCCCGGTCAGCAAGTATTGCAGCAAGAGAGCGGCGACTGGCGCGTCGGTATCGTTGGGATTGAAGACGCGCACTTCGACGATGACGTGGTCGCGCTTATCGACCGTCGTATAGCCCTCGATCTCCAACGGGTCCCAATAGCAGCTGCTGCGGACGGCGCGGGGTTCGTCGGTGATGATGCGAAGCGCTTCCGCCGCCTGTGCGAACATTAGCTTCCGCTCGCTGTCCCAGCGGCTGCGCTCCTGATCGTGCAGCACGCGAAGCCAGAGACTGGCGTCGCCGCTGATAACGGAGAGCCGCGCCGGATCGGCCTCCCCGGTCGCGATGTCGCTACCTGCGCGCCGGAAGAACGCGGCGGCCTTGATGAAGGGCTCGTCGTAGAATTGAGACTGCCTCGGATCGCCGGCGCGCGGCGTCTTGGCGGATGGCTTGTCCATGCGACGGTAGAAGTCGGCGGCGGCGTTAGCCACCGCCCGCATGGCGTTCCACTCATCGATGAGTGCTTGGTTGCGGTCGCCGTAATCGTGGCGGCGAACGATGTCGTAAGTGGTGATCTCCGGCGTGAGCGCCGGTTGGTTCGTGAAGGTGAGGCTTAGAAATGCGAGAAGGTTGGGAAAGCGCATGCTGGCTGATCCTGAAAAGGTGAACGAAGACGTCTCGGACGGCGGGTCGAGTTGGTCACGGGGCTCTCCTTCGATGCGTTGATGGCGCGCGCGGTTGCCCACGCGCGCGCTGGTTAATTTTCTTCAGAGGTGTTGATGAAAAGTAAAAAAGACTGGCCGCGGCCGTTAGTTCGGCCGCGGCTCAGCCTTGAGGGGCTGCCGGCCCTCGGTCCTTCTCGCCGACTAGAGGACGGCGGCGCTCACGAAGTTACCTTCAAAGGTCTCCGCCAGCGTCCGTTATCGGCTTCGCGCGAACTGACGCCGACTTCCGAAAATGCCCCGTTGCGGACATCGCACCGGTACGGGCCTGACCGGTTTTCAGTCGCGGTCGGTTAGCTCTGCGGCGGTGTCCAGCATGTCCCGAACCAAGCGCCCGAGGGCGCGCGCTGAAGCGCCGTAGTGGCCATGAATGTATCGGTTCTTGTTGCCAAGCGGTGCGCCGCTGCCTGTTGCTCCCCCATGCATGCGGCACCGCTTCTTGCCAGCGACCGCAGCCTGCATGCAAGCGCCGCCTGACCTTGTCCGCGCTAGGCAGCGCGGCGCCGCGTCTGCTGCGATCTTGATCGGTCTTTGCCGTCGCATGGGGTTGAACCTCCGGGATTGGTCGGCGCCCCTCCCCCCACGGCGCCGACCACCGCCTGGCCGCCGGCCTCGACGGTGACGTTCTCCACGATCACGCGCTGGGTTGTGCACTTACCGCGATGTCGATTCAGCATGTCTAGCAAGGCGATGAAGCTGCGAGCGCACTTATTGGCTTGGCTTAGGTTGAGCGTCCTGCCTTCCATCGTCGCCGTCGATTGCTGCGACCTTCGAAGACAACACAATGTAACGTGGTGGAACGCGGCCATCTGCACAGCGAGCATTGCCTCAAGCTCGTCTACCGGTCGAACCGCTCGCACGGCCTGCAGCATGGCATTCACCGGTGAAGTGTTCACGGCACCCGGTTTCGGTGCGGCCGTCAGCGCGACGTTCAAAAGGTCGTGTACCGCTTGGTCTGCGAACTCTCGCCCCGAAGCGCCAAACAACGACGCGAATTCCTCGGGGCTACCCGCCTCTAAGGTCGCCGTCAACGACCCATCCGACGCGCAGGAAAGCTCTAGCCGCGGCATCCGCGAGAGGGGCGCTAGCGCATCACACTCGGCAATGGCTTGCATAGTCATGACGCGGTCTTCCGCTCCGGTGTTGCGCAGATAAAGCGAACTCGCCTCGCCATGACTTCATCGCAGTAGTCAACAAATGATCGGCCTGGTTGCCACGCTGGCCGGCCCTCATAGGCGTTCAGCAACGCGGTTTGAAAAAGGTCTTCCGCTTCGAACCGGCGTCCCCCGAAAACCGCGTAGCTTCTGGACTTTCGTCGGATTGCTTCGATGTGCTCTGGCGCCGCTGATGCGATGGCGTCGGAACGCTCTTGGTGGGTTAGGGCTGGGAGTTTCCGAGACGTCATCTTGTCCACCGATCCTTGGTGAGGCTTTGAAGGGGGCGCGGGACGACCGTCCCCGACGAAAGTCGGAGCGGTCCCGCGCCGCCCATGCATACTTCCGCTCCTCGGAGCCGGCCCCGCATGAGGGCGCTCAACGGCCGGGCGTAGCGTTGAGCCTGGGTGACTACTTGCGACGGTATCGCCCCCGCCGCCGGCCGCGCTTTCTCCCTTCGGACTGCGCTTGAGCTATGGCCGGGTCCCAACAGTAGCTCTCTCTCCGGACGCCGCCCTGCTGGTTTTCCCAACGACGGACGCCGGTCTGCGTTTGGCGGAGTTGCGACGCAGCGCGTTTGATTGATGCTTCGAAGCTGCACAGTCGGATGTGCTGGTATGCGGCTCGCCCAATCGCTCGCTTAGCCACTGCGCAAGGTTCGCCTCTGCGTACACAACGCGATGTCCGAACCGATGAAAAAGGGGCCCGCCGCCGATGTGCCGCCAGTTGACTAGCGTCTGAGACCGAACCCTCAAACCCTTCGCACCAAGCCAGGCGACGACCTCTTCCGTGGTCCGAAAAGTGTCATTCGACAACCGACCATCTCCACCAACGCTGCGCGTAGCTCGCGCCTACGGGAGAAATCGCACGGTATCACTTTAGACGCACCGGGGTGTCTAAATCGGCTATCGCAGCCCGCTCAAGCGCCGAGAAAGAAATTTCTGAGCCGAGCCCGAAGAGGGAAAACCAAACCTGCGCCAATGTTCTCTGGCGAACGGTGTAGGCCGCAGAGGTTGCTCTTTGCGTTCACCGACGTACTGGAGTTCGTACGCTTCCCAAAACTGCTCGCGCTTGCGCGCAGCCGGGTCTAACTCATCATCGAACGCACGCTTTTCCGAAACAGCCAATCCAATATCCACGAGATCGCTGATGCCGGAGAGTCTGAGGGTCAGTTCATAGTTCAGCTCCGCCAAGTGGAAGCAGAGATGCAGTGCGGCACCGTAATCCCGGTTCTTGATCAAGTGGCGTATCCATAGTGCAGCGCTCACTAACTCCGCGGCAAGGTGCTCGTCAGATGAGTTACAGACGCCTCGAAGCTCCAGGCGCCAAGCGTGCTCGCTTTCCTTCTGCCAACCACCGGAGGAATCTTTCTTGTACCTCCCAGGTTCAAGGGGAACGCCACGCTGCGCGAGGAAATAGCGAGCACCTCCCTCGCTAAGTTGAACATGCATCCAAAACAAACCCCAGCCGGACGGATTACCCTGCTCATCTCGATCCATCGTCTCGTCAATGTGCTTCGAGAGCGTTGACCAATAGCTGTCGTTGGACGCCACCTCCCGACCGGGTTTTCGGAGTATTCTTCGAGCAAGCGCACGGGCCGCGCTCCTTGAAAAGCCGGAGTCCTCGATCATCTTCGCCACACGTGCGATCGTGGGGACTGCCAGGATGTCCTTTGTTGTCGCGCCGATGCAAAACGGCGCCGGCTCTACGATATTCTGCTTCGCCTTGGTCATACTTTTCTTTGCCTCCGCAGACCTACGAGCCTCTTGGAAACTCTCTCAGATAAGGTTCGGACTGGGTCGTCTCCCAGGTGCGCGTAGCGCTCTGTCATGGATGTCTGAGTGTGTCCGAGCGCCTTCGCGATCAGCGGTAGGCTCGCGCCGCTCGCCACAGCGAACGACGCAAAGCTGTGGCGCAGATCATGGATGCGAACCCCTGTGAGCTTTGCGCGCACGCGAACGCGCTCCCACGCTTTTTGAAGTCCTTCGGCTGGACGCTTGGCATCGAAGGGCGATGGAAAAACGAAATCCTTCCTCGACTTCCGTTTCGTGAGGATTGCGGCGGTGGCAGCGTTGATCGGAATAACTTTCTCGCCAGTTTTCGACCGCTCCCGAGGGAGGACGATATTGAGACGCGCCAAATCCACCTCAGACCAATGCAGCGCTTGGATTTCCGACTTTCGCGCGCCCGTCAGAAGCAGAACGCGAAGCATGTCTGCAAAACATGAGTTAAGCTTCTTTTCACGCTCCATGGCGGTGAGCGTGTCGAGAAACCGACCTGCCTCTTGTTCAGAGAGAAACCGTTCCCGTCGACGCGGCTTTTCCTTGCGCACCCTGATCGCAGGATTTGAGGCGATGATTTCCTGGTCTACCGCCCAACTCAGACATGCGGACAAGCTCATCACCGCACCGCGCGCGGCACCGCGTCCGCCTCGTACGATCGCCCTCCCGCGTGGCTTGGTCTTTTCATCGAGTTTTGTATCACCCGCCACAATGCGGGCTTGGGCGCTCTCGATATCCCCCTTGGTAAGCACTTGAACCGAGATTGGGCCAATCAAAGGAACGATGTGGCGGCGAAGCTTGCGTGCGTCCGTACTCCAAGAACTCTCACGCTTCGATGGGTTCGCGGCTCGCCCCTCCGCAAGCCACTTTTCTACCAACTGCTCAACCGTAATCGTGCGCCGCTCCTTCTCAGCCGCCGCGTGCGCCGCCGCCATCCGTTCGGCGATGGGATCACGCCCTCGGTCCGCAACCATCCGCAGGTCTTCAGCCTCAGTGCGGGCCTGCTCGGTTGTCCAGCTAGGTCCGTGCTCCCCAATCGTTGCCACACGCTGACGGCCCCCAGCAGTGTACTTGAGCCGGTAGCTCCGCTTTCCAGAGGCGAAGACACGCACGTGGAAACCGCGCAGACCCACATCAAAATAATCGGCGAAGCCCTCGCTCGGCGCCGGTAGTGCCATCACGACTGCCTTAGTCAGTTTCTTCCGGGTCATTGGCACCCTGCAGCTCGTAGGTACATCATAGGTACAACGATCGCGGTATTTAGCCAATCACCCACAGCCTACCGACAACTACCGGATTCTACGGTTTGCGCTCTATTTGCATGGGGTTTAGTAGGCCGATCGTTATCCGCGGTAGCGCCACAAACCAATCGTCCGCGGAGTTCATAACCCCAAGGTAGGTGGTTCAAGTCCACCCGCCACCACCATTTTTCTTAGTATTTTCAATAATATATACGCCGCCCAGGGTAAGCCTGAGGGCCGCAGCTCTTGAGCGGAGCGCCGTCAAGACCCGGCAACGCGGCATTCGTTGCTTCAACTGTCCGCTTCGCTATCGTGTCGCTTCGTGCTTCGTGGGGCGACATGGTTCGGCTGCCAGAATTGACGCGGGCGGTTGCGCCGCTCGCGCTTGGATTTCTGCTTCTGCTGCTCGCCACCGCCAGTTCGGTTTGGCTTTCGGTCAGGCAGGAAACGTCGGCCTATTGGGTGCGCCACACGCTCGAAGCGGAGGGGGCGCTCAACGCACTCCTAAACCTGATCAGCGACGCCGAGACTGGCCAGCGCGGCTACATCATCACCGGCCGAGAAGACTATCTTGAACCCCACACACGGGCGGTCGGGCGGATCGGGGCCGCGCTGGACGACGTGCAGCGGCGCACCGCGGATAACCCCCTGCAGCAAGCCGCGCTCGCGCGGCTTCGCCCTCTCATCAGCGAGCGCGTCGGGATCTTGGAGCAAACGGTTGCGATGCGGCGCGACGGACGCACGCGGGCGGCGATGGATATCGTGGGCGACGGCCGCGGCATTCGGCTGATGACCGAAATACGCGGCCAGATCGATATTATGCGTGCGGAGGAGCGACGGCTTCTGGCGGCGCGAACGCGCGAGACCCAGAACGCTACGCGCAATGCGCGCTGGTTGCTCATTTTGAGCGTCGCTGTCGTCACCTTGCTTGCCTTCTTCACTTTGCGCGAAAGCGCCAATCGCATCGCTTCGCTTGAGCAAATGGCGGCTCGGCTTCGCGACGAGGCCGCTGAACGCGCCGCGGCGCAGGACCAGGTGACCCACCTGCAGAAGGTCGAGGCTGTCGGCCAGCTCACGGGCGGTATCGCGCACGACTTTAACAACATGCTGGCGATCATTATCGGCTCGCTCAACATGGCGCAGCGGCGCTTATCGCAGGGCGACGGCAAGATCGATAAATTCCTGGATTCCGCGCAAGAGGGCGCACGGCGCGCGGCTGAATTGACGGCACGACTACTTGCTTTTTCTCGCCGGCAGACACTGTCTCCGCAGGTGCTCGATATCAACAAGCTGGTGATCAGCACGTCGGAATTGCTGCGCCGGACTTTGGGTGAACGTGTGGAGATCGAGACCGTTCTTTCCGGCGGTTTGTGGCGCGTGCACGCCGATGTGGGGCAGATCGAGAGCTCGATCGTCAACCTCGCGGTCAACGCACGCGACGCCATGCCCAACGGCGGCAAACTCACCATCGAAACCGCGAACACCGATCTCGACGAACGCTACGCCCGCGCCCACGCGGAGGTCACGGCCGGCCAGTATGTGATGGTGTCCATCACGGACACAGGAGTGGGTATGGCGCCGGATGTCGTGGCGCGCGCATTCGACCCCTTCTTCACCACCAAGCAAGTGGGCAAGGGCACCGGACTCGGCCTCAGCCAATTGTTTGGTTTCGTCAAACAATCCGGCGGCCACGTAAAGATTTATTCCGAGGTCGGCGAAGGGACGACGGTGCGCGTTTATCTCCCGCGCTACACGGGGGCCGAACAAGCAGTGGAGCAACGGGCGGCCGCGTCCGAGCCTCGCGTTGGAAGCGCGTCTGAACGCATTCTTGTCGTCGAGGATGATGCAGGCGTTCGCGAGGTTTCGGTGAGCGCGCTGCGGGAGCTTGGATATTCCGTGCTCGAAGCCTCCGGCGGTGCGGAGGCGTTGCGCCTGCTTGATGCGAACGAGCACATTGCTCTGCTGTTCACCGACGTCGTTATGCCGGAAATGGGTGGAAGGGTTTTGGCAGAAGAGGCCGTGCGCCGCCGGCCGGAACTCAAGGTGCTCTATACCACCGGCTACACACGCAACGCCGTCGTGCATCACGGCATTCTCGATCCGGGCACGGCCTATTTGCCGAAACCGTTCACGCTTGAGCAATTGGCCTCGAAGGTGCGCGAAGTGCTCGACGCAGCGTAACGCACAGCGCGCCTGGTCACGCGGGGCGAACCACTGTGGCGATCGCGCTCGACAGAGCCTCGATCTGAAACGGCTTTTGAAGCACTTCCGCATCGCGCCAAGCCGCGTCTATGCCGCCGGCGCCATAGCCGGTGGCGAAAATCACCGGCACGCCGCGTGAACGCAGAACCTCCGCCACTTCGTAGGTGCGCTGACCATTGAGGTTCACGTCCAAGATAGCCAAATCGAGCGGCAGATCGCGCGACGCGGTGAGGGCGTGATCGAGTTTGCCGGCGATTGCCGCCACCTCATGGCCGAGATCCGCCAGCATATCCTCAATCAGCATGGCCACGACGGCTTCGTCTTCAACGACCAGCACACGCTGGCGCGGCACGGTTTGCATCAAACAGTCTCCCCTACCTGCGCTTGGGCGGCGCTGGTGATGTGCGCAACGACGCCGCTTGGCGCAAAATCAACCCGCGTCTCGCCGCCTAGATCATGCGCGAGGTTACGCCGCAACAGACGCAACCCAAACCCATTTCGCTCGGGCTCTGCCACAGGGGGCCCGCCGCGTTCGGTCCAATTGAGCGAAATCGCGTTGCCGTGCTTGGCCCACGACACCTCAACGGCTCCGCCCTCGTTCGAGAGCGAACCATACTTCGAAGCGTTGGTGGCCAATTCATGCAAGGCAATGGCGAACGCGAGCGATTGCTTCGGTGTGATCTCGAAATCCACGCCATTCAGTCTCACGCGCCCGAGCGGCATAAAGGGTGCGAGCGCGGCTTCCACCATTTCGCGCATGCCCGCGCTTTCCCAGCTCCGGCGTGTCAGCAGATCGTGCGCCCGCGAAAGTGCGGCGAGGCGCGAGTTGAACAGGGCGCGCGCATCATCGCTGCGGACGGTGTTGCGCAACGTCTGGTCCGCCAAGGATTGTACGGTGGCGAGGGTGTTTTTGACCCGATGGTTAAGCTCGTGGATCAGCAGCAAACGCTGGCGTTGCGCTTGGACCGGACCTGTGACGTCCTCGACCACCGCCAAGATTTGCCGGTCGGCGACGAGCGACAACGTGACCCGCGCCCACACGACCTCACCGGATGTACGAATATAGCGCTTCTCGAATGTCACCGGCCCGCCGCTCAGCCGAAGGGCGTCGACGGCCGCAGCGTTCGCGTTGACGTCATCCTTGTGCGTAAAATCCGTGCAGCGTGCGCCAATCACATCATCAATCGGACGATCGACGATGATCGCGAATGCGGGGTTGGCTCGGACGATGCTGCAATCTTCACGCATCAGCACCATGCCAACGCCGGCACGATCGAACACGAGTCCGAACCGCTCCTTGGCGCGTGAACGCTCGACGGCAAAGCCAAGCTGACGACCGATGGTCACGGCGATTTCGATTTCTTCGGCGCCGAACGCGTGGGGGTTGTCGTAATACGCCATGAACTTGCCGATGACGGCGCCCTGCTCGACGATCGGAATGAATGTCAATGCGCGAATGCCCTCCGCGGCGATCGCGTGCTTGGCGGCGCCGAGGCTTGCGTCGGTGGCGGCTTCTTCAATGCAAATGGGCTGCGGATCGATGGTTCCTAATGTCCAAGGCGAATGTCCGTCGACGGCCCGTTGATAGCCCTCGGAGAGCCCGCGGCTGGCCACGAAGCGCATCACGCCGAAATCATCAAACAGAAGGATGCTCGCGCGACGGCAATTCAGAGCGCTGGTGATTGCATCAAGCGCTGCTTCGTACACGTCGTCGATGGCGTCAGCGCGATAGAGCCTGTCGGTAAATCGGAAAAGCGCAGCTTGCTGGCTGGCGCGACGCCCAGCCGCGGCCTCGGCGGATTTGAGCGGGCCCATGTCGACCAGCATATTTACCGCCCCAATGAGCCGGCCGGCATCGTCTCGCAACGGGCTCGGAAACGGCATAACGCGCACCCGCTCTCCATTGGGTCGCTCCGCCACCAATTCCACGCCGCGCACAGCCTCACCGGTCTTAAGCGCTTGCGCCATGGGGCAAGAATCGTGCGGCAACTCGGACCCATCCGGGCGCCAGAGGCGCCAGGATACGCACCAGCGGTCACGGCCAATCTCTGGGCGACGCCCTGCGAGCGCTTCGGCGGCCTCGTTGTAGAAGGTCACGTAGCCTTCCGCGTCCGTTGTGTAGATCGCCGCTGGAAGCGCCGTCAGAAGGCGCTCCAGATCCGCGTGCGATTCGGCGCGTTCGCCGCTCGTCCGCCCAGTATTCATAGGTTCCGCTCTCGCTAACCTCCGACAACTTCCAGACGGAACCAGAGTTCCCATCAAAAAATTCTCTGGGCAGTCGAAATGGCCGGAACCAATGCCCGCAATCGTTGTTGACCCTGCACGTTCGCAAGAACGAGGTAAGCGCCGGGCTCCTTCATCCGCCCCCCCGCTCGGGGCCCGGCGTACACCGCCTCCAAATCCCGCTCCTGTATCAAATGATCACTCAGCGGCGCCGCGCGACCGTTAGTGTGCTCAACCGGATGGCGGGGCATGGGCGGGCAAACAATTTCAGATCATTCTGCAATAGCGATTCTCATCGCCGAACCGTCGCCGGTCCGCGCGCTACAGCTTGAGACCATGGTGCGCAAGGCGTTCTCGCCCACAATGCCGGCAGTAATGTCGGCGAGTTCCGCAGATGCCGCTCAAATCATTGCGACGAAAGGATTTGATCTGGTTATCCTGAAGGCCGCACCGGCCTTTTGGCCGCTGGCCGACTTCGCGCGCGCCACAAATCCCGAAACGGTGATCGCGTGGACAGCGCCGTCTGCGGCGTCCGCACCGATCGGCGAGCTACTCATCGAGCCAATCGTTTACGGCGACATCGTGGCGCTGGCGCAGCGCGTCGGACGCCGCAAAAGCGCATGAACGTCTAATCAGGAACTTGGCGGTTGCGCACTGCGTTTTCCCCTCATGAAGCCCCTCATCGCCCGCATCAACGCGTATTCCGATTTGACTGACGCGGATTTCGAAACCCTGCTCGCAGCGCCTGTGGCGCGCGTAACGTTGCGCGCGAACGCCAAGATCATCAATGTCGGCGATACGCTGACGCACGTGTTCGTGGTGTCTCGTGGCTGGGCCATCCGGTACCGAACATTGAATGACGGCAGCCGTCAGATCGTCAATGTCATGCTCCCCGGCGATTGCTTCGACCTTCAAGCGCTGATTGACACAAAAGCGGATCATTCCGTGGATTCAATCTCCGCGGTTGAGATGCTACGGGCGCGGCGCGATGATTTTCTGAACGCGATCCGCGCGAACGGACGCTTGGCCACTGCATTCTGGTGGGCGTCGGTACAAGAGGAATCAATCCTTCGCGAGCATATTGTTCGTCTCGGTCGGCGCTCCGGCGTTGAGCGTTTGGCGCACCTGTTGCTGGAGCTGCAGCGTCGCTTGCATCTGGCCGGTGTTTCCGAAAGCGACACGATTGCGATGCCACTCTCCCGCGACGTGATTGCAGATATGCTGGGGCTTTCTCCAGTCCACGTCTCGCGCTCCATGAGCGCGCTGCGCCGCGAAGCGCTCATCCGCACCAGTGATTCCTCGGTTCAGATATTGGCCCCGAAGCGCTTGGCCGAGCTCGCTCAATTCGATCCATCATACCTTCACACCGATAAGAAACAGCGGCTCGCTTGAGGCGAACCGCTGTTGAACCGGCCACAAGGTCAGCTATGCCACTGGTGGCGCGCGCCCTCGTGTGAGACTCATGACCAGACTGATCGCGAAGAGCACCAAGAACACGAAGAACAGAATCTGCGCGATACCAGCAGAGGCCGAAGCTATGCCGCCGAACCCGAACAGGCCGGCGATGATCGCAACGACGAAGAATATAAGCGCCCATCTCAACATGGCTTTTCTCCGGTTGAACACATGCTCGAAGAACGCGAAGGGCGAGGCTGTTGTTCCCGCTACGCTTCGGCGGGCGCCGGTGCGGGCGCAGGCGCGGCCGCCGGCGGGATCGTGATCTCGATCAGGGTGGGCGTCGCCTGGCAAGACGTCACGTTTGCGTTGAGTTGGCGCGCGAACGCCTGAATCAGGCGAAGTGCGGAAGACGCGGTTGGCGCCACCGTGTCTGCGTCTGGCGACGTGACACCGAGGAAAATCGCGCCTTCCGACACACCCTTCAGCGCCAGATTGATGATCGCGCCCTTCCCAGCGGGCGTCGCGTCAAGCGCGATACAGACGGCTTCGCCAATGAGGAACGCGAACGCCACCGCCTCGTCCACCTCGGCGCGGACCGGTTCTAGCTCGCTCTTCAAGCGCACATCGCTGCCGCGCGATCCCACCAACGTACGTGCGATCTCTGCGGCCAGCTCGTCCAGGGCGATCTCGTGTACTTCGCCAGACGCGTAGATGTGAGTGTGGGCGATCGCCAACACATGGACGCGTTCATTTGCGCGGGCGAGACCACGCGCCTCCGCCTCGTCCTCGGCAGAGCGGGACTGGATCGAGAGGATGCTCGCCATCATTTGCAGGTTGTTCTTCACCCGATGGTGCACTTCGCGCAGCAAAGTACGCTCTTCGCGCAGGGCTTCTGCCAAGCGCAGCTCGCGTCCGCTCAGCGTCTTCGCCATCGCCGCCATCGTCCGCCGCAAGCTCGCCAATTCCATCGGCGCTCCGCGCAGCAGCATTTCTTCCCCGTATGTGGTCTGCCCGCGCGCGTAGGCGCGCGCCAAATCCTCAAGCACTGACAGCGGACGCGCCACGTATACCTCGACCGCCCACCAGGCGGCGGCGACAGCGATCAGCCAAAGCAACAAGGGTAACGCCAATGCGAGCGCAATCTCGCCCCGCTCTGACCACGTCAAAGGCGCGGGACGCCAACCCCGCAGGAGATACAGTGCATTCTCCTGCACTGGAGCGATCACAGCCCAACTCGATCCAATCGCAAACGCACCACCGCTCCAGGTCGTGGCGCCCTCCCTAAGGAACTCTGTCAGTTCTCGCTCATCGCCCCTGCTCAATGGCATGCCGAAGCGAACCAGCACCTGGCCTTGGCCATCAACCAATATGCTGTAGGTGTCTCGTTGCGAGGAAACTTGCGCGACCCTCTCCATGAGCGGCTGCGCGGCGCGAGACACGCCCACATTCCATGAGCGTGGCCCCACTGAAGTTGGCGCCACGGCGGCAAAAACCGGCATTGCGCTCAAGACTGGAGAGCGCACGAACCCAACCGCCGAGCGCCCCGCGCTTGTTGCGGTTTCAACCAGCGGAGACTCGATATGCTGCCCGACGGCCGCGGCGTGATTTGCGCACCGAACGCGAGCCGAGGCGTCGATCACGACGATGTTGGCGATGTTGGGGAAGCGTTCGCCCAGATCGACCAAAGTATCGTTGCAAACGCGTGCGTCATCGACGAAGAGCGAAGCGTTGGCCGCCAAAGTGCGCGCCATTTCGCGCAGCTGGATGAGCTCCTCGCGGAGCTCACCCACCACCAGCGCCTCTTGTGCGCCAACGCTTTGCTGGAAACCGGCTTGGCGTTCGCTGACGGCGGACAAACCCGCCTGCATGGCGATGACGCCCGCAGGCAGGAACGCCAGCCCTAGCAGCGCCGCCAACCGCCCCCGTAGCGATTTAAACGATAGCTCTACCGGCCAAGCCAAGTTTGACCATTTCCACTTCACCAAGATCCCGCGATGACGCCGTGAGGCAATTTGCTGGCCTCATCCATGTCCGCGCCGTCGGCTTCATCAATCTCGAGAATCTCGGCCAAACGCTTACGCGCGCGGCTCACACGGCTCTTTACGGTGCCCACGGCGCACCCGCAAATCTCGGCAGCCTCCTCATAGGGCATCCCAAACGCGCCAACGAGCGTGAGAATTTCGCGATGGTCGTCGTTCAGTTGCGCGAACGCGCGCTTGAAATCTTGCAAGTCGGCAGCGCCGTTCTGGTTCGGCAAATCCGCGAGCGATGCAGCGTGTTCGCCTTCCGCATCCTCAACTTCGCGCCGTGTGCGGCGCAGGTCGGAATAATACGTGTTGCGGAGGATGGTGAACAACCACGCGCCCATGTTGGTGCCCGGCTGAAAGCGGTCTTTGTTCGCGAGCGCCTTCACCAATGTATCCTGGACCAAGTCATCGGCGCGGGCCGGATTGGGGCACAACGAACGTGCGAACGCGCGCAGGTTCGGCATGAGCCGGACAAGCTCCGTGCGGAAGTCCGGGTGCGAAGAAGCGGCTTCAGCCATCCTTGTTGCCCCCTTCAGGCGGGGCATCGAGCTGGTTCAGCAGCGCCATGATATCATCCGGGAGCGGCTCGGCGGCCACCTCCTCGAACGCCTTCTTCAGATTCCGGGTAATGAAGTCATCGCCCCTCGAGCCCGATGAGGAAAACTCCTTCGGCCGCCGGGGTTTCCGCTCATTCTCGTCTTTTTTAGGCGGCTCGGACATCCGCTGGTCCTCTCTCACCGCAAATTCGTCGGACATTTCCTATTCTCACGATACGGGAACCCAATCCAGCCGCCAACGTCCAACTCCCCGGGCGGTTCCCTGGCGATCTGGCCTTTGGACAGGGAACCAACGTCGCGATACGACGTTTTGGATACGCGGAGCCCTGCGCATCCGACAGGCGAGGACCAATTCGAATGTCGCTATCAACCATCATTGCCCCCCATGTTCCCTATCTGCGCCGCTACGCGCGGGCGCTTACAGGGTCACAACGCGCCGGTGACGAAAAAGTTGCCGATACGCTGAGGGCCTTGGTGGCCGACGCGTCAAAATTTGAGAAATCCTTGCCGCCGCGCATCGCCCTTTACCGAGTTTTCCACTCGGTTTTGCCAAAGGACGCTGGGGGCGCCGCGCAAGAGCGTGGTCTGGCCGGCAAAGCCCAAGAGCGCTTACAAACTCTGGCTCCGGCAAACCGCCAGGCGCTGCTGCTTACGACAATCGAGGGTTTCACCACGGACGAAGCCGCGCGCATCATGAACGCCACTTGGCGCGACGTGTCCAAACTCGTCGAGCAAGCCCGCGACGACATCGATCGCCAGACGCGCGCACGCATCCTCATCATCGAGGACGAAACGCTGATCGCGATGGACCTGTCAGACATCGTGTCGAAGCTCGGCCATAGCGTCGTCGCCACCGCCGACACCGCGAGCAAGGCCGTGGTCGCCGCCGCCCAACACAAGCCCGATCTAGTGCTGGCGGATGTGCAGCTTGCAGATGGGTCATCCGGCATCGACGCCGTCGCTGACATACTGGGTCAAATGCAAGTGCCGGTGATCTTTATCACCGCCTTCCCAGATCGCCTGCTCACCGGCGAGCGTCCGGAGCCGACCTTCCTTATTACCAAGCCGTATCTCGAAGAGACAGTGCAGGCCGCCGTGAGCCAAGCTTTGTTCTTCGAAAGCACGCGCGAAGTCGCATAAAGCGCAACCGCGCACCGCACGCGGCGTTGCATTTGTTATTTCTCGTTTAAAACGCCTCGCGCGCTGCAGCGCGCGAGGAACACTCCCATAAAACTCGCGTTGCTCATGAACTTCACAAGGAGAAGTTCATGGACACCCCACGCGGCGACAACACACGCGGCGATCATCTCGGCGCGACCAATTCCGATGTAAGCGCGGCGGATGCAGCGCAACGGATCAAGCAAGCAGCCTCAGGCGCGGTAAATACCGCGAAAAACGTAGCGAGCGACGCCCTCGGCAAAGGTGCGGAACAAGTCGAGCGCACCACGCAAAGCGCAGCCTCCGCACTGCGGCGCGCATCTCAGGAGTGCCAGGACGAGCACGCATGGATCGGAACCGCGCTGCGCAAGTCAGCGGACGGCCTTGATCGCGCGTCGAGCGCCCTGTCGGGTGGCGACATGCGTGGTGTGTTTGACGACGTCAACAGCTTCGCGCGCCGGCAACCTGCATTGTTCCTCGGCGTCAGCCTCGCCCTCGGCTTTGCCGCGGCACGCGTCGGAAAAACTGCGATTGAGCGCGCGAACGCTGAGCACAGCGATCCACTCACGCGCTCCGATTCATTCGGAGCGATCTGAGCCATGTCCGCTGAACGCACTCTGGCCGAGTTGGCGAGCGACGTCGCAGCTCAAGCTGGCGACCTCATGCGCAACGAGATCCGCCTCGCGCGCGCGGAAGCCATGGAGAACGTGCGCGAGATGGGCGACGGGATGTTGCGCACCGCCTTCGGCGTAGCCCTCGCTGGCAGTTCGGTCACGCTCGGATTGTTCGGCGGCGCATATCTCATCGGGCTCGTTCTACCGCTCTGGGCAGCCGCATTGATCATGGCCGTGGTTGGCGGCGTGAGCTCGCAACTGATCCTGCGCAGCGGACTCAAGGCGCTTTCCACAGAGAAGATCAGCCTTCCCAAAACCTCGCGCCAAATCTCGCGCGACCTCAATTTGATCAAGGAGAATATCTCGTGAGCATGGAAACTGACCGCATCGAGCGTGATCTCGATCAATCCCGCCATCGCCTCAACGACACTCTCGAGCAGCTTGGACGCAAGATCTCACCCGGGCAAATGGTGGATGAGGCTTTGGGTTTGGCGCAAGGCCAGCTGGGGCAGTTCGCCGGAAAGCTGGGAACTCAAGTGAAGGACAACCCACTGCCGGCGGCTTTGATTGCGATTGGCGTCGCGTGGCTCATGGCATCGCAGAACCAACAGCATCGGCCGCGATCTGTGGCGATGAACGCCGACGATTGGCATTCCGAGCGGCGCTATCGTTCCATCGAAGAAGCGCGCTGGGCCACGCCACGCAACACCAGTGAATCCGATGACGCCTATAACGAGCGCGTACACGCGGCTTACGCCAAGGCGCTCGACTTGAAGCAGCAGGCCGGCGAAGCAATTCACGACTTCAAGCAACGTGTCGCTCACGCCGTGGAAGGTGTCGAGAAAGCCGCCGCCAAGACCCGCGACCGCATCGGCCAAGCTTTCTCGAACGCTGGTGAGAGCGCGCAACACGCGGTCGCCAATGCCAAGCATTTCGTGCAAGACCAAGGCGTGAAACTCGGCGAACGCGCCTCCCACGCCAGGCACCAAGCGGAAGATTTCTACGAGCATAACCCGCTTGCTGTCGGCGCCGCTCTGTTCGCGCTTGGCGCAGCACTCGGCGGCGCGACCCCGCTTTCCAACGCAGAACGCGAAAACCTTGGCGGCGTAGCTGATGAAGCAGCGCGGCGCGCGGCGGACCTCGCCGAACGCGGTGCTAGCGCCATCGAAAGCAAAGTTCACTGAAAGGAAGGAGGGGTGCGCACGATGCGCGCCCCTCCAAGCGGGGTTAGCACTTGCCAGAACACGATCTCCCCTTCCGCGAGGTTCGCGCCTGGATGTTTGATAGCGCGCTGCCGCTTTGGGCGGAGCGTGGAGTGGACCGTGCGCATGGCGGCTTCCTGGAAGAGTTGACCGCCGAAGGCGATCCAGGGCCCGCGACACTCAAGCGCGTCCGCGTCATCGCCAGACACATCTATGTGTTCTCACATGCTCAACTTCTGGGTTGGAACCGGGGCGCTGATCTCGCGGCGATGGGGGTTGAATATCTTCGACATCATGCGCGAACGCCCGGCGGCGGTTGGGCGCGGCTTTTGACGCGGGAGGGCGACATTGTCGACGCCACCTCCGACCTTTACGATATCGCCTTCATCTTGCATGGCTTAGCCTGGCGCGTTCGCAGCAGTGCGGACGAACAAGCACTGAGGCTGCTCGACGAAACGATGAGCTTTGTTGAAACACAGCTCAAGGCGCCACACGGCTATTGGCATTGGCTTCCGCCAACCGGACCGCGCCTCCAAAACCCGCATATGCATCTCCTGGAAGCGTGCCTCGCATGCTTTGACGCCACCGAGGACGATCGGTATTTGCGCACGGCCGAACAGATCGGCGCGATGTTCTACGACGTGTTCTTCGACGCTCGAACCCTGGGCGAAACCTTCGGCGATGATTGGGAGCGTTTGCCGAACCAGACCGTCGAGCCGGGGCATCAATTTGAGTGGGCGTGGCTCCTGAATGCGCTGGCCGCGCGCGGCGGCACTGCCGATCCGTTGCCGGCGATGCGTCAGCTGATAGCCTTTGGCGAGCGCCATGGCGTCAATTCCAACGGCTTTGTCTATGACGCCGTCGACGCATCCGGCCGCATTCTTCAAGCGACATCGCGCACATGGCCGAACACTGAACGGCTAAAAGCGCATTTGGCGTTGTTCGAACATACGGGCGCAGAATTCAATGGCGCCATTGAGCAATCGACGCGCCTGCTGCTCGATCGATATCTGGTCACCAAGCCGCGTGGCTTGTGGATCGATCGGTTTGACGAAGGCGGCGCACCAGCCGCCTCGATCGTTCCAGCATCGACATTCTATCACGTCTTCCTGGCGTTCGCGGAGCTATTACGGCTCGAGCCGCGTCTTGAGGCGCGGTCATTTCATGGCGGCGACAAGCGACTTCAACCCAACCAGCGCGAACAGCACCGATGAATCGGCGACCGCGTACGGCAAGAACAATTGATCTCCGTGCTTCAGCGCGCCGCAAGTGTAGCAAACGTTCGGCACGTATCCTTCGCGATTCTCGTCGGATGGTGAAATCAACGGTTCGGCGAGCCTGCCCAAGACCTTGCGCGGATTGGCCTTATCCAGCAGCGCCGCCCCGATGGCGTACTTGCGCATTGCGCCGACACCGTGCGTGAGGATCAGCCAACCCTCATCGAGTTCAATCGGCGATCCGCAATTGCCTATCTGCACAAGCTCCCAGGGGAATCGAGGCGCGAGTAATTTCTCCCCGCCACGCCAATGCAATACATCGTCGGACTGCATGAAGAACAAGCTTTCTCCGTCCTGACGCCCGATCATCGCGTACGCGCCGCCGACGCGCTTCGGAAACAAGCCCATGCCCTTGTTCTTGGCGGCCTCGCCGCGCATCGGTGAAAATTTGAAGGTGTCGAAGTCGCGCGTCTCCAACATTTCCGACGCGATGCCTGACCCGGAATAGGCGGTGTAGGTGCCGAAATAGCGCTTGGCGCCATCATCCTCGGTGAAACGCACCAGACGAAGATCCTCCAGGCCGTTGCGTTGTGCGCGGGTGAACGGAAAGATCACAGCGCCGGATATCGCCGTGGTGGGCGAGCGGCGTGCGAGCACTTCGCCCTCCAACACCGGCGCATCGGCTTCGGCGGCCATCGAGAATGGCGGCGACGGCCAAAGGTTCAATGTGCCGTCTTGTGCGAGAATCCCTTCGCGAAACGCGATCGAGGAAATGTGCCCCTCCCCGACCGTGCGCAGCGACATCACGAAGCGCTGATCCCCTTCTCCCAAGCCAGCCTGGTTGGGATGCGGGACGATGCTGGGGTTCATGATGGCCGCAGCGGCGTACGAATATTCATGGCAGAAATACGCGCCGATCAACTCACGCTGCTCAGGTTGCAAATCGCCACGCTTGATCCCGAGATCATCAAGCACCTGCTGGCATCGGCGGGCGTACACGTCCTCGGTTTGCCAGTGCCGATCGTCGAAATCGGCATCCACCTTCGCGAACTCGCGCTGACACTCGGCCTCGGACATCGCCAGCACAGCGTCGACAATGCGTTGCGCGCGCCCGGCTTGCACGGGATGCATATCGCGCGGCTCGGGCGCAATGTGAAAGGGGCGAATGACGACTCGCGACGGGTCAGGCGTCAGGCGGCCATCGATATGCTTCACATCCACCATGGCGGCCCCAATACGATGCAAGCTTTCGTCAACCAAGCGTCTGACCCGACACGCGCTGTCGCGCATGCATCGCGCAGAGCGCCATCAGATAGGACAATCCCGATTCCGCGCCCTGATTTCGATTCACACCGGTGCGGGTGAGGCCATCGAAACTGCCGCCGGTCTCGGGCAGCGCAACCGGCATGCTCAAAACATTTCCACCAAAGAACCAGGCAAACGCGCGCTCGGCCTCCTCCGCCCAAGCGCGATCGCCGCTTACATCGAAGGCCGCCCAACAAGCGTCAACCGTGGCGCAGACTTCGATAGGCTGTTGATCGAACAATGCTGGGCGTGTTCGCGTTCGGCCAAAACTTTCCGCGCCCACAGGCGCGAAGCGCCCGCCCGAATGGGTTTGTATGCTGCGGAGCCAATCCAACGCGCTCAAACCCGCATCGATCAAGCCCTGGTCACGCAACGCTTCACCCGCGCGCAACATCGCTTCGGGAACACGAGCATTGTCGTATCCCAGCACATCCTCAAACCAGTTCCACGTGTCGCAGCAACCCTCGTTGAAGCGGCGCAACAGCTCGCGCGCCACGCGGTCCAGTTCATGGCGTGCGTCAGCGTGACCCGCCATCAACAATGCGTGCTGACCGAGTGCGGTGAACGCCAGCGCGCGGGACGATGTGAGCGCTTGGGCGGCAGGCGCGGCGCGACCCCACAGATCCAGCGCCCAGCCACGCAATTCAGGATCAAGCGCAAATCGCGCGGTCTCGCCGATCGACCAGAGCGTGCGTCCGACGCTGTCTTGCGAACCAACGTCCTCCAGCCAGCGGCGGTCATAACCCATGAAATTTCGAAACGCCCAGCGGTCCGGATTCCACGCATGCTCGACGAACGCCGCGTATCGTGATGCAAGATCGGCAAGCCGCGTGTTCGCGGGCTGCAGCATCGCTAACCGCACAGTGGCGATCAGCGCACGTGCATTGTCGTCCACGCAATAGCCATGGTTGCGATCCGGCACGTTGAACCGCGTATGCTGCAGAATGCCGCAATCATCCGTCATGCGTTCAAGCCAACGCAAGGTAACGGCAGGCAAAGCGCGGGCGCGCTTGGTCTCCAGCGCGCGCTCCGGCGGCTCGGCAATAACCTTATTCATGAGTTCCAGATAACGCTCGCCGATCCGCGGCCAGGTCGCGTCGCGGGAGGCGTGATGCGCCCGGCGCGCCAAGGCTTGGCGCACTTCATGATCGCTCAACAAGCGTGTAATCGCTTCGCCGAAGCGTTTGGAGGCGCCGAAATCCACCAGCACGCCGACGCCGTTCGCCAAGGCTTCCTGCGCGTGCCAATAGGGCGTCGATACAACCGGTTTGCCCAATGCCAGCGCATAAGCCAGAGTCCCTGAAGTCACCTGAGCTTCATGCAGATAGGGCGTCACGTAGATGTCGGCTGCCGTGAGATATTCGATCAGCAGATCGGAATCGACGAAAGCATCGACAAACCGAATGTTTTTCGCCACGCCGAGTTCGGCCGCCAAACCCGCCAAGCGAGCGCGATAGGCTTCGCCCTCGTGCTCCACCAGATGCGGATGCGTGGCGCCCAGCACCACGTACATGACGTTCGGCCGCGCCGCCGCGATAGCGGGAAGCGCTTCGATCACACTCTCGATGCCCTTGTTGGGCGAGAGCAAACCGAACGTCAACGCAACCTCTCGGCCCGCCAGGTCCAGTCGCCGCTTTGCAGCCACCCCGTCCGACAATGGCCGGTCAGGCGCACCGTGAGCAATGACGCAAACTTTTGAACTCGCCGCGGGAAACACGCGCAGCAACACCTCGCGGCCCTTCTGCGACATCACGACTAATTTAGCCGACAACGCGATCAGGCGGTCCATGACCCTGCGTTGATCGGCGCTCGGCCGCTCAAGCACCGTGTGCAATGTCGTCACGATCGGGCAGCGCAATTCGGCGCAGAAGCGCAGAATGTGTTCGCCGGCCGCGCCGCCGAAAATGCCAAACTCGTGCTGAAGCGAAACGATGTCGACATCAGCCGCGTTCAATGCGTGCGCGGCGGCAATATAGTCTGCGGGGTCGTTTTGCGCGATTTCAACGGTGACCTGGTCATCATATGCGTGACCTGTAGGGCGATCATTCAGCGCGACGATTTCACACGCTACATCTCTCGCCGCACCTCCAACGGCGGTGGATAGGTCCGCCGTGAACGTTGCGACACCGCAGCGACGTGGCGGGAAGCTACCGACGAAAGCAATTTTACCCAGTCGAGAAATCGCCAACGGAAACGATGGCGCGCGCGTTGCCTGATTGATGATCGTCGAATCGAACACAATTCATCCTGTCTGCGAGCGGTGTACGGGAACCTCTGGGCCAACGCTCCGGAGCGAACTTGGTTGCCAGAGATCTGGCGCCATGCCTGCGCACGGCGATTTCCGCCCACCATTACGCCTATCGGTGGCGCTGGGGTGGCGGCCGCCGCATTTCCCTCCCCCGAATTCCATCCCACGCACGTTGTCGGTCAAAAAAAATGTAATCCACATGGAACCGGCGCCCATCGAGCGGGTTAAACGTCGAGTGGTGTTGCGGGGAACCTGATGAGCGGCTTACCCAAGCGAGGGCGAGGCGAATTTGCCCGTCAATTGTTGTCAGGCGTGGTTCTGGCGTCATTTTGTTGCGTTGCGCCGTCAGCGGCTCAGACTGACGATGGCGGCGAGGCGGCCCAAATCGAGTCCACCGAGAGCAATGACCGCCTGGGCGATCTTTCGCTCGAAGAACTGTCCAACCTTGAAGTGACATCGGTTTCACGCCGCGCACAGCCCATTGGCGAAGCGCCGGCATCGGTATTCGTGATTACCGCCGATGACATTGAACGCGCTGGCGTACGCAGCATTCCAACCGCGTTGCGGCTTGCGCCTAACCTCCAAGTCGCGCGCATCGCCGCGTCTGATTTCGCGATCACGGCGCGCGGCTTCAACCAAAACAGCGGCACCGCCAACAAGCTGCTGGTGCTGCTCGACGGGCGCATCCTTTACACACCGCTTTTCTCGGGCGTGTTCTGGGACGAACAAAACCCTTTGATGGAAGATCTCGAACGGATTGAGGTGGTTGGTGGTCCAGGCGGCGCGTTGTGGGGCGCAAACGCCGTCAACGGCGTGATTAACATCGTCTCGCGCAACGCGCACGAGACTCAAGGCGGGCTCGTCACCGGCGGCGGCAGCGAAAACACCGGTTCGCTTGGCCTCCGCTACGGCGGACAATTCGGCAATTCCGGCGCTTGGCGTGTTTACGGCACCGGCCTTTCGCGCGGCAATCAAACCGCGACGCCGTGGCGCTCCTATCAAGCCGGCTTCCGCAGCGATTGGGGCGACGACCGCGATACGCTGACGTTGCAGGGCGACGTCTATGCGGGCGGCTCGGACAGACCAGCTGGCGGCGTCGCCGATCCGTCCATCGATGGCGGCAATGTTTTGGGACGGTGGTCGCGGCGCTTCGGTGCGGATTCGCTACAAGTGCAAGCCTATGTCGACCGAACGTCGCGCGAGGTTTCGAGCGGCATCCGTGCGGAGGTGAACACTGCATCCGTCGACGCGCAGTACAATTTCGACCTTTCCGAAGCGCATGAGATCGTCGTTGGTGGTGGCGCCCGCGTCACCAATGACGCGTTCAAAGCGGGCGCAGGTACGGTGTCCCTCGATCCGAACGAACGCACGCTTCAGTATCTCAGTGTCTATGCACAGGATACCATCGCACTCCGGCCTAACCTCTCGTTGATCCTCGGGTTGAAAGTCGAAGATAATTCCTACACCGGCGTCGAATACCTGCCGAACGCACGGATCGCGTGGCGGCCCTCGGCCAACTCACTGGTCTGGGCGTTAGCGTCGCGCGCGGTGCGTACGCCTTCACGCTTCGATCGTGACTTGATGAACCCCGGCGTGTTGACGGGCGGACCGAATTTTACCTCCGAAGATGTGGTTGCCTACGAGGCTGGCTATCGCGCGCAGCCGAACGGCGCGTTCTGGTTCTCTGTGTCGACGTTCTACAATGTCTATGACGACCTCCGTACGCTTGAAGCCACGACGCCGTTTGTCTTTCCCCTCGAGATTCGCAACGGCATGGAGGGCGAAACCTATGGCGTCGAAGCCTGGGGGGCGTTCGCGCTCACCGACTGGTGGCGCCTGAATTGGGGCGCATCTTGGCTTGAAAAAGAGCTGGAGATCGAACCGGGCAGCGCCGACGTTTTCGGCGTTCAGTTTGCCGGCAATGACCCGAGCTATCAAATGACACTGCGTTCGCTGATGGACGTTGGCAGCCGGACCGAACTAGACGTCGCAATGCGCGCGATCGACGAACTGGAGAGTCCGGTCGTGCCGGCCTACATCGCGGTCGATGCGCGGGTCGGTTACCAATTGACCGATGACGTCGAACTTTCGATTGCCGGATATAATTTGACCGACGACGGGCACGTCGAATTCATCAACCCTTCGCTGCCGCCGAGTTCGTCGCCGCGGTCGTTTTTTGTAAGCGCGCGCTGGAGGTACTGAAGCTTTGGGGCGGTGGCGGGCCTTCCTGATCGCGCTTGGCGCCATTTTCGCCGCCAATGTCGAAGAACTGCGCGCGCAGCAAAGCACTTCCGCCGAGGACACAGTCAAGGCGACCTTCCTCTACCGATTTGCGTCTTTCATCGAGTGGCCCGCCGGCGCCTTCTCCGCGCCTGATGCGCCGATTCGTATTTGCGTCGCCGGGGCAGAGCCGTTCCGCTCCTTGATCGAGAACAATGTGCGTGGCCAACGCATCAGCGGTCGCCCGCTTGAAGTTCGGCGCTTGGGAAATGCCCTCAACGCACCGCAATGTCATATCGTCTATGTCGCAGGAGCGCTTTCGGACGAAACGTTGCGCGCCGTGCGGCGTTTGCCTGTGCTTACCATCACAGACGCCGCGGCTGGGCGCGGCGAACGCGGTATGATCCACTTCGTTGTCATCGACGACCGCGTGCGCTTTCACATTGACGAAGCTGGCGCCGCCGAGAGCCGCCTCGCAATCAGCTCGCGTCTGCTCTCTTTGGCGCTTTCCGTGCGGCGGCAGCGGTCATGAGCCTCAAGCTGCCGGCGCTGCGATTCAATCGCACTTTTGCATTCGGGGCAGCGCTGATTTTGCTCGCCGCGGGTGTTCTCATTGGCACGTTGAGCGAGCAGGCTTATCGCGCGCAGAAGCTGCGCGAGATTGAGATTCAAGCGGCGATTGTCGCCGAGAGCGTGACAGCGCCGCTCATGTTTAACGACACGGCCGCGGCGCAGGATCTCGCCAACGCGCTCGCGGCAAATCCTCAGGTTCGCGCCGTATCGATTTATGGCGCAGATGGCGTGCTTGCCGCCGCATACCGCCGCATTGGCGACGATACGGCGCTGCCAACGCGACCTGAAATCTCCGAACCGCGCTTCCAAAGCGCGTTCGCCGAGATCACGCGCCCGGCTCTGCGCGATGGTCAAACGCAGGGCTTCGTGTATTTGCGCTTCGATCGCGATAGCGTTGTGGCGCGCCTTGCCCGCTATGCTGCGATCGGCTTGCTGGTGATCATGGCGGCGTTGGTGCTGATCGTTGCGGGCGCCGCGCAAGGTGCGCTGGCGAGAGCCAACGAGGAGCTGCTCGCGAAAGCCAATGCGCTGGCCGATACAAACGCGCAACTCAACAAGGAGATCGAGCAGCGCCAGGAGGCCGAAGAAGCCCTGCTTCAGAGCCGAAAAATGGAGGCGATTGGCCAACTTACCGGTGGCGTCGCGCACGACTTCAACAATCTGCTGATGGTGATCGCCGGCGGCTTGCGCATGCTCGAGAAGCAAAACGAAGAGCGCCGCGCAAAGGCGATGGAAGCGATGAAGCAGGCGGTTGATCGCGGCGCTGGCCTTACGCGCCAATTATTGGCGTTCGCGCGGCGGCAGACTTTGCGCATGGAAACCATCGACGCAGGGCGTCAGCTCACCGGCATGCGTGAGATGCTTGAGCGCTCGCTCCGCGCCGACATTCTGCTCGATATGGCGATTGCACCGGGGCTGCCGCCCATCAAAACCGATCCGGGACAGTTTGAGCTTGCGGTGCTGAACCTTGCTGTCAATGCGCGCGACGCAATGCAAAAAGGCGGACTGCTCACCATAACGGCGAACGCAGCCCACGGCGGCCGGACGGTCGAGGTTATTGTCAAGGATACGGGCACCGGTATCGCTCCGGAAATTTTGGAGCGCATCTTCGAGCCGTACTTCACGACCAAGCAGATTGGCGAGGGCACCGGTCTTGGGCTCTCTCAAGTGTACGGCTTCGTGCAGCAATCCGGCGGCGATGTCCGCATTGAGAGTGAGGTTGGACACGGCGCGAGCGTGATCTTGTCACTGCCGGCCTCGGATGAGCCACTCCCGGCGCCCGCCCCCGCCCCGGCGATCGAGACCGCCCAGCGCCCCCGTGCAGTGTTGGTTGTCGAGGATGATGACGGCGTCGCCGATACGGTTCAGTCCATGCTTGATGAACTCGGGCACAAGGTGACGCGCGCGCGATCCGCCGATGAAGCGCTGCAATTCCTATCCAGAGACGGCGGCTACGATTTTGTGTTCTCGGATATCGTGATGCCAGGCGGCAAAAGCGGCGTCGAGCTAGCGCAAGATTTGGCGCGGACGAAGCCGACACTGCCGGTACTGCTCACCACCGGCTACAGCGGCAACCAGGACATCGACCAGCGTTACCCTGTGCTGCGCAAACCCTACCAGATCCACGAACTTCAAGCCGCAATCGCTGACCTCATGCGCCGCTCCGCGCACCCCTGAAATTTTTCGAACGACGCGGAACCACGAGGCCCCAGTGGTGTTGACCGTAAGTACGAGCTTCGAGTGCGGCCCCACCCGCCGCCCCCGCTCCAGCGGGCCGCCTTGAAGAAAAACGACGCGGACCTCGCCAAGCTCCCCCCGCCCGCGAGGTCCGCGTTTGTTTTTGGCCCTGGAGCGATCAACCTCCCTCTCAGATTGCCGGCCGGAACGCCTTTTCGTGCGCCCGCCGCCGTTCGCTTGATTTCCCTTGGTTCCTGCCGCAGCGTTAGGACAAATTGACCGCCTTTGGCGGCAAGGGAGGAAACTTTGTCCGAGGAACTCGACGCCATCGACGCCAAGATCCTGGAATTGGTGCAAGACAACGCGGGGCTTTCAATCGCCGAGATCGCTGACCGGGTGGGCCTCTCGTCCTCGCCGTGCTGGCGGCGGATCGAACGCCTCAAAAAGGCGGGAGTGATTATTCGCCAAGTGACCCTGCTGGATCACGAAAAGCTGGGCCTGACCTTCGAGGTCTTCGCCACAGTAAAGCTGCAGATGCCGACGCGGGAGAACCTCGACAAGTTCGAGACCGCGATCGCCGGCTGGCCGGAAGTGGTCGAGTGCGCCACCGTGACGGGCGCGGTCGACTATATGCTCCGCATCGTCAACCGCGACATGCACGCTTACGACGATTTCCTGCGTGACAAGATGCTGGCGCTGGGGCTGGTGTCAGACGTCCAATCTCGCATTGTCATGCGCGTACCAAAGCGGACAACCGCGGCGCCTTTGGTGTTGATCCAGGATCGGCTTCAGGCCGCGAGCTAGCGGGACGCACGTTCCGCGGCGGCCAGCAATTCGGCGGCGCGAGCGCCCACATATTTTTGCGGGTTCGAGGGCGGCGTGAGGTTGCGCTCGCGCTCCCAGCGATCGACCAGAGATTTTGCTTGGTCAAACGCTGTCAACAGCGTGCCGCCGTTGCGGAGCGATTGATTGAAATAAGCGTCGCCGAAATAGGTCCAATCGCGCTCCGGCTGGCAGCCGAACGAGGAGCGATCCGGCGCGGCAGCGGTGAGCACAACGGTGCGCTCGTCCATCAAAGGCGCGATGAAAGCGCCCGAAAAACATGCGGAAACGATGACGACGCGATTGCGGATGCCGGCTTGCGCCAGCGCGTCGCGCATGTGCACCGGGCGGAGCGCCGCGCCCATCCGATCAGATTCGCGAAGCGCGACGGCGCCATCGGGCGAACCATGCGAGGTGATGAAGACCACCACCAAATCCTCGTTCGGGTCGATGATCTGCCCCACGCGCCCTAACGCCGCGGAGATGTTGTTCGGCGTCGCCGCGGGATAGCGGCGCCCGCCTTGCCCGCCGGCGCTGAGCAGGATCGAGCGCCCGTCGGCGGCGAAATGCTGGCGCAGGATTGCTTCGGCCTGAGACGCTTCGCGCTCGAACACCGGATCATTCCAAAGCGAGGCGACGACCAGGTAGGTGTCGACCTGACCCGGCCGCTGCGATTGCAAATTGCGGAGTGAATCTCCCATCAGCATCGCCAATTGCGCTGCTTCGCCGGGCGGCGGGGCGATCTCGAACACGCCGAAGCGACCGTTGAACGGGTCTTGCGGCTGCGGCGGACGCGCGGCGGGTTGCGCACCCGACGGCCCCGCCAAGCACGCGGCCATCAACGCCAGCGCGAGCCCCCAAGCTTTCCCCATTCATCAGCCTCCGAACGTCGTATCTGGCCCGGCTGGGGCGCGGGCGCAACTGCGGGCCGCACGCGTGGTTGTCCCTCGTGGTCTCGGCCCGTCTGCTGGGCTAGCAAGGGGCATGACCGATGACATCATTGTAGCGCCGCCCGCCCGGTCCGATGGCTACATCCCCGGCCGCAAGGCCGATCTGGCCGCGGCGATCGCGACCCAAGCGGGTCCCGACCCAGATGCGGCGACGATGAACGAAGTGCTGCGCCTGCTGGGCGCGCTGTTGCATCACGGCGCGCACACAGAGCTTGAGCAGCTCAAGTCCCTCTACGATCCGCTCGACCCGGATGCGCCGCCCGCTCGGCGCGACTCGACGCCTGAAGCATTCGCATTGTTTGAGGCCGCATTCACCGATGCATTGGAGCGCGCCAATTTTCGTGAGATCGAAGCCGAGACGGTGCAGACGCGCGAAACGACAAAGCAGCTCACCGGCCTTTCGATCAAGGCGTCTCTCTCCGGCATCCGGCGCATTCGCTTTTTCGCGCGTGGGCAACGCCACGAGACGATCGAGCTCAAGGAATGGTTTGGGTTGCGCAAGCGCCTTATCGACGCCGAAGTGATGAACGATGTGGTCGTGTTGGTGGGCTTCAAGGCGGCGGGCGAAATCGGGAAAAGCGATCGCGGCGCGTTCGCGCAGATGCGGCGCGGCATACGCCCGGGCGCCGCGCTCGTGAAGCATTTCCGCAATGTCGCTGCGCCGGAATTGGTGACGTTGCATCCGGGCGCCAAGCCTTCGATGCGCGGACGCGATCAGGTGTTCCTGGCCGCACCTGCTTTGGCGGGCGGTGTGCCGGTGCTGCTCAATTTGTGGCCGGCGCTCACGGTGCTGGGCGCAGTGGCGGCGGCGTATTTCACCGCTGGGCAGGTGATCGACAATGAACGGCTGACGCGCGCGGTAGGCGCACTGGGCGGCTTGGTCGCGGTGGGCGCCTTCGTGATGCGCCAGCGCATGAAGTTGGAAGCAACGACGCTGCGTTATCAAAAGCGCCTCGCCGACACCGTGTACTTTCGCAACCTCGCCAACAATGCCGGCGTAATCGATCTCGTCATCGGCCAAGGCGAAGAGCAGGACACCAAGGAAGCTTATCTCGCGTACTGCACCTTGCGGCGCGCGGGCCGTGCTTTGGCTAAAGGCGAGATCGACAATTTCGCCGAAGAATTTCTGCGCGAACATCTCGGCCAAGAGGTGGATTTCGAGATTCAAGACGCGCTCGAAAAGCTTGAGCACCTGGGCTTGGTTACGCGTGATGGCGATGCGTATAGCGCCACCCCGCCGGGGGAAGCTTTGCTGAAGCTCGACGCAGCGTGGGACGCGTTGTTCAATTTTTCGGCGCGGCGCTAGCGCCGCCGCTGTGCGCGTGCACCACGCGCCCTCAATATGTCAACGGCTTAGTCGGCCCGCACGCTACGCACGTGGCCGTCGGTGAACGCGAGCACGCGGCGAGCGCCACCAGGCCAGACATGGAGATCGACGACGAAGCGTGGGCTGTCCATCACGCCATCCGTGAGCGGCTCCGGTTCGAGCCGGAGCCAGGCGATTGGCGCCGCGGCGCTGGCTTCAGCGCCGGCGTTGCGGATGGCGTCGATGATAAGCTCGCGCGTTTCGCGCGGCGGATATTGCAGGAACACCGAATGATAGATCAAAGTCGCTGCGTCTGGCGCGCGTGACGCGAGCTTCTGCGTAAGCCAAACGCCTGCGTCGGCGCGATCTACACGCGTGTCGTTGGCGATCGCGAGCTCGACGGCGCCGTCGAAGCGCGCGAGGCGATCGGGCTGATCGGCCCAAACATAGGATTTGAGCCTGAGACGCTGCGTGGCGTCGCGAATGTCGAGCGGGTTCTGATCGCAGGCGGCGCGATGGCGAATGTTTGGCTTCACGTTGGGCGGCGCTGCGCCAGTCCAATCCGTGTCAATCGTCACCGGGCTCGCATCGCCCCAGCTCCAGTGCGCGGTACGATAGAAAAAGCGATCCCAATTCAGATTGAGGCCGGCGCTGGCGCCGAGTTCGAGCGTGTCGATCGGCCCGCGCCATTCATTCGCGAACGTGAGAAAGCCCGCAAGCAAAGCGATGGCGCGGCGGGTTTCATTGGTTTGCGGCGGCGAGCGAATAAAATCCGCGACCCAGGCACGCTCGCGTTCGAGAAACGCGCGCGCGGTGGGCCAGACATCGTCCATGCGCCAGGTTGGATTCTGCGCGGGATAGAGCGATGCGAGCTGCGGATCGCGGTTGGTCAACACTGCGTCGTGCAATGCGCCGGCGAGCCGCAGCGCGAGCGCATCGGCACGCGGGTTCGTCGGCCATTGGCCGACGAGCGCGTGCGTTGGCCCTTTGGCTTCGATGTCGTCCGCCATGCACGCCAGCAGCTCGCCGGTAAACGGCGAGCCGTACGCAGTGCAGAACATCCCCTGCTCACGGAAGTGAGCGAGGATGCGTTCGAGGGTCACGCCCGTTCCACCGCGAGCGCGATGCCTTCGCCGCCGCCGATGCAGAGCGAGGCCATGCCGCGTTTGGCGTTGCGCGCTTCCATCGCCGCGAGCAGCGTGACCAGCACGCGCGCACCGGAAGCGCCGATCGGGTGACCGAGCGCGCAGGCGCCGCCGTTCACGTTGATGATGTCGTGGCTGATATTGAGATCCTTCATCGCGATCATCGGCACGATGGCGAAAGCTTCATTGATCTCCCAGAGATCGACGTCGCTCGCCTTCCAATTGGCGCGGGCGAGCGCTTTCTGGATTGCCGGCACCGGCGCGGTGGTGAATTTCTGCGGCTCTTGCGCGTGCGAGCTTTGCGCGACGATGCGGGCGATGATCGTCTTGCCCTGCTTCTCCGCGTCGGAGCGGCGCATCAGCACGAGGGCTGCGGCGCCGTCCGAAATCGCCGACGCATTGGCGGCTGTGACGGTGCCGTCTTGCGTGAAGGCGGGCTTGAGCGAGGGGATTTTGTCCGGACGCGCTTTGCGCGGCAGTTCGTCGGTGTCGATGGCGCCGGTCTTCGCGTCGATAGCGGCGATCTCGCGCTTGAAGCGGCCTTCGGCGGTGGCGCTTTGCGCGCGGCGTAACGTTTCGAGCGCGTAGGAATCCTGCGCTTCGCGCGAGAATTGGTATTCCTTCGCCGTTTGATCGGCGTAAACGCCCATGGCGAGGCCTTCGTAAGCATCTTCCAGGCCGTCCAGCGCCATGTGGTCGAACATCTTGTCGTGGCCGTATTTCTTCCCGCCGCGATGCGTCGACATCAGGAACGGCGCTTTCGTCATGCTCTCCATGCCGCCGGCGATGACGACGTTGGCTTCGTTGGCGAGCAAAGCTTGGCGCGCCATGGCGACGGCTTGCAGGCCAGAGCCGCACATCTTGTTGAGCGTGACCGCTTCGGTGCTTTTTGCGAGGCCGGCTTTCAACGCGGCTTGGCGCGCGGGCGCTTGGCCGAGGCCTGCGCTCAGCACGTTGCCCATGTAAATCTGATCAGCGCCGTTCGTGCCGGCTTCAGCGATTGCGGCTTTTACGGCCACGGCGCCAAGCTCCGGCGCGCTGTAATTCGCAAGATCGCCCTGCAGGCCGCCCATGGCGGTGCGTGCCATGCCGACGATGACAATCTCTTCGCTCATGCTGATGCCTTTCCTTCGTTGCGCAACACCATAATGGTCGAGGTGCCGTGCGCCAACAGGCGCCCACGTGAATCGGTGAGCTTGCCCTCGGTGGTGATAATGGTGCGGCCGCGCGCAACAACGAGGCCCTCGGCGCGCACTTGACCGGTGTCGGGCGAGATGGCGCGGACGAAATTCACTTTCGTCTCGACGCTGGTGTAGCCAACGCCCGCTGGCAGCGTGGTGTGCGCGGCGCAGCCGGTGCAGCTATCGATCAAGGTGAGCGCCCAGCCGCCGTGGACGATGCCGAGCGGGTTCATAATCCGGTCCGACGGTTCGCCCAGGAAGATCGCCCGACCGTCCGACACTTCGCTCAACCGAAAGCCGAGCGTGGTGGAGATGGAGGGCGGCGGAAACTGGCCGGCGATCATGGCGCGGAGCGCTTCGATGCCCGGGAGTTTGGTGAGCTCGCGGGCGACGGCCACATGATCGCGCATCGCGCTTGCCCTCCTTGTATATACAAGTATTGTAGGTACAATTATATGCAGTGCAGCACAGAGTCAAGATGAGCATTCGGAAGTCAAACGCCAAGCCCGATCCGCTGCAGGCGTTCGCCGCTGCGGCAATGCCGAAATGCCTGTGCATGAACATGCGCCTGGCGACGCGGCGGCTGGTGGCGCTTTATGAGGCGCGCCTGGCGGCGAGCGGGCTCAACATTTCGCAGTTCGGCATTATGGCGTCCGTGGCGGCGGAGCCGGACATGACAATGACGCGGCTGGCGGCGCGGCTCGAGCTCAGCCCGTCGACGCTGACGCGGACATTGCGGCCGCTGGAGGATTTGAAGTTGCTCGAGATGGCGGCCGACGATCGTAACCGGCGTGTGCGGCGCGTGAAGCTGTCGGCGGAGGGCCGCAAGAAATTGAAGCGCGCCGGCGCGGCGTGGGCGCAGGCGCAAGCGGAGGCGGAGGAGATCGTGCCGCCGAAGCTGGTGGACGCGCTGATGGGCGCTACGGCGCGACTCCCTGGGTGACACACACGCACGTCGCGCGTCTTGCAGAACTAACTCGCCGTCGCGTGTGCGTGTGTGTCACCTGGTTGCGCACGTTGCAGCGCCTTCAACCATTCGGCGCCGCCGAGCGGGCGGCCTGACGAGGCGGCACGGCGGAGTTTTCGCTTTGCTTCCTCGGCCACATCGGCTTGGAAGAAATGCGTGACATCGCCGCGCATACGCTCAAGCAGCGGCGCCGTGCGCACGAGGCAATCGTCTTTCGCATTCAAGTGCGCCCGCACGCTGGACCATGGCCAATCCTCCGCCCGCGCGGTGAGTCCGGCGCGCACCGGATTGAGGCCGACATAGCGGCTCGCTTCGACGAAATACGCATCATCCATCGGATAGGACGCGAAGCGGCCCTGCCACAAATAGCCGGTCCAACGCTCGCGCTTGTTGACCTCAAACGTGTAGCGCCAATGCAGCGGCGCGAGTGCAGAGCGCAAGCCGGCTTCGGTTTTTGGCGTGAGGATGAGGTGGACGTGATTGGGCATTAGGCAGTAGCCCCAGCACTCGACGCCCGCTTTCGAGCACCATTCGGCCGCGAGTTGCAGATAGCGAAGATAATCCGCGTCGCTGAAGAACGTCTGCTGCCGGCGATTGCCGCGCTGCGTGACGTGATGCGGCGTATGCGGTGCAACAATGCGAGACGCACGTGGCATTGCCGAACCCTCCCACGCGCAATGTACACGCTTTGTTCCGTCCTGTAAACGATAGAAAAGTGTATGTCACCCTTTCCGCTCTCACCCTTTCCGCTCGCTCAAACGAAATGAAGAAGTGCCGGACCTGCGTCCTCGCCCCAGAAAAAACCGTAGGCGGACATTGCTTCCCGAATTAAGTCCTTCTGCTGTGTCGTCGTCAGACGCACCGCGCGATCTGAGGGCTTGTAGCCCACCGACGATATCTTCCATTCAGTTCTAAATTCGCGCTCAGTATCGACTGCCAACGGAATGTTCTGGCCGTTGAAAACGATGGCATCGCCATCAATGTGGCTCAGCCGAAAAAAACCGTGTCCATTGCCGGCTGAGCGGACAGTTCCCACCCAAGGTCATCGTCGGCGACCCGAAAAGGTGCTTTCGTCGCTACAAACATCCTAATCCTCATCGCCCAAAGCAATATCACCCGCGAACAATGGACATCACCGCTCTCTCCCCGCCTCTTCCACACGCCGCTGCAAAGGCGAGAGCAGATACTCGATGATCCGCCGTCTTCCGGTTTTGATTTCCGCAGTCACCGACATCCCCGCACTGATCGGCACGTCCCGCTCACCGACGTTAAGCGAAAACTGCGACAGTTCAACTCGCGCGGGAAACACAAGTCCGTTGCTTGGTGACACACACGCACGCGCAATCGAGTCGCGCTATGCTCGGCTGCATTGAGTGCGTGTGTGTCACCAAGCAAGCGTCGCGAGAGAGAAACACCAAACGTCCGTCGAGCACGCCGTAGCGCGTGAACGGAAACGCCTCTAACTTCACGCGGACATCTTGGCCTTCGCGTACGAAGCCTGCATCGCGATTGAGCACCTGTGCTTCGACGACAAACGTCGTGCCCTCCGGTACGATCACCAGCAATGCATCCGTGGACAGGAGTGACACACACTCTCTTGGC
The DNA here is from genome assembly GCA_000974665.1 of alpha proteobacterium U9-1i. NCBI lineage: Bacteria > Pseudomonadati > Pseudomonadota > Alphaproteobacteria > alpha proteobacterium U9-1i. Next base: position 1,063,014 of record BBSY01000002.1, on the reverse strand, counting down.
GTTGCGATAGCTTGGCTTGCGGTTGCGTCTGGAGAGTGTGTGTCACTCGGGAGAGCGCTACGCCCCGGTCATAAACTCCAGCACGCGCGCGACGACGTCGCGGTCTTGCGCGGTTTCGCGGTGTTTGAGGTGCGGAAACAGCAGTAACGGCGCGTTGCTGGTTTCGGCTGCGGCTTGGGCGCGGGCGTAGGGGACGGCTTCGTCTTCGTAGGAATGGACAAGCAGTTTTTTCGCGCTGAGCGACGCTAGAATTTCGGCGACGTCGGCGCTGCCGCGCTCTTCGCCGACTTCGGCGATGTAGAGATCGCGCGCGCGTTCGGCGATTTCCGGGGCGATGCCGGCGCGTTCGGCGAAGATGCGCCAACGGCTGCCGCGTCCGAATGCGGAGGCGATGACGACGAGGCGATCGAGCTGCAAGCCTTCGCGCATGGCTTGGCCTAAAATGCCGCCGCCCATGGAATGACCGATGGCGCTTTCGATCGGGCCGAGTTGAGCGGCGACGGCTTTCACCGCGTCGATGCAGTCGCCGCGCAGGCCGAAGTCGCCGTCGCTCCAACCGTGTGCGGGCAGGTCGAGTGTGACGATGGCGAAGCCGAGCGCTTGCAGCGCGTCGATCATCGGCGTCCAGACGGTGTGGTCATCTTCCCAACCGTGCACGAGTAGAATGGCTGGCCCCTCGCCTAGCCGCCAGGCGGCGACATTGCCTTGCGGGCCGGCGATGTCGTGTTGCTCGATGTTGCGAAAGCAGGCGGCGAGGCGTGGCGGATTGCGGCGGCGCGGCGTGCGCGCGACGCGCATGATGCGGGCGGCATCGTCCTCCGCATCGCTCATGGCGCCTGTTCCGTCGCCGCGATCCAACCGCCGCCGAGAACGCGCGTTGTGTGTGGATCGTAAAACACGGCGGCTTGGCCGGGCGCGACGCCTTCTTCTGGAGATGCGAGCTCGACGTACGCGCCACCTCCGCCGCCTTCGGCGACACCTCCCCCGCGCGCGGGAGAGGAAAAGAGGCGCGCCGGCACGGGTGGGCGGGTGGAGCGGACGCGGACGAGGATATCGCGGCCGTCGGCGGGGGCTTCGCCTTCGCCGATCCAGTTCACCTCTTTCAGCGCGATGCGGCTGACGCCGAGCGCGGCGCGCGGGCCGACGATGACGCGACGCTTGCCGGCGTCGAGCTTCACCACGAACAGAGGTTGGCCGGCAGCGATGCCGAGGCCCCGACGTTGGCCGACGGTGTAATTGATGATGCCGGCATGCTCGCCAAGCGTTTGGCCGTCGACGTGCACGATCTCGCCGGGCTCGACCGCGTGCGGACGTAGCTTTTGGACCACGTCTTGATACTTGCCGTTCGGCACGAAGCAGATGTCTTGGCTGTCGGGCTTTTCCGCGACGCGCAGGCCGAGTTCGGCCGCGAGTTCGCGGACGTGGCTCTTCGGCAAATCGCCAAGCGGGAAGCGCAGATAATCGAGTTGCGCACGCGTGGTCGCAAACAGGAAATAGGTTTGGTCGCGGCTCGCATCGGCGGCGCGATGCAATTCGGCGCCCGCTTCGCCTTCGACGCGGCGCACATAATGGCCGGTGGCGAGGCAATCGGCGCCGAGATCTTCGGCGACGCGCTTCAGATCCGCGAACTTCACGGTTTGATTGCAGCGCACGCAGGGAATCGGCGTCGCGCCGGCGAGATACGTGTCGGCGAAATCCTCCATAACCTTTTCGCGGAATCGGCTTTCGTAATCGAGCACGTAATGGGGAATGCCGGCGCTGTCGGCCACGCGGCGCGCGTCGTGGATGTCCTGCCCCGCGCAGCAGGCGCCGGGCTTGTTCACCGCCGCGCCGTGATCGTAGAGCTGCAGCGTGACGCCGATGACGTCATAGCCCTCGCGTTTCAGCATCGCCGCGACGACGGAGGAATCGACGCCGCCCGACATCGCCGCGACGACGCGGGTTTGCGACGGCGGCTTGGCAAAACCGAGGGAGTTTAAGGGGTACGCGGCCGCGGGGCGCGCGCTCGTCAGCGTGTTCATCATGTCCTCTCCCCCCGGGTTCAAGGCCCGGGGCGATGGGTGGGGATATAGGCGAACGGCAGTCCGAGCGCTAGCTCGGTTGACAAGGCGCACCCTCCGTCCTCTCCCGGGAGGGAGAGGTGGCTCGCACGGCACGTGCGAGACGGAGAGGGCGGCGGCTCAACGTTGGCGCTGCCCCCTCTCAGTCATGCTGCCGCATGACAGCTCTCCCTCCGGGAGAGCACGGAGGTCGCGCTAGGTTGACGACGGCAGGCGCGACGCGGCCACTTTGATGATGTGATCCACGACGTTGTCGGTTTGCTGCAAGACGTCTTGGTTCCAGAAGCGCAAAATTTGGTAGCCACGCATTTCAAACCAGGCGGTTCGCTCGGCATCGTAAGCCTGCGCGTCAGCATCTGTGTGACGCACGCCATCGAGTTCGATTCCGAGCTTTGCGGGCCGACACTCGAAGTCGAGAATGTAGCGACCAACAGGCGCCTGCCTGCGAAACGCGAGCCCGTCGCGGCGTAGTGGGCGGAGTCGAAACCACAGACGCATTTCGGCGTCAGTCATTTTTCGGCGCATGGCGCGGGCGAGTTGCAGCGACATCGCCGAAGCTAAACACGCGGGCGCATCCGGGTGAAGTGTCAAGCGTCGCGACGCCGCCCTCTCCGGCCGCTCCGCGGCCACCTCTCCCTCCCGGGAGAGGACGGAAGGGGTGCGCCGCGCTCTCCCGGAGGGAGAGCTGTCACGCGGCAGCGTGACTGAGAGGGAGGTTGCGCATCGTTTTGCGACGTCGAGCTGACCGCCCTCTCCGTCGTGCGCGCAGCGCACGACGGAGAGAGTGCTAGATATAATCCAGCAGACTGAGCTTGGATAGATCGCCGAAGGTTTTGGCGGAGGCCTCGTACTGCACCAGCAGCGAGGAGATGCGCACCGAGACCATGGCGATGTCGGCGTCGGCGCGTTCGCCGATCTCCTTGAGCAGCAGATTCGAGCGCTCGACTTGGCGCGTGCGTTCGGCGGTGAAGCGCGATTGCAACTGGCCGGCGCGGCCTTCGGCATTGGTGAAGCTGCTGCTCACGGCTTCGAAGCGTTCGGCGAAGGCAATCAGCTGCTCGGTGACGGCGCCGTCGATGGGTTGGCCGACTTCGCCGCCCATGCCTTCGATCATCAAATGCAGCTCGCGCATCGCGTCGTACATCTCGGTCGAGAGCTCAGACGCTTTGTCGGCGAGGCGGATCGGCGAGCCGGCGCCGAGATCGAGGATCTGCGGGCGCTCGGCTTCGTCGAACAATTGATTGCCGGTGGCGGTTTCGAGCGCTTCCAGCGAATTAATGCGGATGGGCGCGCCGCTTTGACGTTCGCCGGCGAACATGGGCTGGCCGTTCCAGGTTTCGTTCATCGCCGCGGTGGCGCTGATGAAGGCGAGGTTCAGCTCGGTGGCGACGCCGCGCCCGTCATTGGCGCTGATTGCGTCACGGATGGCGCCGGCGAGGTTTTGGTTGGCGGTGGCGGCTTGGCTGAGAGCCGCCGCCTGAACGCCGAAACGTGCTTCAAGTTGGTTGAGCGAAGACGCGCGTGCATCGGCGGCGGCGCGCATGGTGGACGCGTTCAGGACTTGGCTCGCCGCGCCGCCCAGCCCGCGCAGATCGTTGGCCTTGGCGCCAGACGCGACCTGGCGCTGCAGATCGGACAATTCGCGCGTCATGCGGCGAATATCCAATTGTGCCTGGGCGGTGAAGCGAAGCGTGAGTGCGCCGTTCATGGCGTTCTACCTTCTAACGATAGCCGATGGACATGAGGATATCGAGCATGTCCTGGGCAGCCTGGATGACACGCGCGGCGGCGGCGTATGAATTCTGATACGTCGTCATGCGCATGAGTTCGTCGTCGAGATTGACGCCTTCGACCTGCGCGCGTCGATCGGCGGCGGCGGTGGCGACGGCTTCGGCGCCTTCGGCGGCGCGCTTGGAATCGCTGGCGATGCGCCCTGCTTCGCCGCCCAAGCGCGCGGCATAGACCGCAAGCGACGTGGCTTGCGGCGAAAGTGAGCCGGCGGCGGGAAAATCGCGGATGCTGTCGCGCGCGGCGGCGAGCGCGGAGGAGCCGCGATTATCGCCCAGTTCTATGATCCGCGTGCCGATGGTTGCGCCGAGATTTGGGCGGCCGACGGCGAGCCGTGAGGGATCGTCGGTGATTTGCGGATCGACGTCGACTTCGATGGCGCGTCCGGCGGTCGAGGCTTTCGACATGCCGTGCAGCGCCGTCATCGACACACCGGTGTCGCCGCGTTCGGTGGTGTCGCTGACCAGCGCAACCTTGAAGGCGGGGTTCGCGGTAAACGCCAAGCGGCCAGTGTTCGCGTCGAGCGCGAAGGCGCCGAACTCGCCGACGCCTGTGCCGTTGGCATTGAGCGCGGCGATCAGATCGTCCCAATCGGAGGCCGCGCCCGTCAGCGCGCCGGCGATGGAGATGGTGCGCGTGGCGATGTTGCGGCCGGCTGCGTCGGTGACTTGGTAGGTGAGCGCGCCGCCCGCCTGGAAGCCGTGCAGATCGCCGCCTTCGACGCCGTTCTCGAAGAAGAGCGGCGTGGGGCGTGAGACGAGATCATTCAAGCCGAAGAAGTGTGAGAAGCCGCGGCCGGCGCGATCGCTGGCGCCGGTCGTGGGCTGCTGGATGACGATGCCGCCACTTGAGCCGACATCGAGCGAGAGCACGCCATCGGTGAAGCTTGCATTGCCGGCGGGATTAGCGGCGCCGAGCGCTGCGTCGAGTGCTGCGACCATGTTGGCGATGGTGGAACCGCCGAAATTATAGGTGGCCGCGGGATCTTCGCCGGTGATTGTGCCAGCGGTGAAATCGATGGTGAGGCGCTGGCGCAGATTGCCGCCGGAATCGACGACGCCGATCGTCGTGCGGCCGGTGAAATTGTGCTGGTCGGTCGCGAGCAAGCCGGTTTGACGGCCGATCATCTCATCGACGGCGGGCGCAGAAGCGTTTTCGTTGTGAACCTGGTTCAGTGCGTCGGCGAGAGCGCCGGAGAAACCGCCAAGCGCTTCGGCGAGACCGGCGAGATCCTTGTCGCGCGCATCGAGCAAGCCTTTGAGCTGACCGCTCAATAGGAATGGCTCGATGTTGGATTGGGTGCCGAGGTCTTCGTTGAAGGTGATGACGCCGTGCGTGGCGAACGGCGCGCTGTTGGGCGAATAGCTCAAGGTCGCGGCGTTGACGCCGACGAGCAACGCGCCGCCGCTGGTGCGCACGTGGACACCACCTTCAATGAGCGGCGAGACGCGCACGTCCATCAATTCAGAGAGCTCATCGATCATCGCCGATTGGGCGTTCTCGGCAGCGCTTGATTCCGCGCCTGAGCGTTTGGTGAGCTGAATCTCTTTGTTGAGCGCGGCGATGCGGTTCATCAGGCTTTGCGCCTGAGATACGGTGTCGGAAATGCGCTGGTCGGCCTCGGCGATGAGCGATTGAATCGATTCACCGACGCGGCGCGTTTCAGAATACGTCGATTGCAATGCGCTGACGGCTTCGTCGCGGCGCAAGGTGGATGCGGGATCGACGCCGATCTCGGTCATCGCCGACCAAAATTGGTCGAGCGTCGCGAACATGGTGGTGTCGGAGTTCGGATCGCCAAAGCTCGATTGGGCGCGCGCCAGAAGGTCCGCGCGCACATTGGCCGAGCCATAGGTGGCGTTGGAGATGTAGGCGGCTGTCGCCAGGAAGCGATCGGCGGCGCGGCGGATCGACGTGACTTCGACGCCGGCGCCCGGCCCCTGCTGGGTGCGGGGCGCGAGCGTGAGCTCGGTGCGCACATAGCCGGGCGTGTTGGCGTTGGCGATGTTTTGCGACGCAACGCCCAGGCCCGCTTGGCTGGCGCGGATGGCGGAGAGGCCGGTGAGCAGGACGGAGTTGAGTGAGGTCATGACGCGGCCCTCGGCAGAAAGCGCCTAGCGGGCGGCGAAATTTGCCGGGCGCGCGCGTGTGGCGCAGAGCGCCCACGGCTGCGTGCAAACAACTGAAAACGCACAGCATTCTCCCCGGCAAAGGCAACGCGCGAAATGCGGCGCGGGCCCTGCCCTCATTCACCATTGCAAGCAACCGGCCACATGGTGAACGGCGGCAAAAGCTGCCGTGTAAACCGGCGGAAATTGCCTAACGGGGTGGCGCCCGGCCCCGGTGATGCCCTGCAATACGATTGTTTTTGCTTGGGTTTTTATAGTTACCGCCGTGGCCCGGCGCTTGCTCAGGTCTCTTGCCGGTCTCGCGTGCGGGGCTGGGTTACGGGGGACGCATGAGTTTCGAGGTCGACGCTTTCATGGGAGCGCCCGCGCCGCCACCGGTGCGCGCGGACAAGCCCAGCGCGCCGGCCGCGGAGGGCCCGAGCTTCGACGACCATCTCGGCGAGGCGACGACCGAAACGAACGCGGACACAAAGCCGGTTGAGAGCGTAGCCAGGGACAAGTCGGCTACGGACAAGACCGAAACGTCGCCTGAGGCGCCGGTTGTTGCACCGACTCCCGCCCCGCCGCCGGAGACGCCAGCGCCGGTGATGATTCAATTGATCGCCGACGCGCCGCCTGTGGTGGACGCGGCGCCTGTTGAAGGCGGAGCGGAGACGCCAGAGGTCGCGCCTGCGGCGCCGATCGACGCGCCGGCGCCGGTGAAAGCTGGAGAGACGCCGAAGAACGAAGCGCCCGTCGCGCCGAAGGCGGGGTCGGTCGCGCCCGTCGCTCCGATTGCCGAACCCTCAGCAAAAAATCAGGCGCCGGCGAAGGCAGAAACGCCTGAGGCCGCGCCGACCATAGTCGATGGCGCGCCGGAAGAGGCGCCTGTTCAGCACGCGACGCCCAACGCTCCGGCGCAGGCGCAAGCTGTCGCGCACGTGGCGCCGGCCATACGCACAGCGCAAACGTCTGAAGCGGACGCGACCGAGAAGCGCAGCGACGCGAAGCCTGAAGGCGTCAAGCTCGATACCGGCCAAGACCTGCGTCCGGCGAAAGCCGAACCGCAGCCGCACGCGGATGCGCCGAAGGCAAACTCAGCGCCCACGTCAGGAACAAAAGATCATTTCGCGGCGCTCGCCGCGCTCGCGGCGCAGGATGGGCCCGAGCAGGCGCCGACGCAGCAAATGCAGACCAGCACTCTCGGCAGCGCGCAACTCAATCCGCAAAGCGCACAAGTAGCCGCCGACACCGCTATCGTACGCGCGGCGCCGGCGGCGGCGCAGGTCGGGCGCGAGATCATTCGCCGCTTCAGTGGCGAGAGCACGCATTTCGAGATGCGGCTCGACCCGCCAGAGCTTGGCAAGGTGGAAGTGCGACTTGAAGTGTCGCGCGATCACAAGGTGACGGCCGTCGTGACGGCGGACAATCCTTCCGCTCTGGCCGAGCTTGCACGCAATGCGCGAGATTTGCAGCAAGCGCTGCAATCAGCAGGGCTTGAGCTGTCCGACACCGGCTTGAGTTTTGACCTCAAACAACAACGCGAGAGCCGCGCCGATGCGGATTCCGGCGAAGGATTTGGCCGCGGCGCGCGCGGTGACGATGAAACACAAACACCCGCCCCTGCCTCCGCACGACCGATCGGCCTTGAAAGCTGGCGGGGCGTGCGCGTGGATCTGGTGGCGTGAGGAGCTGAACGATGGCGATTGATCCAATCAGCGCGGCGTCGCAATCCCAAGCGGGAAGCGACCGCGGCCGGCTATCGGACAATTACGATACGTTTCTCGTGCTGCTGACAGCGCAGCTGCAGAACCAAGACCCGCTCGCGCCGATGGATTCGACGCAGTTCACACAGCAATTGGTGCAGTTCAGCCAGGTTGAACAGCAAATCCGCACCAACGAGCAGCTTGAAGGCTTGGTAGGACAATATCAGGCAGCGTCCGCCGGTGCGGCGCTCTCCTACATCGGCAAGAGCGCGATCGTTGAAGGCAACGAGACTGTGTTCGGCGGCGGCGAGAACGACATGGCGAACTGGGCTTATCGTCTCGACGATCCAGCCACGAGTGTGAACATCAAGATCAAGAACGCCGCCGGCGCCACTGTGTTCGAGACCAACGGCGCACGCGCCGCGGGCGAGCATTTGTTCGCGTGGGACGGTACGATGACCAATGGGCAAACGGCGCCGGCCGGCGAGTATCGCATGGTGGTCGAAGCGACGGACGCCGAAGCTGAAGCAATGTCGTCGGTGATCACCGTGCGCGAGATGATCATGGGCGTCGACTTTTCGGGAACCACGCCGCTCATCATCACACCGACCGGCACGCGCGGGCTAGATACGGTGCGTTCAGTGCTCGACGGCTAAACTCAGAAGCAGAAATTCCAGCGCCGGCTGAACGCCAGCGCCCATCACGCGCAGAAGCGCTTCGCCTCAGAATACGCGCCTTCCGGGCGGGAAACCGCTTCACACTTTCCCTGAAGGCGCGGGACGAAACGCAATGCAACGGCGCCCGCACACGCGAGCCCCGTGATGGAGAGAGTACAATGTCGATCTATACCGCCCTGCGGGCCGGCGTGTCGGGCTTGACGGCCAATTCGAGCGCGCTGGCGGTGATTTCGGACAACATCGCCAACGTCAACACGGTTGGCTACAAACGCGGTGGCGTGGATTTCAGCGCGTTGGTCAATGCGCAGAACTCAAACACCACCTACAATGCAGGCGGCGTGCTGCCGCTGACGCGCCAGCAGATCTCGTTGCAAGGCTCGCTCGAACAATCGCGCTCCCCTACCGATCTCGCGGTTTCGGGCGAAGGCTTTTTCATCGTCTCGACGAACAACCAGCCGTTGGCGCAAGGCGGCAACGTGCTGTTCACGCGCGCGGGCTCGTTCACGATCGACGCTGACGGCTTCATGGTCAACGCGCAGGGCCTGTTCCTGCAGGGCTGGCCGGTGGGCAGCGACGGCAGCGTCACGTCGAGCCCAACATCGCTCTCTGCGATCGAACCGGTGAACACGTCCGGCGTCGGCGGATTGGCGGAGCCAACGGCGAACGTTGGCCTCAACGCCAACCTCAATTCGGCGCAAGCCGACTACAACCCGGCCACCCAAGGCGCCTATGACGTCGGCGACATGGCGACCGGTACGATCACACCGCACTTTGAAAGCTCGCTGGAAGTGTTCGACAGCTTGGGCGCGGCGCGGACGATCGCGTTCGGCTTCCTAAAGACGGGCCCGAACACTTGGCGGGTGGAATCGTATGCGCGTCCGCAGACCAACATTACTGGCGGCGGCGCAACCGGCGGCGTGTTGTCGGCGGGCATCCTGAACTTCAACACCGATGGCACGGTGGCGTCCGTCGCCGGTCACGGCACGGCCTCGACGGTGCAGAACATCAACGGCGCATTCACCATCGACTGGGCGGCGACCACCGGCGCGTCGGATCAAGCGATCACGCTGGACTTGAGTTCGGGCATGACGCAGTTCGCCAACAATTTCGGCGTCACCTCGGTGACAGCGGACGGTGTGCCGCCGGGCGACCTCGTGGGCCTCGTGCTCGAAGGCGACGGCATGCTGACGGCGCAATTCTCAAACGGCCGCGCGCGCGCGCTCTACCAGATTCCGCTAGCGACGTTCTTGAACCCCAACGGCTTGAAGCCCGATCAGGGCGGCGCGTTCCGCACCACCCTCGCCTCCGGCCTCTACAACATCAACGCCTCGAACGCGGGCGGCGCGGGGCGCATTCAATCTGGCGTGCTCGAAGCGTCGAACGTCGATCTCGCGGCGGAGTTCACGAACCTGATCACGACGCAACGCGCATACTCTGCGGCGTCGCGCATCATCACCACCGCGGACCAGATGCTCGAAGAGTTGCTGATGATCAAGCGCTAGAAATAACGCTGCCGGTAAGGAATGAGTAAGAGCCGGCGTGTTCTAATTCGAGACAAGCGCCTAATCAGGATTAACTCCCGGTCTTAGTCGTTTCTTTAGCGATCTCATGTACAACGAGCGCTAAGAACGAAGGAGAAGGCGCTATGCAGAAGCAACGCCGCTATGATGGGGTGGTGATGGGTCCCGACGGGAATCCCCTCACTTTGGACGATCTGCCGCCGGCTGGCACGACCCGTTGGGTCATTCGCCGTAAAGCGGAAGTTGTTGCTGCTGTTCGCGGCGGCCTGCTCACGCTCGAAGACGCGTGCGCTCGCTACGGGCTCTCTGAAGAAGAGTTCGACGGCTGGCGTAAGTCGATCGAGAAGCACGGGCTCCCGGGCCTGCGCACCACGCGCTTGCAGCACTATCGCGGCGCGCCGAACTTCTAAGTTCGGCGTCGGCCTCGGCCCCTAGCGGAATTTTCTAAAGGCCCTCGGCGAAAGCCGGGGGCCTTTTGCCGTTTGCCTCCGATTTAACCATTGCTTCACGCGAACCAGGAAATTTCTGCCCACCACCCGGCGAGATTTGCCCAGTGATTCGTCGCTGGCCATTTCGTGCGCTCCGTGGGGACAGAGGCAGTTGGCGTGAACGCGATCACGGATTTTCTACTTAAGGCAGGCCCCACGCGCCTTTTCGCGGCGTTGGGCGTGATCGCGGTTGTGGCCGCGGTGCTGTTCACGATCGTGCTGCGCATGGGCGGCGAAGAATCCGGCCTCCTCTTCTCCGGCGTCGAGACGCGCGAGATGGCCGAGATCACGCAGCGCCTGGAGCAAGCCGAGATCCCATACGAGCTGGGCGCGGACGGTTCATCGGTAATGGTGGCGCGCTCGCGTGTGCTTGAAGCGCGGATGATGCTGTCGGCGGAGGGCCTGCCCTCCCGCGGCGGCGTCGGTTACGAGATTTTCGACGAACCCGATGCGCTTGGGCAGACGCAGTTTCAGCAGAACATCAATCGCCTGCGCGCGCTCGAAGGCGAACTGGCGCGCACGATCGCATCGCTAGATGGCATCGCCTCGGCGCGCGTGCACCTGGTGCTGCCGGAGCGGCAATTGTTCTCGCGCGAGAGCGAACAGCCGTCGGCGTCAATCGTGTTGCAGCTGCGCCGAGACGCACTGACGCCGGGTCAAGTGCGGGCGATCCGCAATCTCGTGGCCGGCGCGACGCCGGGGCTGACCACCGATCGCGTGACCATCATCGACGAAACCGGGCGCCTGCTCGCCGCCGCGAGCGAAGGCGAAGCCGGCGCATCGGCGGAGGGCGTGGACGCGCGTCAGGTGGCGATGGAAGAGCGCGTGCGCCGCACGGTGACTGACATCGTTGAAGGCGTCGTCGGGCCGGGCAATGCACGCGTGCAGGTGACGGCGGAGATGGATTTCAACCGCGTGTCCGAAACCTCCGAACGCTTCGATCCGGAAGGCCGGGTCGTGCGCTCGACCTCGACATCGGAAGAAACCGGCTCGTCCAGCGACGGGCGCGCGGCGCAAGGGGCGACGTCGGCGGCGAACGTGCCGGACGGCGCGGGCGCAGCCGGTGGCACCGGCGGCCAGTCCGACAACAATTCGACCAGCTCGGAAACCGTGAACTACGAAATTTCGCGCACGACGCGGACGGAGGTGAGCGAAGGCGGACGGATGCGGCGCTTGTCGGTCGCGGTTGCGGTCAACGGCGTACTGACACCTGCGGCGGAAGAAGGCGGCGAAGCCACCTACGCTCCGCGCAGCGACGAAGAGATGCAGCGCATCACCCAACTCGTGCGCTCGGCCGTAGGCTTCAACGAACCGCGCGGCGATCTGGTTGAAGTGGTCAACGTGCAATTCGCGGCGCCGCAGAACGCACCAGGCACGGAAGCCGAGGCGCCCGGGATGTTCGATTTCGGCAGCTTTGATCTGATGCGGATCATCGAGATCGCGGCGATGCTGATCGCTTCGCTGGCGTTCGTGTTCTTCGTGCTGCGGCCGCTGATCGGCGGGCTGGTGCGGGGCTCGCCAGCCGGCGGCGGCGGTGGGCCGCCAGCATTGCCGGGCACTGGCGGCGCGGCGGTGGCGTTGCCGAGCGCGCCTTACGCGGCAGGTCTGCCCTCACCCGATGGCGACGGCAGCGTCGAGCCGGCGATCGACATCGCACAGATTCAGGGCCGAGTGCGTGCATCGTCGGTCAAGAAGGTCGCCGAAGTCGTCGATCAGCATCCGGATGAATCCATGCAGATCATCCGCGGCTGGCTCAACAACGCGATGTAACGAACATGGCAGCCGCTCTCCCCAAACCCGGCAAGGCCGAGGACGCAAAGACCGAAGGCGGCGCCGTCGCGGTGCGCGCGGACACGTCCAAATACACCGGCCCTGAAAAGGCGGCGATCATCCTGCTCTGCTTGGGCGAGGAGGCGAAGAAGCTCTGGGAACTGCTCGACGAAGAAGAGATCAAGGAAATCTCGCAAGCGATGTCCTCGCTTGGCGTGGTGCCGGCGACGACGGTTGAAACGCTTGTCGTTGAGTTCGTGCAGAAGCTTTCGGGCTCGGGCGCGCTGATGGGTTCCTACGAGCAGACGCAGCGCATGCTGAATGCCTTCCTGCCGAAGGAAAAAGTCGAAACCCTGATGGAAGAAATTCGCGGCCCCGCCGGCCGCAACATCTGGGACAAGCTCGCCAACGTCAACGAGACGGTGCTCGCGAGCTATCTGAAGAACGAATATCCGCAAACGGTGGCGGTCGTGCTGGCCAAGGTGCGGCCCGAACATGCGGCGAAGGTGCTGGGCGAGCTCCCAGAAGAATTCGCCACAGAGTGCATGTTGCGCATGCTGGCGATGGAGCCGGTGCAACGCGAAATTCTCGACAAGATCGAAACGACGTTGCGCACGGAATTCATGTCCAACCTCGCGCGCACGTCAAAGCGCGACAGCCATGAGATGATGGCTGAAATATTCAACAATTTCGACCGCCAGACGGAAAGCCGCTTCCTGGCGCAGATGGAAGACAAGAGCCGCGACAGCGCCGACCGCATCCGCGCCCTGATGTTCGTGTTCGAGGACTTGTCGAAACTCGATTCCGGCGGCATCCAAACATTGCTGCGCGCGGTCGACAAACAAGATCTGGCGCTGGGCCTGAAAGGCGCGTCGGACGCGCTGCGCGGCATGTTCCTATCCAACATGTCCGAGCGCGGTTCGAAAATCTTGAAGGAAGACATGCAGGCCATGGGGCCGGTGCGCCTGAAGGATGTCGACGCCGCGCAAGCGCGCATGGTGGCGATCGCGAAGGATTTGGCGGCGCGCGGCGAGATCATGCTGAGCGACGGCAAGTCCGAGGATGAGCTGATCTATTGATGAGCAACATCCGCAAATACGTTTTTGACACCGAGTTCACGCCTGACGGCGGGATTGTGAAGGATGCGTCGCGGCGCCTTACCCCCGAGGAAGCCGAGGCGGAGAAGCAGCGCGCGCATGAGAAAGCCAAACACGACGCGATGGTCGCGGCTGAGCGCCAGAGCGCGGCGCACCTTCAAAGCCTCGCCGACGCGGCCTCGGCGGTGTTGACCCGGCTTGACGCTGAGAGCCGCGCAATGCGCGAGGAAGCGGTGCGCGTGGCGATGGCGGCGGCGCGCAAGATCGCTGGAAGGGCGCTCGATGCATTTGGCCAAGAGCCGGCCGCCGCGGCGATCGAAGCGGCGATGGACGCTCTGCGACACCAGCCGCGCTTGGTTGTACGACTCCCGGCGGAACTCGCTGACGATTTGAAGCCGCGCATCGAAGAAATGAGCGCCGCGCATGCTTATGCCGGCGCGGTGTTGGTGCGCGTTGAGCCCGGCCTGAAGAAGGGCGCGGTGGTGATCGATTGGTCGGACGGCGTGGTGTCGCTCGATCCGGATGAAACGGCCGCGCGCGTAGACGAATTGGTCGAGGCCGCGCTGGCTTCGGCGATGGCGACGCATTGAGGACGATGGACAATGACAAGCAACCTCAAACTCGATGAGCTGGCGCCCTCCCCACAACAGGATCTCGGCGGCTTCGACATCGGCGACCGCAGCGCGTCCGATCTGGCCGCCGTCTACGATGTGCCGGTGAACATCCAGGCGGTGCTCGGGCGCGCCAATTTGGAAGTGGCGTCGTTGCTGCGCCTGACGCGCGGATCGGTGATCGAACTCGACCGCAAGGTTGGCGAGGCGATCGACATTTACGTGAACAACCGTCTGGTTGCGCGCGGCGAGGTCGTCGTCGTCGACGAACGGCTGGGCGTAACCATGACGGAAATCATCAAGGACGGCGACGCGGCCTGAAGCGTTGCGGGAGTGAGCATATGCGTCTGCTAATTGTTGGTCCGCTCGGAGGGCAGATCTCCGCCGCCACCCGGATCGCCATGGATCATGGCGCGAAGGTCGCGCATGTCGACACGATCGAACAAGCCACCCACGCGCTGCGCGCGGGGCGCGGGGCCGATCTGCTCATGGTGGATGCACGGCTCGACATCGCGGCGTTGATCGCGGCGAACCTGACCGAACACATCGTCGTGCCTGTAGTGGCCGCCGGCGTGGGTATCGATCCGAACATGGCGGCGCGTGCGATCCGCCAAGGCGCACGCGAGTACATCTCATTGCCGCCAGATGCGGAGCTTATCGCCGCTGTCCTCGCCGCGGTGTGTGACGATGATCGCCCTCTGATCGCCGACGATCCCTCAATGAAGCAGGTGATCGCGTTGGCCGAACAGGTGGCGGGCTCGGATGCGTCAATCCTGATCACTGGCGAAAGCGGCGTCGGCAAGGAAGTGCTGGCGCGGCATGTCCACAAGAAATCGAAGCGCAAGGACAAGCCGTTTATCGCCGTCAATTGCGCGGCGATCCCTGAGCAATTGCTGGAAAGCGAACTGTTCGGCCACGAGAAAGGCGCCTTCACTGGCGCAATCGCGCGGCGCATCGGCAAGTTCGAGGAAGCCGATGGCGGCACGTTGCTGCTGGACGAAATTTCGGAAATGGATTTGCGGCTGCAATCGAAGCTGCTGCGCGCGTTGCAGGAGCGTGTGATCGATCGCGTCGGCGGGTCAAAGCCAGTGCCGGTGAACATCCGCATCTTGGCGACGTCGAACCGCGATATGGCGCAGAGCGTTCGCGACGGCGAGTTCCGCGAGGATTTGCTGTACCGGTTGAACGTCGTGAACTTGCGCATCCCGCCGTTGCGTGAGCGCAAGGACGATCTGGCCGCACTCTCGCGCTTCTTCATTGAAAAGTATGCGCGCGCAAATGATCGCCCTGCCCGCAAGTTGGGTCCTGAGGCGTTGACCCAGGTGATGGCGCATCGCTGGCCGGGCAATGTGCGCGAGCTGGAAAACGCGATGCACCGCGCGGTGTTGCTGGCGAACGGTGAGATGATCGGGCCTGACGCGATCCGCGCGCCAGACGGCGCGCCGGTGGGCGCCCGTCACGATAGCGCTGGCGTGGCGATTGAAGCTGCGCAAGCGGCGGCGCGCAATCTGGTGGGCCGCACGGTGGCGGAAGTCGAGCAGGATTTGATCCTGGAGACGCTGACGCACTGCCTCGGCAATCGAACGCACGCGGCGAATATTCTCGGCATTTCCATCCGTACATTGCGCAACAAGCTGAAGCTCTATTCGGACGAAGGCGTGCGCGTGCCGCCGGCCCCGACGGGGCAAGCGGCTTGATGAGAACGGCGCGACGAGTCCGCCCCCCCTCCTCTCGAGAGGAGGGGGTAAGGGGGTGGGGTGAAACTCCACGCTCAGAAATTCTACATACAGAGCGCAACCGCAAGAACGCCCTGCGTCGCGCTTCACCCCACCCCCTGCCCCCTCCCCTCAAGGGGAGGGGAAGATGACAGACGCCGTCCAACCACAACGCCCCGGCATTACGTTCAACGATTTGCCGCGCATGCTGTTGCGCGGGGACATCGCGCTGGCCGCGGGCGTGCTCGGCATTCTGGCGATCATGCTGGTGCCGCTGCCGCCATTGCTGCTCGATATGCTGCTGGCGTTGTCGATCACGTTTTCGATTCTGGTGCTGATGACGGCGTTGATGATCAAGCGGCCGCTTGAGTTCACGTCGTTCCCGTCCGTGCTGCTGCTGGCGACGTTGCTGCGGCTTGCGCTGAACATCGCCTCGACGCGGCTCATCCTCGCCAACGGCCAGAATGGGGAGCACGCGGCGGGCGAAGTGATCGCGGCGTTCGCGAATTTCGTCATGGGCGGCGAATTCGTGATTGGCGTGATCGTGTTCGCGATCCTGGTGATCGTGAACTTCGTGGTCATCACCAAAGGCTCGACGCGGATCGCCGAAGTGGCGGCGCGTTTCACCTTGGACGCGATGCCTGGCAAACAGATGGCGATCGACGCCGATCTGTCCGCCGGCCTGATCAACGAGACGCAGGCGCGCGAGCGGCGCAAGGCGCTGGAAGAGGAAAGCTCCTTCTTCGGGGCGATGGACGGCGCGAGCAAGTTCGTGCGCGGCGATGCGATCGCCGGGCTGCTGATTGTGTTCATCAACGTCATTGGCGGCATCATCATCGGCATGGTGTCGCATGGCATGCCGTTCGAGGAAGCCAGCCACTCTTACATCCTGCTCACCGTCGGCGACGGCTTGGTGACGCAGATTCCGGCGCTCATCATCTCGGTGGCGGCGGGCTTGCTGGTGACGAAGGCAGGCGTCGACGGAGCGGCGGATAAAGCGCTGGCGCGGCAATTCGCGAACTATCCGCAAGCACTTGGCATCGTCGCGGCGTGCGCCGCGGGCGTGGCTTTGCTGCCGGGCATGCCGAAGATTCCGTTCTTCATCCTGGCCGGCGCGTCGGGGTTGTTGGCGTGGCACTTGTACAAGACAACGCGCGACGCAGCACACGACGCGGCGGTTGCGCCGGAGCCCGCGCCAGTGGTGGAGGAAGCGCCCTCGGCGTCCTTGGCGATGGACGATATCCGCGTCGAGCTCGGCTTCTCGCTGATCCCGCTGATCAATGACGTGCAGGGCCGGCGCCTCACCGATCAAATCAAGGCGCTGCGCAAGACCATCGCCCAGGATTTCGGCTTCGTGATGCCGAGCGTGCGCATCCTCGACAACGTGCAGATGGCGCCGGACGCGTATCAGGTGCGCGTGCGCGAGATGGAAGCCGGCGAAGGTAAACTGAAAATCGGTGCGCTGTTGGCGATGGACCCGACGGGCGCAGGCATCTCGCTGCCGGGCGAACCGTGCAAGGAGCCGGCGTTTGGGCTCGACGCGATGTGGATCGACGATCGTGCGCGCGAGGAAGCGAGCTTCCGCGGCTATACGGTGGTTGATCCCGCTACAGTGCTCTCCACGCACCTCACCGAGATCGTGAAAGAGCACATGAGCGACCTGCTCACCTTCGCGGAAGTGCGCAAGCTGATCAAAGACCTGCCGAAAGAGACGCAGGATTTGCTGGGCGATGTCGCACCGCAGCACATTTCATGGTCCGGCGTGCAGCGCGTGCTGCAGAATTTGCTGAAGGAGCGCGTGTCGATCCGCGATCTGACGGCGATCGTCGAAGCGATCGCGGAAGCGGCGCCGGCGATCCACGATCTGGTGCTGGTGACAGAGCACGTACGCGGGCGCCTCGCGCGGCAGATTTGCTGGCAGCATCGCAATGGCGAAAACGCGCTGCCGATCATCACGCTCTCCCCCACTTGGGAGCAGATTTTCAACGAAGCGCTCGTCGGCGAAGGCCAAAGCCGCCAGCTCGCGCTCGCGCCGTCGAAGCTGCACGAATTCGTCGCCGATGTGCGTGGCGCTTTCGAGCGCGCGGCGCAAATGGGCGAGACCCCGGTGCTGCTCACCTCGCCTTTGATCCGGCCTTATGTGCGCTCGCTGATCGAACGCTTCCGGCCGTCAACGGCGGTGCTGAGCCAGAGCGAAGTGCACGCGAAGGTGCGGCTGAAGGCGATGGGGCAGGTTTAGCGCCCGCCCATCGAGAAAGCTGAGCGCTACGCGTTCACCGCTTTCATGCCGCGCTCGTTGTAACGCTGCCCCTGTACCCGCGCGGCGATCGTATCGAGGCGCGCGGCTTCGTCGGCGCTGAAGGCGACATCCGCAGCGGCAAGGTTGCTTTCCAGGTTCGCAAGCTTGGTTGTGCCGGGAATGGCGACGATATGATCGCCGCGCGAGAGCACCCAGGCCAGCGCGATCTGCCCAGCGGCAACGCGCTTAGCCGCCGCCAGCGCTTCGATTTCTGCGACCAGAGCGAGGTTCGCCTCCAGCGCTTCGCCACTGAAACGCGGCGCCATCAAGGCGCGGAAGTCCGGCCCGTCGGGCTTCCAATCCTTGGAGAATGCGCCCGTGAGCAAGCCGCGGCCAAGCGGCGAATAGGCGACGAACGTCACGCCCAGTTCCTTGCAGACGGGGATGACGTCGGCCTCATAATCGCGCGTGAACAGAGAATATTCGGACTGCACGGCGGCGATGGGATGCACGGCGTGCGCGGCGCGTAGCGTTTCGGCGCTTACTTCCGAAAGGCCGATGGCGCCCACTTTGCCTTCCTGCACCAGCTTCGCCATCGCCGCGACCGAGACTTCGATCGGCGTGGCGGGATCTTTGCGATGCAGATAATAGAGGTCGATGTGGTCGGTGCGCAGATAGCGCAGCGAATTCTCAACCGCGCGGCGCATGTTCGCCTCCGACCCATCGACAACACCCGAAGGCAGCTTGGTCACGGGATCGGCGACGGGCCCCCATTTGGTGGCGATGAAAACCTTCTCGCGCCGATCGTGGAAGGCAGCGCCCAGCAGGCTTTCATTGGCGCCGAAGCCGTACATTTCGGCGGTGTCGAAATGGTCGACCCCCTTCTCGATCGCCGCATGCAGGAGTGTTACGCCCTCCGCTTCGGCCATCGGCGCGCCGTAGTACGCGGACATGCCCATGCAGCCGAGGCCTATGGCGTTGACCGCGCGGCCTTCTTGTCCAATGCGACGACGGATCATGGGCGGCTCCTTTTTGTGACCCCAGCGTAACAGCTTAACCTCTCGCTAACCAAATCGCACCGGCGCGCTAACGACCCGTGAACGGATTCGGGCGCTATATCCGGATATGTCAGGCTCAAAGTCGAGCGCACAGCCGATCGAGACGCCGCTGCCGCGCACGCGCGCAGCGCCGATCTTTGCTGTCGCCTCCGGCAAGGGCGGCGTCGGCAAGACGTGGGTGTCGACGATGCTGTCGACGGCGTTTGGCCGCGCCGGGCAGCGGGCTTTGCTGGTCGATTGCGATCTGGGCCTCGCGAACGTTGACGTGCAGCTCGGCGTGCGGCCGCAGGCGGACGTGCATTCGGTGGTGCGCGGTTTTCTGGAACTCGACGCGGCGGTGACGCCGGTGCTGGGCGGACCTGGCCGGCAAGGCGGCTTCGATTTGATCGCCGGGCATTCGGGCTCGGGCGCGTTGGGCGCGATCAAGCTTGAGGAAGTGGCGCGCATCGCCAACGGCCTGCCGAAGCTCGCGCCGCACTATGACCGCATCATTCTCGATCTCGCCGCCGGCGTCGATCCGACCGTGCTGCGCTTCGCGCGCACCGCCGATCGGCTGATCCTGGTGACGACCGAAGAGCCCACGGCTTTGACCGATGCGTACGCTTTGGTGAAGCTGCTGCGGCTGCAGGGCGCGGCGGTTGTGCCGTGGGTGATCGTCAACATGGCGGAGAACCGCGTCAAAGGCCGCAAGGTGTTCGACCAATTCTCGCTCGCGTGTCACGAATATCTGGGCTTCAAGCCGAAATTCGCCGGCGTCATCTGCCGCGATCCGCGCGTGCCGGACTCGATCCGCGCGCAAACGCCGCTGCCTGTGCGGCATCCGCAGAGCCAGGCGTATGAAGATATCATCCGCATCGTGGAAGCGCTGAACGCGGGTTGAGAATGCGCGGATAGAGGCGCGTCAATCCCCGCATTCGTATCGAAGAAAACAACGCACGACAGCACGTTGCGCGAAACTTCGCGCAAACAATCCGACCGACCTGCGGCGCGCGTAGCCTTGTGGCCTGAACTCCAGGCCCAAGGCACATGCTCAACAATGACGAACGAAGCTGGATCAAACTCAGCCTCGCCCTCAACGCCGCACTTCGCGCTGAACTCGCCGCAATCAAGCGCGCGCTGATCACTCGCGGCGAGCACAAACACAATCCGCGCTGGCGCGAACAACCGCGTTCCCCGCGCGGCACGCCGGATGGCGGTCAATGGGTGGACGGCGGCGGTGTCAAGCCTCGCAGCGGGCCAAAGCAGCGTGATCCGCGGCCTCCACGCGATCCGCGTGATCGCGTCGGCGGCAATCGACCGCCGACCGACTCGTTGCGCCAGATTTTCGGCGTCACGCCGAACACGCCAGCAGGCGCGATTCTGACGCCGCTTGAGCCCTTCCTAAATTTGTCCGGGCCGGGAATGTTGGCGAATGAACAAGCGACACGAAATTTGAGTCAGACGATCATACGCGAAATCCAAAGCATTGATTCAAACTACCGTGCCCCCACCTCGGCGGAGCCAGGTGGATTTCCGACTACGATTGAGGGCAGAAACAACCTGCTTGCGGCGTTGCGCGCCGACCGTGCTGTTGCGCTGTATCTCGTGCGCGGCGATCCTCAAGCATTGCAGGTCGAAACGCTTCGGATCATGCAGCGGGCGGCGAACGGGGCTTACGCAGAGGGAGTTCGCCTATACAACGATGGAAGATTGAGTGCACGTCTTTCCCGCGAGGAGGCGATCGGCAACTTTGTCGATGGGCAAGTTCGTACGCAGCTTCGAGAACATATGCGCCTGTTCGGCATTTCAACTGCGCCGGGCGAGCCTGTGCGCATCAACAACCGTGCCTATCGAACCATGGGCTCTGAACGCAGCTATCGAATCCCGGACGCTCGCGTTGCCGACGTCGCTTTTGACGTAACACTGACGCCAAAGACGCTTGCTCAGCAACAGATACGAGGCATCTTTGGCGCTGACTTTCGGCCGACGGCAGTCGTTGTCGTGAGGCCAAGCCAATTGGGTCAGCAAAGCACCTATCTTATTACCCGACCGCGAGGAAACTGAAGATGGCCCGCGACTATACTCCTTACGTTCCGCAGAACGTCGGCGAGCTCATGGATTTTCTCGCGATGATGATGCTGCAATCGCCAACGTTCGAGGACAAGACAGGTCACTTCCCGGGGCGTAACGTCGAAAGCGTGTTCTTTCAGTTCAACGAAGGGCTCGCTGTCGTGCGGAAGAAGATCGGCCAGCAGCGCTATGAAACGATGCGGGCGCTTTCGGATGAAATGCGTGCGCATTTCGAGGCCGACCCAACGGACTCGAACGGACGCACGGCGCAGGGTCAGAAGATTATCTTAGAGTTGCGTGAAGTGCTTTCGAAACGCAGCAAGTAGGCGTGGCGCGCCGCGTTTTGACGCTTAGCCTCACGCGGCTCACCTTCATCGTCGAGGGCGCACCCTCCCGCCGCTTTGCGGCGCCCTCCCATCGAGGGAGGGCTTGCGCTCACCTTTTAGCTTCTGAGCGCCCGCCCTGCACGCATTGTCGCCATTTCATCCAGCGCGTCGGCGTCGCGTTTTTCGGCGACGGCTTTGTCGCGTTGCTCTTCGAGTTCGATCAGGCGTTCGAATTTGCGCATTTCGACGTGGGCTTCGGAGATCAGCGTGCGCAGGCGGTCGATTTCTTGGCCGATGGCGATGAGTTCGCCTTGGAGTGCATCGCGGCCCGCGCGCGCGACTGCGGCGTAGCCACTGAAGGCGCGGTGGCTTTCGTAATCACGCAGAGCGGCCTTTTGCTCGTTCAGTAACGCCTGCTCGTGCGTGCGAATACGCTCCTCGACGGCGATTTGCTTGTTGAGCTGATCACCCAGCGCGCGCTGCAGGATGTCGAGATCGGCTTTGGCGACACGAAGGAGTGTGCGAAGCGCTTTCATCTTGAAGCCCCCTCCTCTTGAGAGGAGGGGGTTGGGGATGGGGTGAGGCTCTGCGTTTGGCGTTTCATCTCTGCACCCTGTTCAATATTCCAATGTCGGCGCTTCACCCCGCCCCCTGCCCCCTCCCCACAAGGGGAGGGGGTTCAAGTGAGCGCTTCCTCGAGCATACGGAAGGCGTCGTGGATGTCGCTTTGTTCGTCCCGGTTTTGCGTGAGCACGGCCTCGACGGCGGGGCGGACGCGGATGGCGTAATCGGTTTCGACGTCGGCGCCGGGTTTGTAGGCGCCGATGCGGATCAGTTCTTCCATCTCGCCATAGAGCGCGAGCGTTGCGCGCGCGCGTTTCACCAGCTCGTTCTCGTCGGCCGTATGGCACATCGGCATGAGGCGCGAGATGGATTTCAAGACATTGATCGCCGGGTAGCGCCCGCGTTCAGCGATGGCGCGCTCCATGACGATGTGGCCGTCGAGGATGCCGCGCACGGCGTCGGCGATCGGTTCGTTGTGATCGTCGCCGTCGACGAGCACGGTGAAGAGCGCGGTGATGGAGCCCTGCTCGCCTTCGCGGCCGGGGCCGGCGCGCTCGAGCAGTTTGGGCAGCTCGGCGAAGACGGACGGCGTGTAGCCCTTGGTGGTCGGCGGCTCGCCGACGCTGAGGCCGATCTCGCGTTGCGCCATGGCCAGGCGAGTGACGGAATCGACCAACAACAGAACGTCGAGGCCTTCGTCGCGGAAATGTTCGGCGATGGCGCTGGCCATATGCGGCGCGAGACGGCGGCGGGCGGCGGTTTCGTCTGACGTGGCGACGACGACGACGGAGCGGCGACGCCCCTCCTCGCCCAACGTGTCCTCGAGAAACTCTTTCACCTCTCGGCCGCGCTCACCGACGAGACCGATGACGATCACATCCGCCGCCGCGCCGCGCGCGAGCATGGACATGAGCACCGACTTGCCAACGCCGGAACCGGCGAACACGCCCATGCGCTGGCCGCGGCAGAGCGCTGCGAAGATGTTGAGCGCGCGCACGCCGGTATCGAGGCGCGCGCCGACGCGGGCGCGTTCGTGCGCCGAGGGCGGCGGCCCACGCACGAGGCGCGGCTTCAGCCCGAGCGGTAGCGGGCCCTCGCCGTCAACCGGTTGGCCGAAGCAATCGATGACACGGCCCAGCCAAGCGCGCGACGGGCGCACCATGGGCGCGGCCCCTTCGAGCATCACGCGTGCGCCAGGGCGGATCGCTTCGATTGAATCATACGGCGCGAGCAAAGCGCGATCGCCGCGAAAGCCGACGATCTCGCCGCGCGTTGGGCGCACGCCATCAATGGTCGCGCGCGCGCCGAGCGCGAGCGCTTCCATCGGACCTGACGCTTCAATGAGGGCGCCGGATAAGCCGGTGACGCGCCCGCCATATCGGCGCGGATCAAGCGCATCGATGTCGTGCGCGAGAGATGAAAGAAACGACGGCATACTTCTCCCCACCTGCATCAGTGGGTTTGGTAAATCGCAAATTAAGAAATGTGAGGCGCTGTAAGCCTCGTTTGCAAACCGATTCAAAATCTACTGGTAGCGCTTGCGCACTATATCGCTCCGAACCCCTTGCGCGGATTCGCGAAGCTTGATTCTAAGGAGTCGCGGCGACGTTAAGAAAAGCGGGCGAGCATCAGACTTTGTTAACCGCTGAGTCTGTTAATAGCTTGAAAGCTTAACGAGCCTCGGGGCGGTGCGCTCTGCGCGCTGTGGTCGGAGAGGGCAATATGCGGGTTTTGTTGATCGAGGACGATAGCGCGACAGCGCAGGGCATCGAGCTGATGCTCAAGTCCGAAGGGTTCAATATCTACTCGACCGATCTCGGCGAGGAAGGCATCGATCTGGGCAAGCTGTACGATTACGACATCATCGTACTCGATCTCACGCTGCCGGATATGCACGGCTATGACGTGCTGAAGCAGCTGCGGGTGGCGCGGGTGAACACCCCCATCCTGATCCTCTCGGGCACGGCCGACATCGACACGAAGGTGCGTGGCCTGGGCTACGGCGCCGACGATTACATGACCAAGCCCTTCAACAAGGACGAGCTGATCGCCCGCATCAACGCGATCGTCCGCCGCTCGAAGGGGCACGCTCATTCCGTTATCAGAACGGGCGACATCGTCGTCAATCTCGATGCCAAAACGACCGAAGCCAATGGTCAGCGCATCCATTTGACCGGCAAGGAATATCAGATGCTGGAGCTGCTCTCGCTCCGCAAAGGCACGACTTTGACGAAAGAGATGTTCCTGAACCATCTCTATGGCGGCATGGACGAGCCGGAACTGAAGATCATCGACGTGTTCATCTGCAAGCTGCGCAAGAAGCTGGCGGCGGCCACGGGCGGCGAACATTACATCGAAACCGTTTGGGGCCGCGGCTATGTGCTGCGCGACCCGCAGGAAGCCGGCGCCACCGTCGCGGCGTAAGCTTTCGGTTTGTGAGTTAGAAAAGCGCGCGACCCCGCAGGTCGCGCGCTTTTTGTTTGCGCCCGCTCCTCCTCGATGGAGGAGCTGTCAGTGAGCGCAGCGAGCTGACTGAGGAGGTGCGGCCTGCAACGTTGCGGGCTTAGCCACATGAGGCTCGTTCTCGAACGATGGCGGGCGTCACCCTCCCGCCGCTTCGCGGCGCCCTCCCATCGAGGGAGGGCTTAGGCTCATCCTAACTGCGTGTGCGTGATGCGGCCGTCGCTAATGGTGAGAACGGCCTGCGCCGTGGGAATTTGCGCGAATGGCGCTTGCATCAGATCGACCGAGAACGTGCTGACATCGGCGCGCTTGCCGACTTCGATGGTTCCGCGCTCGGTTTCCTGGAAAGCGGCGTAGGCTGGGCCCCAAGTGAGCATGCGCAAAGCTTCCTCGCGGCTGACGGCTTCGCTTGGGTTCCAATCGGCGCCGGCGGCGCCTTGCAGATCGTGGCGATAAGCGGCGGCGTAAAACTCAATGAGCGGATCGCCCTTCTCCACCGGCGCGTCGGAACCGGCGGCGATCACCGCGCCTGAGTTCAGTAGAGATTTCCAGGCATAGGCGCCGGCAAGACGGCTTGGGCCCAGACGCGCTGGCGCGAAATAGAGATCGCTGATCGCATGCGACGGCTGCATCGAAGCGACGACGCCCATTTGCGCGAAGCGTGGCAAATCCTGCGGCGAGATGATTTGCGAATGCTCGATGCGCCAACGCGCACGGCGCAAGCCATCGCGATCTTCTCCGAACGTGTCGCGATAGGCGTCGAGCACCAGACGATTGCCGCGATCCCCGATGGCGTGGGTGGCCACTTGTACGCCGCGCTGGCGCGCGCGGCCGAGATATTCCCGAATGTCCTCAACCGGCGTGACCAAGAGGCCGTTGCCGGCGGCATCGCTATAAGGCTGAAGCAAGGCAGCGCCTCGTGAACCAAGCGCGCCATCCATGTAGAGCTTGACCCCGCGGACATTCACCAAGCCGGAGCCATCCGCGAATGGGCCGCGCTCGAACACGCCTGCGGAATCTTCAGGCGTGAGGTAAATGTCGGCGTGCAAAGGCAGCTCGCCGGCTTGCGCGAAGGATCGGAAAAGGTCTGCTTCGGCCGCGCTGGTGCTCATATTGGCGACGCCGGTCCAACCGCGTTGCGCGTAAAGTTGCGCGGCCTGGCGCAGCGCATCGCGGCGCTGCGCTTCGGTTGAGGCGGGCATGCGGCTGGCGACGAGGTTCACGGCGTTGTCGATCAGCATGCCGGTTGGCGCGCCCGACGCATCGCGCTCGATGCTGCCGCCATCGGGATTGCGCGTTGCGCCGTCGATGCCTGCGAGCGTGAGCGCGGCGGAATTCGCGATGGCCGCGTGACCATCCACCCGCTCAAGCAGAACGGGGCGATCGGCGACCACGGCGTCGAGATCGGCGCGATTGGGGAAGCGAGCTTCCGGCCAATGCGTTTCGATCCAGCCGCGACCAAGGATCGGACCTTCAGCGTTCGCTGCCGCGTATGTGCGCAGGCGCTCTTGCAGCGCTGCGATGGATTCAACGCCGACAAGATCAAGGATCATCGCCGCCATGCCGACACCCATCAGGTGCACGTGACCATCGACGAAGCCGGGAAACGCGGTTGCGCCACGCAGATCGATCTCACGCGCGGGGCCGGCGGCGCGGGCCTCCTCGAGCGTGCCGACAGCGGCGAACAGGCCGTTGGCGATGCGGATCGCATCGGCGCGCGGCTTGTTGGGCGCGCCGGTGTAGATGGCGCCGCCGCGGATGATCAGATCGCTGGGCTCGCGCGGCCCGCAGGCTACCGCGAGCGCACCCAAGGACAATTGCGCGAAGCGCCGGCGTGTCTGCATGATCCCCTCCCTCAAGAGTGCGCGCTCAATAGCAGGCGTTCGAGGCCGTGGAAATGATAGGCATCGCGGAAGTGCGATTCTTCGACGAGCTGCAGCGTCGGAACCCGCATGAAAAGCGTTTGCAGCGCAATTTGCAGTTCCAGGCGCGCAAGCGGCGCGCCGACGCAGAAATGAATGCCAGCGCCGAAAGAGACGTTCTTCTGATCAGCGCGCGTGGGATCGAAACCAAGTGGGTTGGCGAAGGCGGCGGGATCGGTGTTGGCGGCGGCGAGCAACAGGCCTGTCTCCTGCCCCGGTTCAAGGATGACGCCTGGCGCGAGTTCGATACGCTCATAGGCAATGCGCGTGAACATGTGCAGCGGCGGCGCGAGCCGAAGGCATTCCTCAACCGTCGCTGCGCTCGCGTCGGAAGTTGCGAAGAAGCGGCGCGGATCGCCGTGTTGCGCGAGGATGAGGCGCACGGCGTTGCCGGTTTGGTGGACGGTAGCTTCGTGACCGGCGTTGAGGAGCAGGATGGCCGAGGAGATCAATTCGTCTTCGCTGAGACGCTGACCTTCTTGATGCGCAACGATGAGCGCGCTGAGCAGATCCTCACGCGGGGCGCGGCGACGTTCGCTGACGTAAAGACGCATGAAGGCGACGAAATCGCGCGTCGCGTCGTTGGCGTCGCGCTCCACGGCCTCGGTGCGGCCGTGCATGTACATGGCGACCATGCGGTTGGACCAGGACACGAGTTGCGGGCCCATCTCCGCCGGCACGCCAAGCAGATCGGCGATGACACGGATGGGAATGGGCGTGGCGTAAGTGGGCAAGAGATCGAACGGCCCGCTGGGAAGCGTGTCGATCAATTCATTGCAATACGCCTCGATGCTCGGCCGCAAGCGCTCGACCTGGCGCGAGACGAACGCGCGGTTCACCAACGTGCGGAGTTTTGTGTGCGCCGGCGGTTCGAGCTGGAGCATGGAGCAGCGCTCAAACGCATCGAAATCCGCAAGGTGTGTGCGCGCGCCGGTCGGCGCGTCGCGGGGTTCGCGGCCGAGACGCTTGTCGCGAAAGATTCGGTTCACCGCATCGTGGCCGGCCACACACCACAGCCCGTATTCTTCCCAGAACACGATGGGCGCTTCTGCATGGAGGCGGGCGTAAAGCGCGTGGGGATTTTGCAGGAACGCGCGCTGGTGCGGATCGCAGCTGAGGCGACGCTTGGCGGCGTCGAGCGTGAAAACGGGGCCCTCCCCACTCATGTGAGCGCACGCCGCGCACGCGCCAGCGCTTCAACGCCGCGATCGAGCGTGGCGTCGCGTTTGGCGTAACATAGGCGCGCCAAGGGCGGCGCACCTGGGCCGGCGTAAAATGGTGAAAAGGGAATGACGGCCACACCGTGATTTTTCACACAGGCCATGGCGAAGTCCTCGTCGCTCAAGGCGATGCCGGACGCGGGTAGATCCACGCTAAGGAAATACGCGCCGGCCGATGGCAGCGTGACGAAGCCTTCCTGCTTAAGCGCGTTGTCCAAGCGGTCACGGGAGCGCTGAAAGTCAGCGCGCATGGCGTCGAAATACGCGCGCGGATAGTGGAGACCTTCGGCCGCGGCGATCTGCAAAGCGGGCGGCGTCGTGAATGTAAGAAACTGGTGTGCCTTGGCGAAAAGCTCGGTGAGCGCGGGTGCGCCGCAGGCAAAGCCGACCTTCCAGCCAGTCATCGAGAACATCTTGCCGGCGGAGCCGATCTTGAGCGTGCGATTGCGCAGATGGTGAAGCATTGAGACATGCTCGCGGCCATCGAACAGCACGTGCTCCCACACCTCGTCACTGATCGCGATCGCGTCGAAGCGTTCGCAATAGCGGGCGACGAGCGCGAGCTCGTCGGCGCCCATGACGCTGGCGGCGGGGTTGAGCGGGGTGTTGATCACGACAACGCGCGTCTTGGCGCTGAACGCCGCGGCGAGCGCTTCGTCGGTAACGCGCCAATGCGGCGGTTGAAGGCGCACGAAGCGCGGCACGCCGCCGGCGCGGCGCACCATCGGCAAATACGCATCGTACATCGGCTCAAACAGCACGACTTCATCGCCGGGCTCGATGAACGCGAGCAAAGCCGCGGCGATGGCTTCGGTCGCACCGGAGGTGATGGTGATCTCGCTTTGCCAGTCGAGATCGAGGCCGTGATGGGAATTGTAGTGCGCGGCCACGGCTTGGCGCAGCACTGGCAAGCCGGGCATCGGCGGGTATTGGTTGGGCCCTTCAATCAGGGCGCGCGCGGCGGCTTCACGAAGCAAGATAGGCCCATCGTCCTCCGGGAAGCCCTGCCCCAGATTGACCGCACCCTTCTCCGTGGCGAGGCGCGACATCAGCGAAAACACTGTAGCGCCAAGCGCCGTATACACGCTGTTCATCACCACCTCCCGCCCCATCCATGCGCCGCGCGCGGGTATGTGACCAGTGCGTGAAAGCGACCGCGCTGAGCTAACAAGCGTTTAATACTTAGGCGCGCAGCGCAAAAGGGCGCCGCGCCGAGGCGCAGCAACGTGTTTTTTCAGCCGCCAATTGTCGCAATTTTGCCTGAAGTGCTTGGACGTTCATTGTTACTCCCCATATCGCGCCCATCATCGATCGATCATCCGGGGGACGGGCCGTTCGGGCCCGCGGAACATTTATGAACGCCGTATTGAAACCATTACGTCCGCGAGGGGCGAACGCAAACCCAAGCTTCGCGCCGCGCAGGATCGCGAGCGCCGCTGCTACATTCGCCATTTCCGCGAGTTTGCTGGCTCTGGCGGCGTGCGGCAACCCAGGCGCGTCGGCGCAGAATGGGCAGATGCCGCCGCCTGAAGTGGGCGTGGTGGAGATCGCTGCGCAGAGTTACGAACACACCATTCGGTTGCCGGGCCGGGTGTCGGCGTTCGAAGTTTCCGAAGTGCGTCCGCAGATCGGCGGCATCGTTCGCGCCCGCAATTTCCGCGAGGGCGCAACGGTGCGCGCGGGCCAAGTGCTGTACGAAATCGACGCTGGGCCGGCGCGCGCTGATCTCGCCGCCGCCGACGCCGCCGCTGCTTCGGCGCGGGCGCGGTTTGAACGCTACCAATCGCTGATCGATATCAACGCCATCAGCCGCCAGGAATTCGATGACGCACGCGCCGCCGCCGATCAGGCGACGGCGGCGGCCAATTCGGCGCGCATCAGCGTTGGCTATTCGCGCGTCACCGCGCCGATCGGCGGCATCATCGGCGCGTCGTCGGTAACGCCGGGCGCACTTGCCACGCCCTCGCAACCCGAGCCGTTCGCGGTGATCCAACAGATCGACCGCGTGTATGTCGACATGACGCGCTCCAGCTCCGAATTGCTGGCGCTGCGCGATCGTTCGGGCTTGGCAGGTGGGCGCGCTTCGGTGCGGCTGATCATGCCGGATGGTTCGTACCATCCGGTGACGGGCGAACTGCAATTCTCCGATGTCACGGTGAACGAAAGCACCGGGACGGTTACGTTGCGGGCCCTCTTCCGCAATCCGAACCACACCTTGCTGCCGGGTATGTTCGTGAACGCCGAAGTTTCGCAAGGCGTGCAAGAAAACGCGATCCTGGCCCCGCAACAGGGCGTGACGCGCAATGCGCGCGGCGAGGCGACGGCGTTGATCGTCAACGCGGAGGGCATGGTCGAGCAGCGCGTGCTTGAGACCGGGCCAACGGCGGGTGATCGCTGGGTCGTGCTCTCCGGGCTCAATCCCGGCGACAAGCTGATTGTGGAGGGCACGCAACGCGTGCAGCCTGGCGCGCCAGCGACGGCGGTGCCGGTAACGCCCACGGAGCAGACATCGATCGAGCTTCGCGGCCGGCAGAACGGCTAAGCGCAGATGTCACGTTTTTTCATTGAGCGCCCGATCTTCGCTTGGGTGATCGCGATCGTCATCGCGCTCGCTGGCGCGATCTCGATCATCAATCTGCCTGTCGCGCAGTACCCGGAAATCGCACCGCCGAGCGTCACGGTCTCGGCGACCTATCCGGGCGCGTCCGCGCAGACGGTGGAGGATTCGGTCACGCAGGTGATCGAGCAGCAGATGCAGGGCCTCGACGGCTTGCGCTACATGAGCGCGTCCAGCGACGCTTCGGGCTCGTCGACGATCACGCTGACGTTCAACCAAGGCGTCGATCCTGACATCGCCCAGGTTCAGGTTCAGAATAAACTTCAAAACGCGTTGGCGTTGCTGCCGCAGGCGGTGCAGCAGCAAGGCGTGCGCGTGGCCAAGACGGCGAACACGTTCCTGCTGATCGTCGGCATCGTCGCCGAAACGCCGGATATCACCGCAACCGACCTCGGCGATTTCGCGGGTTCGACCCTGCGCGATCAGCTCGCGCGTGTTGAGGGCGTTGGCGGCGTGGAGCAATTCGGCGCGTCCTATGCGATGCGCATTTGGCTCGATCCGAACCGCCTGCAAGGCTTCGCACTGACGCCTGCGGACGTGGCGGCGGCGATCCGGGCCCAGAACGCGGAAGTATCGGCGGGTCAGATCGGCGCGCAGCCTTATGTCGAAGGCCAGCAATTGAACGCGACGGTCTCGGCACAATCGCTGCTGGAGACACCGGAAGAATTCGAGGAAATTCTGCTGCGCACCCTGCCCGACGGCGCGGCGGTGCGCCTGCGCGATGTCGCGCGGGTTGAGCTTGGCGCGGAAACCTACGCATTCGACACACGCTTCAACGGCGAAGCGGCGTCCGGCATGGCGATCCGGCTCGCTTCCGGCGCCAATGCGGTCGAAACGGCGCGCCGCGTGCGTGAAGCCGTCGCCGATCTTGAGCCGACATTCCCACCGGGCATCCGCGTCAATTTCCCGTACGACACGACGCCGTTCGTGGAAAAATCGATCGAGGAAGTGGTCAAGACGCTGATTGAAGCGGTCGTGCTCGTGTTCCTCGTCATGTTCCTGTTCCTGCAAAGCTGGCGGGCGACCATCATCCCGACCATCACCGTGCCGGTGGTGCTATTGGGCACGTTCGGCGTGCTGGCGGTGTTCGGATATTCGATTAACACCTTGACCATGTTCGCCATGGTGCTGGCGATCGGCCTGCTGGTCGACGACGCGATCGTCGTCGTCGAGAACGTCGAGCGGGTGATGCGAGAGGAGAAACTCTCCGCGCGCTTCGCGACGCGAAAATCGATGACGCAGATCACTGGCGCGCTCATCGGCATCGCCATGGTGCTGTCGGCGGTGTTCATTCCGATGGCCTTTTTCCCGGGTTCGACGGGCGTCATCTATAGGCAATTCTCGATCACTATCGTTTCGGCGATGTCGCTTTCAGTGCTGATGGCGCTGACGTTGACGCCTGCTTTGACGGCGACGTTGTTGCGTCACGAAGAGCCACGTCCGGAAGGCTCGCGCATCGGCAAGGTGTTCAGCTGGTTCAATCGCAACCTTCAGAATCTCTCTGATCGGTATCAAGGCATCCTCGGGCGCACTTTAGCGCCGAAGGCCGGACGTCGCGTGCTTGGCGTTTACGCGATCGCATTGGTGGCGCTGGCGTTCTTGTTTACGCGCCTGCCCTCCTCGTTCTTCCCGGATGAAGACCAAGGCTATTTCATCACCGTGGTGCAATTGCCGGCTGGCGCATCCGCCGACCGCACAAACGCGGTGCTGCGCCAGATCGAGACCTATTATCGCGAGAACGAGAGCGAGACGATTGAATCGTACTTCTCGATCCAAGGCTTTGGCTTCGCCGGCGCGGGCCAGAACCAAGGTCTGATGTTCGTTCAGTTGAAGGACTGGTCCGAGCGTCACGGCGCAGATCAACGCGCGGCGGCAATCGTGGGGCGCGCCTTCGGCGCGTTGAGCCAAATTCGCGACGGCATGGTGTTTCCGGTTCTGCCCCCCGCGGTGAGCGAGTTGGGCCAAGCGACCGGCTTTGACATGCAATTGATCAATGTCGCCAACGTGCCGCGCGAGCAATTCATTGAAGTGCGCAACCAGATGCTTGGCATGGCGGCGCAGAATCCGCGACTCTCCGGCGTTCGGCCGAACGGCCAGGACGACACACCGCAATTGCAGCTCGACATTGACCAACACGCGGCGAGCGCGCTGGGTGTGTCGATTGCCGACGTAAACTCGACGCTGTCGGGCGCGTGGGGCGGCGTTTATGTGAACGACTTCCTCGATCGCGGCCGCGTGAAGCGGGTGTTCATGCAGGGCGACGCGCCCTATCGCATGTCGCCGGAAGATCTGGGTGCCTGGCACGTGCGCACAAGCGCCGGCGAGATGGCGCCCTTCTCCGCGTTCACACAGGCGCGTTGGATTTCCGCGTCGCCGCGTTTGGAGCGCTTCAACGGCTCGCCGTCATTCAACATCCAAGGCGCGGGCGGACCGGGCGTAAGCTCGGGCACGGCGATGCAGGAGATGGAGCAGATCGCCGAGCAATTGCCGGGCGGCGTGCGTTTGGGCTGGACCGGCCTGTCGTTCGAGGAACGCCAGTCTGGCGCGCAGGCGCCGGCGCTTTATGTGCTTTCGCTCCTGGTCGTGTTCCTGTGCTTGGCGGCGCTCTATGAAAGCTGGACGATCCCGCTTTCGGTGCTGCTGGTGGTGCCGCTCGGTCTCTTGGGCGCGGTGTTGGCGGCAAACCTGCGCGGGCTCTCGAACGACATCTACTTCCAGGTTGGCCTGCTGACGACGATGGGCCTGGCGGCCAAGAACGCGATCTTGATCGTCGAGTTCGCGCGACATTTGGCCGAGCAGGGCAAAGGCTGGGCTGAAGCGGCGATGGAAGCCGCACGCATCCGCATGCGGCCAATTCTGATGACGTCGTTTGCCTTCATTTTCGGCGTGCTACCGATGGCCTTGGCCTCGGGCGCGGGCTCAGGCGCGCAAAACGCGATCGGCACCGGCGTGATCGGCGGCATGCTGGCGGCGACATTGCTTGTCACCGTGCTGACGCCGTTCTTCTTCGTAGGCATCAGCACTTTGTTTGAACGCAATTGGTTCGGCGGCCGCAAGCGGCAGCCCGAGGGCGACGAACCGCATCCGGAAGCGGCAGAATGAGCGCGCGACGTCTCCTCCCCTTCGCTGCACTGTTGATGCTAGGCGCCTGCGCCGTGATGGAGCCGCGCTACGATCAGCCGGCGCTGCCGACGCCCGACGCCTGGCCGCAAGGCGCGCCTTACGATGCGGCGACGCAGGCGCCTGGCGCGTCGCAATTGCCGGAATGGCGGACGTTCTTCGCTGACGAAAAGTTGCGTTCGGTGATCGCGTTGGCGCTGGAGCAGAACCGCGACCTGCGGGTTTCGGCACTGAACATCGAGCGCGCACGCGCGCAATATCGCATCCAGCGGGCGAATTCGTTGCCGTCCATCAGCGCGAGCGGTTCAGGCGAGCTGGCGGGCGTCACGCCGCAGGGCGGCGCGGAAGTGGTGGAGCGCACCTATAGCGCCGGCGTTGGCGTCGCGGCGTTCGAGCTCGATTTTTTCGGCCGCGTGCGCGGCTTGAACCGGGCGGCGCTGCAGCGTTATTTCGCGACCGCCGACGCGCGGGATACGGCGCAGATCAGCCTCGTTTCAGAAGTGGCCTCCGCGTACCTGACGTACGCGGGCGATCTGGAATTGCTGCGCCTGGCGCAAAGCACCTACGATTCACAGCGCCAATCTCTGGATCTGACGCAGCGCCGTTTCGAAGCCGGCGCATCGTCGCAATTGGACGTCTATCGCGCCCGCACCATTGTTGAGACAGCGCGCGCGGATGTAGCGCGATTCACGGCGCAGACCGCGCGGGACGAGAACGCTTTGGCGCTGTTGATCGGCGCGCCACTGCCGGCGGAGCTTCGGCCTACGACCATTGACGCGGTTGCGTTTGGCGCGGCGGAGCTGCCGCCCGGCCTGCCGTCCGAAGTGCTGCTCAATCGCCCGGACATTCGCGCCAGCGAACACAGCTTGCGCGCGGCCAACGCCGATATTGGCGCGGCGCGGGCGGCGTTTTTCCCGAGCGTGACGATCTCAGGCTTTGCGGGCGAAACCGATTCACGGTTCGAGAATTTGTTCACTGGCGTCTCGAACGAAATCTGGACGTTCACGCCGCAGGTGAATTTGCCGATCTTTCGAAGTGGCGCATTGCGCGCGCAATTGGGCGTGGCGAACACGGATCGCGATATCGCGGTGGCGCAATACGAGCGGTCGATCCAAGTGGCGTTTCGCGAGGTTGCGGATGCGCTAGCGTCACGCGGGGCGATCGGCGAAGAACTCGACGCGCGCCAATCGCTCGCCGACGCGGCGCAGTCCGGGTATCAGCTCTCGGAAGCGCGTTATCGCGAGGGCATCGACAATTATCTCAGCTTGCTCGATGCGCAGCGCGAACTTTACGCTGCACAGCAAAGCCTTGTGACGGCGCGCGTAGCGCGGGCGACGAACTTCGTGACGCTCTACAAGGTGCTCGGCGGCGGCGTCTGACGCTCGCCGGCGATGAGAAGCGCCGCGCCGGCCAGGCCGATGGCGGTCAAGGCGAACGTCCATTCGAACAGGCTATCCGGCGCGCTGAGCAAACGCTCGGCGTGAACCAGCGGCAACCACGAGCCGAACATCGCCGCGATGGCGAGCGCGGCCGTCGCAGCGTAGCGATTGGCGATCAGCGCCAAGCCGGCGAGCAGGTTCACGCCGCCGGTGAGCCACGGCCAATGCTCCGCATAAGGAATCCAAGCGGGGATGAGCGACGCGATGATGTCGCGGTGCATCAGATGCACAACGCCGAACCAGATCAACATCACGCCAAACGCCAGCCGAAGGATCAAGGCGCCCGCGGGTGCGCCTGCGCGCGCATAGCAGGCAGCGGCGAACGCCGCGGCTTCAGCCACGGGCACCCAAGCGGTGAGGTCAAACGGGCCGGATAAGGCCGCAAGCGTCGTCAAAGCGGTGAACGGGAGCCAGTAAACCACGCCGAGCCACGCGCCGATGCGCGCGAGCGGCGGGACAAGCATCGCCGCGCCGGCGACCATCAAGACAGCCCCGGCGGCTTGCGAGGGCCATGCTGGGGCTTCGATGGACAGAGCGTCCAAACCCGGCAGCGCGGCGGTGAACAGCGCGCTCGCCGCGCCGATGGCGATAAAGGCGAGCGCTAAAACGATCGCGCCAATGCGTGCCAGTCTCATCATCGCCGCCCCTCCTCTGTTGAGGCGAAGCTAGCAGAGATACGCAGCGACGCGAGGCCGCCGCCGCGCACGTTTGCGACAGCAATGTCCGGAAGCGTCCAGTTGGGCGCGGTTAGACTTGCCGTTACGGCGTTGGTTGAACGACCTCGACGTCCAAGCCAAGGCCACTCAATTGAGGGCGCACGACGCTGGCGTCTCCCACGACGACCCACACAAACCGGCGTGGATCGATCACGGCGCGGGCAGCGCGGTCCATATCGGCGGCCGTCATGGTGCGATAGCGGCCGGCGACGCCTTCCCAGTAATTGTCCGCGCGGTTGTAGAGTTCGTTGGAACGCAAGGCGGCCAGGATCGCGCCAGCGGTTTCAAACTGGCCGGGCAATTGGCGGATATTGCCATTGATGGTGCGGGTGTGCTCGGTTGCGGACACGCCGTTGGCGGTGTTGAACGCGTTGATCTGCTCCATCAGCACGCGAATTGAATCGCCCGTGCGGTCCGCCTGGACGGGGGCGTTGATAATGTAAGGCGTTTGATGCTCGCGCAGCACGACCTGACCGGAGAGACCGTACGACCAGCCGCGGCGTTCGCGGATTTCCGTGTTGATGCGCGACAGGAAATTGTTCCCGAGCACTTCGTTGGCGGCGACCAATGTGAGGGAATCATCGGTGCCGTTGAGCGGAAGCACGGAGCCCGCATAGATGATCGATTGCGGCGATTGCGGGCGATCGACGATGACGATGCGCGAACGCGGTTGCGGAATGGGGGTGGCGAAGTTCTTCGTCCCGGCGGCGACGCCGGTTGCGCCGGCCCAGGCGCCGAAGCGCGCTTCGAGCTGCGCCGTGACTTCCGCCAACGGACGATCTGACACCACAAAAAAGCGCACGGTTTCCGGACGCAGCCACGCCTGATGGAAACGCACGAGCGCAGCGCGATCGAGCGCTTGCACCGACGCTTGGCTACCAAGACCGGACGCGGGGCGGCCGTAGGGGTGAGCTGCGCCGTAGACCAAGGCGGGGAATGCGCGCGTTGCGAGACCGTTCGGTTGCGTTGCTTCGGCGGCGACAGCGGCGAGCTGTTGATCGCGCAGGCGCGCGACTTCGCCGTCGGCGAAATCGGGGCGCAGCACGATGTCCGCGAACAGATCGAGCGAAGCGCCGAGATTGGCGCTCAGCGCGGTGAGCGTCACGGACGTGCGGTCCAGCGTACCGTTGGCGGCGATCGTGGCGCCAAGGCGTTCTTGCTGCTCGGCGATGGCCATGGCGTCGCGGCCATTGGCGCCGGCGGTGAGCAAAGACAGCATCAGGCGTTGCGTGCCGTAGCCGCCTTCGGGGTCGGCGGCGGCGCCGGCGTCAAAGTCAGCGGCGATGAGTGTCGCCGGAATGGCGTCGCGTTGCGCGTAGACAATCTCAACACCGTTAGAGAGATGCGCGCGTTCGACATCTGGGAAGTCGAGATCGGCGATCTGGCCGACCTCCGGCATCGGCTCACGCGGCGTCACGGTTGGCGCGCGCGTATCTGGCGTTGGCCGACGATTGGCGGCGGCTTCTTCGTACGGCTCGCGCTCACCCGGATCGGTGCGCAAGGTGTGCGCGGGGCGCGTGAGCCAACGGCTCATCACGTCACGCACACTGGCGGGCGTCACGTCGCCGTACTCAAGCAAGTTGGCGCGGAAATAGCCGGGGTTGCCGGTCATGATGGCGCCATCCGCCAGCACCCAAGCCTTGCCGGTGAAGCCGCCGATCTGCTCGACCGCGAAAACGCTCTGGGCGATTTGCGTGGTGGCGACGCGCTGAATTTCATCCTCGGTTGGACCGTTGGCGATGAATTCAGCGACGATGGCGTCAAGGCGATTGGTGACGGCAACCGGGTCTTCGCCGGGCTTCACGTCCACGGTGATGCCGAAATAACTGATGCGCTGGAACGGCAGCATGAAGGTGTTGACGGCGACAGCGGTTTGCTCGTCGCGCACCAAGACGCGATCCAGGCGCGAGCTGGCGAGCCCGCCGAGCACTTGCGCGGCGACGGAAAGCTCAACTTCGTCGGCGTGGCCCTGCCCCGGCACGATCCAGGTGCGCTCGATACGCGTGTTGGAGACGCGATCATGCATGATCTCGTTGATCGGCGCGGCGAGCGTCGGCACGTCGGCGGCGGCGGGCACGTTTTCGGGGCCGCGCGCGATCGAGCCGAAATAGCGCTCCACCAGCGGACGGGCCTCGGCGAGGTTGATATCTCCCGCCAGCACGAGAACGGCGTTGTTGGGGCCGTAATTCTCGCGGAACCAATTGCGCGCGTCTTCCAGCGTCGCGGCGTCGAGATCGGCCATCGAGCCGATGGTGGAGTGGCGATACGGATGGCCCTCCGGGAAAAGCGCTTCGAGCTGGCGATATTCGCCCATGCCGTACGGCTGGTTATCGCCTTGGCGCTTTTCGTTTTGGACGATGCCGCGCTGCGCATCCAAACGCTCTTGCGTCAGCGCGCCGAGGATGTAGCCCATGCGTTCGCTCTCGATGTAGAGGCCGCGATCGAGCGCTTGGGTGGGCACGGTTTCAAAATAATTGGTGCGATCGAACCACGTGGTGCCGTTCCAATTGGTGGCGCCCATTTCGCGCATCGGCTCGATGAGGTTCGGCACGTGTTCTGTGCCGTTGAAGAGCATGATGTGCTCGAACAGGTGCGCGAAGCCGGTGCGGCCGGTTGGCTCATCCTTGGAGCCGACATTGTACCAGGCGGCGATGGCGACGACCGGCGCTTTGCGGTCCTCGTGGACGACAACGGTGAGCCCATTTGGCAGCGTGAAGCTTTCATACGGAATATCGACGCCGGCCATCAATTCGGCGACGGAGGCGGGCTGATTTGGAGCGCGTGCGGCGCTGCCGGTGCTGGCGCAGCCGCTTGCGAACATCAGAACGGACAGTGCGGCCCCTGCCAATAAGCGCTTCATCGATCCCTCCATCGAAACTTTGAAGGATCAAATAGCCCGCCAGCCTGCGCCCGCGCCACATCAGATGTGGCGCGGGCTCTGACGGCGCGACGAAGGGTGGTTTCTAGGCGGCGGCCAGCTCAAGCTGCGGGCGCTGACGGGCGGCACGGATGCCCGGCAGGATGCCGCCGACGAGGCCGATGATCAAAGCGACAACCACCGCCGAGATAATAATGCCCGGCGAGAGCTCAAACTTGAACACGAGTTGAGTGAACCCGGAGCCAAGCGTTGAGGTGGTTCGGCCGTTGAACGCAACGAAGGCGAGAAGGATGCCAAGCACGCCGCCGAGCGCCGAGAGTGCGAGCGCTTCCACCATCGTGCCGAAGAACGCCGCGTAAC
This sequence comes from alpha proteobacterium U9-1i, assembly GCA_000974665.1. NCBI lineage: Bacteria > Pseudomonadati > Pseudomonadota > Alphaproteobacteria > alpha proteobacterium U9-1i. The sequence goes on along the minus strand of BBSY01000002.1, from coordinate 1,024,503 downwards.
CGGAAAAGCCGATAATGCGAAGCGTCGCGATCTCGGTGGAGCGCGAGGCGACGGACGAATACATGGTGTTGAGCGCGCCGGCGAGCGCGCCAATGGCCATCATCACGCCCAGCGCCCAAGCGATGATGGTGAATTGCGCTGTCGATTGCGAGGCTTGGCGCGCGTAATAGGCGCGCTCGCTCAAGGCTTCGAGGCCGTTCAGACGCGGATCGTTCTCGGCCCATGTGTTGAAAGCGTCCACGGCCTGCGCGTTCGCCAGTTGCACGCGCATGGTTTGATAGACGTTTGGACGGTTGAACAAACTCTGCGTCACCGTAACGTCGGCCCAGAGTTCGGACTCGAAAACCGTGCCCGGCGCCTCGAACACACCAACGATCTGCCAATCGCCTCCGCGCAGACGGATGGTTTCGCCGAACTCGAAGCCGGCGAACTCACGCAGCAAGCCTGCGCCGACGACGATTTCATTGGTTCCGGGCGTGAACATGCGCCCTTGCGTGATGTTCACGCCGCGACGGAGCGCCAGACCTTCGGGACCGATGCCGCGAAAGGGCATATTGGCCTTGGTGCCGCTGTCACGCCGTATGCCATCAACGATGACGAGCAGTTCTCCAGAGACCACGGGCGCGCCGTTGCGAGAAATCACGCCCGGACCGGTGGACAAGATGTTGAGCTGATCGCGCGACACGACGCTGTTGAGCTCCGCGTTGGAGCCTTCGCGGAGCACGACGGCGACGTCATCAGCGCCTGAGCCTTCCACCGTGCGCTTCAAGCCGTTGGAAAGCGCCAGGAAGAAAAGCAGCACGGTAATGGTGAGCGCGACCGCGACGACGCTGGCGATGGACATCGCCCCGCGTTGGGGAATCGAACGCACGTTGAGCGCGGTGACCGCGCCGATCTGGTTGAGCAAGCCAGCCATTGGATCAAATCCTCCCGATCAACGGCGCGCGAACGCGTCGATGATGCGCATGCGATAGGCGGCGAGCGCCGGCGGCAGACCCGTCAACAGACCAAGGCCCAGAGCGACAAGCGCGCCCCAGCCGAGCACGGACGGTGCGAATGAGATGGGCGGCCCCTGCCCGCCGCTCATTTGCGACATCAGCGCCAACACGCCGACTGCGGCGAGCATGCCGAGGCCCGCGCCGACGAATGACAGCAACATGGATTCGCCCAGCACCATGCGCAGCACGCGGCCGGACGAGAAGCCGAGCGTCTTCATCACGCCCACTTCCTTGGTGCGCTCACGCACGGCGAGCGCCATCGTGGTGCCAACGATCAGCAGGATCGCGGCAAAGGCCGAGCCGACAACCAATGTAATAACGAGCGCGATGTTGCCGAGTTGGGCGGCGAAGCCCGCATTGAAGGTGGCTTCGTCCTGCGTCGAGGTTTCGTCCTGCGAATTGGCGAAACGTTGGTCGATGGCATTGGCGACGCGCTCATTGATGGTCGCTGAGCTGGTGAGGAACGGAATCCAGCCGATGCGATCACGCCCGAACGTGATCGTCTCGTTGAAATAATCGTAATTGATCAGCACCGATCCGGATTGCGAGCTGCCGGGCGGCGTTGGAATGGTGCCGACGAGAGTGAACTCCCAGCTGGAATTGCCGGTGGTTGAGTTGGTGAAAATATTGGAATTGATCGGGATGCGCTGGCCGACGCGCCAACCCCAGCGCTCCGCTACAGGCTCGGCGACGAGCATTGCCGTGCGTTCATTGAAAAACGCATCGCGCTGCGCGGCGGGAATTTGCAGATCCTCGCTATAGACCTGGAAATAAGTCTCCGGATCGACGGCGAACACCGGCATGAAGCCCTGCACGGGATCCTGATAATAGCCACCGAACCAGTTCATGTGCGTGGCGGCCTGGACGCCCTCCATGCGCGCGACGCGATCATAGTGCGCGATCGGCAGCGACTCGGTGAAATTGATCTTGCTCAACGTAACCATGCGCGTTGGCAAGGTGTTGAAGTTGTTGATGGCGTGATTGAAGCTCAGCATGACGCTGAAAATCAAAAACGCGATGAAGATCGAAACGATCAGCAGCGTCGTCCGCACCGGTTTGCGGAACAGATTCTTCCGCATCAAGGTAAGGTCATTCATGCCGCGAGCTCCCCGGCGTCGAACTGGCCTTTGTCGAGATGGAGCGTACGCTTCGCGAACTTCGCGGCCGCAGCGTCGTGCGTGACCATGATGATCGTTTTGCCGAGCTCGCGATTGAGCGTTTGCAATGTGCCGAGGATCTCATCGGCGGTGGCGCGATCGAGATCGCCTGTCGGTTCGTCGCACAGCAGCAGCTTCGGATCGGAGACGATGGCGCGGGCGATGGCGACGCGTTGCTGCTGGCCGCCTGACATTTCGCGCGGGCGGTGCTTGGCGCGGTCGGCGAGGCCGACGATCTGAAGCGCGGTGGCGACGTTCTCGGCCCGCTTCTTGGGCGAGAGTTTCGTCAACAACAGCGGCAGCTCGACGTTCTGCGCCGCCGTAAGGATCGGCATCAAATTGTAGAACTGGAAGATGAAGCCGACATTGCTCGACCGCCACGCGGTGAGCTTGCCTTCGCTTAGCTTCTCGATGTTCTTACCGTCGAATTCGATCTGGCCTTTGTCCGGACGGTCGGTGCCGCCGAGCAAGTTCAGCAATGTTGTTTTGCCCGAACCCGATGGACCCATGATGGCGACGAAATCGCCCTGCTCAAAATGCATGTTGAGCTTGTTGAAGATGGCGATCTTCTCTTTGCCGCGTGTGTAGCTTTTCTCAATGTCGGTGAGGCGAATGAGGTCAGGCATACGAAATCTCCAGGGCCGCTGTGACGCGGATTCTCGGTTTTGCTCTGGGTTAGGATTCAGGGTCTAGGAAACGAACGCTGATCGCCATTTCGGGCAGGATGCGCGGGTCAAGCTCATCGAACGCGATGCGTACACGCACCGTAGCACGGCTGCGGTCGGCCGCTGGAATGGTGGCGATCACGCGCGCGGGGAACGTTTGATCAGGATAAGCGTCGAGCACGGCTTCGACGCGCTGACCTTCGGAAACGCGAGCGATGTAGGCCTCGCTCACGTCCACCTCGATCTCCAGGCTCGACATATCGACGATGGTGCAGACGCCGGTTCGGGTGAAACCGCCGCCAGCGGAGACCGGCGAAATGATCTCACCCGGTTGCGCGGATTTGTTGATGACGACGCCGGTGAACGGCGCACGGATTTCATAACGCGAGAGTTGCGCCGATGCGCGCGTTGCATCGCTGCGCGAGGCGTTGCGTTGCGCGAGCGCGAGATCGTAGCGCGATTGAGCTTGGGTAAGAGCCGCGTCGCTGGCGAAGCCTTGCTGGGCCAAGGACCGCGTGCGGTCCAAGACACGTTGGGCCTCGGCGAGATCGGCGTCGCCGGCGGCGGCGCGGGCGCGGGCGCTGCCGAGTTCGGCGCGGGCGAGTGTCGGTTCGAGAACGGCGAGCACTTGGCCGCGCTGGACGCGCTGGCCCTCCTCGATGCGCACTTCGAGCAGCCGGCCGGTGACTTCAGCGGCGACAGTCGCTTGGCGGCGCGCGACCACGTAGCCCGAGGCAACCAGACTGCCAGCGGCGACGCTTTGGCCGCCAGCGCCGCTGGCGGTTTCGACGGGCGCGGGCGGCGGTGGCGGCGGGGCGGGCTTCAACAGCCAGCCGGCGCCAATGCCGACGATCAAAGCGACACCAGCCGCCGCGCTCGGCACGACCCAGGGTGCGAGGCGCGCTTCGCCCTCCTCGGCATCGCCGCTACCGCGCTCGATGCGCAGGGATTTCAGAAGATCGGCTTTGTCGGTCACGCGCGCCCCACCCGCCACGATTGCGGGTGGAACCTAGTGTCGCGAACCCAATTCCGCAACGCGCCTCTCACCCGATCTGGTCCGAAAATGGCAAACGAACCAATGCAATGGCTTACGCAAGAAAACCCCAAATGGATTGTTTCGCCCCGCGCGGGGTATGCGGCGCCGCAACTCGAGCGCGTCTAAGCAGCCTCGCGATGGGCGCCCGGCGACGGCTTTTGCGCCGAGACATCACCTGTTATCAGGCGCGCGCCACGTTCGAACGTGAGGTAGCTCCACGCCCAATCGAGCGTGACGGCGATGCGGTTGCGGAAGCCGATCAGAAAATAGATGTGCGCGGCGCTCCAGAACACCCAGCCGATAAAGCCGCGCAGGTGAAAGCCGTGAATGTCGGCGATCGCTGCCTTGCGGCCGACGGTGGCGAGGTTGCCATAATCCTTGTAGGCGAACGGCTTCATCTCGCGCTTCGGCCCCAAAGCGTTGCGAATGAATTCGGCGACGTAAGCGCCCTGCTGCTTCGCGACGGGCGCGACGCCGGGGAGCGGCTTGCCGTCGGCGCCGGTAAAGTTCGCGCAATCGCCGATGACGAAGATATTGTCATGTCCGGGCGCGCGCATGTCGGGTTTCACCAGGACACGGCCTGCGCGATCAGCTTCCGCCTCTAGCCATTTCGCGGCTGGCGACGACTGCACGCCAGCCGCCCAGATCACGCAACGGCTTTCGATCCGCTCGCCGCCGACGATCACGCCTTCGCCGTCAATTTTCGTCACAGTCGCGCCAGTGCGGACTTCAACGCCGAGTTTCTCAAGCGCCTTGCGCGCGTGCTCCGACAGCGTTTCAGGGAAATTGCCAAGCACGTGCGGCGCGCCTTCTAGCAAAACGATGCGGGCGCAGGCGGGATTGATGCGCGTGTAATCCCGCGCGAGCGCCTTGTTCGCGAGTTCGGCGATGGCGCCCGCCATCTCGACGCCGGTCGGCCCGCCGCCGATGACAACGAAGGTTGTGAGGCGCGAGCGTTCCGCGGCGTCTGGCTCAAGCTCGGCGCGCTCGAAAGAGAGCAGAATGCGTTTGCGCTGCTCGGTGGCGTCTTCCAGCGTTTTAAGGCCGGGCGCGAAATGCTCCCAATCGTCGTGTCCGAAATAAGCGTGGCGCGCGCCGGTTGCGAGGACGAGATAATCATAAGCCACGCGACGCTCGCCGAGGATGACTTCCCGGTGGGCGACATCGATGGCTTCAACCGTGCCCAACTCGACGTCGGCGTTGCGCTGTCCGCGAACGATCGCGCGGATCGGCGTGGCGATCTGATTTGGCGACAGGCCGGCTGTCGCGACCTGATAGAGCAAGGGCTGGAACAGGTGATGGTTGCGGCGATCGATCAAGGTGACGTGAACCGGCGCCTTCGCCAGCGCCTTGGCGGCGCTCAACCCACCGAACCCCGCGCCGACGATCACGACACGCGGCAGAGCCTCGATTGCGGGGGCGCGGACTTCCGTGAGATCAGTGTGCGTCATCATTCGCTCCTGACGCTTACTAAGGTAGGCGTTCGGCCGAGTGAACCAAGCTTGAAACATAGAAAACAGCCGCGACAAAGCGCGCGAGCGCTCCCGTTCTCATCGTGTCGTTCTCGCGTCCGCCAATGCGTTGACAGTGAAAATAAGCGGGTAAATAGTTTAAGAATGACACGCGACATCGGATTGGACGCGATCGAAACGGCGACGCGTGATGAACTCGCGGCGATGCAGCTTGGACGCCTTAAGCACACACTGGCGCATGCGTACGCCAATGTGGCGCATTATCGGTCCGCGTTTGACGCAAAAGGCGTGCACCCAAGCGACCTGAAAACGCTGGCTGACCTTCGGCACTTTCCGTTCACCGCGAAGGAGGATTTGCGGCGCAACTATCCGTTCGGAATGTTCGCGGTTCCGCGCGAGCAGGTGGCGCGCATTCATGCATCGAGCGGGACGACAGGAAAACCCACGGTCGTCGGCTACACGCAAAACGACATTGCGATGTGGGCCAACGTGGTGGCGCGTTCGATTTATGCGGCCGGTGGCAGGGCCGGCGATATCTTGCACGTCGCGTATGGATACGGCCTCTTCACCGGCGGGCTCGGCGCGCATTATGGCGCCGAACGCTTGGGCTGCACGGTTATTCCGATGTCCGGCGGCCAAGCCGAAAAGCAGGTGCAGCTGATCCAGGATTTCCGCCCGTCGATCATCATGGTGACGCCGTCTTACATGCTCGCGCTCGCGGACGAATTCAGGCGTCAGGGCATCGGTCCGCACGAAACAAGCCTCAAGATCGGCATACACGGCGCCGAACCGTGGACGGATGAAGCGCGGCGCGGGATCGAAGCAATGTTCGCGATTGACGCCGTCGATATCTATGGATTGTCGGAAGTGATTGGCCCCGGCGTTGCAAGCGAATGCATCGAGACGAAGGACGGGCCAACGATTTGGGAGGACCATTTCTATCCGGAGATCGTTCACCCAGAAACGGGCGAGCCGCTGCCGGACGGCGAAGAGGGCGAGTTGGTTTTCACATCGCTGAGCAAGGAAGCGATGCCGACCATCCGCTATCGCACGCGCGATCTTACGCGCCTGCTCCCAGGCACTGCGCGCACCATGCGCCGGATGGATCGCATCCGCGGCCGCTCCGACGATATGATGATCATTCGCGGCGTGAATGTTTTTCCGACCCAGATCGAGGAATTGATCTGCCGCGATCCGCGACTGGCGCCGCACTACGAATTACATCTCTCGCGACCAACGCACTTGGACGAATTGGTGGTGAAGGTGGAAGCGGCGCCCGGCGCCAACGATGCCGGTGGCGACGCCGCTGGAGACCTTGCGCGGAAAATCAAAGACAATATCGGCGTCAGCGCGCGGATCGATGTGGTGGCGCCGATGTCGATCGAACGCAGCCAAGGCAAAGCCAAACGCGTCGTCGATACGCGTCCGCGTTAGGGCCGGCCGCTCAGCCCGACAGGCACGCGGTGACAAGCTTCTCAAACATCGCCCCACCCCGGATCGGATCCGCGACTGGCAATGCGAGCGCATCTTCAGCGCTTCGCATTGCATTGATGGCTTCGGCCTCGCTCATGCGCGATGTGTTCATCGCGACGCCGGCGCAACGGATTGCGGGATTGGTTCGCTTACCGAGCCAGATCGTCAGATCGATAGCCTCGGCGAGATCGGGAAGCGGATAGTCAGAATGACCGAGCACAAACTTGCGTGTGGGATCATGACACAGCACGACGACGTCGGGCTGGCTGCCGTGCAACAAGCCAAGCGAGACGCCCGCATACGCAGGATGGAACAACGAGCCTTGGCCTTCAATCACATCCCAATGATGGGGATCGTTGTCGGGGCTTAGAATTTCGGCTGCGCCTGCCTCGAAATCTGAGACGACAGCGTCCATGGGCATGCCGCGGCCGGCGATCATGATGCCCGTCTGGCCGGTTGCGCGAAAATCCGCGGCCACGCCGCGCGCCGAAAATGCACGCGTAAGCGCGAGCGCGGTATATTTTTTTCCAAGCGCGCAGTCGGTGCCCACGGTGAGCAGGCGTTTACCGGTGCGCTTCTTGCCATTTGCAATCGGGATATTGGCGGGCGGCACGCGCACATCAATGAGGCGCCGGCCGAGCGTGCGCGCAGCGGCGGCGAGTTCTGGAATGTCGTTGAGCTTGACATGCATCCCGCCGGCGACATCGAGGCCCGCATGCAGCGCGTCGAGAAGCGCGGGCACCCATGCTTGCGGGATCACGCCGCCCGGGTTGGCGACGCCAATGACCAGGGCTTGTGCGCCGAGAGCCTTTGCGTCGCGTGGCGTCATCGGCTTCAGGCCCACGCTCACCGCGTTCGCGAAGCCGTATTCGCCGACGCAATTCTCCGGCGCCCAGTCGCGGAGACCGAGGGCGGTTTTTGCGTAACCGATCTCCGCGCAATCGCCGAGGAAGAGAAGAAACGGGCGTGGAATTTCGACCACGCTTTGACGTGCACTCATCGGTCACTTCCCGTGCGCTGCGGCGGCAACGTAAAGGCCTTCACCTCGCCAGAATGCGTTTGCGCTTCCGAAGCAGCGATCAGCTGTGCTTCAGCCCCGGTGCAAATCGAAAGCACGCGGCAGACGCCCTCGCCGACGGCGATGTAGGCGTGACCGATGCCGCTATCGAAATAAATGGAATCGCCGACATTGAGGCGGACGGGCGCGTAGAGCGACGTGTGAAGATCAACCGCTCCCTCGAGGACGTAGGTGAATTCCTCCCCCGAGTGGGAAACGAGTGCGCCGAACTCTTCCAAACTGCGGGCGCGAATTTCGGCGACGACGGGAATGAAGCTCTTATTGAGCAAATCCGCTGCGACGTAGAGATGGGCGTAGTTTGGCGTATCGATTGATCGGCCTTCTGCGGCGCGGGTGATGCTGCGGCGCCCGGAAATTGATTGCTGGGGGGTGTCGGCGCCGCCGAACAGGCGCGAAATATCAATCTCAAGGCCACGGCTGAGACGCGCCAGCTTGTCGTAAGTCAATGATATCTTGTCATTTTCGACCTTGGACAGGGTCGAGACGGGCAAGCCGGTGCGGGCGCTTGCTTCGGCGAGCGTCCAGCCCATGCGCAAGCGCTGCGCTTTTAGCACGGCGCCTGGCTTGGCCTGCGTGTGACCATCGGATTCTGACATGCGGCACTCCCGAACGAGGCAAGCCTAACCGGCGCCTGGCAAAAAAGCCACCGAAGCGAGCCAATTTTTCCCTTTTGCGGCAAACAGATTGCATAAGTGGAAAATTTGGTGTGAGGTGCAAGTCAGTTGGGCAATCGGCGCCCATCATGAGGGGGAGATTGATCATGTTCGGCCGGTTTGCTTTGGCGCTCGCCGCCTCGGTGTCTTTGGCGCCTCTGGTTTCAGTCGCGTCCGCTCAACAGGCCGACGACGAAATTGTCGTGACCGCGCAAAAACGCGAGGAGCGGCTACGCGACGTTCCGCAATCGGTGACGGCGATCACTGACGAGACGCTCGAGCGGTTGCAGGCCAACAGCTTCGAAGATTATGCCGCGCACGTGCCCGGCATGACGGCGGTGACAGGACAGGCCGGCAACACGCGCTTGACGTTACGCGGCCTCAACACCGGCAGCGTCGCCAGCACGGTGGGCACTTATGTCGATGAAACGCCGTTCGGCTCCAGCACGTCGCTGGTGAACGCCGCACAACTCGCGCTCGACCTCGATCCGTTTGATGTGCAACGCATCGAAGTTCTGCGCGGGCCCCAAGGCACGCTCTACGGCGCGAGCACTTTGGGCGGCTTGATCAAGTTCGTGACCACGGCGCCCTCACCCGAAGCCTTCGAGGCGCGCGCGCGCGTATCGGCTGAACACACGCAAGATGGCGCGCCGAGCTATGGGGTGCGCGCGGCCGTGAATTTGCCGCTGGGCGACCAGGCGGCGTTGCGCGTCAGCGGCATCCATCGCGATCAGGGCGGCTATATCGACGATCCGGCGCGCGGCGCCAACAATATCAACGGGCTCGAGACCAACGGCATTCGCGCGGCGTTCCTGCTGAACGCCACCGAGACCTTCACGATCCGCCTTTCGGCGCATCTGCAGGATCTCAACAGCGATGCTCAAAACGATATCGACTATTTGCAGGATCCGCTGACGCCGGTTGGCGGCGACCTTGACCAAACGCGCCCGTTTTCGGAGCAGTCAAACATCGATTATCGCATCTACAATGCGACCGCCGACTGGAATCTAGGTTGGGCGTCGTTGATCTCGTCTTCCAGCTACGCGGAGCTTGATCAGGCGCGCCAACTCGACGGCACGATGGCGTTCGGTCTGGCGTCGTTTCTAGCCAACGACGTGACGCAGGAAAAATTCACGCAAGAGGTTCGTCTCGTCTCGCCCTCTTCCGACCGGCTCGAATGGGTGTTGGGCGCGTTCTATGCGCAAGAGGACGGCTTGATCGATCAGGAAATCTTCCTTGGCACACCGCCGGGAACGGTGAGCGGCCTCACGGCGCAGATCGCCTCGGACTATCGCGAGATCGCAGCGTTCGGCGGCGTCACCTATCATTTTACACCGCGCTTTGATGTGAGCGTTGGCGCGCGTTATGCGGAGAACGAACAGAGCGTTGCGCAGGGGGGCACGGCAGTATCGACGGGTGGCGAAGACTCAACCGACGACGCCATGACCTACTCTATCGCGCCGCGCTTCCGCTTGAGCGACAGCACGATGATTTACGGGCGCGTCGCGAGCGGCTACCGCCCCGGCGGGCCGAACATTTTGGGCGTGCCGAGCGTGATCCCGGCAACGTTCGATCCGGATGAGACCGTCAATTACGAACTTGGCGTCAAAGCCGATCTTATCGGCGGCATGTTGCGCGTCGACGCGGCCGTGTTCCACGTCGATTGGACCGATATCCAATTGCTGGTGTTCGACGGGGTCGTCTCAGGCAACGCCAATGGCGGCGGCGCGGAGAGCGAAGGCGTCGAGTGGTCGGCGACGCTGACGCCCAATGACGGGCTCACATTGGTGTGGTCTGGCTCCTACACGGACGCACGCCTGACCAGCGACACTGATCCAATTGTAGTTGGCGGCAATTCCGGTGATCCACTGCCCAACTCGCCGGAATGGGCGAGCACGCTCGACGCGAATTATGAGTGGACCATCACGGGCGATCACCGCGCTTATGTAGGCGGCGCATGGCGCTATGTCGGCGAACAAAGCACGGCTTTCCCTGGCACGGGCGGCTTCCTTTACGGCGCGGAGCAGATCGTTTTGCCGAGCTACAACGTGTTCGATCTGCGCGGCGGCATTAATTTCGACAGCTTCGCCCTTGAGTTCTTCGCGCGCAACGTCGGTGACGAGCGCGCGGTGACATCGTTCGGAGGCTTCGGCGCCACGCTACCGGATGTGCCGAATGGTGCGGCGAACGTCATCCGCCCGCGCACCATTGGCCTCAGCCTCTCAACAGAGTTCTAGCTGGGGGCGGCTAGGCAGACGGGGCGGCTCGTTTCATCACCCGCCGCTCCGTCTGCACCTAAGGCATAAAGCGAACGGAGCGGCCCGACCAGGCCGCTCCGTTCTTTTGTTTGAGCCACTGAGCTACGGACAGCGATGCCGGAGCACGTGGCCAGCGCGGGCCGCCGTAGGGCCGTTCTCATCGAGCGCGATCTGGCCGTTCACGATGACCATGTTTATGCCGGCCGGCGCACCGCGTGAGTTCTGGTAGCTGGCGACATCGTCGAGGTTTTCGTAGTCGAAGATCGTCACGTCGGCGCGCAGACCTTCGCGCAGCACGCCGCGGTCATTAAGGCCCATGCGCGAAGCTGGCCATGATGTCATTTTACGGACGGCGTCTTCCAGACTGAGGACGCCGCGGCGACGAGCGTACTCGGCGATGACGCGCGGAAACGTGCCGTAAGCGCGGGGATGCGTCATCTGGTTGGCGTCCGGATCATCACGTACTGACGCACCAGCGTCAGTGCCGATACTGACCCAGGGCTGGCGCAGCCCATATTCAACGTCACGCTCATCCATCAGGAAAAAGAGCGCGGTTACGCGATTGGGCAGCCCTTCAAGAGTGATGTCCCACGCAACTTCGGCGGGCTCGCCGCCGATCTGCCGGGCGATCGCGGCGATGCTCTGGCCCTCGTACGGGCTGAAGCGCGCGCTATGGGCATTCGCGAGCACGACGCGATCCCAGCCGCCAGCGGCGTGTACGAGATTGGACCAGCCGGGCAGAGAACCCGCCGCCACTTCGCGGCGCAGACGCTCGCGCACGCGCGGATCGCGCAAGCGCTGATAGCCGCGCTCTTCGCCGTCAGCGAACACCCAGTTCGGAACCGTGATGGAAAGGCCCGTGCCGCCGGCGACGTAGGGATACATATTCGCCGCGACATCGACGCCGCGCGCGCGTGCGGCTTCGATGGCGCGCACGGCTTCCGGCATGAGTTCGCCGAAGCGCGGCGCGTAAGCGGCTTTGAGGTGGTAAATCTCGACGCGAACACCCGCCTCTTCGCCGATCCGCACGGCCTCGGCGATGCCCTCCAACAGTGCTTCGCCTTCATCGCGCATATGCGTTGCGTACATGCCGTCGCATTGCGCGACGACGCGGGAAAGCGCGATCAAGTCTTCGGTCGTTTGAAAGCTCTGCGGCGGATAGATCAAGGCCGTCGAAATGCCGAACGCGCCTGCGCGCATCGCCGCTTCGACTTCGGCGCGCATCGTTTGCATCTGCCGCCGCGATGGGGGCCCGGCGCGATCGCCCATGGCGCGCACGCGTGCTTGAGCGGCGGCGTAATAGGTGCCGAAATTCACGGCGATGCCTTGGCGCTCTAGCTGCTCGAAATAGGCGCCCAATTCACCGGCCTCGACCGGCGTTCCCGCCTCGCCAGCGATCAAGGTCGTTACGCCCATCCGGAGTTTGTTCTCGGCCGAGCCGTCTTGAAGCAGCACATCGCCGGACTGATCCTGCATGTCGATGAAACCGGGCGACACGTAGCGGCCGCTGGCGTCGATTTCGCGCGCGCCGCGCCCGGTGACCTGGCCGATGCGGGCGATACGGCCATCGTCGATGGCGACATCCGCCAGCACCCAGGGATTGCCGGCGCCATCCAAAACGCGTCCGTTGCGAATAACGATGTCGTAAGCCGCATTGTCCTGCGCGGCAGAAGGCGTCGCGCACAACAGAAACAATGCGCCGGCCAGCGACGCCAAACTTCCCATCCGCATGCGCTCGCCCCTCGTTGCGTGCCTAATCTTCGTTGCGCGCCGCTGCGGCTTGGGCGCCGGCGGGCGTGAAATTCAGATCTTGATAGTCAAAGCTGAAATCCGCCAGTGGCGATACCGCGCGCATGTTGATGCGCGCAACTTTGCCGTTAGCGTCAAGCTGGAAGGTGACGTAGGCCGGCTCAATCAGCCGGTCGCGGAAATCGACGCGGAAGGTGTCGTACTGCCAATGCGTGAGTTCGCCGGTCATGCCGGGCGTGAGGGTGAAATCCATCATCAGCTTGTTGTTGGCGTGCGTGATGTTCATCGCCCCATACCATGGATCGACGAAGCGCCCGGCGTAGCTTTCAAGCGGAAGCGATGGGCGCGAGGCAATTGGTGAAGCTTGCTGCTGACGCAAAGCGGCGACCGCGGCTTGATCGCGCTGCTGCACGAATGTCTGCCACGCCGCGCCCCAATCATAATATGGGCGGCCGAGGTAATGATCGAGAAGCTCATAGGCCAGGCCCAACGCGGCTTCGCCGTCTTCACTGTTGACCGAAACCGAAAAGCCGACATTGCGTTCCGGGATCAGGATCAGGATCGATTGCGCGCCGAACACTGCGCCCGTGTGCATCATCAGACGATGCCCCTGATAATCGCGTTCCGTCCAGCCGAGTGCGTAGGAATTGAATTGCGGCGTCGAAGCTGCGACTGGCGCCGGCGCTTGCCCGAACGGCACATGGATGCGCGGACGCCACATTTCGCGGGATTGCGCTTCGCTGAACAGACGCCCGCCTTCCGGCGTCGCGCCGCGCGCGAGCTGGATGGCGATCCAACGGCCCATATCGTTGGCGCTTGCGGCGACGCCACCGGCTGGCGCGGCGTTTGCGCCAAGCTCCGGATCGAATTCGGCGCGACCGCTGTCGTCCATCATTTCCTGTGTGCCCATGCCAGCCATCGGGCCATCGCGGCGCCCGTGCGGCCAAGCGCGGTTGCGCGTGCGGCGACGCTCAACGCGGTCCGACGTTGCGGTGCGCATACCGGCGGGCGCGAGCACGTCCTCGCGCATGAAGCGCTCCCAGGTTTTGCCGGTGACTTCCTCGATCAGCTGACCAGCGACGGCGTAGAGCACGTTGTCGTAGGCATAATCGGTGCGGAAGCTTGTCGCGGGCCGGATATGGCGCAGCGCGCGCACCGTGTCCTCGCGCGAGCGCGAGGAGCGCGGCACAAACATCAGGTCGCCGGCGCCGAGACCGAGGCCGCTGCGATGTACGAGGAGATCGCGTACGGTGAATTCACGCGTGACCCAAGGATCGTACATTTGAAAGTACGGGATGTGATCGGTGACGGGATCGTCCCAGGCGATTTCACCGCGATCGACCAAAACCGCGAGCGCGGCCACAGTGAACGCCTTCCCCACCGAACCGAGCTGGAAAATCGTATCGGCGTCAACGCGCTCATTCGTGCCGAGGCGGCGTACGCCAAACCCTTGCGCGAAGGTGACTTGACCGTTCTCGACGATCGCCACCGACATACCCGGCACGCCGACCTGGCCGCGCACCGCCTCCGCGCGGGCGGCGAAGTTCGCTGGAGGCTCCGCGAGCGCTGTGCTTGAGAGACACAGCGCGAAAACTGCGAGCGCACTGGCCTTCAGATGGCGGCTCATGATCTTCCCCCTTTATGTGTGTTGTGCGCGCGCCCCTCGCGCGAGACGCCATACGCCGATCGTCAGCAATGGCGCGACGAACAGCGCGAGAATTGCGTACGCCAGCGCGCGGTAACCCTGAGCAATGAGCGTGACGAGGCCGATGGCGTCCGCCAGAAACACCGCGCCGACCAGAATGATGATGGCGATGCCCAGACGCGCACGCGGCGTCAGATCCTTGCCGCGCCGCGCGCGCCATGCGCCGGCGACGCGTTCGTTGAACGCATGAACGCTGCCGGCGCCGCTTTCGAGCAGCGCCGAGAAGATCATGAGCTGAAAGATAATGTGGAACGCGGGTAGGTTCAGTTGCCGCAGAAGGTAATCCGACGGCAGCGTCTCGTTTCCGATCGCTGGGTAAAAGGCGATCATGCAGACGAAGAACACCAAGGCGGGCCAGATCGCCAATGGCCCTGAGAGCAGGCCGGCGATCACGGCGTCCTTACGGCTGGTGAGGTGGCGGATGACCGGCAGAATGACGATAGCGCCGATAATGTTGTAGCCGGCATAGGTGAGCCCGCCCTGCCACCAATCGCCGATCGGCGTGGGGGCCGCGAAGTTTTCAAGCGCGCGATCGCCGAACGTTGAAAGCGCGAGCACGGCGAACAGCGCGTAGACGGCGTAGAGGAAGATCGTGACCCACTTGAACAAGCGCTCCACCGACGCGTTCCCGAAAGCCGTGAATGCGGCGATGGCGACGACAAGCGCTAGCGTGCCGACGATCTGCGGCAAGCCGAACAATGCTTCACCGATGGCGCCGGAGGCGGCGCCGAACACGGCGAGGATCAGCACGATGAAGGTGAGATAAACGAACTCGAACGCGAGCCAGAATGGACCGAGGAGCTGCTTGAAGAAGCTGCGATAGTCGAAGCTTTGCGTCGCTTGTGCGAACACGAACGTAAGGGCGCAGATCAGGCTCCACACCGCCATCGCCAGCAGGATTGCCATAATGCCGCCCGTCGGCCCGTGCGGCAGAAAGAACTCCGCAAGTTCGCGACCGGTCGCGTAGCCGCCGCCAATCACGACGGCCTTGAACGCGAACCCTGGCAAAAGGAAACGCTGGAACCAGGTGGGCTTGCGTTCGGCTTCGGCCATCCTCAACTCGCTGTCACGCCGGGTTGCGGACGGCCCATCCAGAACAGGATCAAGGCCGCGAGGAAGGTCGACCCAGCGCCGATGGCGAAGAACAATTCCGTCGGGATTGTCAGCCATAGCGTGCCGATGAAGCCAGCCGAAACACTGCCGACAAACTTGGCGATGTACCAAGCGCCCATCATCATGGACGCGACCTGCACCGGCGACAGCCTGCCGATGAGCGCGAGTCCGATGGGAAGCACCAATAACTCGCCCAGCGTGAGCAACACGAAATAGGTAATCACCCAGAGTGCGCTGACGGGCGCCGCGCTCGCAGCGTAATCATAAGCAGCCGCAACCATGATGAGGCAGGCGAGGCCCGCAAGCGCGCAGCCAATCGCCATGCGCCGAAACAGATTTGGCTCCTGCCCTGCTGCTTTGCGCTTGCGCCAATAGACCATCAGGAATGGCGTAAGCACGATGATCAGCAGCGGGTTGAGCGAGGTGAACCACGGCGCTGGAATGTCCCAGCCGCCGAGCGACCGCTCCGTGCGATCGTTGAGCCAAAGCGTGATGGTGTTGCCGCTCTGCTCGTAGGCGATGCGAAACAGAATAACGACGGCGATGAGACCGACCAGGGTCGACAGCGCCTTCCAATCGGATTGCGCCAGCGGCGTACGTTTGGTTGCCTCGATGGCGACGCGCGGCGGCTCTGGCGGGAGATGTTTCTTGAAACCGAGATAAATGATGAGCCCTAACGCCATGCCAAAGCCGGCGGCGGCGAAGCCCCAGTGCCAGCCGTAAAGTTGCGCCAGCAATGGACACAAGATGATGGCTGTGAAGGCGCCGAGATTGATGCCCATGTAATAGGCGCTGAAAGCCTGATCGCGACGCGCGTCGCCCTCGCGGTAGAGCGCGCTGATCTGCACGGCGAGCGGCGGCAGAAACAGACCATTGCCGATCGCCACCAGCGCCAACGCCGGAAACAGCGCTTGCTCGAACGCCATGGCGAAATGGCCGAGCATCATCAAGACGCCGCCGATGACGACACTGGGCGTCTTGCCGAGCCAACGGTCGGCGATGATGCCGCCGATGAACGGGCTGAAAAACGCACAGCCCGTATAGAGCCCGTAGATGATGGAGGAATCGGCCTGCGGCAAAGCGAGCTGCTGGGTCATGTAGAGCACCAGCATGGCCTGCAAGCCGAAATACGAAAACTCCGCCCAGGTTTGCGTCAGGAACAGGACGGTGAGTCCAGGCGGATGACCGAAAAGATCCCGCTTGCCCGAACTCACCGAAGCGTCTGCAGGCTGGCTGACCGACACGGGCGACCGCCTAGTAGTTGAAGGCGAAGCTGAGGAAGTTCATTGCTGCCGCAAACCACAAGACGATTCCGGCCGACAGCAACACCAGCAAGCCCCAGCCTTTCGCAAACCAACTGGATGGCGCGCGCCACAGCGACACGTTTACGAGCGCGGCGCCGGCGAACGCCAGAACCGGTAGAATTCCGGCAACGTAAAGCGTTGTCAGCAAGCCCGAAGCGAGGCCGCCGCTGTTCTTGTCGAGCGAATCCATGAGCCACGTGACGAACAGCGCCCAGGCAACGATGTAACCAACCGACAGCAACGCAACGACGGGCGTTAAGCGGTGCGCTTTAGCGCGCGCGCCTTCATAGACGAACGCGCCCTTGTGCGCACGGCGGGTGAGCGTGCGAATGGGCCAGCTGAGGAGCGACAGCGCCAGCACGCCGACGGCTATTCCAAGCAGCGGCAACAGGAGCGACTTGCTGCGATACCACGGCGCGCGCGAAGCCGGGATGGCGAACGCCAGCGGCTCGAAGGCGATGGCGGTTACGCGGCCGCTCTCATCGACGCGCGCGCCCATGCGTTCCGTGCCACCGAGCGCTTGCCACACCCAAGGCTCAACTTCGCGCCAATGTTTCTGCTCGCCGTTCACATCCGGCAGACCGGGGCCAACGAGATCGCCGTTCGGCAGCATGGTGACTGTCGTTTGGCCGAGAAAATACACGGCCGCGAGCGGATTTGTGCCGGCGCGACGGGCGCTTTCGAAATCACCCGCGACCGCCGCACCGTGTTCAAGCGCAGTTGCTAGCGGCTCTGGATCGGACGTGGGCGCCGACGGGAAGTAGCGATTGACAAAGCTTTCCATGAACTCCCAGCGCAGCAACGTCGCGCCGAGCGACCCGGAACCGCCGGAGTTGAACGACACATAGACGCCGACGTTTTGATCCATCAGCAGCGAGAGGTTCGAATGGAAGAAGCTGGTATCGCCGCCATGGGCGATGATGCGCTGGCCGCCATAGCTCTCCTGGTAGAAGCCCAAGAGCATGCTGTTCACGCCGGGAAATTGCTGATCGACCGTCTCATACATCTGCCGCGCGGTTTCGGGGCGCAAAAGCCCCGCGCCATTGTTGAGATGCGCGTTCATGAACAGCGCCATATCGGCGCCGGTGGTCGACAAGGCGCCGGCCGGCGCCGGAACGACGATCTCGAAATATTGCGCTTCGCCGTCGGCGATATTCTTGTAGCCGCCCGACATCGACGCCTGCATGGCCTCCGGCAGAGGCTGGCGGAACGTCGAATTGCGCATCCCAAGCGGATCGAAAATATGCCGCTGCAAATAATCGTTGAAAGACTCACCGGAAACGCGTTCGACGACATAGCCCGCGAGCGAGGTCGCGTAGTTCGAATAAGCGGGCATCGTCCCCGGTGCATAAATGCGCGAGGGAATGTTGTTCTTCAAATAATCGCCGAGCGCCATTTCACCGGTGGTTGGGTCCGATGAAATGAGATCGTGGACGACCTCCTGAAATCCGGTCGTGTGCGTCATGATCTGGCGCATCGTGATTGGCTGGCCGTTGTAGGCGGGGATCTCGTAGTCGATGTAGGTGTTGATGTCGGCGTCGAGATCGATCTTGCCCGCCTCGACCTGCTGCATCACCGCAGTCCAGGTGAAAAGCTTCGAGATTGACCCAGGGCGGAACAAGGTGGTGTCGGCGTTGACCGGCGTGCGGGTTTCGAGGTTCGAGAATCCGAATCCGCGATTGGCGACGATCTGGCCGTCACGGACGATGGTGACCACCGCGCCGACGATGTCCGCATTCGACAGCGCATACGGCATGAAGCCGTCGAGCCAGGCGTTCACGTCGTTGGCTACGAGTTGCGGTGTCGCCGGCGGCGCGGCACTTTGTTGAATCTCTTGCGGCGTGACTTGGCCGACGGCCTGGCCCACCGAGGCTGTGAGCAACGCAACAGCCGCGAAAGGAGCAACCAGGCGCTTCAGCGCGTTTAATCCAGACAAACGGACGACGCCCGCCCCGCGCACTCCAGTCATGCCATCCTCCCGTCAGCACGCCACACCGCCGTCAACCTGCCGTCTCGGCGTCGCATTGGCAAGCTAATTTGCATTTGTGCATATATTTTTCTAATCTGCATTTTTCCTATTTTTTTCTTGTACTTAATCTATCATACCTCGCAGAGATGGGTTGGGCGGGCGCCGAAAGGCATAGTTTTTCCTTCTCGTTTGTGGTTATTTGCATTTCCGCAAATTCGCTGCGGCCCGGCTGGAGAGCGTGTTGAGTTCGAAGCGGCAAGTATCGGTGCGTATCGAACGCTGGGCCATGCACGCGCCTTTTCACATCACCGGGCACGTCTTCACGGTGTTGGATTGTGTGCTGGTGGAGATCGCCGAGGGCGCGTGCATCGGCCGAGGCGAAGCGGCCGGCGTCTATTATCTGGGCGATACGCCGGACCTCGCGCTTGAACAGATTCACGCGCTTAAAGCCGATATCGAAGCCGGACTCGATCGCACGGCGCTGCAGGGCGTACTGCCGCCCGGGGGCGCGCGCAACGCCATTGACTGCGCGCTCTGGGATCTCGAGTGCAAACGCGCGAAGCAGACAATCTGGGACAAGCTCACGGCAGAACGGCGAACGCTGACGACGTGCCAGACGATTGGCGTGCTGCCGACGCCGGATGACACAGCGAAGGCGGCGATCGCATTGGCGGGCTATAAGCTGATCAAACTGAAGCTCAACGCCGATCGACCGATCGAGCGCGTGAAGGCGCTGCGGGCGGCCCGCCCGGATGTGCGGATTATCGTCGACGCGAACCAGGGTTTGACGATGCCGCTGCTTCAGGAATGCTTGCCTGAATTCGCCAAATGCAAGGTGGAGCTGGTGGAGCAGCCGCTTCCTCGTGGTGAAGATGCCGGCCTCGAAGGCATGGAGCGGCTGGTGCCGCTTTGCGCGGACGAAAGCTGCTTGCACCTCGGCGAACTCGACGCGGCGGCGCGCCGCTATGATTTCATCAACATCAAGCTCGATAAGACGGGCGGCCTTACCGAGGGTTTATTGCTCGCCGATGAAGCGATTGCGCGCGGGCTTGATGTTATGGTTGGAAACATGCTGGGCACATCGCTTTCGATGGCGCCGGCGTTCATGGTGGCGCTTAAAAGCCGGATCGCGGATTTGGATGGGCCGATGGCGCTCAAATCCGATCGAATCGGCGCTATGACGTACAATCGCGGCGTGGTCAGCCCGTTTTCGAGCGATCTTTGGGGTTGAGGAAAGATGGACGTTCGCGAACTGCGCAATCATTTGAACCTCAGCACCGGCGGCGTCGAGCGGCCGGAGGCCCGCGAACCGGCGACGCTTGAAGACACCACGTTCGACCAAGCTAGCTTTGGCTCGGCGATACGCCGCTTGCGCGGCGAACGCGGCTGGACACTGCGCGACTTGAGCGACCGCTCGAAGATTTCCCAATCAGCGCTCTCGCGCGTGGAGACCGGACAGATCACATTGTCGTTCGACCGTGCGCACGCATTGGCGCGCGCGCTGGACGCGGACTTCTCGCAATTCCTGTCGCAGATGGGGCCCGGCGATACGCCACGCGGACCTTCCCCGGTGAACGCGCATGGCTGGCGCAGCGTGACGCGCAGAGGCCAAGGCGAGCATGTCACCCAGCCCAACGCTGACTACGAATACCTCTGCACTGATTTTCTTTATCGCAAAATGGTGAGCGGTATTGCGGTGATCACCGCACTCTCGCTGGAGCAGCACGGTCCGTTCGTGACGCATCCAGGCGAGGAATTCGTCCACGTTCTGGAGGGCACGCTGGTGGTGGCGACGGAATTTTATGCGCCGCTCACGCTCGACGTGGGCGATAGCCTTCAATTCGATTCAACGACGCCACACGCGCTTTACAGTTTGGGCGGCAAGGGCGCGCGGGTGATGTTCAGCGTCACCGATCCACGCTGGGAATAGCTTCTCGCCGCAACATTCTTTGACAGAACCGCGCACGCGCCTATGAGTTAGGCCATGGCAAGCGCGCCTGCACACTCACCACGGACAACAGGCCCCGCCCCCGCCCCTGCGGGCCTGACCGATGGGTTTGGGCGTCGCATCTCTTATCTGCGCGTTTCCGTGACCGATCGCTGCGATTTGCGCTGCACCTATTGCATGCCCGAGCGCGCGCACTTTCTCCCTAAGGCAGAGGTGCTGAGCCTCGAGGAGTTGGAGCGGCTTTGCGGCGTATTTGTTCGCACTGGGGTTCGTAAACTCCGTCTCACCGGCGGCGAGCCGCTGGTCCGCAGGGATGCGATGACCCTGGTGCGCGGCTTGTCTCGACACCTTCACGACGGCGCGTTGGACGAACTGACGCTCACAACGAACGGCACGCAATTGCGCACATATGCAACGCAATTGTTCGACGCCGGCATTCGCCGCATCAATGTTTCGCTCGACACACTGGACCGCGACACGTTTTTCAGGATAACGCGGCGCGACCAATTGCATACCGTGCTCGGCGGCATCGAAGCGGCCCAAGCGGCGGGCTTGCGGGTGAAGCTTAACACCGTGGCGTTGAAGCATGACAATTTGCGCGAACTGCCGACGATCGTCGCGTGGGCGCACGAACGTGGAATGGATATCTCGCTGATCGAGACCATGCCTCTGGGCGAGGTCGACCAAGATCGCGTCGATCAGTATGTGTCGCTGGACGCAGTGCGGGCGACGCTTTCGAGTTTTTGGACGCTTACAGATGTGTCCGACAGCACGGGCGGGCCGTCGCGCTATTGTCGTATTCGTGAAACCGGGGGCCGCTTGGGTTTCATCACGCCGTTGTCAAACACATTTTGCGACGTGTGCAACCGCGTGCGATTGACGTGCACCGGCCGCCTGTACCTCTGCTTGGGCCAAGACGATCATGTCGATTTTCGCGAGCCCCTTCGCGCCGGCGCGAAGGACGCCGAACTGGCCGCGATCTTGACATCCGCGCTGCAAGCCAAACCTGAGGCTCACTCTTTCCGGATTGCCGAACGTGGCGCGGCGCCAGCGGTCACGCGGCATATGTCAATGACGGGAGGCTAGAAGTGCGCGTGCTGTTCTTCGGCCGCTTGGGCGATGCCGCCGGCGCGTCCGAGATGAACGCGCCGAAACGCGCACGAACCTTGAGCGAATTGCGCGCGGCGCTTTGCGCCGACAATCCGGCCCTCGCGCTGGCGCTTGACCAAGCCGGCGTTCGCGTCGCGGTGGATCATGTTATCGTCCATACCGACGCTGACATCGCAAATGCGCGTGAGATTGCCTTCATGTCGCCTCTGAGCGGCGGATAACGGACCGTGCGCGTCGAACTTACTCCGCAAGCGTTCGCGCCGGCCGAAGCGCTTCACGACTTCCAGGCGCGGCACCAGGGCGCGGGCGCGTTAGTGAGCTTTACCGGATTTTGCCGGGGCGTCTGCGCCGACGGCGCCGTGTCTTGGCTGGATCTCGAGCACTATCCGGGTTTCACCGAGCGTGAAATCACGCGCATCGCGGAGAGCATCGCCAACAAACACGCTTTGCTCGACCTGCTTGTGGTGCATCGTGTCGGACGCGTGCGTCCGGGCGAAGCGATCGTGCTGGTGGCGGCTCTCAGCATACATCGCGCAGCCAGTTTCGCCGCTATTGAATCACTGATGGATTATCTCAAAACCGACGCGCCATTTTGGAAGCGCGAGATGCGGCCTGGCGGAGCTGTGTGGATTGAGCCGACAGAGCAAGATTATCTGCGCCGCGCCGCGCATGAGGAACGCGGATCATGAGCACATCAGACATACCGCCGGCCGGCGGCCGTTTATCACCGAACGCCTCGCTTATACCCGTTCGCATCGCCGTGCTCACCGTGTCGGACACGCGCGACGAAGAGAGCGACACGTCAGGGCAAGTGCTTGCGGATCGGATTGTGCGGGACGGGCACCAGCTGGCCGCGCGCGCGTGGGTGAAGGATGATACCGCGTCGATTGGCGACGCGCTCACAGCCTGGGTCGATGATGGCGCCATCGACGCGATCATCACCACCGGGGGCACTGGCTTGACGGGGCGCGATGTGACGCCGGAAGCGGCGCGCAGCGTATTCGACAAGGAAATCGAGGGGTTTCAGACGGTCTGGCACATGGTTTCGTACGCCAGCGTCGGGCTTTCGACGCTGCAATCACGCGCGTGCGCGGGCGTCGCGCGCGGCACGTTTATATTTTGTCTGCCGGGCTCAAACGGTGCGTGCAAGGACGGCTGGGACAAGGTTATCCGCTGGCAATTGGACAGCCGCCACCTACCCTGCAACATGGTTGAGCTGATGCCGCGCCTACTTGAGAAATGACCGATGACAGAGCCCTCCCTAACGCATCTCGATGAAAACGGCCGTGCACGCATGGTTGATGTGAGCGAGAAGGCCGCCAGTTCGCGCACAGCGACGGCGCGCGGCGTGGTGCGCATGTCTGCAGAGACGTTGTCGCGGGCCATGCGGGGCGACGTGAAGAAAGGCGAGGTGCGGACGGTTTCCGAGATCGCCGGAATTATGGGCGCGAAACGCACCGCCGAGCTTATTCCCCTCTGCCATCCATTGCCGCTAAACGTCGTGGACGTGCGTGTTTCGGCGGACGAAACCGTGCCGGGTTATGTCGTTGAGGCGACGGCGCGAACCAATGGTCCGACGGGCGTCGAAATGGAGGCATTGACCGCCGTAAGCATCGCCTGCCTAACCGTTTACGATATGCTGAAAGCGATCGACCGCGACATGAGCATCGAACAGATCCGCGTGATGGAGAAGATAGGCGGCAGTTCCGGCGCCTACACGCGCGCATGATCAGCGTGGCGGAAGCGCGCGCGCTCATGCTTCGGGGCGTGGGCGCACTCACCTCCGAACGTGTGCGGATCGAAGGCGCCTATGGCCGTGTGCTCGCGGATGGGCTGTATGCTGAACGCGACCAGCCACCGTTCGCCGCCTCCGCCATGGACGGCTACGCATTCGCGAGCGCGTCAGCGCCTCGCGATTTTCGGATCGTTGGCGAGTCTGCGGCTGGCGCCGCTTTTCTCGGCGCTCTTGCCAGTGGCGAAGCGGTGAGCATCTCCACGGGCGCGCCCCTGCCGCTTGGCGCCAATGGCGTGCTGATCCAAGAGGAAGCGGACGTCGACGCGGGCTATCTGCGCGGCGCACACGTTGCGGCGGGCGCATTTGTTCGTGCACGAGGCATCGACTTCAAACGCGGCGCGCTGGTGTTGGAGCGTGGCCGTATGCTCGATCCGATTGGGCTAGCGCTGGCGGCGAGCACTGGCGCGAGCACGCTCGACGTCGTGGCGCGCCCCCGCGTCACGATACTGGCCGGCGGCAACGAAATCGTGCCGCCGGGCGCCCAAGCGCGCGATGACCAGGTGTTCGAATCCGCCTCGTTTGCGCTTGCGGGGCTTGTTCACGCGTGGGGCGGCGTTGCGCAGCGCGGGCCGTTGCTGCCGGACCATGACAACGCCATCAGCGCCGCTGCCGAAGCGGCGTTTGTTGAGTGCGACCTGCTCGTGCTGATCGGCGGCGCATCGGTGGGACCGCACGACCACGCACGCGCGGCGCTGCAGCGCCTGGGCGTAGAACTCGCCGTGAGCAAGGTCGCGGTGAAGCCGGGCAAACCGACCTGGTTCGGCGTTTCGCCACGCGGACCGGTTCTGGGGTTGCCGGGCAATCCGGCGTCGGCAATCGTGACCGCGCATCTGTTTTTACGTCCGTTGATCGACGCCATGCTTGGTCGTGATGCGACGCTGCATCTTTCGCGCGCGCCGCTGGCTCACGCGCTGCCGGCCAATGGGCCGCGCGAATCCTATTTGCGTGCGCGCTTTGATGGCGAGTGCTTGCATGCGCTTGAGGATCAGGATTCGTCGTTGCTTTCGGTTTTTGCGCGCGCCAACGCGCTGCTGTTGCGCCCCATCAACGCGCCGGGCACAGCTGCCGGCGAGGCGGCGGCGTATTTTGCGATTTAGGCAGAGATTGGAAGATGTTCACGCGCGGCGGAAAATTGGTAGCTGCGCTTATCGTCAGCCTCCGCTTGGCCACACCGGCAAGCGCCGAAGATATAGACGCGCCCCCTGTGGCGGACGCCTCTCGGCCCGCAGTCGGCCAATGGATTGGAGAAGTGTCGTGGAATGACCAGCGCATTGCCTATGCCTGGTTCATCAATTCGGATGGCACGTTTAGCAGCGGCCGCGCGAGCCGTGGGCCAAGTGGCGGTGGCGCTTGGAGCGCGAACGGCGCCCATCTCATTCTGAAATATACAAACGGCTTCCGTTACGTTGGCGAACTGCACCAGGACACGTTCGGCGGAACTGCCTATCTTGCCAACGGCCAATCCTTCGGCGCGTTTTCGATGTCGCGCAGCGTGGGACCGAAGAGCGACGACTAATTCTCGATAACGCCTCAGGCCTTACCGGAATCCATCCGATCCCAATCGAACTCGGCGGGCTGCTTACTCAAGAAGCGATCGCGTGCGACCACATGGTAATCGGAATCGAGGCAAAGCACTTCCAATGCTGCTTCAAGCTCGATCAGCGCACGCGAATCCAAATTGTAGCTCTGATTCAGGACTGATTTTACGGCGCCCAGAGTGAGTGTTGATGCTTTCTCGAAACGGCTGGCGAAAGCTATTGCGGCCTCGACGAAGTTTTCCTGAGGCCAAACCGCGTTGATGAGGCCGATCCGCGCTGCTTCCGCGGCATCGATTGACCGGCCGGTGAACAGAAGATCCTTGGCCATGCGGAGGCCGACGACGCGCGGCAGTATTTCGTAGACGCCCATGTCAGGCGCGAGACCCAGGCGAATATAGGCAAAGCAGAACCGCGCACGCGGCGTTGCGAAGATAAAGTCTGCGGCAAGCGCCAAAGCGGCGCCGCCGCCATAAGCGGGCCCATCCACCGCCGCGATGACGGGCGCTTCCAGGTCGGCGAGCGGGCGAAACCAATCGTGAAGCGACTTTAGCTTCGGTCGGTTGGCCAGCGGCTTGCCTGGATTGTCTTTCCAGCTTTGCATATCGCCGCCGGCGCTGAAGACGCCATCGGTACCCGTCAGCACGACAGCCGCGAGATCGCCGCGCTCACGCAGCGCAGGCGCAAGGCGCAGCAGATCGGCCTTTAGCTCTGGTGAAAACGGATTGCGACGTTCTGGCCGCGTCAATGTGACGACAGCCACGCGATTGCGATAGGTCAACGACAAGGCGCCGAACGAAGCGGGAGATTCACTCATGACGCAACGCCCTCTCTTCAGTGCCCGCAAAGCCGACGCACGACGCTTCGGAAAATGCGCAGCGATGCTGCGGCCAGCCCCTACCCGAGGATAGGCGAGCCAAAACCACACCGCACGCTTACTTTGCGCGATGGCGCTGGCTGCTACAATGTTCTGCATCGGTGCGGAGGATCGCGAATGCAAAGTGGCCCGGTGACGGCAAAATCCGCGCCGCGAATGCGCTTAGACGCGTTGTTTCGCGTCACCTCGCCGAGCGAAGCGCCGGCGCTGGCGTCGCAGTACGAAGAATACGGCGTCTCTGGACTATGGGCGGCGGAGAAAGATCACGACCCTTACCTGCTCCTGGCGCTGGCGGCGACGCGCACGCACAAGGCGACCTTGGGCACCGCCATCGCTCTCGCCTTCAATCGCAGCCCAATGTCGATCGCGTATTCCGCCTGGGATCTGCAGGGGATGTCCGGCGGGCGGTTTGTGCTGGGTCTCGGCACGCAGGTTCGCGCGCATATTGAGCGGCGCTTCAGCGCGCAATGGGATCGCCCGGTTGAGCGGATAAGCGAGGTCATCCGCTCTCTCCGCGCGATCTGGCACAGCTGGAAAACACAGACACCGCTGAATTTCGAAGGCGAGTTCTACCGCTTCAATCTGATGACGCCCGAGTTCGTCCCGCCGCAAATGGACCATCTGGCGCCGCCGATCTATGTTGGCGGGGTCAATCCACGGGTGACGCGCATGGCTGGTGCGCTCTGCGATGGCTTCCACGTACACCCCTTCCATTCCAAGGTTTTCCTGCAGCGGGCCGTATTGCCTAATCTCCAGGCTGGCGCGGCCGCGGCTGGACGATCGCTCGACGATTTTGTGATGTGCTCCTCGGCGTTCTGCGTGATGGGCGATACGCGCGAGGAGATCTCCACCATGCGCGAAAGCGTGCGCCGACAGCTCTCATTCTATGCGTCCACCAAAGCCTATCGGGCGGTTCTGGAAGCGCACGGCTGGGAAGAGATCGGCGACAGGCTCGCCTCAATGGCGCGGGAACGCCAATGGGCGGACATGCCGGCGTTGATCAGCGATGAGATGATCGACGCTTTCGCCGTCACAGGCGGCGTCGATGAAATTGGCGGCCTGCTGAAGGAAAAGTATGCGGGCCTTCTTGACCGCGTGGCGATCAACCACGGCCCGGAAGCGGGCTCCGCCCATCATGACGATCGGTTGCGCGCTATCGCCAAGGCGATCGCCGGTTGAGGCGTCCACGGCGACCGGGACAGCGCCTGCAGCCCTTACGCCGCAGTTTTTTCAGCCTGAAATCAGCAAAAATAAAATGCGCCCTCGTCCCAGGGCCCCGACCTACCAAGGGATAGGAGTTTGCAGCGATGCGCCATGCCGACATGTAAGGGTCGCGAGACAGCGGCGCGTAAAGCAAAAGAAAACACACCCCGAGGGGAGGGCGGAAATGCGATTTCTTACCGGCACTGCGATGAGCCTCATCGTTGCTGCGGCGGCGGGTGCGTTTGCGCCCACCAATGCGGCGGCGCAGCAAGAGCCCGCAGCGACACAAGATGACGACGAAATCACGGTAACGGCCAGACGGCGTGACGAACAGCTTCAGGACGTGCCCATCGCCGTCACGGCGCTCTCCGGGGCGGACCTCGAGGAAGCGAACGTAACGCGGTTAGAGAATATCGAAGCGCTAACGCCTGGCCTCAGCATCACGCCGGCGCAAACCCGCTCGGGCACGCTTGGCTTCGCGTTGCGCGGGCAACGGCAGGACGCGGCCTTCCTGACCAACGACCCCTCGGTCGGCATCTACATTGCCGAAGCGGTGCAGTCGCGGACGTTCGGTCTCGCGCAATCCTTGTTCGACCTTCAGTCAGTGCAGGTTGTGAAAGGCCCACAGGGCACCTTGTTCGGACGCAACACGACGGGCGGTGCGATCCTATTCCAACCCAACACGCCAATCCTGGGCGAGACGAGCGGCTACGTGCGCGGCATTGCCGGCAATTACGAGCGCGGCGACGTGCTCGCTGTGCTGAACTTGCCGCTTGGCGAGCAAGCTGGGCTGCGCATCGCCGCAAGCCAGACCTCGCGCGAAGGGTACGTCCACGACGTCATTCGCGATATTCACGGCAACGCGGAAGAAACCTTCTCGGCGCGTGTCGTGTTCTTGTTGGAGCCGACGGACACGTTCAGAAACACGCTTTACATCGATTATTTTGACTCCGATCAAATCGGTTCGATGACACGCCTCACCGCTGTTAATCCGGCGAATGCGCAGGCGACCGCGCGCCTCGTCACCAGCGGCATTTTCGCCAACCAGACCGCCAATTATGATTTCTACGAAGTTGGCGGCAATTACGGCCCCCGCTCCGCCGGCGATAACGTCGGCCTGATCAACGTGGCGGAGGTGGATCTGTCCAGCAATGTCACGCTGAAGCTGATCGGCCAAGCGCGCTCGATCAATATGATGGAGCTGACCGATTACGACGGCACGGAAGCGCAAGTGTTGCAGCTCTTCCAGACCCAATCCGTCGACCAATTCTCGGGCGAAGTGCAGCTTCAAGGCACGGCGTTCGACGACAGACTCAACTGGGTGGCTGGCTATTTCTACTTTACCGAAGATGGAATGCTCGACACGCGGACGGCTGCAAACGGCGCAGCGCCTAACCCGCGTCTCGGCTATGCGACCAACACGTCGGAATCCGTGTACGCGCAGGGCGATTTTGCGCTCACCGAACGCCTCGGCCTTACACTCGGCGCGCGTTACACGATGGACGATCGCGATTTCGAACAGCAATTGTACAGCGCCACCACCGGCCTCTGCACGCTGTGCTTGGGATTGTCGACTGAGTTTGACGCCCTCACCTACACGGCGGGGCTCAATTTCAGCATCGACGATGATCGCATGGTCTATCTCGTGACGCGTCGCGGCTACCGGGCCGGTGGCTTCAACTCGTCGGGCAACACCGCCTCGGCGCTAGAGCCGTTCGATCCGGAATATGTGACGGACTACGAAATCGGCCTCAAAGCTGATTGGTCGGTGGGCGACGCGCGCGCGCGCGCCAACATCGCGGTTTATCATTCGGAGTATGAGGACATTCAACGAACCGCGGTTCGGCCAGTTGCGGGTGTGCCGGTTACGGCGATTTTCAACGCCGCCGAAGCGACTGTCGATGGCGCAGAGATCGAGTTCACGCTGCACCCGTCCGACAGCCTCGAACTGATCGCGACGGCCGCCTACACCAAGCCGGAATATACCGAATTCATCGAACAGACCGCCGGCGGCCCGGTCGATCGCTCAGGCAATACTTTCGCGTACATTCCAGAGCGCACCTATCGCGTTGGCGCGCGTTGGACGCTGCCGTTCATGAACACCAACGGCAGCGAAGTGGTCGCCAGCACTGATTATTACTGGCGCGACGAGCAATATCAGGCGGAATTCAACAGCGTGAACAACTACCATCCCGCTTACGGGCTTTGGAGCGCACGCCTGGATTTCGAGCGCGTGTTCGGCACCGGCGTGAACTTCGCACTCTGGGGACGGAACCTCGCTGGAGAAGAGTACTTTTCAGCGACGGGCGATCTCTATGCCAGCTCCGGCATTGTTTATCGTGTGCCGGGCGAGCCGCGTATGTACGGCATCGAACTGTCCGCGGACTTCTAGCGCCGCAGACCTCGTGAACGATTTGGCCCGCGCATCAGCGATGCGCGGGCCTTTTTTTGACGCGTCAATGCGTGCAGGTTGAACCCCGCGTCCTACCCCAGGATAGGCGGGTCAGCGCGTGACTGCGCTATTCTGACCGCTTCAGGAGCATGCATGACAGGTCTACGTGCCTCGACCGCGATTGTAGGCGTTGGCGAAACCAAGCTCGGCAAAACGCCCGAGTCGAGCTGTATGCAATTGTGCGCCCAAGCGGCGAAGCAAGCGGCGGACGAAGCGGGGCTTCGGCTCTCAGACATCGACGGCGTGCTGACGATCGATTCCATGGCCGAGCCATTCCGCATGCACAGCGTCGTGCTGTCGGAATATCTGGGCATTCAGCCACGCTACAGCATGACGAACTCCCTTGGCGGCGCCACGAGTTGTGCAATGGTGGCGCACGGCGCGGCGGCGCTGCACGCCGGGCTCTGCGACGTGCTACTGATCGCGACATCGGACAAGCTGGTGACGGGGCTCACCAAGGATCAAGCGGTTGCGGCGCTCGCCGAGAATGCAGGCCACCCTCAATACGAGCGGCCGTATGGCCCCGTCATCCCGGCCATGTATGCGCTGGCCGCGAACCGCTACATGCATGAGTACGGCGCGACGCCGGAACAACTCGCGGAGGTGGCCGTGGTGCACCGCCGACATGCCGGATTGCACCCCAACGCCCAGGAACGCGCACCGATCACGCGCGAGGACGTCCTCTCCTCAAAGCTCGTGGCGTCTCCGTTGCGGGTCCTGGATTGTTCGCTGGTGTCGGACGGCGGCGGCGCGATTATCATGACACGCGCCGATCGCGCGCGTGATCTTCGCCAGAAGCCCGCATATCTGCTGGGCGCCGGCGAGCGCCACTTGAACGAATTCGTTCATCAGGCGCCGGACCTCACCACCTGCGGCGCGCGCGATAGCGGCGCGCAAGCTTTTGCGATGGCGGGGGTTGCGCCAAACGATATCGATGTCGCCATGCTCTACGATTGCTTCACGATAACCGTGCTGCTGCTCCTGGAGGATCTCGGCTTCTGCAAGCGTGGAGAAGCCGGGGCATATGTAGAAAGCGGCGCAATCGGTCTCGGTGGCGCGCTCCCGGTCAACACACATGGCGGTCTGCTCTCGCACGGCCACCCAGGTCGGCCCGGCGGCGTGTTTCACATTGTAGAGGCCGTGCGCCAGCTGCGCGGCCAGTGCGACAAGCGGCAAGTCACCGATGCGTCACTGGCCTTCGTTCACGGCAATGGCGGCATTCTCTCGACCCATTCAAGCCTGATCCTCGGAGGCGCGTCATGACCGAACCGACGCTTCCAGCGCCCAGACCGACGGGTGATTCCGACGAGTATTGGAGCAAGGCAGCTCAAGGAAAGCTCGTGCTGCGTACGTGCCAAACGTGTGGCGAGGCGATGTTCTACCCACGCCTCCTCTGCCCCTCATGCGGAAGCGGCGCGCTTGAGTGGCGCGAAGCAAGTGGCCGTGGCGTGGTGCACGCCTGCACCGTCGTACACCGGGCGCCGGATCAAACCTTCCGCAGTCGTGTCCCTTACATCCTCGCGCTGATCGATCTCGCGGAAGGTCCGCGGATTATGGCGAACGTTACGGATTGCGCACCGGACGACGTTCACATCGGCATGCCGGTCAGCGTCTGGTTCGAGCTACGCGGCGCGGAGATCGCAATTCCGCAATTCCGACCCACGGAGGTACGCTAAGGCATGAGCGGCATGTACCTGGAAGATTTCAGTCCCGACCAAGAATTTATCACCGCCGCGCGCACAGTCACGGAGGCCGACATTGTCATATTCACCGGGCTTTCTGGTGACTTTAATCCGCTCCACGTTGACGAGGAGTATGCCAAGCAAACCCAGCACGGCACGCGCATCGCCCAGGGCCTGCTTGGCGCCTCGATCGCCAGCGGGCTTGTAAGCCAGCTGGGTCATTTACGAGGAACCGCCCTCGGTTTTCTCGGCATGACTTGGCGGTACACTGGCGTCATTCGCGCCGGCGACACCATCCACGTGCGCATCATTGTCAAAGAAGCGCGCGCGAGCGCTTCCAAGCCCGACCGCGGCGTGCTCGTTCGGCAGCTCGACGTTCTCAATCAACGGGACGAGGTGGTGCAGACGGGCGAATGGTCGGTCCTTATGTTGACGCGACCGAAGGCTGGCTGAGGGAGCGTGCTCAAAAACGTCCTCATTGCCAATCGAGGCGAGATCGCGGTGCGCATCATTCGCGCATGCCGTGACCTCAAGGTGGGCACGGTCGCCGTGTACAGTGATGCGGACGAGCATGCGCTGCATGTCCGCCTGGCCGACGCCGCCTTTCGCCTTGGCCCAGCGCCAGCGCGTGACTCTTATTTGAACATTGATGCGATTATTGCCGCCGCGCGCGCGTCGGGCGCGGACGCCGTGCACCCTGGCTACGGCATGCTGAGTGAGAACGCCGCATTTGCGCAAGCTGTTGCCGATGCCGGGCTCATCTTTATCGGTCCGCCAGCGGACGTTATCGGCGTGATGGGCGACAAAGTTGCAGCGCGCGCCGCAGCGCATGCGTGCGGGCTGCCGATCTTGCCCGGCGCCGACGTCATCGACAGCGATGCGGCAGGTACGCACCACAACGCGGAACGCATCGGCTATCCGATTGCGGTCAAAGCCTGCTTTGGCGGTGGTGGACGTGGCATCCGCGCAGTGCACGACGCAACCGAATTGGACGCCGCCTTCGCCTCAGCCGTGCGCGAATCCATCAACGCCTTTGGGCGTGGCGAGATCTATCTCGAACGATACTTAGATCGCCCCAGGCACGTGGAAGTACAGATCGTGGCTGACAATCACGGCAACGTTCTGCATCTCGGCGATCGAGATTGCTCCGTCCAACGCCGCCACCAAAAACTTGTCGAGGAAGCGCCAGCGCCGAACTTGCCGACAGCCTTGCGCGAAGAGATGCTTCGCGCCGCGGTCACACTCGCGCAATCGGTCAAATATGTGGGCGCTGGGACGGTTGAGTTCCTGGTCGATCACGCGCTTACGGCGTTCTATTTTTTGGAGATGAATACGCGGCTTCAAGTTGAGCACGGCGTAACCGAATTGGTGACCGGCCGGGACATCGTAAAACTGCAACTGCGGATCGCCGCGGGTGAACGCCTCGGGCTTACTCAAAAGCAGGTGCGCGTCAGCGGGCACGCCATTCAAGCGCGTATCGCGGCCGAAGACCCGTGGCGACGCTTCGCGCCTCAGCCGGGCCGTTGCGGCGCGCTGCGACTGCCAGGCGGACGCGGCGTTCGCTGCGATTTCGGCATCGAGTCAAACGATGCGATCGCGGCTGAGTATGATTCGATGTTTGGTAAAATTCTTGTTGTGTCCGATGACCGCGAAAGCGCTTGCGCGAAACTTGTCAGCGCGCTGACGGAGTTTTCGGCCGATGGCGTGGTCACGACCGCTCCCTATCTCGCGCAGGTCCTGGTAAAACCGGATTTTGCCGCCGCAACGCACGACACAGGATCGGTGGAGCGCGATTGGGCGCCAGAGGGCGAGCAGCGAGAACCGGCTCCATCACCGACCTCTATACGCCCTGCAGAGCGGCGCGTGAACATCGCCACCGATCGCGGCGTGCTCAATGTTCGCATTGGCGGTCTTGCTCACACCGCAGCCGCAGCAGCCACGGGCGGCGTCGCCGGCCGGCAGACAGCACACGCCGACGCGCGCGCTGCTGCGAGCGCCGACCCAATTTCACCTATGGATGGCCTGGTAATCAGTGTAGCCGTGAATGTCGGAGACATCGTTACGGCCGGTGATCTCATCGCCACGCTTGAAGCGATGAAAATGGAAATGCCCATTCTGGCGCAGCGCGCAGGTCAGGTGGCGGCGGTCAACGTTCGAGCGGGCGATGCGGTGACGACCGGCGCCCGGCTTTGTACTATTGCTCCAGCCGCGTGAGCTGTTCGCGCAGCTTGAACTTCTGAATCTTGGTCGCCGACATCGGCCACTCGGTGACGAAGAAAATTCGGCGCGGCGTCTTGAAGCGCGCAAGCTTGCCTTCGAAGAACTCGATCAACTCGCTTTCGCTTGCGGCGTGGTCCGGCAGCAGCTCGACAAAGGCCACCGGCACTTCGCCGTAACGCTCATCCGCTTTGCCGACGACCTGAGACATCTTCACCGCGGGGTGCATGCTCAGGAAAGCTTCAACTTCGGCCGCCGCAACGTTCTCGCCACCGACCTTCAGCATATCCTTGATGCGGCCTATGAAGTGCGTGGCGCCGTTGGCGTCGATCTTGCCGTAATCACCGGTCGCGACCCAGCCCCCGGCGAGAATGGTGCGCCGCGTCGCCTCCTCGTCGCGATAATAGGAGTGGAACGCGCCCGCGCCCCGAAATTGAATTTCACCCGGCGAATCCGGCCCGAGGACCGCACCTGTTTCCGGGTCGGCGATGCGGATTTCCGCGCCTGGCAGCGGCGTGCCGTTGGTTTCTAGGCGATGCTCGAGCGACGCGCCCGGACGGGTCAACGTGACGATGCCGGACGCTTCCGTCATGCCGAAAACCTGCATGACGGCGATGTGTTCGGGCATTAGCTCTCGCATGACGTATTGCGTTTTGTTCGGCGCGACACACAGCATGGTGCGCGCCTCGGCAACATCCGATTTCTTGAAGTCCGGTTCGCGCATGAGCGGCAGAGCGATATTGAAGAAGGCCGGATAGAGGTGCTCCGGCTTGTAGCGCCTGATCTGCGCCAGCGCGTTCGTCGGGTTGAAGTGCGCGGCTGTGAAGAACGCCGCGCCGGAGGATAGTGCGGCTGTGAACGGGCCAACGCCGCCGACGTGGAAAAACGGCAACGGCACCCAAATCGTCTCTCCTTCAGCGACGCCCGCGACCTCCGCATAACCCGCCCAGCTCGCCAGCATGCCGCGATGCGTGAGCTGGCACCCCTTTGGCGCGGCGGTCGTGCCGGAGGTGTAGAGCATCAAGGCGATGTCATCTGCGTTGCTGCGTTCGTCGACGCCCGCGAGAACGGCGTCGCTCACTCCATGGCCGGCATCTTCCAGCGCGGCGAATGTCATCGCCGGAGGGCGGGCGCCGGCGCCGCACAACACGACGTGCCGCAAGTCGGGCGCGGCGCGAAGCGTCAAAGGCGCGCCGCCCGATACCCCTTCAAGCTCCGGCAAGGTCTGCCACAACAGATCGGCGAAATTCACATGATCATCGATCAGCGTGGTCGTGAAGAACACCTTCGCGCCGGAGTGTCGGAAAACATGCGACATCTCGTGGGTCTTAAACCGCGCATTCACGAGAACGCTGACTGCGCCCAGCAATTGCACCGCATAGTGCGCGATCAGGAAATCCACGCAGTTCGGCATTTGAATCGCGACACGATCACCTTTCGCGATTCCCAGCGCTGACAGGCCCTTCGCCGCGCGCGTGGCGCGGCGTGCGATTTCGGAATAACTGAACTCACCTTCAGCGTCGAAAGCCGCGCACAGCGCCTCACCGCGCCGTGCCGCCTGCCGCATCAGCAAGGCGCCAAGCGTTGTCGATGTGTCGAGTTGCTGATGCGCGGCCGCTTTCATGCCCATCACGTCACCTTCACGATATTGTTGCGAAGCCTGCGCTCAAGCCCCATGCGGTCGCGCACGATACGCCCACCCACAATTCCGCCGCCCGCGGTTCTTACGATGCCGGCGCTGTGCAAGAACACTGGTATGCCCGCGAGTGCGCCATCAAGAAAACCTGGAGCAAGCGCGCCGACTTGCCTGACACGAAATGCAACGGTTGAGCCCGCGGAGAACAGGTCGAGCACTTCTGTTTCCTGTGGCGCGAGAACGCTCTCAGGCTCGACGCCCAGCCATTCGTCATCGAAGCTTACGGCGCCCCGACGCGGCATACCCGCCGCGAGCCACGCGCGAACGACGCGTTCGCTTTCCTGATCCGCGGGCGCAGCCACGGTGTCCCACGGAGCAGCGGCGGGAGTGTCGACCAAGTCCGCGGCGGCGTTGGCGTATTGACGCTTGCGGGCGCGGTAATC
This sequence comes from alpha proteobacterium U9-1i, assembly GCA_000974665.1. Taxonomy (NCBI): domain Bacteria; kingdom Pseudomonadati; phylum Pseudomonadota; class Alphaproteobacteria; species alpha proteobacterium U9-1i. Next base: position 988,975 of record BBSY01000002.1, on the reverse strand, counting down.
CTGCTCGACCGCACAATGCAACAGGCGTTCGCCGTCCCATTGGTAGAGCGCAATGCCTGCCCAAGACGCTACCTTGCCGTGGTTGCGACGCGACGCGCCATGCTCGGAAAAGCGCATCGCCAAGCGCTCGCCGTTGGTGACGATCTCATGCACGGTGAGCAGCATGCCGGAGATGTCCGTCATCTGGATGCGGGCTGCGTTCAGGTATTGGGTATCGCGTCCGCGCAGGACGTGCTCACCCATGCTAAGCCCATAATCATCCACCATGATCTGGGGCAGCACGCTGAAATCGTGGCAATTCACGTAATTGGTGCAGTAGCGGCGCATGATCGAGACGAAGGGATTCATGGGCGCCTCACGCCCTTCGTAAAGTTGGGCTTACGCCGCTCGAGAAACGCGGCGACGCCCTCTGCGGATTCGCTTGAACCTTGAAGCATCGTGAGCAGATCAACGGAATGATCGACGCCGCTCGCGTCAATCTCACGATTGATGAGTTGCTTGCCGACGGCCTGCGCCTGCGGCCCGGAGGCAGCGACACGCGCGGCGATCTCTTTAGCGCGCGCCATCAGGCCATCTGCCGGCGTCACGATTTGAACGAGCCCAATCTCAAGCGCTCGCGCAGCCGAAATTCTTTCGCCGGCGAACACCATCAACTTGGTCCAGTGCCGGCCAATCACATCGGGCGCACGCAGCACGCCGAAACCAGGCGTGAGCCCCAGCGCGGCTTCCGGCATGGCGAATTGGGCGTGGTCGGCGGCAACGACAATGTCGCAAGCCAGCGCAAGCTCGCAGCCGCCGCCGAACGCGAGGCCATTAATCGCTGCGATAACCACCAGTGGGGTTTGCTCGATGGCGGTGAACGTCGCCATCGCGTCAATTTGGAAGGCCCTGCGCTCGGCTTCATCCTTGAGGGCCTTGAAGCTGGCGATATCTCCGCCGGCGCAAAAAGTGGTGTCGCCGGCGCCGGTGATGATGACGGTGCGCGTTTCTCCGTCATTCTCGAGTGCGCTCAAACAGGCACGCATCTCCGCCCAGAACTCGCGCGTCAGCGAATTTCGCTTTTCGGGACGCGAGAGTGTGAGCGTCGCGGTCGCGCCCTCGCGGCTCACAAGCAACATACTGGCGCTCATGGCCACGGTCTCGCGACGCGCGCGGGCCGCTCTCCCCATGCGATCGCCAGACTTTCCGCGATCACGCGGCGCGTTTGCGCCGGCGCGATGACATCATCCAAAGCGAGATGTGCCGCGGCCTCCCATGGCTCACTCTCCGTGGTCCATTCCGCCACCATCACCGCGGCAAGTTCGTCGGCCGCGGCGTCACCCTGCTCAGCACGCACTTGCTCAAGCTTGCGGCGATAAACCGTCTGCACGCCTGTGTCCGGGGCCATGAAGCCCATTTCAGCGCTTGGCCAAGCGAACAGGAAATGCGGATGCGTGGGGCGGCCGCCCATTGCGAAATGGCCGCCGCCGTAAGCTTTGCGCAGCACAATTCCAACTTTCGGCACGCGCGCTTCGGTGATGCGCGCCACCAGCTTTTCATAACCTTTGAGAATGCCGCCGCGCTCAGCCTGACTGCCGATCATCAGACCCGGCACGTCCTGCAAAAACACCAGCGGCAGATTGAACGTGTCGCAGAGATCGACGAAGTCGCGCTGCTTCGCCAACGCCGCCGGATCCAGCGCGCCAGCCCGTACAAGCGGTTGATTGGCGACGATGCCCACGGGGTGACCTTCGATCCGCGCCAGCGCCGTGATCAGGCTTTGCCCCCAGCCCGCGCCCCACGGAAGCACGGTGGCCTCGTCCACGATCGCGTCGATCACGGCGCGCATGTCGTAGCCTGTGCGAGGATCGAGCGGGACGATGCGCGTGAGTTGATCGGGCGAAACTGACGGCGGCCTTGCCGCGGCGAGCGGCGCCGGCAGCGCGGCGTTGGCGGGGAGGTAGGACAGGAAGGCAGCCACTGCGGCAAAGGCGTCGTCTTCGGTTTCAACGGCCATGTGCGCGTTGCCGACCGCCTGCGCCGCCTCAGGCCCGCCGAGCTCAGCGTCGGTCACCTCTTCGCTGATCGCGTTTGCGACGACGGACGGACCGGAGAGCGCCACCGCGCCAGAACGCACCATAACGACGAAATGCGCTGTCGAAGCGTGCAGCGCGGAATCGCCGTAGGACGGCCCTAGGATCGCCGCGGCACGCGGTGTCGGCGCCTGATTGGCGCGTGGCTTGATGAACGTGTCGAAGTCGAGCGGGAGGTGCGAGAAGCGCCAGCCCATGATATCGGGGATGCGGCCGCCGTCGGCGTCGCACAGGAGCACGATCGGCAAGCCACAATCCTGCGCGCGCTCAATCAAGCGTCCCTGCTTACGCATCGACGTTGGCGCCGTGGTGCCCGCAAGCACGCTTGAATCGATACCGACCACGCCGACACGACGTCCGTCGAGCATCGCAAAGCCGGTGACAACCCCGTCGCCGGGGACGTGGCGATCCGTCCGAAGCTCCGGCAGGCCGAGCGCCCCCAGTTCGAACCAAGATCCTGGATCGATCAGCCGCTCAATGCGCTCGCGGACCGGCAACCGGCCGGACGCCCGATGGCGCGCGAGGCCGGTCTCGCCACCCATCGCGCGGGCCTTTTCTTGCCGCGCGTCCAGGTCGGCAAGCTTGCTCGTCCAGGAAACGGGGGGCACGCTTTTGGCCATGGTAGGACCTAAGCGCGAGATGCCGATGGGAAAGCCTATCCCAGGATAGGCGAGGCAGACCGGAGCGAGAGCTTATTGCGCTCAATGAAAGCGTCGATGCGTTGACCCTATCCACCGCCCCGTTGTTTGAGCCGCTTCAAATCGGCGGCCTCACCCTCCCGAACCGGATCGTCATGGCGCCGATGACGCGCTGGCGGTCGCCGAACGGAATACCGGGTCCGGACGTGGCCGCCTATTATCGGCGACGCGCGGAAAATCATTGCGGACTGATCATCACCGAAGGAACGACGATCGATCATCCTGTCGCGTCGCAACATGGCGACACGCCGCGTTTTCATGGCGAAGCGCTCACAGGGTGGCGACGTGTTCTGGACGAAGTCCACGGTGCGGGCGGGCGGATCATGCCGCAAATCTGGCATGTGGGGCTGATGCGGCCGCGCGAGGGCAATGTTCCTAATGTCGAACTGCCGGCCGCTGGACCGTCCGGGATGCGCAAGCCCGGCAAGAAGATTGCCGAACCAATGACCAAGGCCGAAATTCAGGCCGTTGTGCGGGCCTACGCCGAAGCGGCGGGCGCGGCTCAAGCGATTGGCTTTGACGGCGTCGAAATTCACGCTGCGCACGGCTATCTGATCGATCAGTTCTTCTGGGGTGAGTTGAACCTGCGCGACGACGAGTATGGCGGCGATCTTGTCCAGCGCACGCGGTTCGCGGTGGAGGTGGTGGAGGCGATCAGGCGCGAGACCGGCCCCGGATTTCCAATCGTGTTCCGCTACTCGCAATGGAAACAACAGGATTACACGGCGAAGTTGGCGTCCAACCCGCGAGAATTGGGCGCCTTCCTCGCACCGCTTTCCGCCGCTGGAGTCGATGTTTTCCATTGCTCGCAACGGCGCTTCTGGGAACCTGAGTTCGAAGGCTCACCGCTCAATCTTGCAGGCTGGACCAAACAACTCACCGGCAAACACGTGATCACGGTGGGCAGCGTCGGGCTCACAGGCGAATTCATGTCCGACCTTTACGAGGGCGGCAGCTCAACCCCTGCAAGCCTCGATGGCCTACTGGAACGCCTGAGCAAGGGAGAGTTCGACATGGTCGCGGTCGGTCGCGTCATGATCGCCGACGCGGAATGGGCGCTGAAGATCAAGGAGGGCAGGTTCTCGGACCTGAAGCCCTTTGATCGGAGCGCGTTGGACACGCTGGTCTAGGCCTGCCGTCCGGTAGGTGTTGGCAGGCGCCCTCCCCCCGATCCTTGAGCTCAAGGAAAGCGGAGCCATCTATGGATTTCGAGTTGTCGGAAGAGCATCGGGCCTTCCGTGACATGGTGCACCGCTGGGTGGAGGTGGAGACACCGAAACACTGGGCCCGCGAACTTGAGCGTGACGAATGGGAGTACCCCTTCGCGCTTTGGGACAAATTCACCGCGGCCGGCTTTCACGGTATTGGCATCGATGAGAAATACGGCGGGCAAGGCGGCGACGTCGTTATGCAGATGCTGTTGGCGCGTGGTCTGGCGCGGTCCCTGGGGGGGCTGGCTTGGATCTGGGGCATAACCTCCTTTGCGGGCGGAAAATCGATCGGCGTTTACGGCTCGGAAGCGCAGAAGGAGCGCTACTTGCCGCAAATCGCGGCGGGCAAACTGCGCGCGGCCATCGCTTTTACGGAGCCGGGCGGCGGCACCGATGTTTTGGGCGCCATGCGCACCAGCGCTGTGCGCGCCGGGAACGGCTGGCGCATAAGTGGCGAGAAGATTTGGTCATCGTCGGCTCATGTCGCGGACTACCTGCTTGTGCTCGCACGTAGCGACAAGGACGTCGCGAAACGGCACCAAGGCCTAACGCTGTTCTTCATTCCCACCAAGGACACCGAAGGGCTGAAAATCACACCGCTTGCGAAGCTCGGCATGCGATCGATGGGCTCCTGCTCGGTGTACATGAACAATGTTTTTGTACCGGACGAGGCCGTCTTGGGCGAACCGGGCGCAGCGTGGTACACATTGCTGCCCACGCTCAACAACGAACGAATCATGGTCGCCGCGTTCTGTTGCGGCGTGCTCGATGGCGTGCTCGAAGACGCGCTTGAGTACATGAAAGTGCGCGAAGCCTTTGGCGGCCCGATCGGGCGCTTCCAATCGCTTCAGCACTATGTCGCCGACATCGCGATTTGGCGCCAATCCGTCGAGCTCATGCTCAACTACACCGCCTGGCTGCAATCGACCGGACGGCCGTGCGGCACCGAAGCGAGCATGCTGAAAGTGCTCGCATCGGACGCGGCCGTCAAAGCCGCCGACCACGGAATTCAGATCTTCGGCGGCATGGGCTATTCGGCGGAAACCGACATGCAGCGCTATTGGCGAGATGCTCGCCTCTGGCGCATCGGACCGATCAGCAACGAGATGGCGCGCAACAGCATCGCCGAGAGCATGGGATTGCCGCGGTCGTTTTGATGGCCCATTCACCGCCTTTCGCCGTTCCGTATAAACTGCCCGGCGGGCCGTATCGCATTTCCACAGCGGAGAACGAAGCCGTGTGCGGAGCGGTAGGCGCGGCGCCACGGCACGGGCGCGCGCATCCGATCTTCTTCTACATCGCCACCCAAAACGGGATGGGCGTCACGGTCGGCGACCTGTTCGATCTCTGCCAGTTCGATCCCGCCGATGGGCCACTGATGGTGAGCACGCGCGCGGTTTTTCATCAGCCGATCAGAACCGACACGGATTATGTCGTCAGCGGCGAGATTATCGGGCTCACCCGCAAACCCAGCCGTACGTTTGGCGCCGCTGACCTGTTCGAGTTCGCCTTGCGGTTGGCGACGCCGAGCGGCGACCAGATCGCCGAATGCGTCAACGCGTGGATGCTTCCGCGAAAGGCCGCGTCATGAAGGCCAACGACGTGCTGAACTCCTGGGCTTTTGGCCCGATCGACGCGAATGCGATGCGCGTGCTCGCGGAGGTTTTGAACGATCCTAATCCAATCCATCTCGACGCGAGCGCTGTTAGGGCCGCCGGGCTGGGAGAACGGGTGATCAACCAAGGCCCCGCCAATCTCGCCTACGTCCTGAACATGCTTGAGGGCAACGGCCTCGAGATTCGAGCGCTGGAAGCCACCTTCACCGGCAATGTTCGCGCGGGCGATGTTGTCGAAGCAAGCGGCGCCGTCACGAGCGTGGAGGGCGATCACGCCCAGTGCAAGTTCTCGCTCACACTGGACGATGGCGTGAAGGCCATAATCGGCGCGGCGGTCTGCGCGCCTACACCGGACGGCGCCCCATGAAAGCACTCACCCTTCTCACCGCTGACGGCCCGGCCAGCGCGCAACTGACCGATCATCCCGACCCAAAGCCGGCAAAGGGCGAAGTGCGCGTCGCGGTAAAAGCGGCGTCACTCAATCATCGCGAACTGTGGATCAGCCGCGGGCAATATCCGAAGCTCACTCTGCCCTGCACAATGGGCGCAGATGGCGCGGGGATTGTCGATGACGTTGGCGAAGGCGTGAATGCTGACCTCCTCGGACGCGAGGTGGTGATTTACCCTGGGCTCGATTGGGGCGCCGATCGGCGTTTTCCCTCCAAGTCATTCGGTCTGCTGGGCATGCCCGGCCCCGGCACGGTGGCCGAATACATTTGCGTTCCGGCGGAGAACGTTTTCCCGAAGCCCGCGACATTGTCTTTCGAAGAGGCGGCGGCGCTGCCCACCACGGCGCTGACAGCATGGCGCGGCCTTATCGGCAAAGCCGCGCTGCAATCGGGCGAGAGCGTTCTCATCACTGGCGCCGGCGGGGGCGTCGCAACCATCGCGATCCTCCTCGCGCGTGCGTTAGGCGCACATGTCTACGTCACGAGCGGCAGCGACGACACGATCGCGCGCGCGTGCGCGCATGGCGCCAAGGCAGGCTTCAATTATCGGAGTGACACTTGGCGTAAGGAGCTTGCAGACGCCAGCGGCGGCATTGACGTGGTGTTCGACGGCGCGCCGGTGGCTGGCTATGCGGGCTATATGCGCGCGGTGAAGCTGGGCGGGCGCGTGGTGGTGTACGGCTCAACCGGCGGGGCGCAATTTCAGGTAAACGCGCCTGAGCTGTTTTTGAAGCACGCGACGCTTTACGGCACGGCCATGGGCGATCTGACTGACTTCGCCGCTATGCTCGACTTCGTCGCCGCAAACGGCTTGAAGCCCGTGATCGACAAAAGCTTCTCGTTGCAGGAAACGACAGAAGCGATGATCTACCTCGATGAGGGACGGCAGTTCGGAAAAGTCGTCGTTTCGATTTAGGGAGCAAATGGAGCACCTGTTCGACATCCGCGGCAAAGTCGCCCTCGTGACCGGCGGCGGCCAGGGGCTGGGCCGCATGATCGCCGAGGCGTTCGTACGTGCGGGCGCGAAAACCTACGTGACATCACGCGCGGCAGAGACGGTTGAAGCTGCGGCGCGCGAGATGAGTGCGCACGGCGCTTGCATCGGGCTGGCCGCCGACATGTCAACGCCCGAAGGCGCGACGGCGCTCGCACAGCGCATCGCGGGCGTGGAGCCCGCGCTCCATGTTCTCGTCAACAACGCCGGGAAAACATTCGGCGCACCGATCGAGAAATTTCCGGATAAAGCGTGGGCCTCTGTGATGAGCGTGAATGTGCAGGCGCCGTTCACGCTTGTGCGCGATTTGCTTCCGCTGCTGGAACGCGCCGGCGCCTCCGGCGATCCCGCGCGCGTCATTAACATCGGATCTCTTGCGGGTTCGACGGCTGAGAGATTGTCCGCTTATTCCTATTCCGCGAGCAAGGCCGCCATTCATCATCTGACGCGCGTCTTGGCAGTCGATTTGGCGCCGCGCGGAATTGCCGTGAACACAATCGTTCCCGGGTATTTTCCCACAAAAATGACGGCGCACATTCGCGCTGAAGCGGACAAAGAGGCCGCCCTGCAGGCCCGCGTTCCACTGGGTCGCCTTGGCCAAGCCAACGACATCGCGGGCGCGTGCCTCTTCCTCGCTGGACCCGCGAGCGCATACATAACAGGCGCTGAACTGGCTGTTGACGGAGGGCTGAGCCAGTGCTGATCGACGATGCCCTCACCCACCACGAACGCAACCAGCCGCATCGGCCGGCGATCTTCGATGGCGACGACGTTTGGACGTACGCCAAGCTCGGCGAGATGCGCCGACGCTGTGCCAGCCTGTTGCTGGCGCTGGGCGTGAAACCTGGCGACCGTGTTGCGTTGCTCTCGGAAAATACGCCGTGGTTTTTGGTGGCGCTGTTCGCCTCGGTGCGGATTGGCGCGATCTTCGTGCCGCTCAATTATCGGTTGTCCGGCGAGGAATTGAGCGATGTGTTGACCAAGGCCAGCGTCCGCGTGCTGCTGGCGCAGCCGAGCCAACTTGAGCGAGTGCTCGCGCACACGCCTGCGTTTGCAGGCTGCTCCATCGTAACGCTTGCGCCGTGCAAGGGCTTTCCCGACATCGATGACTTGATCGGCCAAGCGAGCGATCGGCCGGCCGTTGTCACGGTGGGCCGCGACGATCCAGCCATGCTCCAATACACAAGCGGCACCACTGGCGAATCCAAAGGCGTGATCAGCATTCAAAGCGCTTGGGTGCAATCGTGCCTGATCCAACCGCCGCTGAAGCGCTTCACCGACAAGACGGTTTTCCTGGGCATTCTGCCGATGTGCTACACCGGCGGCACCAAAGCCGCGATGGAAGTGATCTTCGCGGGCGCGGCAATCGTGATCGTGCAGCGCTTCGACGAGGAAGCGGCGCTTGCGGCCGTGCAACGGTACAACGTCACCAACGCTTTTGTTGTGCCGACAATGCTCTATCGGCTGATGGATGCGCAGGCCGCATCGCCTCACAATCTGTCATCCCTGAAATTTATCAATTCGGGCGGCGCGCCGCTCAATGAAGACCGTTTGCGCCAATTGGTGGAAGTGCTCGGCTGCGAGTTCACGCAAAGCTATGGCATGACCGAGATCGCAGGCGGCTCCGTGACGTTCGCTGGCCCGGAAGACCATTTTGTGCGGGGCGATGTTTCACCGAAGCTCAAGTCGGTAGGCCGGCCATTGATCGATTGCGACATCAAACTTGTCGATGATGATGGACGCGAAGTCGCGCGCGGCGAGCCCGGCGAGGTTTTTGTCAGAACCCGTCGCGCGCTCATCGGTTATTGGGGCCTGCCAGCGAGCGAGACCCCGGTTGACCAGGATGGCTATTATCGCACGGGTGACATCGCCCGTTACGACGAAGACGGCTACCTTTTCATCGTCGATCGCAAGAAGGACATGATCATCAGCGGCGGATTGAACATTTACTCCAAGGAAGTGGAGGTCGCGATCGAACGTCACGACGCCGTCGATGCGGCTTATGTTGTCGGCGCCCCCGATCCACAATGGGGCGAGAGCATTTTGGCCTTCGTCGTTGCGCATGAAGGCCGCAGCTTGACCGAAGCCGAGGTTCAAGATTGGTGCGCTGACAAGCTTGGCCGTTACAAGCGGCCACGGACTGTCGTGTTCTTGAGCAAAGCCGACATTCCGCTGAACTGGGGCGGAAAAGTTTTGAAGCGCACGTTGCGCGACACCTACTTGCAGGGCCTGCGGGCTCCGGCGGCATCCTGAGAGGCCGATATGGACGTTCGATTTTCCCCAGAACAGGAAATGCTGCGCAAGGCGCTTTCCGACTTCGTACGCAAAGAAGTGCCGCGCGAAAAGGATCGCGCTTACGACGAGAGCGCGGATTATCCGTACGACCTGTTCCAGAAACTCGCCGACCTCGGCATGATCGGTCTCTACATTCCGCCGGAATATGGCGGACAGGGCATGGGACCGGTCTCGATTGCGCTGGCGATGGAGACACTGACCTACGGCAGCATCACATCGACCTCGATTCTGATGCCAACATCATTAGGCACGCAAACGATCCTTCATGGCGGGACGGAAGAACAGAAACGTGAGTGGCTGACGCAGATCGCCGCCGGCAAGGTTCGTACCTCATTCGGCTTGTCAGAACCGCATTCAGGTTCTGACGCTGCGTCCTTGAAAACGAAAGCTGTTCGCGACGGCGATGAGTGGGTGATCAGCGGCAGCAAGATGTGGTCAAGCGGCGCCGATGTGGCCACGCATTTGATCGTCGCCGCACGCACCAATCCGGACGTCGCCAAGCAACATGGCATCAGTTGCTTCATCGTCGATCAGAATACGCCCGGGATTGCCATTCAGCGTATCCCGACGCTCGGCCCGAAGGCGCAAGGCACGTGCCAAGTGTTCTACGACGACGTGCGCATACCGGCGGACCGGCTGATCGGCGGCGATTCCGGCTTGAACCGCGGCTGGCGGTTTCTCAACGCCTCGCTTTCGCTGGAGCGTCTGCAACTTGCGTCCATGACATTGGGTCTCGCGCAGCGCGCGCTCGATGATGCGATCGCCTTCGTCAACAACCGCGAGGCGTTCGGCCAAACTGTGGGAAAATTTCAGGCGATCCAACATATGGCCGCCGACATGGCCACGCGGATCGAAGCCGGCCGTGCGCTCACTTATCGGGCCGCCGCGCTGATGGAGGCTGGCGAGCCGCACGACAAAGAGGTCACCATGGCCAAGGTGTTCGTGACGGAAACCGCCAACAAGGTGTGCCTCACCGGCATTCAGATGATGGGAGGCTATGGGTACTCGATGGAGTTCGACCTGCAGCGTTATCTCCGGCGTACCCTGGTGCAAACCATTGGTGGAGGCACCACGCAAGTGCTACGCAACGTTATTGCGCGGCACATCGGCTTATAGGCCGTGCCGCGCTATCCGACTCGAGAGGAAATGGACGCGGGCGCCGAACCGATCGCGGCCGTGCCGACAAGTTTCTGGCTTCGGGCAATGACAACCGACGTCGGCCATAAGATCGATATCGCCGCTATCTACATGCTGGGTTGGTCGTTCATCAGTTGGGAAGCGTCGCGCTTGCGCGGCATCGCCTACCAACCCTCGTTGCTCCTCACCACAACGGGGCGAAAATCGGGAAAGCGCCGAACCAGCGTGTTGCCTTACGTACGCCACGCGGCCGATTATATCGTGGTGGGATCAAATGCCGGGCGCGCCCGCAATCCGATGTGGGTGGAAAATGCCCGAGCCAATCCGCAATGCCGGATTCGGGTGGCGCGCCGGACTATTGAAGCCCATGCGCATATCGCCGAGGACGACGAGCGCGCCGCGTTGTTGCCGGTTGTCGCGGCAAAGCGGCCGCATATCTACAATTACGATGCGCACGCGGCGCGACACGGGCGCCGCGCGGAGCTCGTGGTCATCACGCCGGTGAGCACATGAGATCATTGAAGGTTGGCATCTCGCGCACGGCGTTCGCGCGCGGCGCATCGGGGCGCCTCCGCGACGACCCCTGGTTTTTTGCCAAGGAAGCCGAAAGGCTGGGCTTTGACTCGCTCTGGTCAGGCGAGCACGTCGTTGTGCCCCGAACCGACGAGAACGCGCACAGCTATCACAGCGAGGGGGTGCCGGCGATGCCCTCCTCCATCGTACGCCTCGCCGGCGTCGCCGCGGCGACGACGAAGCTCCGCATCGGCACGGCAATACTGATCTTGCCCGAGCACAACCCGATCAATCTCGCCAAGCAGCTCGCAACGTTGGACGCGGACTCAAACGGCCGCCTCTCGGTCGGCGTGGGCGTTGGCTGGAATCGCCAAGAGATGGAGGTGATGGGCGGACATTTCGATCGCCGCGTTGCGCAAACGATGGACGCTGTTTCCGTACTCAAGAAGCTGTGGAGCGGTGAGTTCGTGGCCCATAGCGGCGAATTCTACCAATTCCCGGCGATCATGTGCCAGCCCCGACCGGCGCAGCGGCCGCACCCGCCCCTGCTTTTCGGCATGAACACGGAGAATGCGTTCGCGCGTATCGTCGCGCACGCGGACGGCTGGTTGCCCTCTGTTTACAAGCCGGACGAAATTCGTGGCGCCGGCATCGATCGTGTCGCGCGCGGCCGCGAACACTTGGATAAGCTGTGCGAACAAGCTGGACGCGATCCGCGCTCTGTCGAGATCACCGCGATCATCGCCGACGCGCCGGAGGATCCGCTCGACCGCGCCCTGCTGCAACGTTACGCTGACGCCGGCGCCGATCGGGTGTCGCTGCTGCAGAGCCGCGAGGCCAATATGGTCTTTGCTTCAGACGCTGCGGCGTCTGCGTGGCTTGAGCGCGTCGCCGAACGCACTTTGGGATGATCGCCGATGTCGCTGGAAGATATTGAAGCGATCAAGCAATTGAAAGCGCGCTACTTCCGTACGCTGGACACCAAGCAATGGACCGAATGGCGCGCGGTGTTCACGGACGACGCCCGCTTCGATGGAACGCGCCGGCCGTTCTCGGGCCCAGACGAATTCTGCGCGAGCACTAGCGCATGGCTGGCCGATGCCGTGACGATCCATCACGGACACATGCCGGAGATTGTCCTAACTGGCGCGCGAGCGGCGCGCGGGATCTGGGCCATGTTCGACATGGTTCAATTTCGCGAGCCGCGCCCCGCCGACACGCCATATGGCGGACGCGGCTTTGTCGGCTACGGCCATTATGAAGAAGAGTATCGCAAGGAGGACGACGGCTGGAAGATCAGCTTGCTGCGCCTCACGCGCCTGCGCGTCGATCCGTTGCCGGCCGATTTGGCGCATTCGCCGCTGCCGCCCGGCCTGTTGCGCAGCAACGGCGCCGGATGGCTATGATGGCGACAGCCGCTCGATGATGTCCGTGTAGATATCGGCCAAAGTGAGCGGCTCAAAGCCGTTTGTTAAATCGTTGATGGTGGTGATGTTCGCTTGGATGTCTTCGGCCGTGGCGGCGTCAGCGTCAGGCGCAATCCATCCCTTTGCGAACAACAGCCCCACGCGCGCGAAACGCCCAGCACACGCGACGTAGGCCGCGCCGTTTTCCTGACACGAGGTGCTTGCGAGGTAGGTCACAAGCGGGGCGACAGTCTCGGGCTGCATACGCGGCCATAGTTTCTCGCGTAAGCTCTGAAACGCATCCTTGAAGCCGGGTATGGCGCTCTGTGCTTGCATCTTGCCGATCGCACTTGGCGCAATCGCGTTGGTGAAAACGCCGAAGCCCGCGCCCTCCGCTGCCATCGCGCGTGTGAGCGCGGAAACGCCACCCTTGGCGGCGGCATAGTTCGAAAGGCCCGGGAGTGCGATGAGCCCGGTCGTCGACGTGACATTGATGATGCGCCCGTAGGATTGCGCCTTCATCAAACGGAAGGCGGGCTGGGCAACGTGAAAAGCGCCAAGCAGATGAACGCGGAGCGCGGCGTCCAGATCGGCCTGTGACAGATCGTCGAAGGCGCCGTTGCGTAAGAAGCCTGCGTTGTTGATGAGAACATCGATGCGGCCGTATCGATCGAGCGCCGCGTCGATAATGGATTTGCCGCCCTCCGGCGTCTCGACGCTTGCGTAATTTGCGATTGCCGCGCCACCGCCGGCGTTGATCTCGGCGACCGCCGTTTCCACTTCGCCACCACCGCCTTCCGCAACGGGACGCCCGTTCACCACAACGCGCGCGCCGCGTCTCGCCAAGTCGAACGCGAATGCGCGACCGAGCCCACGGCCTGCGCCGGTTACGACGGCCACTTGCCCGTCAAAGCGAATGGAAGATTGCTGCACTGCGTCATTCCCCTCGATAGGCGCAGACGGGCCACCTATCTGTAGATAGGGTTTGCGTGGCGCCTATCGCCGGCATAGTCCGAAACAACCAAAATACGCGCCCAAACATGAGGCGTGGAGGAAACGAACCGGAGGGAGCCGTAAGAACCCGCCTCATACCGCCGCCAATCCCACCCGGTGTGGTTTCGCGTTCGGCTACGCTCGCACAGGCGCCGGAGGTGCTGCTCACCATGCTCGCCGCGCCCGCCGGCTATGGCAAGACGACGCTCATGTCGCAATGGGCAACGGTGCTGCAGAATTCTGGCGCGCCCTCCTGCTGGATCACATGCGACAGAGACGCTCGTGACGCCGCTGAATTCGCGCAGCAGCTCCATTACGGCATTACCGGCGCTGCCATTGCGCCACACGAAACTGCATTGGCTGAACTCATCGCCAACGCGCTGACGGGGCGGGAGAGTTTCACAGTTTTCATCGACGACGTGCATGTGTTGGCAAAATCCGGGGCGGATCTCCTCATGCGTGTCGTCAGCCTTGCACCGGCTGGCGCCCGGTTCGTCTTCGCGACGCGAAGCGTGGCGGGCCTTTCGCTCGCGCGTCTGCGGGCGCATGGCGCGCTCGCGGAACTTGGCGCAGCTCAGCTCGCCCTAGGCGACGCTGAGTGCGCGGCGATGGTCAAAGCCGCGCAACGCCTGCCAGAAGACACAGCACAGTTATTGGAGAGCGCGCACGGCTGGCCCGTCGGCGTTCGTCTTGGCCTGGACGCGCTCACACGCACCAACGATCCACGGGCCGCGCACGCGATCGCTGACTTCTTTGAGGAAGAGGTGTTCGCCGAAGTAAGCGCGGCAGACCGCGTCTTCTTGTTGAGCGTCAGTATCCTGGACGAACTTTGCCCCGCCCTGTGCGACGCGGTCACGGAAGACACCGACAGCCGGGCGCGCCTGAGGCGGCTGGAGCAAACCGGCTTTTTTCTAGAACTCAGCAACACCGCGGACGCGAAGTATCGTTTGCATCCAATGTTCGCTGCCTTCCTAAAAGAGAAGCTACAAGCTGGACACGACCAAAAGCTCGCCGCCTTGCATCAAAGGGCGAGCATGTGGCTTGCGCGCGACGGCCAACTCATCGCCGCGCTCGAGCATGTGGCGCAGGCGCGCGACCCAAGCAAAGTGGCCGATTTCCTCGAAGCCAATAGCGAGGAGATGACCTACCAAGGCGCCCTGCCCTGGGTCGCACGGCACGCGGAAGCACTGCCAAAGGAGCTGCTCAACACCCTTCCAAAGACATTGCTTATGATGGCTTGGCTACACACGCGCCAGCTTCGCTTCGATGAAACGCAACGCGTGCTCGATCAGGCCGCGCGGCGCATTGACGAGATGGAACGTGAGCACGAGGCGCCCGACGCAACGATTGCGATGCTGCGGCTCATGTTGAAGCACCGTCAGACCGTGCTTGCGACCGCCAAAGACGACGAGATGGCGGATGTCGATGCCCAATCGGAAGATTTGCTGCGCGAACTTGGGGACTCGCGCCCTTATCTAACCTGCACGCTTTACGGCCAGATGCTGACCGCGCGTTACACGCAGTATCGGCTGGATGATTTTACGCGCATTGAATCGAGCGCGCGCTCGGCGCTGTCGCGCTCAGGGTATCGGTTCGCGGCGATTGGCCTGCAAGCTGCGTTGGGCATCGGCTTGTTTCATTCGGGCCGCACGCAAGCTGCGCGCGAATCACTTGAGCAAGCCTTGGCGGAAGCGAATCGCATCTCAGGCGGCCGTTCCGGCCAGGCGGCTTTGGCCGCGTTGCCGCTTGCGCGCATCTTGTTTGAAGTCGACGAGCGCGCGGAAGCCGATCAGTTGGTCCGGGATCACTTGCCGGTCGCACGTGAGTTCGGCTTTTCGGAACAACTCCATAGTGGCTACATCACGTTGAATCGCCTGCACCAAGCTGAAGGCGACGTGGAGGCGGCGCTTCGCGTCTTGGATGAAGGCAAACGCGTCGCGCTCGAATGCAATCTCGATCGCTTGAGCATCAGCGCCTCCGCCGAGCGCATCCGCATATGGATTCGCAACGGACGCCCGGATCTGGCGCTCCGGGAAGGCAGACGCGAGCATTTGGACGTGGATATTGACGCGGTCTCGCCGAACGCACGCTCCAATCAGCGCGACGAAATTCGCGCGATCGCTTGGACACGTTTGGCGGCGAGCCGGGATCGCATGAACGAAGCGCTTACGGTCACCAAGCGCTGGCGGCACTTCTGCATGAGTCGCGGTGCTCTGCGCACATTGGTCCGCTGGTGCATTATCGCCGCGCAGATCCACGGCGCGCGGGGCGACGTCGCAGCGGCAAAGCGAATGCTGCACGAGGCACTGAGCAACGCTGTCGCAGGCCGTTTCATCCGCAGTTTCCTTGACGAAGGGCCGTTCATCCAGCGGCTCATCGCCGAAGGCTATTGCGGGCAGATCGAGACAAACGGGCCGATCGAGCAATTCGCGCGAGAAATCTTTGCTCGGTCCCCCGATGCTTCCAACATGGCGTCCAGCACGCCTCCACCTCCGGAAGAGGACGATCCAGGCGTTGCCGGAGCGATCAATGCGCGCGAAGTGGAGATTTTGCGGCTGGTTGGACGCGGCATGCGCAACGGTGAGATCGGCGCACGGCTCGGCCTGACCGAAGGCACCGTGAAATGGTATATGCAGCAGATTTACGACAAGATCGGCGTGCGTCGACGGCCGCAGGCGGTTGAGCGAGCTCGTCAGCTCGGCATGCTGCATTAGCGAGGCGCTGCAGGCGCGCGGCGCACCTACCGGCCGGCAGGCGCGAACCCTGCCATGTCTGCCACACTTCGCGACACGCTTGGCGCCCCATTAGCAGCTTACTGAGCAACCATGACCGCACACACTGACACTACGCCGACGCGCGAGTTTCGAGACGGTTGGCCGGTCATCTTTTGCGCCGTCCTCGGTTTGGTCGTCACCAATTTCCACGTCTACTCATTGACGATCTTTATCGAGCCGCTTGAGCAAGCGTTCGGGTGGACGAGGACCCAGATTACAAGCGCCACGATCGTGAGCGCGATTGTTGGTGTGATCGGCTATCCGTTGGTCGGCATTCTGTTGGACAGAATTGGCGCGCGCAACGTCGCCTTGCTCGGCATGCTCATCTTCTGCCCGGCGCTTGCTCTCCTGAGCCAAGTGGGGCCGGAACTCTATAAGTGGTGGATCGGCTACGCGCTCGTCAATATTGGCCACGTCATGGCGGGCATCACGGTTTGGACAAGCGGCGTCGCCAGCCGCTTCGACAAAAAGCGCGGCCTGGCGCTCGGCATCTCGCTCACAGGCGCCGGCATCGCCACGGCAACATTGCCGACGGTCGCGAATGCGTTGGTTGAACGCTTCGGATGGGACGGCGCCTATATCGGCCTTGGCCTGATCGCGGCGGTGCTCATTTTGCCAGCGACTTTCTTTCTCTTCCACGATCGCCGAAGCCTTGCGGCGAAGGGAAAGAAGGGACGCGCCGTAAATGCCTGGACGCCGGAAGGCGTCACGGTCGCGCAGGCGCTGCGTACGGTCACATTTTGGCAGCTGCTGTTCGCGGCGCTGTTTCTCATCGCCGCACTGCTCGGCCTCATCGTTCACTTCGTGCCGATGCTGACGGAGGAAGGCGTGCCGCGCACAACCGCCGCCGCCATCGCGGGGCTCATCGGCCTGTCCTCGGTTGCCGGTCGCTTGATCAGCGGCTTTCTAATCGATCGCGTTCACGCACGTTTTGTCGGCGGCTCGTTCTCATTGCTGCCAGCGATCGCTTGCACGCTTGTGCTGTTCAGCGATGGCGAGCCGCTGCTTTGGTATCCCGCCGCGATTTCGTTTGGCTTGGCGCTCGGCGCCGAGGCGGACGTGCTCTCCTACTCGACCACGCGCTATTTCGGGCTGAAATCGTACGGGGTCCTGTTCGGCCTTTATGCGGCGACGCTCACCACAGGCGCCGGTATCGGGCCAGTGCTCGGCGGCCTCATCCATGACCGGACCGGCACATACGATCTGCTTGTGATGTCCGCGATTGGCATTTCGCTGCTGGCCTCATTGCTGATGTTCATGCTGTCGCCGTACCCCGCCGCGCCGGCGCAGGAGCGCACTGTCGGCGCCGCCGAGCAGCCCGCGTGACAACGCAATTCTGCAAACTGGTCGGCATCGACTATCCGATCGTCGCGTTTACGCATTGCCGTGACGTCGTTGCGGCTGTCAGCAAAGCGGGTGGCATTGGCGTTCTCGGCGCCGCGAAATTCACGCCCGAGCAGCTTGAGATCGAACTGAACTGGATCGACGCACACGTTGATGGGCGACCATACGGCGTTGACGTGCTGGCCCCCTCGCTCTCGCCGGCGACAGAGGATGCCGATCTAACGGCGCTTGAGCACTCGATCCCGAAAGAGCATCGCGAGTTTGTCGCACAGATTGAAGAGCGGCTGCGCATTCCGCCGGAAACGGACGGGCCAACGCCGCAGGAATTCAGCGGCATCATCGTGAGCCGCGCGACGCTTGATGCACACGTTCGCCTCGCGCTCTCGCACCCGATCAAGTTCCTTGTCAGCGCACTCGGCCCGTTCAGCCCCGAAATCATGGCGCAAGCGAAGAATCAAGGCGTTTTGATCGGCGGCATGTGCGGCTCGGTAAAGCACGCGCGACTGCACGCGGCGGCCGGCGCCGACGTCATCATTGCGCAAGGCAGTGAAGCCGGCGGCCACACCGGTGAAATTTCGACTTTGGTGCTCACGCCGCAGGTCGTGGACGCCGTTGCGCCGATCCCCGTGCTTGCCGCGGGCGGCATCGCCACGGGGCGGCAACTTGCGGCCGTGCTTGCACTCGGCGCTCAAGGCGCATGGACGGGTTCGCTCTGGCTTACCGTCCATGAAAGCGACACCGATCCGCGCATGATCGACAAGCTGCTGGCTGCGGATTCCGCGCAAACCGTGCGCACCAAAAGCGTCACCGGTAAGCCTGTGCGAATGCTGCACACGCCACTGGAGCAAGTTTGGCTTGAAGAAGGCGCCCCGCCGACTCTGCCCGCCCCGCAACAGGGCATGCTCATGCGGCCGCTCTATCACCGCGTCTACCAGAATGGCGTGAAAACCTTGATGAGCCACGCTGTCGGCCAGGCGGTTGGGCTGCTTAACGCGCGCCGCCCCTGCAAAGCCGTGCTGGACGAAATGATGCGCGAAGTCGTCGACACGATGGAGCGCGTCAACGGGGAGATCGACCTCAACAGCTAGCGCAGCTTTCGCTCGTCAAGACCGAGGCCGCGCCCGATGATCTCCTTCATGATCTCGCTTGATCCCGCGAATATTCTTGAAACGCGCGCATCGGTGTAGAGCCGGCTGATGCGGAATTCCTCCATGTAGCCTGCGCCGCCGTGCAGCTGAACGCCTTCGTCCACGCACGCCGCTTCGATTTCGCTGGAGAGAAGTTTTGCCTCCGCCGCCAATTCCGGCGTCAATTCGCTGGAATTGTAGAGCAGCACGCATTGATCCACGAGCGTTTGCACCGCGTCCAGTTGCGCCCGCAGCGACGCTAGTATGAACCGCGCATTCTGAAACGTCCCAATCGGCCGGCCGAAAGCGCGGCGCTGCTGAACGTATTCCAACGTCACATCAAAGGCGGTTTGCGCCGCCGCCGTCGAGCCAATAGCGGCGATCAAACGCTCGCCGGCGAGAAATTGCGACAGGTAGGCAAACCCCTTGCTCGGATCACCGAGAGCATGGCTCGCTGAAAGCTCGACATTCTCGAAAAACAATTCGGACGTGTCCTGTGCGTGCAGGCCCATCTTTGCAAGCCGCCGGCCGCGCTCGAAGCCGGCCATCCCACGCTCAACAATGAAGAGACCGATGCCGTGACGCGCGTTCGGATCCGTGCGCGCCGCGACGATCACGATGTCGGCCAATTGACCGTTTGAGATGTAGGTTTTCGCCCCATTGAGCACCCAGCCTTCGCCGCGGCGCTCCGCGCGCGTGGTGATGCCGGCGAGATCGCTGCCCGTTGACGGCTCGGTCATGGCGACAGCGAGGATCGTTTCTCCGCGCGCGCAGGTAGGAAGATACTTCGACTTCTGCGCAGCGCTGCCGAGCTTGCCGATATAGGGCGCGACCAAACCGGAGTGCAGATTGATGTAAAAGCCCGGCTCCCCGTGGCGAATGTTTTCCTCGTAAACGATCTGCTCATAGCGAAAATCATCAATGCCGGCGCCGCCATATTCCTCCGGCGCCCACATCAACAAATAGCCCACCGCGCCGGCTTTGAGATAAGCCTCACGGTCCACGAAGCCCTGCGCGCGCCACGTCCCCGCATTTGGAGCAATCTCGCGTTCAAAGAAGCGCCTTGCTTGCTGACGGAAGAGGTCGTGGTCGGAGTCAAAGATCAATCGACGCATTCTTTATGCACTTTCATGGAAGCGCAGGCCGGCGGCGGCGCGTTGCCGGAGCCAAGGCGACGGCGCAAATCGTTCGCCGCAACGTTCGGACAGCTCAATGCAAGCCGTCACGAAGGCGGACGCGCCGATCGTATCTATGAGTGACAGCGTCCCCCCGGTCCAAATCGGGAAGTTCCAACCGAGGACACTGCCCAGGTCGGCGTCGGCCGCCGTGCTGAGCACGCCTTCCTCAAAGCATCGCGCCGCCTCAAGCGCCTGAATGTAGAGGAGCCGGGCTTCAATCTCGGCGTCGTTTGGCTGACTTGCGGCTTCGGGGAAGGCGGCCGCCAGACCTCGCCAGAGCGCCTTGCCTTTCCCATCGTACTCATAAAACCCGCCGCCGGCTTTTCGTCCCGGGCGGTGAAACTCATCCAACATGCGGCGCATGACATCGTACGAGACGGGACGCTTGAAAGTAGCGCCCAGCTCCGCTTCGGCCTCACGCACAATCTTCATCGGCAGCTCAAGTGTGACCTCGTCAAGCAATGCCAACGGACCGATAGGCATACCTGCCGCCACTGCGCAATCTTCGATGCGCCTCGGCGACACACCTTCCTGCAGCAAGGCCATACCCTCGTGTATGTAGGTCTGGAACACGCGGCTTGTGTAAAAGCCTCGGGAGTCGTTGACGACAATAGGCGTCTTTCGCAGCTGCGCGACGAAATCGAGCGCCCATGCCAAAGTTTGTGGGGAAGTGTGTTTGCCGACGATGACCTCCACCAACGCCATCCGCTCTACGGGCGAAAAGAAGTGGAGGCCGATAAAGCTCTCGGGCGTGCGCGAGGCGGCAGCCAGCCCGGTGATCGGCAAGGTTGATGTGTTGGACGCAAAGATAAATTCGCCAACCACCGCCGCCTCGGCTTTGCGCGTCACCTCTGCCTTGGCGGCTTTGTTCTCGAAAATGGCCTCGACAACAAGTTCGCAGCGTTCAAGGTCATCGAAGCGCGACGAGGTGTGGATACGGGCTAGGACATTGTCGCGATCAGCCCTCGTGCGCTTACCTTTATCGACATCCTTGCCCAGAAGGCGCGCTGAATGGTCCTTCCCGCGTTCGGCCACGTCATCGGCGATGTCTATCAGTGTGACGTCCATACCCGCGCACGCGGAAACGTGGGCGATGCCCGCACCCATCATGCCCGCGCCTAAAACGCCGATGCGCGTCACGCAACGTTTTTCGAAGCCTTCGGGACGGCGCGCGCCCTTCTCCGCCAAACCCTTGTTCACGAACTGCGTGCGGATGATGTTGCGCGCGACCGGGCCAGTGAGCAGCCGCGCAAATTCGCGTGACTCCAGCGCTAAAGCGTCATCGAAGCGCAACGCTATTCCCTCTCGAACACAGCGCACAATGGCTGCCTGCGCGGGGTATTTTGGGTGCGTTTGCGGAGCATCCGGCACAGCGCCATGCTCGGGCGCGCTCTGATCCCACGATCGCTTAGCGCCGGGGTTTGCTCGGACCCAAGCGGCCGCGCGCTCGATCAGCGCATCGGTCGGCGCGATGATGTCGATAATCCCGAGATTTAGCGCCTCCTTCGGCTTTACAGCCCGGCCACTGAGCAACAGATCAAGCGCGACTGCGGGTGGCGTGATGCGTGCGAGGCGTTGCGTTCCTCCGGAACCCGGCAACAGCCCGACAGTAACTTCGGGCAATCCCACGACCACGCCATGCGCGTCCGCCACTGCACGCGCATGGCAAGCAAGAGCGAGTTCGAATCCCCCACCGAGCGCCAATCCATTGATGGCAGCGACGAACGACTGTCCGCTTGTCTCAATTCGGCGGTGCAGCACCGTCGCGCGCTCAGAATATGCCAGAGCTTCGGCTTCGCTGACGCCCGCCTCACACCACGCGAGGATATGTTTCAGATCCGCGCCCGCCATGAATGTCGGTTTGGCGGACGTGATCACGGCGCCGACGCAGGTCTTGTCCGCCGCAATCTCGTCAACGGCGGATTCCATCTCCGAAAGCCAGTCCGGCGACACCACATTCATCGCCGTGGAACGCGAGTCCAAAGTCAGCAGCGCCACGCCGTCCGGTAAACGCGTGATGGAAACGTGATCGGGCATGTGTCCATGCCTAGGACGTTGAACGCCTGTCACACCTGTCAACCGACAGGCTTCAGCCGCCCACGACCCGGACAAGGACGGACACAGTAGTTGATCGAGCCCGCCCTCTCGACTCTCAAGCGTTGAGCACCAAACACTCTTTGAAATCAATGGGCTGTGTTGTCTGGCGGACAGAGAGGGATTCGAACCCTCGTTAGACTTGCGCCTAAACACGCTTTCCAAGCGTGCGCCTTCAGCCACTCGGCCACCTGTCCGGCGGCGGGTTTATGGGGGCTGGCGGGCGGGGCGTAAAGGGGCCTGTGCGCCGTGGCGGCGAGATCGTTGGCCTGGCTGGCCGGCGCACCGGACATTTCCCGGATGCTTCGAGGGTGTACGCTTCTATTGTTCCAAACCTGAGCGCGGCAGTAGTGCGCAGATAACAAGCGCTTCGTAAATGGCGCGCGTCTCCCGGCCCGCTCCAAGCACCTATCATTTGTTGGCGGACGGGGCGAGAATCGCGTGCTAGCGTTTCGCTGTGACCGCACCGTCCGCTCGCGCACGGGTCTGCTTGGTCGATGACGACATCTTCGTCCGCGACGCGCTTGCGCTTGGCTTGAATGATGCCGGCTTCGAAGTGGTCACCGCGCCAGGCGCGGCGGCGGGCCTTGACATCGCCGAGCGCGAAGGCGTCGATGCGATCATCACCGACATGTACATGCCTGGCTCGGGCGGGGCCCAATTCATCACCCAGATACGCGAGCGTTGGCCGGACATGCCGATCATCGCTATTTCCGGCGCAGGGATCATCGACGGCAAACCCACCGAAGAAATCGCGCGCTGGCTGGGCGCAAACGGCGCAATGGTGAAGCCGTTCCGCGCGCGTGAGCTGGCGAATCTGCTCTCAACGCTCTTGGCGAAGCAAGGTTAGGGCGAATGACGACGCGCAACGAGGAATCACGCCTCCGTGCGCTCGTCGACACCGCGGTTGACGGCGTTATCCTCATCGACGCCGACGGCGCGGTATTGATGTTCAATCCAGCGTGCGAGCGCTTGTTCGGATACGCCGCCGCCGAGGTGGTTGGTCAGAACGTCAAGATGCTGATGCCCGCGCCGTATCAGGGCGAGCATGATGGCTATTTGCGGAATTACCGCCGCACCGGCGAGCGCAAGATCATCGGCATAGGTCGCGAAGTCACGGGCCGGCGGAAGGATGGAACGACGTTTCCAATGGATCTGTCCGTTGGCGAAGCCGAAGAGGACGGCGCGCCGATTTTCGTTGGGATCATTCGTGATCTGACGGAGCGCAAGACAGCGGAAGCCGCGTTGCGCGAGCAATCGTCGCGCTTGCAGGCGCTGGTGGAAACCGCGGTCGATGGCGTGATCCTGATCGATGCACGCGGCGTTGTGATTATGTTCAATCCCGCGTGCGAGCGGCTGTTTGGCTACATGGCGCGCGAGGTGATCGGGCAGAACGTCAAAATGCTGATGCCGCGTCAATATCAAGCGGAGCATGACGGCTATCTCAGCAATTACATTCGCACGCGCGATCCGAAGGTTATCGGCATCGGACGAGAGGTTACGGGGCTACGCAAGGATGGCTCGACCTTTCCGATGGACCTTTCGGTTGGCGAGGCGCGACAAGAAGGCGAATCCATATTCGTAGGCATCCTGCACGACCTTTCGAGCCGCAAGCGCACGGAGGAACAGCTGGCCCAAGCGCAGAAGATGGAGATCGTCGGCCAGCTCTCCGGCGGCATCGCGCACGACTTCAACAACCTCCTCACCGTCATTCTCGGGAACGCAGAAGCACTGGGCGTTCGTCTGAAATCTCGGGAGGATCTGCGCAGCCTTGCCGACACGATCATGTCAGCGGCGGAGCGAGGCGCTGAACTGACACAACGCCTGTTGGCGTTTAGCCGTAGGCAAGTGCTGCAACCCTCCTCGATCGATTGCAACGCGCTGGTGAACAACATGCAGGTGTTGTTGCGGCGCATGCTGCGCGAGGACATCGAGCTCAAAATCGCCACGACGCCCGCCTCGGTGCATGCCTTGGCTGATCCGGCACAGCTTGAATCCGCCATTTTGAACCTGGCGCTCAACGCTCAAGACGCCATGCCTGGCGGCGGGCTGCTCACCTTGACGACCGCCGAGATCGAACTCGATCCGACGATTCTTGGGGCAGCGATTGAAGCGAAAGCTGGTCGCTACGTCATGGTGTGCGTCACAGATGACGGCAGCGGCATGGACCGCGAAACCTTGGAGCGCGCGTTCGAGCCATTCTTCACCACCAAGGAAGTGGGCAAGGGCTCGGGGCTCGGTTTGTCGATGGTGTACGGCTTCACCAAGCAATCGAACGGGCACGTGACGATCTACAGCGAGCCTGGTCTTGGAACGAGCGTTCGGCTCTACCTGCCGGTCGCCATTGACGCCGAAGCGAGCGCGCCTCGGAGCGACCTCGTTCGAGACATGGCGCCGCGTGGGACCGAGACCATCCTCGTTGTCGAGGACGATGCGTTCGTACGCGGGCACGCGATCACGTCGCTCGAGTCACTCGGCTATCGCGTTATGGTAGCCGCCGACGGGCGCCAGGCTCTGGCGTTGCTGCAGGCCGGCGCCGTGCCCGACCTCTTGTTCACGGACATCGTCATGCCAGGCGGCGTGAATGGATGGCAGCTCGCTATTGAGGCACGGGCACTGATGCCCAAGCTCAAGGTGCTCTATACGTCCGGCTATCCTTTGGAAGCGTTGTCGGGACGCGCCGACCTTGATCCGAACGCGACGTTGTTGTCCAAACCCTATCGCCTCGCCGAGTTGGCGAGGCGCGTGCGCGACAAGCTCGACAATTTGATCTGATCAGACCGGCCAGCGCAGGCCAATCTTGCGGCGCTGCTGCAGCGTGTTTTCGGCGCGCTGCAACGCGCGCAGCGCCACTTCCGCCTGCTGCAGCGAATCCGTGGAGCGCAAAGCGTCCATAGCGATGCGAAGGCGCGAGACACCCTCTTCCAGCTTGTCACGCGCGCCTTCGCGTTCCCCCAAGGCGGTGAGCGCGCGGCCGATTTCCTGCTGCGCGGAACCCCATGCGCCTGGGTCCGTGGTGCGATCGACGCGATCGATGTAACGCTGGCGGGCGTCGAGCGCCTTGCGCAGCCATTTCACATCGCCACCACGTTCGCCGAGACTCAATGCGCCGGAAGCGAAATCGCTCAGCAGATCGAGCTGCAATCCTTCGCTGACATCGCTGGGCGACGCATCGACCATCTTGTCGAGGCTTTCGACGATCGGCTGCAAACGCTCGGGCTTATAATCCTGCGGACGGTTCAGCACCGGGCGCGCCTTGCGCGCCAAGGCAAACGCGAGCGCGCGCTGCACCAGCTCATCGGGGCGGCCGGTGCGCCAGTTCAGTTGCAGATCCTGGACGTCGTGCGTCCGCCCGTAGCCGGGCAACGTCATGATGCGGAGATCGAGTTTGCCGAGGAAATTGCGCTTGCCCCAGATGATCACTTCACCGGCCGAGCGCTCCAGCGCGTCAGCGGCTTCGACCGCGACCCGGCGGCGTGTTTCGGGGTGCGCGTTAGACGGCACAACCTTGAGGCCAACCGGGAACAGATCGACTTGCACATCCTGCTCAAACGAGAAGAGGCCGAAATTGTCTTCGATCGCTTCCTTCATTTCCTGGCGTAGCGAGTGACCGCCGCCGGGAATGTCGCCGATCAACACGAGCGCGCGATGATCCTTGGTGCGGCGCAACGCTTGCGCGCGCAGGGCAACGCGGGCGGCGCGGCTGGCGCGCATCATCCCGTTCAGCACCCAGAAGATGCTGATCGCCACCGCCGCCACGCCCATCGACATGAACAGCATGAACACGTTGGGCGACTGGACGAACGCGTCCTGAAAGTCCCTGGGAAGCAGCCGCATCAGATTGGACGCCGCTTCAGGCGCCCAGGCTGCGGCTTGGGAAATGTTAACCATTCAGGCAGTTACCCCGTCGAGCCTCGACCTGTAGCACCGCCGCGCGGCGCCGCACAACGGCCCTAGGCGCCAGAAGCGTCTGGGTTTTCGCTTGATGCGCAGCTTGGCTCAGGCGAACCCGCGCCGGGCGCGAGTCCGTCCGAGCGCGGAGCGTCTACTGACCTGGAATCTTGAAGTTTCCGCGCATGTTACTCAGGTCCATGACTTCGACGCCGGCCGGCAGTGCAAACAAGCTGGCGTCCTGGGGGCCGCGGCTGATGCTGGTGGTTTCCCACGTCGTTTGACCGTTTTGCGCGGCGCGGAGGATGATTCCGTCCTGAGTGACGCAGCCGGTGCTCGTCCCGTTCTCGTCAGTGCGGGTCCATTCGTTGCCGGATTCGCTGCCAACGGAGCACGGCCCGACGAATGTCGTCCCCGCTTCCGCCGTCCAATCCCGGTTGGGGTCCGACACGTCGTCGGTGTTGGCGCGGATCGCCATTTGCCGGCCGCCGCCGCTGATAATGCTGAAGGTTTCACCGGTCTCGGGGTTGCTGATGACAACCATCGCGCCCTGCGGCCCGTTCATCTCCATGCGGACTTTCTGGCCATCGCGAACGATCACCACCGGCATGGTTTGGCCGCTTTCAGGATTGGTGATGGTGGCTTCAGCGCGGTACGCGGCCTGAAACAGGTTCGGGAACACGCTTGGCGCGCCGCCGGCCGCGCCGCCTTCGCCCGAGGGCGCGCTCGGATTACAGGCCGCCAGCACCAACGCCGCCGCCGCGGCCAGACCAATTCTGCGCACAAGCGCCTCCCGCTCAAATTTTGTGAGCGCGGATGCTAGCGGCGCAGACTGGCTTGGCAAGGCGAGACCGGCTCGTCGCAAAACCGTGCCTGCCCGCCGCGCGGGCGCCAGCGAACCTTGCCGCCGGCGCCCGCCCCGGCCAAAACCCATGGCAATTGGCGCCGTCCAGGTGGCGCCCGATTTTTTGGGGATCAATTCCGATGAAACATCGCATCCTTGCAGCGGCGCTGCTTGCGACGACAGCGCTGACCGGCTGCGCTACGAGTGTGAGCAATGAACCGGTCGCCTCCGCCGCCTACACGCAAGCGCAGACCGACGTCGCGCGCATGACCGCCGAAGCAAACCAAAACGGTTTGCTGCAAGCATGGACGGGCCCGTATGGCGGCGTGCCGCCGTGGGATCGCGCGCAAGCGGCGGCGTTTCCGGCGGCGCTCGATCTGGGCATCCGTTTGCAGGAAGCCGAAACCCAAGCGATCGCCAACAATCCAGCTGCGCCAACATTCGACAATACGATTGGCGCGATGCAGGATTCCGGCCGGCATCTGAACCGTGTGGGCCTGCTGCTCGCGGTGATGACGCAAAATATGTCCGATGATGCGTTCCAGGCGGTGCAGGCGGAGTGGTCTCCACGCCTGACCGCCGCGGGCAACGCCATCACATTTAACCGCCCGCTCTTCCAGCGCGTTGACGCGCTCTATCAGCAGCGCGCGACTTTGAACCTCAACGCTGAGCAATTGCGCCTGCTTGAGCGCACGCATGCGGGCTTCGTTCGCGCAGGCGCCGCGCTGACGCCGGAGCAACAGGCGCGGGTTGGGCAGATCAACGAAGCGCTCGCCGGCCATTTCGCGGAGTTCGACCGCCGCGTGCTGATCGACGAAAACACCGCTGTGTTCATCGAACGCGAGCGCGATCTGGCCGGCCTGCCGGACAGCATGCGCGCGGCGTTTGCTTCCGCCGCGGCCGAACGCGGCCACGCCGGCCAGTGGGCGGTGGTGAACACGCGCTCCAGCGTCGATCCTTTCCTCACCTTCTCATCCAACCGTGCGCTGCGCGAGCGTGTGTGGCGCGCATTCAAGAACCGTGGCGACAATGGCGGTGAAAGCGACACCAACGCGATCATCACGCAAATTCTGGCGTTGCGTGCCGAGCGGGCGCAGATTTTGGGTTTCCCCACCCACGCTCACTTCCGCATGGACGACACCATGGCGCACGACCCGGAACGCGCGCAGGATCTGATGATGCGCGTGTGGCACCCGGCCGTGGCGCGCGTCGCTGAGGAAGTGCGCGACATGCAGGCGATCGCCAATCGCCAGCGCGCCAACATCACCATCGAGCCCTGGGATTACCTCTATTACGCCGAGCAAGTGCGCCGCGCGCGCTACAATCTCGATCAGAACGAGCTGCGCCCGTACTTTGCGCTCGACAACATGATCGCGGCCTCCTTCCACATGGCCAACCAGCTTTATGGGCTGAGCTTCACGGAAGTGACAGGCACGGTGCCTGTGTTCCATCCAGACATCCGCGTTTGGGAAGTCCGCGACCGTGACGGCTCCTATCAGGGCTTGTTCTACGGCGATTATTTCGCGCGCGCTGGAAAAGGTTCAGGCGCGTGGGCGCAAGGCTATCAAGGCCGAGAGACCTTCACCGGCACGACGGTGACGCCAATCATTTCCAACAACAACAATTTCGTGAAAGCAGCGCCCGGCCAGCCAGTGCTCATCTCATTGGACGACGCGCGTACGCTGTTCCACGAATTCGGCCACGCCCTGCATGGCCTGTTGTCGGAAGGCAATTATCCGGGCCTCGCCACGACGCCGCGTGATTACGTGGAGTTCCCGAGCCAAGTGCACGAGCACTGGGTGCTGACGCGTCCGATCCTCGATCAATTCGCGCGACACTACCAAACCGGCCAACCGATGCCGCAAGCCTTGGTCGAACGCGTACACAGCGCCGCGACCTTCAATCAGGGTTACGAGACGATCGAGTATATGTCGTCGGCATTAGTGGACATGGCTTTGCACAATCGCGCCACCGCCGTCGCCGATCCGGATGCGTTCGAGCGCGACACGTTGGCCTCGATGGGCATGCCGCGCGAGATCGCCATGCGTCACCGCCTGCCGCAGTTCGGGCACTTGTTCTCGAGCGACAATTACTCGGCCGGTTACTATTCGTATCTGTGGTCGGAAGTGATGGACGCCGACACGTGGGAATATTTTGAAAGCTCCGGCAACGTATTCGATCCCACCATCGCCGCAGGCATGCGCAACATCATCCTCGGCGAAGGCAACGCGTCAGACCGCGCGGAGGCCTACCGGCGCTTCCGCGGACGCGATCCGGACGTGAATGCATTGCTGCGCAATCGTGGCTTCCCAGTGCCGGCGGAAGGCACAACGGGCAATTAAGGCCCAGCTAAAGACACCGAAACGGCCGGGCGCAAGCTCGGCCGTTTTTGTTTGCGGGCGGGACACTCGCGTTCGGTTTGATGCTAAGCTCACGTTATGTCCGACTATGCAAAAGCAGCCGCCGCCATTCGCCAGCGCACCGATCTCGCGCCGAAGATCGCCATCGTTTTGGGATCGGGGCTCGGGGATTTCGCAGACCGGCTCGAGAGCGCGGTTGCGATCCCCTATTCCGATATTCCCGGGTGGCCGGTTTCAACCGCGATTGGGCACGCGGGCAAACTGATTGTCGGCACGCTCAAGGGTGTGCCCATCGCGGCGATGAAAGGACGCGCTCATTTGTATGAGGGCCATGCGCCGGCGAAGGTCGTATTTGGCGTTCGGGCGCTGGCGGCGCTGGGCGTCGAAACATTTATGTTCACCAACGCGGCCGGCGCAGTGAACGCGGCATACGCGCCGGGCGACCTGATTTTGCTGAACGACCACATCAACATGACCGGGGCCAATCCGCTTTCCGGCCCAAACGACGATGCGCTGGGGCCTCGCTTCCCCGATATGGGCAATTGCTACGACAAGGATTTGCGCGCGATCACGCACGACGCGGCGAAGGCCGTTGGGCAAACCCTGAAGGAAGGCGTGTATCTCGGCTTGCTTGGTCCGACCTACGAGACGTTCGCGGAGGTGCGCATGGCGCGGGTTCTCGGCGGCGATCTCGTCGGCATGTCCACGGTGCACGAAGTGATCGCGGCGCGGCACATGGGCAAGAAGTGCATCGCCATCTCCTGCGTCACCAATATGGGCGCGGGCATGACTGACGCGGTGCTGAACGGCGAACACGTGATCGAAACCGGCAAATCCGCCGCCGCGCGCTTCAGCGCGCTGGTGGAAGCAATCATCCCGCGTTTGCCGCGCTAGCGCGGGCAGAACATCGGGCGTTGCGCGGCATCGAGCAGACCGCAGGCGCGTGCGACTTCCGCCTCCATCATCGCGCACGAATTGGCGGCGTTGCACGGCGGGTGGGTCGCCGGTGAAACGGCGATGCATTGATCGACCAGCAATTGCGCCGGTTGCGGCCCGCGCTCAGCCGCGCATGACCCTTCGGCTGCAGGCGCGGCTTCGCTTGAATAGAGGGCGACGCTGGCGCGAAGGTCGTAGCCGTCAGGGCTGGTGATGTTGTCGACGCGCCAGCCTTGCGGGGTCTGCACCATCGCGAAATTCATTTCGCGCGGACGGCCGTCAGTGGCGAACGCCGCGCGGACAAGAGCTTGGCCATTCGCTGGCGGCGAGACCACGCTGATCACGAGATCGGTGAAGGTCTGGCAATCCTGACAGCCGGTGGCGAGGTCGCCTTCGATAAACGGCTCGTTGCGTTCGCTGGCGAGACGCGATCCTTCATTGATGGCGGCGGCTAGCGGATCCGAGAACGGGATGTAATCGTAGGGCACGTCGCCGCGAGCGATCGCGGCGGACGCGGTAGCGTAAATCTCCGTCACCACAGCTTCCGGCGTGCTGGCCGCGCGCGGCGAACAGGCAAAGACGACCGCGAGCATCGCGAACGCCATGAGAACTCGGTTCATGTGCCCTCCAGATCGCGCGCAGCATCCCCGGTTCGCGGCGGCGCGCAAGCCCGTTCAGGTTCGATTCAGCTAGCGTTCAGGCACGCCGTCGCAACCTCAGGCTGGGAGACTGTCATGAAACGCAAGATTATCGCTGTCGCGACTGCTTTGGCCTTGGCGCTGGGCGCCGCCGCGCCGACCGCATCCGCCTATGATCGCGATCGCCACGGCTATTACGGACGCGGCTATGACCGCCATTATGATCGCGGGCGCCGCGGCAACCACGATGACGGTGAGGCCGTCGCCGCTGGCGTGATCGGTCTGGTGCTGGGCATGGCGCTTGGCGCCGCGGCCAGCCAACCGCGTCAGCCGCGTCAAGGCTGCTACGATCGCTGCGGTCCGCCGCCTGGCTATTACAACCAGGGCTACCAGCAACAATATTACCCGCAACAGCAGGGCTATTACGACCAAGGCTCAGCCTACGCGCGGGACTACGGCGCCCCGCCTCCGCCACAAGGCTATTATGAAGAGTACCGCGGTGAACCATCCTGCACGCGCCGCGAGCGTCAATGGGATCGCTACGCGGATCGATACGTGGTCGTTGACGTTCCCTGCTAAGGCTTTCGGGCCCTGCTAAGGCTTTCTGGACGTCACGGCGTACGAGCGGGCGGGCGCGCCACTGTTGAAAAGATTCAGCAGCGGCGCGCTTAGCTGCGACGGGAATTCGCGCTACCTTCGGCCTATGCGATATGTATGCGACGCGCCTGGCGGGCGGACGTGGTTCGCGCTCGACACCGAAGCAGAGGCGGAAGCCGAAGCTTCGTTGATGCAACACGCAGTCGACAAATATTTCCATCGCGCGCTGGAAATGGCCCGCGATGCTTACGTGCCGCGCCCAGGTTTGGCGGCGTTCGAGCGCGACATCGGCTTGAAGGATCACCTCGCGAAAAGCGCGCCGCTGTTCCTCACGCTGCGTGATGGAGAAGGCCAAGGTCTGGCGACGGCGATGCTGCCGCCGCTGGGGCGCAATCAAGCGCATTTCCGCTCAATCATTGTCGGGCCAGGCAATGCAGATCCTTATGCTGAGCACGCCGATGCGATCGAGACATTGGCGCAGCATCTGGGCATCGAGTTGAAGCGCGAGAATTGCTACCCGTATGGCTAAAGGCAAAAACGCCACTCCTTGCGGAGTGGCGTTTAAGCGAATGCGTCGCGTTATTTTGGCGCGGCGCCGGTTGCGGCGAGCACGCGGCCGCCAGCGTAGCACGGCGCCATCGTGCAGGTTTGCATCAGCAAGCGCGCGATATAGGTGCCGTTCGCGGTCGGTGTGAAATTCACCACCGGATAATCGTCGGGCAGCATATCGCTCGCCACGACGCCGCCGGTTTGCGTGTCGATCAGTTCGATATCGACATTGGTGCAATCGCCGTCGCACGCGCCGATGATTGTGTAGGCGGTGTTGGCCGTCATGGTGACGTTCCAGCGGTGGTCTGTGGCCGGTTGCATCGGCACGACTTCATCCGTCGCGCCTTGCGGAGGGGCGGAGCCGGCGGCGAAATTTTGCGCCAATTGGTCGAGTTGCTGGCCGATATTCGTGATCAGCTGCTGACGTACTTCGTCGGTAACGTTGGCTTGCTGCACGCCAGGCTGCGGCGTTTGCGTGGACGGCGCCTGCGCGCCTGCCTGCACGGGCGGCAGCGACGGGCCCGTGCCGCCCTGGTTACACGCAGCCAAGCTCAAGGCCGCCATTGCGGCCAACATCATGCGACGCATCATAGGAACTCCCCTTCACGCTTGTTCCGCCGCCAGCCCTAGACCGGGGCGCAGAACCTGTAAACGGCGGCCTTGGTGACGGCGTTACGAAACTTGGGCTGTGCCCCGGGTCACGGCTTGGATCACTCGAATGTCACGCAGGAGCGCTCGACCACCAAAGCCACGGCCTGTTGCTGGAATTGCTCCTTGTAGGCGTGGGCGATCAGTTCGAGCTTTTCGCGGTCGGCGGCCTCGTCGCCGAGGAATAGCGTGAGTACTTTCGACGGCTCGCGCACGATCGCGCCGCTGGTGCTGTCGCGCCATTGGCCGTCGGCGTCGGAGACGGTGAGGCCATCGGGGAAACGCGGCGTCACCTCGGTGTCGAGGAACGCGGCCCATTCCGCGTCGTCGACGCCAAGCGTCCCGCCGATGTTGCGGCCGAAATACATGGACGCGACCACGCGCTCGGCTTCGTCGGCGGAGCAGGACGAGGTTTCGGTGGGCGCCGATGCGGGGGCGCAGGCGGTGAGCGCTAGGGCGAGGATGAGGACTCTCATGGCGCCACCTCTACATCGTCATTCCGGACGCGCGAAGGTGCAACTCCGCGCATTCGCGTCGAGTTTGAAACACAGTGCTTTCCCTCCGTGGGGAGGCGGGGCGCGTGGTTCGCGCCGGGTCGTTCCGAGGTGTGATGCTGCTCAACACAGCATCTGCGCTTGCACGCGCCCCGTTTTGCGTTCGTTTTTCCCGGCCTGGGACAGAGGAGTTGAACAAGGCCCCGCGATTTTCGCCGCGAGGCTCGCCTCCTGGACGATGGACTTTCCGAGAGAACCACCCATCGAGTGATGCTTCCCTTGGGGCTTAGCTCCATGCCCAATTCGCCGGTTCCATGCGCAAGGCTCCGAACCTTGGACTTCGCGGTTTCACGCCCCGCGAACAGAATCCGCACCGAACACCGCCCTCGCCTTTCAGAAGCTTTCGGAGCTCTTCGAAATCCTCCCTGCGTGGGCAGAGCGAGTGTAACGCGGGGAGAAGTCGGTCGGACAGTTTGCGCAGACATTTTGTGAAGCTCTTGAGAGTCAACGCATTGCGCGTGGCGTGCGCGGGGATAGAGCGCAGCGTATCCCCCTTTTCCCTTCTCCCCTGTGTAGGGGAGAAGGTGTCCGGCGAGCGCAGCGAAGGCGGACGGATGAGGGGTGCGTTTCAGGATAGAGCGCTGCGCACGTGCATGCGCCGCGCCCCCTCACCCGATCGCTGCCGCGATCGACCTCTCCCCCTCACGGGGTAGAGGTGGGCGCTTGCAAGCTTCGATCATCGCGCTGCGCGGGTCCGGGATGACTGATGCGTTAGGCACGGCGCGATGGAAATTCGAACCGCATCGACGGCCGCGGCGGGGCGTAATTGCGCGTGGCGTGATCTAGCGTGGGTTTGCGCACGGGTGTGGCGCGGCGGCGGGCGATTAGGCACGCGTGCGCTTCGTCCCAGCTGGGCAGCGTATCGCGCGGTCAGCCGGCGACGCGTGGCCCTCCATGATCGACGCGCCGCCCAAAAACCCAGGCGCGCGGATGAGTTGCAGGGTGATGGGAATGTTGGCGAAGAAGAAACGCGGGATCATGAGCCGCGAACGGAGACGGAGGCGGGTGGTGTAGACGACTTTCACAAAGCTATCACTGCAAACGAGCAACAAACTCGGCCCAGAGGAACTGCGCGGCGCCGTGAGGATCCAGCATCACGTCATCACCGCCCCTAGCGAGAGTCATTTGGGGCTTGAGAGCGAGCGCGTCACCATTGGTCTCGATGCTCAGCCAGTTGTTCATGCTGTTCGTTTCGCCCCGATCATTGCCTACATAGCAAATCGAGTCACTGGAAAACGCGCCTCCCATCCAAAGCGTGCATCCAGCTACCTTGGTGCCAGATTTGTAGATGGTGGCTGTAAATTTGTTTGCGTCGATGCGGCGAAACGATCCTGACAGTTCACCGTCGAGAACACCGATGGAAATCTCAAACATGCGCGCAATATGATCAAATGCTGAGCCTTTGAATTCGTCCTTATCACGATCTGTAAATCTCTTCTTGGCGGCAACCCGCATCGGCGCTTGACCGCCCAGAGGAGCGGCAGCCGGCGCCGGCGTCGCGCGAGCTTCGTTTCGCGAAGCGACAACCTCGGCCTTCGCGGCGCTCTCAATGCCTTTTGCAACAATGGTCCACGCAGCATCCTTGTCCGGCCAATGCGCCGACATGATCGGCTTCCCATCGGAAGGCACAGCCACAAGCCTGCCGAACGGCGCGCCGTGCCATTGGCATTCCCGTGCAATGATTGGAACAACGCGCGCCGCACCCGCCTCGTGACGGCGGACTGCCGACTGCATTTCAACGTCGTAGCAATAGTCGGATGCAAGGAAGTCTGGGCTCACCAACAGCGCGACTAGCTCCGCCGTTTCAAGGGCGCGACGAACTTGGGCGTCGATGTCGTCGCCGGGGACCAGATACCCGTCAAACCAAGGTGCGATCACGCCGGTGCGCTCGAGCGGCTTGAGATGGGTTCTGAGCACCGCCAACAGCGCTGAGTCGGCGTGCGAGTATGATATGAACAGTTTCTTCTGACCCATCGTCGATCCGCGCTGGCTAAGCTCGACTCGCAACGCTAGGCGAATCGTGAGGCAATGCCCCTAGGTTAGCGCGAACGCGCGTCTAGGAAAAAGGCAAATGCCCACTCAGAAACGCTACAAATGCCTTCGCTGCGAGGCGGAGTTCGATGTTTCCACGTTCACCGTCGAGGAACAGAAGGAAGCTCGCCGCAAGAACCCGGACCAAGGATTCGGCCCAGTTACCTGCCAGAATCCCCAGTGTCAGAGCACGGACGTGATGGAAAAGGCGAAGTTGATGGCGCGCTAGCGCAGGTGATCCCGGATTGCCCCCAGGTTCGCGCCGGGGGTCGTCCAGGATGGATTCTGACTGACGCGCGCTTCGCAAGCCTCAATCAGAATCCATCTTCAGCGCCGCGATGAACGCTTCCTGCGGGATATCGACCTTCCCGAACTGGCGCATCTTTTTCTTGCCCTCTTTTTGCTTGTCGAGGAGCTTGCGTTTGCGGGAGGCGTCGCCGCCGTAGCATTTGGCGGTCACGTCCTTGCGGAGCGCGCTGATGGTCTCGCGGGCGATGATGCGGCCGCCGATGGCGGCTTGGATTGGAATTTTGAACAGGTGCTGCGGGATCAGCTCCTTGAGCTTCTCGCACATGGCGCGGCCGCGTGATTCAGCGCGCCCAGCGTGCACCAGCATGGACAGCGCATCGACCGGCTCGTCATTCACCAGGATCGACATCTTCACCAGATTGCCGGCGCGGTGATCGATGATCTGATAATCGAAACTCGCATAGCCACGGCTGACGCTCTTCAAGCGATCGTAGAAATCGAACACGACTTCGTTGAGCGGCAGCTCGTACACCAGCATCGCCCGCGAGCCGACATAAGAGAGATCCTTCTGGATGCCGCGCCGATCCTGGCAGAGCTTCAGGATCGAGCCCAGATATTCGTCCGGCGTGAGGATCGTCGCCTTGATCCAGGGCTCTTCGATTTCCTTGATGTGCACAACGTCCGGCAGGTCCGCCGGATTGTGCAGCTCCAGCAAATCGCCGTTGTTCATGTGCACGCGATAAACAACGCTCGGCGCGGTGGCGATGAGTTCGAGATTGAACTCGCGCGTCAGCCGCTCCTGGATGATCTCAAGGTGCAAGAGGCCAAGGAATCCACATCGGAAGCCAAAGCCGAGCGCGGCGGAGGATTCCATTTCGAAGGAAAAGCTCGCGTCGTTGAGACGCAGCCGGCCCATGGCGGCGCGGAGGTCCTCGAAGTTCGCCGCGTCTTGCGGAAAGAGGCCGCAGAACACCACGGGCTGCGCGGGCTTGAAGCCTGGCAAAGCCGCGGCCGTCTCGCGGCGATATTCGGTGATGGTGTCGCCGACGCGGGCGTCACCAACTTCCTTGATGCTCGCGGTGAGGATGCCGATCTCGCCGGGGCCGAGTTCGGCCACCTCCTCGCGCTTCGGGCGCAGCACGCCGAGCGTATCGATGCCGTAATCGGCGCCAGTCTGCATCAGCTTGACGCGCATGCCCTTCTTCATCACGCCATCAATGACGCGGAAGAGCACAACGACGCCGAGATACGTGTCGTACCAGGCGTCCACCAGCAGCGCTTTCAGCGGCGCGTTGGAATCGCCTTTGGTTGGCGGCGGCAGGCGCGTGACGATGGCCTCTAACAAGTCCTGGATGCCCTCGCCCGTTTTGCCGGAGGCGAGAATGGCTTCGCTCGCGTCGAGGCCGATCACCTCTTCGATCTGCGCGCGCACGCGATCGGGCTCGGCGGCCGGCAGATCGATCTTGTTGAGGACGGGCACGATCTCGAGATTGTTGTCGAGCGCCTGATAGACGTTGGCGAGCGTCTGCGCTTCGACGCCTTGGCTGGCGTCCACGATCAGCAGCGCGCCTTCGCAGGCGGCGAGCGAGCGGGAGACCTCGTAGGCGAAGTCCACGTGGCCGGGCGTGTCCATCAGATTCAGGACGTAATCCTTGCCGTCCTTGGCCTTGTAATCGAGGCGCACGGTCTGCGCCTTGATGGTGATCCCGCGCTCCTTCTCGATGTCCATATTGTCGAGCACTTGCTCGGTCATTTCGCGCGCGGTGAGGCCACCCGTCTCCTGGATCAGCCGATCGGAGAGCGTGGACTTGCCGTGGTCGATGTGCGCCACGATGGAGAAATTGCGGATTCTGTCCCGGGGAGTCATTTGGCGGGGAGGTATATCAGCCCGCGCCCAACGCCAAGGTTAAGCGCTGTTGGAGGGGTGTTGACGTGGCTTTGGAGCGCGTTTGGCGGCGGTCCGGCGCGCTGGGGGGCGCTCCAGCCGCCCGGAAAAAGCAAGTGGTGCCCGGAAGAGGACTCGAACCTCCACGCCCTTGCGAGCGCCAGCACCTGAAGCTGGTGCGTCTACCAATTCCGCCATCCGGGCACT
This sequence comes from alpha proteobacterium U9-1i, assembly GCA_000974665.1. Taxonomy (NCBI): domain Bacteria; kingdom Pseudomonadati; phylum Pseudomonadota; class Alphaproteobacteria; species alpha proteobacterium U9-1i. Next base: position 951,685 of record BBSY01000002.1, on the reverse strand, counting down.
GAGCGCGGGGGTGTAGTGGAGCGGTTGCGCGCCGTCAACTTGGTGGCCGGGCGCACCTGCGCGACGGGCGACGTGGCCCCGGCTTGGCCGCCATGCTACGGCGCGCGCATGCGTATTTTGACCCTTGCCGCCGCCCTCCTCCTCAGCGCTTGCGCCAGCCACCCGCCGGAAGCGCCGGCGCCGACCATCGCCGCCAGCTGGACGGCCGAACAGGCCGACGCGGTGCTGGCGCGCACCCAGCGTGTGCATCTGGCGCCGGACATGAGCGCGCTGACGCCGGGTGAGCGCGCCGCGGTGACAGAGCTGATGGCCGCGGGCGAGCGTATGCATCTGCTCTACATGGTGCAGCGCCATCCCGACGCCCGCGCCGCGAATGCGTTCATCGCGGCGCATCCGGAGCTGACGCGCGAACGCGACCTCTTCCGCATGAATGTCGGCCCGATCGCCACGACGCTCGACAACACACGCGAGGCGTTTCTCTCTGTGTCGCCGGAGAGCCCATCGCGCAACATGTATCCGGCGGGGACGACGCGCGCGACACTCGACGCGTATATCGCGGCGCATCCGGAGCGGCGGGCGGAATTGTTGGATTCGCGCACGGTGGTTTGGCCGGCCACGGATGTGAATCGCCAACGCATCCTGACCATCCTCGACCACCATCCGGTGTTCGATACGTTGCATCCGGGCCTGGCCGACCGTACCCGCGCGGCGCAGGATTATTTCGCGGTGCCGTACTCGGTGACGTTCGCGCACGATACGCTGTTCATCTTCGAAAAACTCAACGCTGCGGCGGATCATGTCGCCGATGGCGATCCGGCGTTCGCGCGCTATCTGCGGCTGCGGGCGCGCGATATCCTCGCGGACGATTACGAAGGCGGCGACGCGGCGTGGGTGACAGGCGAGTTCACAGGCAATCTCAACGCCCAGATTGGCGCGTACGAGACGTATGACGATGCGCTCTATGGCGTGAAAACGTTCTACGCGCTGTCGCTGCTTATCCGCGACATTCCGCGCTCGCGGGAACTGGCGGCGGGCCTCAGTGGATTGCAGGCGATCGAAGATGCGCTGCCCTACCAATCCGATCGCGAGGTCCGCAGTCGCATTCCGGTGAGCGTCTACAATATCGTCGCCGATTTCGGCCAAGCGCGCGGTGTGAATACGGCGACCATCCTGCCGAACGATGCGTATCTGACGCGCCAATACGGCCGCACCATCCTGATGCGCGGCAATATCTTGCTCAACGAGGACATTTCTGCGGAAACGCAGCGCGCGTTCGATGCCGCGGTCGCGGACGCCAATCGCGGCCACCTCACCGCCGAGGGCGGGTTCTATCGTACCTTGTGGCACGAGATCGGCCATTATCTGGGCGTCGACCAAACCGCGGATGGACGCGAACTCGACGCCGCGCTTGAGGATACGGCCGATCTGCTGGAGGAGATGAAGGCGGACCTCGTCTCGCTCACCGCCGCGCGCATCCTGCACGATCGCGGCCAATTCAGCGACGCGCAGATGCGCGGCATCTACGCGAGCGGCATTCGCCGCGTGTTGCAGAAAAACCGGCCGCGCCGCGAACAGCCGTATCAAACCATGCAGCTGATCCAATGGAACTGGTTCCTGCAGCATGGCGTCTTGCGGTTCGAAGGTGGGCGTTTGGCGATCAATTACGCGCGCTACCCAGCCGCCGTGGAATCGCTGCTGCGCGAGACGCTGGCGATCCAGCGCGCCGGCGACCGGGCCCGCGCCAATGCATTCGTCGACCAATGGACGACCTGGCGATCGGACCTCCACGAAGTCATCGCCCAACGTATGCGAGAAACCGAACGCTATCGCTTTAATCTCGTGACCTACGAAGCGCTAGACGGGCCGCAGACGCGGTAGCCGCTTGGGCTGGCGCGGGCGGTCAAATTGGATTATTCCGCTCGCCGATGAGCAGAAAAATCTCCTTGACCGCTGACGGGCGCAATGTGGCGGTGCATTTGCACAAGGGCGACCTGCCCGAGAGCGTGGGTTTCCACGGCGCGATCGCCGTCGATAGCGAGACGCTGGGCCTATCGCTGGTGCGCGACGCGCTTTGCCTGGTTCAGCTCTCCGATGGCGGCGGCGAGGCCCATTTGGTGCAACTCGACAGGGCTGCCTACGACGCCCCGAATCTGAAGCGCGTGCTGACGGACACGAGCACGCTGAAGCTGTTCCATTTCGCACGCTTCGACGTGGCGATGTTTATGCGCGATCTCTCGATCGTTTGCGCGCCGATCTATTGCACAAAAATCGCTTCCAAACTTGTGCGCACTTACACCGACAAGCACGGACTGAAAGAGCTCACGAAGGAATTGTTGGGCCGCGATCTCTCGAAGGAGCAGCAATCGTCCGATTGGGGCGCGCCGGATTTGTCTGACGCACAGCTCGCCTACGCGGCCTCGGACGTGCTTCATTTGCATGCTCTGAAGGACAAACTCGACACAATGCTGGCGCGCGAAGGCCGCACCGAAATCGCGCAGGCGTGCTTCGACTTCCTGCCCTCGCGCGCCGCGCTCGATCTCGCGGGCTGGGAAGACGTCGATATTTTCGCGCACTCGTAGAAGATGAACGCGCCGCCGTTCAAATCGTTGTCGCAGATGATCCGCGAGAATGCGGTGTCCGCGCCTGACAAAGCGGCGCTGATCCAGGACGAACGCCAGCTCACGTATCGCCAACTCGACGCTCTGATGGACCGCATCGCCGCAGCGTTGCAGCGCGATGGATTGGGTGTGGGCGCGTGCATAGCGATCTGCGCGGCGACGTCGATCGAATACGCAGTATTGTTTGCTGGCGCTTTGCGGGCCGGCGTCGCGGTCGCGCCGATCGCGCCCTCCTCGACGCCGGAAAGCATCGCTGTGATGGTAGCCGACAGCGGCGCGGAATTGTTTTTCGTCGATCCTGACGTACGCGCGGCGATTGCTGGCGTCGGCGATCAGATCAATGCGCGGCTGGTCGATATCGACAGTGGGTTTGCGGCTTGGCTTGCGCCGGAAAGCGCCCCACCCGCGCCAGTGCACGTTACGGCCGAGATGCCGTTCAACATTATCTATTCCTCAGGCACGACCGGCGCGCCCAAGGGGATCGTTCAAAGCCACGGCATGCGCTTTGGCCACATCGAGCGTGCGATCGGCATGGGCTATGGCCCTAATGCGGTGACATTGCTGTCGACGCCGCTCTATTCCAACACGACGCTCGTCAGCTTCTTTCCGACCATCGGCCTCGGCGGCACGGCGGTGCTGATGAAGAAGTTCGAGGCAGGCGCATTTCTCGCGCTGGCGCAAAGCCATCGCGTGACGCACACGATGCTGGTGCCGGTGCAGTATAGCCGCCTGATGGCGCGCCCGGATTTCGAAAGTTACGACCTTTCGAGCTTCATGGTGAAATTCTGCACCTCGGCGCCATTCTCCGCGGCGTTGAAGAGCGACATCCTAAAGCGCTGGCCCGGCGGGCTGATCGAATTCTTCGGGCTCACCGAAGGCGGCGGCACGTGCATGCTGGCGGCGCACCTGTTTCCGAACAAGCTGCACACAGTGGGCATACCTGTGCCCGGGCACGACATCCGCGTGATCGACGAGGAGGGCCGCGAACTGCCGCGCGGCGAAGCAGGCGAAATCGTTGGCCGTTCGCCGATCATGATGAGCGGCTATCACAATCGCCCAGACCAAACCGAAGCGGCAACGTGGCGCGCACCTGATGGGACGCTATTCCTTCGCACGGGCGATGTCGGCCGCTTCGACGCCGATGGCTTCCTCGAGCTCATGGACCGCAAGAAGGACATGATCATTTCCGGCGGCTTCAATATCTATCCGAGCGACCTTGAGGCGGTGCTGCGGGAGCACGCGGACGTCGTCGATGTGGCCGTCATCGGCGCACCGTCGGCGGAATGGGGCGAAACGCCAGTAGCGTTTGTCGTCTCACGCGGCGCCGATGCAGCGGCGTTGAAGGCGTTCGCCAATGCCAAGCTTGGCAAGATGCAACGCGTCAGCGACGTGGTTCTGTTGGATGATTTGCCGCGCAGCCACATCGGTAAAGTGCTGAAACGCGAGCTGCGCGACGGCTACGCTGCAAGCAAAGCCTAGCATGGTGGCGGCGCAGCGCTAATGCGGTGGCGCGCGGGCTTCGATCTTATCTGCGCACGTAGCGGTCGTCGAAAATGGCCGTCCAAGTGATGCCGCCATCGCGCGAAATTTCCCACGACTGCCAAACGGCGCCATCTGCATCAGCACGCCAACGCACGCGGTTCATCGCGCCGGTCGCAGTGGCCCAAGGCTGGCCGCGATCGGTCAACTCCATCGCACCGTCCGCATGAACGCCCCCCTCCAGATAAGCGGTGCTGCCAGTGCTGGAAGACCAGGTTTGACGCCAAACGCCGCGCCTTGCGTCGTAGCCGCTGAGGCTTACCGCCCCATTGCCGCTAGCGGCACTGTAGGCTTCAACAATCACGCAGCCGTCCTGCGACAGAGTGATTGTGCTGCGGCCAGTGGGTTGCTCAGCGTTTCTTGGCGTGATTTCCCAGGCGCCAACCCAGAAGTCAAACTGCCGGAATTCCGCTCCGGCGCAAGCTTGGGGCCGCTGCGCGTGCGCCGACGCGACGGCGAAGCCCGCAAGCAGCACAGCAAAAAGAACGCGCTTGGCCAATGCGCCCGCCCTGCCGGCTGGGCTAGCGAGGGGCGCGCCGCACATAGCGGCCATCGAACACCGTGTTCCAGGTCACACCGTTGTCACTTGAGACTTCCCAATGCTGCCTTAGGCCGCCCTCCTGCAGCGGCGTCCAAACTGTGCGGTTAATCGTGCCGGGCGTGGCGCCAGGCAGGCCGCGATCACTCATTTCCATCGCGCCATCCGCGTTGATGCCGCCCTCCAGATAGAGCATGCCGCCTTGGTTCGACATCCAGGTTTGATGCCAAACCTGTCGCGCGGAATCATAGAAATTGATGCTCATCCCGGTGAAGGCGCCAGCAGTGTATTGCTCCATCACGACGCAACCATCTTGCTGCGCGGTTATTGAGTTATTGAAGCCGCTCAGGGCCGTCGATGGGGCCACTATGATGTCCCATTCACCGAGCCAGAAATCGAACTGCCGATACTGGGGCGTTGCGCACGGCGTTTGACTGGCCACCACCGCGATAAATTCGGGCGCATTGGCAAGCGGCGCGAATTCCGGGGTGGACAACAAGGTGCGATGAGAAACGGCAGTGCCGACCAGTTGCTGAATCTCGCGCAGAGCGTCGTCCCGCCGCCCCATCGTCATGAGCAGGCGTGCGAGCTGAACCCGCACACGGCCGGGCGTTGGATGATTGTTTTCAAGCGCTCGCAGATATGCCCGCCGACCGCCCGAAAGATCACCAAGGCGAAAGCGAGCTTGGCCGAGGCTGAACCAATTGCCAGCGTTGCTGGCGTCATCGCGCAACAATTCCTCATAGGCGTTCTCGGCGCCATTCCAATTCTGCGCCGCCAGCATCGCGTCCGCCTCCTGCTGGGTAACTGCGAACGCCGGATCCGCGAAGCCCAAACAGACGCTCAGCGCCACGGCCGCCCACAAGTGCGCGTTCTTCATTCTTGCCTTCCCCTATTTTTGCCGGCCGCCGCGTTTGGTGCGCTCACGCTCTTGCTTGTCATGCGTTCGATCAGCGGTGATGCGTCGAGAGCGCGTTGCATCGCGCTAGCTGCCGCGCCCAGATCAACCCCGATCTCGGCGTTCAAGCCCTCGACCGCGTCAGACAATCGCGCCAAGGCTTGCTCTAATTTCTTGACCTGCGCGCGACCCTTGCGGCTCAATTGAACACGCAACTTACGTTTGTCGGTCGCGCTGCCGATCCGTTCGCAGAAGCTCAAAGACTCAAGCAGCGCCAGTCGCTGACTGATCAATTGATGCGAATATCCCGTGGCACGGGCGATCTCCGCAATGCTGGCCTCGCCCCGCTCGGCCAGGAAGAGCGCCACGGAACTGCACGGCGAGGGAATTTCGACACCGAACGCGGCAAAGGCGCGGTCGCATTGCTCGGTCACAGCCGCCCTCAGGCAGTGCAACCTCATCGCAAGGAACGCGCTGCCGAACTGAGCGTAGTTGAACGACATACAAGCACTTGTATATCGCTTGTGCAATGGGCGTCAATGGGCGCGCGACCGTCTGCAGAAGCCGCTTGGCAATTGGAGGCCCGCTAGCCGCGCCTCTCCACCACTTGGTCGATGCGCCCGAAGATCGAGTGATTCCGGGCGTCACGCATTTCGATCTCGACACGGTCTCCGTACTTGAGAAACGGCGTGATCGGTTTGCCGGAATTGATTGTCTCGATCATGCGCTGCTCGGCGATGCACGAATAGCCGCGGCCGCCCTCGGCAATAGGCTTGCCCGGCCCGCCATCGGCGTCGCGGTTTGAGACTGTGCCGGAGCCGATGATCGTGCCGGCGGCGAGATCGCGCGTCTTCGCGGCGTGCGCGATGAGTGTGCCGAAATCGAAGGTCATGTCCTCACCGGCGTTGGCGGCGCCGAAGGACTTTCCGTTCAAAGTGACGTGAATCGGCAGATGCAATTTGCCGTCGCGCCATGCGGCGCCGAGCGTATCGGGCGTGACGGCGACGGGCGAGAATGCCGACGATGGTTTGGATTGGAAAAAGCCGAACCCCTTCTCCAACTCGCCGGGAATGAGGCCGCGCAAACTGACGTCGTTGACCAGCATGACAAGCCGGACGCGCTCGCGCGCGGCCTCCGGTGTGACGCCCATTTCCACGTCATCGACAATCACCGCGACCTCGGCCTCGCAGTCGCAGCCCCACGCCTCGTCCTTCAGCGGGATCGCGTCGCGCGGACCGAGAAAAGCGTCCGAACCGCCCTGGTACATCAACGGATCCGTCCAAAACGTGTCGGGCATTTTTGCGCCGCGCGCTTTGCGCACGAGTTCAACGTGGTTCACGTACGCCGAACCATCCGCCCATTGGTAGGCGCGCGGCAAGGGCGAGGCCGCTTCGCGTTCGTGAAAGCGCTCGCGTAGGATCGCATTGGCGTTGAGCTGTTCGCTGATAACGCGGAGACGGGGCTCGGCGCGCAGCCAATCATCTAACGCTGCCTGCATCGTGGGCACTTCCGGCCCGGCGTGCGCGAACCAGGCGAGATCGTCGGAGACGACAACGAGTTTGCCGTCACGGCCGTGGCGAAGCGATGCGAGTTTCATGGTTGTCGCTCTCCGCGTGCTGGGGCCACCGGACACCAATCGGCGCCCGCGAGATGAATGGCCATCGGCAATTCGCGCACGGCGCCACTCGCCTCTAGCACAAACAGGCGCGCACGATCCGACGGCCCGCCGTTGAACAAGATGCTTGCACCGTTCGGTGCGTAGCGCGGCCCCCAAACGTGATAAGGGGTTTCGAGCAATAGGCGCGCCTCTCCCAACGCATCGGCAGGCGCCTCATGAAGCTGCCAAGGGCCGCCGGCGCGATTGGACGAGAACACAACGCGGCGGCCATCCGGCGAGTACGACACCTCGTAGTCGCGATTGGGGTCGTCGGTTAAGCGCGTCTCGACGCCCGTTGAGAGCTGACGCGAATAGATTTCCACGTTGCCGGCGCCGTCACGATAGGAATGAAACACGATGGACTCGCCGTTTGGGGCGAAGCTCGCCATGACGTCTCGGGCCCCGTGCGGGGCAAGGTCGGCCGCATTGTCGCCGTCGGCGTCCATAAGGGCCAAGCGGTCGTCGCCGTTTATGGCGCGCGTGAATACGATACGATCCCCGTTTGGCGACCACGACGGCGTGTAGTCCTCCCAATCGTTGGTAGTCAGGCGTGTCTCAACCAAGGTCCGCAAATCGACGACGTAGATCTCGCCCTGCCCTTCCGAGCCGCGCACGAAAACCATTCGCCGGCCATCTTCGGAGCAGCGCGGAAATCGATCGATGGCAGCGTCGTTGGTAATCCTGCGCCGCCATGAGCCATCCTGCGCGCCTATAAAAATGTCCTGATTGCCGTCCTCAACGGCGACGAAAGCCACAGGTGTATCGGCTGGAATTGTTGGCGCAGTCACGCACGCGGCGAGCGAGAGTGTGATCGCCGCACTCATGATTCCGATTGAACGTCTCATGCTTTAACCGCGTCCTTCTGATTTTCGGGCGCTGCCTTCACGAAGGCTGGATGCGCACGTGCGGCGTTGTCCCAGGCGACGAGGCGCGGGAACGGGCTGAGATCGGTATCGAAGCGCCGAGCGTTTGCCATTTGCGGCACAAGCATCACGTCAGCGAGTGTGGGCTCGTCGCCGAACACATATTTCGTGTCTGGGTGTTTTGCGACTTGGTGCTCAAGCGCGTTGAAGCCGAGCTTGATCCAATGGCGATACCATTCGCCGACGTGATCTTCGTTCGCGCCGAATTCGAGTTTGAGGCGAGTGAGCACGCTCGTGTTGTTCAGGGGGTGAATGTCCGTGGCGATGGTGGTGGCGAAGGAGCGCACTTGCGCGCCGAGCCACGGATCGGCAGGCATCAAGCGCGGGTCTGGATAGGTTTGATCCAGCCAAACCAGGATAGAGAGCGATTGCGTTATGAGCCCTTTCTCGGTCTCGAGCGCTGGCACGCGCATTTGCGGATTGAGGCTGCGGTACGGCTCGCGCATCTGCTCGTCGACGCCGGGCATAATGTTTACCGGAACGGATTGGTAGTCGACGCCTTTGAGGTTGAGGCCGATGCGCACACGATAGGCCGCAGACGAGCGCCAATATTCATAGAGTTTCAGCATCCTCATTCTCCGAGGCGCGATTTCGCGGCGTGCGCGGCGCGGGCTTTCTCGTGCAACCAGGCTGCATGATTGGGCGCCTTCTTTGTGCGGCTCCACTCTTCCAACATCAGAGGCGCCACGCGCTTCAGTTCGGCGAGTTCAGCGTCGGTTCCTGTGTTGGCGGCGAGTTCAAGGCGATGCCCATTCGGATCGAAGAAATAAATCGACTTGAAGATGCCGTGATCGGTGGGGCCGAGCACATCGAGTCCCCTCGCTTCGGCGCGCGCTTTCGCAACGAGCAAATCGTCGACACTATCGACCTTGAAGGCGATGTGCTGGACCCATTGCGGTGTGTTTTCGTCGCGCCCCATCTGCGGCTGCTCTGGCAGCTCGAAAAAGGCGATGACGTTGCCGTTTCCGGCCTCAAGGAACACGTGCATGTAGGGATCGTACGCGCCCGTAGAGGGCACATGATCTTCCGCGAACGCGGTGGTGAATTCCATGCCAAAGACGTCTTGATAGAACTCGACCGTCTCTTTCGCGTCCTTGCAGCGATAGGCGACGTGGTGGATGCCACGCAGATTCACGGGATCAGCCATCGGGCGCGCTCCTGCTTGCACGCAGGACGAGCCACGCGCGTTATTGTTCGGGGGTATCTTTTTGCCGCGTCTTGCCGACTCCCATGGCGATGCCGAGCCCCAACATCACCAAGCCGCCGACGACAATCCATTGTGTCGGCACATTGAGCAAAACCGCGCCGTAGATCAGGCCAGCGAGTAGAATGACGTAACCAATAGAATAAATGACGAACGTCGACATGACGCACTCCTGTTGGACCGCGAAGTATTGGTCCAACAACGCTCAACTCAGCTTTTGGCGCCGTGGTCGCCGTGCGATTCATGGTTCGTCCGCGAAAATTTGAACGATGGGCGCGCCGCCGGAGACTTGCCGGGCGCGGTACATACCCGGCGTGTTCATGGAAAACGCCGGCGTGCCGCGGCCATCGATAACGATCACGCCGCCATCGCCGCGAATGGCCCCGACCTCGGCGATCACGGCGTCGGCCGCCGCTTGCGCGGACAGCCCCTCAAACTCCATCCGCGCGCAAATATCGCGAGCGACGCCGACGCGAATAAAGTACTCTCCCGTACCGGTCGCTGACACGGCGCAGACGCCGTTCTGCGCGTACGTGCCCGCTCCGATAATGGGCGCATCGCCAACGCGGCCCCAGCGTTTGCCGGTTGTCCCGCCCGTCGATGTACCGGCGGCGACGTTGCCGTGAGTATCGAGCGCAACGACACCGACCGTGCCGAAACGGTGATCGTCGGCGAAGCTTTCGTTCGCGGCGGTCGGCGCGGGCGAGCCGGCGGGGCGCGCAGGAATGGGAAGATTGTTGGCGCGCAGGAATTGTTCAAGCTGACGCCAACGACGCTCCGTAAAGAAATATGACGGGTCGACTGCCTCGATGTTCTGCGACCGGGCGAATGTCTCGGCGCCCTCGCCCATCATCATCACGTGCGGCGATTGCTCCATCACGCGCCGCGCGAGGGTGATGGGGTGACGCGTGCGCGTAACCCCCGCGACGGCGCCAGCGGCGCGCGTGCTGCCGTCCATGATCGACGCGTCGAGTTCATTGCGGCCCTCCGCCGTGAACACTGCGCCGCGCCCCGCGTTGAACAGCGGATCGTCCTCCAGGCCGGTGATCACGGCTTCGATCGCGTCCAGTGCGCTGCCGCCACCATCAAGCGTCGTTGTGCCTCGCACCAACGCAGCGTTCATTGCCGCGCGGTATTGGGCCTCGACCTCCGGCGTTAGACTTGCGCGCTCGATCACCCCGGCGCCGCCATGGATGGCGATCGACCAACGCGGCGCAGGCGCCGTGGCGCAGGCGCTGAGCGTTAGTAGCGCGATGAGCGTCAATATCCGCATTACGCGCTTTCCTTCAGCACGCCACGGCGGATTTGGTCGAGTTCGATCGACTCGAACAGGGCTTTGAAATTGCCCTCGCCGAATCCTTCATTGCCTTTGCGCTGAATGAACTCGAAGAAGATCGGGCCGATCGCATCCTTGCCAAAGATTTGCAGAAGCAGGCCCTGCCCTTCGCTCGGCGCACCGTCGATCAGGATGCGGCGTTTACGCAGTTCCTCAACGGGCTCGCCGTGGCCCGGCAAGCGCTTGTCGATGAGATCGAAATAGGCTTCGATCGTGTCCTGCAATTCGACGCCGCGCGCGCGCAAACGATCAACCACGGCGTAGAGGTTGTCCGTGCCGAAGGCCAAATGCTGAATGCCTTCGCCGCGATAGCGTTGCAGGTATTCTTCGATCTGATCGACTTTGCCGGGATCGCCTTTCGACTCGTTCAGCGGGATGCGAATTTTGCCGCAGGGGCTTGTCATCGCTTTGGAGAACAGGCCCGTGACTTTGCCTTCGATGTCGAAATAGCGGATCTCGCGGAAATTGAAGATGCGCTCATAGTACTCGGCCCACTTGGCCATGTTGCCGCGATAGACGTTGTGCGTCAGGTGATCGAGATAGGTGAGGCCGACGCTGTTTTTGGTTTCGTCCGCGCCTTCGATCGGTTTGAAATCCACGTCATAAATGGTTTGCGCGCCGTAGCGATCGACCAGATAGATGTACGCGCCGCCAATGCCCTCAATGCAGGGAATGTCGAGCTCCATCGGCCCGATGGCCATATCGACGGGCTTGGCGCCGCGCTTCACCGCTTCCTCGAACGCCGCCTTTGCGTCCTTCACCCGAAACGCCATGCCGTTGGCGCTGGGGCCGTGGGTCGCGCGGAAATCCGCCGGCTGGCCGGACGGCTCCATGTTGAGGATGAAATTGATGTCGCCCTGTTTGTAGCGGATGACGTTTTTCGAACGATGCTTCGACACCGCGGTGAAGCCCATCAGCTCAAAATAGCGGGCGATCGCTTCCGGATCTGGCCCCGTGAATTCGACGAACTCAAACCCATCGGTGCCGATTGGGTTCTCGAACAGGTCAGCCATCGTGGGGCGCTCCCTTGCAATTTTCTCCGTGATAGTTTCATCTGAAACTGATGGCAAGCGTTGGTTTAAGAACGAGAGCGAAACAGGCGCAGAGCCCGGTCGAACGACTCGCACTCGAGGCGTTCTTGCCTTACCGGCTGTCGATCCTGTCTAACCGCATCTCGCGGGCGATCGCGGCGCGTTACGCCGACGCGTTCGATCTCACCATTCCTGAATGGCGCGTCATCGCGGTGCTCGGGCGTCGCCCTGGGCTCACGGCTAAGGAAGTCGCTGAAGCGACAGAGATGGATAAGGTCGCGGTGTCGCGCGCAGTCGCGCGGCTTACGGCCAAGCGCCGCATTGCAGCGGAGAGCGATCGACAAGACGCGCGCCGGCAAATGCTGTCGCTCACAACGCAAGGCAATGCGCTGCATGCGAAGATCGCGCCGGTCGCGCTCGCCTGCGAGGCGCGTTTGCTCGATGCGCTCAACGCGAACGAGCGCACTACACTTGATGCATTGATCGATCGCCTTCTTGTCGCCGCGAAATCGATCTGATCGCGCCCGTATGACAAGATCGAAACGCAAATTGCTGCGCTAACGGGTTTGATTTCTCGGAACAGGCGCCAAGTTTGAGACGTTCCTGGGGGTGCGCACTAGGAGCATCTCCCTCATGCACTATCGAAATTCCATGGCTGCGTTGACTGCTTTTGCCGCGCTGGGCATCGCTGCGCCGGCAGGTGCGCAGAGCCAGCCCGCTTCTCCGCCGGCGGCGCAATCTGGTGCGACCGCAGCCTACACAGATGCTCAATTGAGCGCCTTTGTCGCCGCGAGCGCCGAGGTTCAGCCGCTGACCGAAAGCCTCGCTGGGGCAACACCTGAAGCGCGAACCGCGACGACCGCGCAAATCGGCGCGGCGCTGACGCGTCACAACATCAGTGCCGCGGACTACAACTCAATCGCCACCAGCGCGCAGACTGACACTGCACTCGCGGCCCGCATCAACACGCTTCGCCAAGCTGGCGAGGCGCATACGACAGATCACCCGGCGCCTCCCGCCAGCCCGCAATAAGGGCGCTGTGTGAGCGTTGTCATCCTGGCCTACTCCCCCCGCTGGTCAGGATGGCAACGCACACTTCCTTCTCAGCTGCGGGGAGCGATGCGGACAATGCGGCCATTGTCTTCATCGGTGACGATCCAGAGCGAGCCATCTGGCGCTTCACTCACGTCGCGGACTCGGCCGATCCCCAAATCCAGACGTTCCTCACCCACCACACGCTCGCCTTCTATGTCGAGCCGAACGAGCGCGCGCACCTTCATGCCGGAAACCAACAAATCGCCGCGCCAGGGAAAGAGTGTGCCTCGATAGAAATCGATATCGCCAGGCGCAATAACCGGATCCCAATAATAGATGGGCTGCTCCATGCCCGCGCGCTGCGTCTCGCCAGCGCCGATGCGGCCGCCGCCGTAATCCTCACCGTAGGTTATGATTGGCCAGCCGTAGTTGCGCCCAGCGCGCGGGATGTTGAGTTCGTCGCCGCCCTGCGCGCCGTGCTCGACCGTCCACAATTCTCCGGTGTCGGGATGAAGATCGGCCCCTTGCACGTTGCGATGGCCGTAAGACCAAACTTCCGGCGCAGCGCCGGCGCGGCCGACGAAAGGGTTGTCAGCCGGCGTAGAGCCATCTGCATTGATGCGCACGACCTTGCCGATGTGGTTGTCGATCTCCTGCGCGCGCGACGCGGCGCGGGCGCGTTCACCGAGCGTTACGTATAGGCGCCCTTCGCGGTCGAACACGAGCCGCGAGCCGAAATGGTGCTGCGAACGCCAGCTTGGTTGCTGGCGGAAGATGACTTGAAGGTTCTCAAGCGCGGCGTTGCGCTCGTTGAGGCGGGCGCGCACGACGCTCGTGCCGTTCTCGCCGTTGCCGCGCGGTTCGGCATAACTCAAATATACCAAGCGATCGGTCGCGAACGTCGGCGATACGGCCACGTCGAGCAAGCCGCCTTGGTTGCGTGCATCGACCTCCGGCACGCCGCTGATCGCCGCGGCGGCGACAATGCCGGCGCTGGCGACGAAACGCAGCCGGCCCGCGCGTTCGGTGACCAGGGCGTCACCGCTCGGCAGAAACGCGATCGCCCAGGGATGCGACAGCCCGGCGGCGATCTCCCGCACCTGCAAATCGAGCCCAGAGGACACGCGCGTTGCACGCGTTTGCTCGGGAAACGCCGGGGTTTGGTTTTCTGCGTTTGGCGGCGGCTCGTTCTGGGCAATCGCGCTCGGTTCGGCGCAAGCCACGAATAGGCCAAGGGAAGCAACAATGATCAGTGTGCGCATGGCCAATGAACGCCCACAATGACGTTGCGGGTCAACGTCGAATCCGCTCGCGGACGCCTCAGGCGTGGGTTAAGCTTCTGTCATTGGAGCCGTGGGGGACGCGCCGATGGCCGACGTCTTCATTTCCTACTCACGCGCCGACCATGATCGGGTGAAGCCGATCGTGGACCGCATCAGCTCACTTGGATACTCCATATGGTGGGACAAGCACTTGCGCGCCGGGCAAGTGTTCGTCGATGAAATTGAGCGCCAGCTTTCCGCCGCGCGCGCAGTGTTCACGGCGTGGAGTTTCAACGCTCGCAACTCGACTTGGGTGTACGCGGAGAGCTCACGCGGGCTTGACGCGAACAAGTTCATCCAAGCACGGATCGACACGGTGCAATTGCCGCTGCCGTTCGATGCGCTGCAGGTCACCGATCTGAGTTCACGCGGCGCGCAATGGGGCCCGCTCGAGCAGGCGTTGACGCGCCTCGTGCGCCAGGGCGCTCCGCCCGATCCGCCTTCGCGGTTGCGCGGCCTTGGTCCGCTAGCGACGCCTGCAGTTGCGGGTTCTCCGAAACTCTTGTCGACCGCGACGGGCGCTTCGCTCGCCGCGTATGCGGGCGCACTGTCCGCCACTTACAACGGCGCGATGTCGCCGGAGCAAATGCAATTGGTGCTGACAGGCGTGGTCGGCGTCGCCAGCGCTTCAGCGACATTGACGGCGGAGCGTCTGTTCTCGATCGCGCGCGCGGGAGGCTAAGCAGATGGCCAAGTCCGTCCTGGGTTCGTTTGTAAGCGGCACGCGACAAGTGCTCGCGGTGCAATTGTTCATCAGCGTTGGCGCGGTTGGCCTCGCCGGCTGGACGCTTGGAATCACCAACGACCTGATCCGCGAGCGCGATACACTCAATACGCGCGTGATTCAGCTGGAAGAGGAACTTGCGCGCAACAACATCGTGCCGCCGCCGGTGGTGGATCAAGCCGACGTCGCGCCAGCGCCAACAGAAACGACGTATCCACCGTCAACGACGCTTCCAGAGCCTGTGGAAGAAAGACCGGCGGATGCCCCCGCCCCAGCCGATCAAACGCCAACGCCCAACGATCCGCCGACCCGCGATCCGAACACCGGTGCAACCGGCGGCGTGCGCGGTGACGTTACAGGCGAGCGACCAACCACCGCCGAGCGCGCGCCGTTCGACGTGGGCGTCATCTTTGCGCGCCCGCCAGCACTTAACACTTTGGTGCTGCATGTCCGCAATGGCGACGTCGACGACAATGCGCGCCGCCTCGCGGCCGAACTTGAACGATCGGCAGGCGTGCGCGTCGTGATTGACGAGATGCAAACCAACGATCGCCGCGAAAATGGATATGCCTATTTCGATGGCCGCCAAGGCCGCGCCGCCGCAGCGTTGGTGCAGCAATTCAACGACGCAGCGCGCCGCTACGAGATCGCCCCTTGGGCGGTGCAATTGCGCGGCGTCGCGCTGCCCGCCCAAGGCGAGTACACTGCCGAGCGCGTCGACATTGTGCTGCCGCCACGCCCACGCGTTCTGCTCCGAGAGCCGGCTCTGATCGACCGTTCGCGGGTTGAACGCGCAACGCCGGCGCCGGCGCCAACGCCAGTGCGCTAGCTCGCGCGTGCGCCGCAGCGCCTTGCTTCCGCCCTCACTCAAATGCGACAAGCGCCGCCGATGACCGCCGCTGTCGCAACCAATTCCGCCTGGGAGCCACAACGCGCCGCCTCGCTGCGCGCCGCCCGGCGGCGCTCGCGCTTGATCGCCGGCCTGCGGCGCTTCTTCGTCGGCGCGGCGGGAGCGTCTTTCGCCTCGGTCTTTGTGTTCATGGCGCTTTATGCTGTCGAAGGCGGGTTCAACCAGAACCAGTATGCGGCCGCCGAGCCCTTGCGGATGATCAATCCCCGCTTCATCGGCCGCACGGAATCTGGCGGGCCGTATCAGATTACCGCCGAGATGGCCGAGCGGCCGCGGGGCGATGGTCCGATCGAACTTGTGGCGCCGGTATACCGTACAGATGCCGGGACAATCATGCTTGCCCCTCGCGGTGTTTATGACGAAGCGGCGCAGAGCCTCGTGTTCGAAGGCGAAGTCCTGTTTTCGGACCGGGGCGGCAACAGATTCACCACGCCTGACATGCGGGTCGATCTGGGCCAGGGCACTTTGGCGGGCCGCGGGGGGGTCACCGGCGCCGGGCCCCTTGGCGTGCTCCAGGCGGACACGTATGAATTACGTGAGACCGACCGCGCGGTGGTTCTGCGCGGCAACGTGCGTGGCCAGATCCCCGACAATGAGGCTCAGCCAGCGGCCCAGAGTTCGGGATCGGGGGGACAATGAGGAGCGGACCAATGCGTAGAAGCGCGCTCGTATTGATGGCCGGAGCCTTCCTGGCCATGGCGAGCCTGGCGGCGCCTGCGCATGCGCAGCTCAGCCAATCCGGCGGGCCGGTTTCATACTCAGCCAACAATCTCGAATATTTCGACGGCGAGCGCCGCTTGGTGCTCACCGGCGATGTCGATGTCGTGCAGAACGACGCGCGGCTGCGCGCCGATCGCATCACGCTCTTCTTCTCGCAGTCCACGGCGCAAACGAGCGGCGATCAAGCAAGCGCCGGCGGCCTCGGTTCTGGCGACATCCAGCGCATGATCGCCGAGGGCGAGGTCTACTACGTGCGCCCGCAACAATCAGCGCGCGGCAACCGGGCTGTGTACGAAGTGTCCTCCGACAGCGTGACCTTCACCGGCAACGTTGTCGTGGCGAGCGATGAGAACGTGATCCGCGGCGAAACGTTGGTGCTTGAAGTGGGCTCGCGGCGTACCTCGATCCGGCCTAATTCCGGCGAGCGGGTGCGCGGCGTGTTCGTCCCGCGCAGCGGCTCGGGCGGCAACAATTCTTCAAACAATCCAGGCGGTAGCGGCCAGTAAGCAGTCGTCCGTTGACCAAGTCTTCACGAAATCTTAGCGGCAGTCAGGTCATATGAGCCCCGAGGGCGCATCAAGCCGTTCGATCAAGTCCGAGGCCGCAGAAATGGGCCTGGGCGCAGTCGAGATAGGCAAATCCTATCGCGGCCGCACTGTGGTGAAGGATGTTTCGCTCTTCCTTCGGCGCGGCGAGGTCGTTGGTCTGTTGGGCCCCAACGGAGCAGGCAAAACCACCTGCTTCTACATGATTACGGGGCTCGTACGCGTGGACCAGGGGCAAATTTTGTTGGACGGCCAGGACGTCACAACACTGCCCATGTACCAGCGGGCACGGCTTGGCGTGGGCTATCTCCCGCAAGAGCCGTCGATCTTCCGTGGTCTGACCGTCGAGCAAAACGTGATGTCGGTGGTCGAGCTGACCGAGCGCAACCATTCGCGCCGGCGCGAGATCGTCGACAACCTGCTCTCCGAGCTGCGCGTGGATCATCTCAAGAATTCGCCGGCCAACGCCCTTTCGGGCGGTGAGCGCCGTCGTGTTGAGATCGCGCGCGCCTTGGCGACGCGGCCGAACTTCATGTTGCTTGACGAGCCTTTCGCCGGCATCGACCCGCTCGCCATCAACGACATTCGTGAGCTCATCCTGTTCCTCAAGGAACGCGGACTGGGCATCCTGATCACCGACCACAATGTGCGCGAAACGCTGCAGATCGTGGATCGGGCTTCGATCATGTTCGATGGACGTGTGCTGTTCGAAGGAACCCCTGACGAGGTTCGCTCGAACGATGACGTGCGCAAGGTGTATCTCGGCGACACGTTTAACTGATCGGGGACCGCGATGGCGATGATCCCTCGATTGGAGATGCGCCAGGGCCAAGCTCTGGTGATGACCCCACAGCTGCAGCAAGCGATCAAGCTGTTGCAATTGTCCAATGTCGAACTCGCGGAATTCGTTGAGAGCGAACTTGAGCGCAATCCGCTGCTCGAACGCACAGAAACCGAAGGCGACGACAAGAAGGCTGAGACATCGGGCGATGCCGAAGCGTTGAGCTTCGATGACGGCGCGATCCATTCGGACGCAACGGACGTTCATGCGAGCGATCTCAATCCGGACTTGAGCGCAGGTGAGTTGGCCGAGGCCGGCGCCGCGCCACTGACCGATTGGAGCAAGGCTTCATCTGGGAAAAGCTTCGACGACTTGCCCGGCCTGGATGAGACGCTCGCCAGCGAAGTCACCCTCAGCGAGCACCTCGATGCGCAATTGACGCAAGCTGGGCTTAATCCAGTGGATCGCATGATTGGCGGCGTGCTGATCGATGCGGTCGACGATTGGGGCTATATGCGCGCCGACGTGCGCGAAATCGCCGATCGCATTGGCGCCGACGAAGCGCGTGTGATGGGCGTGCTGAAGATCATGCAGGGTTTCGAGCCCACCGGCGTGATGGCGCGCGACATTCCGGACTGTCTGGCGTTGCAGTTGAAAGAGCGTGGTCGCTTCGATCCAGCGATGGAAAAGCTGCTGGCGAACCTCGATCTGCTGGCCAAGGGCCACATGGAGCGGTTGGCGCACATCTGCGAAGTCGATCGCGAAGACTTGGCCGACATGATCGGCGAAGTGCGCGCGCTGACGCCAAAGCCCGGCGCCGCGTTCGGCGGCGGCGTGGTGCAGAGTGTTGCGCCGGACGTTTACATCCGCGCTGCGCCGGATGGTTCGTGGGTGGTGGAACTCAACACCGACACGATGCCGCGCGTGCTGATGAACCAGCGCTACTACGCAACCGTGTCGAAGGGCGCGAAACGCGAAGAGGACAAAGCGTTTCTGTCCGAATGCGCCGCCAACGCAAGCTGGTTGGTCAAGAGCCTTGATCAACGCGCGAAGACGATCCTGAAAGTGGCGCGTGAGATCGTGCGCCAGCAAGACGGGTTCTTCGCGTACGGCGTCTCCCAATTGCGGCCGCTGAATTTGAAGACAGTCGCCACCGCGATTGAGATGCACGAGAGCACCGTCTCGCGGGTGACGTCGAACAAATACCTCTCCTGCCCGCGCGGCCTGTTCGAGTTGAAATACTTCTTCACCGCCTCGATCGCGAGCGCGGACGGCGGCGAAGCCCATTCAGCCGAGGCGGTGCGCCATCAGATCAAGAGCATGATCGACGGTGAAGGGCCGAGCGAAATTCTGAGCGACGACCGCATCGTCGAGATCTTGCGCGAAAAAGGCATAGAGATCGCGCGGCGAACGGTGGCGAAGTATCGCGAGAGCCTGCGGATTCCGAGCAGCGTTGAGCGCAAACGGAAGCTGGCGAACGGGTTTTGAACCCGCTGCGCTAAACGACTGCGTCGAATCTCCGCACTTCAACGCCGATGGCGAAGGCGCGAACCGCATCGCCGTCGTGCAGAACGCGAATCTTGTTCACGGCGCGGCCCATTTCGATCGGCGCCCAGCTTAGGCCGCCATCACGCGTTTCGAACCCCGTGGTGCTCGCGCCGATCCAACCCCAATTCTCATTGACGAAGCCGATGCCGAATTCGCGCACGCGCGCATCATCGACCAACGGCAGTTCGCGCCAGCTTGCGCCGCCGTCCGTTGTTTTGATCAACACACGTTGGGTTTGGCCGTCCTGGTAATTCTGAACCGTCGCGTAGCCGACGTCGCGCGAAGGGAAGTTCATCTTCCAGCAATTCTCAAACGGGCGATTGGACTCGTAGGCTCGCAGCCAAGTGCGGCCCCCGTCGGCCGTGCGTAAAATAAGGGCGCGCGCCTCGCTGATGTCGCTCGCGGTGGAGGCGCAAACGAGGCCGTGCATCGCATCAAAAAATTTGACGTCGAGGATCATGCCGGCTTGCGCGGTGAGATCGAGCGTCGTCCAGCTTTCGCCCCCATCCACCGAACGTAAAATCGCGGCTGGGCCGCCAACACGGCCAGCGGCGTGTATGATGGCCGTATCGCGCAGCTCGCCCTGCACGATCCGCCGGCGCTGGATGACGTCAATGCCGCAAATTCCGCGCACGGCTTCCATGCCCTCGGCTTGGACGGGCGACCACGTGCGGCCAGCATCGCGCGTGCGATAGAGCGGGCGCGGATCGGTGACATTCGGATAGGCCTCAACGCCGACATTTCCGAGAAAGCCGTTCTCGGCGTCGATGAAGCCGAGCGCGCGTATGAACGTGCCTGGCTGATCCCACACCTTCTCCCACGTCTCGCCGCCGTCGGCGGTGCGATACAGTTTGCCGGCGCCGTTGCCGTACCAGCCGATATCAGATGAAACGAAATGAATGTCGTCCTGTTTGCCTGGGTATGGCTCGGTCGGCAGCGCGCGCCACACAGTTGGCGCCGACGGCGGCGGCGTTTCACCGGCGCCAGCGCACGCTGCCAACGGCAAACCCACCAAGCCGGCCGCGAACACACGTCTATCCATGATCCGTCTCCCCGAGACTGCATCCTATCCGAGGCCCGCGACAGCGGATGTCAGGATTTCGCTAACGTCCGCGTGATCGAGCGCGCATTTGGTCTGAAAGTCCTTGTATCGCTGTTTCGCGTGCGCACAACGGAGGGCATGAAAACCTTAGCACTTGCCGCCCTGCTCGCTCTGTCCGCTTGCGCCACGGCGCCCGCCAGCGCGCAACCCCGCGCAGCCGCGTGCGCCCCGCTTGGCATGTCTCGCGCTGAAGTCGATGCGCTGAAGGCGGCGGAATGGGCGATCGCAGACGAAGCGCGGCGCAATGCGTTCGCGCTGGCGCTGGCCGAATGCCTGGGCGATCCCGATCCAGCGGTGCGAGACGGGCTGGCGTTCGAAGGCTTGCAGCATCTGATGCGCAATCGGCAACTCAACGCGACGACGCTTGATGGCTTGCGCGCGCAATTGCTCAGCAATCTGGCGGCGCCGGACCCTCAAGGCTTCCGTAGTTCGTTCTCGGCTTTGGTGCTGGCGGACGTTGTGCGCACCGATCGTATCGAAGCCTGGATGACGCCCGCGCAGCGCACGCAGCTCCTCGACGGTGCGGTGCGTTATCTGACCAATCTGCGCGACCATCGCGGCTTCGATCCGCGCGAAGGTTACCGCCACGCGCCGGCGCATGCCGGCGATCTGATGATGCAGATCGTGCTCAACACCAATTACGACAAGGCTGCCTTGGTCCGCGTGCGCGATGCCGTCGGCGCGCAGATTGCGCCGGAGGGCGTGTCCTACATCACTGGCGAAAGCGAGCGATTGGCGCGGCCAATTTTGTACATGGCGCAGCGCAATGTATTTAGCGAAGCCGAATGGACGGCCTGGTTCACGCAACTCGCCGGTCCGGGGCCGCTCGGTCAATCCTGGGATGGATGGTTTCAATCGCAAGCGGGCTTGTCGCGTCGGCACAATCTCATGATGTTTCTTGGCATCATGCACGCCAATGTCACGCTCAGCGACAATGCGGCGTTCGCGCCGATGCGTCCGGGCGTAGCCGCGGGGCTCGCCGCGTTGCCCTAAGCACGGCGCGTGCGCAGCAAGAGCCACTGACCCGCCAGAACGAGCGCCACGCCTGCAAGCGCGAGAACACCCCAAGTCTTGCCTTCGAAGAAGCTTGAAACGATCATCGCCACAGGCGGCGTCAGCGCACTGATGTAAGACGCGAGCGCGAAGCCGCGGCGCCGCGCGAGCCAATAATAGATCATGAACGCGACCACCGAGCCGTTCACCGCCAAGTGCAGCAACGACAAGAGATATTGCGGCGATACGTCAAACGCCCAGGCCCGGCCGGTGAACAAGGCGAAGACAGCCAACATCGCCGTGCCGTAGAGCATCGACCACGCGGTCGATGCGGCGATGCCGGCGCCGGCGAGCTCTGCGTTGCGCGCATAGATGTTGCCAATGGCGGATGCGAGTACGCCCAGCAATGTGAGGCCGATGCCGAGCATGGCTGTCACGCCGAAATTGGCCGCGGCGATCTCTTGCCAGGACATCAGCGCGACACCAATGACACCGAGACACGCGGCAAACCACGCCATCGCCGACGCACGCTGACCAAACGCCAGGCGAAAGCCGATCAAGTTTACGAACGACATCGCCGCGAACATCACCGCGACAACGGCCGACGTGACGCGTTCCTCCGCCCAATACACAAGCGCGTAATTGCAGGCGAAGGTGAACAGGCCGATGCCTATCGCGGCCACGTGTTGGGCGCGTGTGAGCGCGATCGTCTCCCGACGCAGTGCGCACCAAGCAAAGAGCAAGCTTGCCGCAAGCGCAAAGCGATAGACCACCGACACCACGGGATCGACGACACCGAACTGCAGTGTGATCGCATACCACGTTGTGCCCCAGCACAATGTGCAGACAGCGATGGCGACGAGATCGGTGGGGGTGGTGCGCGTTTCCATGGGCGTGGGTTTGTGCACGCCATTGGCCGCGCATTCCAACTCACATTCCGTTGCTTTCTATGACAAAGGCGGGCGTTCTTCGGCGACGCCGAGACGCGCCTCCAGCACGCGCCCCAAGCGGACAAGATTACGCTCCTCAAAGACCGGCGCCCATAGCGAGGATGCGACCGCTGTTCGCTTGGCCACTGCGCCCTCGACGGCCTGGCCGGTGAGAGAACGCGCCGGCGTATCGATGAAGCCGGCGCGGAAGGCGAGCTGTGGCTGACCGGTGAAGTTGGTTGTGACCAACATGCCGCCCGCGAAGTTCGGGCCGATCAACGCGTCGACGCCTGAAAACAATTCGTGCATTTCCAGCATCGCTTTGCGACGCACGCGATCGATTTGCACGTAATCGACGCCACTGATGAAGCGCGCCGTGCGGAACGTGTTTGGCCAGGCGCCATTGTTTTGCGCGGCAAGCGTATCGTCTCGGCCCGAAAGTGTGAGCTCCTCGAACGCCGCGGCCGCCTCAACGCGGAGCGCTTGCTGGAACGCTTGGAACGGCTGCGGTTTGGGCGCGACCTCGATCAGGTTCACACCGGCGGCGCGGGCGGCCTCCAGCGCGGCGCGATCGTAGTCCTGCGCACCGCCTTGCACGCCCTCTTCGTACCAGGCCGGCACATAGCCGACACGCATGCCTTCAACGTCGATCGAGCCATCGTAGTCCAGCCCCCAATCGAGTGAGCCCGGGTCGCTCGCGTCGCCTCCATTGATCACGGAGAGAATGAGCGCAGTGTCGAGCACCGAGCGCGCGATGGGGCCGATCTTGTCAAGCGACCAGCACAACGCCATGCCACCGCTACGCGGCGTGCGGCCGAAGGTTGGGCGCAAAGCCGTCGTGCCACAGCGGTGCGACGGGGAGATCAGCGAGCCCAAGGTTTCCGTGCCGATGCCAAAGCCGAGCAAGCCGGCTGCCGTCGCGGAGCACGAGCCTGCCGATGAGCCCGACGAGCCCTCCTCAGGGTTCCACGGATTCTTGGTGACGCCGCCGAACCACACATCGCCGCGCGCCAAGGCGCCCGTAGTGGTTTTTCCCAGCAACACCGCGCCCGCCGCTTTCAAGCGCGCCGCAACGACGGAATCCGTGGTGGCCGGTGAATTGTTCATCCACGGTTCGGCGCCCCACGTGGTGGGCGCGCCTTCGGCGTCAAACAAATCCTTCAGTCCATAAGGCACGCCGTGAAGCGGCGAACGCGCGCGGCCGCGACGCAGTTCAGCATCGGCGGCATCGGCTTGTGCGCGAGCGCTATCCGCCATGATCGTGACGAAGCATTGCAAAGTCGGAGCGTGGCGTTCGATGCGCGCGAGATAGATGTCGGTGAGGCGACGCGACGTGAGCCGTCGTGTTTGCAGCCAGCGTGAGAGCTTCCACACGGGTGCGAACGCAATGTCGTTGTCGTCGATTGGAAGCTCACCCGCATCAACGCGGCCAGTGGCAACGCGCTTGCGTTGTGCTGGATAAATGACGCCCGGCAAACGCGGGCTGAACACTTGCGCTGGATGCAACGCGTTCGGCTTGTCGATCGCGCGCAGCAAACGAATGGCCTCGAGCTGATCAGCGATGGTCGCGAGCACCTGCGTCCGCTCCGCGTCGGTGTAGGACACGCCCGCGAGCGTTTCGGCGCCAGCGAGTTGCCCGGCGCTGGGCGCCGCGGCGGCTGGTGCGGCGGTCTGCGCGCTTGCGGCGCCAGCACTCAGTGCGCTCAATCCAATCGCGCTGGCTTCAAGCAAGCGCCGGCGTGTCATCTTTTCGGTCATCGTGTCCCCCACTTCGCGTCAAGCTTAACGCCTGGCGCCCGCACGGAAAGCATGGCGAAGGCGAGATCGACGCGTTTTCGGCAAATGCCGGAAAAGGCGCCTTACGTGGGGGTCATTTCATTGACCCTGGGGGGTACGAGGCATACCTTTTCAGTGTGATCGGGCGACCTCTGAGGGGGGCGAGGCCGGGTCCCGAGAGCCCCTCGCCGAAAGGCGAACCAACGCTAGGAGGCTCCTTATGCGCGTACAGGTCGCCGGACGACAGATGGATGTCGGCGAAGCGCTCAAATCCCGGATTCAGACGGAGCTCGAAGCCGGGGTGTCCAAATATTTCAACCGGGCCACCGATGCGGTGGTCACCGTAGCCAAGAATGGCGGCGGCGTGGGCGTAGCGGTGGACTGCGCCGTCCACCTATCCTCCGGAATTTCCCTGCAAACTCATGGACATGGCGGCGACGCCCACAGCGCGTTCGATGACGCGATGACCAAACTTGAGAAACGCGTGAGGCGCTACAAGAGGCGGCTGCGCAATCACCACGCCGAGCATAAGAATCCCCTTCCCGCTGAGGACGCACAGGCGTATGTGCTGGCCCCGTTTGATGAGGACGACGAGCCGGTCGGGACCGCGGCGGAGGCCAAGGTCAACGGGGACGCGACCGGACCATTGGTGATCGCCGAGACAACCGTCCCGGTGCGCACCATGACCGTTTCCATGGCGGTGATGCAGCTCGACCTGGCGGAGAATCCGGCAGTCCTGTTTCGCAATGCGGCGCACGGCGGGTTGAACCTCGTGTACCGGCGTGCGGACGGAAATGTCGGCTGGATCGATCCGGAACGTGTGAACGGCGCATCGGGTTAGTGCAGTTGGCGCGGCCGGCCTCAACGGCCCGCGAGCGACAGGATGGGACGTGAACGATCTGAGTGATCTGGTCGCGCCGGATGCGATTGTGCCTCGTCTTGGGGCGAACTCGCGCCGGCAGGCTCTGCAAGCGATCGCTGAAACGCTGGCGAAATCCGCCGGCATCGACCCGCGCGCGGCATTTGAAGCCGTGCTGATGCGCGAGCGCCTATCCGGCACCGGCATGGGCGAAGGCGTAGCGATTCCGCATGCGCAGCTCCCGGGCTTGAAGCGTGCCGTCGGCGCGTTCGCGCGCCTTGAGCCCGCGCAACAATTCGATGCGATGGACGGACGGCCAGCAGACCTCGTGTTCATGCTGCTGACGCCAACCGGCAAAGGCGGCGACCATTTGAAGGCCTTGGCGCGCGTCTCGCGCTTTATGCGCCGCGCGGATATGCGCGAGAGATTGCGCGGCGCGCGCGGGGCCGACGAGTTGCGGGCGTTGTTTGCAAGCCCGCCGCCTAAGAGCGACGCCGCCTGATGAGCGGCCTCAACCGGCTCTATTCCTATTTTCCGCTGATGATCACCGCCGCCGCTTTCGCGGCGTTCGCGATCTTCGCGGCGTGGCCGTCAGGCTGGACAGTGTTCCTGCTGCTGTTCGTTCTCTATCTGGTTGCGCCGATCACGCACCGGATCATGCTGCGCTGGACGCCGATCAAGCCCGGCGTCGCCATTATTGACGACCGCACATTTTCATCCTGGCTCGCGTCGCACCACATCCAGGCGTTCTACAACGCGCTGCCATTCCTCGAAGCGTTGCTGCGTGTGATCCCGGGTTTCTATTCGCTGTGGCTGCGCATTTGGGGCTCGCGTGTCGGCTATGGCGTCGAGTGGGATGTGAATGTCTCCATTCTCGACCGCAGCTTGCTCGACATCGGCAATCGCGTCGTCTTCGCGCGCGAGGTTGAGCTTGCAGCGCACGTTCGCAAGAAGACCGAGGGCGGCGCGTCGCGTGTTTTGGTGCGCCCGGTGCGGATCGGCGCCTATGCATTCTTGGGCGCGGCGGCGCATATCGGCGCGGGCGCGCACGTACCCAACAACGCGAGCGTTCCAGCGCAAGCCATTGTCGGCGTCAATGAGACGTTCGGGGAAGCAGTGCGCCATCCGGAAAAAGCGGAAGCGGAATTCTCAATCGTTTAGTTTCTTGCCGCGCTCGCTCTCGCGCGAAGGGGGAAACATCGAAGGTTTTCGGAACCGCATCCCGCGCGCGCCGGTTGTTGCGGTATGGAGCGTTACCGCCTCTCGCCGTTCGCGTACGTCTTCCTCGCCGACGCAGCGCTTTGGGCCGCCGTGTTTACGGCGCTCAACGTTCTGTAGGCGGCCTCGCCTATTCCTTCTCCAACTTTGCCAGCACCAGGCCTTCACTCACTTGCGCACCCGGCGTTGCGCTGAGTTCGGTGAGCTTGCCGTCGAAAGGCGCCACCAGCGTGTGCTCCATCTTCATCGCTTCGAGCACGAGGATGGGATCGCCCTTCTTCAACTTCGCGCCCTGCTTCGCCGCGACGGAGACGATCTTGCCCGGCATCGGCGAGAGGATCGCGCCGTCACCCGCGGCGGTTTCGCCCTCGGCGCGCTCGCCGGTGTCGAGCGTGAATTCGTAGGCCTCGCCGCGATCGAACACCACGACAACGGAATGGCCGATGCCGATGACGTTCATCCCGGCGGCGGAGGAATCCGCTGACGGCGGCGCGTCGGGATCGTAGGCGATGGCTTCATCGCCCGAACGCAAGCGCACAACACGGCGCGGCGCGGCATTGAGGCGGAAGCCGCCGAGCTGCGCCCACGGCGACGGATTGGCGCCATAGAGCGTCTGTTCGCCAAGGAAGTGCGCCGCTGCCATGGCGATAGCGCCTTCGCGCGCGGGCGGACGGCGCGTGAGCTTGTCGCCGCGATCGCCGATCAAGGCAGTGTCGACGTCGCCCTTGATGAAGGCCTGATCCTTCAAACAGCGCACCAGGAAGCCGGCATTGGTCTTCACCGGGTAGACTTCGAGATCGCTGCAGGCGCGGCGCAATTCTTCGATCGCCTCGCCGCGCGTGCGGCCGACCGCGATCAGCTTGGCGATCATCGGATCGTAATACGGCGTCACCTCGTCGCCGCTCTCCACCGCCGCTTCGATGCGCACGTGTTGCGGGATGTTGAGCACGTCGAGCCTGCCGATGCTCGGCAGAAATCCGGTATCCGGATTTTCCGCGTAGAGCCGCACTTCCATCGCGTGATTGCGAATACGAATTTTATCTTGCGTCAGCGGCAGCTTCTCGCCGCTTGCCACGCGGATTTGCCATTCGACCAAGTCTTGCCCGGTGATCTCTTCCGTCACCGGGTGTTCGACTTGCAGGCGCGTGTTCATTTCCATGAACCAGATGCGATCGCCGCGCAGGCCTTCGCTGGCGTCGGCGATGAACTCGACCGTCCCGGCGCCGACATAGTTCACGGCTTTTGCCGCGAGCACGGCCGCGTCTGTGACGGCCCTGCGTGCTTCCTCGCTCATGCCCGGCGCCGGCGCTTCTTCGATCACTTTCTGGTGGCGACGCTGCAGCGAGCAATCGCGCTCAAACAGATGCACGACATTGCCGTGCGTATCGCCGAACACTTGCACCTCGATGTGACGCGGGCGCTGTACATACATTTCGAGCAGCACGCGATCGTCACCAAACGCAGCAGCCGCTTCGCGCTTTGCTGAGGCGAGTGCTGCTTTGAACTCGGCCTTCTTCTCGACCTTGCGCATGCCCTTGCCGCCGCCGCCGGCGACGGCTTTGATCAGCACCGGATAGCCGATCGCATCGGCTTCCTTCTGCAAGCGCTCTTCGCTTTGATCGTCGCCGAGATAGCCCGGCGTCGTCGGCACGCCGGCTTCGGCCATGAGTTTCTTGGCGGCGTCTTTCAGACCCATGGCGCGGATAGAGTCGGGGCGCGGGCCAATCCAGATGAGGCCGGCGTTTGTCACCGCTTCCGCGAACTGCGCGTTCTCGGAAAGAAAGCCGTAGCCGGGATGGATCGCCTCGGCGCCGGTTTGCCTCGCGGCGGCGATGATTTTTTCGCCGCGCAGATAGCTCTCCTTCGCGGGCGACGGGCCGATGTGCACGGCTTCGTCGGCTTCCTCGACATGCAACGCTTTTGCGTCAGCGTCGGAATAGACGGCGACGGTGCGCACGCCGAGCCGTTTGCACGTGCGAATCACGCGGCGCGCGATCTCTCCACGATTTGCGATGAGGACGGATTTAATCATGTATAGCTCCCGCTCCCCCTCGATGGGGGAGCTGTCGCGCGCAGCGCGACTGAGGGGGTGAGGCCCGCAGTCGTTTCCGATCGCGCCTCGCGAGGCTCCTTCGTCATCGCTCGCGCGCGCCCCCCTCCCCGCCGCTTCGCGGCGACCCTCCCCATCGAGGTGAGGGTTGGGGCGCTTCGGATAAAACAGCGCGCTTTGGGCATCTATGCCTGCGGCGGCGGTTGGTTTTCGCGCGCCGCGGCTTCGGCGCGGATGCGGGCGAGTTCGGCATCGACTTCTTTGTCTTGCTTTGACTTGCCGCCTTTGCCGAACTTTAGGCGTAGGAAAACGATCAGCGCACCGAGCGCGCAGAATATGACACCCTGCGTTACGGCGGCGATCGCAGTGGTGACCGCGTCGTAACCAGCGCCGAGCCCCGCCCATACGCCGAGCGCGACGGCCACGATGGAAAACACGCCCCACAGCCCCCAATTCGGCCGCAAGAGAAGGATCAACAAGAACGCATAAACGATCATGGATCAGCTCCTACATCCTAAACACGCCGAAGCGTGTTTCTGGGATTGGCGCGTTCAAGCTTGCACTGATCGCTAGGCCCAACACATCGCGCGTTTGTGCTGGGTCGATGATGCCGTCGTCCCAGAGGCGCGCGGTGGCGTGGTAGGGATCGCCTTCGGCTTCGTAGCGGGCGCGGATCGGGTCTTTGAATTTTTCTTCGTCGGCTTTCGCCCAGCTCTCGCCTTTCGCTTCCATGCCGTCGCGCTTCACTTGCGCGAGCACGGAGGCTGCTTGTTCGCCGCCCATGACGGAGATGCGGGAATTGGGCCAGGTGAAGAGGAAGCGAGGGCTATAGGCGCGGCCGCACATGCCGTAATTGCCCGCGCCGAACGAACCGCCGATCAGCACGGTGAACTTCGGCACTTCGGCGGAGGCGACGGCGGTGACGAGTTTCGCGCCGTCCTTGGCGATGCCGCCGGCTTCGTATTTGCCGCCGACCATGAAGCCGGAGATGTTTTGCAGGAACAACAGTGGAATGCCGCGCTTGCAGGCGAGTTCGATGAAATGCGCGCCCTTCTGCGCGCTTTCGCTGAACAGGATGCCGTTGTTGGCGAGGATCGCAACGGGGAAGCCCCAGATGCGCGCGAAGCCGGTGACGAGCGTGGGGCCGTAGAGAGGGCGGAATTCGTCGAGCTCGCTGCCGTCGACGATGCGGGCGATGACTTCGCGCACGTCGTAGGGCGTACGCACGTCGTCGGGCATGACGCCGTAAATGCTTTGCGGATCGTAGGCCGGCGGGATGGCGTCGCGCACGTCGAGGCCGACATGCTTCACGGTGTTCAACGTCGCGACGGCGCGGCGCACGAGATGCAGCGCGTGCGCATCGTCCTGCGCGAGGTGATCGACGACGCCGCTCTTGCGCGCGTGCATGTCGCCGCCGCCGAGATCTTCGGCGCTGATCACTTCGCCGGTCGCGGCTTTCACAAGTGGAGGCCCGCCGAGGAAGATTGTGCCTTGGTTGCGGACGATGACGGTTTCATCGCTCATCGCCGGCACGTAGGCGCCGCCGGCGGTGCATGAGCCCATGACGCAAGCGATCTGGGCGATGCCCTCGCCCGACATGCGCGCTTGGTTGAAAAAGATGCGGCCGAAATGGTCGCGGTCGGGGAAGACTTCGGCTTGGTGCGGCAGGTTCGCGCCGCCGCTGTCGACGAGATAGACGCACGGCAGCTTGTTCTGCTGCGCGATCTCTTGCGCGCGCAGGTGCTTCTTCACCGTCATCGGAAAATAGGCGCCGCCCTTCACCGTGGCGTCGTTGGCGACGATCATGACTTCGCGCCCGGAGACGCGGCCGACGCCGGTGATCACGCCGGCTGCGGGCGCTTCGCCGTTGTAGAGATCGTAGGCCGCAAGCGCGCCGACTTCGAGAAACGGCGCGCCGGGATCGAGCAAACGCTCAACGCGTTCGCGCGGGAGCAGCTTGTTGCGCTTGGTGTGGCGCGTGCGCGCCTCTTCCGGGCCGCCGAGCGCGATTTGCGCGCTGCGGTCGCGGAGCTGTTGCGCCAGCCCGCGATGATGCGCGGCGTTCTTGGCGAAGGCTTCGGAATTGGGATCAATGTTGGATTTGAGTTTCATTTGCCCGCCGACGCTACCCTACTTCGTCATTCCGGACGCGCGGAGCGCGATCCGGAACCCAGGGGCAAACCCACCGCTCTGTCACCCCCTGGGTTCCGGGTTCTTCGCTGCGCGAAGCCCCGGAATGACGAGCATTGTATTTCCGGCGGTTCAACCGCCACCAATAATTTCGCGTCCGATCAGGAAGCGCCGCACTTCATTGGTGCCGGCGCCGATGTCGTAGAGCTTAGCGTCGCGGAGGAAGCGCTCAACTGGGAAGTCCTTGGTGTAGCCCGCGCCGCCGAGGGCTTGGATGGCCTCTAAGCCAACCTTCACCGCGCTTTCAGAGGCGTAGAGGATGGCGCCGGCCGCGTCGTGGCGCGTGGTCTTGCCGGCGTCGCACGATCTGGCGACGGCGTAGACGTAGGCGCGCGCCGAATTGAGCGCGACGATCATGTCGGCGACTTTGGCTTGAATCAGCTGGAACGAGCCGATCGGCTTTCCGAATTGCTTGCGCTCCCGAACGTAGGGCAGCACGACGTCGAGGCAGGCTTGCATGATACCGAGCGGCCCAGCGGCCAGCACCGCGCGTTCGTAGTCGAGGCCGCTCATCAGCACGGCGACGCCGCGATTGAGGCCGCCCATCACCTGCTCTTCCGGCACTTCGCAATCTTCAAACACCAATTCGCCGGTGTCCGAGCCGCGCATGCCCATCTTGTCGAGCTTCTGGCCAACGCTGAAACCCTTCATGCCGCGCTCAATGATGAACGCCGTAATGCCGCCGGAACCGGCGCCCGGTTCGGTCTTGGCATAGACGACGAGCGTGTTGGCCTCGGGTGCGTTGGTGATCCAAAACTTGGTGCCGTTGAGGACGTAGCGATCGCCTCGCTTCTCCGCGCGTAGCTTCATGCCGACGACATCGGAGCCCGCGCCCGCTTCGCTCATCGCGAGCGAGCCGACATGTTCGCCGCTGATGAGCTTCGGCAGATATTTCTGCTTCTGCTCGGGCGTGGCCCAGCGGCGGAGCTGATTGATGCAGAGATTGGAGTGGGCGCCGTAGCTGAGGCCGATCGAGGCGCTGGCGCGGCTCACCTCCTCCATCGCCACAACGTGTTCGAGATAGCCAAGCCCCAGACCGCCATCTTCTTCGGCGACGGTGATGCCGTGCAGACCGAGTTCGCCCATCTCAGGCCAGAGTTCGCGCGGGAATTTGTTAGTGGCGTCGATCTCGGCGGCCATCGGCGCGATGCGGTCCTGCGCGTAGCGGCCGGTGGTTTCGCGAATGGCGTCGGCGGTTTCGCCGAGCTGGAAATCGAGCTGATAGGATTGAGACATGGATGTGCGGGGCCTCCCGACCCTTCTGCGGCTTGCCGAAAGGCGTAATTGATTTGCCTCACCAATAGAAATTGAACGTCTCGAACGAAACTGATAGATGTGATCTATGGATCGCTACCTGCTCCGGTACTTTCTGGCTGTGGCCGAGCTGGGCTCGTTCTCACGGGCGGCAGCGAAGGTGAGCGTCACTCAGCCGACGCTTTCCGTCGGCATCGCCAAGCTGGAGGCGGAGGTCGGCGCGCGATTGTTCGAGCGGACGACGCGGCGGGTGTCGCTGACACCGGCCGGCAGCCGCTTCCTCGCCCACGCCCGGCGGATCACGCAGGAATACGAGGCGGCACTCCGGGAGGTGTCGGAGACGCCGCAGCTCAAGCGCGTGCGGGCCGGCGTACTCTCGACGATCCCGGCGCGCGATCTGGAGCGTGTGGTCGCTCACCACGCCAAGCACGCGGACGGCGAAGCGCTTGAACTGCTCGACTCCACCGAGCGCGACATCGCCAACCGGCTGAGCGACGGACGCCTCGATGCGGCGATCACCATCTTGCGGCCGGGCTTCGACAGCTTCGCGCAAGAAAAGCTTAGAACCGAACCTTATGTGTTGTTCGTCGCGGCTAACCACAAACTGTCGGGGGTCGACGCCATCGAAGGCGGCGAACTGGCGGGCGAGACGATGATCGTGCGCCGGCAATGCGAGGGCCTGCCGGAGATTTCTCGGTACTTCACCAATCGCGACGTGCGTCCGTTCTTCAGCCTGCGCACATTGAGCGACGATCGGGCGATGAGCATGGTTGCCGCCGGCCTTGGTGTGACGGTGGCGCCGGCAAGCTTCAAACGGCCGGGGCTCGCAGCGGTGAAACTCGCGGGTTTTGAACTCAAGCGCGAGGTTGGTCTCGTGTTCGCGGATCGCGAGCGGCAACGCTCAGGCGCGTTCGTTGAAGCGGTACGCGCCGTGTACGGAACGCGCGCTGCCGCAAAACAAGGTAAACGATAACCACGCGCGTTGTGGGCCCCTCATTGTAATGTTACGGTGACGGAACGTCGGGTCTCTCAGGGTGTTTTAAGGGTATGGCGCCTCCAGCTCGTCCCGTTTGGACAGGGCAAATTCGGCTTGCGCTCGTGGCGCTGCCGGTGAAGCTCTATTCCGCGCTCGACGCGCGGGAGAAGATTTCGTTCAACCAAATTCACGAACCTTCGAAGCAGCGCATTCGCTACGAGAAGGTCGCGCCGGGCATTGGCGCGGTCGATAAGGACGAGATTGTCAAAGGCTACGAATACCAGAAGGGCCGCTACGTGCTCTTCTCGGACGAAGAATTCGAAGCCTTGAAGATCGACTCGAAGAAGACGCTCGACATGATCCAATTCGCCCCAGCGGAAACGATCGATGCGCTCTATTTCGACAAACCCTATTACGCCTTGCCTGATGGCAAGCTGTCTGACGAGCCGTACCGCGTCGTGCGCGACGCGTTGAAGAAAACGAAGACGGTCGGCCTCGGGCAGATCACGATGCGCGGACGCTCCTACGTCGCGGCGGTGAAGCCGTACGAGGATGGGCTCGTCGTCGAGACGCTGCATTACGCCGAAGAGGTGCGCAGCGCGAAATTGTTCTTCGATGACCTGCCGAATGGCAAGCTCGACGCGGACCTCGTCGATCTCGCCGAGGAGCTGATCAACCGCAAGAAAGCCAAGTTCGACCCGACCAAGTTCGAGGACGAATATTCGATCGCCATTCAGCGCCTGGTGAAAAAGAAGATCGAGCGCCACGGCGAACTCGTGCTCGAAGATCAGGAAGACCCCTCGCCCGATTACGGCGACAATGTCGTCTCGCTGGTCGATGCGCTGAAGAAGTCGCTGTCGAAGAAGCAGGCGGTCGCGAACGACGCGGAGGAAGCGCCGGCCAAGCCCGCGAAGGCCGCGCCGAAGAAGCGCGCCGCCGCCGCCAGCGTAAAAGCCGCGCCGCGGGCTAAAGCGCCGGCGAAACGCGCGAAGAAATAGTTTGGTGATGTGACGTGCGGTTTCACCCATCCCCGGACGAGCCGAAGGCGAGGTCCGGGGCCCATAACCGCGAACGTCTGAGCTTATGGGCCCCGGACTGCCGCTTCGCGGCCTCCGGGGATGGGTGCAGCAATGGCCCGTAAGCCCGCAGCCAAAACGGCAGCGCCCAAAGCAGTCGTCGGCGGGCTCTCCGAATACAACAAGAAGCGCGACTTCTCGAAAACCAACGAGCCCGCCCCCGGCGCGATGAAAGACGCCGGCGGAATGTTCGTGGTGCAGAAGCACGCCGCGACCCGCCTCCACTACGATTTCCGGCTTGAGCATGACGGCGTGCTGATGAGCTGGGCGGTGCCGCAGGGCCCGTCGCTCGATCCGAAAATCAAGCGCCTCGCCGTGCGCACCGAGAACCATCCGCTTGAATACGGCGCGTTCGAAGGCGTGATCCCGAAGGGCGAGTATGGCGCGGGCGCGGTGATCATCTGGGACACCGGCAAGGTGCGCTGGCTCTACGACCCGGCCGACGGCATGGCCAAGGGTGAGCTTAAATTCATCCTCGATGGCGAACGGCTCAAGGGCGAGTTCCACATGGTCAAGATCAAGCCACGCGAGGGCGAGCGCGGCGATCCTTGGCTGTTGTTCAAATCGAAGGATCGCCACGCGGGCGAGGTCGATCCGACCGAGCGCAATGTCACCAGCGTGATCAGTGGCCGCACCATCGAGGATGTGCGCACCAAGAACGCGCGCGTGTGGAGCAAGGGCGGCGAGAAAGCGCCGCGCGCCAAGGCGCCGAAATGGGCGTTCGTGGAGCCGGCCTTGGCGACGCGCGTGGAAACTGCGCCCGCGAGCGACGATTGGATCCACGAGATCAAATATGACGGCTATCGCCTGCAAGCGGCGGTGAGCGGCGACGCGGTGCGCCTCTACACACGCAACGGCCTGGACTGGACCGGCACGTTTCCGCAGATCGCCGACGCACTGACGGCGCTCAATTTGAAAGACGTGCTGATCGACGGCGAGGCGGCCGTGGTGCAGCCCAATGGGCGCACCGATTTCGTGTCGTTGCAGCGGAGCATGGAGTTCGGCGCGGCCAAGGGCGTTTCCTATTTTGCGTTCGACCTGATCGCCGAGGGCGACAAGGATTTGCGCAAGACGCCGCTTCTGGAGCGCAAAGAACGGCTCGAGAAGCTGCTGGCGAAAGCGAAGAAGCCGATCCATCTGTCGCCCTATTTTGAGGGCAACGGGCCCGACCTGCTTGAAGCGTTTCGCGACAAGGGCCTTGAAGGCATCGTCTCGAAGAAAGCCGATAGCATCTATCGCAGCGGGCGGACGCAAAGCTGGCTCAAGGTGAAGTGCGTCAATGAGCAGGAATTCGTGATCATCGGCTACCAGCCATCACTCAAGGGCCGCGCGTTTGCGTCTTTGATGCTGGGCGAGAAGGTCAAGGGCGCGCTTGAGTATCGCGGCAATGTCGGTACGGGCTTCACCGACAAAACGCTGGCGTCATTGCAGGAGAAGCTTTCAAAGCTTGAGCGCAAGAAGCCTGCCCTCACCGTCCCGCGCGAAGCGGCGAAAGGCGCGGTTTGGGTTGAGCCGAAACTGGTCGCGCAGATCAAGTTCGCCGACGTGACGCCGGACGGCATGGTGCGGCACGCGGTGTATCTCGGACTGCGCGGCGACAAGTCAGCGGAGCAAGTCGAAGCGGAGACGCCGCGCCAAGTGCTGAAATCGCGCGTGCGGCTCACGCATCCCGACCGCGTGTTGTTTCCAGATTCTGGCGTGACCAAGGCGGAATACGCGCTCTATCTCGAGGCGGCGGCGGCGCGCATGGCGCCACACGTGTACGGGCGGCCGCTGAGCTTGGTGCGCGCGCCGGATGGCGTCGGCAGACAGCAATTCTTTCAGAAGCACGCCATGACGGGCGCGCCGAAAGAGCTGGAAACGGTCGCCATCACCGAGAAGGACGGCAAGCCGGAACATTATCTTACGATCAAGAACTCTGACGGCCTCGTCGCGTGCGCGCAGATGTCGGCGTTGGAGGTTCACGTCTGGGGCGCGCGCAATGACGCGCTCGAAAAGCCGGATCGGATGGTGTTCGACCTCGACCCGGACGAAGGCCTCTCCTTCGAGCACGTGAAGCGGGCCGCGTTCGACATCAAGGCGCTGCTTGAAAGCGCCGACCTCCCCTCGTTCGCGATGATCACCGGCGGCAAGGGCATTCACATCGTGCTCAATTTCAAGCGCAAGCATTCCTGGGAGGAGCACAAAGGCTTCTCGCAAGACATCGCCGAATTGGTGGAACGGCTCGACCCGAAGCGCTTCGTCGCCAACATGTCGAAGGCGCAGCGCAAGGGGCGCATCTTCGTCGATTATCTGCGCAATGGCCGCGGCGCGACGGCGATCGCCCCCTATTCCGCACGCGCCCGCGGCATGGCGACCATCGCCGTGCCTGTGACCTGGGCAGAACTGAAAACGATCCCCGCAGCGAACGTGTTCAAGCTGAAGGACATGCGCGGACGACTGAGCGAGCCCGACCCGTGGGCCGCGTATGACGAAAGCACGGTGGCGTTGACGAAAGCGGCGCGTGCGAAGTTAGGCCTATGATTCCAACGGCAGCCAAAACTCCACATCCCCCTCGCCCGTCGTCGCGTTGAAGCGCGCGTCGTAGCGTTCCAAGCTTGGCGCGTCGGCTGGCTTCTTGCCGCTTGCGGGGAGCCAGACGGCCCACACTGCGTGCAATGTTGCGGGGATTTTCGAGATATGGCCGCGATGCGTGAACACAGCGTAGCGCCGCGCTGGCACGCGGATGGTTTGAAACTCCGGCGGCAGATCGGCGAAGCGCGACACCTCGACCGCGCAGATATAGTCGAACGCGCCGTCCTCATCGAAATTGCAAATCACGCCATAGGCGACGTCGCCGACTTGATGCGACACGTGGCCTATGTGCGCGTTGAAACGCATCCATTGGCCGGGTATGGCGGGATCGCCACCCTGTTTGTAACGCGCGCCGAGGCCGGCCATCAAAAAGGCTGGCGCATCCTCGTAGCGTGTGACGTCGATATTGTTGGCGGGGGCGTTGGTCATTCGGATCGGCTCCACGAGTGCAAGCTTTGAAAGATCGCCATCGGCGCGGAACGCTTCGGGCGTCAAACCGAACTGCTCGCGAAAGGCGC
Source organism: alpha proteobacterium U9-1i (assembly GCA_000974665.1). Lineage (NCBI taxonomy): Bacteria > Pseudomonadati > Pseudomonadota > Alphaproteobacteria > alpha proteobacterium U9-1i. The sequence continues at coordinate 914,841 of BBSY01000002.1, read as the reverse complement.
GGGTGAAAGCCTCGTGGGAGCCGTAGCCATGGTCGAGCGCAACGGAGAGAATGTCCGGCGCGCCGGCTCCCAGCTGTCGCGCGGCTTCGCTTAGCCGCCGTCCGCGCACGTAGCCGATGGCCGACCGGCCCAGCGTCAACGCAAACAGGCGCGACAAGTGAAATCGCGAGGCGCCGGCGTTTTCCGCGACGTCCTCCATCGACAGCGGCCCGGTGAGGCGGCTTTCGATGAACCAGAGCGCTTTGTTGATCGCGTCCATGCGGCTCCCTCAAGGATGCGGCGACCTTAGGGCGGTGCTCGCGCCGCGTTTGATCGCAATTGCGGACGCGGCGCGCGACGGTTTGGTAGCGCAGTCCAGCGCCGGCGACCTCGGAAAAGGTGGAAGGGCTGAGTTGCGCGGTTGCGGCTGCACAAGCGGGTGCCATGATGCTAGCATCTCCACATGCGCTTTCTGATCGCCGCTCTCATCCTGCTCGCCGCCTGCGGACCTCGCCCCGAGCAGACCGCCCCGTCGTCAACCGTACCGCGACAGGCGGACCATCTCTGGTTCATCTGCGACGCGATCGATGCCCCTACATTGTTCGTGTTCGAGCGCGACGGCGACACGGTACGCGTGGCGGAGTACGACAAGCCGAACGGCGCCATCGTGACGCGCCACGAATTCATCGCTGGCGCCGAGGAAGGCGCGGCCGGCAGCGTGTACACCAGTTTGCTGCGTGATGGCGCGGACGCCGGTGCGGTGCGCGCGCTCAATCCCGGCATGCTCGAAACGCCGGGCGCTGCGTTCACGACACCGATCTCATCGGTACGCCTCGACGATCGCACCGTGTCATGCCGCTGGTTGCCGCGCACACGCTTGATGGGCTTTACGGGCCGCCGCACGATCGTGGTGCACGAGGATGCAGACGGTGATCTGATCTACACATCGTACGATTTCGCGAACGCCGCTTCCGCCGCAGCAATTGAGCTCAGCGACAACGCGCGAACGACAGCGTTCTCGCTTGAAGTACGCGGCGGCGGAGAAACGTTGAACGCCGATGGCGTCGTATTCCAGTTCCAAGCGGACTCGGAAACGGAGATCATCGTCACCGAGACGCGCGAAACTGGCGGCGCGGTCGAAGTACGCCGGCACGGCCCAAACCCATCGCAAACAGAACAACTCATCGCGGCGCAGACCGGCGAGGCCGAAACGTAATTAATATTTGATCCGGGTACGGACAATAGCTAGGGTCCGGCCAAGTTGGCGCCTTGAAGCGCCGCGCGGGTGGAGTTCCTTATAAACCGCAGAAATGGCGCCAACGCCGCTCGGTTGACTGTGAGTAATCCGATCCCGCAAGTAGCAGAACAGCACGAGGTTACGCGCATGTCGCCATTTGCAACTTACGAAAAATCCGGGCGCGTCGCGCTCGTGACGTTGAACCGCGCCGAGAGCCGCAACGCCATCGCAACGCCTGAGGATTGCGACGACATCGCCGCGGCATTCGCGAAGGCGCAGGCCGATGAGGATGTCTCGGTCATCATTCTCACTGGCGCGGGTAAGGCGTTTTGCTCGGGCGGCGATTTGAAATCGATCCGAGAACGCAGCGGCATCGGCCCAAGCAAAGTCACGCCCGAGGGCACACGGCGGAATTATCGCCGCGGCGTCCACACCGCAATCAAGGCGATCTACGATTGCGAAGTCGTGACGATCGCCGCCATCAACGGCTCCGCGATCGGCCTCGGTCTCGACATCGCCGCGGCCTGCGACATGCGCGTCATGGCGCAAAATGCGAAGGTCGCCTCGAGTTTCGTTAAAGTCGGCATCATTCCGGGCGACGGCGGCGCGCATATACTGAGCGCTTTGCTTGGGCGGGCCATTGCCTCCGAGCTGATTTTCACCGGCGACACGATCGATTCTGCCGAAGCCTTGCGTATCGGCCTCGTGAACAAGGTCGCGGCGGATGAGAATCTGATGGCCGAAGCGCGCGCATTGGCCGAACGCGTGGCCGTCAACCCACCGCGCGCTCTGCGGATGTCCAAGCGTTTGATGCTGGAAGCTCAGCACGGCCGTTTGAGTGACGTGCTCGAACTCTCAGCCGCCTTCCAGGCGCTTGCGCACGAAACGGCTGACCACAAGGAAGCCGTGGACGCCTTCGTCGAGAAGCGCTCGCCCCGCTTCACCGGCGCTTGATGCCGGAGCGGTGCAATGATGAAGGGTACTGCAATTTACGCGATTCACGCGGCGATAGCGCTCGCGGAGGCGTATGCCACTGAGGACAAGATGTTGTCCTCGTCGGCGATGATCCATGCGGCGGGCTTGCCGCGCCATTATGGCGAGACCGTCGCCAACAAGCTGCGGCTGGCGAAACTCGCTTACGCCCACAAGGGCAAACTCGGCGGCTACCGGCTCATGCGCGCACCGGAGCAGATCAGCATGGCGGACATTCTGCGCGCAGCGGACGGACCGACCGCGCCGGCCAATTGCGTGAAGAGCGCAAATGTTCGTTGCAAGGAGTGCCGCAAGACCCCGCACTGCGTGGCCCGTGAGGCGTTCGTTGACGCCTACGAAGCGTCGCTGCGCAAGTACGAGAGCGTCAGCCTGGCTGATCTGCTCGCCAAAGCGCGCGCGAACCATGGCGCTGCCTAAGCCGCCGCTCGCGGTCGATCTCGACGGCACGTTGATACGCGGTGATCTGTTTGGCGCGGCGATGTGGCGCTTGGCCACGCGCGAACCGTGGCGGTTGCCAATGCTGGCGGTTTGGCTCTTGCGTGGGCGCGCTTTCGCCAAGTTTCAGCTGGCGGCGCTCTACCCAGTCGTTGCGGCCACATTGCCGTACGACTTACGGGTGGTGGCGTGGCTCCGCGCCGAACGCGCGACCGGACGCGAGATCGCCCTGGCCACGGCGTTTGACCGCGCTGGTGCGGATGCCGTGGCGGCTCACCTCAATTGCTTCGACCGCGTGTTCGCGTCGGACGGACGCGTGAACCTGAAATCGCATCGCAAGGCCGAAGCGCTCGCGGCCGCCTACCCCGAGGGATTTGTGTACGCCGGCAACGAACGCGCCGACCTGGCGGTATGGCTGGCGGCGAAGGCGGCGGTCGTTGTCAATGCGTCGCCCGCGCTGGAGAGAGAGGCGCGGCTGCGGTTCAGTATCGAGCGCGTGTTTGCGCGCGAATAGCAGGTCCCGTTCCAACCATTGCGGAACGTCGGCTGTTATCCGATGTTGTCGGCAAAGGTGGGATGATGATCCGTGTTGGCATTGGCGGTTGGAATTTCGAGCCGTGGAAAGACAATTTCTATCCAAAGGGCCTCGCGGCGACAAAGGAGCTTGCCTACGCAAGCGAGCGTCTGAGCGCGATCGAAATCAACGCCACGTTCTACAAAACCCAGAGTGCCGCCTCGTTCAAGAAATGGGCGAGCTCAACGCCGGACAATTTCATGTTCACCGTGAAAGCCTCGCGCGCGGCGACACAGCGCAAGGATCTGCGCGAAGCCGCGGAATCGGTTGATTGGTTCTTGAACAGCGGCCTCGCCGAGATGGGTGCGAAGCTCGGGCCGATCTTCTGGCAGATGGCGCCGTACAAGAAATTCGATCCGGCGGAGATGAAAGCGTATTTTGAACTGCTGCCGGAGAAGATCGGCAAGCTGCGCGTGCGCCACGCCATCGAAGTGCGGCACGACAGCTTCCTCGATCCCGCGTTCCGCAAGCTCGCGGGCGAGCACAACATCGCCGTGATCCATGTCGACGCCGACAAACGCCCGGATTTCATGAAGCCGACGGCGGATTTCGTCTACGCGCGGCTCGAGCGCACGTTGGCCGAGGAAGAGCTGGGCTATCCGAAGGCTGATCTTAAAAAATGGGCGAAGACCGCCAAGGATTGGGAGAAGACGGGCGACACGTTCGTGTTCTTCATCTCCGGCGCGAAAGAGCGCAATCCGCACGCGGCGATGGCGTTTATGGAGATGGTCGCTCCCTGAGCCTCCCCCTCACCCTGCCCTCTCCCCCAACTGGGGGAGAGGGTGCTAGTGTGGCCCATGGACTTTCGCGACGTCATCATACGCAAGCGCGACGGCGGGACGCTCCCCAAAGACGAGATCGCGGCGTTTGTGCGCGGGCTCTCTGACGGCTCGCTTGCAGCCGAGCAGGTGTCCGCCCTGGCGATGGCGATTCTGCTCAAGGGCTTCGATGCGCGCGAGACGGCGGCGCTGACGCATGCGATGGCGCATTCGGGCGTGACGATCGATTGGCGCGGCGAAAATCTGGGCGGGCCGGTGCTCGACAAGCATTCGACCGGCGGCGTCGGCGACAAGGTGAGCCTGATGCTGGCGCCAATCGTCGCGGCGTGCGGAGGCTTCGTGCCGATGATTTCCGGACGTGGGCTCGGGCACACCGGCGGCACGCTCGACAAATTGAGCGCCATTCCCGGCTACGACGCGACGCCCGATCTCGCGCGTTTCAAGCGCGTGGTGAAGGAAGTTGGCTGCGCCATCGTCGGCCAAACCAGCGATCTCGCGCCGGCGGATCGGCGCTTCTATTCCATCCGCGACGTGACCGGCACCGTGGAATCCGTGCCGCTGATCACGGCGTCGATTCTCTCGAAGAAAGTCGCGGCCGGGCTTGAGGGCCTGGTGATGGATGTGAAGGTCGGCAGCGGCGCGTTCATGCGCGAGATGGCGCAAGCGGAGACTTTGGCGAAGACACTGACAGCGACGGCGGCGGAGCTTGGCCTGCCCGTGCACGCGCTGATCACCGACATGAACGAAACGCTGGGGCTCACCGCCGGCAACGCGCTCGAGGTGCGTGAAACGCTCGACTATCTCACCGATGGCCCGCGCGAGACGCGTTTGCACGAAGTGGTGATGGCGCTGGCGGCGGAGATGCTGCTGCTGGGCAAGATCGAGACCGATCTCGCCAAAGGCCGCGCGCGCGCCGAAGCGGCGCTGACGAGCGGCAAAGCGGCGGAGGTGTTCGCGCGCATGGTGGCGGCGCTTGGTGGCCCGAGAGATTTCTTGGAACGCGCCGCTCATTATATGCCCGCGGCGCCGGTTGTACGCGCCGTCGCGCCAGAGCGGGCGGGCGTGGTGAGCGCTGTCGACGCGCGCGCGGTGGGCATGGCTGTGATCGCGCTCGGCGGCGGGCGGATGAAGATCGAGGACAAGCTCGATCTGCGCGTCGGCTTCACCGACGTCGCGCGAATCGGCGCGGCGGTGGGACCGGACCAGCCGCTCGCGCTTGTCCACGCGGCGGACGATGCGGCGGCGGACGCTGCGATTGCTGCGCTGCGAAAAGCATATGTGATCGCCGATGCTGCGCCGCCTGCGCGCGATCTCGTTCATGCGCGGTTGACGTAGTTCTTCGTCATTCCGGGGCTCGCGCAGCGAGAACCCGGAACCCAGGGGGTCATAGGGCTCGTCGTTTGCCCCTGGGTTCCGGATCGCGCTTCGCGCGTCCGGAATGACGAAGGACGTCGCGTGCGGGTGGCGATCCGCTTCGTGACACATTAGTGTACCCCAAACTGGGGGTCACATGCCGCAACAAGCTATTGGCGCGATTGGCATCGTCGCGATTCTGCTGATCGCGTTCCTGCTCTCGAACGGCAAAACGCGGATCAATTTTCGCATCATCGTCTGCGCCTTCCTACTGCAAGCGGCGATCGGCGTGTTGGTGCTCTACGTCCCGGTCGGGCGCGCCGGGATCGCCGCGCTTTCGGCGGGCGTGGATTCGCTGCTGAGCTATTCGTCGGCCGGTATCAACATGGTGTTCGGCCCGTTGGCGACGGACTACCCCGCCTCGTTCGCACTCCAAGTGCTGCCCATCATCATCTTCTTCGGCGCGCTGCTCGCCGTGCTCTATTATCTCGGCATCATGCAATGGGTTGTGCGCCTGATCGGCGGCGGCTTGCGGCTGATCATCGGCACAGGCCGCGTCGAAAGCCTGTACGCGGCGGCGAACATCTTCGTCGGCCAATCGGAATCGCCTCTGGTGGTGAAGCCCTATCTGCGGGCGCTGACGACGCCGCAAATGTTCGCGTTGATGTGCACCGGCATGGCGGGCATCGCCGGCTCGTTGCTCGCGGCCTACGCGTCCATGGGCATGCGCACGGAATATTTGCTGGCCGCGAGTTTCATGGCCGCGCCCGGCGGCTTGCTGATGGCCAAGATCATCATGCCGGATGAAAAGCGCGCCGCTGACGCGCCGAAGGAAGAAGACATCAAGCTCGCCGATGACACGCACGGCGAAAAGCCGGTGAACGTGTTCCAAGCCGCCGGCAACGGCACGATGGACGGTTTGAAAGTCGCAGTCGCTGTCGGCGCGATGCTGATCGCGTTCGTTGGGCTGATCGCCATGCTCAACGGCATGCTCTCCGGTATTGGCGGCCTGTTCGGGTACGAGGATCTCACGTTCCAGCGCGTGCTCGGCTGGGTGTTCGCGCCAGTGATGTTCATGCTCAACATTCCGTGGGCGGAAGCGCAAACAGCGGGGCAATTGTTCGGCGAAAAGCTGATCCTCAACGAGTTCGTCGCCTATCTGCATTTCGGCGAAATCATCAACACGCTGTCGCCACACACGCAGGCGGTCGTCACATTCGCGCTCTGCGGCTTCGCAAATTTCAGCTCGATCGCCATCCAGCTCGGCGTGCTGGGCGAGCTTGTGCCAGAGCGCAAAGGTGAAATCGCCAAGCTCGGTTTGCGCGCCGTGGCGGCGGGCTCGTTGGCGAACCTGATGAGCGCGGCAATGGCTGGGCTGATCCTATCGTTTGCGATCTAGGAGGCGGGTATGCCGAAGCGCATCGTGCCAGCAACAGTTCGGTTAGTCGTCTTCGCCGCGACGTTGATCCTTCTCGCAATGGTTCTTCGCGTCACCGCCGTCCTGGGCCCGCCGCCAGGCCTCTTCCCAGATTTCTTGGTGTCCGTGACAAGTGCTGCCGACTACTGGCGTGACGCGGCACGAGTCGCCGCGAATAGCAGCATCTTCATTGTGCTGGCCGTGGTCTGCTTCGTTGTTTCGTTGCGGATGTTCGTTTGGGTGCTTAAGGGCCTACTTCCGCCAATGATCGCAAGGTAGCTCTGGCGCTTGCAAACCGACCCAACCGGTCGCACATTTAGGTGCTTGGGAAGCGCCGTTTCGGGCGCGCACGAGCATTCATGACAGAAAACCGCCAAGGCCATATCCGCCTGACGTCCCACCCGGGATCAGGTGCGCCCATCCGCTTTCCGATCAAATGGGGCGCGCCGACAGTGCGGGAACGCGGGCCGGTGATTGCATCCGCGAACGCGGGCGGAAACCGCAATGTGATCGGCGCGCATGGCGGCTCGTATTCCGTGTACCGCGCTCTGGCCGTCTCCGCCGGCGCGTTGAATCCCTCCGTGCGGCCGGACCTCACCGACACCGCGCCAGTGGTGCAGTTCGGCCCGTATCCGCAATGGCTCGATCCCAAGAAGATCGTCTCGCTTGATCCGTGGGGCGCGGACGTGTTCACCGCGTTTCGCGGCGAGATCGAAGGCGGGCTCGATATTCGTCCCACCATCGCCGTGACCAAAGCGCGGCTGACGCTGCCGGAAATGCAGGACGCGATCGCCAAGGGCCGCGTGAAAGTTGATGGCGAGATCGTGCGCGAGGGCGGCGATGTCGCGGTGATCAAAGCGGCGGTCGATCCGGTGTGGCACTTGCCGGGCGTCGCGGAGCGCTTCGGCGTCAGCGAAGAGCGCCTGCGGCATACGTTGTTCGAGCAAACCGGCGGCATGTATCCGGAACTGGTGACGCGCTCGGACCTTGAAGTGTTCCTTCCGCCGATCGGCGGCATAACGCTCTACATTTTTGGCGATCCAACCGCGATCACCGATCCCAAACGCAGGCTTGCGTGTCGTGTGCATGACGAATGCAACGGCTCGGACGTGTTTGGCTCCGACATCTGCACCTGCCGTCCCTATCTCACGCACGGCATTGAGGAATGCGTGAAGGAAGCGCAGTGCGGCGGCGCTGGTCTAATCGTGTACAATCGCAAGGAGGGCCGCGCGCTCGGCGAGGTGACGAAGTTCCTCGTTTACAACGCGCGCAAGCGTCAGCCGGGCGGCGACCAGGCGGCCACGTATTTCGAACGCACCGAATGCGTCGCCGGCGTGCAAGACGCGCGCTTCCAGCAATTGATGCCGGACGTGCTGCATTGGCTCGGCATCACCCATATCGATCGCTTCATGTCGATGTCGAACATGAAGTTTGACGCGATCGAAGGCCAAGGCATTACAATCGGAGAGCGTGTGCCGATCCCGGCGGGGCTGGTGCCGGACGACGCCAACGTCGAAATGGAAGCGAAGAAAGCCGCTGGCTATTTCACGCCGGACGCACCGCCAAGCGAAGAAGATCTGACCCGCGTGGTGGGCCGTGACCTCAAAGATTTCTGAGGCGACTGCATCTTTGCTCTCGGCTGCGGCCGTGCGCGCGAAAGCGGATGAGGTGTTCGCGCGCGCCGAGGCCGGAACGCTGCCGCACTGGCGCGTGAACATGGACGCGCTGCCCGCGTGCGCGGACTTCGTCGCCAAGACGATCCGCGAGCGTTACCCGACGCTCGATGTGCCGTTCCACGCGCGCTGGCGGCATTTTGTGTTCAACGGCCGCGATCTATGGGCCGAAATCGCGAAGGGCGCGGCGTGGCGCGACGCCGATGCGAAAGCGCGGGCGGAGTTTGATCTCGCGATCACCTCCGTGCTGCTCGACGCCGGCGCCGGCGCGGCTTGGAGCTACAACGATGACGCAAGCGGCATGAAAGCCGCGCGTTCGGAAGGTTTGGCGCTGGCGAGCTTGCGCTTGTTTGAATGGGGCGGGTTCTCCGCCGAGCCGAGCGACCCACTGCGCGCGGATGCTGTTGGATTGAAGCGCATCGACGCCGCCGCGTTGGGCGATGCGTTCCAGGTGAATGCGCAAAACCCGTTGCTCGGCCTCGAAGGCCGCGCTGCCTTGCTCAATCGCCTCGGCGCACAATGCGAAAAGCGGGCGGATTTGTTTGCGCGCGCGGACAAACCCCGCCCTGGCGGCTTGTACGACGTGCTAAAAGCGCGCGCGGAAGGCGGCGCGCTGCGTGCGCCGCTGATTCTCGAAGCCTTGCTCGAAGGCCTGGGGTCGATCTGGCAGAACCGGCCATCGCTCGATGGCGTCGCGCTGGGCGATTGTTGGCCGGTTGAGCCACTTGGCTTCGTTCCCCTGCACAAGCTTTCGCAATGGCTTGCCTATTCGCTGATCGAACCGCTGGAGCGCGCCGGCATACGCGTGACGGAGATCGACGGGCTCACCGGGCTCGCGGAGTATCGCAATGGCGGGCTGTTCGTCGATGCGGGCGTCCTTGTGCCGCAAGAGGGCGGCGCGCTGATGGCGGCCTATCAGGTGCACGACCCGTTCGTGGTGCTGTGGCGCTCGCTGACGGTGGCGCTGCTCGATCGCATCGCGCCTTTGGTGCGCGAGCACTTGGGCGTCAGCGCCGAACAATTTCCGCAAGCGCGCGTGCTCGAAGGCGGCACCTGGGCGGCGGGGCGAATTCTTGCGCGCAAGAAACGCGCCGATGCAGAGCCGCCGTTCGTGATCGAGAGCGACGGCACAGTCTTTTAGGGGGCAGACATGCAGGGCGTAACGATCGTCAATCACCCTTTGGTGCAGCACAAACTCACCATTATGCGCGACGTGAACACCAAGACGCGCTCCTTCCGCAATCTGTTGCGCGAGATCGCGACGCTGCTCTGTTACGAAGTGACGCGCGATCTGCCGCTGCATGACGTCGCGATCGAAACGCCGGTCGCGCCGATGACTGGCAAGGAGATCGACGGCAAGAAGCTCGTGCTGGCGCCGATCCTGCGCTCCGGGCTGGGCTTTCTCGAGGGCATGCTCGATCTGGTGCCGTCCGCGCGCGTGGCTCATATCGGGCTTTACCGCGATCCGAAAACGCTGAAGGCGGTCGAGTATTATTTCAAAGCGCCGACCGACATCGCCGACCGCATGGTGATCGTCGTCGATCCGATGCTCGCCACCGGCCACACCGCGATCGCGGCGGTCGAGCGACTGAAGGAGCACGGCGTTTCCAACATCCGCTTCGTGTGCCTGCTGGCGGCGCCCGAAGGCATCCACGCGTTTCAAGCGGAGCATCCGGGCGTGCCGATCTGGACGGCGGCGGTGGACGAGAAGCTCAACGACCACGGCTATATTGTGCCGGGCTTGGGCGACGCCGGCGATAGGATGTATGGGACCAGGTGACCTCGTTCCTTATCCCCTTGAGGGGAGAAGGTGTCGGCGAAGCCGACGGATGAGGGGTCTCCGGTGCGTGAAGGAAACGCGCGAAGCGCACTCTCCCTCACCCGCCCGAGCAAGCTCCGGCGACCTCTCCCTCGCAGAGGGAGAGGTGACGCAGAGAGGCGGCGCCCGAACATGGACACGGACGCGCTTTTTCGGCACGATAGCGCCTCCTCCCAGGAGCCTTAACCATGCGCGCCATCATTGGCGTTTTGGACTCATTCGGCGTCGGCGCTACGCCTGACGCGGCGAAGTTCGGCGAAGAAAAGGCCGACACGTTCGCGTCCATCGTCGAAGCCTGCGCGGCGGGACGCGCGGACAAAGCTGGCGTGCGGCAAGGGCCGCTCAACATTCCGCATTTGACAGCGCTCGGCCTCGGCGAAATCGGCGCGATGACCGGCAAACACTTGTCGCTGCCGCGCGCGAGCAAACTCACCGGCAAGTTCGGGCGCGCGGCGGAGAAAAGCTTCGGCAAGGACACGCCGAGCGGTCATTGGGAAATGATGGGCGCGCCGGTCGAGTATGATTGGGGTTATTTCGGCCACGAGTTTCCGAGCTTTCCGAAAGCGCTGACGGACGCGCTGATCGAGCGCGCGAAGCTACCGGGCATTCTTGGAAACAAGCACGCCTCCGGCACGACGATTATCGAGGAGCTGGGCGAAGAGCACATCCGCACCGGCAAGCCGATCTGCTACACGTCCGCGGATTCGGTGTTTCAGATCGCCGCGCACGAAAAGCATTTCGGCTTGGAGCGTTTGTACGAGGTTTGCCACATCGCCCGCGAGCTTGTGGACGACTACAATATTGGCCGCGTGATCGCCCGCCCATTCCTTGGCGAAACCGCCGCCACGTTCAAGCGCACCGGCAATCGCCACGATTACGCGACGCCGCCGCACGTGCCGACCTTGCTGGATCGCGCGCTCGAAGACGGCCGCGAGGTGATCGGCATCGGCAAGATCAGCGACATTTTCGCCGCGCGTGGCGTGTCGAAGAGTGTCCGCGCCGATGGCAACGAAGCTTTGTTCGACACAATGCTCGCGGAGATGAAGGATGCGCCCGACGGTTCGATCGTGTTCGCGAACTTCGTCGATTTCGACATGCTCTACGGCCATCGTCGCGATCTGGTCGGCTATGCCGCAGCACTCGAAGCGTTCGACAAGCGCATTCCGGAATTGCTGGCGGTGCTGAAGCCGGACGATCTCGTCGTGTTCAGCGCCGACCATGGCTGCGACCCGACTTGGCCAGGCAGCGATCACACGCGCGAACACGTGCCGATCATCGCCTTCGGGCCGAAGATCGCGCCCGGCCCGATCGGCACGCGTGACACTTTCGCCGACATCGCCCAATCCATCGCCGACCATCTCAGCATGAAGCCGATGCCCGTCGGTCGATCCTTCCTCTGAAGCGAGCGCACATGACAAAGCCGCGCGGCCCTCACCTCGTTTCTCCGCCCGCCTCGCGTGACAATGCGCCGGTGCGTGTTGAAGGCACGCCGTTTGATGGCGATTGGATTGAAAGCTTGCGCATCGACCGCAGCGCCGTGGAGCGCCGCATCGCGACGCTCGGCGGCCGGCGCACGGTGAAGAAACAATGGCAAGCGGCGTGGTTGCTCAAGGCGATCACTTTGATGGACCTCACCACGCTTTCCGGCGAGGACACCGACGAGCGCGTACGCCGCTTGTGCGCGAAGGCGCGCAACCCGGTGCGCAAGGATTTGCTCGAAGCGATGGGCGCCGAGCATCTGCCGATCAAAACCGGCGCGGTGTGCGTCTACCATGAAATGATCGCGCCCGCGCTCGATGCGCTGCGCGGCTCCGGCATTCCGGTCGCCGCGGTGTCAACGGGCTTTCCGGCGGGCCTCGCGCCGTTCAAGACGCGGCTGGTCGAGATCGAGGAAAGCGTTGCCGCGGGCGCGGAGGAAATCGACATCGTCATCTCGCGACGCCACGTGCTCAACAGCGATTGGATGGCGCTTTACGACGAAGTGAAAGCGTTCCGCGAAGCCTGCGGGCCGGCGCATCTCAAAGCGATCATCGCCACCGGCGAACTCGGCAACATGCCGAAGATCGCCAAGGCCTCGCTCGTTTCGATGATGGCGGGCGCCGATTTCATCAAGACGTCCACCGGCATGGAGGCGGTGAACGCGAACCTGCCGGTGAGCCTCGTCATGATGCGGATGATCCGCGAGTTCCACGAGCGCACTGGCCAACGCGTCGGCTTCAAGCCGGCGGGCGGCATCGCCAAGGCGAAGGAAGCGCTCGCCTATCTCGTTCTGGTGAAGGAAGAGCTCGGCAACGACTGGCTCGATCCGCACTATTTCCGCTTCGGCGCCTCGCGCCTGCTGGCCGACATCGAACGCCAGCTCGAACACTTCGTCACCGGCCGCTATTCGGCGACGAATAGACACCCGGTCGGATGATGAAATCCCTCTTTCGTCATCCCGGACGCGCGGAGCGCGATCCGGGACCCAGGGGCAAACGCACAGCCCTTCGATCCCCTGGGTCCCGGCTCTACGCCGCTTCGCGGCTCCGGCCGGGATGACGAAGATGTTTCGCCATCCGGGGATGGGTGGTTGGGCAAATCAGTTTAGAGGACGTCCATGTCCAAGATTCAGCCAAGCGTCGCCGACATTTTCGAAACGATGGAATACGGCCCCGCGCCGGAAGAGCAAAACCGCGTGCGCGATTGGCTGAAGGCGCATGCGGCGCCGTTCGGCCAGTTCATCGGCGGCGAATGGACGAAAGCGTCCAAGCAGACGATCGAAGCGAAGAACCCGGCGAACGGCGAAGTGCTGGCGCGTTTCTCGATCGCCAGCGATAGCGATGTAAACGCGGCCGTTGAGGCCGCGAGCGCAGCGTTTCCAAAATGGAGCCGGTCGAGCGGGTTTGAGCGCGCGAAGGTGCTCTATGCGCTGGCGCGGCTGGTGCAGAAGAATTCGCGCTTCCTGGCGGTGTTGGAGACGCTCGACAACGGCAAGCCGATCCGCGAAACGCGCGACATCGACGTGCCTTTGGTCGCGCGGCATTTCTATCATCACGCCGGCTGGGCGCAGCTCATGGAGCGCGAGCTGCCGGGGCATGCGCCGCTCGGCGTCGTCGGCAGCATCATTCCGTGGAATTTTCCGCTGCTGATGCTGGCGTGGAAAATCGCGCCGGCGATCGCGATGGGCAACACGGTTGTGCTCAAGCCGGCGGAGTTCACGTCGCTCACGGCATTGTATTTCGCGGAACTGTGCCAAGAGGCGGGCGTGCCGCCGGGCGTGATCAACATCATCACCGGCGCCGGCGAAACCGGCGCGGCTTTGGTGAAGCATCCGGGCGTCGCGAAGATCGCGTTCACCGGCTCAACCGAAGTCGGCCGCATCATCCGCGAACAAACGGCGGGCTCCGGCAAGAAGCTCACGCTCGAACTCGGCGGCAAGAGCGCGTTCATCGTGTTCGAGGACGCCGATCTCGATGGCGCGGTTGAAGGCCTGATCGACGCGATCTGGTTCAATCAGGGCCAAGTGTGCTGCGCCGGCTCGCGCCTTCTTGTCGAAGAAGGTGTGGCGCAGACCATAGTCGACAAGATCAAGCGCCGGCTCTCGACGTTCCGCATTGGCGATCCGCTCGACAAAGCGATCGACATGGGCGCGCTCGTTGATCCGGTGCAGCGTCAGCGTGTCGATGCGCTGGTGCGTCAGGGTGAGGCGCAGGGCGCCACGGTGTGGCGGCCGGATATTCCTTGCCCGACCGAGGGCTGCTTCTATCCGCCGACGCTCCTCACTGATGTCGGCCCAGCGAACATCGCCGTGACCGACGAGATTTTCGGACCGGTGCTGAGCGTGCTGCCGTTCAAGCATCTCGCTGACGCGATCGCCCTCGCAAACAATTCGCGTTACGGCCTTTCGGCCACGGTGTGGTCGCAAGACGTGAACCGAGCGCTCGAAACGGCGGCGCAGATGAAAGCCGGCGTCGTCTGGATCAATTGCACGAACCAGTTTGACGCCGCGGCGGGCTTTGGCGGCTATCGCGAAAGCGGCTTCGGGCGCGAAGGCGGCCGCGAAGGCTTGTTCGAATACGTGAAGGTCGACGGCGAATGGACCAAGGGCGAAGCGGTGCTGCCGCGCGTCGCTGAACCGCCGGCGCCGGAGGCGACCGATTTCATCGACCGCACCGCCAAGCATTATATCGGCGGCAAGCAAGCGCGCGCCGACAATGGCGGCTCGTTCGCCGTCGCCACGCACGACGGCCGCTTCGCCGGCCGCATCGCCAGCGGCAACCGCAAAGATATTCGCGACGCCGTTGAAGCAGCGACAAACGCGACCGGCTGGGCCGGTGCCACCGGACACGCGAAAGCGCAAATCCTCTATTATCTCGCGGAAAATCTCAGTCAGCGCGCCGACGATTTTGCGCGCCATCTCAACGATTGGACCGGCGCCGGCGAAGGCAAAAAAGAAGTCGCCGCCTCGATCGAGCGGCTGTTCGCCTACGCGGCGTGGGCCGACAAATATGACGGCCAAGTGCATGCGCCGCCGGCGCGCAACATCGTCATCGCCATGAACGAGCCGATCGGTGTGCTGGGCGTCGTATGCCCCGATCAAGCGCCGCTCCTATCGTTCGTGTCGCTGGTGGCGCCGGCGATTTCGATGGGCAATCGCGTCGTCGTTGTGCCGAGCGAACGGCATCCTTTGATTGCGGCGGATTTCTATCAGTTGCTAGAGACCTCGGACGTGCCCGGCGGCGTCGTGAACATCGTCACCGGCATGCGCGACGAGCTGACAGACACGCTCGCGAAGCACGATGGCGTCGATGCGCTTTGGTATTTCGGCTCAAGCGCGGGCGCGACGGCGGTGGAGAAGCTCTCCAGCGGCAATCTCAAGCGCACGTGGGTGAATTACGGCAAAGCGCGCGATTGGTATTCGCGCGAGCACGGCGAAGGCCGGCAATTCCTGCGCGAAGCAAGCCAGGTGAAGAACGTCTGGGCGCCGTATTGGGAGTAAGCTAGTTCGCCGCTGCGTAGGCGTCGATGTCATCCAGGTGCTTGCGGATTTCTGAATCCTTCAAGAAGGATCCGATGAAGGAATTGCGTGCAAGCGTCGCGATATCCGCCTTGCTCAGGTTCAGCGCGTTGGCCACTGCGTTGTAATTGTCGTTTAGATAGCCGCCAAAATACGCCGGATCGTCGGAGTTGACGGTCGCACGCAAGCCAAGGTCCAGCATCCTCTTGAGCGGGTGTTGCTTCATATCATGGACGACGCACAGCTTCAGGTTCGAGAGCGGACACACTGTGAGTGTCATCTCGTCCTCGACAAGACGCTGTACCAACTCGCCGTCGTCCAACGAGCGGTTGCCATGATCGATACGGTCAACATCGAGCAGGTCGAGCGCCTCCCAAACATAGGGCGCGGGCCCCTCTTCGCCGGCGTGAGCGACAAGCAGCAAACCTTTGTCGCGTGCGGCCTCGTAAACGCGCGCGAACTTCGAGGGCGGGTTTCCCTTCTCGCCGGAATCGAGACCGATCCCCTCGATGCGGCCGAGATACGGCTCCGCAGCGGCCAATGTCGCGAACGCGCTCTCCTCATCAAGATGGCGCAGGAAGCACATGATCAGCTTCGAAGTAATCTTCAGCTTGTTTTCGCCGTCGATCAGGGCACGAAGGATGCCATCGGCGACCGTGGAGAACGCGATGCCGCGATCGGTATGGGTCTGCGGATCAAAGAAAACCTCGACGTGGCGCACGCCATCGGCCTTCACCCGCTGGAGGTAGGCCCACGTGAGATCGTAAAAATCGCGCTCTTTCTGCAAGACGTTGGCGCCTTGATAGTAGATGTCGAGAAAGTCCTGGAGGTTGGAGAACGAGTAGGCCGCGCGGACCTCGTCCACCGTCTTGAATGGGATTTCGACATTGTTGCGCTGCGCCAGCGCGAACATCAGTTCAGGCTCAAGGCTACCCTCCAGATGCATGTGCAACTCGGCCTTGGGCAGGCCCGCGATGAACTTGGCAATGTCGGTCATGGCGCGCTCCATTTCACCGAAACTAGCGCGCGCCCGCGCGCCCGCAAGCAGAAGCGCTAGCGAAGCGCCGCGTTGATTTTTTGGAGCGCGCTGACGGGCGGCGTGAGATCGGCCTGTGTCAATTTGTTGAGCGGCGTCTCGACCGTATTCATCGCGTCGTGAAGGTCTCCGGCTTCTGGGTCGACGTAGAGAAGCCCCGTGACGATCTCGCCCTGCATGGCTTTGCGGCCGAGATAGGCCAGAGCGGCGTTACGTCGGCTGGTGTCGTAATCGTCCTCCAGCTTGCGCAGGCGAAGGATGGAGCCATCGTGCTGCACCACTTCGCGCAGTTCGCCTGGCGCATACTCTGCGTGGATGGGCTTACGCGGCGTGATAACGTCCATGCGATTTACCGCTTCGTTGTGCGCACGCACGTAATCGAAACTCTTCGTCGAGCCAACGTGATTGTTGAACGCGACACACGGGCTTAGCACGTCAATGAACGCCGTGCCTTTGTGGCTCAGCGCGCCCTTGATCAACGGCACAAGCTGGGTTTTGTCGCCGGAGAAGGAGCGACCGACATAAGTTGCGCCGAGCTGCAACGCGAGCATGACGAGATCGATCGGCGAATCCTTGTTCTCCGCGCCCTTCTTGGCTTTCGAGCCTTTGTCGGACGTGGCCGAGAATTGGCCTTTCGTGAGCCCGTAAACGCCGTTGTTTTCGACGATGTACGTCATGTTGATGCCGCGACGCACGGCGTGCGCGAATTGGCCTAGCCCGATGGAAGCGCTGTCGCCATCACCGGAGACGCCGAGATAGATCAAATCACGCGCCGCTATATTGGCGCCGGTGAGAACTGACGGCATGCGCCCATGCACAGCGTTAAAGCCGTGCGCCGGGCTTACAAAATAATCTGGCGTTTTCGACGAGCAACCGATGCCGGAGAATTTAGCCAGCCGATGCGGCGGCAGATCGATCTCGAAGCACGCCTGAATAATCGCGGCGCTGATGGAATCGTGTCCGCAGCCGGCGCAGAGCGTCGAAATTCGGCCCTCGTAATCGCGACGCGTGAACCCGAGCGCGTTCTTCTCGAGCGTGGGATGGTGCAGCGAAGGCTTTGCGATATAGGTCATTTTGCGCGTTCCGGCATCAAAGCGGCGCCCGCCTTGAGCTTGTCGGAGATTTCCTTGACGATGAAGCGCGCCGTGATTGGCGTGCCGTCATAGTGCAAGACAGAGACGAGACGGGCGGGATCGACGCCGCCCTCATTGACGATCAGCGACTTGAGCTGCGCGTCGCGGTTTTGCTCAACGACGAACACGCGCTCATGTGCATTGATGAACTCGAACACCTCTTCCCGGAATGGGAATCCACGGATGCGCAGCGCATCGAGATGTACGCCCTGCCCGGCGAGCTTCGCGAGCGCTTCGGACATGGCGGGATCGGTTGAACCAAAATAAATCACGCCATCGGGCGTCCGGCGTTCGGCCTTATGGACGACGCTCACCGGCACCATCGCTTTCATCGTCTCCCATTTGCGCAACAGCCGGTTCATGCCATCGACGTACACTGAACCCTCTTCGCTATAGCGCGCGTAGCGATCGTGGCTTGAGCCGCGGGTGAAGTACGAGCCCTTGGTGGGATGCGTACCGGGATAGGTGCGGTAAGGAACGGCATCGCCATCCACATCGAGATAACGGCCGAATTCTTTGCCCTCCTGCAAATCCTCGAACGTCAGCACCTTCCCGCGATTGATCTTGCGGCCTTCGTCCCACTGGAATGGTGCGCAGAGCCATTCCTGCATGCCGATATCGAGATCGAGCATCACGAACGTGGTGGTTTGAAAGAAGTCCGCGAAGTCGAAGGCGAGCGCGCCCATTTCGAAGCACTCGGTGGGGTTTGCGGGGAAAAGCATCGGATGTTTGGTGTCGCCATGCGACGCATAGGCGGCGAGCAGAAGGTCCGATTGCTGCGTCCGCGTGGGCATGCCCGTTGACGGCCCACCGCGCTGAACGTCGAAAATCACAGCGGGAATTTCGGCGTAATAGGAGAACCCGACGAACTCGTTCATCAGCGAAATGCCGGGGCCACTCGTGCACGTGAAAGCGCGTCCGCCCGCCCAGCCCGCGCCCATCACCATACCGATCGAGGCGATTTCGTCCTCCGCCTGGACGATGGCGTAGCGGGCCTTGCCGCTGACAGGATCAGTACGGAGATCCTTGCAGTATTTCGCGAAAGCGTCCGCCAGCGACGTCGAAGGGGTGATCGGATACCAAGCGCAGACCGACGCACCGCCATAGACCGCGCCCAATGCGCAAGCATCGTTACCTTCGACGAAGATGCGGTCGCCGACTTTATCGGAATGCACAACCTTCAGGCCGATGGGCGGGATGCTTTCTTCCGCGTACGCACGGCCCAGCTCGAACGCCTTCAAGTTGGGGGCAATGAGTTTGTCCTTGCCCTTGAACTCCTCGCTCAGCCGGCTTTTCACGGCCTCGACGTCAAGGTTCAACAATTGCGCAAGCACGCCGATGTAGCAGATGTTCTTAAACAGCTGACGCTGGCGCGGGTCGTGAAACTCCGCAGCGATCAACTCGGTCAACGGAGCGCCGATGATGGTGATGTCGTCACGAAATTTCGACGCAGGGAGCGGCTTGGACGAATCGTAGAGCAGGTAGCCGCCGGGCTCGATGCTCTTCACGTCGGCATCCCAGGTCTGCGGGTTCATCGCCACCATGAGATCGACGCCGCCGCGCCGGCCCAACCAGCCCTCGCCACTGATGCGGACCTCGTACCAGGTCGGCAGGCCCTGGATGTTGGACGGGAAGATGTTGCGCGCCGCCACCGGCACGCCCATCCGTAGGATCACTTTGGCAAAGAGGCCGTTGGCCGAGGCTGACCCCGATCCGTTCACGTTGGCGAATTTGACGACGAAATCGTTGGTCGCGGTGATCGGCTTAGGCATGGGTCTGGTGTGCGCCCTGTTTGCCCCCGGCGTCGTCCGCCGACGCCTCGGGGACACCCTCAATACCCTCTTGGCGTTGGCAAATGAAGCGCTGTTTAAGTCGCGGCGGGCCTGGCGCCAGGCGGACCGCTAAACACCATTGCTGCATTGCCGAAGGCGCGGCGATAGCGTGCAATTTTGCTGAAGCTAATAGTCCGATAGCCCATCACCGGCTCAACGACGACGAACGTCTGATCCTGGTAGCCGACGATCAACAGGTAGTGGTTCACCACGGCAAGGTTCGTGAACTCGGACACCCTGCCGGCGCGATAGATCAAGCTATTGCGCGCGACGCCTACGATGGGAATATCGCCGCCGGGCAAGGTTCGCTGCTGCACATAAATTGACGGCACGCGGATCGGAACCAACACAGGCCGGCCGCTTTCCAATTCGCGAATGATCTCGGCCTCCGAGAGCCTGACGGCGCTCGCCAGCAGGCGCTGCTGCTGCGCCAAGCCTTGGAGCTCGGCCATGCTGTAGCCTGCCTCGTTCGCGGGCGGGGTCTGGCGGTAGAGCGCTTCGCCATCCAGCGTGCCCGCCCCACGCCAATAATTGACCACGCTCGCGAGTGCGTGGGCGCCGCAGGAAGGGCCGGAAGTCTGGCGATCGTGCACCACCGGCAGCACAAGCGCCGAGGAATTCACCGCCCTGTCGAAGACCTCAAAACTATTGCTGCCGCTGCGTTCGGCGAAGGTGCTCACGTCCGGCGTCGGACTAAGCGCACACCCCGCCGCACACAGCGACAGCAACATTACACTGAGGCTTGCGCCTCGGATCATTAGTCGCCGACCGCGACGGCAATGACGATCACACCGGCGAGAATGCCGAGCAGCAGCCATTGATTGTCAGTGATACCGGCTTGGTACTGGGCGGCTTCTTCTTCCGAGAGCACGCGAATTTCGTAACCCTGGTCCTGAAGCGCGACGGCGCGCTGCGACGCATCGGCGTCGAGGCCGTACGCTTGCAGTTCAGACGAGGTGAAGCTTTGCGGCGCGGCCGTACGGAACGCAGCGTCGTCAGCGAATGCTGGCGTGACAGAGGCAAGCGCGAAGCTGACGGCGACCGCTGCGGCGAAACGATTGATCATATTAAGTTCCCCTTCTGGGTGTCGGGTTGACGACAGGCGCGACGCTGAGGAAGACCTCGTTGCGCCGTCTTTCCTTGCGCCGCTGCTTGCGCAACGCCGCTGAACGCAACGACTACGCGCCGCACGGCTCAAATGTTCCCTCGAACACCGAAGCCGTCGCCTAACACTTTGGCCATGCTGCGCTTGCGAAGGACTATTCAGCCGCCACCGGAGTACGGGTTGGCGACGAGCCGCAGCCGGCATGCGTCACTTCCAGGTAGAATTGTTGCATGTCCCAGGCGCCTGTGGGGCAGCGTTCCGCGCACAGGCCGCAATGCAAGCAGACGTCTTCGTCCTTCGCCATGACCCGCCCAGTCGGCAGCGTTTCGGACACGTAGATGTCCTGCGTTAGGTTTTGCGCCGGCGCTTTCAGCCGGGTTCGGAGATCAGTCTCTTCGCCGTTCTCGGTGAACGTGATGCAGTCCATCGGGCAAATGTCGACGCAGGCGTCGCACTCGATGCAAAGCTTCGTCTCAAACACGGTCTGCACGTCGCAATTCAGGCAGCGTTGCGCCTCCTTGAAGCCGAGCCCGGGATCGAAACCCTTCTCGACTTCCACCTTTACGTTCTTCAGCGCGATGTCGTTGGCGACTTGCGGCACCTTGAAGCGAAGGTCGAGCGAGACGTCGTTGTCGTAGGCCCATTCGTGGATGCCCATCTTGGTGGACATCATGGACGTTCCAGGCGGCGGGCGGCGCTTTACCTCGTCGCCGTTAAGGAAGAGATCGATCGACACGGCTGCGTCATGCCCATGCGCGACCGCCCAGATGATGTTCTTCGGACCAAACGCGGCGTCGCCGCCGAAAAACACATTTGGAATCGTCGATTGCATCGACACGCTGTCGACGACCGGCATACCCCATTTGTCGAATTCCATGCCGAGCTCACGCTCGATCCACGGAAATGCATTTTCCTGACCGACGGCGACGAGAACATCGTCGCACTCAAAGTGCTGATCGGGCTCGCCTGTGGGCACAAGCGCCCGCTTACCTTTTTCGTCCTTCGCCCAGTGCATTTTCTGGAAGGTCACGCCGGTAAGTTTGCCGTTCTCGTGCGTGAATTCCTTCGGCGCGAGGAAATTGTGGATCGGGATGCCTTCGTGCTGGGCATCTTCTTTCTCCCACGGGCTCGCTTTCATCTCATCGAAGCCGGAGCGGACGATCACCTTCACGTCCTCACCGCCCATGCGGCGTGAGGTGCGGCAGCAATCCATGGCCGTGTTGCCGCCGCCGAGAACGATCACACGCTTGCCGATGCTCTGGACGTGCTCGAAAGAAACATTCGACAGCCAATCGATGCCGATATGGATGTTCTTGGCGGCTTCCTTGCGGCCCGGGAGGTCAAGATCGCGGCCGCGCGGGGCGCCTGTTCCCACGAACACGGCGTCCCAGCCCTGAGCGAGAAACGCCTTCAGGCTGTCTACACGCTCGCCGAGGTGCATGACCGGCTCGAGCCGCGTGATGTAGCTCACCTCCTCATCAATCACGCTCTCCGGCAAACGGAACCGCGGGATCTGAGTGCGGATCATGCCGCCTGCTTTTTTGTCGCCATCGAAGATGTGGACTTCGTAGCCAAGCGGCAGCAGGTCGCGCGCCACCGTCAGCGCCGCGGGGCCAGCGCCAATGCAGGCGACGCGTTTGCCGTTCTTTTTTGCTGGCGTCGGCATCAAGGCCTCGACGCCCTCGCCCTTATTGTCAGCGGCGACGCGCTTCAGGCGGCAGATGGCGACAGGCTCCGCCTCCACGCGTCCACGACGACACGCGGGCTCGCATGGCCGATCGCACGTGCGTCCAAGGATTCCCGGGAACACGTTCGACTTCCAATTGATCATGAAAGCGTCGGTGTATTTTCCGTCCGCGATCAGCCGAATGTACTCGGGCACCGGGGTGTGAGCGGGGCACGCCCATTGGCAATCCACGACCTTGTGAAAATAATCGGGATTGCTGATGTCGGTAGGCTTCAAGCGGCCGGCTCCCTTATTTTGGGACAGCCTAATGCGCGCGGCGCGTCAAGCAAGCAAGTTGCGCCTAGCGGATACCCGTCACCCGGTAGGCCGACACATCGCCTGGCGCCATTTGGGCCTGATAGAGCGTGTCACCGAGCAATAGGAAGTCATTCTGGTAACGTGGCTCGGCTTGGGTATCCAGCAGGACGCGATGCGTGCCGTCCGCTGCGACCGCGAGGATTCGGCCAGGCCAAGCGCTGACAAGATAGCGGCCCTGGCCGAGCGCGCCGACGCCATCGCCGTCCCCCAGACCTTCCGCGAGCGTTGTGATGGCGCGCGTTTGATAATCGATCGCAAGCAAGCGCCCCTGCATCGTGGTGACGATCAACCGATTTGGCTCAGGCAGAAAGCCATTGATGGCGGCGAGAAGCGGATCTTCGAGCCAAATCTCGGCGGCGCCGTTACGCAGAACGTAGATCCGCCGCGTCGCCGAATCCGAGGCGAGGATCAGACCGCCCGGCGTTTCCGTGATGTCATTGAGGAAGCGGGCACCCGGCGCCGGCGTTCGCGTCCGCACAGCGCCAGTGCGCGCGTCAAGCGCTACGATTTGATCGATGTCTGTCAGGTAGAGCGCATCGCCGCTGCGAAGCAAACCTTTAGGCGCGTCGAAGCCGCTAGCCCATTCCCGCTGCAGCATTTCTCCCGTCACGGAGAGTCGCGAAATGAAGCCGTTGCCATCCTTCGCGTCAGGCTCTCCGTTTACATTGGAGACATAGAGAAAGCCGCCATCGTCCGAGAGCGCGACGCTTTCGGGCTGCGCGAAGCCGCCGGTTCGCCACGTTAGCGTCAGCGCTTCAGGCTCTGGGGTGGGTGGTATGGATGCTGGCGCGGCGCAAGCACATGCCAAAAAAACGAGAGCGATCGCTGACTTCATCATCCGCGGCGCGTAACATCGCAGGGCCTAACCGCCAACGCTCGCGCGTCGAACGGCATTCACAATCCGGCGATCAGCCCGGCTTGATCGTAAATTTGAGCGGGGCGAGGCCGTCAATTCCCCCCGTGATCACGTCTCCGGCTTCGATCTTGCCGACACCGGCGGGCGTGCCCGTGAAAATCAGATCTCCCGGCCGCAACTCAAACGAGCGCGAAAGGGAGGCGACAATTTCCGGCACGCTCCAGATCATCTGATCGAGCGTCCCCTCCTGCTTCACGACGCCGTTCACCGCGAGCCAGATCCGCGCATTGCTCAATTGTGGCACTCGCGACGCTGGCGTCAGCGGGCCGATTGGCGCCGAATTGTCGAACGCTTTGGCCACGTCCCAAGGCGCGCCCGCCGACTTCGCTTCCGCTTGGCGGTCACGCCGCGTCAAGTCCACGCCAACGCCGTAGCCCCATACGCAGGCCATAGCGTCCGCTTCGGCGATATCCTTGCCGCCCTTGCCAAGCGCCAGCACGAGCTCAATCTCGTGATGCAGGTTTGAGGTGTTCTGCGGATACGGGATCAGCGCGCCGTCGGGCGCGACCGCGTCGCCCGGCTTGGTGAAGAAGATTGGCGGTTCGCTTTTCGGGTCGTTGCCCATTTCCTTGACGTGATCTGCGTAGTTCCTTCCGACGCAGAAAATCCGCCGCACCGGGAAGCGCGCATCGTCCCCCACGACGGCGACAGTCGGGACGGCGGGTGGATCAATCACGGTGTTCATGGGCAGCGCTTTGAGCACGTCCGGATGGGGCGCGCAAATGGGTGTAATGCGCCAAAGACGGTCAAAACCTTGCATAACGCGCCGCTCTGCCGGAACGTTCGGCCGATGGGGCGCGCCTAATGGAATGGCTGTTGATCCTGGGCCTGGGCTTCTGGGTCTGGCTCTTGTGGAACCGCGTCGACACATTGTCGAAGCGGGTCGAAGAGCTGCTCCGCGCGCTTAAGCCGATCGAAGTGCCGCCTGACCAGCCCGAGGCCGACCCGCGCGGCGAATTGCTGCTCGATACGCCGTTGCCGCCTGAAACCGAACCAACGCCGCTTTGGGTTCAGCGCCTCGGAGAAGATCGCGAACCCCTTCTGCTCGACACGCCGCTGCCGCCCGCTGCGAACGAAGAACAATTTGAGGCGCCGCCAACAGCGCCCGCGCCGCCGCTTGAGCCGTTGGCGGAAGTGCCGCGCCCAACATTTCAACAACCGAAAAGTGCGCGCGCCAATTCGGATCGATCGTTCGAGCAATGGTTGACTGAGAGCGGCCTCGCATTGTTGGGCGGCGGCGCGTTCATCTTGGGCGTCGGCTTTCTCGTGCAACAAGGCCTCATCACGCCGCTGATGAGTCTCGGCGGCGCAGCGCTGCTCGGCGCTCTGGCGATCGCCGTCAGCGAATGGGTTCGCCGAGGCGGCAAGATCAAGGCGTTCGCGCATCCGCTTGCAGCCTCCGTGCTGGCCGGCGCCGGTGCGTCGGCCCTCTATGCGTCGTCGTGGGCTGCGCATGGCATACTCAACTACATCGAATGGGGTTGGGGGGCATTTTTGTTGGCGCTGTGTGCGCTCCTGTTGCTGGGGCTGTCGCTGTTGCACGGCTGGGTGCTGGGATTGTTCGCGATTCTGGGCGCGATGCTGGCGCCTGCCTTAGCGCAGGCCGATGCTTGGCCAAGCGCCGCGCTTACCCTGTATGTCGGCGCTGTCGCGGGCGCTGGTTTCGGCGTTGCGGCGCTGCGCCGCTGGCCATGGGTCGCCGCCGCAACTTTGGCTGGCCTCTACATTTGGTTCATCGCCGCGATTGCAGCTGGCGACGCGGGCCGCGCGCTTCTGCTTGCAAGCATCGCAAGTATCGGCGGCGCGGCGATGGGCTTGCGTAAGCCGCTCGCGGAAAACGACGGCGACCATTGGAGCAAAACGCACGCGCACGTCCCCATGATCGCCACTGGCGTGAGCAGCGTGCTGCTGCTTTGGGCCTGGCTGACGTTGGCGGAGGCAGACACCCCTCGTCTTGACGCGGCGATGCTGGTCGGCTTGTTCCATGTGGGCCTCGCCGCTGGTGCTGTGCGCGCGCGCGTCGCCCATCCAGCGGCGTTCGCCGCGGCGACAGGTGCGCTCGTGCTCGGCGCGATGCTCTTCCTCCAGACACGCAATCCGTTCGGTCCCTTGGCGGAGAGTTTCTATTTCTGGGCTTTGGCCGCAGCGCCGCTGGTCGGCGTCGCCGCGCTCGCCGCGCGCGCGGATCGCCACGGCCGCGCACTCGTTGCTGGCGCGGGCGCGAGCGGTGCGGCGGTGATCGGCGCACTCGGCGTGTTTTCTCGTGATGAATGGAGCGCGCCCGTCGTATGGGCGCCAATGTTCGCTGGCGCAATTTTGCTCTTCTTCGCGGCGCGTCACATTGCACGCGAGAGCGCTCAAGCCGAGAAAGACCTCGCGGTCGATTTCTGGGCCGGCGCTGCGTCCCTCCTCGCGCTCATCGGCCTGCAATCATTGGCGCCAGATTTCCTGAAGCCTTCGGCCATGTCAGCGGCGGCGCTTGGCGCGACCCTGTTGTTCCATCAACGCGGATGGCGCGGACTCGGGCACGCGTCGATCGTGTTCGCGATGTTCGCGCTGGCGCATGCGCTTTCGGCCGGCTTCCCCGACAGTGTGACGATGCTGGCGACACCGGTAGTCCGAACGCTGCTCATTCTGATCGGCGCGACAGCGTTCCTTCACGCGGCGTCGGCGTTGGCGACGCCGCGCCAGCGCGACACAGGCGAAGCTTTGGGCGCCGGCGCAATTCTGATTGGCGCAATCGCAGTGCTTCACGCTTTGCGGTGGGTGGCGACGGGAGGCGCCGGCGTCCCGCTGGATCGCGCGACCGAGGTCGCCCTCAACGTTCTGACCCTGATCAGCGCGGGCTTTCTGGCCTTGCCACGCGGAGACAATCCGGGGCTGATCGCACGCCTTCGCGGACATCTACTGATGGTCTGCGGGCTCGCCTATTCGCTGCTGGCGTTCGGGCTGACGGTGAACCCCTGGTGGGGCTCTGGGCCGATGCAGGTCGCCGGCCCGCCGCTTCTCAACACACTGGTGCTCGCCTACGCCGCGCCCGCGGCGATCGCGCTGGCCGCGGCCGCGCGACTCTATCGCCGTAGCCTCTTCGCAGGGCGCGGCTACGCAATCGTCGGCGGCGTGCTCGCTCTCATTTGGGTGATGCTGGAGATTCGGTACGCTTTCTCGGGCCCGACCGGCATGGCCCGCGCGCATCTCGGTATGTTCGAGGCGCATTGTTATGCGCTCGCTTGGCTCGCTTTCGGGTGGGCAATCGCCTTCATTGCACAGCGACGTGAGGCCGCAGACGACACGCGCCCGTTCACGCACGATCTGGTGTTGAGCTCACGCGCCATCGCCGTGGCCTGCATCGCCATTGCCGCCTTCATTTTGCTAATGCTGCGCCATCCCTGGTGGGGAGCGCAGTTGGGTGTGCAAACGAATGAGCTGTCGACATCGCTCTCACTCTTGGCGCAGGCGCTCGCGGTCGCGATCGCGCTCTACATTGGGCGCGCACTGTCGCGCTCGACCGGCGTTGAACGCGCGCGTTTCGTGGCCGCGTCGGCCGCGATCGTGTTCGCGTGGAGCTTTGGCCATTCAGCGATCCGCTGGCTGCACCATCGTGCCGCCATGGACGATGGCCTGGGCCTCACCGGGCTCGAAGGTTTCGGGCACGCGCTCTGGCCGCTCGTGCTAGTGCTGGCTGGCTCATCGCTGACGCAGCGCGCGCCGGGCCGCGACACGGTGCGCGCCTATCTGCATGATTTGAGCGCGATCTGGGGCGCGGCGATCTGGCCAGCAATGATCTGGGCGGCATTGGCGCTTTGGGTCGTCTTCAATCCATGGTGGGGGTGGGCGCCAGCTTACGCCGCAACATGGCTCGCGGCGTTGATAGGTTTGTGCACGTTGGCGCTTGCGGCATGGTTCAGCGCTTTCGCACACCAAACGCCACACATCCGCGCGCCGCACTTGTTCGCGCAAGTCGCACGCATCGCTGTGGTCGGGCATCTGTTCGTGGCGCTGTCGCTGACAATCCGGCGGCTCTATCAAGGGCCAGATATGCGCGCGGCGCTCGAAGCTGGACGTTTTGAGACGTGGACCTATTCGGCGCTCTGGGCGCTTTATGGCGCGAGCGTCTTGGCCTTCGGCATTCAACGCAAGGACGCCACGTTGCGGTGGAGCGGCCTGGCGCTGCTCTTGTTCGTCACGGCGAAGGTGGCGCTGTTCGACACTGAGCGCTTGGACGGCGTCCCGCGCGTCGCGTCGCTGCTGGCGCTAGCGGTGATCTTGATTGGCTCCGCCGTTCTGGCGCAGCGCTTTCGCCGCACCAGCTAGCGCAACCGCGCCGCGTGAAAAGCAACGTGATCGGCGATGAAGCTTGCCATGAAGAAGTAGGAATGATCGTAGCCCTTGTGGCGACGCAAGGTCAGCTTTTGTCCTGACGCGCGCGCGGCGGCCTCGAGCAATTCGGGCTTCAGCTGACTTTCCAGGAACTGATCGTCCCAACCTTGATCGACGAGAATATCGTCGAGCCTCTTGGCGCGGCCGCGTTCCATCAGCAGCGCCGCATCGTGCGCTTCCCAGCTTTCGCGATCGGCGCCGAGATAGGCGTTGAACGCCTTCTCACCCCAAGCGCAGCGCGTCGGCGACGAAATCGGCGCGAAGGCCGAAACGCTTGCGAACAACGCCGGATGCTTCATCGCCAACGTCAACGCGCCGTGTCCGCCCATCGAGTGGCCGAAGATGCCGCGTTGCGGCTTCAGCGGAAACGTTGCTTCAACCGCCGCGATCACGTCGCGGATGATGTAGCTTTCCATTTTGAAGTGCGGCGCCCACGGTTTCTGCGTCGCGTCGACATAGAAACTCGCGCCTTGGCCGAGATCGTAAGCTGGATCATCCGCAACACCTTCGCCGCGCGGCGACGTATCGGGCGCGACGATCGCCACGCCGTGCTGCGCCGCAGCTGCATACGAGCCGGCCTTGGTGGTGAAATTATCCTCGGTGCAAGTAAGCCCGGAGAGCCAGATCAAATATGGAAACGGCCCCTCGCCAGGCGGAACGAAAATCGAGAAGCGCATCGGCGTTCCGGTGCTAGCGCTTGGGTGCTGCGCGTAGGAAAGCGTGCCGCCATGCACGCGATGGCTTTTGCTGACGACGACGTTCATGCCGGCCGCGATCCTTCGCGGGCATAGCCATCCATCAGCATCTGATAGTCCGCGGGAGGGGGAAACTCCGGATAGGAGTGTCTCGCGCCGCTGACGACGCCGGGTAGCTTATCTTTCGCGCCGGACTCCGCATAAGGCTGCACCCAAGTGCAATCTTCCAGCATCGTCGGCCGGAAATTCACAAACGGCATTCCTTGCGGGCGTGTGAATAGCCAATTCTTGCAGTGCGGGCAGAAGAAATGCTGCAGCTCCTCACGATGCAAGCCGCCAATCACGGGCTCGCCGGAAAGCACCTCGAAACCACTTTCCGGGATGAGCAGCGTCAGCGAATACGCGCCGCTCGTCAGCCGCTGACAGGCGCGGCAATGGCACGCCATCGCCACCATCGGCGGCGCGCTCACACCCATCTTCACGCCGCCGCACTGGCAGGAGGCGGACCACGGGAGTTTCCAGTCTGTCATCAATACACCACCACGCTGCGAATGCTTTTGCCCTCGTGCATCAGATCGAACGCGTCGTTGATGCGCTCCAGCGGCATGGTGTGGGTAATCATCGAATCGATCTGGATTTTGCCGTCCATGTACCAATCGATAATGCGCGGCACTTCGGTGCGGCCGCGGACGCCGCCGAAGGCGGTGCCCTTCCAGACGCGCCCGGTGACCAGCTGGAACGGGCGCGTGGCGATTTCCTTGCCGGCCTCGGCGACGCCGATAATGATGCTCTCGCCCCAGCCGCGATGGCAAGCTTCCAGCGCTTGACGCATCACCGTTGTGTTGCCGGTGCAGTCGAACGTGTAGTCGGCGCCGCCGCCGGTGAGTTCCACCAAATGCGCGACGATGTCGCCGGAGACGTTCTTCGGGTTGACGAAGTGCGTCATCCCGAATTTGCGACCCCATTCCTCGCGGTCCGGATTGATATCGACGCCGACGATCATGTTGGCGCCGACGAGCTTGGCGCCTTGGATGACATTCAAGCCTATGCCGCCGAGGCCAAACACGATCACGTTGGCGCCCGGCTCGACTTGCGCCGTGTTCGTCACCGCGCCGACGCCAGTGGAAACGCCGCAGCCGACATAGCAAGCCTTATCGAACGGCGCGTCCTTGCGGATTTTCGCGAGTGCGATTTCCGGGAGCACGGTGAAATTCGAAAACGTCGAGCAGCCCATATAATGCGCGACCGGCTTACCTTTGTAGGAAAAGCGCGACGTGCCGTCCGGCATCACGCCCTTGCCCTGCGTGGCGCGGATGGCGGTGCAAAGATTCGTCTTGCGCGAGAGGCAGCTTTTGCACTGTCGGCATTCCGGCGTGTAGAGCGGAATGACGTGGTCGCCCAACGCGACGCTCGTCACGCCGGCGCCGATTTCGCGCACGATGCCCGCGCCTTCGTGGCCGAGGATCGAGGGAAAAATGCCTTCGCTGTCGAGGCCGTCCAGTGTGTATGCGTCGGTGTGGCAGATGCCGGTCGCTTTGATTTCCACCAGCACCTCGCCGGCCTTCGGGCCGTCGAGATCAAGCTCGACGATCTCCAGCGGCTTCTTGGCCTCAAACGCGATTGCGGCTCTGGTTTTCATCGGCTGGCTCCTCGCGTGCGTTGTAGCCGCGAAGCAACGCAAAAATCAAAGCCCTATGAAATGGCTGACGAAGCCGCTTTCCGGCGTCCATACGTGTAGCATCCAGCCGGGCTGTTCGTGCGTCTTTGGTGCGATTGGCTGGCCCTCGTTGAGCGCGAGCCCGTAAATCCAGGAGGTCGACGGAGCGATAATCGCCGGTGCGTGAGCGACTTGCCCGAACGCGACACGGTGATGATGGCCGCAAACGATGCGCTGCACTTGTCGATGCCGGGCAATGATGTCGGCGAACTGGCTCTGATTGTGGAGACCGATGCGATCAAACAAGATGTCGTGCGTCGCGAACGGCGGATGATGCAAAGCGACGAGCGTCGACTTGTCGGGCGCGGCGGCGAGCGCCGCCTCTAGCCACGCCGCCAGCTCCGGCGTTAGTTCACCATGGGTTTGGTGAGGCACGATCTGATCCAGCATCACGATGCGGACGGGAAGATCCTCGATCACGAATGAAAGATGCGCGCCGCGCGGCAGATAGGTATGGTTTGGCAGAAGGTCACGGATCAATGCGCGATCATCGTGATTGCCCGGAAGCACGTAGAGTGGCGCCGACGGCGCGGCGAGTGCGCGCGCGAGTTCGGCATATTCCTGATGTTTCTCGTCGTTGACCAAGTCGCCCGTCAACAAAATGGCCTGTGCGCCGTAATCTTTCGCGCCGGCGAGCGCGCGCTGCAGCGCAAGCGTCGGGGCTTCGCTGTCGGCGCGAATATGCGGATCGGAAATTTGCGCGAGGACGAGCCTCATATAGCCCTCCTCCTGCTAAGCGATTTCACGTGCAGCCTCCCCACGTGAAAATGGCGCCAGCCGAACTGACTCGTCTGTGCCCTAGGTCACATCTGGGCGATTGACTCGCACATTTTGGCCGTAGCTCGCAACGCACGAGCGATCAATCGATCGTGCGGGCCACACGGAAGCCGGCGTTCGGCGCGCGAGCGGCCGGCCGCTCGGAGCGCCGGGCGGCTGAGCGCACTGCCGCGACCTGGTCGGCAAAATGCCCACCACGCAAAACGCGCCGCGCGCAATTGCCAGTCGGCGCAACGGCGGCGCCATCGATGGGCGCGACGCTATAATTGGCGACGTAACAATCCTCGACCCATTCGGCGACGTTGCCGTGCATGTCTTGCAAGCCGAATGCATTGGCTGCGTGGATGCCGACCGGTGTCGGCGCGCGCACCCGGAAGGTCACCTGCTGGGCGCTGACATTAGGTCCGAAAGCGTAGGCGTCACGCGACCCGGCGCGAGCTGCGTATTCCCACTCCGCTTCGCTCAGCAATCTGTAGCGCAGGCCGCCTGATTGGGTGTTGAGCCAATCGAGATAAGCTTGGGCATCTTCCCAGGAGAGGCCGAGCACCGGCTGCGCGCCGCGACCCCAGCCGCGATCCGGTGGCGAGAAGCTGTTGCAGCCGCCGCCCGCCAAACACGTGTCCCATTGCGCGAACGTGATCTCAGTGCGGCTGACGGCGAGCGGTGCGATCGACACTTCGCGCGTCGGGCCTTCGTCCGCGGCGCGGCCGCGTTCAGTGGCGGGCGAGCCCATGACGAACAAGCCGCCGGGCAGCACCACCATTTCAGGGCAGTTGGCGCAGTCCGTGAAAACGCTGCCCGCGGCAGCGCGCGCGGGCGCGCCGGACGTGGCTTCGAGAACATCCGGCGGGGCGACGGTTTGCTCAGCGGCGGCCGGCGCGACCGCCTCCTCAGAGCCGATAAGCGGCTGGGCTAAACGCCACAAGGTTGGGCCGAAATAGACCAGCGCGCCGAGGATGAGCGCGATGACCACCCAAGAACCGAGGCGGCGCATGAAGCGCGCCATCTTCTGTCGACGCGAGAGAATTTCGAACGTCTGGACGCGCTGGTCGATATTGTCCAAGGGCTGCTTGCCGCGCGCTTGAAAGGCCGCCGTCGGCGAATTGCGCGCCATCGAACGGAATTCTTGCGACACAAGCGCCGCGCCCGGCTCCGCCAATTCCTGCAACCGCGCCGCTACGTTGACGCCGTGGCCGAGTAGGTCCTCGTTATTGGTAACGATCACGTCGCCGACATGAGCGCCGACGCGCAGCTTCGGCTCGCCACGCGCGGGTTTGTCGAGAATATCCTGGATGGCGCCGAGTGCTGCGCCGGCCGAGCCGAACTCCAGCATGAAGCCGTCGCCGGCCGTGTTGAAGAGGCGCCCGCCATGCTGCCCAGCGGTGCGCTCAATGCGCACGCGGAGGGACTCGACCTTTTGCGCCGCGCTGCGTTGGTTTCGCTCGGACATGGTCGAGAAACCGACGATGTCGATCGACACGATCGACGCCAGCCGGACCGCCCGCTCTTCGCTCTCTTGCCGCTGCTCTGTCACCGCTACACCCCCGCCCGCGCGCGGACCCTAACGTGGGCGCAACGAACTTTCCACGACGGGACGCCGCTAGGCGGCCACCTTCTTGGACTTGGGGGCAAAAATAACGCGCTTGCAATTAACTGACCGGTCAGTTATATATGGCGCCATGGCAAAGCGCAGCTCCCCAAATATGCCTGCCGCGAGGCGCGCCCCGCAGAGCGCGCCACCGCGTTGGAGCCGCCGCGCCGAGGCGCGGCCCGAGGAAATTCTTGACGCAGCCTTGTCGGAATTCACCGAGCGCGGTTTCGACGCGGCGCGCATGGAGGATATCGCCAAACGCGCCGGGATTTCGAAAGGCGCGGTCTACCTTTATTTCGAAAGCAAAGAAGCTCTGCTGCGGGCGCTTATCCAATCGAAGATCGCGCCACTTGCGGCGCAGGCCGAAAATTTGGCGCGCGCCGGCGCTGCGAATCCGATGATGGCGCTCAAGCTGATCGCCGCGGGCGCAGCGATGCATCTGCGCGATCCGGCAATTCTCGCGGTGCCGCGTCTTGTTATCGGACTCTCGGCTCGCTTCCCCGAACTCGCGGAATTCTATCGCGTTGAAGTGGGCGAACGCGCGCGGCAAGCGCTTGAAGGGCTCGTCGCCTCGGGCGTGGAACAGGGCGTGTTCAAGTCCTGCGATCCACGCGCCGTGACGCGAGCGTTCATCGGCCCGCTCTTCTTTGAGGCGATGTGGACGCACGTGCTGCGCGGTGAAACCGCTTTCGCTGACCCATCAAAACTTGTCGAAACTCAGCTCAACCTCCTCTTCGAAGGACTCCGCGCATGAAGCGCCTTTTGATCCTCGGCTTCGCGATGCTCGCCGCCGCGTGTGGTGACCGCACCGACGACACTTTGATGCAGGGCTATGGGGAGGCGGACTACATCTATCTGGCCAGCCAGGAATCCGGCGTGGTGCGCGAGATTCTGGTGCGCGAGGGCGATAGTGTCGAAGCTGGCGCGCGTGTGTTTGACCTCGACGCGGATCGTTTGTCCCTGAACGTGCAAGGCGCCGCCGCCAACCGCGGCGCGCTGGTGCAGGCCGTGGAAGCGGCGCGGGCGAGCGCGGCTCTGGCGCAACGCAATTTTGCGCGCAGCACCGAGCTTTTCCAGCAGGGCTTTTTCTCACAAGCGCGGCTCGATGCGGATCGCGCGGCGCGCGACGCGGCCAGCGCCCAGCTTGATCAAGCGCGCCGTACGCTTTCGGCCGCCAGCGCGGAAACGGGATTGGCGCGCGAGCGTTTGTCCGATCTCTCAGGCGCGGCGCCAACAGCAGGCACGATCGAACGCATCTATCATCGCCCGGGCGAAGTGGTGACGGCCGGCCAGCCAATCGCGGCTTTGCTCTCGCCGGAATATCAAAAGGTGCGCTTCTTCGCGCCCGAAGCGCTGCTTGGACGCTTGACGATGGGCGCGCAGGTCGTGCTTTCCTGCGATGGTTGTGCTGACGGCCTGACCGGGACGATCAGCTTCATCGCAACAGAACCGCAGTTCACGCCGCCGGTAATCTATTCGCTCGATCAACGCGACAAGCTGGTGTTTCTGGTTGAGGCGCGGCTCGACGCGCCCGGCGCCATTCGCCCCGGCATGCCGGTGGATGTGCGCTTGGCGCCCGCGCCATGAGCGACGTTGTGATTGACGTCGCCGGGCTCACCAAGAGTTTCGGCGGACGCAAAGTGGTCGACAATTTCGACCTGAAGGTTCCCCGTGGTGCGATCTATGGATTTCTGGGGCCGAACGGCTCCGGAAAAACAACAACCATCCGCATGGTGTGCGGGCTGCTGAAGCCGGAGAGCGGCGCGGGCCGCGTGCTGGGCTTCGACGTTTTGGAAGAGAGCGACAGGATCAAGGAACGCGTCGGTTACATGACGCAAAAATTCTCGCTCTATGAAGACCTGTCGATCCGCGAGAATCTAGAATTCATCGCGCGCTTGTACGGGTTGGATCGGCGCAAAGAGCGCGTCGATCAGGCGCTTGAGGATTTGGGGCTTGTCGAGCGCCAAATGCAGGTGGCCGGCAAGCTTTCTGGTGGCTGGAAGCAACGGCTGGCGCTGGCGGCCTGCATGATCCACGAGCCGGAGCTGCTGTTGCTGGACGAGCCGACGGCCGGTGTCGACCCGAAGGCGCGGCGCGATTTCTGGGATCAGATCAGACGCTATTCCGCGCAAGGCGTTACGACTCTGGTGAGCACGCACTACATGGACGAAGCAGTGCAGTGCGATTCCATCGCTTACATCGCTTATGGCAAGAAGCTGCTCGACTCGGCGACGGCGGAAATTCCCAAGCAGATCGGTTTGGCGTGCTGGCGCATCGCTGGACGCCCTTTGCAAACTTCGCAGCAAATGCTTGAAGGCGCGCCGGGCGTTGAATTGGTGGCGCGTTTTGGGGCGGAGATACACGCCTGCGGGCTAGATGCGGCCGCGCTTGAGCGCGCGGTGCGCGAGGTGAAGCAAGCGCAGCCGCACGTGACGATCGAGCAGATCGAGGCCGGATTTGAAGAGATTTTCATCTATCTGATGACCGAGAGCCGGGACAATTTCCAATGAGGAAGTTTCGCCTTCCCTCGTTCGATCTTTCCTGGGCGCGTGTGTTTGCGGTGTTCCTGAAGGAACTCGTACAGATGCGCCGCGACCGGCCGACTTTTGCAATCATGATCATGATGCCGGTCATGCAGCTTGTGCTGTTCGGTTACGCCATCAACACCGATCCGCGCCACCTGCCGGCGGTCGTCGAGATGCGCGAAGATGGGCCGATGACGCGGGCGTTTCTCGCAAGTCTGCGCGCCTCGACTTTCGTGGATATCGTCGCCATCGCCCGAACAACCGAGCAAGGCGACGCAATGCTGCGATCCGGTGAGGCGAATTTCCTGATCTCCATCCCAGAAGGCTTCGAACGCCGCTTGGTGCGCGGCGAGCGCCCGCAAATCCTGATCGCCGCCGACGCCAGCGATCCTGTTGCGGCAGGCGGAGCGCTGGGCGCCATTGAACGCGTTGCGCAGATTGCGTTCGCGCCGGAGCTTCAAGGCACGCTTGCATTTCTCCAGCCAACGCCTGCGCCCTACGAAATCGTCGTGCATCGCCGCTACAATCCAGCGGGTGTCAGCGCCTTCAACATCGTGCCCGCGTTGCTCGGCGTTATTCTCACCATGACAATGGTGATGATCACCTCAATCGCACTCACGCGCGAGACCGAGCGCGGAACGATGGAGAATTTGCTCGCGACGCCAGTGCGTCCCGTTGAGGTGATGATTGGCAAGACGACGCCGTACGTGTTCGTGGGCGCAATTCAGGTAGCGATCGTGCTGCTGGTGGCGACGTTTCTGTTTCAAATTCCGTTCACGGGCTCGCTGCTGGCGTTCCTCATCGGCGTGACGCTGTTCATCTTCGCAAACCTGATGCTTGGGTATCTCATATCGACTGTCGCCAAAACACAGATGCAGGCGATGCAGATGACGTTCTTCGTGTTTCTGCCGTCGATCCTGCTCTCGGGTTTCATGTTCCCGTTCGCGGCCATGCCTGGCTGGGCGCGGGCGATCGGCGAAGCGCTGCCGATCACGCATTTCCTTCGCATCGTGCGAGAGGTGGTGTTGAAAGGCGCACAGATGCCTGACATCGTCGGCGATCTCGGACCGCTGGCGCTGATCACCTTGGTGCTGGCGACATTGGCGTTGGCGCGATTCAGGCGGACCTTGGATTAAAGGCGCGCATGCGCTCCACGGCTGCGCGTGAACTCTGGAAAGGTTTCCGCCAAAGACGCCGTATCTGGCAAGATGTAGAACACCCCGCCGGCCTCGAACGCTGGATGAATGACCCGATCGTAAAACTCAGCCGAAACGTTGATGCAGCCATGGGTGACGCGGTTGTCGTCCGGCGAAGGCGATGCAAGCCGCTCGGCTCGTCTCTCGGCGGGCGTGCCAGGACTTACTGGGTGGATCGACACTGCAGACTCATAGTCAACCCAGAGCACTCGTCCGGCATCGATTGATGGGCCGAACCCGCCGACGAAGCGACCGGCCGGCGTTGTGCGATCGTCTCCCGGAATCTCGCTCAGCGCGAGGCCAGCGACACCGGGCGCCGTGTGATCTCCGGTCGCCGAACCAAACAGCCCAGGCGCCGCGCCGCGAAGACGACCGTCAGGACCAAACACAAGGACCTGTGCGGCGTCTTTGTCGATAATGGCGAACGCGCGACCCTGATTGTCCCCGGTTGCGACCACCCAGCCTGCAAGTTCAATCAGTGTCTCGGATACTTGCTGATCAGGCGGAAGCTGATCAGCTGCTGAAGCCGGCGGCGCGGCGGCGGCGGCATCCTCGGCTTCGGCCACGCCGAAAGTCGAGAACGCCAGCGCCAGCGCGCTAACAACGGCCTTGAGTGCAAGGTTCAAGCGAAGCTTCCGAGTTAACAGTCGTCACGAAGCGCGCGAAGGCGACTAGCCGCGCGGCCTGCGAGCAGGTTGCGTTTCGAGCTGCTGAATGCGGCCTTCGATCGAGTCCAGCCGCTGGTTGGCGCGCGTCGCGGACTGATTGGCCGCTTGGGCGTTCTGGGCCGCACTTTGAACCTGCGCGTCGAGTTGATCGAGGCGCGAGTTGATCGTGGCGAACTCATCGTCATAGGTGGCGCAAGCGCCAAGACTCAAAGTCGCGAGGATGGCAACCCCAAGTGTGCGGGCTGTCGTCAGATGCTTGTTCATAAGCCTATCCCTCTTTCTAGCCGACCCAATGGTTCGGCGCGCGCTTACGTCCACCCCCTGGCGGTCACTGCCCCAACGTGACTAAACCCCGACAGCTAGTTTTGGTTCCGCACGCGGGAACAGAATTTCACTTCGAACCAATCGGTCGACACCGGCCCGCGCACTTCTAGCCCAGCGTCAATGGGTCAGTATCGGGCCCTTAGCGTAACGCCGTAGGTGCGCGGGTCGCCCAGGAACGCGCCGCGGAGGCCATCTACAGGCACAACCGGCCGCAGGAATTGCAGCGGCGCGTCGAACATCACCTGCGCGTAGTCTTCATCGAGCAAATTGCGGCCCCAGATCTCGAACGCGTAGCGCTCATCAGCAGTCGCGATGCCGAGCCGGCCGTTGATCAGCACGTAACTGGGCTGGACCTTAGATGGGCTGAGATCTGACCCGGTGTTCTGCTCATCGACATAGCGGAAATCCAGGTGCGCGAGGCCAGCGAGCGAACTGCCGAGGGGCCACTCGTAGGTAAGCGCGTTGGTAATCGTCCAAAGCGGCGAATTAGTCAGCCGTTGGCCTGGGAGCGCGGCCAGGCCGCCAACCGCCCAGCCGGTGTTGGATCCATATTGTGCGTCAGCGTAGGCCAAGCCGCCTTGCATCGAGAGACCGGTTAGCGGCATGCGCCAGATCACATCGACTTCGGCGCCCTCGCTGGACACGGCAGGGATCGAGTTGACGATGAAGGTGATGCCGGTGAAGCGGTTGAGCTGGAAGTTCTCGTAATCCGAGGAGAACAGCGCGGCGTTCAACAACAGATCGCCGTCCATCCATGTCGTTTTCGCGCCGAGCTCCCAGCTCTCGACTGTCTCAGCGTCAAACTCGGGCACGCCCGCTTGACGATCCAGGTTGAAGCCGCCGCCTTTGTAACCGCGTGAGAACGACAGATAGGCCGCGAGGTTCTCGCTCATCTCCTGGCGGAGCGCGACGAGGCCGGACCATTCCGCCTCGCTGCGCGAGAAACTCGACACGCCGTCAAGCGCGCCATTGTGCCAAGGGAATGCGCTCAACGGCGCCGGCAGCGCGCCGACGGTGCCGCGCAGCGCACTCATGTCCTTCTCTTCATCGGTAAAGCGAATACCGAAGGTGAAGTCCGTGCGATCGCCCAGCGCCAATATGTTGTGGCTGAAGAGCGCGATAGACTGGCTCTCCTGCCGATAGCGATCACGCTGCCCGCCACCCTCCGTGGTGGCGAGCACGGGTGCAGCGCCAATCACGGTGAGATTGCCGGTGGCAACGCCCAGAGCGGTGAAATACTCGCCGTATTGCGTGCCGATCCGCAGCGTGTCGCGACGTGTGAGGTGTTCGTTGGCGTAATAGCCGCCGACCAACCAATCGAGCGGGCCGTTGCGGCCCGTCAGCCGGACTTCCTGCGAGTGAATTTGGAAGCCGAAGCCGCCATCGCCTGGCGCGCGGTACAGCAGATCGGCTGCGGTGAAATCGATGTCCTGGCCTTGGATGAAATCCCAGTCGCGATAGCCGGCGATCCAGGTGAGCAGACCGAGCGACGTCTCCCAATTCATCTCTGAGGAAACACCGCCGTCGCGCAATTCCTGCGTCGCGTCGCGGTTGGCGAACGATGTGCGATCGGAAAGCCCCGACGGGCCGAGGGCCGCGATGCCACCCGGGCCGAAGCCGCCAATGCTCGCGAGCGCGACAGCAGGCGCCGAAGCGGCATAGCCTTCGCCGCTCGCGCCGTTCACGACGGCCGGGTCGTAGAACACGCCAGCGCAGCAGAGCTCGTCACGCTCGGTATAATCAGCAATCAGACGCCAATCGAAGCGCCCCCCCGTTGGCGCCCAAAGCACCTGGCCGCGAAGGCTCCAGAGATCGCGATTGTTGGCATCGCTGGTTGCGCCTGTCGGCCCGATGACATCGACGAAGCCGTCCCGCTGAGACACCGACGCGAACAAGCGAACGCCGAGTTCGTCTTGCACAATCGGACCGGTGATGTGGCCGGCCAGACGGCGCTCTCCAAAAGCTCCAACAAGTGCTTCCGCGGCGGCGCCAAAATCATCGAGCGCCGGCGCCGCCGTTGCTACGGTGATAAGGCCGGCGGAAGTGTTGCGGCCGAAGAGAGTGCCCTGTGGCCCGCGCAGCACTTCGATCTGCGAAATCTCGCCGAGGTCGGTCAGCGCAACGCCGTTTCGGGCGCGATAAACGCCATCAACAAACACGCCGACCGCGCTTTCGAGGCCGGGGTTCGAGCCTTGCGTGCCGATGCCGCGAATGCGGGCGGTGGCCGAGGTCTCGTTCTCGGAAATGTTGAATTGAAGCGACGGAGCGACGTTAGTGAGATCGTGCAAGTCGCGGATGCCGGAATTGCGCACCATTTCGGCGGTGACCGGCGTGACGGCGACGGGCACCTCTTGCAGCGCCGTGTTGCGACGTGTCGCGGTGACGACGATCTCATCGCTGCCGGAGGGCTGCGCGTAAGCCGGGTAGTGAACACTGATTGCGGCGGTAGCGCAGGCTGCAAACACGCCAAAGTTCGTACGCAGCGTACGCGTCATCGAGTCCACCCGCTTCTATAGCCCGCCTGTCCCCTCACAGCGCGCGCACCCTAGTCCGCGAGCGCGGAGAGGTCGAGCCTTCATCGTGTTAAGGTGCAGACTTGCCGGCCTATTCGGCGGCGATGGTGGCGTCGGCGGAAAGCGGCGCGACGGCGGCGAACATTTCCGCGACGACCTGTTGGTCGGCGCCCTCATTCGCGAGCACCGCCAAACGCGCGATGGTCTCGCGAAGGGCAGCGGCATTGCGCGGCTGCGAGGCGACGGCGATGACGCTTGGCGCCGGATCAGGCTCACGCCACTCGTCACTCGCCACGAGACGCTCGTGCATCTTTTCGCCGGGGCGAAGCCCTACGAAGGTGATTGGCACGTCGATTTCGGGCCGCAGGCCCTCGAGGCGGATGATCTTGCGCGCGAGGTCGAGCACTGTGATTGGCTCACCCATGTCGATGACGAAGGCCGCCCCACGTGCGCGCTCCTCGCCGACACCAATCGCGGCGGCTTGCAGCAGGAAGTCCGCCGCTTGCGGGATGGAGAGGAAAAAGCGCGTCATATCCGCGTCAGTGACAGTGAGCGGACCGCCTTGCGCGAGCTGACGGCGGAAGATGGGGATAACAGAGCCGGCGGAGCCAAGAACATTGCCCAGACGCAGCGCCAGAGCGCGCGGGCCGCCGCTCTTGGAATATTCGCGGTCAAGCGCTTGGCAGTAAAGTTCACCCAGCCGCTTGGACGCGCCCATCACGCCGGACGGATCAACGGCTTTATCCGTCGACACAAAGATGAGGTCGGCGCCGATGCCGGCGCACGCGTCGGCCACGTGCTTCAGGCCACACACATTGGTGAGCACGCCTTCGCTTGGGAATTGCTCAACCAGCGGCACCTGCTTCAGGGCGGCGGTGTGAAATACCAGATGCGGTTTCTCGCGGCCGAACCAGCGTTTCATCGACGCTGCGTCGCGCACGTCGGCGAGGACGATTTCGGCCGCCGGCAGTTCGCGGTGAATCTTGTACAGATTGTATTCCGACGCATCGAGAAGCGTCAGACGCTCGGCGCCGCCGACAGCGTTGATGCGGCGCGCCAGCTCCGAACCGATCGAGCCGCCGCCGCCCGTAATGAGCACGCGGCGACCGGCGATCAGGCGGCGAATACGCTCCCAATCGACGGCCTGGAGGGGGCGGCCGACAAGATCATCGATCTCGAGCGGGCGGATCGTTTCACCCTCTGCGACCAGCACTTTGAGGCGTGCATCGGCCGCGCGCCTCAAAGCGGCACGCGCTACCGTCGGCTGCAGCACCGGCTCCGCGAGCACAAGAAAATCAGCTTTGATTTCCGCGAGCTCGATGTCGGCCCAGGTCGGGGCGCGGGCGACGATTTTCGCTTCCGGCACATCGCCTTCACCGACCAAAACGACACCCGAAAGTTGCAAGTCCGTCGACGCCAACGCGCGCGACGACCCCAGCGCGGCGCGCAGAGCTTCGGCCGTTCCGGCCAGGATTGCGTTTCCAATCAAACGCTTAGCGCCGTTCGCGCCATCGCCAGGCAGCGTCATCCCGCGTCCTACCCCTCACCACGCCCAGTCTTCCCCTTTTAGGGAATGCCAGTTCGCCCTGTCCATTACCATTTACGCCGACACAATGATCCTTTTTTGAGCGCTCCAGCGGAGCTTTCCCGTCTCATGTGTCAATCAGGCAGCGGCGTTAGCCCGTTGCCGGCGGCTACCTCAAGTGGTGCGTCGAGACGCTCCCCCTTGAACTCAGCGACGCCGCCGGCGGCGCGCACGAGGGCGCATCCGCCAGCCACATCCCAAATCATCGATCCAGACTCGCGGTATGCCTCGGCCCGCCCCGCAGCGACATAGGCAAGTGCAGTGGCGGCCGAACCGATCATGCGCACTTTGCGCCACTGGCTAAGCCGGGTTTCGAACGCGCGCATTGATTCCGGGCTGGAGCGCGCAGGGATGCCGGTGTGCAAGATCCCCTTGGCGGGATCGCTGATCGTGGACACGCGGATCGGCGCGCCGTTGAGCCATGCGCCCTTGCCGACCAGGCCGCTGAAGCGCTCGCCGAGCATGAAGCAATCGACCACACCGAGAACCGGATCGCCTTTGTGCAGCAACGCGATTGAAACGGCGCAATGCGGATACTCACGCAGATAATTGACGCTGCCGTCGAGCGGGTCGAGCGCCCATGCGTAGTCGCCGGCAGCGCCTTCGACCCAGCCCGCCTCCTCCGATAGAACAGGAAACGGTGCGCGCTTCGCCAAGGCCTCCAGGATCAACGCTTCGACACGGGTGTCAGCGTCGATCTTCACCTCGCGGCCGTGCTCGCTTTCGATGACGCGCCATTCGGCGCGGTGCGTGCGGAGCGCCGCACCCGCTTCGGCTGTGATCGCCTCGGCGATGGCTAAGAGGTCTTCGCGCTCCGTCATCGTGCGGTCATAGACCCCGCGCCCCGCTTGGAGAAGCCAACTATTCGCGCTTTAGTAGCA
Organism: alpha proteobacterium U9-1i; assembly: GCA_000974665.1. Lineage (NCBI taxonomy): Bacteria > Pseudomonadati > Pseudomonadota > Alphaproteobacteria > alpha proteobacterium U9-1i. The sequence continues at coordinate 872,668 of BBSY01000002.1, read as the reverse complement.
TGGGAAGGCGGGCTCATGGACGGTGGGCAGGCACGTTTGGCTGGTGGAGACCGGGGCGCGATGGCGTCGCCCGTGCTCACGGCCGCGTCATTGGACAAGAAGCTCGGCCTGCGCCGACGCGCCCGTGAGGACGCCGCCCGCAACCTTCCCCGCGCCGACGCGCATGACCTGTCCGAGGCAGAGCGCGCCGTGGTCGAGCTTGCCGCGGGTGAGCGGGCGCGGGTGGACGAAGCCAGGCTCAACACCAAGGCGGACGCCGAGAGACGATTGCGCACCTTGGCGCCGCAGCCGCAAGACTTTTCCGGCCCATCGCTCGACGCACGGCTGGCGCTGAAGCAAGTGGCGGGGCGGCTTGCGCACGATTGGGCCGAGGCGTCGCGGCGCGCACGGGCTGCGCGCGAGGATCTCGACGCCTTCAAGCGCACGCACGATCTGCGCCGAAGCGCCGTTTATCCGAATTCGGGATTGTTGCAGGCGGGTCTGTTGTTCGCAGCGGCTCTGTTTGAAGCGTTATTCAGCGCCGCATTGTTTGCAGAAGACGATGCGCGCGGCTTGCTCGGTGGAGCAGTGACGGCGGTTGGCCTTTCCGGCGCCAATGTGACGCTTGGATTTCTCGCCGGGTTTCTGGGGCTGCGCTATTTGCAGCATCAACGCTTCCCGGTCAAAGCGGCAGGCATAGCGGCATTCGCGGCGCTCACGCTGCTGGCGCTGATGTTGAATCTGTTCGCCGCCGATTGGCGCGACCAGATGGCGGCGTTGTCGGGCGAGCAGATCACCCAAGGCTCCGACGCGAGCTTTCAGCTTTGGTCGCTGCTGCAACTCGACTCCCCGCAGGCCATTATCCTCCTGATGCTCGGCGGCGGCGTTTGGGTGTTCGCGTCGCTTAAGGGCTATTCCGGTTTTGACGATCCATATCCCGACTATGGCAAAATGGACCGTGCATCGGTCGAGGCAGCCGAAGAGCTTTCGGCCTTTCGCGCGGAAGCACGACGCGACCTGGAAGAGCCAATCAATGCAGCACGCGCGGCGCTGGCGGCGCGCCTTGAGAAGACGCGCGCCGAGTTCGAGGCGATGAGCAAGGCGTTCGACCTCGCAGCGTCAAAAATGGAGGCGTTGGACGCCAAGGCGCGAGCCCTGGATGAGGCGGCGGCGAGCGCGATCTATCTCTACCGCCAGGAAAACGCCGCGACACGCGCGACGCCCGCGCCCGCTTATTTTGGCGCGCCGCCGCCGGCGGCAGGGCCGGCTCTCGACGCGCTCGCGACCTGCGCAGTGATGATCGACGAAGCGCGCGCGCGCATCGGCGAGGCGCAAACTCAATCAGCGCACGCACTGGAAAGCCTGGTTCAGGAACTTGATGATGCGCAGCGGCGGCTCGATGCGGCGGCCCCGGTATGAGGCGGCGCGGCAAGGGCGCGCAAAACGCGCTCGGACTTCTGCTGATCATCGCGGTGCTGATCGTGCTCGGCGGATTTGCCTATGCCGGCTTGTTGCTCCGCGCGCCGCCGGTGGATGCCGAAACCTTGTGCCGGACCGATGGCGAGATCGGCGCGCACACGATCGTGTTGGTGGATTCCACCGACCGGCTCGAACCACGACATCGCCGAAAATTGGCGGCAGTGCTCGATCAAGAGCGCGCACGGCTCGGACAATATGAACGCTTCACCCTGATGCGTCTGAACGCCAGACGACCGCAGGAGCCAGTGATCCTGTTTTCAAAGTGCCTGCCGCGCCCACCGGCTCTGGCGAATCCGCTGTTTGAGAATCCGCGCCGCGCGCAGGAGCAATGGGATGCGGACTTCGCCGACGCGCTGGCGCGCGCGCTCCGCAGCGCGCAGTCCGGCGGCGCACAGCGCGCCTCCCCCATCCTTGCGGGCTTGCGCGCGGTCGCGGCCGATCCGACGTTCGGACGCGAGATCGCGCGGCGGCGGTTGGTTTTGGTGTCGGACCTGTTGGAGTACGAGCCAGGTGGGTTTTCGCTTTACGTGGAAGGCGCGGACTATACTGCGTGGGCCGCGCAAGCGCCGATGGGCCCCGCGGATTTTTCCGCGATCGACGTGCGCATTGCGCCGCTCGACCGGCCCGACCACGCAGAGCGGCAAGCAGCGGCGCTGCAGCAATTTTGGCCAGCCTATTTTGGCGCCGCCGGCGCACAGGCTCTGAGTTTCGATCCCGCGCCGTAAGATTTTGTTTCCAAAACGAAATGCAGGCGTTTGCTTTTCATGACGCCGACTCACGTTAGCCTCGCCATCGGCTGACTTGGAGGGTGGGGCGTGAGTTCCTTTTCGTGGCAGGGCGCGAGCGGGCGCTGGTATGAGTTCGACGTGGCGCGGGCGGCGCGCGCGTGGGAGGAGACCGGCGGGCTTTACATGTTCGTGAAGCCGCACGACGCACGCGAATTCGAGTGGGGCGGCCCGATATGCCTATTGATCGCGCGGACCGAGGATTTTTCCCGGGCGCTCGCGCGCCACGATATGTGGCAAGCGGCGCAAAACCTTGGCGCGGCCGAAGTGCATCTGCTGGCGATCGGTGACGAAGCGACGCGTCAGCGTGTTGAGCAAGATTTGCTCAAGGCCCAGACCCCGATCTTGAACCGCAATATGCTGCGGCGCGTGGCTTAGATTCGCGCGCGTACGGCAATTCCTGGATAATCGCTAAACACGCCATCAACGCCGGCCGCGTAAAAGGCGCGCAACTCCGAAGTCAGGTCGCCAAGTTGGCGCATATGATCTGCCGCGCCCGGATCGCCGGCGCGCAACTCGACCGGCAAAAAGAAATTCTCCGCTCGGAACGTCCATGCATGCACCAGCAAGCCGGCGCGGTGCGCGCGTGCGACCAGATCGGTCGCCGGCAGCGAACCACCGGCTTCGTTGCGCGGAATGATGAGCGATTTCTCGACGCCGATACCGCGCGCGTAGCCGGCGATTTCACTGAGGCTTTGATCGCTGATCATGTCGGCGCTTGGACGCGGGCGCTGATCCCAGGGGCCGCCCTGCGCGCCAATGAGCTGGATGCAGGTCCAGCGCAGCGACGACAGCTGCGCGAGCGTCGCGAGCGCGCCGACTTCAAAGCATTGCACGAACATACGGTCGGCGGCGCGTTGGCCGCCAAAGGCCTGCGTCGCGGCGATGAAGGCGGGGATCGGGTCAACGCCTTGCTCGCGTAGGAACGTCGGGTGCTTTAGCTCGGGGTACACACCGACATTGGATTGCTGCGCGAGCGCGAGCACTTCGGTGAAGGTTGGAATTTCCTCTCGGCCGTCGAACTGCGTGTTGTTCGGACGTAGCTGCGGCAGGCGCTCTTTCGCACGCAATGTCTTGAGTTCGGCGAGCGTGAAATCCTCGACCCACCAGCCTTGCGCCTCGACGCCGTCGACGGACTTGGCTTTGCGGCGCTCGGCGAACTCCGGGCGCTCGCTCACATCGGTCGTGCCAGAAATCTCATTCTCGTGGCGGCAGACGAGGATGTTATCTTTGGTCATCACCAAATCGGGCTCGATGTAATCGGCGCCCTGCTCGATCGCGAGGCGATAGGCGGCGAGCGTGTGCTCGGGCCGTTCGCCGCTGGCGCCACGATGGGCGATGACGATCGGAGGGTCGCGCAATTCGGTGCTCAAGGTCGCACACCCTCCAAGAGCCAGAGTTTGGGCCGCACCGCCGAGCAGCACATCGCGCCGTCTCATCATATGCGCTCATCCTGCGGGGCGAGCTTGGTCATGAAAAGACCGGTGAACAGGATCGACGCGCCGAACAAGAGCGCCCACGCACCGAACGTTGCGTCGAGCGTGGGGTCGATGTTGGGGAAGGCGCGGGGGAATTCGTGAGCGGCGAAGCTATTCAGGAACAACGAGGGCAGCGCGATGCCTATTGCGGCCTCGCCTTCGTCGCCGCGCGCTTCATGCAGCAACTTGAGCAGCACGAACGCCGCGATAATTCCGGTCACAGGCGCGGACAAAAACGCGACGAGGCGCGGCGTTTCATCGGGGACGAAGAACATCTGCCCAGCGAAGCGGAACGCGACGACGACAACTAGCCAAAGCAAGAAGCCGAGGCCCATGGCGCGTAGGATCATAGATACTTCTCCATTGGGGCGGCCGGCTTACGCCTTCAGCATTTCGCGCGCGATGATGACACGCATGATCTCGTTCGTGCCTTCGAGGATCCGGTGCACGCGGAGGTCTCGCACAATGCGTTCGACTTCGTAATCCTTGAGGTAGCCGTAGCCGCCAAACAATTGCAGCGCGCGGTCCGCGACGCTGTAGGCGGTGTCGGTGACAAAGCGTTTCGCCATGGCGCAATACTTGGTGGCGTCGGGCGCCTTCGCATCGAGCTTGCGCGCGGCGGTGTACAGGAATGAGCGCGCGGCGGAGAGTTCGGTGTCCATGTCGGCGAGCGCGAACTGGACCGCCTGAAAGTCAACGATGGCTTTGCCGAATTGCTTGCGCTCTTTGACGTAGGCGATGGCGCGGTCCAAAGCATCTTGCGCGCCGCCCAGGGCGCAGGCGGCGATGTTGAGACGTCCGCCGTCGAGACCCTTCATCGCGTATTTGAAGCCCTCGCCTTCCGGGCCGATGCGGTTCTCCGCCGAGACGCGGCAATCCTCGAAGTTCACGATCGCGGTCGGCTGAGCGCGCCAGCCCATCTTGTCTTCGAGCTTACCGAACGACAATCCAGGCGTGCCGTTATCGATCACCACGGTAGACACGCCTTTGGGCCCGTCGACTCCGGTGCGGCACATGACGACATATTGGTCCGAGAAACTGGCGCCGGAAATGAACGCCTTCGAACCGTTGAGCACATAGTGCTCATTGCCGTCGGGCTTCGCCGTTGTGCGCAACGCCGCCGCGTCGGAGCCGGAGCCTGGCTCGGTGAGGCAGTACGAGGCGATTTTCTCCATGCTGGTCAGCGGGGGCAGCAGGCGTTGGCGCTGCTCCTCGCTGGCGAAGCTATCGATCATCCACGAACACATGTTGTGGATGGAGAGGAACGCCGCCGTGGAGATGCATCCGCGCGAGAGTTGCTCGAAGATGAGGGCAGCGTCTAACCGCGAAAGGCCCGAGCCGCCCACGTCCTCGCGTACATAAATGCCGGCAAAGCCGAGCGCGGCGAGCTCTTGAAGGACGCCGCGGTCCAGCCCCTCCTCTTCCCACCGCGCGGCGTTGGGACGCAATTTGTCCTGCGCGAAATCGCGGGCGGTATCGACAATCAGGGTTTGGTCTTCGGTGAGGTCGGTCATGGGGCGGGTTATAGCGCCTCGCCGCCGGCCCGCCAGCCGTCGCGGGTGGCTTGACGCGCCCCTGCGACATTCCCCACATCGCCGGCACGCGGGAACTTCCGATGAGCATAAAACCCAACGCCGACGCTCCGGCGGCGGCAGCGCGCGCGCTGCCGCCTACCCTGGTGCTCGTCTTCGGCGTGATGGCGCTGTCGGTCATGGACGCGACGATCAAGCACCTGACCTCCACCAACCACACTTTGGTCGTTGTGCTCGGGCGGTACGTGTTCGGGACGATGTTTTCACTGGCGATCTGGCTGCAGGCCGGGCGCCCCGCCATCACCGCAGACATGTGGCGGGCGCATTGGTTGCGTGGAGTTTTCATTGCTCTGGCGGCGACAACGTTTTTTTGGTCGCTCACCATCCTCCCGTTGGCGGAAGCAGTTACGTTTGCGTTCGTTTATCCATTGGTTGTGCCGTTTGTGGCGCTCGCCATGATCGGCGAGAAATTGCGGCTGACCAGCTTGGCGGCGGCCGCGGTCGGCTTCGGCGGCGTGTTGATCGCATTGCAAGGCGCGCCGCCGGCGGAGAACACGCGCTATTGGATGGGCGTTGGAGCCGTGATGCTATCGGCGTGCTTCTTCACGGTGTCCATCACCCTGATGCGCGCGCGGGCGCGCTCGGACGGCGCGGCGGTCGTCGGCTTGCTAGCGTCATTCATTCCCGGGCTGATCATCGCCGGCCCCGCCATTGTGCTCGCACCGCCGCCGCGCGCGGAAGATTGGCCGTTCTTCGTGTTGATGGGCGGGCTTGCGGCGCTCGGCATGTATTTCATGGCGCAAGCTTACGCAAAGGCCGAGGCGCAGCAGCTCGCGCCGATCCATTACACCGAATTGCTGTGGGCGAGCTTGATCGGCTACTTTGTGTTTCAGGAAACGCCACGGCCACAAGTTTTCGGTGGCGCCGCTTTGATCATCGCCGCGTGCCTCTATGCGGCGTGGGATGAGCGCCGTGTGGCAAAGTTGGGAGCGCCCGCATGACAAACCTGGCCAACTTGATGCCGTTTTCGAAGCTGATGGGCGTTGAAGTATCGGAAGCTTCACCGGAACGGATCGTCGCGACGATTGTCGTGCGCGAGGACCTTTGCACCGGTGGGTCGATCATGCATGGCGGTGCAATCATGGCGTTTGCGGATGCGTTGGGCGCGATTGGCGCGTTCTTGTCGCTACCGCCGGGCGCGACGAGCACGACGACGATCGAAAGCAAGACCAATTTCATTGGCAGCGCAAAGGTCGGCGTGACCGTCCGCGGCGAATGTACGCCGGTGCATCGTGGTAAACGTACAAGCGTGTGGCAAACCAAGATTGACACCGCCGAAGGCAAGCCCGTGGCGCTCGTGCTCCAGACGCAAATGGTGCTCGGCGGCTAGCCGCGATCAGGGAAACCGATTGCGAAACGTCGTGCGGCGCCGCGAAGTCAGTGGGTCGGGGTTCGCCTGATCGGGGCAAAGCATGCGGCGCTTCGCATTTGCGGTGGTTGTGTTCTCGGTTGCGGCGTGCGGCTTCGCTTCGGCGCAGCAACACGAGAGCGCGATCGAGCAAGGCGGCGAGAGCCAAGTGGCCTACGTCACCCAATCAGGTCCGCGAGCCGAATCCGAAATCGAGCAATGGGGTCGCGGGCATCTGACGACGGTCGATCAGGTGAGCACGCACAACGCACCGACCGCGTCCTACGTATTGCAAATTGATCAGAACGCGACGGCCTATGTAAGCCAAGCCGGCTATGGCTGGAATTACTCAAGGGTCTCGCAGGGCGGCGACATGATGCAAGCGAGCGTCACCCAGGATGGCTCCGACCTGATCTCCGAAGTTCACCAATATGGCGGCGCGGGCAGCATTGCCGATGTCGGCCAATGGGGCGAGGACAAGAATTCCTACGTTGAGCAGAATGGCGACGGGCATATCGCGCTGATCAGCCAATTCTCGGCCTTGGCTTCAGCATCGGCGGTCTACCAGGCCGGTGTGGGCAACAGCGCAATCGTCAGCCAATAATCGAAATCGCCCCCGCCGGCCCTCCCCAATAAGGGGCGAGCTGGTCTAGACTTCTCCCTGCGCGCGAGCGAGTCCTGCGCAGAGGGAGGCCAGAATGGTGCCACCGCGTTTGGGATTGCACGGCGTTTCAGTGGGCCTTTTGGCGCTCGGGGCAACGCCCGCCTTCGCCGACACCGACGCTGGACGACTGGTTTTCATCCCACAGGTTGCCGATGAGATCGCGGCTGGCGCACCTCGATCTCGGATTGAGCAGGATGGCGGCGGCCTCGAAGCGCAAGTGCTGCAAGGCGGCGATGGATTGCTCTCTGAGATCCATCAAAGCGGCGGCGATCACAGCGCCGATGTGGTGCAGAGCGGCGAGCACAAATTTTCGCTCGTCGAGCAGCGCGGCGATGGCCACATCGCGTCGGTGCTTCAGCTGTCAGCGACGCCGTCGATCTCGGTGATCCGCCAAAACGGCAGCGGCCATGTGGCGATCGTCCGACAATAATCAGCAGCCGTGCCCCGCGGGCGGAGTTGGATAGCCGCAGGCCAGGCACGTTTGCGATGCTGGCAGATCGGGCATCGCGAACTTCGTTCTCAGCAGGTCGATCGTACGCGCGACGATCGCGGTGCATTCGTCGGCGTTGAACGGCGCAAATTCCTTCGACCACGTAAGGCGGTCGGCATATTTGGGGAAAGCTGGCGATTCTCCCCAGGCATGGTTCGGGTTGGTGGCGAAGCGGCTGCGGCCGATCAAATGCAAGTGCATGTTGCGGTGTTCACGCGCGATCTTTGGGCCTTTGGGCTCGGCTTCGTCGTTGAGCGCCCAATTGCCAGCTTCCCAATAATTGATGCAACCGCCCTCAAGCTGCGGCAGCGTGTCCAGCATCGCCTGCCCAGCAGCAGAGACAAGGTGCGCCCAAGCCGTAAGTTCGGCGACGCTGAGCACACTGCGCTCCCAGACACGGCGCGGCGGGTTCGCCAGGAGATTTCCGCCGTCTTGACGATCGGCGAGCAAGGAGGCTTGCGCCGGGAGGACGAGATCCCCGCCGGCGCAAGTATACAGCACGCGCTTCTTCATGCGGCGCTAGCTTGCGCCTTCTTCGCGGCCTCTTCCGCGCGACGGCCGGAGAGTTCGACCATGTGATCGAACTCGGCCTCGAAGGTGGCGAGGCCCTGCGTCACCGAGCGGAGCTCGATGATGAAATCCTGCCGCTCGCTGTGCGGAAGATAGACGTCCACGCGATCCCAACCTGTCCAACCCTCGCGCGGTTCGAAGCCAAGGATTTGGCCGTTGCGCGAGGACACCGCCGAATTGATTTTCGGCGTGCCCCAACTCGGCGTGAAGATCGAGAGCTTTTCGATGGGCTCCAGCACCACAGGATCGCATTCAGCCAGCGCATCGTGCATGCCGAGGCGCCCGGCCATCTGGAACGAGTGTTCGCTGGAATCGACGGCGTGAAACGAGCCGTCGATCAGAGTGACGGACACGTCGACGACAGGAAAGCCGATCGGGCCTTTCGTCATCGCGTCTTTCACGCCGGCTTCAACGGCGGGAATCCACTGCCGTGGAATGGCGCCGCCGGTGATTTTGTCGACGAACTCAAACTCCTTGCCGCGCTGCAGCGGCTTCACTTGGATGACGCAATCGCCGAACTGGCCATGGCCGCCGGTTTGCTTCTTGTGACGCCCACGTTTCTCTGCGCTTTTGCGGATGGTTTCCTTGTAGGGCGTGGATGGGCGCGCGGTGGCGACGTCGACGCCGAAGCGGTTCTTCAGCCGCTCAAGCACCAAACGTAAATGCGGATCGCCTTGGCCCTCTAGCAGGATCTCGTGCGTCACCTGATCGTGGCGCACGCTTAGACCGGCGTCTTCGTCCGTCAATTTTTGCAACGCGCCGGAGAGGCGCACATCGTCCTTGCGGTCCTTGGTGGCGATGGCGAGTTGGTAGACCGGATAGCGCTTGCGTAGATTGTAGCGGATGCCTTGCTTGGCGCCTTGGACCAACAAATCGCCGGCGGCGATCGGGTCAAGCTTGCCGATAGCGACGACATCGCCTTCGGGGGCGTTGCTGACCTTCTTGGTCTGCGAGCCTTGGACAGAGAAAAGCGCGCCAGGGCGGCCGGACGAGCCGTCGCTCAGGCTGATTTGATCGGTATCGGCCATTGGCCCGCCCAGCACGCGCGCATAGGCGAGCTTCCCCGCCTGCCCGGCATGGGAGATTTTCATCACGTACGCGCCCTTGCCCTTAAGGCCGAGGCGCTCAGCGGCGACGGATGGTCGGGGCGTGTCGTGGCGCAGCGCCTTGAGCAACCGGCGAATGCCGAAGCCTTGCGCCGTGGCGCCGAAGAATACCGGCGCGATCAAGCCGTCGCGGGTTTCGCGGACGATATCGTTGAAGATCACGCCGCGATCGGGCACCGCGTCGGAGAGCAATTGCTCCATCAGTTCATCGTCAAAGTCTGCGATCTGTTCGAGCATGTGGAAGCGCGCTTCGGTCTCGCGCTCGGCAAGCTCGGCGGGCATGTCGATTTGCTGTGAAGGTTTGCCTTGCTGATAGAGGTAGGCCCGTTCCAAAGCGAGATCGACGAAACCGGAAACCTTCTCGTCTTTCCAGATCGGGATTTGGCGGGCGACCAGCGGCACAGCGCTGACCGGCTGGAATGCCTCAAGCAGATCGCGAATGCGGCCACGGGCCTGGTCGATTTTGTTGATGAACAAGGCGCGCGGGATTTTCTGTTCTTCGAGCGCGTGCAGGAAAGGTTGCAACAGCATCGCCTTGTCTGGATCGGAATCGGCAACGACGATGGCGAGATCGACCCCGGGCAAAGCAAAATCAGAATCAGCCACGAAATCGACGGCGCCGGGAGTATCGATGATGGCGTAGTGATCACCCATGAAATCGAGGGCGGTGATGTGGGTTTCGCCGGATTGACCTGCGGCGTTTGGCGCTGCGCCGGGGCCCCCGGACGCGGCAGATGCGAGCGCAGTTGCGAGGGCGCTCTTCCCCGCGCCGGTGGGACCCACCAGCGCGATTGCTCTCACAAAGTCGGCTTTAGGCGCAGCCATGGACAACCTCCCGTTTTTGGCGGAGCGGCGTCCCGACAGGCGGCGACGCCGCTTCTGCTGGTTCGGGCCCTTCAAGGGCTCGGCCGCTACTCAATCACGGGCGGGATGGATTGCAAGAGCGCTGCAGCGTTAATGCGCGAACTTATTTCTCGGGCAGCGGGATGAATTCCTTGTCGTCGCCCGGAACGGCGCCGAAGCGGCCGGCTTGCCAGTCAGCTTTCGCTTGCTCGATGCGATCCTTGCGTGACGACACGAAGTTCCACCACATGTGGCGTGGTCCATCGAGCGGCGCCCCGCCCAACAGCATGAAGCGCGACGGCGCCAGCGCCTTAATGGTGATGCGGTCGCCCGGCTTGAACACAAGCAGGCGGCCTGACTCGAAGCGATCGCCTGCGATGTCAATCTCGCCATCGTGCAAATAGAGGCCACGCTCCTCGTGCTCTGGATCAAGTGGCAGCACAGCGCCAGCTGCAAGCTGCGCGTCGGCGTAGAAAAGATCGGAATACACTTTCGCAGGTGAGCTCTCCCCGTAGAGAGAGCCGGCGATGATGCGAACGCTTTTGCCTTCCGCTTCGATTGTCGGCAGCACGTCCTTCGAGTAATGCGCAAAGCTCGGCTCGCTCTCCTCGTGCGCTGCAGGCAGCGCCACCCAAGCCTGAAGGCCGGACAGCGGGTGGCCGGCGGCGCGCACATCCGGCGCGGTGCGCTCGCTGTGGGCGATGCCTCGGCCGGCGCTCATCCAATTAAGATCGCCGGGCCGAATGGCTTGCGCCGAACCCAGCGTGTCGCGATGGAAAATCTCGCCGGCGTAAAGGTAGGTCACGGTGGCGAGGTTGATGTGTGGATGCGGGCGCACATCAATGCCCTTTCCGGCCGGAAACTCCGCGGGGCCCATCTGATCGAGAAACACGAACGGGCCGATCATGCGCCGCTCGATGGCAGGCAAAGCGCGGCGCACTTCAAAACCGCCAAGATCGCGCGCGCGCGGCACGACTATGGATTCCACAAACGCACTGGCGCTGGACGCGGCGGTCGCGGGGTTGGTTTCATCGCCAGGCCGGATGCTCATCAGGCGATAGGTACACGCTCATGACGGTTTCGTCATTGGTTTACCGCGTCCCCACTAACTTGAGTTCCGCCTCGGGAACCTTTCGCCGCGGCGGTGGTTTCATCTCCGACTACCGCGCCGCGAGCGCAAAACTGGAGATTACGTCATGCTCGGTTGGGCCCTAACCTTCCTCGTGCTCGCAATCATCGCGGGCGTCTTTGGGTTCGGCATCGTCGCCTTCGCTGCGGCGGAGATCGCTCGTATCCTGTTCTTCCTGTTCGTTGTTCTGTTCGTGCTCGGCCTCATTGGCGGGCTTCGCACCAGGGCCTGAACGCAGCTGAAAATCTGGAGAAATCACATGCGTAAGCTGATGCTTGCCGTTTCGGTAGCGGCTGTGTGCGCGCTTGGCGCTTGCGGCGATAGCGCCGAGGAAGCCGGCGAAAACCTCGACTCGCAGATCGAGCAAACCACCACTGGTGAGGTCAATTCGAGCGACGGCGCCTTTGAGCAAGCAGGCGAGGCTATCGACGAAGCTTCGGGAAAACAAAACAACGATCCCGCCGATGCACTGAGCGACGCCACTGATGGCGATCGCAGCACCACACCGTAAGTCGCGCAAGCGACGCCTTCCTCAAAAGCCACTGGAGATTGTTATGCTGAAGACACTTCTGATCGCCGCCGGTGCGGCAAGCTTGTTCACGCTCGCCGCGTGCGGACAGACGACGTCGGTTGAAGCCGATGCGCCTGCCGCCGAGGCTGCTGCGACGCCGGGAGATGATCGCGCCACAGATCGAGACGACGGCGTGCTTGAGAACGCTGGCGAAGTGGTGGATGGCGTTGGCGAGCGCGTCGAGGATTCCGTCAACGACGCGACCGACGATAACCCGAACACCAATCCCTGATCACTTCCGCCCCGATTTCGGGATTGGTGAGGCGGGCGCGGCGAATGGGCCGCGTCCGCCTTTGCGTTGCCCGCCAACCACTTCGCGTGCGCGGCTTTCGCACGCGTGAGACCTCAGCTAAACAATGCCCGTCGCCTCCGCCTGGAGGGCGACAAGATGGAGTAAACTGATGAGATTTGTTGTTGCGCTCGTGGCCGTGGCCACGCTCGGGCTCGCCGCCTGCAGCCAAGCTGAAGTGGACCAAGCGACCACCGAAGCCGGCGACACCATGCAAGAGGCTGGAGACGCCGTTGGCGAAGCGGCGCACGAAACCGGCGAAGCGGTCGAAGGCGCGGTGAACGATGCAGCCACCGAGGTCGAGCACGCGACGGATGATAATCCGACGACGAACTGATTGGCAGCATAAATGACTTACCGGCGGGCGGCGTGGCGACACGCCGCCCGCCTTCGTTTATGCGGCTTGCCGATCGGCGCGGCCGTTGAACAGAAAGTCGTTGCCGTCGAACGAAACTCCCACGTGGTCGCCATCCTTGATGCGCCCCTCGAGAATGAGCCGCGCCATCGGGTCTTGGATATCTTTCTGGATCACACGCTTTAGCGGTCGTGCGCCCCAGGCCGGATCATAGCCCCGCTTTGCGAGTTCCGCCTTGGCGCGCTGGTCGAGGTCGATGCCTATCTCGCGCGCCGCGAGCAGCTTGACCAAGCGCTTGAGCTGCACATCGACGATCAAGCCCATCTGCGCACGCTCGAGCCGCCTGAAGAGAATGATTTCATCGACACGATTCAAGAATTCAGGGCGGAAGCGCAGGCGAAGTTCGGCCATGACTTGATCGCGCGCGTCATCCGCATCGGCGCCATCTGGCAGCTCCGCGAGGAAATGCGCGCCAGAGTTCGACGTCATGATCAGGATCGTGTTCTTGAAATCGACGGTGCGGCCCTGGCCATCGGTGAGGCGGCCATCGTCCAGCACTTGCAGCAGGACGTTGAACACGTCTGGATGCGCTTTTTCGACTTCGTCAAACAGGATCACTTGATACGGGCGCCGACGCACGGCTTCGGTGAGCGCGCCGCCCTCTTCGTAGCCCACGTATCCCGGAGGCGCGCCGATCAGCCGCGCGACGGCGTGCTTTTCCATGTACTCGGACATATCCACGCGGGTCATCGCGTGCTCGTCGTCGAACAGAAACTCAGCGAGCGCCTTGGTGAGTTCGGTTTTGCCGACACCTGTTGGCCCCAAGAACATGAACGAGCCAATCGGGCGGTTCGGGTCCTGTAACCCGGCGCGCGCGCGGCGCACGGCGTCGGACACCGCAGCGAGCGCCTGCTCCTGGCCGATCACACGGCCACGCAGCTGCGTTTCCATGTCGAGCAACTTGGCCTTCTCGCCTTCGAGCATTTTCTCTACCGGCACGCCGGTCCAGCGCGAGACGACGCCAGCGATGGCTTCGGCATCCACCACCTCTTTCACGAGGCCTGAATTGGACGCCTGCTTTTCGCCATCGGCGATCTGCTTTTCAAGTTGTGGGATGCGGCCGTATTTGAGCTCGGAGGCGCGCGCGAGGTCGCCGCGCCGCACAGCATTCTCGTACTCGTTCTGCAGCTTCTCCAGCTCTTCCTTGGCTTTGGCGCCGATTTGCAGTTTCTGCTTCTCGGCGCTCCAAGCCGACGTCAACTCGGCGGACTTGGTTTCCAACTCACCGATCTCGGCTTCGACCTTCTTGGCGCGATCCTGCGATGCCGGATCTTTCTCTTTCTTCAGCGCCTCGACTTCGATCTTGAGCTGCAACAGCCGGCGATCGAGTTCGTCCAACGCTTCCGGCTTTGAGTCCACCTGCATGCGCAGGCGCGAGGCGGCTTCGTCCATCAGGTCGATGGCTTTGTCCGGCAGGAAGCGATCGGTGATGTAGCGGTTGGAGAGCTGCGCGGAGGCGACAATGGCGGCATCCGAGATGCGTACGCCGTGGTGGACCTCGTACTTTTCCTTTAGCCCGCGAAGGATGGAGATCGTGTCCTCCACTGTCGGCTCGTTGACGAACACGGGTTGAAAGCGCCGCGCCAAAGCGGCGTCCTTTTCCACGTGCTTGCGGTATTCATCGAGCGTGGTGGCGCCGACGCAGTGCAGCTCACCCCGCGCGAGTGCGGGCTTCAGCAAGTTCGATGCATCCATCGCGCCTTCGCTTTTGCCGGCGCCGACGAGGGTGTGCATCTCATCAATGAAGAGAATGATGCTGCCTTCGGCCGCGGTGACCTCGTTCAGCACGGCTTTCAGCCGTTCCTCAAATTCACCGCGATACTTCGCGCCGGCCACGAGCGAGCCCATGTCGAGCGCTAGGAGCTTCTTGTTCTTCAGGCCCTCAGGCACATCACCGTTGACGATGCGCAGCGCCAAGCCCTCGGCGATCGCGGTTTTGCCGACGCCCGGTTCGCCGATCAGCACCGGATTATTCTTGGTGCGGCGGGAGAGAACCTGAATCGTGCGCCGGATTTCTTCGTCGCGGCCAATGACCGGATCGAGTTTGCCCTTGCGCGCATCCTCGGTGAGGTCGCGGGCGTATTTCTTGAGCGCGTCGTACTGATCTTCGGCGCCGGAACTGTGCGCCGCGCGGCCTTTGCGAAGCTGTTGGATCGCGGCTTCGAGCTTTTGCGGCGTAACCCCGGCCTTCTTGAGAACGTCGCTCGCCTTGCCTTCGGCAATGGCGAGGCCGAACAGCAGGCGCTCGGCGGTCACGTAGCTGTCGCCGGCTTTGGTCGCGGCTTGGTCGGCGGCGTCGAGCGCGCGCGCGAACGAGCTTGCGGCATACATGCGGTCGCCTCCGCCCTGCACTTTCGGCAACGCCTGAACAGCAGCGTCGGCGGCCGCGCCAACGGCGCGCGCGTCACCGCCGGCTGCTGTGATCAGGCCAGCGGCCAGGCCCTCGCGGTCATCCAGCAACGCCTTGAGCAGATGCTGGGTTTCGAGTTGTTGGTTCTGTTCCCTGAGCGCGATCGTCTGGGCCGCTTGAACGAATCCCTTCGCACGATCGGTCAGCTTTTCCATATCCATGAGCGACCTCTATTGAGCGTCCCGTGTCGACCGTCATTGCGCCCGATCAACACGGCATGTGTTTGCTTTCCGACCCCTCACCTAGGTGTGGCAGTTGGAGCACACAAGACCTTCCTACACCCAATTTGCCGGGGCATAATCGCGCCATGCGCTCATTCACCATTCTTGTCTTCGCCGCCGTCGCGCTCGCCGCCTGCGCGCCGACCAGTTCCACGCCGCCGCCGGCTGACGCGGTGCAGGAAGCCGGCGCGTCGCTCTGGTCGGCCAGCACGCGCACGATCCTTTCCGGTGATGCCGCGCGTGCGCTGGGCCGGCAATGCAGCCGCGTGTCGCCGGGGCCGATCGAAGGCGTATGGACGCCGACCGACACGGACGCCGCAGCCGTGGACGATCAGCTGGTGATGTTCGTCGCGCGAAAGCTTGAGGAGCGCGGCATGAGCCCCTCTCCCGGCGGCTATCATCGCCAATATGCGGGCTTCGTGATCGGCGGGAAGCGCGTGATCTATGTCAACGGCGTGGAGGAGCAGGCGCTTGGGCTTTCCTCCAACTCGACCTTCGATTGGCGCACGCAGCCGGTGCAAATCTGCGACGGCGGCTCGATCACCTTCGGCGTGGAGTACGATCCAGCGACGCGCCAATTCTCGAACTTCGCCTTCAACGGACCGTACTAGAGTTTCCGGTACATATAGAGAGAAGGGATCGCCGGGCCGAAGCCCGCTTTCTCGTAGGCGCGACGCGCGGCAGCATGGCTTGCGTCTCCACCGACGCCAACGGTAGCGACCGAGGCGCCGAGGGCTTTCATGCGCATGAGCGCATAAGCGTAAAGTGCGCCGCCAACGCCGTGATTGGTTTGATCTGGGCGGACAGCGTTGAGCCCAAGCTCACCGACCGAAGCGTCAACCTTGAGCGAGACAAAGCCAATGACCGCCCCTTCCGCGACAGCGACCCAAAGCTCGTGGCCAGAATTGGGTTTGGCGATCTCTTCGAGAAGCACCGCCTGCTCCGCTTCGGAATTGCAGAGGGCGATGCCGGCGATGTCCGCACCCACAATCTCGCGGAACGACGTGAACACCGGCGCGAACGCAGCCGCCCGTATGGCTTGCAGCGCCTCAAGATCGCCGAGGTCGAACGCACGGATGTCCACAACGCCCTCCCTTAAGCGGGCGCGACATAACCGTAGCGGCGGTTGCTCGGCAAGCCGCCTTGCTGACGGTAAGCGGCCTTCTGCTGCGACAAGCGATCGCCGCGCCACGCTTCGCGGTCGGCCACGGTGAGATTGTAAAGCCTGGCATTATTATCGCCGAAGATGGCGGTCTTCACCGCACCTTGCGCCTCGCCCAGAGGCGCAAAGCCATGTTGGGCCTGCATGTCCTCGGGAATCTCAAGCCGCCGCAGCGCTTCGATTTGCCATTGCGGCGAACCGGTCCACACCGCGTCCGATCCCCAGCACACGTGATCAGCGCCAAGGCCTTTCACCAAGATGCCCATGATGGCAGCGGCGACGCGCGGTTGCGCCACGATGGTGGACGCAAATATCTGCCCGAGATCGCCGTAGACATTCGTCACGCCGTGCCGCGCCGGAATGTCGGCGAGATCGCTCACCCACGAGAGCCGACCGGTGGCGTTGAATTCCGCAAGCGCCTCGGCGGGATCGTTGCCGATATGGCGGAAGCCCGAATGGTAGATGATGAAATTGAGCTGCGGCCAATCACGCGCCGCCTTGGCGACATCGCGCACGTCCGCGTAGGGCGCGAGGTTGGGGAATTGCCGGTCCAGGTTTGGCGCCCAAAGGCCCTTGTGGACGCAGACATTCCTGACGCCCGCCGCCACCATTTTCTCGTAGCCGCGATAGGTGGTCGCTTCATCGTCCATGCGCCAGGGGTGGCGGGATTGGTCCTTGTGGGTGTTGTCGCCCACCGTATAGCCCTTCACGGAATCAGGACGCAGCGCCAATGCGGCGTCCAACTGATCGAGCCAGCCGGGCACGCCAGGCGTGAAAATGGCATGCGTCATGAGCCGGCTTGAGCCGGCGTCCTCGTTCACGCGTACGCGCGCCTGCGCCATCTGTTCGTTGGTGAGGAACCAATCGCGCTCGATTTCGGAGGGAGCCGACGAAATGAGCGCGATCTTGGTGTCGCTGTCGAAGAACATCTCGCGGCGGTAGTTCTCGAACTTGAGCTGTTCGAGCGTTTGCTCGCGTTCATTCAACGCCGGATTCCAGCCGGCCTGCCCGACCGATTGGCGCAAGCGGGCGAAGCCTTCGAGGCGGGTGTCGTCACGCAGAAAATGCGTGTGCATGTCCATGATGAATTGGTCTTCGAGCGCAACGGCGCGCGCGACGGCCTCTTCAGGCGTTGAGGCCTCGCGCTCGGTGGCGGCGAAGGTACAGCCATAGGTGTGGTTCAGCGCGACGAACGCCGCGGCCATACCGGCGGGTGTTTGGAAGAAGCGACGGCGTGAAAGGCCGAGCTTCGGGGCGATTTCATCGGCAAAGGAATAGAGGCGCGCCTCAGCCTCGCGCTGCTTCGGCGTTTGCGGCGGCGGCGCATATTCGTCGCTGGACACGATCTGTGTCGGCAACGGCGTCCGTGGCTGAGTCTCCTCCGCAGCGTACAGCTTGGCTTTGTCCTCGTCGCTCAGAAAGCCCATGCATCGTCCTCCGTATCTCAAAGGAATGGGGGCCGTGGCTCGAGGCAAGAGAGAGGCGACGAATGCGCTTCGCGTTACTACCTATTGCGCAATTGCCTTCTTCAGTGCGCCATCAGCAGCGGGACATTCGCTTGCCGGAGCAGGTCGCGCGTGGCGCCGCCGAACACCAACTCGCGGACGCGTGAATGCGCGTAGGCGCCCATGACCACCACGTCGGCCCCAAGCGTGTTGGCTTCTTCCAGGATCGCAACGGCGGGGGCGCGGCCCATGCCGTCAACGTTACGCACCTCCGCGCTGGCGCCGCGGCGCGAAAGGTGGGCTGCAATGTTGGCGCCTGGCTGATCGCCGTGGCCAAACATTTTTGGTTTTGCGTCCACCGTAATCACGGTCACCTGCTCGGCCAGCGCCAACAGCGGCTTCGCTTCGGACAGCGCGCGTGTCGCTTCGCGACTGGCGTCCCAGGCGACGACTACGCGCTTGCCGATCTTGTCCCCCTTCCAACCAGGGGGCGCGATCAAGGCAGGCCGCCCGGCGTGGAAGAGCACGCCTTCGACGATCTCCGCGCGCAGATCACCGCCGGCGCCGTCCACAGGACGGGTCATGACGGCGACATCTGAATAGCGCGCGTGCACGGCGGCTATACGGCCCAGATCACGCGAAAGGGCCTCGGCGCCACGCAGTTCAAACTGCCGGCCGCCGCGCTGAACACGCGCCTCGACCTTCAAACGTTCGGCCTCGGCCTCCTGACGTGCGCGGCCCAAGAGCTCGGCCCACACGCCGGCGACCACCGTAGGTTCGTAGGCAAGCGGTTCGTCTGGGAGCGGCGTGAGGAAAGCGGCGGCGACGTGGGCGTCAAACTGGTTTGCCAAAGCCTCGGCCAGGGCAATCGCAGGCTCATCCACGTCGGCTTCGGCGACGATGGCAAGAATGTCTTTCCAACTCATGGCGGCCTCTCAAGCGTGAATGTGAGTATAGGCGCGGCGACGGCCCAAATCGAGGCGCAATCTAGCGTCGGGACTTGCGAACGATTTGCGCACGCGCAATGTGCAAGCCATGACGATTCAATTTCGCTCCGACGCTTTTATCAATGGCCAATGGCGTGGCGGCGCCAAGCGCTTCGCGGTCTATAATCCCGCTAACCAGGAGGTCATCGCCCAGGTTCCTGATCTTGGCGCCCTGGAGACTGAGGAAGCGATCGCCGCCGCTGACGCAGCGCTTCCCGCATGGGCGGCGAGACCCGCGAAGGAGCGCGCGCAGATTTTGCGCGCTTGGTACGAACTCATCATGGGCGATATTGATCGGCTGGCGCGGCTGATCACGATGGAAGGCGGCAAGCCGCTCACGGAAGCCAAGGGCGAAGCGGCCTACGGCGCATCGTTCATCGAATGGTTCGCGGAGGAAGCCAAGCGCGCCTACGGGCGCACGATCCCCTCCACCACCGCGACGCGCCGCTATCTGACGATCAAGCAACCGGTCGGCGTGTGCGCCGCGGTGACGCCGTGGAATTTTCCGATGGCGATGATCACGCGTAAGGCAGGGCCTGCTTTGGCAGCAGGCTGCACGATCGTGCTGAAGCCGCCGTCGCAGACGCCGCTGACTTCGCTGGCGCTGGCGGAACTGGGTGAGCGCGCGGGCCTGCCTGCGGGTGTGTTCAACATCGTGACGACTGAGAACGCTTCTGCGGTGGGCAAGGTAATGTGCGAGAGCCCGCTGGTGCGGAAGTTCTCGTTCACCGGCTCAACCGATATAGGCAAGAAGTTGGGCGCGGCATGCGTGGGCTCCACGGTGAAGCGGGTGTCGCTGGAGCTTGGCGGCAATGCGCCGCTTCTGGTGTTCGCCGACGCGGATTTGGAGCAGGCGGTGAAGGGCGCGATTGCGTCGAAATTCCGCAACGCCGGCCAGACGTGCGTGTGCGCGAATCGCATTCTGGTTGAGGACGAGATTTACGATGCGTTTGCGGCGAAACTCGCGGACGCTGTGTCGAAGCTCAAGGTTGGCGATGGCCAGGCCGAAGGCGTCGAGATCGGGCCGCTCATCGACATGAAGGCGATGGAAAAAGTGGCGGAGATGGTGGACGACGCCGTCGAACTTGGCGCCAAGGCGCTGACTGGTGGCGTCGCAAGTGCCGCGGGCGCGCAATTCTTCCTGCCCACGGTGCTCATCGACGTAACCCGCGACATGCGCGTCAATCGCGAGGAGATTTTCGGACCGGTCGCCCCGTTGATCCGCTTCAAGGACGACGACGAGGCTGTTGCCATCGCCAACGACACCCCCTTCGGGCTCGCGGCCTATTTCTTCACCAAGGACGTTCACCGCGCGTGGCGCATCGCCGAGCGGCTGCAGTACGGAATGGTGTCAATCAATGACGGTATCTTCTCGAACGAAGTGATCCCCTTTGGCGGCATCAAGGAAAGCGGGCTGGGCCGTGAGGGCGGCGTCGAGGGTCTGGACGAATACATGGACGTAAAGTTCGTGAACTTTGGGGGCTTTGCGTGAGTTTCGTCTATGTGCTCGGCAGCGTGCTCGGGCGCGATCGGCGCACTTATGTTGGCTGGAGCGTCGACATTGAACAACGCCTTGTGCGCCACAATTCCGGCCTTGGCGCGCGTTCGACACGCGGACGCGCTTGGGTCTTGCTGTACGCGGAGCGCCACGCCACGCGTAGCGAAGCTATGCGTCGCGAGATTGAACTGAAGCGAAACCGGCGCTTTCGTGCACAGCTGGCTAAAAATCTCGACCCGAGTGAAAACGTCGTCGCCGTTTCTGGAGCCCCTGTTTGATGTTGACCGCTTTCGCCATTGCCGCCGCCACGGCGACCGCCCCCATCCTGCTCGACGCGCGCTGTGACGAACCAGCTTGGCGGAGTGCTATCAGCACCGACGTCGGATCGGACGTGGCGCTGCTTTCGATGGCCGATGCACGTTACGTTTATCTCTGCGTGACACTGCCGCCAGAGAGCCTTGGCACGCTTGATCTCTACATCGAGAGCCGCGACGGTGCGCAGACCAATCTCCACGTCTCCGCGCAAACCGGAGAGCGCACGCGTGGCCCCGACGGCTGGCCGGAATGGCGCAGCTTCAACAATTATCGCGGCTGGTACGGGCCGCCAGTAGCGTTCGCGGGAGTAGTACGCGACGCGGGCGGCACGCGCCCCGACTTTGCTGTGAGCGTGGCGCGTGAGGTGCAGATCGAGCGTGCGCGATTCGGCGCTGGTCCATGGCGCATCTTCGTGCAGGTTCAATCGCTTGGCGCGGATGGTTCTGGCGTCGCGTCGTTTCCGGTCGGGGGCGACGCCGACAATGCGCGCACGTGGCGCGAATTCAATTTCTGAAGGATGCGCGTGTGACAGCTTATCGCTTCGCGACCTATGACGTATTCACCGAGGCGCGCTTTACGGGCAATCCGCTCGCCGTGGTGTTTGAAGCGGACGCGCTGACCGACGCGCAGATGCAAACGATCGCGCGCGAATTCAACTTGTCGGAGACAATTTTCGTACGCACGGCAACCGACGAACGTCACACTGCCAGCGTACGCATCTTCACGCCGACCAAAGAGCTCCCCTTCGCGGGACATCCGACGATTGGCTGCGCTGTCGCTTGGGCCGAGGCCAATCACGGGCGCGGCGAGCCGCGCGATTTGCTGCTCGTGCTGGAAGAAAAGATTGGACCGGTCCGTTGCGGCGTCAAAATCGCCACTGACGGGGCCAGCTTCGCCGAGTTCGTGGCGCCCAAGCTTTCCATTTCGGCTGGCGACGACCCCTCGCTTGAAACAGCCGCGGGCGCGATCGGCCTGACCCCGGCCGACCTCGGCTTCGGCGCGCACATTCCTTCAATCTTCTCCGCCGGCGTGCCGTTCGCGATGGTCCCCGTGGCCGATATCGCAGCGCTTGGGCGCGTGCGGCCGTCGAATGACTTGTCCCAGCATCTCGGCGTCACCGAATGCTTCATCTATACCCGCGCCGAGCGCGATGCACCGCATTCGTTCCGCGCGCGTATGTTCGCGCCCGAACTTGGCATCATCGAAGATCCCGCCACAGGAGGCGCAGCGGCAGCGTTTGCGGGTGCGTTGGCGCGGTTCGAAAAGCTAGATGACGGCTGGCACACGTTGCCGATTCTGCAGGGGGTGGAAATGGGCCGGCCATCGCTCATCGGACTCGAGATCAACATCGAAGCCGGCGCGCTGGCGGGCGTCCGCATTGCCGGCAAGGCCGTGAAGGTCAGCGAAGGCACGCTCTACGCATGATCTGGCTCGACCAGTTGGCGGCGCTCGCCGCGCCCCTGCTTTGGCCGGCGCTGGGCTTTGCCGCGCTGGCGCTCCTCGCGCGCGGTCTTGCATCTTTGCGCACCGCGCGCGCGGCGGCGGGCGAAGTACGAGTCAATCTCACGCTCTATGTGTTCGACGCCTTGCTGATCGCGCCAGGTCTTGGGTTGATGGCGGCGTCGCTTGCGGCGTGGCTGAGCGCGCATGGTTTAATGCTGGTGAGCGCCGCTACGTGGGTGAACCTGCCAACCTTGGTGGTGGCTTGCATCACGCTCGTGATTGGCGATTTTGTCGGCTACTGGCGCCATCGCCTCGAACACAGTCCACCACTTTGGCCCGCACACGCCGTGCATCACAGCGACACCGCGATGACGTGGACGACGTTGCATCGCTTCCACCCGATTAACCGCCTGACGACCACCATGATCGATGGTACGGCGCTCGCTTTGCTTGGCTTGCCTCCTTGGGCCGTGCTCGCGAACGCCCTGACACGACACTACTACGGCATGTTTATCCATATGGATTTGCCGTGGACCTTCGGCCCGCTCGGCCGCGTGTTGGTGTCGCCGGCCATGCATCGCTGGCATCACGTCCGCGACAGCGCCTACGCAGGCAAAAATTTCGCGACCCTTTTCTCGGTGTTCGACCAAGCCTTCGGCACCTACCATGCACCTGGGCCATGTGCGGCGCCGCTGGGCGTCCCCGACGACATGGGACGTGGCGTGCTCGGGCAACTTCTTCATCCGGTGAAAGTCGCCGCGCGCCTGTTTCGCGGCTACTTCTCTGCGAACGCGCGCAGCGCGCGCATCGAATATTGAAGCAAGGTGATCGCGGTCAAAACGGCCGCGATCCAAAGCAGCACCCAGCCGGCCAGCTGATGCGCAGAAAATAGGCTCAACGGCGCCGTGATCGCGAGCGACAGTCCAATGAAAGCGGCTGCAATCTTCAGCATTTCCAGTGTGCTGACGCGCGGTCCGAGTTTACCGGGCAACGCTTCGTTGAGGGACGCAACGATCAAATCGCGCACGATGAGGACGAGGCCCGCAACCGCGTGCACGCCCGGCAAGCCGCCGCTGACGATGAGGCCCGCGACAGCGGCGAAAGTGAGCAAACGATCTCCGACGAGGTCGAGCATGCCGCCGAAAGCGCTCGTCTGATTCAAACGGCGCGCGACCTGGCCGTCGACGACATCGAGCGCGCCGCAACCAAGGAAAAGCACCAAGCCGAGCCAGGCGTTGCCGCCGAAGGCGAGGACGGCGAACAGCGGCAGAGTGAGAAGCGTTCGGAAAGTTGTGATTGCGTTCGCCAGCATGAAGCGAAGTTGCCGCCCGAGCGCCGATGCGCAAGCCCGTTCGCGTGGCTGAGACGAACGACATTCGTCGCATTCCCGATTGACGGATGCGTTTACAGCTGTAATCAATACGCGATTACAGGTGTAAACATGCGTGTCAGTGCGGCGGAAAGCGTGGTGATGGAGGCGTTGTGGAAGCGCAATCCCTTAAGCGCGGAAGACATCGTCACCGAGGTGGCGGAGAGCCAGGGATGGACGGAAGCGACCGTCAAAACCCTGCTCAACCGCCTGCTCGGCAAGGACGCGATCGCCGCCACGAAGGACGGACGCAAATACCTCTATAGCCCAAAACTGAAACGCGCCGATTATGTGGATGAGGAAAGCACCAATTTGCTCGATCGGCTCTTCGACGGACGCCTCTCCTCGCTCGTCACGCACTTTTCCGAGCGCGAGAAGCTGAGCGCGGCCGACATCGCCGACTTGAAACGTTTGATCGCGGAGCTGGACGATGAGCGTTGATCTCCTGGCCTTAGTGATGCGCGCGACGCTCGCGCTGAGCGCGGCGATTGTTCTCGTGCTGGCGCTCCGCGCGCCGCTGCGCGCCGCCTTCGGCCCGCAAATCGCTTATGCGTTTTGGGCGCTTGCACCCGTAGCCGTGCTCGCGAGCTTTCTCCCCGCACGCACGATCTTTCGCCCAATCGTGTCGGCGCGAGACAGCGGCGACACGAGCGTCGTCGGCGATTCCGCGCCACAGGCCGTGCAAATGGTCACCGGACTTCAGAGCGCCGACACCACCGCGCTGGATTGGCCGGCGCTAGCACTCGCGCTCTGGCTCACAGGATTTGTGCTCGCGCTGACTTTGCTTGCGATCCGTCAGCTGCGGTTTGTGGCCAACAGCAACTCTGGCCCTGCCGTCATTGGGGTGCTGGCGCCGCGCATCGTTGTGCCCGTGGATTTCGAGCAACGCTTCAGCCCAGCCGAACGCGCGCTCGTGTTGGAGCACGAGCGCGCCCACATCCGCGCTGGGGACGTCCAGGTCAACGCGCTCGCGGCCCTGCTGCAATGCTTCAACTGGTTCAATCCCCTCGCGCACATCGCTCGCGCGGCACTGCGCGTTGATCAAGAACTTGCCTGCGACGCACGTGTCATCGCCCGGCACGCTGGCGCCCGCCGCGTCTACGCCGAGGCGATGCTGAAAACGCAGCTCGCCGCGCAAGCCGTGCCTTTAGGCTGCGCTTGGCCACCGATTGGCGCGGGCCCTCTGAAGCAACGCATAGCCATGCTCGGCAAACCTGCGCCAACGTCCGCACGGCATCGGCTGGGCGCGCTTGCCTGCGCGGCCGCCGCCACGAGTCTAAGCATCGCCATCTGGGCGGCGCAGCCGGCGCGCGTCGCTTACGCGGAACAGGCGCCACAGCGCGGCGCCAACTTCTTCGCCAGCGCATTGGGCGCACAACTTGTCAGCGCGTTGAAGAACGGCGACCAAGAAGCAGCGCGCGACCTCATCGACCTTGGCGCGAACCCAAACCACTGGACACACGGCGACGGCACGCCGCTCGTTGTCGCTGCGCAGAACGGCGACATCGCCACCGCTCGCCTGTTGCTTGAAGCCGGCGCTGATGTGAACGTGCGTGCGCCGGGCGACGGCAATCCGCTCATCGTGGCCGCAGATCGTGGCGACATGGCGTTGACCGCGCTGTTCGTAGAGGCCGGCGCCGACGTGAACGCGTTTGTGCGCGGCGATGAAACGCCGCTCATCAACGCGGCCGCCAACGGCCAACTTGATGTCGCTGTCTATCTGATCGCACACGGCGCGGATGTGAACTTGGACGTGGACGCGCCAACGACAACGGGCATGGAGCGACGCTCGCCGCTCAGCCAGGCTCGGCAGTACGGCCATGACGACATGGTCCAGCTGCTCCGACGACACGGCGCCCGCCGCTAGCCTTACCCACACTCAAGACAGCAAGGGAGTTGCGCGATGGCTTTCATCGACGCCCGAGATTTGCCTGAAGCAACCGAAATCGACGCCGATCTGATCATCATCGGTGGCGGCATGGCAGGCATCGCCATCGCCAAGGAATGGGCGGGGCTCAACAAGAGTGTCGCGATCATCGAAAGTGGCGGACGCGAGATGGATCGCGACCTCCAGCAGCTCAACGCGGGCGCAGGCGTGATGCGCGGACCGGGCAATCCCGACCTGGAAGCCAACGACTATCTCATTGCGTCACGCTTTCGCGGGCTTGGCGGCGCCGGCAATGTCTGGGGCGGCAAATTGGTGCCTTTGGATGAAAGCGATTTCGCGCCGCGCGATTGGTTGCCGCTTTCCGGCTGGCCGATGTCGCGCGCCCAGATGCAACCTTATTATGAGCGCGCGTGTCGGCTCTATGAAATTCCGCAATTCGACGTGAACAACGCGCCGCCTCGTGAGGAAGGCCGCCCCGTTTTCGAGATGGGTGGAGATTTTTTCTCCGCGCCACGCTGTTTTACGCGCTTTTCTGGAGCGGCGGATCGCGCGGCGTTTGATGAGTTTCGCACCAGCTTCGCGGATGCCGCCAACATCTCGGTCTATCTTAACGCCAATGTCGTCGAGTTCGCGCGCAACCGGCGTGGCAACGTGACAGGCGTCAAGGTCGCGTGTCTGAACGGCAGGCATCACACAGCGCGCGGCCGTGCCTACGTGCTTGCCACCGGCGGCGTCGAGAACGCACGTTTGATGCTGGCGAACGGCATTGGCAACGATTGGGTTGGTCGCTGCTTTCAGGGGCACGTCAATTACGGCAAGTTCGACGCGCCCGAGGGCCGCAACTCATCGATGTGCGTGAGCGATGGTGCCGCATCCATGGGGCTCTACACCAACAATGATCGCGACAAGATCCATTGCGTGCTGGCCAACACGCTTGATGGTCAGCGGCGCGGCCAGACAGTCAATTTTACTGTGACCCTGTACGACGAGACAGCAGATCTCACGCCGGATGTCGCGGCTCTGATGAGGGCGATCGGCGCCATCGATCGTGGCGGCGGGCCAGCGCGCAACCTCACGATCTATTTCAAGACGGAGCAACTGCCGAACCCCGAAAGCCGTATCGTTCTTGACGATACGGCTAGAGACGCGCTCGGCATGCCCCGGGTACGGCTGGACTGGCGCTTCACCGACATGGACTTCGACAAGCTGGACGCTTCGATCGCCCAATTCGCCAACACGCTTGGCGCGGCGGGCCTCGGGCGCGTGTGCTGGCCTGTGGCGCGCGAGCATTACCTGTCGATCATGACGCCCGCGCGCCACCACATGGGCACGACTCGTATGCACGTCGATCCTGAATACGGAGTAGTCGATCAGAATTGCCGCGTTCACGGCATGCGCAATCTTTATGTCGCTGGCTCGTCGGTTTTTCCGACGTCGGGGAACGCCAACCCCACGCTCACGCTCGCTGCGCTGGCCATGCGCCTTTCCGATCATTTGAAGCAACGCCTCGGAGCACGCTCATGAACCACCTCAGCAAGCGCGACATTTTGTTGGCGCTGGTCGCGCTGGGCGTCAGCGCCGCGTTGCCCGCGTCTGCGCAAACGGCCGACTATTCGGCGGGCCGTGCGATCGGCGAAGCCTATGTTGAGGCCGACCCGCGCGCGGACTTGAACATGGCGCGCGCAGCGCTCTTGCCGGACGGCTTTCATGATGGCGCCCTGCCCGCGCTTAAGGCGCGTGTGGCCGCCGACTATCGAGCCGGCGCGGTGTTCAATTATCGAGGCTGGAGGCTATCTTATACGGAAGGCCAGCTCTTCGCCTTGCTTGCGCAAGCGCGTTGACCGACGCGAACGCATCGTTTCGCCGGATTCAACTGCGCCTAGCGGGCGGGAATTGGCGTGACCAAAGCGGCCAACGGACCGAGCAAGGCCATGGGCTCGTCCTCGCACGCGAGTTCGAAACTGGAACAGCATCGCGCACAAAACGCGACATCGCCGACAATGGTTCGGAATGTTGAGCGGCGGCGCATGAGCGGCGTATCGCACGTCGGACAGGGCTCGCCGATTTTTTTCTCGAGCATGAGGTCCTCCGACAGTCACAATGCTGCATTAATGCTGAACAAATGCTTGCTGGCGATGTCCAGTTCCGCGCGATGTAACGGTGCGGGCGTTCGCTAACGACCGCCACCTCGCCAAGAGGCCTAGGCCTCACTTGTTGTGCAATGCACAAATCCTCCGCGCGGCGCCACCAATTACGGCGCGGTTAGCGCGTCAGCTCGCCAACTTCTCGGTGTTTGCGAAGGGGCTCAGGCCCAGCCAGATTTGCATGTTGCTGGAGAGGGTTTTGTCGCCAGTGAGCAGCATGCGCTTGGTGCGCAGAGCGGCTTTGACGTTGTCGAGGCCCATCCAGATCGCCGTCATCGTGCGCAGATCGGTGGAGACGTAGAGATCAACGTCGAAGCCGGGATCGACGTAGCAGAGGTCCACCTCTTCGCCCGGATCGACGATCATCCAATATTGCCGCTTGGCGGCGGGCTGCTCGGGATATTGGAACTGCACCACGCTTTTGCGCGGCGGCATTGGCTCGGGGTTGAGCTTGCGGCGCATGTCCCACATCAAGAGCTGGCCATCGAGATGCTGGAGCGAGAGGTCGGTCTCGACCCAACGCTGTCCCCAAACGCCGAAGGCCATGACGATCGGCTCCAGCTCGCGGCCAGCGTCGGTGAGGTGATATTCCACCCCGCCTTTGCCTGAAGTGCGCGTGACGATGCCGGCGGCTTCCAGCTCCTTCAGGCGCTGGGAGAGCAAAGCCGGCGACATGCGCGGCACGCCGCGGCGGAGGTCGTTGAAGCGGGTCGAGCCGGACACCAGCTCGCGCAGAACGATGATGGTCCAGCGGGTGCAGAGCACCTCCGCCGCCATCGCCACGGGACAAAATTGCTTGTAGCTGCCTTGGGTCATGGGCTGTCTCCGCCTAGGGCGGAATTTACGCCCGCGGGGCCAAGGCGTCACTACAGTTTCTGTACCTGCTCGATTCAGTTTTAGAACTAGAGCCGCGACCCGGACTTGGAGTTTTCTCCGCGCCAGAGGCCGGGACCAACCCAAGGTGCTAAGATGAATACCGCAGTGAAAGACAGACCGATGACCGAAGCCATCGATTGGCAAGCGCGCGCGGCGCAGCTGGCCGAAGAATTCGCGCGCACCGCCGCGCGTTACGATGCCGAGGACCGTTTCGTCGCTGAGAATTATCGGCGCCTGAAGGAAGAAGGCTTCTTCCGCGCGCTCGTGCCAACCGAGCTTGGCGGCCACGGCGCGACGCACCGGGAGATGTGCAACGCCATCCGCGTGCTGGCCACGGGCTGCGGCTCCACCGCGCTCGCCTTCTCCATGCACTCACATCTTGTTGATGTGGCGGCGTGGCGTTGGAAGCATCAGAACGCGCCGACCGACGGCCTGTTGAAGCGCGTCGCGGCCGAGAACCTCGTGCTGGTGTCGAGCGGCGGCTCGGACTGGCTGAAGGGCGCGGGCGTGGCGACGAAAGTCGACGGCGGCTTCCACATCAATGCGCGCAAGATCTTCTCAAGCGGCTCGCCGGCTGGCGATCTGTTGATGACGAGCGCCGTTTATGACGATCCGCAGGCCGGTCCAACAGTGCTGCATTTCGGCGTGCCGCTGAAGGGCCAAGGCGTGAGCATCCTCGACACCTGGAAGGTGATGGGCATGCGCGGCACCGGCTCGCATGACGTGGAGCTGAAGGACGTGTTCGTCGCCGACGCCGCGATCTCCGGCCGTCGTCCGCAAGGCAAGTGGCACGCACTGTTCCACATCATCAGCCTGCACGCGTTTGCTTTGATCTATTCGGCCTATGTCGGCGTCGCCGAAGGCGCGCGGGCGACAGCGCTCAAAGTGGCGCGCAAGAAGCCGGAAGACGAAGCGCTGGCGACGCTTGTCGGCGAAATGGAGAACGCGTTCGCCGGCGCGCGCCTGGCGCTGAACGACATGATCAGCGCCGTCGAAACCGACGCGCCGGGTCCGGAAGCCACGAGCCGCGCCATGATCGGCCGCACGCTTGCCAGCCAAGGCGCGATTAAGACGGTGGAGCGGGCGATGGAAGTCGCCGGTGGCGCCGCCTTCTATCGCGGCCTCGAACTGGAGCGCGCGTTCCGCGACGTGCAAGCCGCGCGCTACCACCCGCTGCAGGAAAAGCCGCAGCTTCGCTACACCGGCCGCGCCGCACTCGGCTGGGACATCGACGGCTAACACTCATTCCGGGCGCGGAGCGGACCTCCGCCCCCGGAAACGTCCTGAAAATTTTCGCGCCGTTAAACGTCATGGCCGATTAGTATCGGCGCATGCGGCTGGCGCTCAAACCACATCCGGACACGCCCGGCGCCGCGATCTCAGCCATCGCGGTTGAGATCGCGCGCCCGCGCCCGCGCGCCTTGGCGTTGCGCTATTTGGCGCATGGCGCGATCGCCGAGCTGCTGGTCCCCGCTCCCGCTTCGCCGGCGCGGACGGACGAACTGTGGAAGCACACCTGCTTTGAAGCATTCGTGCGCGCGCCGGGCGCGGCGAGCTATTGCGAACTCAATTTCTCTCCGTCGTCACAATGGGCGGCGTATCGGTTTGACGATTATCGCGCCGGCATGCGCAATGCCGACGACATTGCCGCGCCTCGGATCGAAGTGCACGCGAGCGACGATCGCTACGAGCTGCATGCGTTC
The DNA here is from genome assembly GCA_000974665.1 of alpha proteobacterium U9-1i. Taxonomy (NCBI): domain Bacteria; kingdom Pseudomonadati; phylum Pseudomonadota; class Alphaproteobacteria; species alpha proteobacterium U9-1i. Next base: position 842,470 of record BBSY01000002.1, on the reverse strand, counting down.
ATCGAGCTGCCGTTGGACGCGCCGTATCAGCTCGCGCTCAGCGCCGTGATCGAGGACGCTCGCGGCAAATCCTATTGGGCGCTGGCGCACGCGCCGGGTAAACCAGACTTCCACCATTCGACATCTTTTGCGTATGAGCTTTCGCCATGAAATTCGGCCTTGACCGCTTGCTCGCAGATCCTGCTTTGCGCGCGCCGCTTGCGGGCAAGCGCGTGGCATTGCTGGCGCATCCGGCGTCGGTAACGGCTGATCTCACGCATTCGCTCGACGCGCTCGTCGCCGCTGGCGTGAACATCAGCGCGACATTCGGCCCGCAGCACGGCATGCGCGGCGACAAGCAAGACAACATGATGGAGAGCCCGGATTATAACGATCCGGTGCATGGCGTGCCGGTGTTCAGCCTCTATGGCGAAACGCGCCGGCCAACCGGGCAGATGATGAGCACGTTCGATGTCGTGCTGATTGACATGCAGGATCTCGGCTGCCGCATCTACACCTTCATCACCACCCTGCTCTACATGCTCGAAGAATGCGCGAAAGCCGGCAAAGAGGTGTGGGTGCTCGATCGGCCCAACCCGGCGGGGCGGCCAATTGAAGGGCTTACACTGCGCGCGGGCTGGGAGAGCTTTGTCGGCGCCGGGCCGATGCCGATGCGCCACGGGCTCACGCTCGGGGAGCTCGGGCATTGGTTCATCGCGCACTACAAGCTCGACGTCGCGTATCGCGTGATCACAATCGAGGGCTACGACCCAGGCGCCGCGCCTGGCTATGGCTGGCCGCTCGGCGAACGCACTTGGATCAATCCGTCACCAAACGCGCCGAATCTTTGGATGGCGCGCGCTTATGCCGGCACGGTGATGCTCGAAGGCACGACGCTTTCCGAAGGCCGCGGCACGACGCGGCCGCTGGAATTGTTCGGCGCGCCGGACATCGACGCGCGAGCTGTGATCAAAGAGATGCACGCCATCGCGCCGCAATGGCTGAACGGCTGCAAACTGCGCGATTGCTGGTTCGAGCCGACATTCCACAAGCACGTCCATAAACTTTGCAGCGGCGTTCAAATCCACGTCGAAGACAGCAGCTATGATCACGCGGCGTTTCAGCCGTGGCGCGTGCAGACGCTTGGCTTCAAGGCGATCCGCAGGCTCTATCCTGCGTACGATCTCTGGCGCGATTTCCCGTACGAGTATGAACTCGGAAAGCTCGCGATCGACGTGATCAACGGCTCGCCACTGCTGCGCGAATGGGTGGACGATGCGAACGCGACGCCGGCCGATCTGGACGCGCTGACCAGGCCGGATGAGCAAGCCTGGGCCGCCGAACGCGCAGCGCTATTGTTGTATTAGGGCTTCTTCTCCAGCAACAATTGGCCTTCGCGGCGCAGCTTGCCCGCAATCTTGTCAGCAAGGTTCGCGAGAAACGCCGGCAGATCGATTTCCATGCGGATATCGGTCTCGTTCACGTCAAGGCGGCCAGTGATGGTTTGGCCGAGGCCTTGGGCTTGAAAAGTCAGCCGATCACCGTCCCACCCTTGGGTGAAATTGGCGATATGCGCGGCGGTTATCTGAGATTTGAGCCGATCGAAGCCGCCGACGATGCGGGCGCGCGCTTCGGCCTTGCCCAGTCTGTGCGGGATGGTGATTGAGATTGGTTGCGCCATGGTGGCTCAACCAATGAGCGGCGCATCGGTTGCCTTGGCGATGCGCGAACCTATGTTCAGCGCATGGCCGTTCAGCTCAACCACACGATCGTTCATGCGCGCGACAACGCGGAATCCGCGGTCTTCGTCGCAGACATTCTTGGCCTGCCGCCGCCGAGGCGCTTCGGTCCGTTTATGGTGGTGGACACCGCCAACGGAGTCAGCCTCGACTTCATCTCCACAGACGAACCGATGATCGTTGAGCACTACGCGTTTCTGGTGAGCGAGGCGGAATTCGACGAGATTTTTGGCCGCATTCAGGCGCGACAGCTGGACTATTGGGCGGACCCGCGTCACGCGCACAAAGCCCAGATCAATCATCACGACGGCGGACGCGGCGTGTATTTCAATGATCCTTCCGGTCATTACCTAGAAATAATCACGCGGCCGTATGGCTCGGGCGGATAATGTCAGCGGACGCCGCGCCCAGGCCCAACCTCACGCAAAGCAGCGGCGCCAGCAACACGCCGACAGACGCCGACGCGACATAGCGCAGGTAACGTAGGGCATGGCCGAGAATAGTGTCGTCGGAAGCAATACGCTCCACGATTTGGTCGAGCACCACCAGTGTCACGGCGACGAGCGCGACGCACAAAGCCACGCGCACTGTTTTGATCGCGATCGTAGCGCTGCGTGGATCGAAGCGTAGGCGCCTTGCCTCCCACGGCCACGCGACCATTAAGCCGGTGAGGAAACCCAGCTGGCTGATAAAGGCGTGCGGAACGCCGACGAGCGACCAACCGTTCAGCGCCACTGTGGCGAGCCACACCGAGGCGCTAAACGCTGCGCACAACGCGATACGCAGTGGCGCGCGCAACCGGCTCCACGCCGACGGCGCTGCTCCAGCGTATCGAAGCGCGAGCAATGCGAGGCACCCGCCGATAATCCACCCGAGCAGGATATCTTCGACATAATGCACGCCGAGATAAGGCCGAGAGGCGCCGACCAGCACGATCACCACCAGCGCGCCGACAAGCACATACGGCTTGCGCAGCAGCCCCGCGAGATACGTGTAGGCAGCGCCGGCGGCCATCGCGTGGCCGGAAGGCGTAGAGTATTCGCGCGCCAACGCCGCCGCCGTGTCGGTGCTGACAGCCCAACGCTGCAAATAGAGTTCACCTTCGATGAAAGGCCGAGGATTTTGAATGAGCTCCTTCAGGACGTGATTGAGGCTCATCGCGACGAGCGCGATCACGCCAAATCGCACCGCGAGCGGTTTATCCACCGCCATAAACAAGAGAGCGAAGACCAGCACATAACCTTGGACGTCGCCGAAAGCGGTCCAAAACTGGAAAAAATCCGTAAGCACGGGCGACCGGTGCGCGGCCAGCCATTCCATCGCATCAATGTTGAACCGCACGTCATCCCCCGCGTCGGCGCCGAGCCGCTCGCGTCGCGATACCAACCGCCCGCCAGCCCGTCTCGGGCTTCTTTGCGGCGACGCTAGGTCAAGATGAACCAGCTTAGCGCCAGCACCGCCGCCGCCACCAACGCGAGCCCAATCAGGTCGCTAACGGTCAGCGACCACGCTCCGCCCCGTTCTGGCTGCCTGGCGATGCGCAGTTCGCGCGCGATCATGAAGAGCGCGAACGTGACGCTGATGGCGATGAGAAAGCCGCCCAAGATGTAGAGCCACACGAAGCGCACGCCGAGCCGCCGCGCTTCGATCACCATGAAGGCCGACGCGGCCAGCAGGAAGAAGCCGATATCGACACTGATCGATCGGCTGGCTGGATTGGCCTTCGCCTCCAGTGCGAAGCTTTGAAACGCGGCGAACAGGCCGTCTCCAAAGTACGCGATGTTCTGCCCCCACGTCGTGATGAGCGCGGCAATCGCGACGAGCGCGTAGAAGGCAATGAGGGTGCGTTGACTCTGTGTCATACATCGACGCTAGCACGACGCGCGCGCGCAGCCATAACTTACCGGCCCGTATTCGAACCTCGTCGCCGGGCCACAGTTCGTGATGGCGATAAGTGGAAGGGTGAGGTTTAGCGCTCACCTTCGACGGCAAAACTCTTCGTCATTCCGGGACGGCGAAGCCGAACCCGGAACCCAGGGGCCAAGGACGCGCTGATTGCCCCTGGGTTCCGGATCGCGCTTCGCGCGTCCGGAATGACGAAGTCTGCTGTTCGCCGAAGACGGACTTCATCGAGGAACCACCGTCATCCCGGCCGACCGAAGGGAGAGCCGGGACCCAGGGGATCGAAGGGTTCGTCGTTTGCCACTGGGTCCCGGATCACGCTCCGCGTGTCCGGGATGACGGACTTAGTTGTTGGAAGCGCATGTCCGCTTCGGGCCAGAAGCGGAACCCTACTCCAACCAACTCGGGCGCACGTAGGGCTTGCCCAAATCCTTCGCCACCGCCTCGTGCGCGATCGCGCCTTCGTAGACGTTGAGGCCGAAGGCGAGGTGTGGATCGTCTTGCAACGCCTTCTTGTAGCCCTTGTTGGCGAGCGCGAGCGCGAACGGGAGCGTCGCGTTGTTAAGCGCGAAGGCGCTGGTGCGGGCGACCGCGCCGGGCATGTTGGCGACGCAATAATGGATGATGCCATCCACATTGAACACGGGTTCGCTGTGGGTGGTGGCGTGCGAGGTTTCGAAGCAGCCGCCTTGGTCGATCGAAATATCCACCAGCACCGAGCCGGGGCGCATCGTCTTCAGCATCGCCTTGGTGATCAGCTTCGGCGCGGCCGCGCCCGCGACGAGCACCGCGCCGACGACGACATCGGCTTCCTTCACCGCTTCCTCGATCGCGGCCTTGGTTGAATACACGGTTTCAAGGCGGCCGTTGAATTCGCGGTCAAGCTCCTCAAGCCGCTGCGGGTTCTTGTCGAACACGGTGACGCGCGCGCGCATGCCGACGGCGATCTGCGCGGCGTTGTAGCCGGAAACGCCGGCGCCAAGGATCACGATGTGCGCCGGCTGCACGCCGGGGACGCCGCCCATTAGCACGCCGCGGCCGCCATGCGCCTTCTCAAGATAATGCGCGCCGACTTGGATCGACATACGGCCGGCGACTTCGCTCATCGGCTTCAGCAGCGGCAAGCGGCCGTCTTTATCGGTGACGGTTTCATAGGCGATGCAGGTCGCGCCAGATTTCATCAGCCCTTCGGCCTGCTCCGGATCGGGCGCGAGGTGGAGGTACGTGAAGAGCGTGTGCTTCGGCTTCAACCGCGCGATCTCAACCGCCTGCGGCTCCTTCACCTTCACGATCATTTCAGCCTGCTCGAACACCGCGTCGGCGTTCGGCAGGATTTTCACGCCGACTTTTTCGTACACCGCGTCCGGCGCGCCGATGCCCTCGCCTGCTTTGGTTTCCAGGAACACTTCATTGCCGGTGCGCACCAGCTCCGCCGCACTCTCTGGCGTCAGCCCGACGCGATACTCGTGAACTTTGATTTCCTTCGGGCAGCCGACGCGCATTGGGATTTCCTCCGGCAATATTGCTCTTTGACGCCGAAATATCCCATGTGCCGCGCACTTTCTTCGATATTTTTCCTGCCACCGTGGATCAATCGCCGATTTTCTGTCATCTTGCCTATCAAGATGCCAAATTCTCCCGCCCAGCTCGACGATTTCGACCACAAGATCCTGATTGAGCTTGAGCGCGACGGGGCGCTCACCAGCTCGGTTCTGGCTGAACGCATTGGACTCTCCCCCTCCGCCTGCCACCGACGCGTCAAGGCGATGGAGGCAGCGGGCGTGATCGAGGGCTACGCCGCCATCCTCTCCGAGCGCGCGCTGGGCCGGAGTGCGACTGTCTTTGTCGCGGTGACGCTGGAGAACCAACGTCAGGAGACCATGGCAGCGTTCGAGCGCGCGGTAGCGTTGTGTCGCGAGGTTCAGGACTGCCATCTGATGACGGGCGAGAGCGATTATCTGCTGCGCATCGTTATTGCCGACGACGATCGCTATCAGCGCGTCCACCAGGAAACGCTGTCACGCTTGCCCGGCGTGCGCAGGCTTGTCAGCAATTTCACTATTCGCACGGTGTTTCGCCGCGCCGCCAGCGTCGCCCATTAAGCGAAATATGAACCGCGAGCGCGTCGCTGTCCGGCGCCGCGATTGCCCATGAGGACGCCCGCGGTGCATAAATGCGAATGAGGAGCGCTGATGTCTGAATCCGTTGTGATCCCCGTTCCAGATGCCTGGGCGCGCAAAGCCTATGTCGATGACGTGGCCTATCGCGCAAAACACGCGGCCGCGCTCGCGGACCCCGAAGCGTTCTGGGGCGTCGAAGGCCAGCGGCTCGATTGGATGAAGCCGTACACAAAGGTGAAGGACGTTTCATTCCGCAAGGATGATTTCCGCATCCGCTGGTATGAGGATGGCATCCTCAATGTCTCTTACAATTGCATCGATCGGCATCTGGCGACGCGCGGGGATCAGGTCGCGCTCATTTGGGAGGGCGACGATCCCGAACAGTCGAAATCGGTCACGTACCGGCAATTGCACGAACACGTCTGCCGCTTCGCCAATGTGCTGAAGGCGCAAGGCGTGAAGAAGGGCGACGCCGTTACGATCTACATGCCGATGATCCTCGAGGCGGCGTACGCGATGCTCGCCTGCGCGCGGATCGGCGCGATGCATTCGGTCGTGTTTGGCGGCTTCTCACCTGATAGCCTTGCCAATCGCATCAATGATTGCGATTCGAAGGTGATCATCACCGCTGACGAAGGCGTGCGCGGCGGTAAAACGATCCCACTCAAGCGCAATGTCGACGACGCTTGCCTATTGGCGCCGAAAGTCGAACGCGTGATCGTCGTCACCCGCACTGGCGGCGATGTGCCGATGAATGCGCCGCGTGACGTCGTGTACGAAACCGCCGCCGCGAACGTCAGCGCCGAGTGCCCCTGCGAACCGATGGGTGCGGAAGATCCACTGTTCATCCTCTACACGTCGGGCTCAACCGGCAAACCGAAAGGCGTGCTGCACACCACCGGCGGCTATCTCGTCTATGCGGCGATGACGCACCAATACGTGTTCGATTATCACGACGGCGACATCTATTGGTGCACCGCTGACGTGGGTTGGGTCACGGGTCACACCTATATCGTCTATGGCCCGCTCGCGAATGGCGCGACGTCGCTCGTGTTTGAGGGCGTGCCGAACTACCCAACCACCTCGCGCTTCTGGGAAGTTGTTGACAAACATCAAGTGAACATCTTCTACACGGCCCCAACGGCGTTGCGCGCTTTGATGCGTGAAGGCGAAGCGCCGGTGAAGAAGGCGTCACGGCAGTCGCTACGGCTGCTCGGCACGGTCGGCGAGCCCATCAATCCCGAGGCGTGGCTTTGGTACTACCGAACGGTCGGCGACAGCCGCTGCCCCGTCGTTGACACGTGGTGGCAAACCGAAACCGGCGCTGCGTTGATCACCAATCTTCCCGGCGCCACGGCGATGAAGCCCGGCAGCGCGACGCGGCCGTTCTTCGGTGTGAAGCCGGCGCTCGTGAACGAGCAAGGCCAATTGCTCGAAGGCGCGACCAGCGGAAACCTCGTGCTGCTCGATTCGTGGCCGGGGCAAATGCGCACCGTCTACAAGGATCACCAGCGTTTCTTCGACACGTATTTCTCCACCTACCCCGGCATGTATTTCACGGGTGATGGCTGCCGGCGCGATGAGGACGGCTATTATTGGATCACTGGCCGTGTCGACGACGTACTGAACGTTTCCGGCCACCGCATCGGCACGGCGGAAATCGAAAGCGCTTTGGTGGCTGATACGAAAGTCGCGGAAGCCGCGGTCGTTGGCTATCCGCACGACATCAAGGGCCAAGGCATCTATTGCTTTGTCACGTTGAAAACGGGCATCGAACCAAGCGACGAGCTGAAGCGCGAACTGGTGCAGATGGTGCGCCACGAGATCGGCCCAACGGCAAGCCCTGACATCATCCAATGGGCGCCTGGCCTGCCGAAAACGCGCAGCGGCAAGATCATGCGCCGCATCCTGCGCAAGATCGCCGAGAACGAACTCGGCAGCTTGGGAGATACGAGCACACTGGCAGATCCAAGCGTGGTGGATGATTTGGTGAACAACCGGGTGAGCGCATGACGAGCCGCCTGAAACCTCTGACACCTGCGATTGCGATCGCGCTAGCGACCGCCAACACCTTGGCTCACGCCGACGATGTGACGGACATGCGAGCTCACTGCGCTAGTATCAACCTGGAGGATCGCATCTACTATCCACCTCGCGCGCTACAACGTGGCCAGACCGGACGCGTCGAGCTGGACTGTGCCGTGGACGCGGATGGTTACTTCAACACTTGCGTCATCTGGTCGGAAGAGCCGACCGGCTGGGACTTTGGCCGTCACGCCATCGACATAGCATGCTCAATCTATCGCGATCCGAATGCGCCGCCGCCAACTCTGACAGAGCCGACCGCAACAACGCGCCTGTATCGCGGCCCGTCAGGCGAAGAACGCATGCGTGTGCCGCTGCCGTTTCGACTTCGGGATCGATAGCAAAAATGAGGGCGTACCGCGCGGCACTCGTCGCGGCCTTTGTTCTTCTCGCGGCGTCATGCGCGACCGCCCCGCCGCCAACCACGCCGCCAACACTCGCCGCCCTCGCCGGGGATTATTTTCCGCTGCACTCAACCGCCCTTGGCCGGCCGATGCACATCTATGTTAATCTGCCGGAGAATTACGCGAACGAGACGCAGACCTATTCGACCATCTATCTCACCGACGGCGACTCGCTCTTTCCACTGCTCGCGCCGACGCAACTTTTTCTGACTTACGACGAGCCGATCCCGCCTGCGATCGTCGTCGGCATCGCTTACGGCACGTTCGATCCCAACGCCGGCAATCTCCGCCATGTCGATTTTCGTGTCGCCGGCTCGCCGGCTTTCCAGCGCTTCCTCGCCGAGGAGCTGCTTCCGGAAATCGAGCGGCGCTTTCGCTCAAATCCGGCGCGTCGCGTGCTCGTGGGCCAGTCGCGCGGTGCAAGCTTCGTGCTTTATTCCGCACTGACGCAGCCGGATTTGTTTTGGGGCCGTATCGCCAGCAATCCGGGCTTCCAATCCGAGCGCGACTTCTACGACCAGCCGGCCGCACCGGCATCGCGGAGTGACCTTAGCCTCTTCGTCGCAAGCGGAGAGCGTGATCGGCCGGCGCTGCGGGCCGATGCCTTGGAATGGTTCGAGCATTGGAACGCCAAACCGTCACGGCCGTGGGCGCTTAACACGGTGACAATCTCAAACGGCACACATGCGGCATCGATCGGCGAAGCGTACCGCCAAGGCATGCTCTGGTTATTCCGCAACGAGCCTCCAGCGGCGCAATGATCAGCGCAGTTTGGTGATGGTTAAGCCATCAGCTTTCGCGCGGTCTTTGATCGATTCTTCGCTACGCGTCAGCGCCTTGGAGATCGCTTTGAGCGACATGCCCTTCTTGGCCATCATGTGCAGCTTCTGCAATTCGTCGCTGCCCCAGGGCTGCTTGTGACGCTCAAATCGTTCCGCCATGGACCCTTCCCTCGTCGCGCAGATCAATCCGCCGGATGCCATTTTTGTTTCTTGTTCGCCGGCCTGCCGGCGCGTTTCGCATCATGCGGCTTGCGATCGGATTTGTGCGCCGGCTTGGCCTTGGCGTGCGGCGGACGCTCGACCCCTTCCGGTCGCCGACGGGGGCGCTCCGCAAACTCATTGTCCGCTGCACGCTGCGGGCGCTCGGACTGCACGCGTGGCGCGCCATCAAGGCGCGTGACGCGGATGTTCTTCTCCAACCGCCCACCTTCTCCGACGCGGGTAAAAAACGCGTCGATGCTGCCGGCGTCGAGTTCGACATGCGTTTCGTTCTGCTGAATACGAATTGAACCCAACTGCCGCTTCGTAAGGCCGCCGGCCTTACACAACATCGGGATCAACCAGCGCGGCTCCGCCGATTGCGCACGGCCTACGGACAGCGAGACCCACGCCCCGCCCTCGAAATTGTCGCGTGACGCGGCAGCGCGCGCTGGCGGCGCATCGCGGCGGTTACGTTCTGGCCGCTCTTCTTGCCACGACGGCGTCGGCGCGAGGTCCTCGGGTGCGGCTTGTCCCTTCCGATAGACCCGCACGAACGCCGCAGCGATGCTTTCGGCGCTGTGCTCGGTCAGCAGCTTGGCGACGATGGCGTGCTCGGACTCCTGGATCTTTTCCATCAGCAGCGGATCGGCGAGCAAACGCTCGTCATCGCGCTGCTTGATGTCGTCAGCTGACGGCGGCTCACCCCATCTCGCCTGAATGCCCGCGTCGCGGAGCAGGCGCTCGGTGCGACGGCGCGCCGAGTACGGGACGATCAGCACGCTTGTGCCCTTGCGACCGGCGCGGCCCGTGCGGCCGCTGCGGTGCAGCAGCGCCTCGGTGTTCTTCGGCAGATCTGCATGGATGACGAGTTCGAGGTCCGGCAAATCGATGCCACGTGCGGCGACATCTGTGGCGACGCAAACCTGGGCGCGATGATCGCGCATGGATTGCAGCGCGTGCGTGCGCTGGTTCTGGCTGAGCTCTCCCGAGAGCGCGACGACCGCGAGGCCGCGATTGCTCAACCGGCTCGCAAGCCGCGTCACAGCGGCGCGGGTTCCGCAGAACACGATCGCATTTGTGGCGTCGTGGTAGCGCAGCACGTTGAAGATGGCGTTCTCGGATTCGTGTCCCGCCGCCACAAGCGCGCGATACTCGATGTCGATATGCTGCTTCTGCGTGCTCACCGTGTTCACGCGCACGGCGCCACGCTGATATTTCTTGGCCAGCGCCTCGATCGCACGGGGCATGGTGGCGGAGAACATCAGGGTGCGCCGCTCGGCCGGCGAGGCGTCGAGGATGAATTCCAGTTCCTCCCGGAAGCCCAGATTGAGCATCTCGTCGGCTTCATCGAGCACGACGACCTTCAGGCTCTCCATCGCCAGCGAACCGCGTCGGATGTGATCGGCCAAGCGGCCGGGCGTGCCAACGACGATGTGGGCCCCACGAAACAGCGCACGGCGCTCGTCGCGCGCGTCCATACCGCCGACACACGACGCCACCACCCCGCCCGCTTGCGCGTAGAGCCATTCGAGCTCCCGCGTGACCTGCATCGCCAGCTCTCGGGTTGGTGCGATGATAAGCGCCAACGGCTGGCCGGGCGCGCCAAGGCGGTCAGTTTCGCCCAGGAGATCGGCGGCCAGGGTCATGCCAAAGGCGACGGTCTTGCCGGAGCCAGTTTGCGCCGAGACGATCAGGTCAGCCGCCTGCAGCTCAGGCGCAAGGACGGCGTCCTGGACCGGCGTCAGCGTCTCAAACCCGCGCTGCGCCAAGGCCCGCGCCAAGGCGGGTGCGACGTTTTCAAAGGAAGTCATCGCGCCTTCTACGCGATAAGCGGAAGAAACACGATGGGGCGCGAGGGCCGTTAACTGAACTTACGCACGAGAGGCGAACGGAGCTCAGCGTGCGCGCGCCGCGGCCACCTCCTCAGCCGTCAGCACCACAGTGGAGATATCCATTTTCGCCGATCCACGAACGATTTCACGCGAATGGGAGACGTAAACGATCGAATTGTGATCCAGGTCGACGATGCGACGCACCGCGTTGTTCTTGAAGAACAGGCTGATGCGTTGGTTGAAAATTTCATCGCCCGAGCGCGACAGGTCGACTCCGCTGAGTTCGATAGGCCCGGTTCGCTGGCACGAAACCGACGAATTAGACGGATCCTCGAACCAATTGCCATTGCCAAGGCGATCCAGAACGCCGCGCTCGAAATAGGCCATGTGGCAAACAACGCCCGGGATCGCTGGATCGGCTAACGCCTCGACCTTGATCTCATTGCCCAGCAGGTCGTTGGAAAACTCACCAACTTCGCTGTCGCGCTGGCCACAGGCCGTCAGGAAGCAAGCAAGCGCCGCCACCGTCAGAAATCGCTTCATGAAATGCTCCTCAGGCCCCCGCGGCGTCCAGTTGCGCCACATCCTCCGCGCTCAACGATACGCGCAACGCGCCCATCAGTTCCGTCAATTGCGCCACCGACGTGGCGGAAGCAATCGGCGCCGCCATGGCGGGCTTGGCCATAACCCAGGCGAGTGCGACCTGCGCCGGCGTCGCGTTGTGGCGGCCGGCGACATGGTCCAGAGCGCTAAGAACCGCGAATCCGTGCTCATTCAAATACGAGTCCATCCGGCCGCCACGCACGCTCTTGGATTTGTCAGCGGCGCTGCGATATTTCCCGGTCAGGAAGCCGCTGGCTAAGCCATAATACGGAATAATTGACACACGCGTACGCAAACAGAGCGGCACGAGATCGATCTCTATTCCGCGGCGGAGCAAATTGTACTCAGGTTGCAAGGTGTCGATGCGTGGCCCGGCCAAATCGATTGCGGCTTGCAAGCGCGCGGGCTTGAAATTCGACACGCCGACGGCGCGCACCTTGCCGGCCTTCAACAGCTCAGCGAGCGCACCCATGAACTCCTCAGGCGCAGTCGCCTCGTCATCTCGATGCAGTTGATACAAGTCGATGCGATCGGTTTGCAGACGCCTCAGCGAGTCCTCTGCCGCCGCCAAAATGTTTGCGCGGGACAAACCGAGACGCTTGTCCCACATGCCGACCTTCGTCGCGATCATCACCTTGTCGCGCTTGCCGCTTGCCTTGAGCCAATTGCCAAGCACGGTTTCGCTTTCGCCACCGGAATGGCCTGGAACCCACGATGAGTAAACATCCGCAGTGTCGATCGCGTCCCCACCCAGATCTAAGAACGCGTCAAGCACCGCAAACGATGTTTTCTCATCCGCCGTCCAGCCGAATACGTTGCCGCCGAGCATGAAGGGTGTGATGGCGATATCAGATCGTCCAAGTGTTCGCTTCATCGCCCGTTTCCTCTAATCTCGCTCCGGCAACATGGGGGACAGAATGCGCGCGATCAACATTGGCGCGGCCGCCAACGGCGTCGTGGCCCTGGCGATGCTGGTTTTGGCGGCGCATGCACTGCGGGACAACCTCTCGCCGGAAGCACTGACGCGAATCCAATTGGGTGCATTCCTGCAGATGTTCGCCGCGTGTGCGGGGCTTGCACTCGCAAACCGAAGCGGCGCGCTCAATCTAATTGGCGCGGCGCTCATCCTCAGCGGGGCGGCGGTATTCGCGGCGACGCTCTACGCCATATCGCTGACCGGCAATTCAGGGTTGGCGATGGCGGCGCCGATCGGCGGCATCGCCATGATCGCCGGCTGGGGCGTGATAGCTTTCGCCAAACCCTGAAGCTCAGCGCACCGGCGCGCGCGTTTGTCGATATACAATGACGCGGGCTGAAACACAGCCGCAACATGAGCGTCTTAGGGATGCGAAAACGCACCAGGGGACCAGCTATGAAACGCGCTTTGCTTGCCGCACTTGTCGGCGCACTCGCTTTACCCGCCGCCGCGCCAACTTTGGCCGTCGCGCAGGCGCAAGCGCCCGCGCGGGTCGACGCGCGCGCCGCCGCGAACGACATTGCCACCCTGATCGAAGAGAATTTTTACAACGAGGCGCGCGGACGGGAGATCGCCGCGGAATTGCGCACGCGCGCGAATAGCGGCGGCTTCGACCGCTTTACGAATCCGCTCGACCTCGCCACGGCGTTCACCGCTCTGCTGCATCCCTATGACGGCCACTTCAATGTCAGCTACCGGCCTGGCGACTCAGGCCCCGCTCCGAGCGGCGGCCCGCCCTCACCGGAGCAACAGCGCACCTTCTTCGAGCGGCAGCAGGCCGCTGCGGCGCGCGCGAATTTCGGCTTCCGCCGAGTCGAGATGCTGCCCGGCGGTGTCGGTTACATCATGATCGACCAGTTCGCCGGCATCGATGCGCGCGATGCGAACGATCCGGCCAAGCAAGCCGCCGACGCGGCGATGGATCTGGTGGCCAATGCGCGCGCGGTGATCCTCGATCTACGCGACAGTCGCGGCGGCTCACCGGCGATGGTGGCGTACATAGCCAGCCATTTCGTCGCCGCCGATGCAGACATCTTCAACACGTTCCATTCGCGACGCGGCACGCGCACCGAGGCGCCCGTTGCGGAGCCCGCAGGCGGACGGAGATTGGATGCGCCACTCTACGTACTCGTCAACGGCGCCAGCGGTTCAGCTTCGGAATCGTTGCCGTACACGCTGCAGGCAGCGCGGCGCGCAACGATCGTCGGCGAGATCACGGACGGCCGCGCCAATCCGGGCGGCTTTTACCCCACGCCGCAGGGATTTGCCGTGTTCATTTCCAGCGGCACGCCGGTCAATCCAATCACTGGACGCAATTGGGAGGGCACTGGCGTCATCCCCGATGTGCAGACACCCTCAGCCGAAGCTCTCTCCCGCGCGCATATCCTTGCGCTGCAACAGCTGACCGACCTCGACCCGCAAAGCGATGCGGCGGCAGAATCGCGCGCGGCCTTGGAAGCGCTGACAGCGGAAACGCGCACGCTATCCGCACGCGCACTCGGCGCTTACGTCGGCGATTACGGCGAACGCGACGTGGAACTCGTGGATGGTCAACTCCGCATGCGGGTGGGTCGCCGTCCGCCGGCGGTCCTACGCGCGATCGGCGAGGATGTATTCGTCAACGACGCCAATCCGATGGGCCGTGTGCGGTTCGAGCGCGACGGGCGTGGTCAGGTCGTCGCGTTTGAAACCTCAGGACCAAACGCGCCAACGGCGCGCTTCCTGAAAATGTAGCCTACTCGCAGGCCGCATCAATCTCCGCGCGTCGGAAATTCCAATCCATGCCTTCGCTCGAATCAGCAGACTCGATACGGGCGTTCAGTCGATCGCCGGCTCGTGCGTAGATGATCCGCTGTGGGAAGTCGTGCGCCAAGTTCTCAAACACGGCGCGTTCGCCTTCGAGCGACACCATCGCAAACTCAGTCGCGGGTGAGCGACCACTGGGCATCGAATAGTAGGAGAAGCCGCCGTTCGCATTTGCGGCGATGCGCAAAAACTCGAAGCCTGCATGTTCGCCGCGCGTAAGATTCGTGCCGAGCAACGTGCCAGAGCCGGCGCCGATCCAATTCTCGGCCACTTGCCCGCCGTCGCAGGAGAGCCAATAGCCCGAGAGCCAATCCGGCGTCGGCGATGGCGCGCTTTGCGCGGACACGCCGCAGGCGCTGGCGATAAGAGCAAGGCAAAGCAAGCTGGCGCGCACGATCCATCCCCCACAAGAGCGACGCACATTAGCGCATCCTTCGGCCGCGCGCTTGTATCGAAGCGACATCAGCCGCCGGTGAGCGCGGTCGCCAGGCCCGCCTTCTGGGCCGCCCATTCGCGCGCCGTGCAGCCGAGGAAGCGACGAAAGTCGCGCGCCATCTGCGGCTGGTCGAAATAGCCGGCGGCCAGCGACGCTTCGACCCAGCCCGTGGTCTGCGGATGCTCGATCGCATCGAACACGCTGCGAAAACGAACAATTGTCTGCAGCATACGCGGGCTGACGCCAACCTCGCGTTTGAAACGCCGCTGCCATTGCCGCTCGGAAATGTCGGCGGGCGCCACCGGCTGGCGATGCTCCATCACGGCCTGTGTGGCGCGGCGCACATCGACGTCTATTTCAGCCCGTTCGAAGCGGCCTTGAACGTAGGTCTCGACAATCGAGATGCAACGCCGCAAGTCGTCCTGCTCACGAACGTCGCTGCGCAAGTTCACGGCGGCGTCGCCATGAAGCGACGCGAGGTCGAGGCGGCGATCGGTGGCGGCGCTGGCGTCGATTCCAAGAAACGCCCTCGTCGCGAACGCGTGAAAACGCACGCCGATGACGGCCGCGTCGCCCTGCGCCACAAGCGTGAGGGGCCGCGTCAGCTGTCCCGCGAACAGCACCGGCGGCTGCACCACGTCGCGTGTTGCGCCACGCTCTCGATAGGGCTTGCGATAGTGAACAATTAGCTCCGGCCGACCATCCGGCGCGATGCGCTGCGGCGTCTCGTCGGACGGCGCGGTGAACGTCCAGATGCAATGTACGAACGGGGCTAACGCCGCTGCGGGCGCGTACTCATTATAGGTCGGCGCGTTCATGCGTTCGTGATCCTGCGCGCCGGCCAATCGTCGCGCAACTTTTGACCCGCGCGACGCGAGAGACTAATGAGCGCCATGGCCGAAAGTTTCACGATCGCCCAGCAATTCAATGGCCCGCCGGACTCTGGCAATGGCGGCTATGTGTGCGGGAAACTAGCGGGCTTCGTCGGCGGCCCTGCAATCGTCACTCTGCGCGCGCCGCCGCCCTTGGAGACACCCATCCAGATCACCCGCACGAACAACGGCGTCAGCGCTCATCACGGCGACGCCCTGATCGCCGAGGCCGCGCCCGCGTCGATCAGCTGGGTCGCGCCGGCCGCGCCCAATGCCCTGGACGTGGATGCGGCGGCGAAGCGCTTTCGCGGCTTCCACAATCACTTCTTCACTGGTTGCTTCACCTGCGGCACGGCGCGCGGGATCGATGACGGCTTGCGCATTTTCACGGGCCCGGTCGCGCAGCGCGACATGGTCGCCACCGCATGGATTCCCAGCGCGGCCTGGGCAGACGCACGCGGCGCAATCGCGCCTGAATTCATTTGGGCAGCGCTCGATTGCCCGACATTTTGGGCGCACGAGCACATCAACCGCGCGCTGCTCGCGCGCCTCGCGCTCGACATCTCCGAAGCGCCACGCGTTGGTGAGGCGCTCATCATCGCCGCTTGGCCGCTCTCCTCCGAAGGCCGCAAGTACAACTCCGGCGCCGCACTCTACCGCGCGAGCGGAGAAGTATTGGCCCGCGCCGAAGCGCTTTGGATCGAACTCAAACCAACTTGAACGCGCGCGCGCGGAGGCGTATGAAGCTCGCATCCTCCGGGGGGCCGCGCGATCGCGGCTGAGATACGGGAAGTCGCCCGTGACCCGCCGAACCTGATCCGGGTCATGCCGGCGAAGGGAGAGCAACATGACACACGCAGAATCGACTCAACGCACGCAAACCCTGGCCCGCATTGTCGGGCCGTTCTTGCTTGTCGCAGCCGCCACGGTGGCGACGCGCGCGGGC
This sequence comes from alpha proteobacterium U9-1i, assembly GCA_000974665.1. NCBI lineage: Bacteria > Pseudomonadati > Pseudomonadota > Alphaproteobacteria > alpha proteobacterium U9-1i. Next base: position 825,787 of record BBSY01000002.1, on the reverse strand, counting down.
AGTATCGATCTCCTGTTCCCTGCATTCTTTCAGGACGCGCCGCTGGTGCTGATCACCGGCGTGTTCACGTTGATGGCCGGCCTCACGATGTTCGCCGCCCACCATCATTGGGATACGCCGCCCGCCATCGCGATATCCGTGCTCGGCGTTCTTACGACTTTTCGCGGCATCGTTTTGATGCTCGCGCCCGCGATGGCGGCATCGCTCGCAAGCGGCGTGGCGGCCTCTCCGGTCGTGCCACTTGCGCTGGCCGTTCTCGTCGCGCTGCTCGGCGCGTGGCTCACCTTCCTCGGCTGGTTCGCGAAGCCGGCTCAACCGAAAGCACCCACATGAACAAAGTTCCGCGCGCCGACGAGTTCACGCCGAGCGTGACCACCGGCCCACTCATCGGCTCGCGCAAAGTCTACGCCTCCGGCTGCGCGCATCCGGATTTGCGCGTGCCGTTCCGCGAGGTGCTGCCGCATCCGAGCGCCAACGAGCCGCCGGTGACGATCTACGATCCCAGCGGCCCCTACACCGATCCCAACATCACAATCGACATCAATGCCGGCCTCGCCCGCACGCGCGCCGCATGGGTGAAAGCACGCGGCGATGTCGAAGAGATCGACGGCCGTGAAGTGAAGCCGGAGGACAACGGCAACGTCAGCGCGGAAAAGCTGACCCCGCCCTTCCCGAAGCAGCCGCGCGTGCTCCGCGCCAAAGTCGGCCAGTGCGTGACCCAACTCGAGTACGCGAGACGCGGCATCATCACGCCGGAGATGGAATTCGTCGCCATCCGCGAGAACATGCGCCGTGAAGCCCTCTTATCCTCCCAGCTTTCGCGGGGAGGTGTCGAGCGTAGCGAGACGGAGGGGCACGTTGGCGATGAAGCCCCCCTTCCCCTCGCTTCGCTCGGGACTTCCCCCGCAAGCGGGGGAAGACGAGACGGCGAGGACTTCGGCGCCTCCATCCCCGATTTCGTGACCCCCGAATTCGTCCGCAGCGAAATCGCGCGCGGCCGCGCCATCATCCCGGCCAACATCAATCATTCCGAGCTCGAGCCGATGATCATCGGCCGCAACTTCCTCGTGAAGATCAACGCCAATATCGGCAATTCCGCCGTCACCTCCTCGATGGCGGAAGAAGTCGACAAGCTCGTCTGGTCCATCCGCCACGGCGCCGACACCGTGATGGACCTCTCCACCGGCCGCAACATTCACAACATCCGCGACTGGATCGTCCGCAACTCCCCAGTCCCAATCGGCACCGTGCCGCTCTACCAAGCGCTCGAAAAAGTGAACGGCGTCGCCGAGGACCTCACCTGGGAAATCTATCGCGACACTTTGATCGAGCAGGCCGAACAAGGCGTCGACTATTTCACCGTCCACGCCGGCGTGCGGCTCCCCTTCATCCATCTCACCGCCAAGCGCGTCACCGGCATCGTCTCACGCGGCGGCTCCATCATGGCCAAGTGGTGCCTCAGCCATCACAAAGAGAGCTTCCTCTACACGCACTTCGCCGAGATCTGCGAGATCATGCGCGCCTACGACGTGAGCTTCTCACTCGGCGACGGCCTGCGCCCCGGCTCCATCGCCGACGCCAACGACGCCGCGCAATTCGCCGAACTCGAAACCCTCGGCGAACTCACCAAGATCGCCTGGGCGCACGGCGTGCAAACCATGATCGAAGGCCCCGGCCACGTGCCGATGCACAAGATCAAAGAGAACATGGACAAGCAGCTCGAAGTCTGCGGCGAGGCGCCCTTCTACACGCTCGGCCCTCTCACCACCGACATCGCCCCCGGCTACGACCACATCACCTCCGCCATCGGCGCCGCGATGATCGGCTGGTTCGGCACGGCGATGCTCTGCTACGTCACGCCGAAGGAGCACTTAGGCTTGCCCGATCGCGACGACGTCAAAGTCGGCGTCATCACCTACAAGCTCGCCGCCCACGCCGCCGACCTCGCCAAAGGCCACCCCTACGCGCGCCTCCGCGACGACGCCCTCTCCCGCGCAAGATTCGAATTTCGCTGGGAAGACCAGTTCAACTTGGGGCTCGACCCCGACACCGCCCGCGCCTACCACGACGAAACCCTGCCGAAGGACGCGCACAAAACCGCGCACTTCTGCAGCATGTGCGGCCCAAAATTCTGCAGCATGAAAATCACGCAGGACGTGCGGGATTATGCGGCGAAGAAAGAAGAAGCAGAGCGCGGAATGGAAGAGATGAGCGCGAAGTTCAAAGAGGTTGGGAGCGAGATTTACGTGCATCCGACGGGAGAGAAGCGCGAGCCGATCGACTAGCCCCGTCGCCCCTCTCCCGCAGTGCGGGAGAGGGTTGGGGTGAGGGGCCGGCGCCGCCCAAAGACGTGAAGCTCCGCGCCTTCGTTTAGAAGGGATGGAGGGCAGTTCCGCGCTGTCCTATCTTCTCGTGGGTTCCAAACCTTGCTATGACACAGGGTCAAGAATCGGCGCGGGCATCATCCTGGATATTCTTCTCGACCCCACCTTCGTTGCATTAGTCGGCGAGATCGGCGTCGTGATAACGATCGCGGGATTCGCACTTACGCTCGTCCAACTTCACAATACGAAATCCGCGGTGGACGAATCCATCAGGGCGACTGACGAACTTCGAGCAAAACTCGCGCTGACTGAGTGCGCGGCCAACGCGGCCGCAGCCGAAGTGCAAATTCGACTAGCTCAGGCACTCCTTTCTGCCGCAAACTGGCACCAAGTGCTCGGGGCAATTGACGCTCTGCGAAATAGCCTCCTGTTGATCCACCATCGACATTCAGAGTTTAGCGATGAAGTTCGCCAGTCGTTGGAATCTGCGATCCGCCGACTTGCAGATTGCTGCGGTGAGATTGAAGCCAGACTCGCTAAAGGTCCATCAGCCGCAATGAAGAAAGAGATTTCGCAAGGCCTTCGGGAGACGGGATCCCTTGTAACGTCGCTTCGCGCGCACTTTTCGGAGAAGGTCCGATGAACGAAACCACACTCGGGAAGGCGCGCCAGTTGGCCGAGCGCCTATTCAGAAATACTCGGGAAGGAAAGATTCAATGGCGGAAGGCTTTCGCTACAAACGCCGTCGACGCTAACTTAGCCTCGTACATCGTTCAGCTCGTTGAATGGCAAGAGGACGAGTACGACGCTCCAACATATACAATCCTCATTAAGGACTTGCTCGGAGACGTAGTCGATCGAGTGGGCGAAGAAATGCTGCTTGAGGTCCAGCCCACGGTCGAAGGCTTTCAGAACTATGCGGCATTGATGGCAGAACTCTATCGCATAGCGAGACGCAGTGCCACCGGCGCTGACAAGGCGATCGACAGCCTCCTGAAGGAACTGGATGAGTAGGTCGGCAGGTGTTCACGCTTAAACTTTGCAATACGTCCGCAGGCGCGGAATAGCCTTGCCTCAATCCAACACCCTCACCCGCCTAACCCCCTGAAAGGGTGACACACCGCTTCCGTCGAACGCGCGAGCGACGGGGACGCATGGCACTCCCTTCTCCCCCGCGAGGGGGAGAAGGTGGCGCGAAGCGCCGGATGAGGGGGCGGTTGTCAGGAAGCGGCGCCGCATCAAAGGCCGCGCTATCCTTGACGCGCGCCCCCTCACCCGCTCGCTCACGCGAGCGACCTCTCCCCCTCGCGGGGGCGAGGTGAAAAAATGAAAGGGACGACACTCACTTTGCTCCACGCGCCTAAGCGCCGGCAAAAATAATTCCCTTGCGCCCCTGACATCCGCCGCCCGCTCCCTATGTCGCGCGCATGCTCGACCTCCAAGAGCGGCTCACAAAGCCTGCGGCGCCGGCCAAGCACTGGCGCAATTGGTATCGCGTCCATAAGCGCATGGGCGTGACGAAGCGCGTCGGCGTTTGGCATCCGGGCCTCACGCGCGGCCCGGACCTCTTCCCCTCCAAGGACATCGCCGAGCAACACGCGCTCGACTTCATCGCCGCCGTCTTTCCCCACACGCGAAGCTGGTTCGACTATCTCGGCGCCTTGCCGGAAGGCGAGGAGCCGTCGGACTAGTGTCGCGCAACAGTGAACCCCCTCCCCTTGAGGGGAGGGGGCAGGGGGTGGGGTGAAGCGCCGACGCTGATCGCTTTGGCACAAGGCGCGCACTCCTGAACCGCTAGCGCATCACCCCGCCCCTCGATCCCCTCCCCTCAAGCGGAGGTGAAGGCGCCCTATCCCCCACGCCACGCCACAAACCTCAAGCGCCACAAGCGTTCCGCAAAAATCTATCCCACACCACCAACACCGCCCGTACACTCCGCGCATCATTCCCGCGCGAGAGGGCAGTCGGTACACCTGTTCAGCCGATGCGGGGATGATGCGATCGAGCGTGAGGTGCTGTCCGTTCTCTTCTCGCTACCGGGAAGAGCGCGGCGTGTGGTGAAGGCGGGCGCGCCGAAGCCAAGCGTCGCACACCCTCCGGCAACGGAGGCGACAGAGCACACCAAAGCCCGCGGGAGAGCAGCGTAAGGCGCGAACCGTGGGGAATGCGAGGTCCGGGCGTCTGAACACGGCCGGCCTGCACGCCATCGGGTGAATGAGCCAGGAGAGTGAAACATCTCCCCGCGCCGTCCCGATGCCTCAAACGATCGCGGGGACGCGGTTTTACGCGTCACACGCGCGGAGCCAACCGCGCACCTTTTGCGACGCGCAATGCCGCGTCCCCGGCCCTCTCTTTTGAGTTGGGCGCACGCTTTTTTCGGAGGCTTCACCGCCGTACGCTGACGCGCGGGCTGACAATCCCGGCGCGGCGCCCCATGTTGAGCCCAATGCTCGACGTTCAACCCCGCCCCGCGACACGCACGCCGCCGGCCAAACGCTGGCGGAACTATTATTATGTGTATCGGGTGCTGAATCTCGGCCGGCTCGGCTGGGTGTCACCCGGCATTCAAGCGGGGCCGGATGCGTTTGCGTCGCAGGAAATCGCCGAGACGCACGCGCGGAGCTTTCTCGCCGCGATCAATCCGCCCGGCCGCTGGCTGATGGATCTCGCGGGCGTGTACCCCGAAGGCGGCGCGCCAAACTAATCCGCATCCGGGCGCGGGTCTGGGTGCATCATGGGGGCATGAAAGCTTCCGCCCTCCTCGCCGCGCTCGCGCTCTCGGCTTGCGCCACAGCGCCGCCGCCCCAGGCCGCACCGGCCATTTTGCATTATCTGCGCTCCAACCAAGACGGCGGCCTGCCGGAGAATGTGTGGGTCTATCGCCCCGACGCGACGCATGTGGAGGTGTACAAATCCGTGGAGCGCTGCGGCAACGCCGCGTTCGTAACGGCGACGTTCGATCCAGCGACGATGCAAGCGACAGAGCTTGTCGGCGGCCGTGTCGCGGAGGATGGCACACAAGAGCAATTCGCTTGGCTCGATGTGCGCGATGGCGCGATCCATGCCCGCATTCCGGCGATGAATTTGGAACAGACCATTCCGCTCGGCGGCGCGAACTGGGTTCTCTACGATTTCGATCTCGCCGATCTCAATGCGCGCATGGCCGGCAAGCCGGCGCCGCGAGAAAGCTTCAGCTTGTGGGCAGCACTCGCATGGCCTGAAGACGGCGTGGCTGATCTGTTTCGGCCAATGGGCGAGATCAGCGCCGGCTTTGCCGGTGATGATGTGCGCTTCGGCCAACCGGCTTTGCGCTACGAGGTGCGCGGCGCGCTGCATGGCCAATTGTGGCTCGATGCGGACGAAGGGCACGTACTGGAGGCGCGCTTCGCGCAGCCCAACCATCCTGGCTATGCGAATTTTCGCCTGACGCTCGAAGGCGTGTCGCACGGCGGCGAAGCGGAATGGCGTGATCGTCTGCGATCACACTGGGACGATTGCGAAGCGCCCTCCTGAAACAAAGCGCAACAGAGCCGCAATCGCCGCGCAACGCGCCGGCCCTACCTCCGCGCCAACGGAGGAGCACATGACACCCAGAACCATCCTGATGACGATTGCCATGGCGTTCGTCTCGCCCATCACATTGATCGTCGCGCCCGCCGAGGCGGAGCAAATCTACCATTTCGATATGAGCGGCACGCGCCCGGCGCTCTCCGTCAGCGTAGGCGATCGGCCGGCGGAATTGTGGATCTTCGATACCGGCGCCGCGGGCAACGTGGTCGAGATCGAACGCGCACGCGCTTGGTCGCTCGCCAACAACGGCGAAGCGCAGATCGGCAGCCCGATTGGCGGCACGCCTTTGCAAGGCTTCCGCACCGCCATCAGCGGCGCGCGCATCGGCGACGCGCAGCTGCCGGAATTCAACGCCGTGGCGATGCCGCTGCCCGCTCATTTGGAACGCGCCGGCGTGCTGAGTCCGAATACGTTTCGCGGCCAATTGGTGACGCTCGATTTCGCCCGCAATGAATTGCGGGTGCGCGAGAAAACCGACGCGAATTTGCCGGAGGGCGTGGCGATCCCCTATCAAAGCGGCGGCCACCCCTTGCCGGGTATTGACGTGCATGTGGCCGGGCAAGACTTCGTCGCGCACCTCGACACCGGCGCGCCGCACACGCTGACGTTCCCCTACGCGATGGCGTCGTCGCTTCCGCTGGTAGCGCCCCCGGAGCGCGTGGGTGTGGCCCGCTTCGTCGATGGCGAACGCGCACGCTATCGGGCGCAATTGCGCGGACAGGTCCGCGTCGGGCCGCTGACGCTGACCGATCCGGAGATCGGCCTCATTGAAGGGTTGCCCTTCCTGAATGTGGGCATGGGATTGCTCAACCAGATGACGATCACGCTCGATCCCGCCGAACGACGCATCTGGGCGCGCGCGAACGGCTAAGGCTTGCCGGCGCCGCTCGCCGCCGCCTAAGCTCGGCGCGTGAGGGAGACGGCGATGCGCGCGGCGATTGTATTTGGAATGCTTGCATTCATGGCGATCGCCGCGCCCGCGTCGGCGCAGGAGATCGAGGCGCGGACGTTTTCTGGCGCGCCGCTGGAACGCCCCACGGTCAGCGCTGAAGCACGCGCGACGCAGGAGCGTTTGTTGGCGGAGGCGCAAGCGGCGCTCGCAGCCAATCCCAACGATGCCGACGCGGCGATCTGGGCAGGTCGGCGGCTCGGCTATCTCGGCCGATATCGCGACGCGATCGCGGCGTTTGAAGCCGGCGCCGCACGGCATCCGCAAGACGCGCGTTTCCCGCGCCACCTCGGGCACCGCTTGATCACGGTGCGGCGCATCGACGATGCGATCGCCGCTTTGACGCGCGCGGAGGCGTTGATGGCCGACCGTCCGGATGACGTGGAGCCCGACGGCATGCCAAACGCATCCGGCGTGCCGACGTCAACACTGAAAGGCAACATCGCCTATCACCTCGCGCTCGCGCACTACCTCAAGGGCGATTTCGACGCCGCCGCGCGCACGTTCGCCGGCGCTGTCGCGCTTTCGGCCAACTCCGATTCCGCCGCTGCGAGCCGGTACTGGCTTTACCTTTCGCTTGCGCGCGCCGGCGATCGGCAGGCGGCGGCCGCGGCCTTAGCGCCAGTGCGGGCCGATTGGACCGTAATCGAAAACGGCGGCTATTATCGGCTCGCGCTTTGCTTCAAAGGGGAAGGCGATTGCGCGGCTTTGGAGGCAGAGGCCGCTGGCGGTTCGAACCCTGGCTCAACCAGTGTCGCCTACGGTTTGGCGGCGCAGGCGCTGATCCAGGGCCGCTCTCGCGACGCACGGGCCCGCCTCACCACCATCGATTCCGCATCTGATTGGGGCAGTTTTGGGCACATCGCCGCGGAGGCGGATTTGGCGCGCCGCCGTCGCTAGTGCGACGCGCTGCGCTATAGTCCGTTAACGCGAAGCTCCCTACGTTCAATCACGATGAACCTGCTGGAGCGGATCAGCCGAGAATTCAGATTCTTCGCGAGTTTGGCGCGGACGCTTTTGCGTGTCCGCAGCATCGATCCCGAGTCCAATTGGCTGATCTGCGATGATTGGGAAGCCGCTGTCGATAAGTACGCCGACCACACCGCTCTGATTTTCGAAGGCGAGCGGCTGAGCTACCGTCAACTCGATGCGCTTGCGAACCGCTTCGCGGCGTGGAGCGATGCGGAAGGCCTGAAGCCGGGCGACACTGTCGCGCTGCTCATGCCAAACCGCGCGGAATACATTCCGGCTTGGATGGGCCTCGCGAAACGCGGCGTGGCGGCGGCTCTTATCAACAACAACCTGACCGGTGCGGCGCTCGCGCATTGTTTGTCGATCTCAGGCGCGAGCCACGTCCTCACCGACACGGAGAGCTTAGCAGCCTACGAGACGATCCGCGCGGGCCTTGCCCGACCGCTGACATTGTGGGTGATCGACGCGGACGGCATCCTGGCTGACGGGCGCCGCGCGCTCGATCTGAAAACGCCAAAGCTTGCCCCGGAGCGGCCGCCACGCGGCGTCCGCGCCTCGCTCCGCGCCCGCGACACCGCGCTCTATATCTACACGTCCGGCACCACCGGCATGCCGAAGGCTGCCAAGATCGCCCATACGCGCGCGCAGCTTTATATGCGCGGTTTCGCAGGATCGACCGGATCGAACGCTGAGGACCGCATCTATTGCGCACTGCCGCTGTACCATTCAACCGGTGGCTTGTGCAGCGCAGGCGCGGCGTTTCTCAACGGCGGCACCTTCGTATTGCGGCGGAAGTTCTCCGCGTCGCATTTCTGGGATGATGTCGCCGACCACGATTGTACGATGTTTGTGTATATCGGCGAACTGTGCCGCTACCTCGCGAACCAACCGCCACACCCCAAGGAACGTGCGCATCGATTGCGCTTGGGGTTCGGCAATGGCCTGCGTCCGGAAGTGTGGACGGAGTTTCAGAAGCGCTTCAACGTACCGCGCATTCTCGAATTTTACGGGTCAACTGAAGGCAACGTCTCGCTGTTCAATTTTGATGGCAAACCCGGCGCGGTAGGCCGCGTGCCACATTATTTGCGCGGCAATTTCCAAGTGCGCCTGGTGCGCTTCGACGTTGACGCCGAGCAGCCGATCCGCGGGCCAGACGGTTTGTGTCAGCCCTGTGCGGTTGGCGAAGTGGGCGAAGCGATCGGCTTGATTAAGGACGATGCGCGCGGCGGCTATTCCGGCTACGCCGACAAAGCCGCGTCCGAGCGGAAGATTTTGCGGGATGCCTTCGCGATTGGCGATGCCTGGTTCCGCACAGGCGATCTGATGCGTGAGGATGAGGACGGCTATTTCTATTTCGTGGACCGCATCGGCGACACGTTCCGCTGGAAGGGCGAGAACGTATCAACCACCGAGGTCGCGGAAATGATCGCCCGCTATCCAGGCGCCGACGAAGTGAATGTCTATGGCGTGAAACTGGATCACATCGATGGCCGCGCCGGTATGGCGGCCATTACGCCGGGAGCGGACTTCAAGCTCGACGGATTGCGCGATTTTCTGGCGCGCGAGTTGCCGACCTATGCGCGGCCCCTGTTCATTCGCATACAGCCCGCCATCGAAACCACGGGCACCTTCAAATATCGAAAAGTCGATCTGGTCCGGGAAGGCTTCGATCCGAGTAAGTGCGAACACGCAGTGTGGTTCGATCACCCCGAGCAACGCGCCTACGTGCGTGTGACGCCCGATCTTTACGCGAAAATTCAAAGCGGCGCGTTCAAGCTTTAATCAGCGAAACACCGCCACCAAATCCGAGCCCATGCGCTCCAGACGCCCCTCTCGTCCGTACGCGCGCAGCAGCACATCCGGTGTCAACGAAACCTCGGGTCGGCCTTCCGCCAACACCGCGCCTTCATGCAGCAATACAACTCGATCGGCGGCGCGCGCTGCGAGACTTATGTCGTGCGTGGTGAACAAGACTGCACCGCTGGCCGCTTGACTGCGCATGATGTCTGCGGCTGCGAGCGATTGCGAGGGATCGAGGCCGGCTGTGGGCTCGTCAAGAACGAGCAATGGGGCCTGCTGGGCCAGCGCTCGCGCCAAGTGCGCCCGCATCTTCTCGCCGCCCGAGATTTCATCCATGCGCCGCAAACGCAATGCGTCGAGGCCACATGCGCCGATGGCCGCGTCAACGGCAGTCTGATCGCGCGCACCCAGCCGATCGGGCGCCGCGCCGTATGCGTAGCGTCCAAGCGCGACCAGGCCTTCGACGCTGAGCGGCCATATCGATTGCGGGCGTTGTGGCAGATAGGCGGCGCGCAAGGCGCGGTCTCGCGCCGACAGCAACATCGGGTCGGAGCCGCCAAGGCGCACCGTTCCGAATGCGGCGTCCACCAAGCCGAGCGCAGCGCGCAGCAAGGTGGTCTTGCCGGCGCCATTGGGACCGAGCAACGCGACGACCTCGCCCCGCGCGATCGTTAGAGATACCGCGTCCAATACAAGGCGGCCACGGAGAAGCACCGTTGCTGCGGTGAGATCGAGCAACGCGCTCATGCTTCGCCTCCCCGCGCTGCGAGACGAGCTGCGATGAGTGCAAACACCGGCCCTCCAAGCAACGCAGCGGCGACGCCAAGCTTCAGCTCGGTATCGGTTGGCAGCACGCGCACGATCAAATCCGCGTAGACGAGCATCGCCCCGCCGGCCAACGCGCTTGGCAGCAATAGGCGCGCCGGATCATGGCCGGCAAGTGCGCGAACAAGGTGCGGCGCAGCGATGCCGACGAATCCGATGACGCCGGCGACGGCTGTGGCGCCGCCCGTGCAGCACGCCGCGCCCAGCACAACGAGCAGACGCGTGGCGCCTACGTCTGCGCCAATCGCTGCGGCGGATTCCTCTCCAAGTGTCAACGCTTGCAAGCCGCGTGCAGCAGCGAAGATCAGTGCGGCGCCTGTGGCAAGTAGTGTTCCGGCCAACGCAGCGTCTTGCAGCGAGCGCCCTTCCACCGAACCCAACGTCCAATTCACCAGATCGGACAACGCTCCTGGATTGGGCGCAAGATTGAGCGCAAGCGCGATGAGCCCGCCGGCGAAGCTCGAGAGGCCGACGCCGATCAAGACAAGGCTCGCCGGCCCTCGCGCCGCGGCGGCGAGCGATGTTACAAGCGCTGCGGCGGCAAACGCGAACGCAACAGCGCCGACCGGCGCCAGAGCGCTCATGCCGAACGCAAACGCCAGAACAGCACCCAACGCGGCGAATCCCGAAAGTCCCAGCACACCCGCATCCGCGAGCGGGTTACGCAGCAAACCTTGCAGCGCCGCGCCGGCGAGGCCCAACGCCGCACCGACGATCCAGGCGGTCAGCGCGCGCGGAAAGCGAATGTCCCAAACTATGGTGTGCGTGCGCAAATCGCTCGCGAATGGATCGGCGAGCGTCACTGGGCCAAGCCAAAGCGCTGTGATCAACGCGACGATACTGAACGTGCCGAGGGACAGAGAGACACGCATGATCATGGGCGGTCACGCAACGCAGCGCCGATGCGCTCGGCTGCGTCGATCGCCGTCCACGCTTCGCAGGAGATTGCCGCCAATGGCAACGATACGGTTCTCGCGTTCGCGAGCGCGCGTTGCACTGCGACATGACGGCCAGGAAGCCAAGCGTTCATGCCGGTTCGGCCATGATCGAAGAAACCAAGCGCAATCAGCGCTGGCGGCGTGTCCACCATTTGCTCAAGCGGCATCACGCGCCAGCTTTCCTCCGTGCGCACGTTGCGTCCACCGGCGGCGCTAATCAACGCGTCAACCATCGTGCCGCGACCGGCGACGGCGCCGCCGGCGGAGAGATACATCACGGCCGGTCGGCTGCTGGGCGCCTGCGCGGCCAGGCGCGCTAAGCGCGCGTCGAGGTCGGCAGCGATTGCCGCGCCGCGCGCGGGATGGCCGAGCACGCGCGCGGCGTCTGTCACATCCGCGCGGGCGGCGGCGAAATCCACGGCGTCGCCAACCTGCAGCACCCGCACATCGAAGCGCGCGTACACGCGCTGCGCGTCCCACGGACCGCCCCAGGATCGGACGATGAGATCCGGCGCGAGCGCAAGCACCTCCTCCAGCGTGCCCCGTGTTTGGCGGACGCCCCGCGCGCGATCGCGGAAATAGGAATCGTCGCGTTGCGATCCACGCGACAACGCTGCGATCTGGGCGCGGTCGGCCAACGCCAGCACAAATTGATCGGCGCAATAATCCAACGAAACGACGCGGCGCGGCGCGGCGAATGCTGGACTCGCAAACACGGCAAGCGCGCCAAGCGCGCATAGAATCCAACGCACATACCCCTCCAACGGCCCCATCCCGGACCTAAGGCTCAACGCGTCGGCAGGTCTTCTGGCTCGCGGTTCCTCGCTTCAATCCGCCTTCCCGGATCGCTCCAGTGGCGTTTGGATCGAAACTCGCCGCTTACAGCTGCGGGCGCAGCCGCGGAATTGCACCGCGTTCCCTCTTGCTCCCCAGGCGGGAACCGACGCGGACGACCCTAGACGCTCCGTCGAGCGCCTTCAATGCGAGGTCGTTCGTCGCGGCGCGGCGCGCTTGCCTCCCAATTGGTCGAGCTGGAGTTGACCGCATGGGCGGCGGGTCATTTATTCGGTCAGAGATTTTGGGATCGATGCTTATGCGGAAAATCGTGTGCTCCGCCGCGCTCGCGGCGGCTTTTAGCGTGCTCGCGCTGGTTTCGGCCAGCGCCCAACCACAAGGCGTGCCGTTTCCAGCGCCGATCGCGGCGCCGCGCGACGTGGCGTATCCGGGGGTGATCACGCTCGAGGTCGACGCGACTGACGTACAACGCGGCATCTTCAGCGCTCGGCAACTGATCCCGGTCACGCAAGCCGGCCCGATGACGTTGCTCTACCCGCAATGGCTCCCAGGCAAGCACGCGCCCCGCGGCCAGATCAATCTATTCGCCGGACTCCAAATTCGCGCCAACGGGCAAGTGATCCCGTGGCGGCGCGACCCGGTGAATGTGTATGCGTTCCACATCGACGTGCCGTCCGGCGTGCGCGAACTCGAGGCGCGCTACCAATACGTCTCGCCTACCGCGACGCCCCAAGGCCGCATCACGATGACGCGCGAGATGCTGAACCTGCAATGGGAAAGCATGTTGCTCTACCCCGCTGGACATTACGCATCGCAAATCCGCTTTCGCCCCAGCGTGCGCTTGCCAGAAGGCTGGCAATTCGCGGTGGCGCTCGACGGCGCCGAAACCCAGGGTCAGACGACGCGCTTTGCCGAAGTGACGCTCGATCATTTGGTGGATTCGCCGATGTTTGCCGGACGCCACTTTCGGCGCATCGATCTCGATCCAGGCAGCCGTACGCCATTTCATTTGAACATAGTCGCTGATGACGCACGCTTCCTCGAAGCAAGCGATGAGCAAATCCGCTTCCACCGGAACCTGGTGCAGCAAGCCTATCGCTTGTTCGGCGGGCGACACTACGACCACTACGATTTCCTGTTCGCCGTCACCGACCGCATGGGCGGCATCGGCATCGAGCATCAACGCTCGAGCGAAAACGGCGTACCCGCGAGCTATTTCACCGAATGGGACCGCGCCACCGCCGAACGCGATCTGTTGCCGCATGAACTGACGCACTCATGGATCGGCAAGTATCGCCGTCCGGCCGATTTGTGGACGCCAGGGTTTGACGTGCCGATGCGCGGCAATCTGCTATGGGCGTATGAAGGCGCCGACCAGTTTTGGGGCCACGTGCTCACGGCGCGCTCTGGCCTTTGGACGCGGCAGCAAGCTCTGGACGCGCTCGCGGTAACTGCCGCGAGCTTTCAGTATCGCGTCGGTCGGCAGTGGCGTTCGGTAGAAGACACCGGGCATGATCCCATCCTCTCCGCGCGTCGTCCGGCGCCATGGCGCAGCTGGCAACGCAACGAGGACTATTATTCCGAAGGCCTGCTAATCTGGCTCGATGCGGATACGCTGATCCGCGAACGCACGGGCAATCGCCGTTCGCTCGACGATTTCGCACGCGCGTTCTACGGCGTGAACGATGGCCAGTGGCGCGAACCGCTGACGTTCACGTTTGACGATGTCGTCGCCGGCTTGAACGCGGTCCTGCCCTATGACTGGGCGACCTTCCTGCGTGATCGAGTCCAACGCCAAGGGACAGAGCCCCCGCTCGACGGCATCACGCGCGGCGGCTATCGCCTCGTGTTCAGCGAAGAGCGCAACGCCTGGCAGCGCGATGACGAAGGCTACAGCAAGTATTCCGACTTTATGTATTCGATCGGCCTGAACTTTGGCGAAGGCGGAAACGTGAGCCAAGTGCAATGGGATAGCCCCGCTTTCAATCAAGGCGTCACCGTCGGCACACAAGTGGTTGCGGTGAACGACGTGGCGTTCAGTGCGGAGGCGTTGCGGCGCGCCATCAGCGCGGCAAAGGACAACCCGGCGCCGATCAGCTTGCTCCTGAAAAACGGCGACCAATATCGAACCGTCTCGATCGATTATCACGATGGTCTGCGCTATCCGCGCCTGGAGCGTATTCCTGGAACGCCAGATCGCATCGGGGCGATCTTCGCGCCACGGTCGCGCTAAAGCAATTCGCGGACGCTTTCGGACGGGCGGCACAAGCGCACGCCTTTGGGCGTGACGACGAACGGACGTTCGACAAGCACCGGATGTTTCAGCATCGCCGCGAACACTTTTGCGTCAGTAACCTTGGGCCCGAGCAAGCCCAGCTCATCGGCTTCTTTTGCCTTGGCGCGCAATGCTTCGCGCGGCGTGAGATTGGCGGCGGCGAAGAGCGTGTGCAGCTGCGCCTCGGTCCAGCCGGTTTTGAGATATTCGATCACGACCGGCTTGTGGCCAGCGCGGGCGATGAGATCGAGCACGTTGCTCGATGTGGTGCATTTCGGATTGTGGAAGATGACGACCGGAAAGCGCTTCGGCATATCTAGCCCCAGGTTTCAGCAATGATACGGCCGATTTCGGCGTGGGCGGCGCTGCGTGTCGCGGTGTCGGCTTCGCCGTCGCTCATGTAGCTGGCAATGACAATCGGCGCACGACCAGGCGGCCAGGCGATGGCGACATCGTTGACGGCGCCGCGCGCGCCGCTACCGGTTTTATCGCCGACGCGCCAATCGCTGGGCAGACCGGCGCGGAGGCGTTGCAGGCCGGTTGTGCTAGCGACCATCCAGCCGATCAGTTTTTCACGCGAGGCCGGATTGAGCACATCCTCCCCCACCAGCACGTTGCGCAACGAACGCGCCATGCCGTCCGGCGTTGTCGTATCGCGCTCGTCGCCCAGCGCATTCTCATTGAGCGCGGGTTCGGTGCGGTCGAGGCGCGTCACGCTGTCGGCGTTGGCGCGGATGAAGCTTGTGAAACCAGCGGGGCCGCTTGCGCCCACAAGCAGCAGATTCGCGGCGGTGTTGTCGCTGACGACCACGATCGCTTCGCAGCATTCCTCCACTGTCATCCAGCCGCGCGCGAGATGGGCGCGCGCCGTCGGCGCGTAGTCCAACAGATCAGCTTCGTCGTAGAGAATGCGCTGTTGCAGAAATTCAGGCATTTGCTCAGCCATTTGCAGCATCTGCGCGGCGAGCAGCCATTTGAACGTCGACGCCATGGCGAAGCGTTCTTGAATGCGATGGCCGATCCAAGCGGCGCTTGCGGTGTTGAGCGCGGCAACGCCGATGCGGGCGCCGAGGCGCGCTTCGATCGCGGCGATGCGCGGATGGGGCGGCGGCGGAAACTGCGGCTCGGACCGCGCCGGCGTTTGCGCGCAGGCCGCGAGCGCCAACGTTCCGAGCATCGCGCCGCGCCGTGTCGGGGTGAAGTTCATTCGCCATCCTTCACGCTGATGTCGAAATGCATGACGTCTTCCCGCGTTCCGAGTTTGGTGTAGAGCGCGATCGCCGGGTCGTCGCCGTAGTCGGCTTGGACGAAGATCACATACACACCACGCTCGACGGAAATTTGACGCAACGTGTCGATCAGCCCCGTTGCGACGCCCCGGCGGCGGTGCGTTTCGAGGACGGCGAGATCGTAGATGTACACTTCGCGCCGCTGCTGCTCGAATTTATCGAGTTCGTAGGCGACGAGGCCGCCGATCACTTCCTCGCCATCGAGCGCGACCAGCGGAACGATGTGTTCCTTCGCGAGCAAGCCTTCGAGATAGGCGTCGCTTGGCAGCACAGCGCCATAGGCGGCCGCGTCCTCAAACGCGGCGCTAAACATAGCGTTCAGCTTACGGAAATGCGCGAGATCGCCGGGCGCAAGTCTGCGGACGACAAAGCCCTCAGACATGACGCGCCTCCTAAACTCAATCCTTCGCGCGCTCGACGTAGGATCCGTCGTCCGTGGAAACAACCACGCGCGTGCCGGCTTCGATGTGCGGCGGCACCATGGTTTTCACACCATTGGACAACTTCGCCGGCTTGTAAGATGAAGATGCAGTCTGCCCCTTCACCACTGGCTCCGTCTCCATGATTTCGAGCGTCACGCGCGGCGGCAACTCAATCGAGAGGGCCTGACCTTCGTACATGGTGAGGTCGACGATCATTTCCGGCTGCAGATAATCCACTGCGTCACCGACCATGTCGCGCGTCAGCGTGACCTGATCGTAGTTTTGCGGATTCATGAACACGAGGCCGGCATCGCCGTCGTCAAACAAATATTGGTGCTTCACTTGCTCGACGAACGCCTTCTCGAGCCCGTCCGAAGTTTTGTACACGGCGGTGGTCTTCACGCCGTCAATGATGCGGCGCATGACAATGGTCGTCGTGGGCGTGCCCTTGCCGGGACGGAACGTCTCGTGGCTCATCACGACGTAAAGCTTGCCGTCCTCGTGTTCGAGCACGTTGCCCTTGCGCACGTCGCTGGCGATGACTTTAACCACGTAAACCTCACTTGCCGCCGGATCGCCGGGGGCGCTGTCTCTAGACCGAAAGGACCGGAATTGGGCGTGTCTTTAGCCGGGTTTGCGGTTCGGGCCAAGCCGGGGCCTGAGGCGTTTCAGCGCGTTTTGACCGCTGGAATGCAGAAATGAGCGCGCCTTCCCCCTTCTGGGACAAGGCTCGCCACCAGGACCGCCAAGGTTTCCTGCAGCAGCGAGCCGCGATCCTGCGCGCGGTGCGGGAATGGTTTTGGGCGCAGGGCTTTGTGGAGGCTGAGCCCAACATCGTCGCGCCCTCGCCGGGCGCGGAGACGCATATCGAAGCGTTCGAGGTCGAGGGCCGCTATCTGCACACGAGCCCTGAGTTCGCCATGAAGAAGCTGCTCGCGGCGGGCGAGAGCCGGCTCTTCTATCTCGGCAAATGTTGGCGCAAGGGCGAGAGCGGGCCGCTGCACGCGCCTGAGTTCACGATGATCGAGTGGTACCGCGCGGGCGCGCCGTACGAAGCGATCATGGACGATTGCGTCGAGATCGCGCGCATCGCCGCGCGGACCGTGCACGCCGACGCGCTGCGTTGGCGCGAGAAGAGCTGCGATCCGTTCACCGCCGCCGAACGCATCAGCGTACGCGACGCGTTTGATCAATTGGCGCCGATCGCGATGCCTTCCGGTGGCGACGCGTTTTCGGCGGCGATCGTGCGGCACGTGGAGCCGCATCTGGGCGACGGCGCCATCACGCTGCTGAAGGAATATCCGATCGCGGAGGCGGCCCTGGCCGAGCGCGCGCCGCATGATGCGAACGTTGCGTTGCGGTTTGAGATGTATGCGTGCGGCGTTGAGCTGGCGAACGGGTTTCAGGAGCTGACTGATCCGGTTGAGCAGCGCCGTCGGCTGATCGAAGCGATGGACGAGAAAGAGAAGCGCTACGGAAAACGCTGGCCGATCGACGAAGATTTCCTCTCCGCGCTCGCGCACATGCCGCCGGCGAGCGGCGTGGCGATGGGCTTCGATCGCTTAGTGATGCTGGCGACGGGCGCGCGGCACATCAATGATGTGCTGTGGACGCCACAATGATCCGCTCTGCCACCTCCGGCGACCTTCCCGCCATCCGCGCCATCCTCCGCAACGCCTTCGGACAGGACGACGAGGCGAACTTGGTGGAGCAATTGCGCGCCGATGGCGATGTGCTGGTGGAGTTGGTCGCGGCGAGCGACATCGCGCTACAGGGGCACATTCTCTACTCGCCGCTGAAAATCGAACGCGACGGCGAAACGATGGACGCAGCGGCGCTCGCCCCGGTTTCCGTCCTTCCGGCGTTTCAACGAGCCGGCATTGGCAAGGCCTTGATCCGCGCCGGCAATGCCGCCTGCGCTGATTTGGGCCTGCCAGCGATCATTGTGCTGGGGCATCCGGACTATTATCCGCAGTTCGGCTTCTCGCCGGACTTAACCGAATCGCTGGAAGCTCCGTTCTCGGGTCCGGCCTTTATGGCGCTAGAGCTTTGGCCCGATGCGCTGAAAGCCGGCGGCCGCGTCCGTTACGCGAAGGCTTTCGGAGTGTGAGCATGCAGCCCGCGAAGGCAGAAAACGATCCGCTGGCGCAGGTGGCTGCGCGTTACGCCGTGGCGATCACGCCGGCGATGGACGCGCTGATCGATCCGACAGACCCGCTCGATCCGATCGCCGCGCAATTTTCGCCGGATGCGCGCGAGCTGACGACGCTTGCCGATGAACTGAGCGATCCGATCGGCGACGATCCGCACACCGTGCTGAAGGGCGTCGTGCACCGCTATCCGGACCGCGTGCTGCTGAAGCTGGTGCATGTCTGCCCGGTCTATTGCCGCTTCTGCTTTCGGCGCGAGATGGTCGGCCCGCAAGGCGATGGCACGCTTACGAGCGCGGAGCTGGACACGGCGATCGCCTACATCGAGGCGCATCCGGAAATTTGGGAAGTCATCTTCACCGGCGGCGATCCGTTCCTGCTTTCGGCGCGGCGCGCGCGGGAGATCACGCGGCGTTTGGCGGCGATCCCGCACGTGAAGGTGTTGCGGTGGCATACGCGCATTCCGGCTGTCGATCCGCTGCGGGTGACGCCGGATTTGGTGGAGGCGATCCGCGCCGAGGGCGTCGCGACCTATGTCGTGTTGCACGCCAACCATCCGCGTGAACTCACGCGTGAAGCGCGCGCGGCGATTGCGCGGCTCGTGGATGCAGGCGTTCCGATGTTGAGCCAAAGCGTGTTGCTGAAGGGCGTGAACGATGATGTCGACACGCTTGAAGCGTTGATGCGGGCTTTGGTGGAAGCGCGGGTGAAGCCCTATTATCTGCATCATCTCGACAAGGCGCCGGGCACCTCGCATTTCCGCTGCAGCGTGGAGCGCGGGCAAGAGCTTGTGCAGCGCTTGCACCAGCGCGCTTCTGGCGTCGCGCAGCCGCAATATGTGCTGGATATTCCAGGCGGTCACGGCAAAGCGCCGCTGGCTTCGCCGAGCGTGCGCGAAACCGATGAAGGCTATGAGGTGCGCGACAAGAACGGCGCGTGGCGGCCCTACCCGCGCGACGGCGCCTGACGCGCGATCGGTTCGCCGAGCGCCACAAACAACGCCGCCAGCACCACGATTGCGCCCGCCACGAAAGGCGCGGCTGAGCCCCACACATCGAAGATCGCGCCGGCGCCGAGTGGACCGGCGACGCGGCCCAGCGCACTGGCAGATTGAGAGAGGCCCATCACGGCGCCGCGTTCTGTTTCGCCCGCTTGCTCGGCGATGAGCGCGTTAAGCGCAGGCGTAGCCAGGCCGAGGCCGAGCGTGAGTGCGGCCATTGCCGCGATCAGTGTCCCTAGCTCATGCGTCACTGCGAGGCCGCCGAAGCCAGCTGCGCAGAGCACCAAGCCGATCAGCAACATCAAACGCTCGCCCAACACGCGCGCCGCACGGCCGGCGCCACCGCCTTGCAGCAGCACCGCGCCGAAGCCGAGTGCTGCGAGCGTCCAGCCGACTTCGCGTGGCCCCCAATTCAGCTCAACATCGGCCCACAAGCCGAACGTGGTTTCCATCAATGCCTGCGCGGCGATCACCAAGAGCATCACCGCGACGAAGCGCGTCAGCGCGGGGCGCGACATCAGCATGGCGATCCGGCGCGCGCGTGGCGCGGAATCGAGCGCCGCCGCGTTCCGCGTCTCTCGGAAGAACAGCAGCGCAAGCAATGCCGCGGCCGCGGCGAAGCCAGCGGAAATCACGCAGATACGTTCGAAGCCGGCGCGATCGGGTTCACCCCCGATCAGCAACGCTCCGAGCGCTGGGCCTGCGATGAATGCCAAACCAACAGCGGCGCCGAGCAGACCCATATTGCGCGCGCGCGTGCGGTCGTCGGCCAGATCGGCGGCGGCGGCAAACGCGGCGCCAACATTGCCAGCCATCAGACCCCCGAACAGGCGTGCGGCGCCGAGTGTCTCCACGCTCTCGGCGCGTGACAGCAGCAGGTACGAAATCGCGCCACCGATAAGTCCGATAATTAGAATCGGCTTGCGGCCAATACGATCGCTCAGGCGTCCCCAGAATGGCGAAGCGATCAATTGGCCGAGCGAGTACGCGCCCATGGCGATGGTGGTCGCGGTCGGCGTCGCGCCGAGATCGAGCGCCAGAAATGGAAAGATCGGCAGGAACACGCCGAACCCGGTCATGCCGACAAGCACGACCGCGACCAGCGCCACGAGCGATCCGGTGGATTTCATGGAAGCGGCTTAGCGCAATTCAGCGCATGCGGAAGCGTGGCATGACCACCCATTCCCGGATTGGCGCGCAGCGACAAGTCCGGGACCCATAGCCACGACAAGTTCACGTGCGAGCGCTTCGCATGAAATGATGTGTTTATGGGTCCCGGGCTCGCGGCTTTGCCGCGCCCCGGGAATGGGTTCTGAGTTTAAGCGCTGGGCCGGATTGGCGCCGGCGCGCTGGGCGACAGATAGGGGCGCAGATCGGCCCACGGAATGGAGACCTCCGTGCCGCCAAGCGCATACGGGCCGCCGAACGAGTATGGCGGAAACAGAATTGTCAGCCCCTGCTCGGTGATCAGCCAGAGGTGCGGCTTGGTCACGCTTTCACGCACGTCGCGCTCCGGCGGGGTGAAGCCGTAATCCGTGTATTGGCGGGTGATCTCGGCCAAGGCGCGCTGTGTCAGAAAGCGCTGCCAGCCGGAGTTGGCGCGGAACACGTTGGCTTCCGCGAGCGGCTCGCCTGTGGTCATCAGAACGGTGACGGCCTTGGACGAGTTGTTGCCGTGCGCCGCGCCCAACGTCATGTCGCTCATATCGAAGCGCACAGAGATGAGTTCGGGGCCGGCATAGGAGATGCGATAATCAACGATCTCTTCCGTCGCGTCTTCCAGCCGGAATTGCGGCTGCTGTGCCACGAGCTCGTTGAAACGTTGTATCTCCGGCGTTTGTTCGCCGTCGATGCGGGGAAAGCGAATGTCGCGCGTCACCGCCGGCGGCGCGGCCTCGCCGAGCCCACTGGCGCTCGCGATCTCGGCGGTGATGGGCGTCGCGTCCACCAATTCCATGCGCTGAAATGTGTAGCCGCCGACTTCTTGCACAGCGTTTTGCACCTCGGCCGCGCGCGCGCGCAGTTCGCCTTCGAGGCATTGCTGTTGTTCCGGCGTTGGCTCACCGGCGGGATCGATAACGCCGCAGCCAATGCGCTGCGCCTCGAGCCAACGCTGCTGGTTCTGCACGAGCATGCGTGCGCCAGCGTCAGAAACGCTCGCCGCCTCCGCCACCAAGGTCTGACGAATTTCACCGTCGATCGAAGCAAGCGATTGGTTTTGGCAAACCGACTGCGCAAACGCGCCACGGCCTTCAGCGCACGGATCAAGCGCGGCGGCAATCCGTTCTTGCGACGTCGCCTCCGTCTTCCCGCCTTCGTTCGCGCGATCGCACCCGCTCAACGCCAGCAGGGTGGCGCAAGCTGCACTGATCGCGAAAATGGCGCGCGTCTGGCTCATCCTTGTCCTCGTCGGACCCCCTCCGGGATGTGCCATAGAAGCACCGCCCCGTCACGGGTCATCGCGTCAATCGGGCCGATGACGGCGCGGCCTCGCGCGCTTAGATAGGCCCATGCCTGTGACCGCCTCATACCGGCCCGATCCGTTGTTCGCCAAACTCGGGCCAGACTTCGCCGATCCCGTGGCGGCGGCGCGATTTCCACAGCACGTGCTGCGGCGCCGCAATCAGGCTTGGGCTCAGCGCATAGGCCTCGGCGCGCTCAGTGCTTCCGAATGGGAAGCTCATTTCGCACGATTTGAGCCACTGCCCGACAACATGAACCCACCGCTAGCGATGCGCTACCACGGGCATCAGTTCAGGAACTACAACCCGGACATCGGCGATGGCCGCGGCTTTCTTTACGCGCAGCTGCGCGATGCAGAGGGTCGCTTGCTCGATCTCGCCACCAAGGGCTCAGGGCAAACCCCCTATTCGCGGTTCGGCGACGGGCGGCTGACGCTGAAAGGCGGCGCACGCGAGGTGCTCGCGGCGGAAATGCTGGAGGCGCTGGGCGTCAACACGTCCAAAGCGTTCTCGCTCTTCGAGACCGGCGAAGCGCTTACGCGGGGCGACGAACCCTCGCCTGCGAGATCATCGGTGTTGGTGCGACTATCGCACAGCCATATCCGCTTCGGGACGTTCCAACGGCTGGCGTTTTTCGAGCGCCCGGACCTGATCCAGGTTCTGATCGACCATTGTATCGCTGTCTACTATCCGCGCCACACACACCTCGAAGGCGAAGCGAGAGTCGCGGCGTTTCTGGGCGAAGTCGTGGAGGCCGCCGCCCGCTTGGCGGCGAGCTGGATGGCGGCGGGGTTTGTCCATGGGGTGCTCAATACGGACAATCTCACAATCTGCGGCGAGAGCTTCGACTACGGGCCTTGGCGTTTCCTGCCGACCAGCCAGCCCGGCTTCACGGCCGCCTATTTCGACGAATCCGGTCTCTACGCTTTCGGGCGGCAACCCGAAGCAGTGTCTTGGGCGCTCGCCCAGCTCGGCGGCGCTTTATCCCTCGTTTGCCCAGCTTCGCTATTGGAGGCAGAGCTCGCGCGCTTTGCGCCGGCATATCAGCATGGCCTGCGCGCCAGCATGTTCGACCGTTTGAATTTGATTGAAGGCGATTGGGAGGGCGATCTCGCGTTTTTGCAGAATGTCTTCAACTGGATGAGCGAAAGCCAAGTCGGCTGGGACCAATTCTTCCATGATTGGTTCTGCGGCGCCGCCAGCGCTGATCGCGCTGCGCAAAGCCCAGCCGCCAAGTTCTACCTGCGCGACGATTTCGCCCCTCTCCGCGACGGGTTCGCGCGTCGAACTGCATCGGGGATGGACGAGTTTCTTCGCGATCCCTATTGGGCTCGACCTACGCCAGTCACGATGGTGATCGACGAGGTGGAAGCGCTGTGGGCCCCGATCGCGGAACGAGACGATTGGACTGGATTCGAGGCCAAGCTTGCCGACATAGAAACGCTTAAACAGGCGCTTGGGAACGCCTGTCACGGACCTGTCGCCTAGCCCAACTAAGGCGCAGAGAAACCAAGGGGATTCGAATGGGCCTACCGCGCGCACGACACATGAACGATTTGATCGCGTCACGGCGCGCGCTGTTGGGCGGTATGGCGGGGCTGCCGCTGCTCAACCTAGCGTCCTGCGCCACCGCCACCGGCGGAGACGCCTCATTGACACTTGCCGCGGCGCCAACCTTCGCCTCGGTCGCGGCGACGAACGCCGACACGATCAGCGTGCCGCCCGGTTTTCGAAGCCAAACGCTCGTCCGCTGGGGAGATGCGCTGGTTGACGGCGCGCCGCCATTCGACCCCGACCGGCTGACGCGCGCAGAGCAAGAGCGGCGCTGGGGCCAGAACAACGACATGTTGGCGTTGTTTCCTGTTCAGCACGCGTTTCCGCCTCCGCGCGCAGAGCTGCACGACGGCGACCGCCTCATCCTGTGCGCCAACAACGAGTACGCTGAGCCTGCGCTGATGTTTCCGAGTGTCGCGGCGCCCGGAGATTTGACACGCGCCCAATTCGAGGCAGGGCTGGCCTCAACGGGCGTTAGCGTTGTGGTGATCGAGCGCGAGCGCGGCCAATGGCGCGTTGTGCGGGACGCACGTCAAGGCGCCGGCCTCAATCGCCGTATAACGCCGTTTACACCGATGGTGTTTTCTGGCCCGGCCGCTGGACACCCCTGGATCCTGGACGCTGGCGCCAAAGTGAACGCCCTGGAGCCAGGCGTTGCGCATGAGCCAAACCCCGCAGGCGCCATACGATGTGGAACCTCCGCCAATTGCGCGGGAGGTCAAACGCCGTGGGGGACGTATCTCACATCGGAAGAAAATTTCGACTATCTGTTCACGGCTTCGGATCGCGCCGCAGCGGCGCTGAACGCGGCGCGCGAGAATGCCGCGTACGTGCTCGATTCCGAGAACTTCGGCGTGCCGCGCTCTCATCCCTATAGTCGCGTGGCGCCCGCACAATTTGACCTGTCGCAGAACCCGCACGGCCCGGCGCTTTATGGCTGGGTGGTGGAAATCGATCCGTACGATCCAAACTGGGCGCCGCGCAAGCGCACCGCGCTTGGGCGCAAGAAGGGCGAGTGCGCCACCACCGCGCTCGCGCGTGACGGCCGTGTCGCGGTGTACATGGGCGACGATCAGGTGGACGAATACGTCTACAAATTTGTGAGCCATGCTCGCGTGAATCCCAATGACCGCACGGCCAGCCGCGAGCTGTTGGATCGCGGCCAATTGCATGTTGCACGCTTCGAGGAAGACGGAACCGGACGCTGGCTGGCGATCAATGTCGATGCGGCGAACACCGCTGCGCGTGAGCAAGGCTACACGGCATTGTTCACCGACGACGCCGATCTGATGGTGCGCGTGCGCGAAGCAGCGCGCCTCCTTGGCGGCACGCCCATGGATCGGCCCGAGGATGTGGAAGCGCTGTTGGACGCGAACTGGGTCGGGCTCGGTTCGGTGCTTGTCGTATGCACCAAGAACACAAACCAAGGCTTCGCCCATCCGGGCAATCCCCGGCGCGAGAGCGAAACTCCTAGTCGCGCGCAATCAAATGTTGGTGGTCACATTCTGCGCATCGACGAAGCCGGCAACGATTGCGGCGCGACGCAATTTGCCTGGAACATCTTCATGCTGGGGGGCGATCCGAACGCGGACACGCTGACCATCCCGCAACGCAGTGGCCGACCGGTGCATATATCGACCGCACTCGGCGGTGCGCCGACCTTCAGCGGCGATCGTTTCGCCTGCCCGGACAACATCTGCATCGACAGCAAATACAATGTCTGGATTTCGACTGACGGTTCCGATGACGTCTTCGCCGATTGCAACGATTCCGTGCTCGTGACCCAAGCAGCGGCAACGGGCGCCAAGCCGGTTAAGCGCTTTCTGGTCGGGCCGCTCGGCGCCGAGATTTGCGGCCCCGCCATCTTGCCTGACGAACGCGCCTTTATGTGCGCGATCCAACACCCGGGTGAGAACGACGCCGCGGGAGCGCACATCAACGATCTGCGCTGGATTCAGCATCAACGCCCGCCATCGACTTGGCCGGACGGCGGCGACAGCTGGCCACGGGCCGCGGTCGTGATCGTGACGCGCGACGACGGCGGCAAGATCAACGATTAGTCAATCGGCAAGAAGCCATGTGGATGGGTGACGCGGGCGATATCGATCGCGGCGCGCACCTGCACGGCGTCGCGCGCTCGGTCGTCGTCGTTCAACGCTTCCCATGGAACGAGCTTGTCATGCGCCATAAGATCGTTGTTGCGCGTTTCTGACGGGCGCCAACCCGACATCAGCCGCTCCGCCATCCAGCGGTCGTGTTCGCGCTTCGCCATACGATCGAGCAGATCGGGCGGGATCGAGGGTGAGGTGTCGCCGCGCTCCCCTTTCGCCGCCGGCGTCCAGCCCGCATCCCAAACTTTCACCATGGCGCTATCGGCCACGGCGCGGTTGGCCGCGCGATAGGTCTCCAGCACATCCGACCAATCACGCATCGCCGCCTGCAGTTCGCGCATGCTCATATCGCGCTCGCTGAGATTCTTGCTGTAATGCTCATGCGCAATGGCGGCGCCGGCGTCGAGCGTGCCGTCGAGAATTCGCGTGCGCGTCGCCGTTATTTGGTGCGCGCCGAACGCTTGCAGATAGGCGTCAAGCTCAGGCGTGTCGTCGCCACGCGCATATTCTTTGGAGAACTCTGACTCACTCGATTCTTTCATATAGATCGGAATCGGCCAGCGCGCGCCATTGTTCCCAGCACGCTTGAGCGCGATCGCGAGGTGAATGTTGCCTGGATCGGCGCCCGTCGACACGATGGCCGCAGTGGGCTTGCCGCGGTGCTCAACCATGTCCAGCACTTCGCTGCCAATACTGGCGGTGTCCCAGTCAAAGCGCATAAACGCAATGTCGGCGACCCAGAGATCAGGGTGCGCGAACGCATCGCGGTGCCGCGCACGGAAGCCACCCTCGGCCGCTTCCGGGTTAGGCGCGAGGACGGTGATGCGCGGCGCCTCAAAGTGCACAGACCACAAGCTCTTCAAAATCGCGCTCGCGAGCGATTCGGCGGCGGCGTCGAACCCAAACATGACGATATGGACGCGCTCCTGCTCAAGTTGATCGGCGACGTGCAGAATCGTCGGCGCCTCCTTCTGCAGGAGCGCACGCGCGGACATTTCATCGAGCGAAAACGGTTTCGGATCGATCGGGTCGGCAAGCTTGCCGCCGTGCTTCCGCGCCTTCACCGAACGCATTTCGCGCGATTCCTTCAGCAGCATCGAAGAGCGCGTTGCAACGTGAACGCTGATCGGCGGCTTGCGTCTGCCATTGCCTATCAGACGACGCACGGCGGCCTCGACCTGGAGATTGGCGGTGTCGTCCGGCTCAAACGCGACGACGTGCGCGGCGTGGTGTGCGCGCGCGGCTTTCAGGGTTTCTGGATTGGCGGCGTCGCCGAGCAGTACAATGACGCCCTTGCGCCGAAGGTCGAGCGTGGTGTCCTCACCCAACGCCTGACCAATTAGGATCACCGAATCCTTGTAGCGATTGCGGCAATCGAGCGAGAGCGACAAGGCCGCCGGACTATCGCCGGCAATCACCACGTGCTTGGCCGCGCCCAGATTGAACAAGCGCGCCAGCGACCGGCCGAGCTGACCGGAAAACGCAAACAACAGTCCGACAATGGGCGCCGCCAGCGCCGAGAACCGAATCACCTGCAGCATCAGATCGTCGCGGGCATTGAAATAATTGTCGTACATGCCGACGGCCGAAACCGTCAGGTAGAATGCTTCAAGCGGGCCTTCATTGCGCCAGTAATAGAGCCCGCCGCCGATCCAAACGATCGTGAGCAGAATCACGAAGCCCCAGCGGAACACCGCCGCGCGCGTGTGCGCCATGGCGGTGAGGCCGGACGCTGCTTGCGACCAAACATTGGCATAGGCGCGCGCCATGTCCCCTCCAGGTTCTCTGGCCGGGGCGGCGGCGTTCTGCCCGGCGTCGTCGGTCCGCAGAATGCAATCTGGCATGTTTTCCGCGCGGCCGGAACGCCGGAACAGCGCGCGAACGCTTGTCCGCGCGGCGACGAGGCCCTAGCACTCGCGCTGGTTGGCCCCGTAGCTCAGCTGGATAGAGCGGCTGCGTCCTAAGCAGCGGGTCGGGAGTTCGAATCTCTCCGGGGTCGCCACTGCTACTAGAAACTGCTTTGGTTTCAACGAGGGTAGTCACTCGGTTCGCGAAGGTTAGTCACTGCCTGTTCGCGAACCGTGCTACTCACCCGAAAATATGTATCGAAGGCCGCGTCCGATCAAAAGACAGCCGCCACCGCCGAACGCGATTAGCCCCAAACCAAGGCCGGCGTCACTGGCAACAAGCAACGTGTACGCACCACCAACCACAAACGCGAGTGCCATCAACGCGAACAGCCAGTGAAGAACACGGCCAAAACGCGCAACGCCGCTCGGCTCTGCTTTCAAGCTCACCGGCCAAATGAAGTTGCGAAGTGCGGTTGGCTTTCGCTCCGGCGTGTCGCGCTTAGGCACGAATGCGTTTCGTATCAGCGCGACCACGACGAACGCCAGCGGCCATATGCCAGCGTAGCCAAGCCAATAACCGACCTCACCGCCGAGCGTCTGCGGCTCATACGAACGAGCCACATCACCTGTGAAATGCCGAAACACTAGATAGCCGGCGGGAATGCACCCAAACAGCGCGGCCTTCCATACACTCCATCGTTGCGCCATGCGCTCCCCCTATTCATCGGTGACACATAGCACGACCTCAGCCGTTGCGAATGAGCCTCGCGATAGCCTGCCGCGCCAACTTCTCCTGCTCGGCGGCTTTCGCGTATCGCTCGATTTCGCGCAACGAAGCGTGACCTGTGATCGCGGCGACTTGCTTCGTCGTGCAGCCCGCTTCAACCAAGCGGATCGTGGCCGACTTTCGCAGACCGTGAGCGCTTCGGTCTTGCAAGCCAGCCGTTCTGCACCATTCTGAGAATTGATTGCCGAATGACGCGCCATCCTTGAACGGCTTGCCGTACTGCGTGGTCAGGTACGCAAGGCCATCTTTGGGAAGCGTGCCCAGCACTGCCTTAAGGTCGGGGTGCAACGGAATGACCAACTGCGCGCTAGTCTTCGATTGTTTGACGCGCAACGTGGCGCCGCTGCGATGCTGGCGGCCCATTTGAATTACGTCGCTTCGCCGCTGCCCGGTGTACAACAACAGAAGCAAGGCGAGGCGCTGCCGCGTTCCCGCCCCCCATCGTTTCAGATACTTCGCAATGTCGTTTTCAGACCACGGCACGAAACCATCGCCGCTGGTCTTAAACTTCTTGATGCCCAGGGCCGGATTGTCTCGACGCCATGCTGGGTCATCGTCCACAGCGAAGGCGCACAACACGCGAACCACTTTTAGAAGATTGTTCGCCGCCTCTGGCCCGCCTGTCTCGTTCTCGGGATCGAACTTCGGAGTTTGTCGTTTCGCCACTAGGTCTTTGTAGTCGGCGAGTGACAAGCCGTAGTAGCGCGCGGCCATCTGCTCCCGAATGTGCTGCCTTTGGAGATGTACGACACGCTTGGCGCCGTGATCCTCGCGCCACCGGTCAATCTCGCGGCGATAAGTCGTTTGCGTGCTCGGTTTCAAACCGAGGAAGTTTGGTGATCGATAGTAGGTCACCGCCAGCGCGTCGAATGTGCCGGGCGAGGGATCAGGCGAGCGCAACGGCTCGATTCCTGAAAACATCGCGGCGGCCGTTTCGTACGCGCTCATAAACTCCGCCTCGCCTGGACGGCCGGGAAGCGGAATGCGACGGCCTGCGCGGCGATAGTAGTGCCGTTGCTTTCCGTGCCGATCTCTGTACGCCAGAACATAGGCTAGGCGAACCGTCGCCATATTAGGCCCCGTCAAAGTCGTTTGCTTCGTGGCCATCCTCCCCTAGCGCGGAAAACGCAACGTCTAACGCCTGACGGTCGAAAATGCGCCGCGTCCCTATGCGCTTGGCGCGGGGCATCCGGCCTTCCAGAATGAGCTTATCGAGCGTGTTTGGACTCACACCGACGTAGCGCGCCGCCTCGACGCGATTGAGCCCGCGCGGGCAATCAAAAGGAAGCTGCCGGCTCACCTCCGTTCCTTTCTTCCGCCGGGGCTACCCGCCTCAACCATCCCGAGATTCACCGCACGGCACGCGTCGCAGAGTCGGTTGCCGAAGTGTGCGGAGTCGAACGAAACGCCACAGGTGAGACACGGGCGTGTGCGCGCTTGTGCTTCGTCACCCGTCGGCTTTCCGTTCTCATAGTGTATCCGATTGCTGCTCATGCCGTCGTGATTGAGTTGCGCGAGTTGACGACGCTTCGCCCGCGTAATGCGTACCCCGCCGAGCGCGGGTAAGGCAGCGCCGCCTTGTGTATCGTCCGGTTGCTCGCACGCCCGCTGACGCAAAGGCCCGCTCGGCGGAATCCTCAATTGTTCATGCGCAATCGCCGTCGCTGTAGCTCGGTGACGAACGCTGTCATCTCCGCCTCGCGAAGCGCGACCAAGCCAACCATTTCTTGGTCGCTCAGCGTTTCGATTGCTTCGCCGGCAGCAAGTCGCGACAACGCGCGTGCGCCTGACATGACAAGCTTCGTTTGCGTGTCGTCATCCAATTGCGCGAGCGTGGGTAAGGGCATCGCATCGGTCATGCGTCACCCGCGCGTCGTGATCTGTGGGCTTCATCCGCTTCGCGTCGCATCAAGCGACCCTCGCGGTGCAGCCATCCGAGGTCGCTCAGCGGTATGTGCTCGATACGGCGCGAGATGTACTTACCGAGCGCGAGGTACGACCACAGCGCCAAGCGCGTGAGCCGGACACTTATGGCACGCCGTTGTCGCGCGACGAACAGGCGGACGGCGAAGTGAGCAAGACGCGCGGTCATGACACACCGTTGTCATTTGTTGGCTGTGCCGTCTGTGGTCTCACAGGCGCGTCGCCATCGGGCAGAGGGTCAAGCTCTTCTCTCGCGCGCACCTCTGCTGGCAGCATCCAATTGTTTTGAATGGCCGATGCGTAGAATGCGGCGCGGTCGGCGCTCGCACCACGCATGATGCCTCGCATGTCCATTCTACAATAGTAGCCTTGCGCGCGTTCTTCCTCGCTCAGAAGCTTTGCGGTTAGCTCTTGCTCCCAATCCATCGCAAGTGGCGCGATAGTCCACTGAGCAAACCCGATCATGAGTTGCTCAACGCCCGTACCCCACGAACTCGTTTTCTCAAGGTGGCCGATAAGGACCAAGGGAACGCGATAGAGGCGCGCCACTTCTTCGACTTGAAAGCCGCGCGTTTGCAAGAATTGCGCTTCTTCCGGCGCGATGGTCACCGGAATGTACTTGGCCCCCGGATCGAGAATCTTCGGCTTGTGCGCGTTTGCGTGACCGCCCTGACCCTCGCTCCCGCCGCTAGACAGGCTATCTTGCCGTTCTTTTTTCGACCGCGCGTTCGTCTCGGCCGATTGCAGAATGTAGCCGCCCGAGCGGCCATCATTCTTGAAGAATTTCGAGCCGAAACTTTCCGTGTACATCGCGAGCGCGATTGCGTGGCGCGCAGCATCAATAGGCGACACGCCCACAAGGCCGTCGAGACTCAGGCCTCGCACGTGCAGAATGTCGGTGGGCTCAAGTGTCTGTGTCTCACCGGCAACGCTCGTTTGATAAATCAGCCGACCGCCTTCGGTGCGTCGTGGCGCGGTGGCGTCGGCGTTGAGCGGCCACAGCCCAACGGGCGCGCCGTTGTCGCGTTCAATCTGTACGTATCCATTACCGCGCAATTGCCGGCTGGTTTCGCCGGTGCGGACCAAGCCGCGCCGTCCCGTGTAGTCGTTGACGTTGCCCGCGAGCAATCGAGACACCGGGTGGTCGGGTTGCGGTACGCGCCGCTCGCCTTCTTTCTTGAACACGCCGACGGGCAATTGTGCGACGGTGTCGGACAAGATGTTCACGCACGCGTACACGGTCGAAACCTGCAACGCGGTGTCGGATGTAACCGCCGGATCGTCGGCCGCCGTGAAGCGGTTGTTCCAATCGCGGCTTGAAACGAACGGACCGAAGCGCCCGGCGGCTACCGCGCCACCCGTGAGGATGGACGCGGCGGCCCGCAAGCGCTGGCCCCAGGGAAGCCGGCGGCTCGTTGACATAGCTGGCGCTCCGATTAGCCGATGGCCGGAACCGGAATGCCGGTGACTTTGGCGAATGCCGCTTTGCGCACGACGAACGAGTCGAGACGCGCGTAGGCGCGAATGAGCACGCTCAGCTTGTTAAAGGCGTCACCGCCAACGCGCGATGCTTCGATGGTCAAGCCACTGCGAATCGCTAAAAAAAGCAATTGCCACTCGCCGGTCACTGCCTGCGTTCCGATTGGCGAGCCTTCATCCTCAATCGACGTGGTGTCGAGAAATTGCGTGGCTTCCAGCGACGGCGGACGTCGCAACGGATTGTTGCTGCCTCCCCCTTCAACTAGATTGTCGATTGCGCCCATGGCGCCCGGCGAGAGGATGAACGCGCCCGGCGTGTGGTTGGACGAACGCACGGCTTGATACGCGCGAGCGAACGGCGCCCAAGTGTTCAGTCCGGCGCCACTGATTTCATGGACGCCGTCGGTTGCGAGCACGCCGAGTTGTTCGCCGATGCCCGAGCCATTCAGCGCGAGTCGGTCCATTTCCACAGCGAACGCGGCGGCAAGCACAGCGTCCACGGTGTCATTGAACGTCGGCGAATCTTCCACAAGCTCAACGCTGGCTCGGATCAAACAGACTTTGGTTTGTGGTGCGAAGTTGCGCGAGCCGAAAACGATCTCACTTTCGTCAATGGTCGCGTTCTCGGCGTGGTTGGCAAACGTCGGGTCGTCGTCAATCGTCGCAAAGGACGTATCGCCGCTCACCGGAATGGTTCGCGCGCCCGCCGTAATCACGCGGGATTTGGCGCGCGCCGCGTCGATGATCTCGGCGGACAGAAACGACGGCACGGTGAAGCCGCCGCCGGGACCGGAGCCACGGGACTGCGACGCGCCAATATCGTAAGCGCCCATGCCGAGGTTCGCGCGGATCAAGTCGCCCGCACGTGTGGTGTTGCCGTTCGGGCGGGCGAACTGCGCGAGCGCGGCGAGACGGTCCGTCGAGTTGAGAGCGAACCGGTCGAGACGTTCGGAAACGCCGGACGCTTGGCGAAGCGCGGCCAGTCCGGCCCGTCTCGATTCGTTTGCGTCGGCGGTGGCGAGTTGCGCCTTGAGTTTGTCGAACTCGGCGATCTCCGCATCGGTCATGTCGCGGTTTTCGTTTTCGGCGCGGGTGACGATGGCTTCCATCGCCGCGATGATTTGAGACTTGTTCACTGGGTTGCCCTGGGTTGGCGCCGCTCGGAATTGAGCGGCGTGCAGGGTTCCCAATATTCACAGGCAGTCGGCGGCGTCAGCAACTAGCCGCAAGTCGGCAGTGGGGTTCGGGGGTGGTTAGGGGTCATTGGCCGGCGCGTTCGGATTGCCGATTTCACCGCGCGCCAGTTCCGATGCGGTGCGATACTGGCGGACGACTTCAACGGTCACGGCGGGCTTGCGGCCACGACGCTTCGCCGAACAGTTGGAACACTTGAAGCGACGCGCTACGGCCGCCACAGAGCCTTCCTCACCCCAGCGCCGGATGCACTCGGGCCGTTCCATCAACACGCCGCGCGAGCACGCCTCGCACCCGAAGAACAGGGCATGATTTAGGGCCAACTGACCGAACTTGTCGGGGACGCGCGCGACGTAGCCCAATACCTGCGACCTCCCAAATAAGGCATAGCTGCCAAATTTTGTTCTGGTAATGTTCTGCATGTGGGATTTTTGGGCTGGGGCGGCGGTTTCGGAGTTTCGA
This sequence comes from alpha proteobacterium U9-1i, assembly GCA_000974665.1. Taxonomy (NCBI): domain Bacteria; kingdom Pseudomonadati; phylum Pseudomonadota; class Alphaproteobacteria; species alpha proteobacterium U9-1i. The sequence continues at coordinate 792,656 of BBSY01000002.1, read as the reverse complement.
CCCCCTGAACTTTCGCGAGTCCGCGCGGCCACACTTACGGCGAAAACGACAACGCTCGCGCCATGGATTCTTGACCACCGCGTGCGTGTAGTTGTCGGACCGAATCATGTTACGCCGCGCTCACTGACAGCGAGGTGTAAGACCGATGGCAACCGTATTTGTTAGCTTCGATTGGCATCACGACCGCCGATACAAGCATTTGCTCGAAGCGTGGGACGCGAACACGAGCTTTGATTTCACGTTTGATGACGGCACACCGGATGAGATCGACAGCTACAATGTCGGGCGCATCAAAGCCGCTCTGACAATGAAGGTTCAGGCCGCGACACACACGCTGGTCGTCGTGGGACGGCACGCAAACGAGCGACACCGAAACGCGTCGCTCATTGGTTACAAGAACTGGATCAATTTCGAAGTCGCGCGCAGCATTGATGACGGTAACCGTATTGTGGCTGTCATCTTGGATCGCTCATACGAACTGCCCGAAGAATTGCGACATGCGAACTACACTCCAGTGAACGGATTTACCGAAATGGGAATCATCAGCGGATTGGGCTTGGCGCGCCCCGCTATTCGCCGGTGACAGTGGACGTTCTTCCAACGCTTTACGACCACTACAAAGATACGTGCGCTTTAATCGGCGACGTGTCTCGTCGGCGTGATCGATTGATGCTGTGGGCGCTTGGTGTGCTGGCGCTTTTTGCGTTTGAAATTTTCTTTCCGACTCCAGCAGAGCAGCTATTCAGTTCAATTCTTGCACGCCAAATCGGCGTTGATGATCCGATCGATCTCGGATTGATAGGCAATGTTATTTGGATTGCGCTGCTTCTGTTCACGGTGCGCTACTTCCAGGCCGCCGCTTACGTGGAGCGCCTGTACCCGTACCTTCACGATGTGGAGGCACGATTGAACGAAGTTTTGGGGCGGGAGTTCGTGACGCGCGAAGGCAAAGCGTATCTCGCAGATTATCCCAAATTTCAGTCATGGCTTGCCTTCCTCTATCAAACGGCAGTGCCGTTCCTGTTGTTTCTGCTTCCGACGATCCGGATCGCGCTGGAGTTTCAGCGAAGCGCGCTGTCAATCTCCCTCGCAATCGATATCGGAGTGTATGCCCTGTTTGTGTGGACGACACTTCGCTACGTGGACATGATTCACTTGCGCAAGAAGCGTAAGCAGCGTGCCTAGAAGCGTTCGATGCGATGGAGGTGTGGTTGGCGTTCCTGCTTAAATGCCCCGTCTGTACTGGAAAGGTTAGCTCAGAAGCCTTTGCGTGCCCGCATTGCGGCCACCCAATGCGAACGGCGCCGGAATCTGCGCGGCCATTCGCCCTTGTCCAGTGCAATCACTGCCACGGTACCGGCTCTGAAAGCCGCGTCCGAAATATTACTTGCAGCTCTTGCGGCGGATTGGGGAAGAAGAAGGTGTACTAGATCGACGGGAAGCGCTCAGCAATGGCGAATACGCTCCAACAGAAGTCAGATCACTCAGAGCGCGAGGCCAGCGAGTTTCGCTCGTTGGCTAATCAAGCGGGCACACGGCTGACCGTTTGGATTTTGGTGGCGAACGCCGCTGCCGTTCTCTTTTGCTTGAACGGTGTCATTGATGGCAAAATCTGCGGTTGGGAAGCATTCCGCCCGCTCGTTTGGACGTTCTCTTTGGGGGTCGCGCTGGCATTTGGAGCGCACGTTGTGGGGATGGTAGCGGCCGATGTGACCGCCGGAGCACTTCGCGAGGATGCCCACAATCAACGCCAAGCGGCAGAGATAAGAGAGCGCGTCGAACCGCATCGGCGGCGATTTGCCGAATTGAAGGCTGAAGTTCACAGCGCCACGGCTGCAAACGACATCTCGCAGGTTACCCGCTTCATGACGGAATTGGATAGCGTAGACGCTGAATCCGATGAGATGGACAAAAAGCTAGCCCACATCGAGCAGCGGTTTGCAGTGAACGAGACGAAGTATGCGCAAGCCAGCGCCTTACAAGCCCTCGCCGTGGCACTGGCAACAGTGTCGGTCGGCCTGTTCGTTTATGGTGTGAACGCCGGCCTCTCCAACCCGACCTACTTGGCCGCGCTGTGTAGCCAAAGCGCGGGCACGGCCGGGGCGACGCCGGACACGCCGCCGAATTAGAACCACAACACATTCAATCTCGGGCTAGGCCGTACGCGACATGACACTACGCCCCCACTACGTGGGGGTCGTGTCCTGTCTGTCCGGACCGGGGAGTTTGCCGGGTTAGCTGAAAGAGCCCGTGAAACATGACGGACAATCGCCCAATGTCCTTATTCTCGGTCGCGCATTATCGCCTCTGTGGCGGGTAGCAGCGCGTCGCCCTGCACAACGAACCACCCGCGCCGTAACGCGCGGTTTCGCGCTCTCAGGTAGTTTTTGGCAGCGTCGCCTTGGCCTGTGGGATGACCCGCCATGAACGCCGCCCGCACGGCCGTCTCTGCCTGTCGCTCAAGCCCAAGCGCCAGCATCAACAGCTTGTCATTGGCCGTGGGTTTGAACGCGCGTTCCTGACGGGCCGTCTCGGCCGGTGCGTCGCATTCTGTCAGAACGGCGCTTGAGACGGTCGCGCCGCCGGCCGACATTTCCACGGACTCAAGGCGTAGGTGCATTGGCGCAAACGGCTCTCCATCCTTCATCTTGCTACATGCGAACCGGATTACGCCGGGTTTGGACGTGTGCTTTAGCCCCGCCTCAAAATCGACCGCGCCTTTGAGCGCGATGCTGCCTTTTGCCCGGCCTTTGTCCTTGTGGGGGCTGTGGTGGATCACGAGCACCGCGCAACCGAACTCGTCGCGAAGTTCGTCACAGGCGGCCACGAACACGCCGACTTCGTTCGCCCGATCCTCATTCATGTTGGGCGTTGCACGCGCCATCGTATCGACCACAACAAGCAATATGGGTCGTGGCGCCTGCCGCATTGTCTCGCGCAACGCCTCCATTTCTTCGGCGTCTAGAAAGTTCTCGCCGTACTTGGAAACGTACAATCGAATGTGGCCGACCGGCACACTGTGGTGTTGAGCCCAAGCCTTCACACGGCGGCCAAGGCCGGCGAGACCTTCACCCGCGATATAGATCACCGTCCCTTGCTGTGTCGGCCGCCCGAGCCAATCGCGACCGCTCGCAATTGAGCATGACCAATCGAGCGCCAAGAAGCTCTTGCCCGTTCCGGGCTCACCGAACAGCATCGCAAAGACGCCACGCTCAAGCACTGACCCAATCAGATAGTCGGCCTTACGAACTTGCGTCGCCATTTCCTCGGCTGTGGCGAACGTCGGCAGTGACGGGACAGTCACGCGATCTCGCGCACTTCGGCTATCAACCGGCCGGCGATGAAACGGAACGTGTGAAACGTGGACTTGATATCACCGGGCTTCGCGGTAGGTGACTTTGACTGGCGTTGCGTTTCGTACACGAACGCCGCGCCCCAATCGTTGGGCCAACAACCGTCCGCTTCAATCACCTCAACACGACTGTCGGCGTACGTTACTTGGAAGCGCCTCATGTTCGCGCGGCCAATGCTGCTTCCGCCGCAACACGCACCGCCGTTGCCCAAGTCCGCGTTTCGGTCAGGTCCGCGTCACCCAACGCCTCCACATCGCGAGCGGAAGCGATGATGCGTTCCAATTCGTCGTTTGCCACAGCCTCAAGGTCGCCGGACGTTGGTGTGCGTTCGAAGTATGGCGCGAGCGGGTTCGACATGCACCGACAATAACAACGCCGGGCTGTTTGGCTTACAGATCAATGCCGAACGAAGCGAGAGTTAGGGGGTGGTTGGGGGCGCGCTTCGCCGCAACACTGTTTCGCTGAATATCTCGCGGGCCCTCTCCAGCTTGCGCGTAGCGTCAGCATCCTTTTCGGCTACGACCATCTCGCGTTTCGTCACGTCACGTTCGCGCGTTTCGATGTCTGATACGGTCCTTAGCAACGACCCGAGGTATTCTTTCGCCGCTTGCTGGCTGACGATCCACGCGAACGCTGATTCCTGCTCGGTAGCATCTTTGCCGCGCTTGAAGCGCTCACGAAGCTTGGCTGGTTTTTTGGAGGCTTTGTCCGGCAACGTGTCGTTAGCGGCGCGAAGCAAATCGATATCGCTCACGCCGCCATCGGAGCGGACATAAAGCGCAGCGGCTTTGTAAAACGTTGTGGTCTCCGGCTCGCATGGTGCCCCGCCCCCGGCAGCCGGACTTAGATGGAATACAAGTGCTGGAATGACATTGCGCGCGGCCACCACCTCAAGCGGCGAGCCGCCTAGCACCGCTTCGAGACTTGGGTGGCGCAACAGGCTTCGCTGTAGCCGCGCGAGTTGTTTGGCCGGCGTTTCGGTCATGGACCAACGCTAAGCAATTTACTTGCCGTTTTTAGGGCCGCTCTTTCCCCCAATTGGCGAGGTCAATCAGCAGTTTTAGCTTGTCGATACGCTCTTGGAGGAAATCGAACTTCAGCGGCGGCTGGGATTCTGGAAAAAATTCGACGACGGTTATCACGCCAGCTTCCTTCGCCACGGCTTGAGCAGACTCGTAACTGGCGAGCCGATCCTCAAGGGACCGCGCCTCGTCGTCGCCTGCTTTCACGTGGGCCACAATCTGTTCAATGCTCATGAAGCCAACCTACCGTGAGTCGCGAACGAGCGGGGCATTCCCGGTTAGTCACCCCGCTTGGAATGCCTTGAAAACCGATGGGAGTACGGACACAGGTTAGTCACCCTAAGCGTTTGATTGCGCTTGGTAGTGATGTTCTCTCCGGGGTCGCCAGTGCGTTCTTACGCGCTTGAGTTTCAACGGCTGTAGGATGACCTGGAAATCGGCTAGCGCGAGGCATGAGCATGAGCACCTCTGTTTTCCCGAAGGCGACGCTTCCTGGCTTGATGCAGACGCCGCCGCTCCAGATTGTCGATATTCTGAAATATGCCGCGACGGCCCATTCTCGCGTCGAAGTCGTGTCGCGCTTGGTCGATGAGCCAATCGCACGCTCTACCTATGGGGCCGAGATGAAGCGCGCCGCGCGCGCAGCCAAAGCGCTTGCCGCGCTTGGCGTCGGCGCCGGCGACCGCGTCGCCACGCTGGCTTGGAATACACACCGTCATTTTGAGCTGTTCTATGCCGTACCCGGCATCGGCGCGGTGCTGAACACAGTGAACCCGCGACTGTTCAACGAACAGATTGTTTTCATCCTCAACCATGCCGAACCCGCAGTGCTGCTGTTTGATAAATCGTTCCTCGGCCTCGTTGAGCGCCTCGCGCCGCAGATGAGAACGGTGAAAACGTTCGTCATGCTGAGCGACGAAAACGCGCACACCCCCGGCCAGGTGGACGCGCTTTGCTATGAAAGTCTGATCGCGGCAGAGAGCGATGGCTTCGTCTGGCCCACCATCGATGAAAACGCCGGCGCATTCCTCTGCTACACCTCTGGCACCACCGGCGACCCCAAGGGCGTCCTCTATTCTCATCGCGCCGTGGTGCTGCATGCGATGGGGTCAAGCTTGAACAGCGCGTTCGGGTTCGACGCGTTCGACGTTGTGATGCCCTGCTCCTCGCTTTTCCACGCCACCGCTTGGGGCCTGCCGTTCGCGGCGCCGCTCAATGGCTGCAAGCTTGTGTTGCCGTGCGAGAAGATGGATGGCGCGAGCCTCCAGGCGCTGATCGTCAGCGAAGGTGTCACCTTTACCGGCGGCGTACCGACGATCTGGACCATGTACCTTGCGCACTTGGAACAGACAGGAGAAATGCCCGGCCGTCTTGAGCGCGTCGTAATCGGTGGATCTGCTGTCCCGCGGGCGATGGCGGAGAAGTTCAAGAAGAAATACGGCGTCCAGGTGATGCAAATCTGGGGCATGACGGAAACGACGCCGCTCGGCGTTATCGCCACAGCGACACCCGCGCTCGCCGCGCTCGGTGAAGAGGCTTTGGACGACGCTATTTGGACGCGTCAGGGGCGCCTGCAGTTCGGCATCGAACTCCGGATCGTAGATGAAAGCGGCGCCGACGTTCCGCATGATGGTCAAAGCTCTGGCGCGCTCTTGGTGCGCGGACCATGGACGATCCAGCGTTACTTCCGCGCGCCGCAGGACGCCGCTGATTGCGACGGCTGGTTCGACACGGGCGACATCGCGACGCTCGACGAATTCGGCTTCATGCGCATCACCGATCGCAAGAAGGACGTCATCAAGTCCGGCGGCGAGTGGATCAGTTCGATCGATCTGGAAAACGTCGCCGTTGCCTGCGCGGGCGTAAGGGTGGCCGCAGTTGTGGGCGTGCCGCATCCAAAATGGGAAGAGCGCCCGCTTCTCGTGATCGAACCGCACGAAAACGCCACCGTCAATCCCGGTGAAATCCTAGCGCAAATGAGCCAACACATCGCCAAGTGGCAGTTGCCAGACGAGGTCGTCATCGCTGTCGTTCCCCTGACAGCGACAGGGAAGATTGACAAAAAGGCGTTGAGGCGCGCCTACAAAGATCAATACACAGCAAAATCGGTTCAGCCTTAGGCGACTGAGCGCCGACGAGGCGCCGCGCACTCATCGCAGCACAAACACCACCGTGACGCTGGCCTGGTTGTCGAGCTGGCCGGGGTTTATCACCGCTTGCGGCGCAGCCGCTTCCGCGAGAACCGCACCGCCAAAGCCGTCTCGCCGGCCGCCCATGGGCGGAAGTACGCTGCCAGGTTCGATGATCGCTTGGATACCAACGACTTCAAGGCCGGCCGCTTCGGCGTAAGTGGTGGCGCGTTGCCGCGCCGTCGCGAGCGCTTGCGCTCGAGCTTCCTCACGAGAACTTTCTTCGTCCTGAAACGTGAACTGAATACCGTGAAGCTCGTTTGCGCCCTCTGCCACGGTGGCGTCAATCAAGCTGCTGACGGCGTTGAGATCACGGAGTCGGATCGAAACGGTGTTGCGGCTGATATAGCCGGTTATGCGCGGCGCTTGTCCACGTGCGTAAGCATATTGAGGCTCAAGCGAATACCCGACCGTTTGAATATCGGCATCCTCTGCCCCAGCGCTCTGGGCCGCCTGCACCACCGCTTGCATGCGTGTACTTTGTGCTTGTTGCGCCGCGCCCGCATTCGCCCCCCGCGCAAGTACGCCCAGCGTAACCACCGCGAGATCGGGCGTCGTGCGCGTGGTGGCGCTGGCATGCACGGCCAGCATGGTCTCGTTCGCGCCACAGGCGGCGAGGATCGTCGCGACAAAAACGAGTGAGAGCGCGCAGACGCCCCTTGCGATAGTTCGAAACATAAAATCTTCCCTGAGCCTTTATATGCGAGACGCTTGCTTGGGGGTCGTCCGAACACAAGCGCGTGGCTCACCTGGGGCGATCACAAAAAGGCGCCCGCGACATCGAGCTCGACGCAGGCCGCACCCCTGGCGGTATGGAGTGCCTGCGTATCGGAACGGTGTGCATCCGTGGCGCGTTTCGCACGCACGCGAAATGGAGGCGAGATCATGGCAAGCCAAGAGCTTCATCGAGGACGGTTGATCGATCATATTCAACTCGTCGTCGCGGACGTGACCGCGAGCAAACGCTTCTACAGGGCCGTCTTTGACGTTCTTGGAATCCCCATCGGCGGCGAGGCCGATGATTATATTTGGGCCGACGAATTGTTCATCTCGAACGCTGCCAGCGACGCCGCTCAAGGCCGTCTGACTGGGCGTTATCACCTTGCGTTTCAGGCCAAAGATCGTGGCATGGTCGACGCGTTCCACAAGGCCGCGCTCGCGCATGGTGGACAGGACAATGGGGCGCCCGGCGAACGCCACTATCACCCGGGCTATTATGCAGGGTTTGTCCTAGACCCAGACCAGAACAACATCGAAGCGGTCTATCACGGGCCAGCCGAATTCTCCGCGCGCTCGGTCGTTGTTCGCTTCTAGCAACGCAGCGGCCATGGCGACGCGCGATCGTCGTCGTCCACCACGCACGCGCCCCTTGCCAAGTCCCCGCGCAAGGAACGGTGCTTGCACGTTCGAGCGCGCGCGATTGCGCGATGCTTAACGGGACAGTTCGTGTTCAAACCCTTTCTACTTGCTGCAGCGATGACGGCTGGCGCGGAGGCGGCGCGAGCTGCGCCGGAGCGCGTAATGATAGAAGCCGTAAGCGGATATCGCGTTTCATTGGTGGATATGGCGGTCGTTGGCGCTGGCGAGAGCACGGAACTGCGCGGCTGGGCCCGGCGCACGCCTGGTCGCCCAGGTCTCATTTTGGCGCACCTGCGAGTCGAGGCGTTCGACGCGACCGGCGAGCGCATCAGCGTTACTGAAGCGCGTTGGAACGGCGCCCTGGCGATGCGCGATAGCGCTGCGGCGCGCTTCTACGTGCCGTTGCCGGATGCCGCGATCGCGCGCGTCCGCGTGAGCGTTGAACCTGGCGCAGCGCCTTCGCGCTAGCGCTCTATTGTTGCTGCGCCTCGGCGATCAGTTTGTCATCGATCTCGTTCGCGCGGATTGCGGCCGGACGCGCGAAAATGCGTTGCAAGTACGGACCGAACGCCGGCCGATTTTCTAGCGTGCCGAACCGCGTTCCCCAGCCGATCTGCGAACCCACATAGACATCCGCCGCCGAGAAGTTTTCGCCGGTGATGTAGGGGCCCTTCGACAACGCCATTTCCAGGCCGCTCAGCACGTCCGCCATGGACCCATAGCCAATGGTTGAGCGCTTCTCTGGCGGGGCCTCGAACCCGAGAGACTTGTTTGTGACCGCAGGCTCAACGCAACCAGCGGCGAAAAACAGCCACCGATAATAGGCGCCGCGCTCCTTGCTGCCGTGCGGCGGCGCGAGGCCAACGTGCGGAAATGCGTCAGCCAGGTACGCGCAGATCGCCGCGCCTTCCGTGACGACCGTGTCGCCGTGTTTGATCGCCGGCACCTTGCCCATCGGATTGATCGCAAGATAGTCCGGCGCCTTCATCGTCGTGCCGTATTGCAGCACCTCGGTGCGGTAAGGCCGGCCCACCTCTTCCAGCATCCAGCGAATGATGCGACCACGCGACATCGGATTTGTGTAGAAAACGAGCTCATCCGCCATGTGAACCTCCGTCGCATCTCGCGCGCGTTGCGCGGAAAAGAAAGAAGAGGTCGCTCGCGCGAGTCAAGCGCCGTTCGCGCAACATCTAGTGGCGCAGCGAGGCGTCCAATGCGTCGAGCAACTCGCGCATGCCGGCCTCGCGCTTTCCGGCGTCGTCAAGTCCATCGAGGAACGCACCTTGCTCGGTGAGCTTTATCTTGGTGCGCTTGCCGATTGCTTCGAACTCGACCGTCGCCAGCGATACGGAGATACGTGCGCCATCTATCTCCATGTCGTACGCATAGATGATGCGCGCGTCCTCGGCGATGTCATGATACGCGCCGTCAAAATCGCTGCGCGGGCCGCTGGCAAACCTGCCCTTCAGCACCTCTCGTCCACCGACGCGGTAATCGAAATCGTGCGCGAGCGTGGTCCAGTTTTCGCCGGAAGCGAACCAGCGCGATTTCGCGTTCTTGTCGGCCCAAGCCGCATAGACCACCGCCAACGGGAACTCGAACTCGCGCTCGATCACGAAGGTGGCGTGTTGGACACTACGTTTGCTCATGGCGCCGCCCCTTCCACCGGCGCCGCGCCTGCCCAAGCCGGACCGTTGAACTCGGTTTCAATGATCACCTCGACTGCGTCGCTGACGCCCATCGTCGAGCCTTCGGGCGGCACGCCGTAACCCATGCCAAACTCCGATCGATTGAACGTGCCGTGCGCGGAGAAGCCGATGCGCGCATTGGGGTCCATCGGATGGCCGGCGTAGCCGCCATTAAAGGTGGCGTCGAGCGTGACGGGTTTGGTGACGCCGTGCAACGTGAGATCGCCCGTGACGTGCGCCGTGTTGGCGCTCGTCATCTCAATCGCCGTCGAGCGGAAAGTGATTTCTGGAAACCGTGCGGTGTCGAACCAGGATGCGCCGAGCATATCTTCCAGAAAGCCAGCCGGCGGCGCAGGTAGCGCGAGCGAACGCACGTCAATCGTGGCGTTGACCTGTGCGGCGGCCGGATTCGCAGGGTCGAGCGTAAGCTCGACATTGAAGCGCTCGAACGCCGCCGTGTAATTGGACATGCCGATATGGTTCACGCGGAAATGAATCGTCGAGTGCATGGGATCGATGCGATAGGCGCCCGCCGGCACATCAACGGTCACTGGCGCGGGCGGCGCCGGCGCGGCATTGGTTGTTTCGGCGGGCTGTTGGCAAGCCGCGAGCGTTACGCCTAACAAGGCGATCAAAGCAGTCCTCATGTTTGGTCCCTCAATCAGATCGAAGCGAGGTACGCTTCGAGCACTTCAAACGATCCGCTCCAGCCCTGGTTCATTCCCGCGCGATTTGCGTCGAACGTGGCGCGTTCAGCGGCATTGGCGTCGAGTGGCGTCCATAGGACGGTGACGCGGGTACCCTTCCCGACATCCTCGAACAAAATTGTTGTGAGCATTTTCACCGGCCAGTCCGCTGCGCCAGGATGCGGGATCGGATTTCCCGCCTCGTCTGTGAACATGTTCTCGAAGACAAGGCGGTTCGGCGGCGTCACCTCGCGGTAGATTTGCTTGCCGTGCATCATCGCTCCGCCGAACTCCATCCCGTAGCGGAATTCGCCGCCACGCTTGAGGTCGTTGCGGGGGTTGATGATCTTGCAACCCTTGGGGCCCCACCAGTGCGCGAGATGCTCAGGCTTGGTGAATGCGTCAAATACAAGCGCGCGCGGCGCCGTGAAGTCGCGTGTAATGACCACTGGTTCTTGCTGTATGTGGGCAATTTTCTCGCCGAGGCGCTCCAGCGTCTGTCTGCCGCCTTCGATCGCTCCAATGTTCTCGACAACGAAATCCCGCGCGGCCTTGTTCGGAAACAAAGAACGCAGCGTGACTTTCGTGCCGTCGCCGTCATCTGCGAACGTCACGATGACTTCAAAATCATGCGCGGTCGTTTCGTCACCGCCGCCGTGATCATACGCGAGGCGCGAATTTGGCGTGATCTCGCGGAACACCAACCGGTTCGGGTAAACCGTTCCGTCGGCATCCACCATGTCGTAGCGCCACGAGCCTTCGATCTTCAACTGGCCGACGGGCTTCGTTGTGGTGAAGCCACGCGGGCCCATCCATTGGGCGAAATGTTCGGGCGTCGTCCACGCCTCCCACACGAGTGCGCGCGGTGCGGCGAAGCTGCGGCTGATGACGATCTCGCGCTCGGCCTCATCGCCAACGCTGCGCGAGAGATTGTCGAGGATCATTACCCAGCCTTGCGCCGTGCGTTCTTCGTAACCCGCCCAGACGCCCTCGTGCGTCAGCGTTAGCTCGCACCCAGCCTCTAGCGGCGCGAAATCGACGGTCACGCGCGTGGTGGGCTCGGAATCGCCGCCCACGCCAAAATCGAACGCGAGGCGCCGCGGCCGATCGATCTCGATGTAGCGTCCCCAATGTTCAGCCAGCACTTCGCCCCGGCGCTCATTGATCTTAAAGCCGCCGCCAACGCGCGCATCGACTTCGACCTTCTCCATCTTTCCGTCGGGCGTCTTGAATAGCCAGGCGCCGAGGGCCTTCGCGTCCAGCCATGCGTCAAACACGGACTCGACCGGGTAAGCGAAGCGACGCTTCACGACCAGGGTATTGTTGCTCGTCATGCGCAAACTCCGCGCTCAAGAATTTCGAGGATCAGTGCGCCGGGGCGCCGTCAGACCAACGCGCCAAGGGAACCAGAAACACCGTCGTTGGATCGGCGCCGCTCGGGCCGCCGATGATGGGCGAACCCGGAAGGTTCGCGCCCCACGCCGATGCTTCCATGCGCGGCACGTAGAACATGAGGTGGGGATGCCAGTGACCGCCAGCCTCGTCGCCGAGATAGCCGTGAACCGACATCATGTAGCACATCGCGCCATCGTCCGGCGGCGGGATGTCACCGCGCGCGAGCGCCTCTTGGGTTCGGCGCGCCATCTCGACAGGCGACACGCCCGCCATCACCCAAGTCGTGCGGGTGAGATAGCGCGGCAGAACCGAACGCGCCGCTGCTTCGTTGTAGCACGCCGGTGAGCGCACGCGCGTGTTCCAGAACTCGGCGTGTTCGAAGTCGTTACCCCAGGAGCGTTCAACCAGGCACACAAAGCCGTTGTCGCCGCGCACGGCGACTTCATAGCCGCGCGTTGAAAGCACGAGCACCGTCGCTTCCGAGGAGATTGAAGCGGGCGCGGCGCTGCGCGCAAGGATGATTTCAGCTTCTGGCGTTGTGGCCAGATACGCGCCCACAGGCGCCATTTCTGCGCCGAATGCGCGGCCCGGATGAACGGCGGCGGCCAAGCAGCACACTGATAGGATGGCGGCGTTGAAAGTTCTGCTCTTCACGCGACGTCCCCACGTTTCAGATACGCTTCAAGATTGGCGAACGCGCCCGACCAACCGTCGAGATAACCCTGAACCATGTTCGAGCCATCGAGCGCGACTACTTGCGCGGTAAAGTCCATGCGGGTTTCCGCGTCGGACGGCGCGAAGGTCACTGTTACAAGCGCCACAGAGAGGCGAACGCCCTCGACGCTTACTTCCTCCACCATGATGAGGCGGACGTCCGGCACGATCTCGGAATAGCGCACGGATGCGTGGAAGCGCATGTCGTCCTTGGGCCCGCAGCGGCTCAGTTCGAGTCCGCCTTCACGGAAATCGATCTGGTCGAACTTGATCGCCAGCCCGGGCGCCGGCACGGACCAAATCTCGCGCGCTTCAACACTGCGCCAAGCTTCAAACACGACGTCGGGCGGCGCGGGCATCGTGCGCGTGAGCGTCACGGTCTCGTGCGCGACTTTGCGCTCGGTTTCATTTTTTCTTCCGGCCACGTTTCTTCCCTTTCGATTGCAGGTCGCGGAGGTAAGCGTCGAGGCGATCGAAGCGCTCCTCCCAGAGTCGGCGGTATTCATCGAGCCATTCATCCACGGGCTTGAGCGCCGCGGGCTCGAGCTTGCACGGGCGCCATTGCGCCTCGCGCGATCGCGAGATGAGCCCAGCGCCTTCGAGCACCTTCAGGTGCTTGGACACCGCCGGCAGGCTCATCTCGAAGGGCTCGGCGATCTCGTTCACTGACGCCTCCCCTAGCGCCAGCCGAGCGAGGATCGCGCGGCGGGTCGGGTCGGCGAGAGCTGAGAATGTCAGGCTGAGCTGGTCCGTCATGCCCGTAATTCACCGTTCGGTTAATTAACGTTTTGGTTTAATACGAGAACGAATGCGAGCTGTCAACCGGGTTTGTGTTGCCGGGGCGCGTGGGTTTCGGCTTGATGGCGGAAAGCCGGGACACATGGATGCTGGAGGGATCGGGATGCGTCGACTTCAACGCGCGCTTACGGGCGCGCTTGCCGCGCTTGCGCTAATGGCAAGCGGCGCGGATGCGCAGGCGCCAGAACGCGATCCAAATTTCGGACGTGGCGAGCGCGTGTCCGGGCATAGCTTCGCGACGCGGTCGCCGGTCGTCGCGCCACATGGCGCGGCGGCGACCGCACACCCCCTCGCCACGCAAACCGCGATCGACGTGCTGCGCGCCGGCGGCAGCGCCATCGATGCGGCGATCGCCGCGAACGCCATGCTTGGCCTTGTGGAGCCAACGGGCAACGGCATCGGCGGCGACATTTTCGTCATCGTCTGGGATCCCGCTACGCAGCGCCTGCACGGGTACAATGGCTCAGGCCATTCGCCGCGCGGACTTTCGCTCTCGACCTTGCGGCGCGTCGCGCGACAACGCGGCAACCCCAACGCCGTGCCAAGCTTCGGTGCGGCCAGTGTTAGCGTACCCGGAACGGTCGACGGCTGGTTCGCGCTGCATGAGCGCTTCGGACGCAGACCGATGGCCGAATTGCTCGCGCCGGCAATCCAGTACGCTCGCGAAGGCGCGCCGATTCCGCAAACGATCGCGATGTATTGGCAGCTCAATCGGACGCGGTTGGAAGCGGAGTTCGAGGCGGGACGGCTTGAAGAAATCGCCAACGCGCGAAGCACCTATTGGTGCGACGCCGCCTGCGAAGCGCAGGCGCCTGCACGGCGAGTTGACCCGAACGCACCGCCCCGCGTCGTGGCGGGTCGGATGCCTGACGGGCACGGCCTGTTCGCTAACCCCGACCTCGCCGACACCTTGGAACTCCTCGCCCGAGATGGACGCGACGCTTACTATCGCGGACCGATCGCACGCACGATCGACGCTTACATGCGCCGCATCGGAGGCTGGCTGCGCTACGAGGATCTCGCGGCGCACCAAGGCGAATGGGTCGATCCAATCTGCGCACCCTATCGCGGTGTCGAAGTGTGCGAATTGCCGCCCAACAGCCAAGGCGTCGTCGCACTGCAAACGTTGCGCATTCTTGAGGGCTTCAATCTGCGAGAGATGGGCTTCCTCTCGGCGGACTCGCTGCACACACAGATCGAAGCGACGCGGCTTGCCTTCGCGGACCGCGCCCGCTTCTACGGCGATCCGGCGTTCACCAATTTCGACACGCGCAAGCTGCTGGCCAATGAATACACCACGCAACGCCGCGCCTTGATCAGCAATGATCGTGCGATGCCGCCACCGCCGCATGCGGAGTTGCGCATCGACGGCGACACAACCTACCTCACCACCGCCGATGCGAATGGCATGATGGTGTCGCTGATCCAATCGAACTATCGCGGCATGGGCTCCGGCCTCGTGCCAGATGGGTTGGGCTTCATGCTGCAAAATCGCGGTGAGTTGTTTGCGCTCACGCGCGGGCACGGCAATCTCTACGCGCCCGGCCGTCGCCCGTTCCAAACCATCATCCCTGCTTTCGCGATGAAGAATGGCCGCCCCTGGCTCGCGTTCGGCGTGATGGGCGGAGACATGCAGCCGCAAGGCCACGTGCAGATCATCGTCAACCTGGTCGATTACGACATGGACTTGCAGGCCGCCGGCGACGCCGCGCGCTATCGCTTCTATGGCGGCGCCGAGCCCACCGGCGAAGCGGCCGACGGCGTTGGCTTCGTCGCGATGGAAAATGGCGTCCCGCCAGATGCGCGCGCGGAACTGGAACGTCGCGGCCATCGCATCAGGCCTGCGGACGGCTCGTTCGGCGGCTATCAAGCAATCATGCGCAACGCTGACGGCACGTACGAGGCGGCCACAGAGATGCGCAAGGACGGGACCGCGGGCGGGTATTAGTGAACTGCTCCCCCTCCTCTCGAGAGGAGGGGGTTGGGGGGTGGGGTGACACGCGACGTTTCTACTTTCGATGACGGGGTGAGGTCGCCGGCGAACGACCGCAGAAGTAGCGCTTCACCCCGCCCCCTGCCCCCTCCCCCTCGGGATCGCGTTGCGATCCCGCCATTCAGGAGTCCCGATCGCTGTGCGATCGGGTGGGGGAGGGGGTTCGTCGCGTGGCTCGCTCTGCTCCTCGCCGCCTGTGGGCCGCAGATTGGCGATTTAGAGAAAGGTGAAACGGGGCGCGTCGTGCGCGTCAGTAATGGTGACACGCTCGAACTTGAGTCCGGCCTGCGTGTGTTTCTCGCCGAGATCGATGCGCCGCGCGGCGAGGCCGCGTATGCGGGCCAGTCGCAAGGTGAACTTGAAGCGCTCGCGCTGCATCGTCCGGTGCAGCTCGCCTATGGCGGTCAACGCCGATGGACGCCGCGCCCGCGCCCCGGCGAGACTGAGACGCCCCGCGAAACGGCGATCGCCCACGTCTTCGTGCAGAGCGAAGGCGGACGATGGTTTTGGCTTCAGCACGAACTCGTCTCGCGCGGCGCGGCATTCGTGCGCCCGCGCCGCGACAATCACCAACGCGCCGAAGAACTCGTCGCCTTGGAAGACGCCGCGCGCGCTGGCGAACGAGGCTTATGGGCTCGGCGTGAATACCGTGTGCTGAACACGTCAGCCGCTTCCGATCAGGCACTTGCGGCCGACGTCAATTGCTTCAATGGGGCCGCCCCTTGGCGTGTGATCGAGGCGGAAGTGAGCGACGCCTATTCCGGCGCCTCGCGCGCCGCGCTGACGCTCGAAGGCGGGGCGGAGGCGACGCCATTCACGGTGGTCGTGTTCGGCGACAGTTTCGCCGCTTGGGATGGACCTTCGCTGGCCGCGCTCAACGGCGCCAAGATCCGCGCACGCGGGCCGCTCGGTATGTTCCGGGGCCAACCGCAGCTCTGCCTTGATCATTCAAGCCAGCTCGACGTCATCACCGAATAACAAAAAGGCCGGGCGCATGGCCCGGCCTTTCCGTTCGTCCAGTCCTTCCGCTGTTAGGCGGCGGCCTGCGACGCTTGCTTCTTCAGCGCCAGCGAAGCCGAGAGCTTCTCCAGTGCTGCTTCGCGATCGAGCTTCTCCACGGCGGCGAGTTCGCGGGCCATCCGGTCAAGCGCGCTCTCATAGAGTTGGCGCTCGGAATAGGATTGCTCGGGCTGGTCGCCAGCGCGGTGAAGGTCGCGGACCACTTCTGCGATCGACACGAGGTCGCCAGAATTGATCTTCGCTTCGTATTCTTGGGCGCGGCGGCTCCACATCGTCCGCTTGATGCGGGCGCGGCCTTGCAGCGTCTTCATGGCTTGGTCGACCACTTCGCCCGAGGCGAGCGGACGCATGCCGCACGAGCGCGCCTTCGCGGTCGGGACGCGCAGGGTCATCTTGTCCTGCTCGAACGAGATAACGAACACGTCGAGATCGAGACCCGCCACCGATTGCTTTTCGACGCCCATGACCCGCCCAACGCCGTGCGCCGGGTAAACGATGTGGTCGCCCGGGCGGAAAGAGGTCGGCGTAGTCGCGGTTGCAGTCGTCATTCTGGTCTCCGTTCTTGTTATCGGCCAACCGGGCTTCCGTTACCGCACAAAAAGAGCCGAAGGCGTTCTGACCGGGAATTGACCATTCACGGTGCAGTGCGCCTTCGTGCGCGATGGAATTCCTGGCTGTCCAAGCGCGCGAGGGGTCCTGCCGCCCGCACGCCTCATTGCATGGCAATTATATATCACAGTTTCCAGGGTTTCGGAAGCGCTGCAACTGCGGCAATCACTTGCCCCAATTTACTCGCCTTTGCCGGGGTCAGAGCTAAAGTATTGCTCGAATTTACCCTGTTTGTCTTTGAAGTCGTCGGCATCGCTCGGCGGCGTGCCCTTTACGGTGATATTCGGCCAAACCTTGGCGAACTCAGTGTTTATCTTCAACCATTTCCCGTCCGGCTCATCCTGACTGTCAGGCTTGATCGCGTCGACGGGGCATTCCGGCTCGCAAACCCCGCAATCGATGCATTCGTCCGGGTGAATAACGAGGAAGTTCTCGCCCTCATAGAAGCAGTCGACGGGGCAGACCTCGACGCAGTCCATGTATTTGCAACGCACGCATGCGTCGGTGACGACGTAGGTCATTGGTCTAGCAACTCGCCCTTCTCGCGCTCAAATGACCGCCAGCGACCCAACCGTCAAGCAAGCGGGTCTGGTTCGACATGCAAGTGTGCGCCCAGGTCGCGGTAGAGCGTGCGCGCCTCAGCCGGCGGACCGCGACGGGCGCCCAAAGCGAGCACCTCGACCGTTCTTAGGCCGTTCGGTTGCGAAAACACGAGCACGTCGCCGGCAATCACGGTGGCGGAGGACTTTTCAAGCCGCCGGGTCTGCCCATCGCGCATAAGCCGGACACCCCCGGCGCTGATCAAGTCGGTCGCAACCGCGCGGGTCTTCGCGAAGCGCGCGCGCCAGAGCCAAACATCAACGCGGATGCGATCGGCCTCTGAGGTCATGCGCGGCGCCGGCGCCGGCGTGGCGGCCGATCACCCGCCGGCATGAGTTCGGCCAAGGCCGCGAACGGCCCCTCACCCTGGCGCTGGCGGCGGCGTTGGACGCGTTCCTCAGGCGGCGCCCACCCGGCAGGCCGCTCGGCGCTTGCCTCAACCGAACGATAGCCAAGCGACCGCAACACATCGGCGACGTCCCGCGTGGGCCGATGGATGAGCCGCGAGAATTCCGGCGTCAATTGTGTCGGTCCGCGCGCCGCCGCCGCACACACCGCATCACCCAAGCGCTCCGCCATGTCGAAGCGCACGGCGGTGCGCCCACAGACGCGATAGCCAGCGGCGGCAGCCTCGCTCCAACTCAGTGGACGCTCCAAGGTAACAGACAAGGCGCCCGGCTTTGGCAGAAACAACGGCGCGTTCGGCGCGCGCACGTGATGCAGGATCGCCAAGGTGCGCGCCGCGTGCGGGCGCACCAGAGCAGGCATGAAGATCGAGTGCCGGCCGATGCGTACGCCGTACTTCCACAAGGCGGCGCGCGCTTGCTCGCCCAGTTCGTGCAGTGGTTCATCGGCGCGGTCGCGGGCGCCGGCGCTCTCGAGCAAACGAAACGCAAGACCCCGCGCGTCAATCGGCAAACGTCCCTCGCGCCATGCGGCTTCAAGCGCCAACAGCGGGCGAAGGTCAGCCGAGATGCGCCCCTCGACCCAAGCATTGAGCCGCGCCAGCGCCGGATGGCGTTCGGCCTCCGACGCCGCCTCACCGCCGATCAGTTCTACCCGCGGCGCCATCACATTGCTGCCCGGCGTCAACCTTGCGACAGCGCTCCCCGCAAAGCGCAACCGCCCATCGCGATCAAGCTCCACACCCGCATCAGCTGCTGAAGCGATCTCCGCCAAACGCCGCGACACCTCCGGCCGCAGCGCCCGCCAGGCGGCGTTGCGCACGGCGCGGCCTTCGAGCCCAAGCGCGCGCGGGTCGGGCTTGAACTCCAAGCCGTCAAGCTGACCGACGAAATGGCCCTCGACGCTCACCTCGCCCTCCGCCGTGACACCGGCGAGCAGCGCATCTTCGCGCTTCAGGCTCTTCAACAGCGCCGAGGTGCGGCGATCGATGAAGCGTTGCGTGAGCGCTGCGTGGAGCGCGTCGGAGAGCTTGTCTTCCACCTCACGGGTGCGGGCGCGGAAGGTTTCGAGGTCCGCCAGCCAATCGGCGCGGTGGGCGATGTAGCTCCAGGTACGCACGTGCGCGAGGCGCGATTGCAAAGCGTCGAGATCGCCTTCGGCGCGGTCGAGCTTTTCCACCTCGGCCATCGCCCATTCCGGCGGAATGCGGCCTTTGGGCTTGAGGATATAGCCGGCGATCCGGCCGACGAGCTTGGCGTGTTCGTCGGGCGTGGTCTTGCGGAAATCCGGGAGCTGGCACGCTTCCCATAACCGACGCACGTCGTATTTGGTGTTTACCAGCGGATCGAGATGGCCGTCGCCGAACAAACGCTTGAGCACTTCTTCGTCTTCAGCGCCGCGCACGCGCGTCAGACCTGCACGATCTGGCGGCGTTTCGAGAGAAGCGATCAGAGCCGGCACGCTGGCGAAGTTCAGCTCAGCGTTGCGCCATTGAATCGCGTCCACCGCTTCAAACTCGTGCGCCTCCACGCGCTCGATAATCTCTTCCTCGAATGGCGGGCATTCGCCGGTCTCACCGAAATCGCCATCGCGGGTGAACCGGCCGGCACGGCCTGCGATCTGCGCGATCTCGTCGGGACGCAACTCGCGCCAGCGATGGCCATCGAATTTCCGACGCGACGCGAACGCGACGTGATCAACGTCCATGTTGAGGCCCATGCCAATCGCATCTGTGGCGACGAGGAAATCCACCTCGCCGCTTTGATACAACTCGACCTGCGCGTTGCGCGTGCGCGGACTGAGCGCACCCATCACCACGGCCGCACCGCCGCGATGCCGGCGCAACAGTTCGGCGATCGCGTACACCTCCTCCGCCGAGAAGGCGACGACGGCCGAGCGCTTCGGAAGCTTGGTGATCTTCTTGTGGCCGACATAGGCAAGCGTCGACATGCGTTCACGGCGGACGATCTCGGCGTGCGGCAGCAGGCGGCGGATCATCGGCCGCATCGTGTCGGAGCCGAGCAGCATGGTTTCGCCGAAACCGCGCGCATGGAGAATGCGGTCCGTGAACACGTGTCCGCGATCGGGATCTGCGGAGACCTGCACTTCATCCACGGCGAGAAATTCCGTGCGCCGATCGAGCGGCATAGCCTCGACCGTGCCGATGAAATACCGCGCGCCTTCCGGCACGATCTTCTCTTCGCCGGTGATCAGCGCGGCGAGCGCTGGCCCCTTGGCCTTGACCACGCGATCATAGACCTCGCGCGCGAGCAGCCGCAGCGGCAGGCCGATCATGCCCGACGCGTGCCCCAGCATCCGTTCAATCGCGAGATGGGTTTTGCCCGTGTTGGTGGGACCCAAGACGGCGCGCACGATCGGCGGAGACGAAGCAGGCGCGCGCGCGGACATCACTTTGAGGATGGGCGGACGTTGCGGCGAATTCAAGAAACGCGCGGTGAACGGCCACCGGCCGCCGCTTTCGAGGGCGTCGCCGGTGAGTAATCAGAGGATAGGCCGGTGAGCGAACGGAGGAGAACCGTTGGAGAACGAATCAATTGCGAATCAGCGCTTTTGATTCGTTGCTTGGGCGTTCACGCCTATATCTTGGGGTTAACACCTAAGTAACACACAAGACCTCAAGGGAAGGGGCCTCGTCTTTCGATCGAGACCCCACCTATAGCGCTCATTCTGGGTCCAGGCGCCAGGCCTAGCGCAGCCGCGTCCCGTTCACGGTCAGCCGGCGCGCTTCGAGGCGGATAACACCGACATCATCGCTCGGCATTTCAATGCGGACGGGCGCGTAGAGGCCGCTCGATGTTGGCGCAAAGAGGAAGGTCAAGGTCGCCGCCTCCTGCGGGTCCGAGAAGCCGGCGATCGGGCGGAATTGGACGCTGCAGCGGAGCGCCTCGCCCTGAAACGCGGCGGTATTGACGTTCACGCGCCCGTTCGGCGTCAGCACAAAATCGAAGCGCGAACGGCCATCCATATACACTTTCACCGTGCCCGAGCAGGGATCGCTGCTGGCGGTGATCATCGTCGCGATGGCGGTGAGCTGATCCACGGCGCCGCGCTTTTGGGCCTGGGTGGCCGCCGGGTTGCCCATGCCCATGCGCGGTTCGGACGTGGTGGTGATATCGTCAGCCGAGAAGGTAGAGCGCACGACACGGTCGCGCCGGCCGCCGCGGTGTGTGTAAGCCTGCGGCCGCAACGCGCCGTTGCCGGCCACCGCACCCCGCACCGAATAGGAATAATCCTGTTGGCTGCCGAGCAGGCTGCGGGCGATCCCGGTGGTGCGGCGCGCCGCACTCACCTCATAGGTCTGGCCGGTTTGGCTGAAATTATAGGTAAAATCGCCCACGTTCATGCCACGCGCATGGGCGGAATAGACCGCCTCGACCCGAGGGCCCGCCGTCGCCGCTTGGGCGGACTGCGCCGAAGCTGGGCCGGCCAAGGCGATAAGGCCAAGGCTCAAACCAAGGGCGGCGAAGGGGGATTTCATTCGAACGAAGCTCCGGAACCTAGGGTTTGTCCTAAAGGCGTGACGCTGATCGAGACATGAACCGAATGCGGCGCAAATTCGATCCCTTGGTTTACCTACCCATCCAGGCCAAGACACGGCTAAATCCGGGGCCGAAACTTGACCGTGGCGGCCCGTTCGCGTAAGCGTCCGCGCTTCCAATTTTCCCGAGTACGAGTCCTCAAATGTCCCGCCGTTGCGAGCTGACCGGAACCAACCGCCAAATCGGCCACAAGGTCAGCCACTCCAACATCAAGACCAAGCGCGAGTTCAAGCCGAATCTCGTCGACGTGACGTTGGCGAGCGATGCATTGGCCCGCAGCTTCCGCCTCCGCATCACCGCTGCAGCGCTCCGCTCGGTGGACCATATCGGCGGCCTCGACGCTTTCCTGCTGAAGGCTGGCGAAGAGAAGCTCTCAGTGCGCGCGGCGAAGATCCGCCGTGACCTGAAGAAGAAGCTCGCGGAAGCTCCGGCCGCCGCTTGAGCCAGTCCGGCCCGCGTGAAGAGAGCGGGCTGCGCATAGGCACGTTCGCCGGCGCACCGATTATCATTGAACCGACATTTCTGTTTCTGGGCGCGTACGTGCTCGGGTCCGCCGTGCTTGACGACGGCATCAGCGCGCTGCGTCCTGCCGCAATCTATCTCGGCGCCCTGGTGGTGGCGGTATTGGTGCACGAGATCGGCCACGCTGGAATCGCCGCCCTTCTGCGCATCCCGTCGACCCGCATCGTGCTCACCTTCTTCGGCGGCTATGTGCAATTCGCGCATCAACCACGAACGCGCTGGCACGAGATCGCCGTCTCCGCCGCGGGGCCGCTAGCGAACCTGGCGACCTGGGCGCTCCTGTCCTTCGTCGCGATCGAAAGCAACGGCTTCGGTCTGTTCCTCTCGAGCTTATTGTGGGTGAGCCTAATCCTCGGCGTGCTGAATCTGTTGCCAGGCTTCCCGTTGGACGGCGGCCACATCCTGCGCGCGCTCTTGAGCTATGCGATGCCACGGCGGACGGCGAGCTTCATCACCGCTTGCATCGGTCTTGTGCTCGCCGCGCTCATCACCCTCTACGCGCTGTGGGCGCAGATGTGGTGGACGATGCTGGTGGGCGTTTTGCTCGGCCTCGCCGCGTGGGCCGAAATTCAGCGCTCGCGCGCCGGCCCCCAGGAGCCGCCCTCAACCACATCGAACGCGTAAAGCAGCGTGCGCTGGCGCGTGCTGAAATTGTCGTCCGACAAGATGTAGAGCCGCACGCCGCCACTGGGCAGCCGCACCGCCGCAACGCCTTCAAAATTGTCAAGCGCAAGCGGTTCCGTGAAAAGCGCGAGCTCGGTTTTTGCGGTTTGCTGGTTCGAACGAATATCGCGAGCGTGGATTGTCGTGAGCCGCGCTCTTGAGCCGACGGCAGGCGCATAGAAGCGCTCCAGGGCGACGAAATCTCCGTTGGGGAGCCGGTCGAGGCTGGTGAGCGAATAACCCGTCGCCAACGGATAGCGCGCGACTGGGCTCGGAATGCCGTTCTGACCCAAGCGTACACGCCACAAATGGCCCGCATCTTCTGCGCCAACGATCAGCGTGCCGTTGCTGGTCGTCGCCATCGCCTCCAAACTGGAATTCGATGGAAGCGCCGCAACGCCTGCGAGCGCTGGCCCGCGCGTCGCCGCGCCGAACGGACCGTCGCGGTTGAAGTCGTAGATACGAATCTCGTGCGTTTGCTCGAAGCTTACGGCGAAACGTCCGTCCGGGAGTTGCGCGAGATCTTCGGCGTCGGCGGAATCCTTGTCCGGGAACGGCGCCCCGTTCTCGTCGCGCATCAGCGCGATGCGTGTATCGGTAAGGCCCGTCAGCGAACCGCTTTCGTCCAGCACCAGGCGCGCGGAAAGCCATTTGCCGTCGTCACTGATCGCGATCAGGCGGCCATCGTCCAGTACTTCAAGATCGGACCAGCCGCCGAAGCCGCTCTCCGCTGCGGCGCTCAACGCCAGACCGCCGCGGAAACGCAGCACGCCAACCTGCTCCACGCCGAGCGTCGCGGGCGCGGCAGTGACCGCGATGTTGCTCCATTGCTCGTTGATCGCACTCGTTGTCGGCGTGCACGACGCGACAGCCAGCGCCAAAGCGGCGGCGACGAAGCGCGCCGCCTTCACGCCGGCACGCGTTCGCGCTTGCGCACCGGGCGCGCCGGTTGCGCAGCCGGCTCCTCGTCGAACAATTCCGCAAGCTTCTCCGTCATTGCGCCGCCAAGCTGCTCTGCGTCCGTTATCGTGACGGCGCGGCGATAATAGCGCGTGACGTCGTGGCCGATGCCGATGGCGATCAACTCCACCGGAGACTTCGTCTCAATCCAATGGATCACACCGCGCAAATGTCGTTCGAGATAATTTCCGGGATTGGCCGAGAGCGTTGAATCATCCACTGGCGCACCGTCGGAGATCACCATCAAGATGCGGCGCTGCTCCGCGCGGCCAAGCAGGCGTTCGTGCGCCCACATCAAAGCCTCGCCGTCGATGTTTTCCTTGAGCAACCCCTCGCGCATCATCAGCCCAAGATTGCGCCGCGCGCGCCGCCAGGGCGCGTCAGCGCTTTTGTAAGTGACATGACGCAGATCGTTCAGCCGGCCCGGCTGCGGCGGACGGCCCGCGGCGAGCCAATCTTCCTTGGCCTTGCCGCCCTTCCAGGCGCGCGTGGTGAAACCCAAAATCTCCACCTTCACGCCGCAGCGTTCGAGCGTACGGGCGAGGATGTCGGCGCACAACGCCGCCACCATAATCGGCCGCCCGCGCATCGAGCCGGAATTGTCGAGCAGCAAAGTGACGACCGTATCCTTGAACGGCATATCCTCTTCTTGCTTGAACGACAGCGCCGACATCGGATCGATGATCACACGCGTCAGCCGCGCGGTATCGAGCACGCCCTCCTCCAGATCGAACGACCACGAACGGTTTTGCTTAGCCATCAACCGGCGCTGTAAGCGGTTGGCCAAACGCCCCACAACGCTTTGCAGCGGCTTCAGCTGTTGATCGAGATAGGAACGCAGCCGCGCCAATTCCTCGCCGTCGCACAATTCTTCGGCCGAAATTTCCTCGTCGTGAGCGTGGGTGAACACCTTATAGTTTGCGTTCGGATCGTCTGGCGCGTTGCGCTCTTTCGGACGCATCGGCTTTTCGCCGGGCTCGTCGTCCTCGCTTTCCTCAGGCTGATTCTCTGAATCGATGTCGACGCTCATGCTCTGTTCGGAATCGCTGTCGATATCACTGTCGAGCATCTCGATGTCGGCGGGGCTGTCCTGGTCGTCCTGATCCTCACCGTCAGGGCTATCGCCCTCAGGCGGCGGCGGTTGCTCGTTCGGCGCTTCGTTTGGATCTTCGTTGGCGGGCTCATCGCCAAGCTCATCGGCCATGTCGAGGTCGCGGATGAGATCGCGCGCGAGTTGACCAAAGAGGCGCTGATCGGCGGCGGATTCGCCGGAGAGCCTGTCGAGCGTCTTGCCAGCCTTTTGCTCGATGAACGCACGCCACGCCGTCACGACACCTTGCGCATTGGTTGGCGGCTTCAGCCCGGTGAGACGTTCCCGCACGATCAACGCCAAAGCATCAGCCATCGGCGCGCTCTGGCGATCGTTCATGCGCGCAAAGCCGCGCCGCTCGTACGTATCCGTCAAAGCCGCGGTGAGGTTGTTCGAAACGCCCTTCATCGCGTTGGCGCCAAGCGCCTGCACACGCATCTCTTCGGCGGCGTCGAACAGCGCCCGCGCTTCGGCGCCTTGCGGTCTCTGTCGGGTATGTTCGGCGTCGTCGTGATACGCAAGCTTCAGCGCCAAACCGTCCGCCTGGCCGCGCAAGCGCTCAGCTTCTGGATCGGTGATCACGCGCGGCGGGTGCGGCAGCACGATCTTGCCGGGCGCGAGCCGCGGCCCCTCCGCGCCAAACGCGATCTCCAAATCCTCCTCGCGCCCCGCCAACGCCCGCGTCGATTGCGACAGCGCGCGCTTGAAGGTTTCAGACGGGGTTTCCTTCTGGGACATCTCGCCTTGAGACGCTAAGCCACCTTCACGCGCGTCGCCGCTTCCGGCAGGTCTGCGCCGAACGCACGCTGGTAGAACTCCGCCACCGTAGGCCGCTCTAGCTCATCGCATTTGTTCAAGAACGTCATTCGGAACGCGAGGCCGATGTCGCCGAAGATTTCGGCGTTTTGCGCCCAGGTGATCACCGTCCGCGGGCTCATCACGGTGGAAACGTCGCCGTTCATAAAGGCATTGCGCGTCATGTCGGCGACGCGCACCATGGCCATGATCGTGCGCTTGCCTTCGGCATTGTTGTAGCTCGGCGACTTCGCCAGCACGATTTCGGCTTCGACGTCGTGCTCCAGATAATTGAGCACGGTGACGACGGACCAGCGGTCCATCTGCGCTTGGTTGATCTGCTGGGTGCCGTGATAGAGGCCGGTCGTGTCGCCTAGGCCGATCGTGTTCGTGGTCGCGAACAAACGGAAGAACGGGTTGGCGGTGATGACGCGGTTCTGATCGAGAAGCGTGAGCTTGCCGCTCGATTCCAGCACGCGCTGGATCACGAACATCACGTCCGGCCGCCCGGCGTCGTATTCGTCAAAACAGATCGCCACCGGACGCTGCAGCGCCCAGGGCAGCATGCCTTCGCGAAACTCGGTGATCTGCTTGCCGTCCTTCAGAACGATCGCGTCCTTGCCGACGAGATCGATGCGCGAGACGTGGCTGTCGAGGTTGATGCGCACGAGCGGCCAATTGAGCCGCGCGGCCACTTGCTCCACGTGCGTGGATTTGCCGGTGCCGTGATAGCCCTGCACCATGACGCGGCGGTTGTGCGCAAAGCCGGCGAGGATCGCGAACGTCGTCTGCGGGTCGAATTTATAGGCGTCGTCGATCTCGGGCACGTATTCGGTGCGCTTGGAGAAGGCGGGGACTTTCATATCACTCTGAACGCCGAACTCGCGGGCCGAGACTTGGCGGTCGGGCTTCATGGAAAGGAGATCGTCGGCGGTGCTCATCGAATGCTCAGATGCCTTTTCGGACGTGGCGACGCCACAACCTACCGCGCCGCAGCATCGCGCGAAAGGCGGCGAAATAGCGAAGAGACCCCGCGCGCGTTAGGGAAACTAAACCAGACCGCCGGCTTTGAGCGTCTGATAGGCCTGAACAACGCGCTGGAGATGGACCTCGGCGCCCCGGTCGCCGCCGTTGGAGTCCGGGTGCCAGCGTTTGACCTGCTCGGCGTAGCGGGCCCGGATCTGGGCGGCATCAGCGCTCTCGTCGAGCGACAGCGCCTCCAAAGCCAGGGTCTGGAGCCGTGTGAGGCGGCGGCTGGGCTTCTGCACGGGCGCGCCAGCGTCCGGCCCGGAACTGTGAAACATGCCGAACGGATCGCTGCGGCGGCCAGCTTGAAAGCCTCTGGCGGCGGCGGAGAGGCGGTCGCCCTTGCCGGAGCGGAGCGTCCAGGTGGGCCGGTGCCCCACCTCTTCGCGTGACTGGTAGGCGGCAAATTCATCGTCGGTCATGCCGGCGAAATAGTTCCACCGGCGGTTATAGTCGGTGACGTGTTCCATGCAGAAATGCCAATACTCGTTCACCCGTTCGCGGCTTTTCGGCGCGCGATGGGCGCCGGGCTTGGCGCACCCTATGTGATCGCAAGGACGGTCCTTATCCTTCGGCGCGGCCTTCACGGCTTCGCCTTCCGCGGGCTTCTTGACGCGGATGTCTACGAACTTGGGGCGATAGGCGAAGGTCTCTGACATATCCTGGGTCGATGAGTATGGGCGCCAATGACAATGCGGACAAGGAATTGACAGACACGAAATTGCAGACGCGCGCTTCGCGAATTGAGGCTGCCGTTGAGGCGGGCTTCGCGCCTCACGAAATGTTGCTGATCGATGAATCGGCCAAACATGCCGGCCACGCTGGCGCTCGGCCAGGCGGCGAGACGCATTACCGGTTACGGGTTGTGTCGACGGTGTTTGACGGTCTTTCACGGGTGGCGCGGCAACGCCTGGTCAATGAGGCCTTGGCAGGCGAATTCGCCAGCGGCCTTCATGCGCTCTCACTCGAACTAAAATCACCCGAAGAGGCTTGAGCGCGCCGCGCCTGGTGGCGACAATGGGCCCATGCGAGCGGTGGACATCGGCGGCGTGGCGGCCTGGGTCGCGGCAATCGTCATCGGGCTAGCGTTTGGCGTCGCCTCCGCATGGGGTGCGCTAGAGTTTGGCCGTGCGAGCTTCGCCGACAGCGTGGGGCAATGGAGCTATAGTCGCGCCGCCGGTTCGCGCACCGCCGACCCCTACACCCGCGCCATTGTCGCCCGCGAAGGGCTGCTCGCCCTCAATGCGCGCGAAGCGCAGTATTTTTCGCTGACGCGCGACGCCAGCGGCGCGCCCTTGCGCGAGAGCTGCATTTACGAGCTGGCCGGCGACGATCTCGCCGCGCGCTGGTGGTCGGTGACGCTCTATGCGTCGGACAATTTTCTCGCGCAGAACGGCGACCACGCTGAAGCGGTGGATTCCACGCGCTTGCAAGGCCCGTGGCGCGTGCGCGTGGCGCCAGTGCGTGGCGAGGCGGCGTATTGGCTATCTTCGCGTGCGGCAGCGCGCGGCTTTGTGTTGATGCTGCGCGTCTACAACGCCGACGACGGCTGGCGCCCCACTGACAGCGAGTTGCCGCGGCTCGCCACCGTTTCGTGCGCCGGCGACGCGCCATGAAATTCTCCGGCACACACGTTTGGGCCGCATTGATCATCGCGGTGTTTGCGCATCTTACGTTCGTTCATCTTACGCCGCGCGTAATGATGAGCATCGCCATTGACCGCATCGGCGACGGACGTGTGAATTTCTGGCGTTTCGGCGAACGCGTTACGCCGACGAGCCGCACTATCGTTCGCCCTTCGCCTGATTTCGCGTACGCCGCCTGCCCCTACGATCTGCGCGACGGACCCGTGCTGATCCAAGTGGCGCCGTGGGACCAATACTGGTCGCTCTCTCTCTATGCCGACAACAGCGACAACTTTTTCACGCTCAACGATCGCGAGGCGCGCTTCGGCGGCGAGGTCACGTTGGTGCGCGCTGGCAGCGCGCATCCCGAAGGCGCATCAATGGTGGTGGAAAGCCCGAGTCAGCGCGGCATCGCCCTAATGCGTCGGCTTGCGCCGCGCGTTGAGGATTTCGCCGCCGCCGCCGCCGTCGCGCGCGAGGATGTGTGCGCGAGCGCCGAAAGTTTGCGTCATACGTCCTGAGCGATGAATGCCAAACGTTGCGCAGCGATACGCGCAAAGGCGAGCGTCACCATCTTGCGCCGCGCGCCCGACAATGGCGCCAGCGGACTTGCCCGGAGCACGGCGCCGCCGAAGCCGTCTGCGACGATGAGGCCAACATTCCCTGGGATAAGTTCGCGCGGAAAATCCTCGGTCACTCCGAAGAAGAAGCGATCGCAATATTCGAGATAATCCGGCCATTTGGAATCGACGGCGAAATCTTCAAGGCAAGACTTCGTCTCGACGATCCAGATTTCACCGTTGCCGGCGAGCGCCATGACATCCGCGCGTCGTCCGTTGGCAAGGGGCACTTCGAGCACCGACGCCAAGCCGTGATCCCACAACATGCGCGTGACGCCCCTTGCAAGCGAGGCCGTAATCTCCGGCCTTGAATGGACCTCGTCCGCCATGCGCCGTTCTCTCACTCGCGCTGCGCGGCGGCAATCCGCGCGTTAAGACGGCGTCATGTTACCCGAGAAACGTGGAACCTGTCTTTCACACCACGCGTTCGCCGAGCTCTGGTGTCGACTCTGGTGTCGACTCTGGTGTCAAGGATTATCAAATGCGCACTTCATATCTCGCCGTGGCTGCTGCGGCGGCGCTTCTCGCCGGTTGCGGACTAGGCGCCCCGTCCTATCCAAGCTTCGGCGAGACATCTTATCGTGTAGAGGGCATGGCGGCCGCCGCAGACGGCGGCGCCTCCACGCGCACGGTCATTTATCGCAACGGCCCGAACATGCGTTTTGAAACGACGCTGCCGACAATTGGCGCGGCAACCATCGTGTTCGACGAATCCAACAACGCCGCTTACGTGCTCAACCCCACCGGCGTTGCCGCAACCGCGCCTGCCCCGGTCGCGGCCCACGCTTCTGGCGTTACGCCGCCAGCGACTACGGCAGCGACAACGCCAACAACGGCGGCGCCAAGCGGCACAACGCCCGCAGGCGCGGCGCCAGCGGCGCCGGCGGCCGCGCCGCAAGTGATTGGCGTCGCTGTCCGGATCGACGACGCCGACGCGCCACAACCGCTTGAGGCAGCCTGGGCGTCACTCGGCGCGGACAACGCGCGCAGCGTCGGCAAGTGTGAAGTGGCTGGCGAGAACGGCCATGAATGGACGCCCCGGGAGCCAGAAGCAGCCGGCATTGAGCGCACCGCCTGCATCACCGAAGACGGAATCGTTCTTCGTGTGCGCGAGAACGAGCGCGTGCTCTGGGAAGCAACGTCGCTGCAGCGCGGTGAGCAAGACGCAGCGCTGTTCGGCCTGCCGGCTGGCTACCAAGTCATCGATCCGCAAGCCACTGCCGAGGCTGTCGGTGAACAGATGGAGCAACTCGACAGCGTCACCGGCGCGCCGCAAACACCGGCGGCGCCAGCGCCGGCGCCGCGTACGAACTGATCTAGCCACCCGCCGAGCGTAGCCGCTTCAATGGGCTGCGCTCGGCGACACTGGAATATAAACACGGCGCGGCGCACCATCGTGCGGGCCGTCGTACATGATCAGCGCTTCGATCGCGTTCGCATCCTCCGATAGCACCAACAGCGCCTCTGCCTTCGCGCGTTCGGTCTTCGACCCATCCGAGAAGCTGATGTCCGGGAGGCGCCCCAACAGGCTCACCTCATTCGCTGCGTTCACGCGATACAGCGAAAACCGTACATCTTGCTGCTCTTCGGTTGGTCCGCCCAACACCAACCAATCACCGTTGGCAAGCAGCGCTAGATCACGGACGCCGATTTCATGGTACGCGACAACGCCGCTCGCCGTGGACTTCACTTCATCAATGGCAATGCGGCGCAACATTGGTGCATCGAGAGCGCCCGCGGAAAACAATTGGTCGATGCGCGAGCCGATCACCAGCGCATCGCCGTCGATCGAGGGTGCGCGCAATCCAACGTGCAGCACATCACCAGCAACCAACGCGCCTTCAATGTTGAGCCCACGCTGCCCCACCAGGGCCTGACCAAAATACTCGCCCGCGACGGGCGCAGCGCGCAGCACCTCGCTCAAACGATAGGAATATTGGACGTCCACGGGCGCGCCGCTCGCATCAACGCGAAAGCGAGTCACGACGAACCCAAAATGGTCGAACGTGTTGTTCTTGCGGCCGCAGCCATGCGAGCCCACGACGTAGAAAAACCCGTCTGCATACGCGATCGCCTCGCGATCAAACTCGCCGACCTCATCTTTGGTCACGCAAGCAAGCGTCGGATTGGGTTGCTCGGCGCCGCGCGGCGGCTGCCCGAAATCGGCGCGCAGCGACGGCAGGATAACGTCGGCGCCTGGATAGATGCCGGCGCCATCAAGGCGCGCCCGCTGAATGATGGGCACCTCATCATCGATCACAAAGCAGTTGAAGTCGCTGGTGCTCGCCGGCGCACGGCAAGCGATACCGCTTAGGTCTCCAGCGGGCTTGGCCGGCTTCTTGATTGTGAACACGTCATCGCCGCGCACCGTGACCGCCGTCGGCGTGAGCTCTTGTGCATGCGCGACACCGCACGCCGCAAATATCAACGCGAGCAAACCACTCCGCGCGTCCATCATGTGCCTCTCCCCGCGAAGCCGCAGCCTCGCAGGCTCAGGCTACAACTGAGGCTTGCAGTTCGCCAGCTTCTGATCAAAAGAAAAGCGCCCCGCTTTTCGGCGGGGCGCTGAATCTCTGGATCTTCTGTTTACTCAGCAGCGATCGCAGACGCCGCTTTGATTTCGCCCAAGGCGCCGGTGTTGATGCCGAAATTGATCGTCTTCAAATATTGGATGCCTTCATCGGCGATCGCGTCGCCGACCATCTCATCACCTTCGGCCTTGAACTCGTCGAGGTCGATATAGGTGGCGTAGAAGCTCTTGGTTCTCTCGGTGATGATGCCGGCGTTCCAGAGGGTCTTTACCAGCACACGGAAGATGTTGGTGCCTTCTTTCATGTGCTCGCGGCGCGCTTCGTCGGTTGCGACTTCTTGGAAGCCTTGCATCACCTTGTCGGGATCAAGACCGAATTGGCCGTAGATCGCATTCATCTGGTGCGGCGCGACCAGATTGAACAGAAGCGTCTGGAAGCAATGCGCGGCCCAGTTCTCGACAATCTCGTGCTCTTCCGGGCTGAGCTTCGGAATGGTGCGGTCAGCCCAGATTTTCCCGAACTTATGGTGGAAGGCTTCGTCGGTCATGACGAGTTGCGTCAGCTTCTTCGCCAACGGGTCTTCCCACTCGCGGAAGATGGTCGCGAACGCGCCCATGGCCAGGCCCTCGACCAGCATCTGCATGCCGATGATCTTTTTATAGACCTCCGGCGCGTGGACGATTTCCTGCAAAAGGTTTGCGAGCACAGTGCCGCACGGAAGCGGCGTGCCCCAGCGGGCGATGATGTATTTCGCGAACGCCGTGACGTGGCGGCCCTCTTCGCGGGTTTGGTTGGCGGCGTATTCTTGCGCGCCGGGATCGCGCAGCACGTGGCAGAGGGAAGCTGAGAGGTTCAGGGCGCCCTGCTCACCATGCAGGATCGAGCTCATTGTCCAACGCGCGACTTGGCTTTTGAAGCGGATGCGATCGGCCGGCTTATCGGCGAAATGGTTCGACACGTAATCCGTCAACAGCGCCGGCACGAGGTGATCGGGCACGAAGTCGGTCGTGTCAGGATCGAAGTCGTCGTTGAAGTCGATGTATTTCTTGTCGAGCGGATCCCAGAAGTGGTCGTGGGTCGCGGAGATAATCTTATCGAACGCCGTCGATCGGTTGAGGTGACGGTCGATATCGAGCATCGCACCGAAATCGGTCGGCGCGACGGCGTCGTAGACCTCGTCCTTTGTGATCTGGCGGATGGGAGCGGCGGAATCGGCCATCGTCGCGGTCTCCGGTAAATTGGCCGCGCCTTAGGCGCGTGCTCGGTTTCCCCCTCTTGGGAGCGTGGAAATTACCCGTATTGGGGGCTCGGTTCAAGTAAAAATGACGCCAGCGTCAACTTAATTTCAGGTTACCAGGGCCGCGCTTTGGGCCATGACCGGCGGCGTGACTCAAACCCTCCCCCCCTCGCTCGACGAATTGGACGCCCTTGCCCGCATCGCCTGGGAGGATGTGCCCGCTGGCTTCCGCGCTATGGCCGGCGACGTACTGATCCGGATCGAGGACTTTGCCAGCGACGACGTGCTTGCGGAGATGGACATCGAGGATCCGTTCGAGCTGACGGGCCTCTATCAAGGCGTCGATCTCACGCGGCAGAGCGTGAGCGATCCCTCGCCAATTCAGCCAATGGTGTTTCTCTACCGTCGCCCGCTGCTCGACGAGTGGATCGAGCGCGGCGACGTCACCCTCGCCGACCTCGTCTTCCACGTGCTGGTGCACGAGGTCGGCCACCATTTCGGCCTCAGCGACGAACAGATGGACGCGCTGCTGGAAGAAGCAGACTAACGCTGACGCCGGCTAACCGGCACTGCAAAGCGATCCGACATGCCAAGAGAGCGTGCGCAGAGTTCTTCCGGCGTATCGAGGGCGGGGCGCATCGGGTCGCTTTCACCGCGCGCTTGAGCCCGCGACACGCACTGATCCCAGGCGCGCACATCACGCATCCGCTCCAGATTCGAGCGCGGATCGCCTTCAGGCGGCGGCACTTGGCCTTCGCGCGTGCTTTCAACGACGACTTCATCATCCTCGGCGTCGCGCGGCGCTGGGCGCGGCGCGGGCGCGACGGTGGCTTCGGATGCGACCGGCGGGGCGCGCTCCACCGGCGGCGGCGGCAAAGGTGCGGATTGCTGAACCGTTTGCGGCGCCGGCTGCACTTGCTGCGGCGGCAGCGGCGCGGGTTGCTGAACCGTGCGCGGCGCCGGTTGCACCTGCTGCGCCGGCACCGGCGCCGGCGTGCTCATCGCCGGCGGTGCGTCGGCGCTAGGCGCGCGACCTGAATTCCGGCCAGCCGGCGTCACGCCAGCGCACGCGGTTGCAAGGACAAGTACAGCGAGGCCCGCGAGCGCGCGCATCTTCATCGGCAATTCTCCGGCTTCCCCTGCCCCACACATAGTTGCGAACGCGCGCGCCGCCTAGTCATTGAGGACATCACGCACCCATGCGGGCACGACCTCGCTTGCCGGCCCGTAATGTGCACCATCGAACATCTCGGCGTTCTCGGAGGGTTCGAGGTTCAGCTCCAATGTCGCGATGCCCGCGCGGCGCGCCGCCGCCACGAAACCCGCTGCCGGATAGACCGCGCCCGATGTACCGATTGAGACGAACAAATCGGCCAGCGCCAGCTCTTCGTAGATGCGGTCCATTTCAAGCGGCATTTCGCCAAACCACACCACGTGCGGCCGCAACCCGCCGATGCGTCCGCAGGCAGGACAGCCCAGATCGAGCAACAATTCGCCATCGGAGGCGCGCACATCGCCGCAGTCGCCGCAGCGCGATTTTCCGATCTCGCCGTGCATATGGATCACGTCGGTCGATCCCGCGCGCTCATGGAGATTGTCGATATTCTGCGTGCAGAGCGTGATCGCCCGTCCGCGTTTGGCCGCGCCTTGCTGCAGTTTCGCGAGCGCCGCGTGCGCCGCGTTTGGCGCGACATCGCGATGCTTGGCGCGGCGAAAATTGTAGAAATCCAATACTTTCTTTGGATCGCGGCGATAGCCCTCGATTGTCGCGACCTCTTCAATCTTGAACTCGCTCCACAGACCGCCCTTGTCGCGAAATGTGCCGAGACCCGACTCCGCAGAAATTCCTGCGCCGGTCAGGATGAAAATCCGATCATAAATCATCGCTCTCCTTATAGGCGAAAACGCGAGCTTTATGCATTTATAGAGCTTCAAAGAGTGCTTGACCCGCGCGCGTATGTGAGCTTTTGCGGTAGCGGGGCCTAACCAAGGAAAGGCGCAAGAATGCGCATTGCTTCAATCGTCGCCGCCGCGGCGCTGGCGCTCCTCGCTGCGGGTTGCGCCAACCGCACAGGCGATCAATCCATCGCCGAATGGTGCGGCGCGGACTCAAACCGTGCTGACACCGACATCTGTAAACAACACGCAGATACCGAAAACGTGCGCACCACGTTGGGCGAGCGTATTGCCGGCGTGCTGGGCGTCGCCAATCGCGCGCAATCGACGGCCGACCAAGCCATGGCGCGCAACGTTGTCTGCGTCACGCGCACCATGAACCGCACGCGCGCCGGCTCGTGCGATCCTGGCTACACGCTGACGGCTTGCACGCAAACGCGCTACACGACGCGCGCTGGCGGCATGGCGATCTTGCGGTCGGTGAGCGACACCGAGTGCCGCTACAATTCGCAAGTGCTTGAGGTTCAAGTGCGTTGCTGCGCGATGGGCCCAAATCCCCCGCCAGCCACGATGGTGTCGACACCGCCGCAACCGGCGACGCCGGCGCCAACGCCAACCTCCTAAATCAAAAGCTATCCGAACAACGGATATTCCGCCTCGAGCCTGTAAAGGCTCGGGGCGGATTTGCGTGTGATGCTTGAATAGAGGCCGAAGCGATCGACGCGGAATGGCTCTGTCGCGAACAGGCCAAGGCCCGCCGTAAACGCCTGAACGCGGTCGAGCGCCGCGTTTGAGAGATAGGCCAACGTCACGTGCGGCGTGAACTTGTGCGGTTCCGGTTTGAGCCCGACCCGCCGAGCCGCCTTTTCACAATTCGCCGCCAGCTTCGACAGCGCCGCGCTCTCCGCGACGCCCACCCACAATGCGTGCGGATCGACGCCTCCAAATGTCCCCGCGCCCTTCAGCGAAATTTCAAACGGCGCAATCGGGCGCGCCGCTTCTTCCAATGCTGCATCGAGATCGTCGGCGACGGGTTCGGCGATATCGCCGAAGAAACGCAATGTGAGGTGCAGGTTTTCGCGCGGGCGCCATTTCGCACCGCCGACGCCTTTTTGGAGCGCGACGAGACGACCGGCGACCTCGTCGGGAATAGCGATTGCGGCGAAGAGACGAAGCGACATGAACGGGAGTTAGAGCACGAACACGGAGCTCGCGAAAACCGCGTCAAATAAGCGTTTATGCTTTGTTCGCGCTTACATCACCATGCGCTGAAACGTCACTGACGCCGGCCGAGATAGGATCTACCGCTTTATGCGGCCCCATTGCCGCGCGGTGTTTTCATCGGACGGGAAGATGCGTTTGCGCACGCTGTCGTCCAGGTGGTGTCTGCTTGCACAGCTTGCGATCGGAACCAGCAGCTGCGCGCGTCATCTTCCGACAAAACGATGCAACACCCGACGTGCCCGAACGTCAAGTCACGATTCACTAACACTGACGATTGAGGTGCGCGCTTACTGCGCCGCAGGGAGGCTTGCGATGTAAGCCGTGACAGCGCGCGCATCATCTGCGTTGAGACGATAGGGCGGCATCGGCGGGCGTGGTTGCGACCCATCTGGCCGCGCGCCCGTTTGCAGGAACGACGTGAATTGCTCGCGCGTGTAGTTCGACGGAATACCGGCGAGCTGTGGCGCGAGCGTCGCCAATGGCGGAGGCATTTGCAAATCAGCGCCGTGTAGCTTGCGCGTCTCGTCCGGCGCGCCAGTCTCCAAACGCGGCGTATGGCAATCGCCGCACAGCACCACGCCGTTCACGAGATAGTCGCCCCGCGCGACCAGATCGGCTTCGGTTGGCTCGCTCGTTTGCGGCGCGCACGCCGCCAGCGCCGCGGCCAACGCCGCGAAAGCAAAAATCCGCATCGTCTTCCCCTCACTCCCGCACGCAGGCGCGCGGCTCGCCGACAAAATACGACGACGCCGCGCGCTCCTCAACCCAGCCCCGCGCGCGTCATCGCGGAACTTGTGGCGCGGTCAGACCAGGCAGGAATTCCGCGCCCGGAGATTGCGGCGGAAACACCAACAGATCGAAAGAATCGATCAGCTGGCGCTGATCCGCGGGCAAATGCGCCCAACGGCGCGGGCGCAGGCGCCAGGCGCGGAGGTCGAACACAGTCAATTGGGTCGGATCGACGTAGGACGCGAGAAAGCCCCAGGTTTGGTTGAAGCCCTCGGTGCACGAAGTGCTCGACCCGCTGAACGAACCGACAGAACTTCCAGGCCCACAGCTGACTTGCACCGCGAGCGCGCTCGTCCCGTTCTGAGCCGCAAGCTCGGTCACGAACCCGCCCAAGCCCTGCACGTGCGTTGGCGTGGCGCCTCGGTACATGTGATAGCTGCCAAACTTGAGCAACACACGCGGCGGCGCCTGATCGGCGCGCTCAGCGGCGCGATAGTGCGTAAGGAAAATCCGCTTCATCAATGCTTCGCGCTCGGAATTGGCGAAGTAGCTCTCGCCGCCGCCGCCCGTGAAAGGGCGATAGATGCGCTGCGACTGGATCATCGCGTCAACGAGCGCTGCATAGTCCTGGTCGCGACGGCCGTTCAGGTGTTGGCGAAGATCGACGAGGGCTTGCGCGTCGGTGCGGGCAAACCAATTCAGATCAGCCGCGCCCGCTTCGGTTGCGAGCCGCGCCGCGAGCGCACGGGCTTGGGGATTGCGCGCGTTGGCGGCGATGTCGTTGAGATACCAGGACGCCGCGCCGAGGAAAGTCTGGTCGAGCCCCCAAAGCGTCGGCTGATCGCCTGCCGGGGTCGTCGTCACGATCGTGTGCGCGAGCGCTGCTTCCACGGTCCAGGTGAAGAACGCCGCAGCCGCCGCACCGCCGCGCGGCGCCACGAAATCACGCCATGCTTCAACTCCGCCGGCGCGCAACTCGCGCTCGAGCGCGCGCGCCGCCCACGGATCGACTTCGATCGCGGCGTAGCGATAGCCGGCGTCGCTGAGGTCATGCCAATAGGCGTCAACGAATTGGGCGACGCCGACGCTGCCGTGCTCCTCGCCGATGAGCACGAATTGGGCCTCGGCGCCGAGCGCGCGAAGAATGTTTGCCGCGTCGCCCGTCAACCGTCCGTTCTCAACGCCGCCGACATGGCGAGAATGTTCGATCAAAGCGGGCAGCAAGCTTTCAGGCGCGGCCCCTTGTGCGCCGGCGGGCGGCGGCGTCGGCAGTGTTTGCGACAACGCTGGGCTCGCGAACGCGCAAACTGCCGCAAAAACGGCGAGCATCGATTTCATCAGCTTCTCCCTCACTCCTACATTCGGGATGCGCGAAGCGAGGAATTTGGATGCGGGTTTGTCGTGACCGTCAGAGCGCGTTGAGCGGCAGCTTCAGATAACGCACGCCATTGTCCTCGGCCGGCGGCAACTCGCCCGCGCGGATGTTGATCTGAATGGACGGCAGTATCAGTGCAGGCATCGAAAGTGTCTTGTCTCGCGCCTCACGCATCCGAACGAAATCGTCTTCGTTGACGCCATCGCGGATGTGCACATTCTTCGCGCGTTGGTCGGAAACGCTAGATTCCCAGACATAATCATCTCGACCGGGAGCCTTATAGTCATGGCACATAAATATGCGTGTATTATCCGGCAGCGCGAGCAGCCTTCGGATGGAGCGATAGAGCGTACGCGCATCGCCACCGGGAAAGTCGCAGCGCGCTGTGCCGTAGTCGGGCATGAACAACGTATCGCCGACGAAAAGCGCGTCGCCGATTTTGTAGCTCATGCAAGCCGGCGTATGGCCTGGGGTGTAGATCGCCTCGATCTGAAGCTCACCAAGCGGCAGCATTTCTCCGTCGCCGACAAGTTTTCCAAACGGGCGGCCGTCGGGAACGACGTCATCAAGGTTGAACACCTTCTTGAACACCGCTTGCACGTCGGTGATGTGCGTGCCGATCACGATCGGCGCGCCAGTTGCGGCCTTTAGAAACGGCGCTGCGGAGAGATGGTCCGCGTGGGCGTGGGTTTCGAGAATCCAATCGACCGTAAGCTCATCGGCGCGCACGGCGTCGAGGATCGCTTGCGCCGAGATCGTCGCGGTACGGCCCGACTTGGCGTCGAAATCGAGCACGCTATCGATGATCGCGGCGCGCTTGGTCGCCGGATCAGAAACAAGATAGCTCACCGTAAACGTGGGCTCATCGAAGAAGGCGCGAACGATCGGGCGGGCGGACATTGATCAGGACCTCCACAAGACCAGAGAAAAGTCTCTACTGCGCATCATATTAGGTCTTGCTAATTTAGTATCAACTGATATATATGTCGCATGGCCGCTTCCACCCTCTCCCCGGCCGCGTTCGCCGCCCAGACGGGCGAAGCGGCGCGCTTGCTGAAAACGCTGGGCCACCAGGCCCGGCTGGCGGTGCTCTGCCAATTGGTCGAGGGCGAACGCTCGGCCGGCGCTTTGCAGCGCGGCTCCGGCCTGTCGCAATCGGCGCTGTCGCAACATCTCGCCAAGCTCCGCGAAGAGGGCCTCGTCGCTACGCGTCGCGAAGCGCAAACCATCTTCTACAGTTTAGCCGATCCGAAAGCAGCGCGCGTCATCGAGACGCTTGTGGCGATTTATTGCCCTCCAGAGGAATGAAAATGAGCCTCCCTCCATTGAACGCCGCGACGTTGAAGGAAAAGCTCGATTCCGGCAACGCGATCCTGATCGACGTTCGCGAAACCGATGAGCATGCGCGGGAGCACATTCTTGGTGCGCGTTTGGCGCCGCTTTCGGCGATCGATCTGCATGATTTTGATCGAGAGAAAGGCAAGGTCGCGGTGTTCCACTGCAAGTCGGGGATGCGTACGCAAGCGAATGCGGCGCGCTTGATCGCGAAAGGCTTTCGCGAGGCGTATTTTCTCGATGGCGGAATCGAAGCGTGGAAAGCCGCTGGCCTGCCAGTCCACTCCAACCGCAAGGCGCCGCTTGAGATCATGCGGCAAGTGCAGATCGCGGCAGGCGCGCTGATCTTGCTGGGCGTCAGTCTTGGCGCACTCATCAACCCTGCGTTCTTCCTCCTCTCCGGTTTCGTCGGCGCTGGCTTGTTGTTCGCGGGCGCCACCGGCTGGTGCGGCATGGCCCTGCTACTGAAGACGATGCCCTGGAACCGCGTCGCGTTGCGCGCATCGTGACAGACATCCTTTCCATACTGAGCGGCGCGGCGGTGGGGCTGATCCTGGCGCTCATCGGCGGCGGCGGGTCGATCCTGGCGACGCCGGCCCTGCTCTACATCGTCGGCGTCGCCAATCCGCATGTGGCCATCGGCACCAGCGCGCTGGCGGTTTCGGTCAACGCCTTCGCCAACTTCATCAATCACGCGCGGCGCGGCAATGTGAAGTGGCGCTGCGCGGCGATCTTCGCAGGCGCTGGCGTCGTCGGCGCGGCGTTGGGCGCAGCACTGGGCAAGTTGACCGACGCGCGCATCTTGCTGCCGCTGTTCGCGGTGCTGATGATCGTGATCGGCGTGCGTATGTTGCGCACGCAGAGCCACGAGGGCGACGCCGACGTGCGGCTCTCCGCCACCAACGCACCGCGGCTGATGTTCGCGGGCGTGATCGTCGGCGCGTTGTCGGGCTTCTTCGGCATCGGCGGCGGCTTCTTGATCGTGCCAGGTCTGATCGCGGCGAGCGGCATGACGATGATCCACGCCGTTGGCTCCTCCTTGTTCGCGGTCGGCGCGTTCGGCGCGACGACGGCGACCTCGTACGCCATCGATGGCTTGATCGATTGGCGTGTCGCCTTGCTGTTCATCGGCGGCGGCCTGATCGGCGGCGCGCTCGGCGCGATGCTCTCAAGCCGGCTCGCGAAACAGAAGGGCGCGCTGCAGCGCCTGTTCGCGATCGTCGTGTTCGCGGTCGCGGCGTACATGCTGTGGCGCAGCCTCGGCGCTTCGGTATAGTCGCGGACATGAAGCGAACCATCACCGCGATCGGCGCATTGCTCGCCGCAACCCTTCTTTCCAGCGAAGCCTTGGCCTGCATGCCGATGCCGCCGCCACCGCAGGAGACTGGCGAGAGCGCCGAGGCGCACGCCCAACGTGTGGCGCAATGGTACGCCGACCAAGCGGCGCAGGACGCGGCGTGGGATCTCGCCCGGCAGCAGCGGATGTGGGACCAGGCGCGAACAGTGCTCGTAGCGCGGATCGAGCGCGTGCGGACGAAAGAACGCGACGGTTTAGGCGCGACGCCGACCGTGACGTTGCGGCCGGTGCGCTGGCTGAAAGGGCAAGGCCGCACCCGCAACTTTACGCTGACCTACACCGAGATGACGAGCTGCGGGCCGCTGCCGGCTTTTGATGCGCTCCAAGGCGGCGTTGGCGATCAGTTCGTGGTTTACGTCGACGGCGATCGGCCGCGGCAGTCGACAGTGCTGAACGCGCTCCGCGTCGATCGCATCACCGAACCACGCGCGCGCGCAGCATTGGACGCCCCGCACTAGGCGTGCGCGGGCGCCGGCATCGACAAACCGCGCCACCTTTCGCCGCCCTCGTGCAAGCTTCGCACGCGCGGCCCTTCGCGCACCGAGCCGGACATCAAGGCCGTCAGCGCCCATACCAAAGCATCCGCGCGATCCAAGAGCGACGCTTCGCT
Source organism: alpha proteobacterium U9-1i (assembly GCA_000974665.1). Taxonomy (NCBI): domain Bacteria; kingdom Pseudomonadati; phylum Pseudomonadota; class Alphaproteobacteria; species alpha proteobacterium U9-1i. The sequence continues at coordinate 751,670 of BBSY01000002.1, read as the reverse complement.
CGCGCCCATCGCCATCAGCTCCTCTTCAAGCGCGACGAACGCGCCGCAATGCGTCACGCGCCCCTGTTCGTAGAGCGCCGCGATCGGCTCCGCCCGTGCGCGCTTGCCGCGGCTCGCATGCACCAGCCGCACCGCGCACGGAGCGCCCGCCGCCGCCAATGTGGCGCGCACCATATCGCCGCCTTGATTGGCCTCAGCGATAATTTCCGCCGCGCCAAACTCACGCGCGACTTCGGCCACACGACTTGCCCAGCCCAGCGGGCTTAAGCCCAGGGCCGAACGATCCGCGAGCACAAAGGCGCGCGCCTCACGCCGGCCGGCGACGACAATTCCGCAAGCCGCGCCATTGGCGCCCGCTGGCGGATCGACTCCAACGACAACGCGATCCAGCATCGCGGGCATCGGCCCATGCGCCGCCGCGACGTCCTGCGCGCGCCACAACGCCCCATCGCCCTCAAGCAGCAATCCGTCCAGCTCCTGCGCCGCCAATCGCGTGCCGCCATAGAGCAAATCGAGCCCTTCGAGAAACGACGGCGCAAGATGCGCGGCGTTCGTCGCCGTCGCTGCCTGCGTGACGACGCAGCTCGGCTCCGCGCGCAACGCGCGCAAAGCGGCAATTGGCTTCGGCGTTGTGGTGACGACGAGCAGCGGATTGTCGCCGCGCCGCAAGCCCATGCGCAGGATCGCCAAAGTCTCGCTCGGCTTCGGCCAGATGCAAAACTCATCCGCCCACGCGGCTTCGAATTGCGGACCGCGCAAACGCTCCGGCTCCTCCGCCGAGAATGCGTAGGCGACCGATCCATTCGGCCACAGCAAACGTCGCCGCGAACGTTCGTACCAAGGCCGCGCCCGCCCCGGCAGATTGCGCAGCCCCGAAGGGCCATCGATCATCACTTCGCGTACGTCATGCTGCGTTGGCCCAACCAGCGCGAACAGGCCTTGTTTCTTCTCGGCCAAATCTGCGAGCCATTCGGCGCCGGCGCGCGTTTTGCCGGCGCCCCGCCCGCCCTGGAACAGCCACGTCGACCATGGTTCGGCGGGCGGCACTTGCGCTGGATGGGCGATTTTTCGCCACGCGCTGACCGCGTTCAATCCCGGGGATTCGACCTCCTCTATCCCCGGGTAAGGATGCAGCGGCGGCGGCGCATCGGCGAGTTGATGGGCCTTGCACCAACCCTGCTTCGATGCGCGCTTGCGGATCGCATCGACGGTCATGTCGTAACGCTGCGCGACGATTGTTGCTGTAAAACCAGCCAAATAATCCCGCCGCGCCTGCGCCCACACCTCTTCGCTGTGATGCCGGCGCTTGGTGATGACGCGCCTGGGTGTCTCGTTCTCTGTGCTCATGCACACGAGTTTAAGGCCAAACGCACTCGGTCGGATTAGCAGGGACCTATCCCCCTATTTTCTCCACGCTCCACAATCACGTCGTTCGCTTTCGCTGGGAGCTATCGCGAGGCCACCTTCCCTCAGTCATTCCGGGCGAAGCGCAGCGGAGACCCGGAACCCAGGGCGACAAGGCGAACGCAAGACGTTGCACTCCGTCGCGCCTTGCGGTGAACTTCGCGAATGGCGCGATACGATCTGATTGCCGTCTACCTCGTTGCGAGCCAGCCCAATGGCACGCTGTATCTCGGCGTCACGAGCGACCTACTGCAGCGCGGACTCGACTTCGCCGCAAGCACGCGCACCTCCTCCGGCCGCTTCGCGGCCACCTCCTCCATCGAGGAGGAGGTGTGGCGCTCTAGTCGTTCGGCATCATCGACACACGAATCCAGCGCGCGCTCCTCGCACGGCGTCACCCGCTCCTCCTCGATGGAGGAGCTGTCAGTGAGCGGAGCGAACTGACTGAGGAGGTGAGGCCCGCGATCGTTGACGATGAGCCTCCAGAGGCTCGCCCTTCGCCGCAAGCACGCGCACCTCCTCCGGCTGCTTCGCGGCCACCTCCTCCATCGAGGAGGAGGTGTGGTGCTCTAGTCGTTCGGCATCATCGACACACGAATCCAGCGCGCGCTCCTCGCACGACGTCACCCGCTCCTCCTCGATGGAGGAGCTGTCAGTGAGCGGAGCGAACTGACTGAGGAGGTGAGGCCCGCGACGTTTCGGGCTTAGCCGAACGAGGCTCGTCCTTAACCGTAGCGCGCGCACCTCCTCCGGCCGCTTCGCGGCCACCTCCTCCATCGAGGAGGAGGTGTGGCGCTCTATTTTTTCAACGGCACCCTAAGCATCAACATCCGCATCGAGCGCGTTGGCTTGGATGAAGTCGCGGCGCGGCTCGACCACGTCGCCCATGAGCTTAGTGAACAGATCATCGGCTTCGTCGCCGTGATCGACTTTCACTTGCAGCAGCGCGCGGGCGTCGGGATCGAGCGTGGTTTCCCAGAGTTGCTCGGCGTTCATTTCACCCAAGCCTTTGTAGCGGGCGATGGAGAGACCCTTGCGGCCGGCGTCTTCGACGGCTTGCAGCAGCGAGAGCGGGCCGTGCACCGGCGTTGAATCGCTGCCGCGGCGGACGTTGGCGGGCTTCTCATAAGTCTCGCGCATGTTCGCGGCGCGTTCGGCCAAGCGGCGCGCATCGGTCGAGCCTTGCAGCAAGCGATCGAGCACGACGCGTTCGGTGACGCCGCGCACGATGCGTTCGAGCACGATCGCGCCATCGTCATCGATGCGGCCGGACCAAGTGGCCTCACCCTCTTCGGCCAGAATGTTGAGCCGGCGCGCGGTTTCCTGCGCTTGCGCATCGCCTGCATTGGGCGCGAACACGCCGGCGAGCGCGCCCTGCTCCAGCACGGAATCGGGCGCACGTTGATGCAGGCGCTTGATCAAGGTTTCCGCCGCCATCGCTTCGCGCGCGACGCGCTTGAGATCCTCGCCGGCGATCTGCGCGCCACTGCCGAGCTCAAGCACAGCGCCGGCGGCGCCTTCTTCGATCAGATAGGATTCGAACTCCGCCTGATCCTTCAAATAGCGGCCCGATTTGCCCTTGCTGGCTTTGTAGAGCGGCGGCTGGGCGATGTAGAGGTAACCGCCATCGATCACTTGCGGCATCTGCCGATAGAAGAATGTCAGCAGCAAAGTACGGATGTGGGCGCCGTCGACGTCGGCGTCGGTCATGATGATGATGCGGTGATAGCGCAATTTGTTGATGTCGAACTCGTCGCGGCCGATGCCGGCGCCGAGCGCGGTGATCAATGTGCCGACCTGCTCGCTCGCCAGCATCTTGTCGAAACGGGCGCGCTCGATGTTGAGGATTTTGCCGCGCAGCGGCAGCACGGCTTGGTAGTCGCGGTTGCGGCCCTGCTTGGCGGAACCGCCGGCCGAGTCACCCTCGACGATGAACAGCTCGGATTTCGCCGGGTCTTTCTCTTGGCAATCGGCCAGCTTGCCGGGGAGCGAAGCAACATCGAGCGTCGATTTGCGGCGCATTTCGCGCGCCTTGCGCGCGGCTTCGCGGGCAGCCGCCGCCTCGACGATCTTCGTCATGATGACTTTCGCCGGGCCGGGATTTTCTTCGAACCACGACGAGAGCGCCTCGGCGACGAGGCTTTCGACAACCGGGCGCACTTCCGACGAAACCAGTTTGTCTTTCGTTTGCGACGAGAATTTCGGATCGGGCACTTTCACGCTGAGCACGGAAGTCAGGCCTTCGCGCGCGTCCTCGCCGGTGATGTCGACCTTTTCCTTTTTCGACATGCCGCTCGATTGCATGTAGCCGGTGATCACGCGCGTCAGCGCGCCACGGAATCCAGCCTGGTGGGTGCCGCCGTCGCGCTGCGGGATGTTGTTGGTGAAGCAGAGCTCGTTCTGGTGGTAGCCGTCGTTCCACTGCATCGCGACTTCAACATTTATGTTGTCGCGGTCGGCGGAAATGTAGATCGGCTCGATGATGGCGGTGCGTGAGCGGTCGAGGTGCTGCACGTACGCTTTGACGCCGCCGTCGTAATAGAGCGTTTCCTCGAACGGCTCCGGGCCGCGCAAATCCTTGAAGTGGATCGAGACGCCCGAATTCAAAAACGCGAGTTCGCGCAGGCGGTGCTCAAGGGTTTTGCGGTCGAACTCGACCATCGTAAAGGTGGCGGTGCTGGGCAGGAAGCGGACGGCGGTGCCGCGCTTGGGCTTGCCGTTTTCGATCGGCGCGGGACCCATCTCCTTCAGCGGCGCTTCCGCATCACCGTGACGAAAGCGCATGTAATTGTGCTTGCCGTCGCGCCAGACGTTGAGATCGAGCCATTCGCTCAGCGCATTGACGACCGAAACGCCGACGCCGTGGAGGCCGCCGGACACCTTGTAGGAGTTCTGGTCGAACTTACCGCCGGCGTGCAGCTGGGTCATGATGACCTCCGCCGCCGACACGCCCTCGCCCTCGTGGATATCGGTCGGAATGCCGCGGCCGTCGTCGGTGATTTCCGCGCTGCCGTCAGGGTGCAGGGTTACCGTCACCGTCTTGGCGTGACCGGCCAAAGCTTCGTCGATCGCGTTGTCGACAACCTCGTACACCATATGGTGCAGACCCGACCCGTCGTCGGTGTCGCCAATATACATCCCCGGCCGCTTGCGCACCGCATCCAAGCCCTTGAGAACTTTGATGGAATCAGCGCCGTAGGCGGGCGTTCCCGCAGTCGCGTTTTCAGGTGCGGTCATGGCTGTCGAATCGTGTGGGAAAACATGCGCCAATATAGGGATTTGAGGCGCGAAAGTCTCGGATTTCAGCGCGGTTTTGGCGCCGCAGCGGGCTTAAAAAACCAGCGGCACGGCGAGCCAAAAGGCAGCGCCCAAAACGAGCATGCCAAGGCTCAACCAGAGGCCGTCTTGCGCGGTCATGCCGAGGCCGAAAAACACCACAGCCAAGCCTGGCACGATCGGGGCAAGCGGGATGAGGCCGAGCGGAAAGGTGATGAGCGCGGCGGCGATGCAGAACAGCGCCACGAGGTTCACGAACGGCGGCTTGGCGAGAAACGTGAGGCGCGGCTTCAGCACAGCGTCTACGCGGCGCGCCCATGGCCTCGCCTTCTCCATCCCATTGTGCACGGCTTGGCGCGGCAGACAGGCGCTGAGCGCTTTTTGCGGCATCCAGATGCGCTTCATGCCAAGCGCCATTTGGCCGGCCACGAGCAAGGTGAGCGCGGCTGCAAACCAGGTCATACCGGGCAAAACGGTCGCGGGTGAAATCGCAAACAGGCCAATCACCAAAAGCAGCGGGCCGTAGGAGCGGCGGCCGACCGACTCAAACACTTCGCCAAGCGTGAGCGAGTCCGCTGAATCGTCGTGATCGACTTTGTCAGCAATCTCCTCAAGCACGCCGGTGAGATTGTTGGCTTCCGTCCGCCTGGCTTGGGTCAATTTGGGATGATTACGGGCAGGCTTTCGTAACCCTTCACGAAGGCTGACAAGACGCGGCGGGGCTCGCCGACGATTTCGATCTTGGGAAAGCGCTTCAGGATCTCTTCCCATACGATACGTAACTGCATCTCGCCCAGGCGGTTCCCGACGCAGCGGTGAATGCCGAAACCAAACGAGAGATGCCGGCGTACATTCTCGCGCTCGATATTGAAATTGTTCGGATCAACGATGACGTCCTCGTCGCGATTGCCTGAAACGTACCACATCACCACTTTGTCGCCCTTCTTGATCCGCTGGCCGCCCAGTTCGGTGTCCTCCAGCGCGGTGCGGCGCATGTGGGCGAGCGGCGTTTGCCAGCGGATCGTTTCAGAGACGAGTGACGGAATGAGCGTTGGGTTCTCGCGCAACTTCTTTTGCTGGTCCGGCCATTTGTTGAGCGCATAGAGCGAACCGGTCATGGAATTGCGTGTCGTGTCGTTGCCGCCGACGATCAGCAGGATCAGGTTTCCGAGATATTCCTGAGGCGCCATGTTGCGCGTGTTCTCGCCGTGCACGAGCATCGAGATCAGGTCAGGCTGCGGATCTTTCTTGGCGCGATCGTTCCAGAGCTCGGTGAAGTACGCCAGGCACTCCAACAATTCTGCGCGGCGCTGATCCTGGCTTTCAACGATACCCGAACCCGGCCCGGCGGTCGCGACGTCCGACCAACGGGTGAGCTTGCGGCGATCTTCCCAGGGAAAATCGAATAATGTCGCGAGCATTTGAGTCGTCAGCTCGATGGATATTTTATCGACCCAATTGAATTCCTCGCCGCGCGGAACTTCATCCAACAACTGGCCCGCGCGCTGGCGGATGACCGGCTCCAGCTTCGCGAGATTGTCGGGCGCGACGATCGGGCTCACGGTTTTGCGTTGCACGTCATGCTTCGGCGGATCCATCGCGATGAACATCGGCAATGGAAAATCCTCCATCTGGTCGAAGATGGTGATCGCCGGCTCTGACGAGAAGATTCTGTGGTTGGTCTCGACATGCATGATGTCGTTGAATTTGGTCACCGACCAATACGGGCCGAAGCGGCTTTCCGGGCAGAAATGCACCGGCGCATCGCGCCGCAGACGCGCGAAGAACGGCCACATGTTGTCGTCGCGGAAGCGCTCGGCGACGCTGACGTCCATGGTTGTGAGATCGGCCGACCACGCATCTTCGTTCGGGTCGTAGTCGTACTCGTAATCCCAGATCGACGACATGGCGTTTCCTCTGACGCACATCGTGCCTCAAAGCCGTGCCTGATGTCACTGGTCACGCTGGGGAAACGACGCCCTGCCATTTGACGATCTTGGATATAGGCGGGCGCTCCGAGCACGGCGCGTACTCAGAAAACGGGATACCCAGGGATTCGTTCACATGGACGCGCGCATCAATGGCGAGGATCGGAGGTGAATCGAACATTGCACCCGTCGATTTTTCGGTGCGAAGCGTCCGTACTTTCGCGGGCTCGCGTTCGCTGATGGTGAAGGCCGTCTCGGCCACATAAGCCTTCGTTTCCTTGAACTTGAGGAGAAACCGCATGCGCTCTCCATGAGCGCGAACGGTGGCGGCGGCAGCATCAATAAGTTCGGCCTTGTCCGGACGATTTGCCTTTAGCGCGGCGATGACGCCCTCCTCCAGGAGCAACGACGTTTCGGGCGAGCGCGCCAATTCGCGCGGCGCCCCGACATATGTGTAACGGAACCACCAATCCATACCCTGTTCGACGACACTCGCGGTCCCGATCGGCGTGGTTGGTGAAAAGAACACGTACATATGCGTGTGGGCGCCGATGCTGAATTCTTCGCCGTTCAGGAACCACGCCATCCTTCTGGCAAACGCCGTGACCTCCTCGAAGCCTTCGAGATAGCTATGGGACATCCCGGCGAAGAGCCGGATGTCCGAAAGACGAGACGGGCGTCCGTCCATGGTCATGCCGCGCTCACTTTACCATCACGCACCTCGAAGCGCTGCGCGCGTGCGCCGAACGCTTCGAACAGGTTTTCATCCGTGCCGGTGAGCCACGCTTGGCCCGCGCCGGCGAGCAATTCCTCGTAGAGCGCCGCGCGGCGGATGGAATCGAGGTGCGCGGCGGCTTCGTCGATGAGGATCAGCGCGGGACCGGCGCCCGGATCGTCGGCCAACGCGCGTGCTTGCGCCAAGGAAAGGCCGATCAGCAGCGCCTTCTGCTCGCCGGTCGAGCATTGGTCAGCCGGCATATCCTTGCCAGCGTGACGCGCGAGCAAATCGGAACGGTGCGGGCCATCAAGCGCGCGCCCGGCGCCGGCGTCGCGCGGGCGAACGTCGCGCAGCAATTCGGTGAAATCTTCTTCGACATCGGCGCTTTTTGCGCCGTTGGCGAAGCGGTTCTCAAGCAAACCTTCAAGCGCAAGCACGGCTTTCGGGAACGCGCCGTCAGGCCGCGCGTCGATCGCCTCCTGCAAACGCGCGAGTGTCTCAACGCGTGCGGCGGCGATGGCGGCGCCGTGCGCGGCCATCTCGCGCTCGAGGCCGCTAAGCCAGGCATCGTCGAACACGCGCTCGCTTAAGAGCCGCGTGCGTTCGCGCAAAGCGCGTTCGTACGCCACGGCGGCCTGGCCGTGCTCGGGCGCGCGGGACAATGTGAGGCGATCAAAGAATTTGCGCCGGTCGCCGGCGGGGCCGGACCAAAGACGGTCCATCGCGGGCGTGAGCCACGTCATGCGTACAGCATCGCCGAGTTCGGAAGCGGTGGCGGGGCGGCCGTCGCGGCGGGTGACGCGCTTCAAGCCGCCCTCGGGCGTTCGCTCGGCGCCGGCCCCAACGATGGTCTCCTCGCCGTCGCTGACGATGCGCGCGAACACCGCCCACGGCTGCGCGCGCTCACCACCGCCGCCGCGCGCGACTTCCATGAGCCCCGCAGCGCGCAAACCCCTTCCCGGCGCGAGCATGGTGAGCGCTTCGATCAGATTGGTTTTGCCAGCGCCGTTGGGGCCGAACAGGCACACGGGACGCGCGTCAAGCGCGAGTTCGAGCGCCGCGTGATTGCGGAAATCGGTGAGCGTGAGCTGCGATACGGAAAGGCGGATCATGCTCGTCCGCTCGCGGAGGGGCCGTCGGCGCGCGCGGCGCGATACCAGAGGGGGGCGGTGCAAAGGCCGAAGGATGCTCCCCCTCCGCTCGCTTCGCTCGCACCTCCCCCGCTAGCGGGGGAGGAAAAGTCCATCACACCCTCAGCGGCATCAGCACGTAGAGTGCGCGGTCGTCGGCTTCGTCGCGGACGAGCGTCGGCGAGCCGGAGTCCGCGAGTTCGAACACGGCGTTCACACCTTCGACCTGGCCGGCGATGTCGAGCAGGTAGCGCGCGTTGAACCCGATCTCGAGGCTGTCGTCGGCATACTCGGCCGGTAGATCTTCGGTGGCGACGCCAGCGTCGGGATTGTTGACGGTGAGCGTCACCTTGTCCTTCTCGATGGCGAGGCGCACCGAACGCGAACGCTCGGCGGAGACGGTGGCGACGCGATCGACGGCTTCAGCGAAAACCTTGTTGTCGAGCACGAGCTTCTTCGAATTGCCCTTCGGAATGACGCGGGCGTATTCCGGGAACGAGCCGTCGATGAGTTTCGAGGTCAGCACAGCGTCGCCGAGTGCGAAGCGGATTTTCTGCAAAGACACCGAGACCTCGACATGATCAGCGGCGTCATCAAGCAAACGCTTCAGCTCGTTGATGGTTTTGCGCGGCACGATCACCCCAGGCATGCCCTGCGCGCCTTTTGGCGCATCTGAATCGGCAAGCGCCAGACGGTGACCGTCCGTCGCGACGGCGCGCAGCACTGTGGCGCCGTCTTGTTGCACGGTGTGCATGAAAATGCCGTTGAGATAGTAGCGCGTCTCTTCAGTGGAGATTGCGAAGCGGGTTTTGTCGATGAGGCGGCCGAGCTCGGTCGGCTCGACATCGAAGCGAGTTTCAAACCCATCCGACGGCATCGACGGGAAATCGCCCGCAGGCAGGATCGGCAGATGCAGGCGCGACTTGCCGGCGGAGATGAAAAGTCGCGGATCGTCGCCCGAAACGTCGAGCTTCACCGGCGCGCCTTCCGGCAACTTGCGGACGAAGTCGTAGAGATAGCTCGCGGGCGCGGTTGTTTGCCCTGCCCGCTCCACCTCGGCGGGCGCGGCTTCGGAAATCTCGATGTCGAGGTCGGTGGCGGTGAGTTTGAGTGTGTCGCCTTGCGCCGACATCAGCACGTTCGACAAAATCGGGATGGTGTTGCGTCGTTCGACGACGCTTTGCACGTGGTTGAGCGCTTTCAGGAGCGCCGAGCGCTCGATCGTCAGCCGCATCGCAAACCTATCCCTTGGGTCTGCCCCAAAGCGATCGCGCGTGGGGCTTCACATACCAAAACCCCCTGCGTGCGCCTGAGTCGGCGCCCGCAGGGGGAGGGAAATTAGCAGAAGCGGCGCGAAGCCCAAGCCCTCAAGACAAGGTTTTGCGTTGGAACGCGCATCCTCGTCCAGATTTTGGGCCGGATTTCCGATTGGTCGCATTTTCTGCGCCGAACCGGCATCCACTTCGTCGGAAAATGCTCTGTTACGGCTCTCGACGGATCAGGCGCATCAGCATTTCGATGTCCTGTTTCAGCTTGATGTCGGTTTCCGCGAGCTCGGCGATGCGGTCACGGGCGTACATGATTGTGGTATGATCGAACCCACCGAAGCGCGCGCCGATATCCGGCAACGAGGCGTGGGTCATCTTGGTGGCGAGGTACATCGCCAATTGCCGTGGCCGCGCAATGGCGTGGCGGCGCGTGCGCTCCAGAAGCTGTTGCGGCGTCATGTTGAAATAACGCGCGACCACCTTCTGCACGAGCTGCACAGTAATGCGACGGTCGATGCCGTCAGACAATTTTCCTTGCAGTGCATTGGCGGCAGCTTCAACGGTCACTTCTGTCCCTCCCGCGATCTTGAACTCAATGACGAGCTGACTGACGGCGCCGTCAAGCTCCCGTCCGCTCACATGCATGCGCTCCGCGATCATGTCGAGCGCCGCCGGTGCAACACGAAAGCCCGGAGTGACACGCGCATAATGCTTCATACGCATCTCGACAATGCGGCGACGGAGCGCGGCTGTCGGTTCGTGTATCTCGCAAGATGTTGCGCCTTTCAACTTCGCACGCAAGGCCTCATCCAAACCGGCTAGGCCTTCGGCGCCATGATCAGCGGCGAGAACGACTTGACCGCCGCGGCGCGTCAGTTCGCTCATCGTGTCGAACGCTTCCTCTTCAGTGGCTTTTTTGCCGCAAATACGCTGAAAATCGTCGATCAGCAGCAAGTCCGGCGCGCGCACCATGTCTTTGAAAGACGAGCTGTCGCGCTTTTTGTGCAACGCGCTCTGGAACGATTCCAGGAATTCCTGGCCCGTCATCAGCAACACTTTGCGATCCGGCGTGTTGTGCGCGGCGAAGTGTGAAATCGCGTTCAGCAAATGTGTCTTGCCGCCGCCGGGTGGCGAATGAATGAGCACGATTGGAAACGCAAGACCGGCGCCAGCGGCGATCATCTGCGCGACAGTGAGCGCGCGATGATTGCTTTCATCCGAACAGAACGTGTCGAATGTGTAAGAGAGCGGGTGATCGGATGGCGCGGGCTGCGCCACCTTGGCTTGAGCTTCCTCAATGCGCGCATCGACAAGCGAGCGCACGTCTTCGGGAAATTCCTGATCGAGCAGGATCTCAACCGGACCGGCGCTCGGTGCGTGGTTTCTCAAACGCGCTTCAAGGCGGTGCTGCACCTGCTGCCGCAAGCGGTCCTGCGCGACGCGAGAGCCGGCGCGGAACAACACAGACCCGTTCCACTCCGCGACCAGGCGAAGCGGTTCGATGTAGGCTTTGAAGAAATCAGCTCCGAATTCGGTTAGAAGCTCTTTGCGCGCCATTTCGTAAGCGCGCGCGACACTGGTACCCGCCGTAGAACGGCGGGCGGGTTCTTCCATTTCCATAGCACCCCCGCGTGTGACCTATTGTTGGTCGTCATCAGCTTGCCCCTGTCCGGCGCACACACCTCTCCCGTTCGGGCCGGATAGGCTTTCCGGCCGATGCAACCTCATCGGTTTGGGATGGAACTGCGTAGGGCGATATGTTCGCCGGACCAGCGAACTTTGCTCACGCTTCTCGCCTCCGTCAAGGCCGAAACATTCACCTCTGATTAAGGATGTGAAAGTTTTTCTGTGGAAACTAGAGTCTTGATTTTATGCGGGAAAAACGTGCTACGCCGTGTGGATGGTATGTGGGTACGCGGAGCATAAATCGACGTTCGCAACGGACCCGTTACGGACGCGAAAGCTCTGGATTCTTGCGTATTTGTGAAACGTAGACGACGTCGCGATGACGCCGTGAATGGTCTATTTCGAGGCGCTGACGGCCTTCACGCGCTTGGCCAAGCGCGACACCTTCCGGCTCGCGTTATTCTTGTGGACAACGCCCTTCGAAACGGCGCGCATCGTCGCGGATTCCGCAGCTTTCAAGGCATCCGTCGCGGCCTTGCCATCGCCCTTGGCGATCGCTTCTTCCACATTGCGCCATGACGTCCTGACCGAGGAGCGGCGCGCCTTGTTGACCGCCGTTTGACGGGCGATTTTGCGGGCGGCTTTTTCTGCGGACTTGGTGTTCGCCATGGGGAGTAGATTTCCAGATCAGAAGCTTGTTTCGCGGACGAAGCGCGGGGGTATAGGGCCCCGCGTGGGCGGCGTCAAATGGGTCACCTGTGCTCAAACTTGGCGGGGCGTTTCTCGATGAAGGCGGCCATGCCTTCCTTTTGGTCGTGGGTGGCGAAAAGCCCGTAAAACAGACGTCGTTCAAGCTTCAGCCCCTCGTTTAGGGATGTCTCGAATGCGGCGTTGACGCCCTCTTTGTTGGCGATCGCGGCCAGGCGGCCGAAACCGGCGATCTTGCGCGCCGCTTCCATGGTCTCGTCCATGAGCTTGTCGGCCGGGACGATGCGGGCGACCAGGCCTGAGCGCTCGGCCTCGGCGGCGTCCATCATGCGGCCCGTCAGATTGAGATCCATGGCCTTGGCCTTGCCGATCGCGCGGGTGAGCCGCTGCGAGCCGCCCCAGGACGGCATCACGCCCAAGGTGATCTCCGGCTGGCCGAATTTGGCGGTGTCCGCAGCGATGATGAAATCGCACATCATGGCGAGTTCGCAGCCGCCGCCCAGCGCATAACCCGCAACGGCTGCGATCAGCGGCTTGCGGGTACGCGGTACGCGTTCGAGGTTCGCGAACGGATCGCGCTTGTAGAAATCCGAGAATTGGCCGTCAGCCATTTGCTTGATGTCGGCGCCGGCGGCGAACGCGCGCTCGGAGCCGGTCAACACGATGCAGCCGATGGCGTCGTCGGCCTCGAACGCGTCCAGCGCCGCCGAAAGCTCGGCGATCAAATCATTATTGAGCGCGTTTAGCGCCTTCGGGCGGTTCAGACGAATAACGCCGACGCCGCCATCGGTTTCGACCAGGATGTTTTCGTAAGCCATGAGCCTGTCCATGCGCTGGGCGGGTGGGAAAATCAATCGGCAGAAACGCCACTCTGGGCCATGCTGACGCCACATCGGGCGGAGGTCGTCATGCGCGTGCTGGTCCTTGCTTCTGTTCTCATCATGCAATGGGCCTGCGCCACGCCCGCGCCGGCTGAAGCGCGCAGCGGCGGATCGGACTTTGGAACGTTGAACGTGTGCTTGGCCGAGAACGCCGCGCCAGACGGCGATCCACGCGCGTGCATCGGTGCGATCACAGCACGCTGCGGCGACGACATGGGCGAAGCCGGCGCGTCATCGACGGGCGGCATGGTTTCTTGCACATCGCGCGAACACAGCGCTTGGGTCGGCATCCTTCAGGAATCGGCCTCGACATTGCGCGCGCGCGAAAGCGCGGCGCAAGTCGCGGCGCTCGACCGGGCGCTTGCGATCGGCGAGCAATGGACCGAAGCGCGATGCAGCTATGACGCGTTGTTCTACGAGGGCGGCTCGTTGGCGCGCGTACTCGCGGCGCAGTGCGTGCGTGATACAACGGCGCAGCGCGCGATCGATCTGTATCAAAGGCTCCGCGACTACGATCAATGATCAACGTTGGCAGCGCGGACACCAGAACGTCGAGCGGCCGCCATGCACCGCACGGACAATGGTTCCGCCATCCGTCGTGGGGCACGACTCGCCTTCGCGATCATAGACGCGGAAGCGATGTTGGAAGCCGCCTTGCGCGCCGTCGACGGCGGCATAGTCGCTGAGCGTTGAGCCGCCGGCTTCGATCGCCTCTTCGAGGACCAATCGGATGGCGTGGAACAAGCGCTCCAGGCGTTGAGCTGAGATGCGTCCTGCAGGCCGCGTCGGATTGATGCCGGCGCGATGTAGCGCCTCAACGACATAGATGTTGCCGAGACCAGCGACGACGCGCTGATCGAGCAGCGCCGCTTTCACCGGCGCCTTCTTGTTCGCGAAGACGTGCTTCAGATACGGCAGATGAAACTCGTTGCCGAGCGGCTCGGGCCCCATCGCCTTGAAGAACGGATGCGTGTCGAATGCGTCGGCGGCGATCAGATCCATGTAGCCGAAGCGGCGCGGATCGTTGAACTCGAGCTTATTTCCCTCCTCTGTCTCCATCACGAAATGCGTGTGCGTGGGATCGGTGGGTTCGGCGTAGTAGAAATCGCCTGGCTGGCGCTTGGCGCCGATGACGCTCCAGCGCCCCGTCATGCCGAGATGCGTGATCCAGACCATGCCGTCATCGAGCTGCGCGACAAGATATTTCGCGCGCCGCGTCAGCGCGTCGATGCGCCGGCCCTTGAGGCGCGCGGCGAAGCGCTCCGGAAACGGGAACCGCAGATCGGCGCGCTTGGTTTGCGCGCGCTTGATGCGCCGGCCGACCAAAGCCGGCGCGAGGCCGCGCCGCACGGTTTCGACTTCCGGCAACTCAGGCATGCGGCGAAATGTCGGAAAGAGAACGGAAAACCATAGGCGTTCGATATAGCTCCGCCCTGGCCTCGCCGCTATGGTCCGGGCCCATGACCACCCCACCGACGACCGATGGCGATACGGCCTCCTTTGGCTTCCAGGAAGTCCCGCGCGCTGAAAAGGCTGGGCGGGTGCGGGCGGTGTTTTCGTCGGTCGCGTCGAAATACGATTTGATGAACGACGCCATGTCGGGCGGTATGCACCGCCTGTGGAAGGACGCGGCGGCGGCAAAGCTCAACCCGCAGCCGGGCGAACTCATTCTCGATGTGGCCGGCGGCACGGGCGACATCGCCCGGCGGCTGAAGAAACTTGGCGACCGCGCAGCGCAGCGACGAGGGCTTGAGCCGCCAGAAATCCACATCATCGACATCAATGCCGAGATGCTGGAAGCCGGCCGCAAACGTGGCGAAGATGGGCTCTTCTGGCACGAGGGGGACGCCGAAAATCTGCCGGTCGATGATGCGGCGGCGGACGCCTACATCATCAGCTTCGGCATCCGGAACTGCACCGATATTCCAGCTGTCTTGCGCGACGCGCGGCGGGTGTTGAAGCCTGGCGGACGCTTCTTCTGTCTGGAGTTTTCGCGCCTCGCCGTAGGCGGGCTCGAGCCGGCTTATGATTTCTTTTCCTTTAACGCCATCCCGGCCTTGGGGAAATTGCTGGCGAATGACGCGGATTCTTACCGATATCTGGTCGAATCCATTCGCCGGTTTCCGGATCAGGAAACCTTCGCTGCTATGATCCGTGACGCAGGCTTTCAGCGGGTTGGTTACCGCAATATGGCCGCCGGCGTCTGCGCGCTGCATTGGGGTTGGGCGGTTTAGTGTTTTCTTGGATCAGCCATATCTGGCGTTTGTTGCGGGTCGCGGTGACGCTGGCGCGCTACGACGTGCTGCTGCCAAGCGAGTATTACGACCGCTATCCGACCGGCCTGCAAGCCACGCACACGGTGCTTTCGATCATCGCCAAACGCCGCCGCGGACGCAGCGTCGGCGAGCGTTTGGCAAAGGCGCTTGAGCGGCTGGGGCCGGCCTACGTGAAGGTCGGCCAATTTCTCGCGACGCGCCCGGACATGATCGGCGTCACCGTCGCGCAGGAGATGGGGCGCCTCAAGGATCGGCTGCCGCCCTTCTCGCGCACCGCAGCACTCGACACGATCAATTCCGAACTCGGCGCGACGGAGACGATCTTCGGCGCGATCTCGGAAGCGATGGCGGCGGCGTCTATCGCGCAGGTGCACCAAGCGATCATCCCGCGCCAAGGCGTGGTGGCGATCAAGATCCTGCGCCCGCGCATTGAAAAGAAGCTGGCGAAAGAAATGGCGGCGTTGCGCTTCCTGGCGCAAGCGATCGAGCTTTTCTCCGTGCGCTCGCGCCGGCTGGAGCCGGTGCAATTCATCGACACGGTAATCGCCGCGACGGAGCGCGAGACGGATCTGCGTCTCGAAGCGGGCGCAGCCGCCGAGTTCCGCGAAGTGGCGGAGAAGGACGGCTTCCTCACGGTGCCGGAAATCGATTGGACGCGCTCGTCCAAGCGCGTGCTGACGCTCGACTGGATCGACGGCGTGCCGCTGACCGACAGCGCGGCGCTCGACAAGGCCGGCGCCGACAAGAGCGAGCTCGCGATCGCGCTCACGCGTGGATTCCTGGCCGCCGCGCTCGATTACGGCTTCTTCCACGCCGACATGCACGAGGGCAATCTGCTCTACGGCAAGGACGGCAAGCTCTGGGTCGTCGATTTCGGCATCATGGGCCGCATCGGCCACAAGGAACGCCGCTATCTCGCGGAAATCCTTTACGGCTTCCTGCGTCGCGACTATCGCCGCGTCGCCGAGGTGCACCAGGAAGCCGGCTACGTGCCGGAGAAATTCACGGTCGAGGAGTTCGCGCAGGCTCTGCGCGCCATCGGTGAGCCGATCTTTGGCAAAACCGCTGAAGCGATCTCAATGAGCCGCCTGCTTCTGCAGCTGTTCGACGTCACCCATATGTTCGGTATGCATTTGCGGCCGGAACTTGTGCTGCTGCAAAAGACGATGGTGCAGGTCGAAGGCGTGGCGCGCGGGCTCGATCCGCATCACGACATGTGGAACGCCGCCCGCCCGATCGTCGAGCGTTGGGTGAAGCGCGAACTCGGACCTGAAGCGGTAACGCGCCGCGCGGTCGATGAAACCGCGCAAGGCTTCGCGGCTCTGCGACGTTTGCCGCATACACTGCTCGCCGTGGAAGCGGCGGCGCGCAAGGTGGGCGCAGAAGCGCCGCGCGAAGAGCGCAAATGGTATCAATTGCCGGCGTTCTGGATCGGCATGCTCGGCGGCGCGGTGCTGGCGCTGGTGTTGACGAGCGAGCCCAAGCCGCGCGAGCCGCGACAGCCGCAGCCGACCTCCGCCATTGAAACGCCCGCGCAACCGGATACGCCGTCGGCGCCGCAAGTCGATGTGCAGGCGGATTTGACGCCGCCGGCTGAAACCGAAGAGCCGGCGCAAACGGATGCTAGCCCATGAGCAAGCGCGTCCTCCTCATCATCAGCGGCGGCATCGCCGCGTATAAGAGCCTCGAACTGATCCGTCGGCTGCGTGAGCGGGACGTTGCTGTGCGCGTGGTGATGACGGAAGCGGCGCAGCGTTTCATTACGCCGCTGGCGGCCGGCGCGATCGCCGGCGAACGGGTGTTCACAGATCTATTCGATCAGGCGCAGGAATTTGATGTTGGCCACATCCGGCTCGCGCGCGAGTGCGATCTTGTCATCGTTGCGCCCGCGACGGCTGATCTGATGGCCAAGGCGGCGCACGGTCTCGCCAATGACCTCGCCTCGGCTGTGCTGCTCGCGAGCGACAAACCCGTGCTGTTCGCGCCGGCGATGAACCCGTTCATGTGGTCGAACGCGGCGACGCAGCGCAATTTCGCGACGCTTCAGGGCGCTGGCCGGCACTTCATCGGCCCGAATGAAGGCGAGATGGCCGAGAGCGGCGAGCGTGGCGTGGGGCGCATGGCAGAGCCCGAGCAAATCCGCGACGCAGTGCTCGCATTGCTCAACGATGGCCCACTGAAGGGCAAGCGCGCGCTCGTCACCGCCGGCCCGACTTTGGAACCCATCGATCCGGTGCGCTTCATCTCCAATCGCTCAAGCGGCAAACAGGGCTACGCAATCGCGCAAGCTCTGGCTGAACTGGGCGCCGAGGTGACGCTGGTGTCCGGGCCGACCAACCTCAGCGCCCCGCCCGGCGTGAAAATGCAACGCGTTGAGAGTGCGTCGGCGATGCTCGCCGCGAGCGAGGCGGCCTTGCCGCTCGATGTCGCGGTGATGGTCGCCGCTGTCGCCGATTGGCGCCCAACGCGGCCGGCGGACGAGAAGATCAAGAAGGATCACACCGGCGCTCCGCCCGCGATTGCGCTTGAGGAAACCGCTGACATCCTCGCGACGCTTTCGAAACCCGGCAAGAAACGGCCGAAGCTCGTCGTTGGCTTCGCGGCTGAAACCGAAAAGGTCGAGGAGCACGCACGCGCCAAGATCGCCAAGAAAGGCTGCGATTGGATCGTCGCCAATGATGTGTCCGGCGACGTGATGGGCGGCGACGAAAACCAAGTGCTGCTGATCAGCCGCGACGGCGCGCAAACATGGCCGCGCATGGCGAAAGACGCAGTGGCGCGCAAGCTCGCGAGCGAAATCGCCAAAGCGCTCGGCGGCAAAGGCGCGGCGCGGACTTAGCGCTTTCGCTTCTTCTTGCCGCGCGCGACCTCTGTCGCCAGCGCGTCGAGCTTGACGTCCCAGAAGCCGCGGAAGCGTTCGACCCAGGCATCAACCGCTTTCATGGGCGCGGCGTCGACTTGATAGATGCGGCGCGGGCCGTCGGCGCGGGCGTGGGCGAAGCCGCTTTCTCGCAGCACGCGAAGATGTTGCGACACCGCTGGCTGGCTGATGCTGAACTCGGCCTGGATTATTTCGACGATCTCGCCCGACGAACGCTCGCCATCGGCGAGCGCTTCAAGGATGCGTCGCCGCACCGGGTCGCCGAGAACATCGAAAGCGTGCATCAGGCCTCGCCGCAATAAAACTTGCGCGTCAGCTCGGCTGCGTTGCGCGCCGTGGCTTCGGCCTCGCCGTTGGCGATATCGGCGCGTCCCCAATCTGCGCTCGACAGCGTCATGAAGGATTTGGCTTCGGGCGTGGCCATCCAAGATGGGTCGCCTTCGGGTGGGCGCGCCGCATCGGGGTTTTGCAGATGCCGAACGAGGCCGAAAAGGCCAAGATCCCAGCCGACGCCGACAGCGCCCGGCCCATACTTTTCCCAGTGCGGATCGACGGGCGCGATGTGGCGCAACTCAAGCCGGGCGCGGTCGGCGCCTTCGGGGCGGAGTGATATTTCAAGCCAACTCATGCCGCCGCCAAACTCCCACGTCGCGGCCAGTTCGCGCGGCGGCTCGCAGCGCGTGATTGTGCCGCCGGCATTGCCCTGAATTTGGTAGCGCCCGCCAAGTTTGAGGTCGCCGCTGATCGGCGCGAACCAGCGCGGGATGCGGTCGGCATTGGTCAGCGCGTCCCAGAGGTCTTCAATGTTGGTGTCATAGATGCGCGCGGCGACGACAGTACGGACCGGTTCGCCGTCGCGTTCGCCGTCTCGGACCTCGCGCGCCACTGCGCCCACCAACGCGGCGATCTCATCGTTCATCGTGCGCCCCCTATCGTATAAGTTTATACTTATACAAAGCGCGGCGACTTTACAAGCGGCGCAATGCTGATGACGAATGCGGACATGAGCATACGCGAGCACCACCCGCTCAAGGGCGAGAAGGACTTCCGCTGGCGCGGCGACCAACCAACACGCGTCGAAGCGTTGTCCGACATGGTGTTCGCGTTCGCACTCACGCTGCTCGTCGTCTCAAGCGACCCTCCGCAATCGTTCGCGGATTTGACCGAACAGCTCTGGGGGTTTCCGGGTTTCGCCGCGGCGTTCACAATTCTGCTGCTGATCTGGAACTCTCACTACTTCTATTTCCGACGGTACGCGCTCGAGGACGGCTGGACGACGACACTGAACGCGGCGCTGCTGTTTCTGATCTTGTTCTTCGTCTATCCACTCAAGTATCTGGCGACCATGTTGTCTCGGTTCGTTCAGTCGGTCGCCGAGGGCGCGCCGAGCCCGCCATTCTCGTTCGACGAAGCGCGCGTGGCGCTGGTGATTTTCTCGCTGGCCTACGCGCTTGTGTTCTTGATGTTCGCGCTGTTCTACGCGCACGCGCGCCGCCGGGCGGATGCGCTGGAGCTGAACGCGGGCGAACGGCGTCTCACGCGTTTTTCGTTCTGGCAACAGATGGTGCACGTCTTCGTCGGCCTGGCGGTTGTCGCGGCCGCCAGCATCGCACCGCAGCGGATCGCGCCGATGATGGGCGGTCTCTACTTTTTGATCGGTCCGCTGATGTTTGTCGTAGGCGCGATGACCACGCCTCGCCCCGCCAAAACCCGCCCCGCGCCTATGCCGCAAAGCTGACACAAACGATTCGGGCCGCTTCGACGCGCCGCCGCCGCGTCTAACCCAAACGAGGGGGTTCAAGGCGGCCTCAAACTGCGCTATGAGCCCGCCTCCCCGAACCGCGCGAGCACGACCAAGGACGGTGCATGAGCATCCCGAACTTCAATGAACGTAAAGAAGCCGCCGAGAAGGCTCGGCAGGCGATGCTGGAAAAGTTCAAGGCAAAACCGCAAATTGACCCGGCCGTTGCTGCCGAGCGCGCGGCCCAGGCGCAAGCCCGCGAGGCCAAGCGCACCGCGGCCGAGGAAAAGCGCAAGGCCCGCGTTCTCGCTGAAAAGAATGCGCGCGCCGAAGAAGCCCGCTTAAAGGAAATGTTTGAGGCCGAGGAAGCTGAGCGCAAGGCGCGTGAAGCCGTCGAAGCGGAGCGCGCCGCCGCGGAAGCCGCTGAAATCCTGGCGTTCGAGCAAAAAGCCCGGCGCGACCTCAAATACGCCGCGCGCAAAGCCCGGCAGAAGTAATAGGCCTCCCAAAACGCGCGAATCCGGACTAGTCCGGGGCTTATGACCACGCGCACCGTGAAAATCGAAGTCGCCACGCTCCCGCATTTCGAGGGTCTGGCGCTGCCTGCTTATGAGACGGCGCTTTCCGCCGGCATGGACGTCCGGGCAGCTGTACCGGAAAGCGAGCCGCTGACTTTGAAGCCTGGCGAACGGTGCTTGGCGCCGACGGGGCTCAGCATTGCGCTGCCGGCGGGCTATGAGGCGCAAATTCGCCCGCGCTCAGGACTGGCGCTGAAGCACGGCGTCACCTGTCTGAACACCCCAGGCACAATCGACGCCGATTATCGCGGCGAGGTGAAAATCATCCTGATCAATCTCGGCCAGGAGCCGTTCACGATCCAACGCGGCGAACGCATCGCCCAGATTGTGATCGCGCCGGTGACGCAAGGCGTTTGGGAAAAGGTCGCGGTTCTGCCAGATAGCGCGCGCGGCGCCGGCGGCTTCGGCTCGACCGGGCGGACATAACAAAAGCAACGTAGGCTGAAACTGGCTGGGGGGATCAGATGGCGTTTTGGAACAGGCTGAAGCCGATTGCGGCGCCGGCGGATCATGGCCTGAAGCGCACGCTTTCCTGGCCGCATCTGGTGGCGCTTGGCGTCGGCGCGATCGTCGGCGCGGGAATTTACGCATTGATCGGCCAGGGCGCGGGCATGGCCGGGCCGGGCGTGATCGTCTCGTTTGGCGTGGCCGGTCTGGTGTGCGCGTGCGCGGCGCTTTGCTACGCGGAGCTGGCGGCGATGATGCCGGCTTCGGGCAGCGCGTATTCCTATACGTATTCGGCGCTCGGCGAGTTGCTCGCATGGATCGTCGGCTGGGCGCTGATCCTCGAGTATTCCGTGGTTGTGAGCGCGGTCGCGGTCGGCTGGTCAGGCTATGCGGCGGGATGGGTGACGGCGATCGGGCTGGACATTCCTCAGCTGATCCCGTTCGGCGAAGTCGCTGGCCATGCGCTGCACTTCAATCCTTTGGCGGTGTTCATCATCTTCGTCGTGGCAGCGCTGCTGATTATTGGTACGCGCGAGAGCGCTTGGGTGAACACGTTCCTCGTGGTGCTGAAAATCGCCGCCCTGCTCTTGTTTCTGGCCATCACACTGCCGGCGTTCGACATCAACCGCTTCACGCCGTTCGCGCCATTCGGATGGGGTTCGGTTCCCCAACCCGATGGCGGCAATGTTGGCATCATGGCGGGGGCCGCCATCATGTTCTTTGCGTTCTATGGCTTCGATGCTGTGTCGACCGCGGCGGAAGAAGCCAAGAATCCAGCGCGTGATTTGGCGATCGGTATCGTCGGCTCGATGTTGATTTGCACGGCGCTTTACATGGCTGTCGGTGCGGCGGCGATCGGCGCGATGGACTTCCGCGAGTTCAGCGCCAGCGGCGAGCCGATCGCCTTGATCGTGCGCAGCTTGAATCAGCCGGAAGCAGCGGCGCTCATCGGTGGCGTGGCGATCATCGCCATCCCAACCGTGATCCTGGGCTTTCTCTACGGGCAAAGCCGCATCTTCCTGGTGATGGCGCGCGATGGCTTGCTACCGCGCTCGTGGAGCCGCGTGCACTCCAAGCTTGGAACGCCGGTGTTCATCACCTTGTTCACGGCTCTGGTGTGTTCGGTGCTGGCGGGCCTTTTGACCCTGGGCGAGATCGCGGCGCTGGCGAACGCGGGTACTTTGGCGGCGTTCATCGCGGTTGCGGTGTCGCTGATGGTGCTGCGGGTGCGCGATCCAAGCCGCGCGCGGCCGTTCAAGACGCCGATCGCGTGGATCGTCGCGCCCTTGGCGATTGTCGGTTGCCTCTATCTGTTCTCGAGCCTCTCCGGCGGCACCATCCAGCGCTTCTTCATCTGGATGGCGATCGGCATCCCGGTTTATCTGCTCTGGGGTGCGCGCCAGAGCGCGTTGGCGAAGGGCTAGTCCGGACGGCGCTGCATTTCCTCAAGCACACGCCGCGCTTCGCGTAAGCCGAGCGCGGCTTCGCTTGAGGTTTGGCGACGAACCAGCAATGCAAAGGCGGCGACGATCGCGATCAGCATCGCCAAGCCCGAGACGATCCACGCTGCGCCGGCGAGCGCGAAATAATAGGCGCGGACGCCGCGATTGAACGCATTGTAGGCCGGATTGAGCACCGATGTGGTCGCGCGCACGAAAGCTTCGTGGTGTTGGGAATCGCGTGGCTCTGGCGCGGCGCCGAAGAGGGCGAGGCAGTAGTTGAGCTGCCGGATCGCCCAAATGAAATCGAGCAAGCCCAGCGAAAGCACAACCACAACAACGGCGATCTTAACCTCAAGCAACCAGACCGGCGCCGGCGCGATCAGAATGAGACCGCCAAGATTGCCGAGCATGGTCTCGCCGCCAAACAGCAAGCCGGAGGCCGCCGCGATCACCAGCAAATTGGTCGAGGCGAAGAAGGAAGCCGAGCTGAGTTGGTGGCCGAGTAGATTGGAATCGACGATGCGATTGTCGCGCGCCAAGAGCCGCCGCACCCAGCCTTCGCGCACGGCGCGCATGTCAATCTTGATGTGCCCGCGTCCCCCGTTCATCCGGGCCAGCAACGGCTCGTAGATGAGCCAGCAAGCGACGAAAGCCGCGCCGGCGACGATATCGATCAAGCCCATTCTGACACGCCCATGTTCGGCCCCTTGCTGGCTTGTGGCTTTAGCCAAGCTAAACGATTCCGGCGCCGCCTCGAAATTGGCCCCCTCGACGCCGACGCCTATGTGGGAGCAAGAAGACCTGCTCAGGCCGAAAAGGACAGCCCCGTGACATACGCCGACCACAAGCCCGGCCGCGGCCGCATCTATGACAACATCACTCAAACCATCGGCGATACGCCTCTGGTGAAGCTCTCCAAGCTCGCCGCCGCGCACAAAGTCGAGGCCGAAATTCTGGCCAAGCTTGAATTTTTCAACCCGATTGCGTCGGTGAAGGACCGCATCGGCGTCGCCATGATCGAGGCGCTCGAGCAAAGCGGCAAGCTGAAGCCCGATAGCGTGCTGATCGAACCGACCTCAGGCAATACCGGTATCGCGCTTGCGTTCGTTGCGGCGCAGCGTGGCTATCGGTTGATCCTGATCATGCCGGAGACGATGTCGCTGGAGCGACGCAAGATGCTCGCGCTGTTGGGCGCGGAACTTGTGCTGACCCCGGGGCCAGAGGGCATGCGCGGCGCGATCGCGAAAGCGAACGAATTGCTGGCGGCCACGCCAAACTCGATCATGCCGCAGCAATTCGCCAATCCAGCCAATCCGGACATTCACCGCCGCACCACGGCGGAAGAGATTTTCAACGACACCGGCGGCAAGCTCGACTTCTTCGTGTCCGGCATAGGCACCGGCGGCACCATCACCGGCGTCGGCCAAGTGTTGAAGCCGCGCCTGCCGAACCTGAAGATCATCGCCGTGGAGCCGGAAGCGTCGCCGATCCTCTCCGGCGGCCAACCGGGCCCGCACAAAATTCAGGGCATCGGCGCGGGTTTCGTACCGGAGATCCTCGACGCCAAGGTGTTCGATGAAGTTGTGGCCGTTTCCAATGACGACGCCTTCGCGCGCGCCCGCGAGGCGGCGCGGCTCGAAGGCTTGCCCGGAGGGATTTCTTCAGGCGCCGCGCTGCAGGCTGCGTTGAAGGTGGGCGCACGGCCGGAGAACAAGGGCAAACGGATCGTGGTGATCATCCCCTCCTTCGCGGAGCGCTACCTTTCAACGGCGTTGTTCGACGGGCTTTGACCTTCCTTTAGGTGGTGCGGCGCCCTAGGTAGCGCCCATGGCCCTTTCCGCAGAAGAACGCGAGCGTTACGCGCGCCATATCCTCCTGAAGGAAATCGGCGGGCCAGGGCAGCAGCGTTTAAAGGCAGCGACGATTGCGATCGTTGGCGCGGGTGGCCTGGGCGCGCCGGCGGCGCTCTATCTCGCAGCGGCCGGCGTGGGGCGGCTGCGCCTGATTGATGACGACAGCGTCTCTCTCTCAAATTTGCAGCGGCAGGTCTTGTACCGGAGCGACGAAGTTGGCGCATCGAAAGTCGAGCGTGCTGTTGAAGCCTTGAGGGCCCTCAACCCTCACGTCGAGATCGACGCGCACGCCTTGAAGCTACACGCCGGCAACGCATCTTCGCTGCTCGCCCACGCCACCCTGGTGCTCGACGGCACCGACGATTTCGAGACGCGCTTTGCAGTCAACGACGCATGCCACGCTTTAGGCATTCCGCTAATTTCCGGCGCTGTGGGCCGCTGGGATGGGCAGGTGGCGACGTTCAAAGGCGCACCTTGCTATCGGTGCCTCGTACCCGAAACTCCGCCGGACGTGGAAACATGCGCGCAAGTTGGCGTTGTCGGCGCGCTGACGGGTGTCATCGGCTCGATGATGGCGCTTGAGGCAATCAAGGAAGTCGTCGAGGCGGGCGTTAGCCTTGCTGGGCGCTTGGTGATCTACGACAGCTTAAAGGCGGAGACGCGCACGTTGAAACTCCCGCGCGATCCCGCCTGCCCGGTGTGCGGTCATGACTGATTGGGCCGAGGCGCTGGTGGCGGCGGCGCGCCGGGATTTGGAAACGCGCGCGCGGCTCGCGCAAGGCGGCGCCTTGTTCGAGGGCTATCATCCCGAGATGGAAGCGATCCATCTCGAGAATGCGCTACTGCTCGATCGTGTGTTCGACGAGCTGGGCTGGCCCGGCCGCGCGAAGATCACCGACGACGGCGCGGCGGCGGCGACCCTGATCCTCCAGCACGCGATCAGCGCGCCGGCATTGCAACGGCGCGGCCTGGCGTTGCTGCTCGACGCCGTGGCAGAGGGCGAAGCCAATGCGCTCGACGCGGCGTATCTGTCCGATCGCATCGCCGTTCTCGAAGGCCGGCCGCAATTGTTCGGCACGCAGTTCGACTGGGATGACGCCGGGCTGCTCTCCCCGGCGCCGATTGCGGAAGCGGAGCTCGTGGATGAGCGGCGCGCCAGCGTCGGGCTCGCGCCAATGACGGAGACGATCGCGGCGATGCGCGCTCAGGCCGCAGCGGAAGGCGACGCAGCGCCGGGCGATCTCGCCACACGACGCGCGGAATACGAAGCTTGGGCGCGCAAAGCCGGCTGGCGCGCTTGACGGACCGCACTCGAAGCTGATGCTACGCCTTGGGAGGCGGGCATGATGGGACGGTTGATCGGCGGCTTGTTGGGGTTGGTGGGCCTCGTCGCGCTGCTCGCGGTGGGCGCCTATTTCGCGCTCAAGCGGCCGGACATTCCCTACGAGACTTTGGCCGCGCGGTACGAAACGTCCGCGTCGCGTTACGTCGATCTGCCGGGCGGTGTGCGCATGCATTATCGCGACGAGGGCCTTCAAACGCCGGGCGCGCAAACGCTGCTGCTGATCCACGGATTTTCCGCGTCGCTGCAAACGTGGGAGCTGTGGCAGCCGCACATGCGCGATCAATTCCGCCTGGTGTCGCTCGATCTGCCGGGCCACGGCCTCACCTCTGCCCCAGCCGGCTATCAAGCCAGCATTGAAGGCTATCGAGACCTCGTGGCGGAGTTTGCGCGCACGCAAGGCCTGGAGCGTTTCGCCATCGTCGGCAGTTCGATGGGTGGCAATGTCGCGTGGGAATATGCGCTAGCGCATCCGGAACAGGTTGAAGCGCTGGTTCTGGTGGACGCCTCGGGCTGGCCGGATGAACGCGCTGAAGCCAATGACGAAGCACTGATCTTCAAATTGTTGCGTAATCCGATCGCCGCGCCGTTGCTACGTGACCTCGACAACACGCAGCTGACCCGCCAGGGCTTGCTCTCGGCCTTTCCGGAACGGACTGATCTCGTCGATGACGCGATGGTGGCGCGTTATGTCGATATGTCGCGCGCGCCCGGGCATCGCGAAATCCTTGTTCAGCTCTCGTTGGACTTCAACGGACGCGCGATGGCGACAACAGAGCGCCTGGGACAGCTGGCTATGCCGACACTGGTGCTCTCCGGCGACATGGACAATCTCGTACCGGTGGCTCATGCGCGCCAGTTTCATGAGGCGATCCCGCAATCGCAACTGATCGTCTATGAAGGGATCGGCCACGTGCCGCAGGAAGAGATTCCAGAAGAATCCGCGCAGAATGTACGCACCTTCTTGCTTGCGCAGCGCGCCAATGTCGCCGCGACGGCGACGCCGTGAGCACGTTCAACCGCCGTGTGCTGTTCGCCGGCGCCTCGCTCGCGGCGCTGCCGCGCGCCAGCTGGGCGCAAGGCCTCTCCCGTGGATTCTTCACGCACGGCGTTGCTTCAGGCGACCCACTGCAGGACAGCGTGATCATCTGGACACGCTTCGTGCCAGCGAGTGACGGGCGCATCGCTTGGGAAGTTTCGGAAGACGAGACGTTCGCGCGCGTGGCCCGCTCCGGCATCGCCCAGGCGCGGTTGGAGAATGATTTCTGCGTCAAGATCGATGTCACGGGGCTGCAACCGGGCCGGCGCTATTTCTATCGCTTCCTCTCCGGCTCAGACGCCTCGCCCACCGGCCACACGCGCACCGCGCCGGGGGGGTCCGTGCGAAGCTTTACGGCCGCTCTGACCTCGTGCTCGAATTTTGGCTTTGGCTATTTTCACGCGTTTGGCGACATCGCTGCGCGCGAGGACATCGATGTCGTGCTCCACGTCGGCGACTACATCTATGAAATTCGACGCGGCGCGTATCCCGATCCGGACGAGATGGTGGCAGGGCGCGTGATCGAACCGCGCGGCGATACGGTGACGCTTACGGATTATTATCAGCGCTACGCGTCGCACCATTTCGACGCGGATTTGCTGGAGATGCGGCGGCTCAAACCGCTCTGCGCGATTTGGGACGATCACGAAATCGCCAACGATGCGTGGCGCGACGGCGCACAGGCGCATTTCTCCAACCAGGGTTCATACGCGGACCGCGTCGCGGCGGCGGACAAAGCGTTTCACGATTGGCTGCCGATCCGCCGTGCGGGGCCAGGCTATCGCCAGTACCGCAGCTTCGATTGGGGCGATTTGGCGCGTGTGTTGCTGCTGGACGCGCGCTTCATCGGCCGCGACGAACAGCTGGATTATCGCGCCTTCGCCAACAGGCTCGCGGAGGCGGGCGCCAACGCGCAAGCGGTGCTCGAACAGTTCCGCCGCGATGGGCTCGACAATCCGGCGCGTTCAATGCTCGGCGCGCCGCAGGAGCAATGGCTCGGCGAGACGCTGCGGGCCTCAAAAGAGCGCGGCCAGACCTGGCAGGTGATCGCTCAGCAAGTGGTGCTCGGCGAGCAAAAGTGGCGGGCCGGATCAACACGCATGCTGCCGGACGGTTCTGGCTCGCGCGATTGGGTGAGCCGCAACGAGCGGCTGGCCGAGCTTGGCATCTCTTGGAACCAAGACGGCTGGACCGGCTATGGCGCGGCGCGCGAGCGTTTCATCGGGTCGTGCGCGCGCGACGCCAGCAATGCGCTCGTGCTCGCCGGCGACAGTCACAATTGCTGGCTCAGCAACATACCCTCAGCGGGCGGGCGGCGCGCGGCGATCGAGTTCGCAGGGGGCTCAGTGTCCTCGCCAGGCTTCGAGCGAACGCTCACAAACGCGCAGCCGGGCGAGCGTGAAGCGGCATTCATGAGCGCTAACCCGGACATGGCGTTTTGCGATGTTGGACGGCGCGGCTACGGCGCACTTCGCGTAACGCGCGAAGGCTGCACTTCGGAATGGGTCGCCACCAGCGACGTGCGCATTGCCGTCGCGGCGCCCACTGCCATCACACGTATCGAGGCGGCTGCCAGCGCGAGCGGCGGCCCTGGGCCGTGGAATGTGACCGCTTAACCACAGTCGCCCGGCGGGCGAAAACCGGTTCAACCGCCGCATAAATACGTATCATTCCTCGCAATTTCGGCACTCACGCGGGGAATACGCATGCGCACGCGCAACACACTCCAACGCCTTATGGTCAGCTGCGCGGTCGCAGCGATTGCGATCACAGCTTTTGGCGCCGCGCCGGCTTTCGCCCAAGACAGCGGCGAGACCGACACGATCTACGTCGTCGCCCAGCGTCGCAGTGAGAACCTGCAGGAAGTGCCGATTGCCGCCACCGCCATCGGCGGCGAGCGGATGCAGGAACTCCTGTCCGGCGGCGCGGACGTGCTCGCCCTCGCCGGTCGCGCGCCAGGGCTCAACGTTGAATCGTCGAACGGCCGCGTAGCGCCGCGCTTTTACATTCGCGGCCTCGGCAACACCGACTTTGATCTCGCGGCATCGCAGCCGGTGTCGGTGCTGATGGACGACGTCGTGATGGAAAATGTCGCGCTGAAGTCTTTCCCCATCTTCGACGTGCAGCAAGTTGAAGTTCTGCGCGGCCCGCAAGGCACGCTTTATGGCCGCAACACGCCCGCCGGTATCGTGCACTTCCGCTCTGTGCGGCCGTCCGACGAATTCGACGCTAACGTGTTTGGCAGTTATGGCAGCCTCGGCACGGCGTCGCTTGAGGGCGCCATCGGCGGCGCGATCGCCAGCGGCGTCTCGGCGCGCGGTTCGTTTGCGTATCGCCGGCGCGACGATTGGGTCGACAACACCTTCAACGGGACGGAGCTTGGCGGTTACGACGATTTCGCTGGCCGCGTGCAAGTGCTGCTCGAGCCGACCGAAAATTTCGACGCGCTGCTGAACGTGCACGCACGCAGCTACGAGGGCACGTCCACCCTCTTCCGCGCCAACATCCTGAGCAGCGGTTCGAACGAGCTCAACTCAAACTTCGACCGCGATCGCGTGTCCTACAATCAGGGCGGCGGCAACCCGCAAGAATACGACCAGCTCGGCGGCTCGGCGACGTTGTCATACGATTTCGGCGGCATGACGCTGACCTCGATCAGCGCCTACGAAACTCTCGACGGCCGTTCACGCGGCGATATTGACGGCGGCGTCGCCGGCGTTGGCCCGGGCTTCATCCCGTTTGATTCCGACACGCAGGACTCGATCGACGATCTGACGCAGTTCACGCAGGAAGTGCGCCTCGCCAGCGAAGCTGGACCGTTCAACTGGCAAGTCGGCGCATATTATTTCGACTCGGACCTAACCGTGACGACGGTTGGCCCGTTTGGCTTCCCGCCCTCCACGACGTTGAACCACACCAACACGTCATGGGCTGTATTCGGCCAGGCCGGATTCGACCTTTCCGACCAACTCACCGTTACAGCCGGCGTGCGCTACACGTCCGATGAGAAGGATCTGGTGGGCGTCGTGACGGCCTTCCCGGTAGCACCCGTCAACGTATCGGACGAGCGCGTAAGCTGGGATTTGAGCGCGACCTACGCAGCGACGCCGGATGTCAACCTCTACGCCCGCATCGCAAACGGCTTCCGGGCGCCGACGATCCAAGCGCGTGACGTCGCCTTCTTCAATCCACCATCGACCGCGGATTCCGAGGTGATCCAGTCGTACGAAGCGGGCGTGAAGTCGGACCTGCTCGATCGCACCGTGCGCCTCAATGCGGCGGTCTATTATTACACGATCGAGGACCAGCAATTCTCGGCCATTGGCGGCGGCGGCAATTTCAACCAGCTCGTCAACGCCGATGAAGGCGAAGGCTACGGCTTCGAAGTTGAAGGCGAGTTCATCGTCACCGACAATCTCTCGGTCAACGCTTCATACACCTACAACCACACCGAAATTCAGGACGCGGACCTGGTGATCGCGCCGTGCGGCTCCGGCCAATGCACGGTGCTCGATGACACCGACGGCCTGGGCAACGCATTCGTCAGCGGCAATCCGTTTCCTCAGGCGCCGGAATACACGTTTGACGTCAGCCTGAACTATGAGCGCCCGCTGGCGAGCGGCGCCACTCTGTTCGCGTCCACCGACTGGACGGTTCGCGGACCCGCCAACATCTTCCTCTACGACGCCATCGAGTATCGGATGGACGCGCAGGCGGAAGGCGGTCTGCGGCTTGGCTATCGCAGCGCCGACGATCGCTACGAATTCGCGGTGTTCGGCCGCAACATCACCGACGCCGAGAACGTGATCGGCGGCATCGACTTCAACAACAACACGGCCTTCGTCAACGAGCCGCGTGTCTGGGGCGTCTCGCTGAGCGCGAGCTTCAACTAAAAATCAAGGGGAGGGACAAATGAAACTGAAACGCAAAGCATTGCTTCTCGCGGCCTGCGCCGCGATGGCGCTGATGTCTGCACCGACCGCGGCATTCGCGCAGAGCGACCAAGAGACGGAGATCATCGTAACGGCTACGAAGCGTGCGTCGTCGATCCAAGACGTCCCCTTCTCGGTCAACGCGCAGACGCAGGAAGACATCCAGCGCTCGGGCGCCACGAACTTGGAAGATCTGTCGCGCAACGTGGCGGGTCTCAGCATTCAGAACCTCGGCCCAGGCCAAAGCCAAGTGGCGCTTCGCGGCGTGTCCGCAGGGCAAATCGTGCGCGACCAACCGGGCGTCAAAGAGCAAGTCGGCGTCTATCTCGACGAGAGCGTCATTTCGCTTTCGCTGTTCACGCCGGACGTTGATCTCTACGACCTTGCTCGCGTCGAAACGCTGCGCGGCCCGCAGGGCACGCTCTACGGTTCGGGCTCAGTCGGCGGCACGGTGCGCTACATCACCAACCAGCCGAACCTCGACGAGTTCGAGGGCTCGATTGAAGGCAATTTGAACACGCTCACGGATGGCGGCACAGGCGGCCATTTGAAAGGCATGGTCAACGTACCGCTGGCCACCGGTTCATCGGCGCTGCGTATCGTCGGCTATCATACCGAGTACGCTGGCTTCATCGATGCGCTGCGCCAAGGCGGCGGCCGCACCGAAGACGTGAACAGCGGCCAACGCACGGGCATCCGCGCGGCGGTCACGTTCCAGCCGAACGCTGCGCTGACGATCACGCCACGCGTGGTGTATCAAGAACTGAGCGTGGATGGCTTCAACCGCCAGGAAGTGTTCAACCTCTTCGCCAATCCCTTCATCAACACGCCGGTGAGCTTCGCCGAGCGCGAGCAATTCCTGCTGTTGGATGAAGAGTTCACCGACGAGACCATGCTGGCGGATTTGACCGTCGGCTATGATTTCGGCAGCGTCGAGCTGACGTCGATCACCAGCTATATTGATCGGGACATTCTGGTAAGCCGCGACGCCAGTGCGTTGACGGGCAGCGTTACCATCGACCTCGGCTTCGCCACGCCGGCTGTTTCGTTGCCCTCCAATCTGCGTGACACAACCGAATTGCGGCAGATCACGCAGGAAGTGCGCCTGTCGTCCAACACCTCTGGTCCGTTTCAGTGGTTGGTCGGCGCCTTCTACGCCGATATTGAGCGCGTCTACGCCCAGCGCCTGCCTACCCCAGGCTACGACGCGGCGCAGAATGCCTATGCGGCGATCGTCAACAACGACGCGAACCCGAACAACAATTTCCCAACGGCGGCGCAAACCGCGAACGGCTTCGGCCCTGACTCACCATACAATTCCGATCTGCCTTATGACCTCACGCAAGTCGCGCTGTTCGGCGAAGCGAGCTACGACCTCACCGATCGCCTCACTGTCACCGGCGGTGTTCGTTACTACGACTTTGAAGAAGAGCGCAGCTTCACTTCGGGCGGCGTGTTCTCGAACGGCGACAACCGCACGGACTCCACATCGTCCGATGGTTTCACGCCCCGCGTGATCGTGAGCTATGACTGGAATGACGACGTCACTCTCAACGCGCAGGCCTCGCAAGGCTTCCGACTTGGCGGCGTCAACGATCCGCTCAACCTCCCGCTCTGCACCGCACAGGACGCCGCAATCTTTGGAGGCTTCCAGTCCTATGACGACGAAACGTCATGGAACTACGAAGCTGGCGTGAAGGTGCAACGTGGCCGCTTCGGCTTCAACGCCGCGGCGTTCTACAACGACATCCAAGATCTGCAGGTCACGCTTGATGCGGGCTCTTGCTCGTCGCGGATTTCGTTCAACGTGCCGGAAGCGCATTCATCGGGCGTCGAGTTCGAACTCAACGCCACACCAATGGCGGGCCTCGAGTTCTCGCTCGCGGGCAGCGTTGTTGAGGCGCAATTCGACTCCACGGTTCGCGATGGCAACAACAACGTCATCGGCGGCATTCAAGAGGGCAACCGCTTGCCGTCCGTGCCGGAATTCCAGATCGCGGCGACGGCGGGCTATTACTTCCCGCTCGACAATTGGCGCTCTGGCCTCGAAGGCTTCGTGGCGGGCTCGGTGCAGCACATCTCAAGCCGCTACACCCAACCAAGCGACCAGGTGAACAATCCGCGCAATTTCCAATCGGGCCTGCCGTACCTCGGCGCGACCGGCAACGAAATCACGCAGGTTGATCTCGAACTTGACGCCTACACGATCCTCAACCTCAACGCGGGGATCGAAGCGGCCGAATGGGCTTTGGTCGTCTACGTCAACAACGTCACCGACGAGAACGCGGACCTCGCGTTCGACCGCGAACGCGGCGGCCGGGCGCGCCTGGGCTTCCACACCAACAACCCGCGCACCTTCGGCGTGACGGTGCGGCGGTCGTTCTAAGCATACGAAGCAGAAAGCTTCGGCGGGCGGATCGGGAAACCGGTCCGCCCGTTTGCTTTGTGCGGATCGCGTTGGCCGCTTGCATTTGGGGCCGGCTTTCGCCATGCCGCGAGCATGTCCGATTGGCTCCGCGGCGCTGTCATCTACCAGATCTATCCCCGCTCCTTCCGCGATGCGGATGGCGACGGCGTCGGCGACCTGAAGGGTGCGATCGAGAAACTCGACCACATCGCCGAGCTTGGTTGCGATGCGGTGTGGCTTTCGCCGTTCTTTCGCTCACCAATGAAGGATTATGGCTACGACGTTTCGGACTATATCGACGTCGATCCGCTGTTCGGCACGCTCGCTGACGCGGACGCGCTGATCAAACGCGCGCACGAGCTCGGGCTCAAGGTGATCATCGACCAGGTGTGGTCGCACTCGTCGGATCAGCACGCGTGGTTCACGGAAAGCCGCGCCAGCCGTGAGAACAGCAAGGCCGATTGGTACGTGTGGGCCGATGCGAAGCCCGACGGCGCGCCGCCAAACAATTGGCAAGCCATGTTTGGCGGTTGCGCGTGGACGTGGGATGCGCGCCGCCGGCAATATTACTTGCATAATTTCTTGCCGGAGCAGCCTGACCTCAACGTCCGCAATCCGGCGGTGCAGGACGCGCTGTTGGATGTGGCTCGTTTCTGGCTCGAACGCGGCGTTGATGGCTTCCGTCTCGATGTCGTGAACTTCTTCGTTCACGACGCGCACTTGCGCGACAATCCTTCGCTGGGCTTAGCCAAAGCGCCGCCGCGACCGCACCAGTTTCAACGTCAACTCTATACGCGCACGCAACCGGAGACTTTGCAGTTTCTCGCACGACTGCGGGCGTTGCTCGACCGGTACGGCGCGGTCTCCGTGGGCGAGATCGAGGACGAGGAGCCGCTAAAAGTGCAGCGCGACTACACCGATGGCGCCGATCGGCTGCACACCGCCTATTCGTTCTATCTGCTGCGCACGCGCGCAATGACGTCGGAGGTGATCAAGGAAGCCATGGCTGGGTGGGAGGGCGCGCAGGGTTGGCCGTCGTGGAGTTTGTCCAATCACGACGTCATCCGCGCGCCGACACGGCTCGCGGCGGACGATCCGCAACGGACGAAGCTCATGCTTGCGTTGTTGCTTTCCATTCGCGGCACGCCGTTCCTGTATCAGGGCGACGAACTCGGCTTGCCTCATGCAGACGTGCCATTCGAACGCTTGCGCGACCCCGAAGCCATCGCCTTCTGGCCGAGCGGCATCGGGCGGGACGGCGCACGCACGCCGATGCCCTGGGTGCGCGATGCGAACATGGCGGGGTTCACCGCGGCGCCCGACGCGTGGCTGCCGCTTGATCCGCGCCACGCGGCGCTTGCGGTTGATGCACAGAACGCGGACGCAGATTCGGTGCTGGCGTTTTCACGGAAGATGATCGCGATGCGCCGAAGCAGCGCGGCGCTGCGCGTCGGCGACATTCGCATGCTCGATGCACCGGGCGACGTGTTGGCATTTGAGCGCAGCGCGGGCGGCGAGCGGGTGCTGTGCCTCTTCAATCTTGGCGCAGCGCCTGCAGCGTACACGGCGTCCGGAAAGACCCGGTTTCGGGTAGGCGATGCGGATCTCGCGCCTTCAGGGGCCCTGCTCGCCGGCTATTCGGCACTGTTCGTCGAAATCTGACGCTTCCGGCCAAAACACTCTTGCCGGAAGCATGGTGTGCCCGTAGGACGTTATACTGTAGCGTTACAATATAACGGACTGGGAGAATCCCGATGCGACTGGTTTTGGCGGCGATGGCTGGCGGTATGCTGTTGCCGGGGGCGGCAATGGCCCAGGACGCCGGGCCGGACGACGCAGAGGTGATCGTCACCGCCCCGCTCGAAGGCGCGGCCATCGAAAGCCTGCAAGGCGCGACCACGCTGAGCCGAGACGAGATCGTGCAGACTTTGAACGGCGGCTTGGGCGACACGCTCGACGCACAGCCCGGCGTCTCGACCACGTTCTTCGGCGCAGGCGCGAGCCGGCCGATCATCCGCGGCCTCGGCGAGGACCGCGTGCGCGTGCTGCAGAACGGCATCGGCGCGATCGACGCCTCCACCGCGAGCCCCGACCACGCCGTCACCGCCGACGGCCTCGACGCTGAGCGCATCGAAGTGCTGCGCGGCGCGGCCGCGCTTGCTTATGGCGGCAACGCGATTGGCGGCGTCGTCAACGTGATCGACCAATCGATTCCGACGCGCGCCGGTATCGGCCTCAGCGGCAGCGCGCTCGGCAGCTATTCCTCCGTCGATGAAGGCACGCAGGCGGCGCTCAGCGTGCTGGCGGGCGCTGGCCCGCTTGCGCTGCGCTTTACCGGAGCAGCGCGCGACACCGGCGATTACGACACGCCGGTTGGAGAAGCGGCGAATTCATGGACCGAGCTGCGCAGCTATGCCATCGGCGGCTCGACTTTGGGCGATTGGGGCTATGCCGGTGCCGCGCTGAAACACACCCGCGACCATTACGGCTTGCCACCCGAAGCGCCCGGTGAAGCCGGCGGCCACATCGAAATGGAGCAGACGCGCTACGAGACACGCGGCGACATCAAAATCGATGTTGGCCCGTTCGATCGCATCGATTTCGGCGCCCAGACCTCCGACTACGAACACACCGAGTTCGAAGGCGACGGCGCGGCCGGCACGCGTTTTACGAGCGAAGGCTGGGAAGGAAGGTTGGAGACGCATCACCGCGCCGGCGAGCTCCAAGGCGCGATCGGCCTGCAATACACAGATGTGGACTTTGCGGCTGAGGGCGATGAGGCGTTCATCACGCCAACCAACACCCGCGATACAGGCGTGTTCGTCGTTGAACGCTGGGATCGTGGCGCTTGGGGCCTGGAAGGCGGCGCGCGATTGGAACGGCGTGAGATCGACAATGAAGGCGGCGGCGCGCGGTCGTTTGACAATGTGAGCTTGTCGCTTGGCGCGTTCTTCCGCCCGGCAGAGGACTGGTTCGTCGGGGCAACCGTCGCGAGCACGGAACGCGCGCCGACGGCGATCGAGTTGTTCGCCGAAGGACCGCACTTGGCGACAGCAAACTACGAGCGTGGCAATGCGGCGCTCGATCAGGAAAAGGCGCTCTCATTTGAGGTTTCGACACGCTACGAAACCGGGCCGCTGAGTTTTGAGCTGAACATCTTCCGCATCGATTTCGAAGACTACGTTGCGCTCCTTGGCACGGATCTCGTTTGGTACAGCGATCCCGGCACGATCCCCGACGAAGACATCGTGATCGACACCGATCCGATCTTGGCCTCGCTTACGGCGAATGCGGAGGTGCTGCCTGTGTTCCAATTTACGCCGCTCGACGCGGCGTTCACCGGCGGCGAGATGACGGTGCGCGCGCAATTGTTCGAAGCCGGCGGCTTTATTGTGCGCGGCGACGCTTCGATTGACATGGTGCAAGCGGAATTCGACGGCGGCGGGCGCCCGCCACGCATTCCACCGCGTTCGCTTACCCTCGGTGTTGAGGCGGAAAACCCATACTGGACCGGGCGCCTCGAAGTGGTCGACACGGCGGAACAGGATCGTGTCGCGCAATTTGAAACGCCGACCGAGGGCTTCACGTTCGTGAACGCGGGCCTCGCCTTCCGCCCAGCGGGCGACAATGGCGGCCTCACCATCCGCCTTGATGGCCGAAACCTCAGCGACGAAGAAGGCCGCGTGCACGCCTCGTTC
Source organism: alpha proteobacterium U9-1i (assembly GCA_000974665.1). NCBI lineage: Bacteria > Pseudomonadati > Pseudomonadota > Alphaproteobacteria > alpha proteobacterium U9-1i. Next base: position 715,095 of record BBSY01000002.1, on the reverse strand, counting down.
CTGAAGAACGAACTGCCGCTTCCTGGGCGGAACGTCCGGTTGACGATCACGACGGAGTTTTGACCAAGCCCGCTCGTAATCTGTTATCCTGGCTCGCGTTGCCGACACTTCCTTCGGCGCCGGCGCCTTCGGATAATTCATGATCGAGGAATTTGGCTGGAACGACGCACTGCGGGCGGCATTCGCGCCGCACGCCGCGGCAGGCTTGTCGGCGGCGCGCGTCGTTGCGCACCATCGCGGGCTTTGGCGTTTGGTGACCGAAGCAGGCGAATGCGCCGGGCGGCTGAGTGGGCGCTTTGCAGCAGATGCGGCGCAAGGCGAGCATCCGGTGGTGGGCGATTGGTTGGCGATCGAGCGCGTTGGCAATGACGGCGACGCGTTGATCCAGGCTTTGATGCCGCGGAAAAGCACGTTCTCACGTCGCGCCGCCGGCGGCGTGGGCGTGCAGATTGTCGCGGCGAATGTCGACATCGCGTTCCTTGTCGCCTCGCTGAACAACGATCTCAATCCGCGCCGATTGGAACGTTATTTGGTGGCGACGCGCGACAGCGGGGCGACGCCTGTGATCGTGCTGACCAAAGCGGATTTGAGCGCCGATGTTGCGGGCGAACGCCAAGCCGTCGCCGACATTGCGGCCGGCGCACCGGTGGTGACGCTATCGGCGCTGACGGGCCAAGGGCTTCAGGCGCTCGATCAATGGCTGCGGCCGGGCGTGACAGCGGCGCTCCTCGGCAGCTCGGGCGCGGGTAAGTCGACGCTGCTGAACGCGCTCGCGGGTTCGGCGCTGATGTCCACGGGTGCGGTGCGTGAAGCGGATGATCGCGGACGCCACACGACAACGCACAGGGAATTGTTCCGTTTGCCCAGCGGGGCGTTGCTGATCGACACACCGGGCATGCGCGAACTTGGGCTCGTCGCTGACGACGCGGCTTTGGATGAGAGCTTCACCGACATCGCGGAGCTTATGCCGGGGTGCAAGTTTACCAATTGCACGCACGCGTCCGAGCCGGGCTGCGCCATCCTGGCGGCGTTGGCCGACGGCAGCTTGAGCGCGGAACGTTGGCAATCGTACCTGAAGCTACAACGCGAATTGGCGTTTGAGGTGCGCAAGGAAGATCCGGCTGCGGAGGCCGCCAACCGCACCAAGTGGAAACAAATCCACAAGGATCAACGCGCCAAGCACAAGCACAAATATAGCCGCGACGACGACGTGTGAGGTTCACCTCGCTTCGCAGCCATCTCCTCCATCGAGGAGGAGGTGAAGTCCGCAAGCTACAGCATCGCTGGGATGACACGATCGGGCGGTTTGTGCCCGTCGGCGAAGGTCTTGATGTTCACGATCACCTTCTCGCCCATGTCGATACGGCCTTCGATCGTGCCCGAGCCCATGTGCGGCAGCAGCACGACGTTGGTCAGCTTCTTGAGCTTCGGGTTGATCGCCGGTTCGTGCTCGAACACGTCAAGGCCGGCGCCGGCGAGTTCGCCCTTTTCCAACATGCGCGCCAGCGCGCCTTCGTCGATGACTTCACCGCGTGCCGTGTTCACCACGTAAGCGTGCGGCTTCAGCAGCGCCAGGCGACGCGCACTCAACAAGTGATAGGTCGCCGGCGTGTGCGGGCAATTCACCGAGACGATGTCCATGCGCGACAGCATCTGATCGAGACTGTCCCAGTATGTCGCCTCAAGCTCCTGTTCGATGTGCGGCGCCACTTTGCGGCGGTTGTGATAGTGGATTTGCAGGCCGAACGCCTTGGCGCGGCGCGCGACGGCTTGGCCGATGCGGCCCATGCCGATAATGCCGAGGCGCTTGCCCCAAATACGACGGCCCATCATCCAGGTTGGGCTCCAACCCGTGAACTTGTCCTGCTCGATCACCCGAACGCCGTCGATGATGCGGCGCGGCACGGCGAGGATGAGCGCCATCGTCATGTCGGCGGTGTCTTCGGTGAGGACGCCTGGCGTGTTGGTGATGGTGATGCCGCGCTGCACGGCGGTCTGCACATCAATGTTGTCCACCCCGGCGCCGAATTGGGCGATGAGGCGCAAGTTCTCGCCAGCGCGCGAAAGCAAGCGGCCATCGATGCGATCGGTTACGGTCGGCACCAGCACGTCGGCGCGCGCCATCGCGGCAGCCAGTTCCTCGGCGGTGAAGGGCTTGTCATCGACGTTCAACTCGGCGTCGAACAATTCCTTGAGCCGGGTTTCGACCGGTTCAGGCAGTTTGCGGGTGACGATGACTTTGAGCTTCTTGGCGGCCATGTGGTCACGCATAACCCACCCCCGCCCGGCCTCCAAGCTGGGGCCAAGCCCTCAGCAGCGTTCGCCGCTTTTTTCATCGTTCCGTTAAACTGGCTTTCACCGCGCCGCGCCCACTCTCACGGAACTCTCCCTTACGTGGAGGGGTTTGTTGGGAATGGGACCTATGCGCCGCTGGTTGAGCGCCGCGCCTATCGCGGCCGTCACCCTCCTCTGTTTGAGCTTTGCCGCCGGCATGGCTAACGGTGCGGAAACCGACGCGCCGACGGCGACGGCGAGCGGCCTGCCGCGTTTCGTGAGCCTCAAAGCGACCAACGCGAACGGTCGGCAGGGCCCCGGCGTCGAGCACCGCATCGATTGGATTTATGCCCGGCCCGGCTTGCCGATGCTGCTAACGGCGGAGGATGGACCTTGGCGGCGTGTACGCGACCCCGATGGCGCGGAAGTCTGGATGCACGCGGATAATCTGGACGCGCGGCGGACCGTCTTCGTGCCGGACGGCCAGGCCGTCGCCCTACGGCGCAACCCGCAATCGGGCGCGACAGCGCTGGCGATGCTTGCGCCCGGCGTTGTGGGCGCCTTGACGGGATGTCACGGCGATTGGCGCCGCGTTTCAATCGGCGGGCGCGTGGGCTGGGTCGGCAAGGATGACGTCTGGGCGGCTCAGGATTGTGCAGGCGTTTGATCGTTTTCGGCTCTGACGGGAAAGCTCTCGACACGTCAGCCCGCGCGCCCTCCCCTTAACCACGTTGAGGGGTTTTTCATGCGGATACTAATCATCGGGCTGGCTGCCCTGGCGCTCGGCGCGTGCGAGACGATGCCGGAATTCTTGCAGCCCGCGGCCACCACAACCAACGCGCCGGCCGCGACGCCGGCGCCGGCGCCGGCAGCCGCACCGGCCACGTTCACCCCACCTCCTGAGCAGCAATTGCTGGAGCTGGAGCGTCAGCTTCAGGCCGCCGCGCAAGCGCGCGGTCTGGGCGCAGCGCTCGGCGAAGCGATCGACGCCGATTACGGCATGGTGATCCGCCCAGGCCAGGCCTACCAGGGCGTCGACGAGGTTACGCGCGGTCTCGGGACAGCCGCAGGATCAACCGCGATTTTCTGGCAACCGGACCGCGTGCATGTGGCCCGCGCCGGCGATATGGGCGTCACCAGCGGACGCTACGCGCAGCTGATGTCGGCCTCGGAATCGGTTCAAGGCCGCTACGTTATGGTCTGGCGGCGCAATGCCGAGGGCCAGTGGAAGGTGCTGACGGAAACCCGCGTGCCGGATCCGCCACGCCCCGCCGCCCGCCGGCGTTGAACGCAAACCTGGCCGCTCAACTTGCCGCCTTGGCCCCCGGCCTGTAAGCCGGGCGCTTCCGAAGTTTCTCTCGAGGCGAGATGGCCGAGCGCCCTTCCAGTTTGAGCTACGAACAGCTGATCGCCTCCGGCGAAGGCGCGATGTTCGGCCCCGGCAACGCCCAATTGCCGCTCCCGCCGATGCTGATGTTCGACCGTATCCCGAGCATCACCAAGGACGGCGGCCCACACGGCAAGGGCCAGGTGATCGCCGAGTACGATATCAATCCTGAGCGTTGGTTCTTTGAATGCCACTTCAAAGGCGATCCGGTCATGCCGGGTTGCCTCGGGCTCGACGCGATGTGGCAGCTGGTGGGCTTCTTCATGTGCTGGGCGGGCTCGCCGGGGCGCGGGCGCGCGCTTGGCGTGGGCGAAGTTCAGTTCCGCGGCCAGATCACGCCAAAGACCAAGCTCGTGACCTACGAGATCGACATGAAGCGCGTGATCCAGCGCTCGCTGCACATGGGCATCGGCGACGGCGTCGTGAAAGCCGATGGCGTTCCTATCTATAGCGCCAAGGATCTCAAGGTCGGCCTGTTCAGCGCTGAACAGCTCGCCGCGGGAATGAAATAAGCAACAAGGAGCGCCCATGCGCCGCGTCGTCGTCACCGGAATGGGGATCGTCTCCTCGATCGGCAACAACGCACAAGAAGTGCTCGCCAGCTTACGCGAAGCCAAAAGCGGTATCCGCGCAGCCCCGGAATACGGTGAGAAGGGTTTCCGCTCGCAGGTCCATGGCGAACCGCAGCTGCGGCCTGAAGATGTGGTCGACAAACGCAACATGCGTTTCATGGGCGAAGGCTCCGGCTGGAACTTTGTCGCCATGGAGCAAGCCATCGTCGACAGCGGGTTGAAGCCCGAAGAGGTTTCGCACGAGCGCACCGGCATCATCATGGGCTCTGGGGGCCCCTCGGCGCGCGCGATCGTCGCCGCGGCCGATACCGCGCGCGAGAAGGGCGCAAAGCGCGTAGGCCCGTTCGCGGTGCCGAAAGCGATGAGCTCAACCGCAAGCGCCACGTTGGCCACGCCGTTCGAGATCAAGGGCGTCAATTATTCGATTAGCTCCGCGTGCGCGACCAGTGCGCATTGCATCGGCAATTCGTTCGAAATGATCCGCGACGGGCGCCAGGACATCATGTTCGCCGGCGGCAGCGAGGAATTGGATTGGACGCTTTCTGTCCTGTTCGACGCCATGGGCGCGATGAGCTCGAAGTACAACGAGACGCCTGCGACGGCGTCGCGCGCGTACGATCTCAACCGCGATGGGTTCGTGATCGCCGGGGGCGCGGGCGTCCTCGTGCTTGAGGAATATCAGCGCGCCAAGAAACGCGGCGCCAAGATTTACGCTGAGCTTTCCGGCTACGGCGCCACGAGCGACGGCTACGACATGGTGGCGCCTTCAGGCGAAGGCGCAGCGCGCTGCATGCAAATGGCGATGAAATATCTCGATCGCCCGGTCGACTACCTCAACACGCACGGCACATCGACGCCGGTTGGTGATGTAAAGGAAATGGAAGCCGTGCGCGCCGTATTCGGGCCGAAACCGCCGTTGATCTCCAGCACCAAGTCGTTGACTGGGCATTCGCTTGGCGCGGCGGGCGTGCAAGAATCCATCTACTCGCTGCTGATGATGCAAAACGGGTTTGCGTGTGAGAGCGCGCACATCGAAGAGCTTGACCCGGCCTTCGCGGACCTGCCGATCTTGCGCAAGCGCGAGGATCGCGAACTGAGCTGCGTGCTGAGCAATTCGTTCGGCTTCGGCGGCACGAACGCGACACTCGCTTTCACCAAGATCGCTGCCTGAGCGCTGTCCGAAACGGCTGACATGCGAACGCCGGCTCCCTGGAGAAAGCCGGCGTTCTGTCAGCCACGCCTCGACGAGGGGTTAGTTCGACGTTTCGTCGCTGATGTTGTTGGCGGCCTGCTGGGCGTTGTCGCCCGCTTGCTCAAGCGCATTACCGGTATTCTCGGCTGCGGTTGAGGCCTGTTGCTCTAGCTGAGCTGTCGCCTGGTCGGCTTCGACGCCGGCCTGTTGGAACGACCCTTGATTGTAAGCGAAGGCGACGATCACGACGATGATGAGCACCAAGCTAAAGAGCATGCCCCAACCGAAGCCGCCGCCCTTTCGCTTGCGTTCCACGATAACTTCGCGATCGATGACGCGACCATCTTCGTCGCGCGAGATGTGGGTTTCGCGATGTTCGGCCATAGTTCTTCTCCTAGAGCCCCTTCGCTGCGAGCAACGCCACGCCGCGCGGCGCGGTTCCTTCCGCGCACAGTGAAACGCCGCCTACTTTCGCAGGCGGCGTTTGGAGTGTTTGTTATTCGCCGGTCGGCGGCGTGTTGAGATCAAGCGCCGGCGGCGGCGCCATTGGATCGGTCTGCGGCGCAATCGGCGGAACGGTGTCAGGGACTGGCTCCGGCATACGCTGCTGCGATGGCGGCGAAGCGCTTGCGCGTGGCGCGGCTTGACGTTGAGCCGGAGCCGCCGTCGCCGCAGGTGGGATAGGCGCTTCCGCTGCAGGCTGCGCATCGTTCAGCGCGAGTTGCTGCCGCTGTACGGGCATCGGCTCTTCGATGGCGGCGATCTCAGGTTCTTGCGGCGCATTCTGCATCCAGAAATATCCGCCAACACCCGTCGCGACCAACGCCGCCGCGAAAATCACGCCGGCAAGTCCACCGCTCTTCGGCGGCGGTTCTACCCGACGCTCGCTCGACAAAATGATCATGCCATTTTCGTCGCGCTGAACCTCGGTATCACGCTCATCCACGTCTCTATAATCGATCATAGCGTCCTCCTTCGGGCGCGCGCTCACGCGCGCTGTTTATCCAGCTGAGGAGGAAACGTTTCGCGGATATGAGGGTTCCGTCACACGACCGTGAGGCCACTTTAGCGCCGGCAAATAAGGCGAAATGCGGCGTGCGCGCTTGACCCAATCGCACCCGATCTGCCAAGTGCTGACAGCTATTTTAGCATCAGCAGGAGGCTCGCATGGCCGACGAATGGGCGCTGCCGAAAGGCAATCTGATGGCCCGCAAACGCGGCGTTGTGATGGGCGTCGCCAACGACCACTCCATCGCCTGGGGCATCGCCAAGCAACTTGCGCTGCAAGGCGCGGAGCTCGCATTCACGTTTCAAGGCGAAGCGCTGGAAAAGCGCGTACGTCCGCTGGCCGAATCCATCGGCGTGAAGCTGATGATCCAAGCTGATGTCAGCGACGATACGTCGATGGATAAGGCTTTTGCCGAATTGAAAGCGCAGTGGGGCACGATCGACTTTCTGGTCCACGCGATCGCCTTCGCCGACAAAAGCGCGCTCAAGGGCTCGTTCGTGGACAACACGACACGTGAGATGTTCAAGCAGGCGATGGACATCTCCGCCTTCTCGTTTGTCGATTGCTGCAAGCGCGCGAGCGCGATCATGCCGAACGGCGGCTCGATCATCACGCTGACCTATCAAGGCAGCGAGCGGGTCGTGCCGAACTACAACATGATGGGCGTGGCCAAAGCCGCGCTTGAAGCATCCACCCGCTACGCGGCGCGCGACCTTGGGCCGAAGGGCATTCGCGTGAATGCGGTTTCGCCGGGGCCCATGCGCACGCTCGCCATGGCTGGTATTTCCGGCGGCAAGCAGCTGATGACGACGGCGCGGGACTGGAGCCTGCTGAAGGAAGACACCAGCATGGAAGGCGTCGCCGGGTGCGCACTGTGGTTGCTGAGCGATCTGGGCAAGAGCGTCGCCGGCGAATGCATTCACGTCGACGGCGGCTTCCACGTCGTGGGCGTGCCGGACGGGGTTGAGCCTTAAGCCCCAAGTGGCGCCGCCTCAGCGCGCCAACTGGACCTTTTGAAATTGAGTGCGCGCCGGTAGCCTCTCCGCGACGGAGGCGGGTTTGCGACGATTGGGTGCGATTGCGCTAGCGCTGTTTCACGGCGCCAATGCGGTGTTCATGCTGCTCGATCCGCGCGGCTGGCTTTCATTCGTGGTGGGGCGCGCGATCGAGGGGCCATTGCCGGGCGCGCATTTCATCGCCGATGTCGGCTGGGCGTTTCTGGCGAGTGCGTTCGGCTTTCTGCTGTTTGCGTTGAAGCCAAGCCAATGGGGAGCTGCAGCGGCGGGCGCGGCCTTTCCGCTATTGCACGCACTGATGCACGGCGCGGATATGGCTCAAGGGCATGCCAATCGGCTAGGCTTTGACCTTGCGCTGATAACCGCGCCCGCCCTACTTGGCCTTCTCGTGGCTTGGCCGGCAAGAACGCGAGACTAGCTGTCGCGCCTCGGTGCTTCTGCATCCGCTAGGATCGCACATGCTTCTTCGGCATGATCGGCGTGCGCCATAAGCCGCCAACCGTGCTCCATCATGGACGGGTCGAATTCCGCCATCAGCACGTTGAAGTCCGGCATGAGCGTATCGATTCCCGCAGCTCGCAACATGGATTGCGCGACAATAGCTTCGGCGCGTGAGGAAAAGCGCGCAATGATGACGAGATCAGACATGGCGGCAGCATAACGTGGCAAGCGGCGAAAAGTGGGCCGGCTGCCGGCGAGACAATTCTGCTTGAGGTCGCTATATTCGTTGCCTCCCAAGGCGGACTGCACGCCAACCCGCGCGGTCTCGAGGAAATGAACATTGGCGTCTGATCGGCTGGGCAAGCCGCCGCTGGCCAGCGCGCAAGGCTACGCCGCCGAAGCGCCTGTCCTGCTGAAGCGGTATGAGCAAATCGGTTTCGACGGCGCGCATTTTCGCGTCGCGCATCTCATTCCGTCGGCGCCGCTCGACGTTCTCGACATCGGCGCTGGGACCGGCCGCGACGCGGCCTGGTTCGCGGCGCGCGGTGATCGGGTGACAGCGATCGAGCCAACGCGAGAGCTGCGCGAAGGTGCGATGCTGCTGCATCCCGATCCAAGCATAGAATGGATCGACGATGGCCTACCGGGCTTGGACTCTGTTTGCGGCCGCGCGTTCGATCTGGTTTGGATGTCGGCGGTGTGGATGCATTTCGATGCCACCGAGCGGGCGCGGATGATGCCTGGGGTCGCGGCTTTAGTGCGCCGTGGCGGATCATTGATGATGAGCTTGCGGCACGGGCCCGTGCCCGAGGGGCGGCGCATGTTCGAGGTGGGCGCCGATGAAACCATTGCTCTGGCGGCGAGCTTTGGGCTGCACGCGGTGAGTTCCGAGGATTTTCACTCGCCCTATGTGGCTGGCGTGACGTGGAGCCGGCTCTGGTTCGCTAAAGCGGCGTGACTGCCGCGATCATACGCACAAGAAAGCCCGCCTCTTTCGGGACGGGCTTTCCGTTTGCGCATGCGTTTGAGGCTTAGTCGCCCGAGCTTTCGCGACGCGGACGATCACCGCGGTCGCGGCGCGGGCCGCGGTCGCCACGATCGCCACGCGGCGGACGGTCGCCGCGCGGGCCGTGATCTTCGGCCTCTTCGCCGAGTTCCGCGGTCAGGTCAGCGCCGGTGGCTTGATCGACAACCTTCATCGAAAGGCGCGTCTTGCCGCGATCGTCGAAGCCCAGGAGCTTCACCTTCACGGTGTCGCCTTCCTTGACCACATCACCCGGCTTTTCGACGCGCTGGCGCGCGAGCTGGCTGACGTGGACGAGGCCGTCCTTGGCGCCGAAGAAGTTCACGAAGGCGCCAAACTCCATCACCTTCACGACCTTGCCTTCGTAGATCTGGCCGACTTCCGGTTCGCTGGTCAGCGACTTGATCCACTTGATCGCCGCTTCGATCGACTCGGCGTTGGCGGAGGCCACTTTCACCGTGCCGTCGTCTTCGACGTTCACCTTCGCGCCGGTCTTTTCCACGATCTCGCGGATCACCTTGCCGCCGGTGCCGATCACGTCGCGGATCTTATCGGTCGGGATTTTGATCTGCTCGATGCGCGGGGCGTTCTTGCCAACTTCACCACGCGGCGCGTCCATGGCCTTCGCCATTTCGCCGAGAATGTGAAGGCGGGCGCCGTGGGCACGCTCGAGGGCGACCTTCATGATCTCCTCGGTGATGCCGGCGACCTTGATATCCATTTGCAGCGAGGTGATGCCCTTCTGCGTGCCGGCGACCTTGAAATCCATGTCGCCGAGATGGTCTTCGTCGCCGAGGATGTCGGTCAGAACTTCAAAGCCGTAATCTTCGAGGATGAGGCCCATCGCGACGCCGGCGACTGGCGCCGAAATCGGCACGCCCGCATCCATTAGCGCCAGCGACGAACCGCAAACCGTAGCCATTGACGACGAGCCATTGGACTCGGTGATCTCGGAAACGAGACGCACCGTGTACGGGAATTGCTCGGCTGTCGGGAGCACTGCCTTCATCGCCCGCCACGCCAATTTGCCGTGGCCGATTTCCCGGCGGCCAGCGCCGCCCATACGGCCAGTTTCACCGACGCTGTAGGGAGGGAAATTGTAGTGGAGCATGAAGCGCTCCTTGTAGGTGCCGCCGAGCGCGTCGATGAATTGCTCATCTTCGCCGGTGCCGAGGGTGGCGACGACGATCGATTGCGTTTCACCACGCGTGAACAACGCCGAACCATGCGTGCGCGGCAAGAAGCCGACCATGCTTTCGATCGGGCGCACCTTATCGACCGGGCGGCCGTCGATGCGGCCCTTTTCCTTGACGATGCGCGAGCGGACGACTTCGCTTTCGACCGCCTTGAACACTTCCTTGAACACGTTGGCGTCGGCGCCGTCCGGGTTCGCGTCGCTCTTCACCAGCGCGGCCTTTGCCTTGTCGCGCAGCGCGCCAACGGCAGCGTAACGCTCGTCCTTCTTCGTCACCTTGTAGGCGGTGGCGAGATCGGCGCCGACGAGGCCCGTGATCTTGGCTTGCAGCGCCGAGTGATCGGCGGGCGCGAAGTCGAACGGCTCCTTGCCGGCCTTCTCGGCGAGATCGATGATCGCGTCGATCACCGGCTGCATGCCCTTGTGCGCGAGCGAGAGCGCTTCAAGCATTTGCGCTTCGGTGAGTTCCTTCACTTCCGACTCGACCATCATGATCGCGTTGGCGGTGCCGGCGACGACCAGATCGAGGTCGCTCGTCTTCATTTGCTCGATCGTCGGGTTCAAGTGCGGCTTGCCGTCGATCCAGCCCACGCGGCTCGCGGCGATCGGGCCCATGAACGGCACCCCGGAAATCGTCAGCGCTGCTGAAGCAGCAACCATGGCGAGCAGGTCGGACTCGTTCTCGTTGTCCCAGCTCAAAACCGTGATGATGACTTGAACTTCGTTCTTGAAGCCATCGACAAACAGCGGGCGGATCGGGCGATCGATCAGGCGCGACAGCAACGTTTCCCGTTCAGTCGGGCGGCCTTCGCGCTTGAAAAAGCCTCCGGGAATGCGGCCGGAGGCGAAATACTTCTCTTGATAGTTCACGGTCAGCGGGAAGAAGTCTTGACCTGGCTTTGCTTCCTTCGCGTAGACGACCGTCGCGAGCAGCGCGGTCTCGCCCCAGGTGGCGAACACGGCGCCGTCGGCCTGGCGGGCCACGCGGCCGGTTTCGAGCGTGAGCTTGCGCCCGGCCCAATCAAGAGAAACGGATTTGGTATCGAACATACATCTTACTCCAGGCCGATGAGCCGATGCTCCGGCGGCCGTAGCGGCATGCGCAACAGCGGATTCTGCTGCGCCGAATTCCCCCTCCTCTTGAGAGGAGGGGGTTAGGGGGTGGGGTGAAACTCCACGCTTCGGAATTTCGGCTGTTGCGTAAGCTGGCAACGGTGGGGCCTCGCCCCACCCCCCGCCCCCTCCTCTCAAGAGGAGGGGGAGCAGGTCGCGCTTAGCGGCGCAGACCCAGTTTTTCGATCAAAGCGGTGTAACGCTTCGTGTCGTTGTTCTTCAGATAGTCGAGCAACCGACGACGCTGCGAGACCATCTTGAGAAGGCCTTGGCGCGAGTGGTTGTCTTTCTTATGAGCCTTGAAGTGCTCGGTCAGATTGGTGATGCGCTCGGACAGGATAGCCACCTGGACTTCCGGCGAGCCGGTGTCCTTTGAACCTTGCGCATTGTCTTTAATGAGCGCGGATTTGCGCTCTGCTGAAATCGACATCGGACTCCTCTATAGGTCCTTGAGTTGAAAGACGCGGGTTGGCTTGAACTGGCCGGCCCGCACGTCGCCCAGCGCCACCGCACGCCCCTCGAAAAGGGCCAAAGCCGCACGGGACGCGTCCTGTCCGGCAATGGTGCGATCGCGGAATTTCGGCTTGAGCGCCTCCATCACATGCGGAAGGAGAACGACAGGCCGTCCTTGTCTGAGCTTGAAAGCATCTTCGCCATTGACGGCCAGCGCCGGGATGTCGGCCAGCGCGGTCTCAACGGGTCTGAGGCGTTCGAACGCGGCGCCCTTATGACCTAAATCCACAAGCGCGTCGAGAGACACCGAATCGGCCTCGTGGAAGGGCCCGACCGCAGCCCGGCGGAGCCGCCAGACGTGGGCTTCCGCACCCAATACGGCGGCGAGATCACGCACCAGCGCCCTGATATAAAAGCCCTTTCCAGAGCGGACCCGAACCGTGGCCAGGTCGGCGCCTTCGGTCCCGGCCAATTCGGCCTCGTAGACGACCACCTGCCGCGGCTCCAGTTCCACCGCTTCGCCGGCGCGGGCGAGATCGTAGGCCCGCTCGCCATCGACCTTCACCGCGCTGAATTGCGGCGGCACCTGCTCGATCTCGCCAAGGAAGCCTTTGAGCGCTTCGCGGATCGCCTCTGGCGTCGGGCGCACGTCGCTCTCGGCGGTGATCTTGCCTTCCCGGTCCTGAGTATCGGTGGAGGCGCCCCATTTGATGGTGAAGAGGTAGGTCTTCTCCGCCTCCATCAGCCAAGGCACGGTCTTGGTCGCCTCCCCCAATGCAATCGGCAAAATGCCGGAAGCCAGCGGATCGAGTGTCCCGGCGTGGCCAGCCTTCTGAGCGTTGAAGATACGGCGAACGGCGGAAACCGCCTGGGTGGAGGTCATGTTGTCGGGCTTGTCGAGAACGACCCAGCCGGAGATTTCCTCACCCTTCTTGCGGCGGCTCATTCGCCGTCCCCGCGCTTCAGATCACGCGCGACCTCGGGGCTCGCCAGCAATTCATCGATGTGACGGACTTCGTCGTACGAAACGTCCGGCTGAAAGTGCAGCTCAGGCGTGAACTTGAGATCAATGCCGCGCGCCAGACGTCCGCGCACGAAGCTGGCGATGCGGTTGAGGCCTGCGGCGATCGCGCGGGCGTCTCCAGAGCCGAGCGGCGCGACGAACGCCGTCATATGCTTGAGATCCGGCGAAGCGCGCACTTCCCCGATCGTGATCGACGCGTTCTGCAAATCCGGATCGCGCAAATCTTCGCGCGACAGAATCTCCACGAGCGCATGGCGTACGAGTTCGGCCGCCCGCAACTGGCGTTGCGACGGCCCGGCCTGGCCGCCATCACGGTGTCCGCGGCGCTTCATCTCTATTGCGATGCGAACGCGTACGCGCTGCAGAACAGCGGATCCTCGCCGGCGACGCCGGGAGGCGCTTCGCTCTTGAACGCAGCGATCTTGAACACCCAGCGGCCGGAGCCATCCACGAATTCGCTCACAGCGATGTGGCGCGTGGTATCGGCGGCGCAAAGGCCGCCCTGCGTGGCGCTACGGGAAAGGTTCTCCGTCAGCACCCGGTAAAGATACGCATCGACGCGCGGATCGCCGCCCATCAAAGCGGCGAAGCTTTGCCCACCCGAACCGGAGCGCGAGTCCGCCGCCACCACGGAGATCGGCTGCGCGGTCACCGTCACACCATTGGCGAACGCGAACACCACCGGGCCGCCGCGCGCGCCTTGCAGGCTGACACGCAAATTGCCGACGACGGAGCGGGCTTGCTCGTTAGCGGCGCGCCACTGCGAGCGCGCGACCGCCGGCTCTTCCTGCGGCACGGAATCGACGCGGGTTTCCGGCTCAACCACCGTAGAGGCGCGCACGGTCGGCGTCTCATTGCGTGAGTCGCGCCTATCGCAGCCTGTGACTGAAACCGCCGCGATCAAAGCGGCGGCGAACATCAATCCCCGCATGGCCGCCTCAGAGCGATCGCTGAACCACTTCGACATTGAAGCACTCGATCACGTCGCCCTGCTTGATGTCCTGGAATTGGCCGAAGCTCATGCCGCATTCCTGGCCATTGACGACCTCGTTCACCTCTTCCTTGAAGCGCTTCAAGGTGGACAGCACGCCCATTTCTTGGATCACGACATTGTCGCGCAGGATACGAACCTTCGCGCCCTTGCGGACCACGCCATCGGTGACGCGGCAGCCGGCGACCTTGCCAACCTTCGAAATGTTGAACACTTCGAGCACTTGGGCGTTGCCGAGGAAGGTTTCGCGCGTGTGCGGCGCGAGCATGCCGGACATGACGCCTTTGATGTCGTCAATCAGGTCGTAGATGATCGCGTAGTAGCGGATCTCGACGCCTTCGCGCTCGGCCAAGTCGCGCGCTTCCTTGGACGCACGCACATTAAAGCCGATGACCGGGGCGCCTGAACCCTTCGCCAATTGCACGTCAGATTCGTTGATCGCGCCAACACCGGAGAGAACCACGCGCGCTCGGACTTCCTCGTGCGCCAGTTTGTCCAGCGAACCGACAATGGCTTCGGCCGAGCCTTGAACGTCGGCTTTGATCAGCAGCGGCAACTCTTTCGCTGTCGAATCCTTGAACTTCGCCATCATGCTTTCGAGCGACGTGCCCGTGCGCGTACCGCCGCCGCTGGTGCGAAGTTTCTTCGCTCGACCGCGATAATTGGCGACTTCGCGAGCACGGTTTTCGTTCTCGACCACGTTCAGTGTGTCGCCTGGCTCCGGCACGCCTTCGAGACCCATGATCTCGACGGGCTCGGACGGGCCAGCGGATTGCAATTGCTGACCGCGCTCGTTCGTGATCGCGCGAACGCGACCAATCTGGGCGCCGACAACCACGATGTCGCCGCGCTTGAGCGTGCCGCTCTGGATCAGCACCGTGGCGACCGTGCCTCGGCCCTTGTCGAGCTTGGACTCAATCACCGTGGCCTCGGCCGGACGATCCGGGTTTGCCTTCAGATCGAGCACTTCGGATTGAAGCAAGATGGTCTCGACCAACTTGTCGAGGCCGGTCTTTTTCAGCGCGGAGACTTCAACGCTCAACGTATCGCCGCCGTGAGTTTCGGTGACGATCTCGTGTTGAAGCAGATCCGTCAGCACACGCGTTGGATTGGCGTCGTCTTTGTCGACTTTGTTGATGGCGACAATGATCGGCGCACCGGAGGCGCGCGCGTGATGAATCGCTTCGATCGTCTGCGGCATGACGCCGTCGTCCGCTGCGACGACCAACACGACAATGTCGGTTACCTTCGCGCCACGCGCGCGCATCGCGGAGAAAGCCGCGTGGCCCGGCGTGTCGAGGAAGGTGACGCGCTGGCCGTCCTTCAGGCGGACCTGGTAGGCGCCGATATGCTGGGTGATGCCGCCGTGCTCGCCCGAGGCGACGTCAGTCTGGCGCAGCGCATCGAGCAACGAGGTTTTGCCGTGGTCGACGTGGCCCATCACAGTCACGACCGGCGGGCGCGGTTCGAGGTTGGTGTCGTCATCGACGATATCGCCGGCGAGCCCCTCTTCGACGTCGGATTCGGCGACGCGGCGAACGCTATGACCGTGTTCCGTCGCGATCAGTTCGGCCGTGTCGGCGTCGAGCTCGTCGCTCTGCTTCAGCATTTGGCCCTGGCGCATCATGAACTTGATGATGTCGGCCACGCGCACCGCCATGCGGTTCGAGAGCTCCTGAACCGTGATGGATTCCGGAATGATCACTTCGCGCGCGACCTTCTCGCGCTCACCGCCGCCCATCATCTTGGCGCGGCGCTCTTTTTCCTTCTGCTGCGCACGGCGATACGCCGCGAGCGAACGCACGCGGTCATCGTCGCCAGCGACCTCACGCTCGACCATGTCGAGCGTGAGGCGGCCTTCGCGGCGCTTGGGTTCGCCCTTCTTCGCCGGCTTTACGGGCACGGGCGCGACGGGACGGCGCGCGGCGGACTTCAAGCGTCCGCCAAGTTCGCCGAGCAATTCCGAGTTGTTGCGGCCGGCCGGTTGCTGCGCCGTGGGCGCGGCTTGACCTGGCGCTTGGCCGGCGGCGGGACGCGGACGCGCGGCTTCCTCTTCAGCCGTAACCGCGGCTTCTTCGGCGCGGCGGCGCGCTTCGGCCTCCGCTTCGATAGCGGCTTGCTCTGCAGCCTTGCGGCGCTGCGCATCGTCGAGCGCGCGGCGTTGTTCTTCTTCGGCGCGCGCTTTCGCGTCGCGCGCTTCGCGCTCGGCCATCGCATTGCGAACGGCCTCTTCGCGGCGGCGCGCTTCTTCGCCGCTGATCTCAACCCCACGGCCATCGGTGGCCGGACGGCGCGCAGGCTCGGCAGGGGCCGCGGGCGCTGCGGGCTTCGCCGCCTTCACGATCGGCGGCGGCACGCCAGGGCCAGGCGCGCTTGGCGCCGGCGCTGCTTGACCAGGACGGGTGATCGCACGCTTCTCGCGCACTTCGACCGTCACCTGCTTGGTGCGGCCGTGCGAGAAACTTTGCCGCACGGTGCCGGCGCTCGCGGTGCGCGTGAGCGTCAGCGGCTTGCGGCCGGTATCTTTCTGTTCTGAACCGTCAGTCATGCAGTGGTGTTCGCCAATCCGTTGCGTCAGTCTTCCAAAGCCGAAGTGCTCGTCGCGCCGCCTAATCCTTCGGGGGATCCGGCGTCCGCGCCGCCCAGTCCCAGACCAAAAGAGCGCCAGGGTGTGGGCCAAGAGGCAGGTACGATGGCGCGGAAACCCGCAAGACGGCCAATCTCAGCCGCCAAAGCCACCGCCAAGCGCTCTTGAAGCAGGGATGCGTGTATCACACGATCCCGGCCCAGCGCCATCGCCAATTCCGACGCGGAAAAGCAGCCAATTGCAGGCGGTGGCGCGCCCCAGAGCCCTATATGGAGGCTCATCAGCTTTTCGCGACCCTCCTCGGCGCCATCTTCTGCTTCGATCATCAGTTTGGACGGCCGTTCGCGGATTGCAGCGTCGACCTGAGTCTGCCCGATCGCGATGGCGCCCGCCCGCTTAGCCAGGCCTATGAAATCGAGGCAACGCTTCGCCAAAAACGCCTCGGTCTGATCTGCCAAGGTTTCGGGCGCATTTACCGACGTTTTGAGCGCGCGAGCGAAGCCGCCTTTGCGCCGTGCGTGTTCGACGAGGTCACGGCGCGCGCCGACCCAAACGCCGCGTCCCGGCAGCTTGGCCGCAACGTCTGGCACAAGCAGGTTGTCGGGGCCAAGCGCGAAACGGATCAGGCGCGCTTCCGGAAGCACCGTTTGCGTGGCTACGCAGCGGCGCTCCCGGCCAGCGGGTTTGCTTTGTTCGGGGGCGTCAGCGCCCCCATCAAGCGTCTTGGTTGTCGTTTTCGCCAACCGGTTCCTCGTCTTGCGCCGGGGCGTCGATCCAGCCCGCGGCGACGCGCGCGGTCAGGATCAAAGCGTCAGCCGCCTCCGCTGTGAGTTCGAAGCTTTCGAGCACGCCCGGCTCGCGCACGCGCTCACCATTCTTGGTTTCGAACCAGCCACGCAGATCGTCGCCCGTAAGCCCAGCGAAATCGTCGAGCGTCTTCACGCCCTTTTCGCCGAGCGCCACGAGCATCTGGCCATTGAGGCCGGTCACGGCCGCAAGCGTATCCTCAACGCCGAGTTCGACGCGCTTGGCTTCGAGTTCAGCGGCGAGCTTGTCGAGGAAGTCGCGCGCGCGGGCTTGGAGTTCCTCGGCAATCTCGTCGTTAAGGCCTTCGATAACCGCCAATTCGTTCGCGTCGACATAGGCGATTTCCTCGACCGTTTCGAAGCCTTCCGAGGCCAGCAGCTGAGCGAACATTTCGTCCACTTCCAGCGCCTTGATGAAGAGTTCGGTGCGGGTCGCGAATTCCTTCTGACGGCGCTCGGATTCCTCGGCTTCGGTGAGGATATCGATCGACCAACCGGTGAGCTGGCTGGCGAGGCGCACGTTCTGACCGCGGCGGCCGATGGCGAGCGAAAGCTGTGCTTCGTGCACAACCACTTCGACGCGCGCGTCTTCCGGATCAAGCACCACCTTCGACACTTCCGCCGGCTGCAAAGCGTTGACGATGAAGGTCGCCGGATCGGGCGACCACGGAATGATGTCGATCTTCTCGCCTTGCAATTCGCCGACGACCGCTTGCACGCGTGCGCCGCGCATACCCACGCACGCGCCGACCGGATCAATGCTGGAATCGTGCGAAAGCACGGCGATTTTGGCGCGCGAGCCCGGATCGCGGGCGGCGGCTTTGATCTCGATCACGCCCTCATAAACTTCAGGCACTTCCTGCGCGAACAAACGCGCCATGAATTCCGGCTTGGCGCGCGACAGGAAGATTTGCGGGCCCTTGGTTTCGCGGCGCACGTCGTAAATGTAAGCGCGCGTGCGATCGCCCACGCGGAGGTTTTCACGCGGAATGGCCTCGGAACGGCGGATCACGCCCTCCGCACGGCCGAGATCGACGATGACGTTGTAGAACTCAACGCGCTTGACGACGCCGTTGATGATCTCGCCCATGCGATCCTTATATTCGCCGAATTGACGCTCGCGCTCGGCTTCGCGGACTTCGTGATTGATTACCTGCTTGGCGGTTTGCGCGGCGACGCGGCCGAATTCGATCGGCGGCAACAATTCCTCGTAGGTCTTGCCGAGCGCCGCTTCCGGATCGGTTTTTCGGGCGACGTCGAGCATGATGTCAGTCGACGGATTGAAGGGCCGCGTTTCTGGATCGAGAACGCTATCGTCCACCACCGTCATCACGCGCTTCAGCGTCATTTCGCCGGTTTTCACGTCAATCGAGGCGCGAATGTCGTGCTCAGCGCCGTAGCGCGAGCGCGCGGCCTTTTGCAGCGCGTGCTCCATCGCTTCGATAACGATCTCTTTGTCGATCGACTTCTCGCGCGCGACCGCATCAGCGATCTGCAGAATTTCCATCCGGTTTGCGGAAATGCCGGTGCTCATGTGTTTTTCCTCTTCGTCTTGTTTGCTCCCCCGCGCGCGGGGGAGCTGTCAGTGCGCGCAGCGCGATGACTGAGGGGGGAAGCGTCAGCCGCCCCCTCCGTCGCCTGCGGCGACACCTCCCCCGCAAGCGGGGGAGGAAAATCACGTTCGACGGCTTTCGCGCGCCGCAAATCTTCTTCGATCAGCTTGTCTGTCAGCACGAGGCGGGCGTCGTGCAGCGCCGAGAACTTGATCTTCGGCTCGCCCTGCTCGGTCTTGAGGGAGATGACGTCGCCATCAACCGACACGATCTCGCCCTTGAAGCGCTTCTGCCCGTCGAGCATCGCGGTTGTTTCAAGCTTGGCCATGTGGCCGATGAAGCGCGTGAAATCCTCGATGCGCATCAGCGGGCGATCGATGCCGGGCGACGACACTTCGAGGCTATCGTACTCGATCGGTTCGAGCGCTTCGTTGGCGCGGCGCGCCAGCTTGGTGCAATCGCCGCTGTTGAAATCACCGTCGCTGATGCGCTCAGCCATGATCTGCAGTGTTTTGCGGCGGTTGCCGAGCAGACGCACGCGCACCAACCGATAGCCGAGCGCCTCGGCGTCCGGTTCCAAGAGAGCGACGACGCGCTCTTCGAGTGGGTTCGTGGTCCGCAGCGGCGGGCTCCCAAAATACCGGGCGACCGGTAACAAAAAAGCGGCGGGCTTTTGGCCCGCCGCTGAACCTCCATCGGAGGCATCAGCGATGTGTTGGAGGCGATATAACCGCTCCGAGAGGCTTTGTCAGCCCTCTTTCGGCATCAATCGCTCGCGCAGCGCGCGGACGCGATCCAAAAGCGGCTGCGCCTGTGGAACCGTCGCGCCGTGATCGAAGGTCACGGTCTCCGAGCCCGCGCCATTTATGGTTAGCGTTTCCGCGCCGCCGTCGGCGCAATCGGGACAGCCGATGACGTCAGGCAGGCTTTGCAGGTTCGTGCTCGCGGCGAGACGCGCAATGTCCTGCCATTCGGCAGCGCTCAGCGGCGCCGCGAAGCGTTGCTCGGGCAAATTCTGCGGCGCGCCACGGCCGCCGCGCGCTTCGCGGATCAACACCGCCTGCCCTTCGCTGATCTCAAGCCGCGTCGTGCAATAGCCAACGCACATGCCGAAGGATGTGGTCGAGACGATCTGGCGAACCTCGGTCGGTGCGGACGCGGGCGCCGATGCGCAGGCCGACACCCAAACACTCGCGGCGATGGCGCAAGCACTGAAAAACTTCGAACGAAACTGGCTCATGGCCGCGACCTTAGCGGTCCAACCTGAATCTAAGCCAAACCGGCGCGCAATCGCCCAAGCGCTTTTGCTCATACCGCGTCGGCACATGGCCTTCCCAAGCTTTGCGCCAATCGTCGGCGCGTTCGGCGAGCCAGGTGAAGCGGGGTTCCTTGTGAAACATGTCCAAGGTCCATTCGGCGTAGTTGGCCCAATCGGTCGCGAACCGTACCTCGGCGCCAGGTTTCAGCACGCGCGCGAGTTCGGCCAGGAAATCGGGTTGGATGAGGCGGCGCTTGTGGTGACGCAGCTTCGGCCAGGGATCGGGAAAAAGAATGTAGCAGCGGTCCAGCGAGGCGTCCGGCAGGCGCGCGACCACGTCACGGGCGTCGCCATGCCAGAGGCGCACGTTCTGCACGCCGCTTTCCTCAATGTGGCGGAGGCATGAGCCGATTCCGTTGAGGAAGGGCTCGGCGCCGATGAAAAGTTGCTCGGGATGTGCGGCGGCTTGCGCGACGAGATGCTCGCCGCCGCCGAAGCCGATTTCAAGGACAGCTCCCCCTCCCCTCGAGGGGAGGGGGTTGGGGGGCGGGGTGAGGCTCGACGCGCGGAGTTTCACCCCACCCCCTGCCCCCTCCCCCAAAGGTCGATCCATGGGGGAGGGGGAGAACAGCGCCTCAATGTCAATCATCCCCTCCGCCGGCACAGCCAAGTGCGGCAGCAGCTCCTCCACCAAAGCCTGTTGGCGTGGCTTGAGCGGTCGGGCTTTCATGCGGCCGAAGGTGCGGAGGGGCGGATGGTCCATTGGTGTCCGTCGCTGATCGGGCCATATAGAACGAAACCGTCATCCCGGACACGCGGAGCGTGATCCGGGACCCAGGGCAAACGAAGCGACCTTTGATCCCTGGGTCCCGGCTCTCCCTTCGGTCAGCCGGGATGACGAATGTGGTTTGATCATCGGAGCACCCCCATGCGTGAGAAGCTCAATTTCTACATCGACGGCCAATGGGTCCCGCCGGTGAAGCCGCGCACGCATGACGTGATCAATCCGGCCAACGAGGAGCCGTGCGGGCGCATCTCGCTCGGCTCGGCCGCCGACGTGGACAAAGCTGTCGCAGCCGCCAAGCGCGCGTTCGAAAGCTGGAGCCAATCCAGCGTCGATGAGCGCAAGGCGCTGCTGGACAAGATCATCGCCGTTTATCAGCGGCGCATGGGCGAGATGGCTGAAACCATCTCCATGGAAATGGGCGCCCCCGCCCCGCTCGCGCAGAGCTCGCAGGCGCCGGCTGGGCTTGGCTATCTGATCGACGCGCGCAAGCAGCTCGATACATTCGCGTTCGAAAGCGATTACGGCGCCGGCCGGCGCATCTTGAAGGAGCCGATCGGCGTCATCGGCATGATCACGCCGTGGAATTGGCCGATGAACCAAGTGTGCGCGAAGGTAGGTCCCGCGCTCGCCGCCGGCTGCACCATGGTGCTGAAGCCCTCTGAACTCGCGCCGTTGAACGCGGTGCTGTTCGCGGAAATTCTTGACGAAGCTGGCGTGCCGAAGGGCGTGTTCAATCTTGTGAACGGCGACGGCCCTGGTGTCGGCGCCGCGCTTTCGGCGCACCCCGACGTGGACATGATGAGTTTCACGGGCTCGACGCGCGCCGGCACGGCGGTGATGGAAGCGTGCGCCAAGGGCATCAAGAAGGTCGCGCTTGAGCTCGGCGGCAAGAGCCCGAACATCATCCTGGACGACGCCGATCTGCAAAAGAGCGTCGCGCGTTCGATGATGCACATGGCGACGAACACCGGCCAAAGCTGCAACGCGCCGTCGCGGATGCTGGCGCCAAAGTCGCGCTACGACGAAGTCGTCGCAATCGCCGCGGCGACCGCGAACGCGATCAAGGTGCAGGTGCCCGAGAGCGCCGAGAAGGGCGCGATCGGCCCGCTCGCCAATGGCAACCAATTCACCAAGGTGCAAAGCTTGCTGCAGAAGGGCATCGACGAAGGCGCGAAAGTCGCCGCCGGCGGTCCGGGCCGGCCGGACGGGCACAACCGCGGCTACTTCGTGAAGCCCACGGTGTTCGCGAACGTCACCAATGACATGACCATCGCGCGCGAAGAAATCTTCGGCCCGGTGCTGGTGATCATTCCGTACGAGACCGAAGAAGAAGCGATCAAAATCGCCAACGACACGCCGTATGGCCTCGCGGCGTACGTGCAGGGCTCCGAGGAGCGCGCTCGCAAAGTCGCGCGCAAGCTGCGCGCCGGCAACGTCCACATCAATGGCGCGTTCGGCGGCATGGGCACGCCGTTCGGCGGCTACAAGCAATCGGGCCTGGGGCGCGAAGGCGGGCATTTTGGCATGGAAGAGTTTCTCGAAGTGAAAGCGGCGATCGGCTGGGGCGAACAGGCCTGATCGGTAAACACAACGAAAACGCCACCTTCACGGGCCGTTAGCCGTCATGCGGCAAAGTCCGCCGGATGAGCACGTCGGACGATTTCGCCAGCCGCTTTGACTCGATCCCGGTCGAGAAAGCGCAGGCGTTTGTCGATGCGCCAGCGGGCGATGATCCGCTTGCGGCGGGCTTCACGTTGCTTGACGACGCGGGCGGGCGGTTCGCGATCGAACGCGAGACCGGCATCATCACGGTGCCGCACGATGAAACGCTGACGGCGGATGCCGGGCGCGCCTTCGATGTGACTTTGCGCTGCGTGGAGTTCTCCGGCCTCACCTACACGCAAACGCTGCGTCTGTGCGTAACGGGGCGCGTTCCACAGATCGTGGGCGACGCCGTGAACGATGCGTTATCGCGGTTGGCGTCGGGTTCGCTGTGGGACGACGCGCCCATCATTCCGGCGCGCCGACGCGTGGCGATGGCGTTCGCAACGGCGCAACAGGAACCAGAGGCCCTAACGCGCTCGGACTGGTCGAAGTTCGCGGTTTTTCATGCGCACCCCGCGCGGCGCCCACTCGGTGATGACGGCGTCTTTGGTGCGCTGGTCGGGGTTGAATTGCCGCCCGTCCACGTCGACGCGACGCTGGCGCTCACCGCCAAATTGCCGACACCGGCTGCCGCCGACGCAAGCTGGACGCTCTAACCGCCCGCCATCCGCCGCTCGGGCATTGAAATCGCCGCCGTTGAAGCCGAGAACCGGGAGAATCGAATCCCGGAGGCCTCGGTGGCTGAAAAAACTTGGCGTAAGCGCAATCTGGGCAATCGCCCGCTGAAACCCGAAACCCTGATGATGGGTTACGGCTACGATCCGATGTTGTCGGAAGGCTCGCTGAAGCCACCGCAATTCCAAACCTCGACCTTCGTGTTTCGCTCGGCCCAACACGGCAAGGACTTCTTCGCCACCATGCAAGGCCGGCGGAAACTTGGCCCGGATGAAGAGCCTGGCCTCATCTACTCGCGCTTCAACAATCCAAACCTCGAAGTGCTCGAAGATCGCTTGGCGATTTGGGACGAAGCGGAAGCGAGCTTGGCGTTCGGCTCCGGCATGTCGGCGATTTCGACGTGTTTGTGGGCGTTCTTGCGCCCTGGCGATGTCGTGCTGCAGAGTCAGCCGATCTACGGCGGCACGGAAACTCTGATCCATTCAATCCTTCCGGAATTCGGCATCAGCCAAGTCGGGTTTGAGGCCGAACATGGGCCGGAGGCGATTTTCAAGGCAGCCGAGCAAGCCAAGAAGAAAGGCCGCGTGGGCGCCATCTTCATCGAGACGCCAGCAAACCCCACCAACGCGCTGGTTGATATCGCCGCTGTGCGCAAAGCATCCGAAATGCTGGCGCATGATGGTCATCGCCCGCCGGTGATTGTCGACAACACCATGCTGGGGCCAATTTTCTCGACGCCGCTCGCGCATGGCGCGGATATCGTCACCATGTCGCTTACGAAATACGTCGGCGGCCACTCCGATCTGATTGCCGGCGGCGCCTCGGGCACGAAAGCGATGATGGCGCCGGTGCGCCGCATGCGCTCGACGCTCGGCACGATGTGCGATCCGCACACGGCGTGGCTTTTGATGCGTTCGCTCGAAACGCTCAAGCTGCGCATGGATGCGGGTGCGCAAGGCGCAAGGCAGGTGGCGGAGTTCCTGCGCGACCATCCGAAGATCCAAAGCGTCTGGTTCCTAGACTTCCTGCCAAAGGATCATCCCGACCGCGCGATCCACGAAAAGCAAAATAAGAGCGCGGGATCGACGTTCTCGTTCGAAGTGAAGGGCGGCGAAGAAGCTGCGTTCAAGCTGCTTGACCGCCTGCAGGTGATCAAGCTCGCGGTGAGCCTTGGCGGTACGGAGACGCTCGCGTCTCACCCCGCGGCGATGACGCACTCGGGCATGCCGCCAGCGGATCTGGCGCGCTTTTCCATCACGCCGGCGCTGATCCGCGTTTCGGTCGGCGTGGAGAATCCGGAAGATTTGATCGCGGATTTGGCGCAAGCGCTCGACGGCGTCTGATCCGAACAAGCTGCGACGGCAAATGCACGCGGGCGCTGATCCGCCCAAATCGGGCGTTCATCGCAAACACATTCGCGCGCATTCCGCAGGCCTCTTAGAACGGGCCCGGGAGATCGTGCATGAAACGTTTGTTGCTCGCCGCCATGATGAGCTTGGCGCTCGCGGTTCCGGCTTCGGGCCAGGATGCGCCGCGCACCAACGCCCAAGGCCAAGTGCGGCTCACCGATCAGGTGCGCCCGTTGCGCTATGACATGGTGGTGACGCCGGACGCCGAAAATTTGACGCTTGCCGGCGAGGTGACGATCGAAATTGAGGTGCTCTCGCCGCAGCAGGAGATCGTCGTCAACGCGCTCGATATGGAATTCGGCCGGATCAGCCTCAATGGCGTCGGCGCGACGAGCACACGCTATCAGGCGAGCGATCAAACTTTGCACATGAGCTTTGGACGCCGTCCCGTCGCCGTCGGCACCCATCGCCTCAGCATCGCCTACCGGGGCCAAATTTATCGCCAGGCGCAGGGCCTATTCGCGCAGGATTATGACATCGAAGGCGGCGGCACGGGCCGCATGCTGGTCTCGCAATTCCAGGCGGCGGACGCGCGGCGCTTCGTGCCAAGCTTCGACGAGCCAGCGTTCCGTTCCGTGTTTGACATCAGCGTGATCGCGCCGGCCAATCGCGGCGTCATCTCCAACATGCCTGAAGCTTCGTCGCAAATGCTGGCGAACGGCATGAAGCGCACGCGGTTTGCGCCTTCGCCGTCAATGCCGACCTATTTGATGTTCCTGGGCGTCGGCGATTTCGAACGCATTTCACAAACCGTCGATGGCGTCGAGGTGAGCATCATCACGAAGCGCGGCGACATTGAGATGGGACGATTTGCGCTGCAAGCGGGCGTCGAAACGCTGCATTGGTTCAACGAATATTTCGGCACACCCTACCCGCTGCCAAAGCTCGACATTATCGCGGCGCCTGGCGGCGGCGGCTTCGCGGCCATGGAAAACTGGGGCGCGATCCTGTTCTTCGAGCAATATCTGCTCGTCGATCCGGAGACGACCTCGGAGTTCACGCGCCAGTTCATCTACACAACTGTCGCGCATGAGATCGCGCATATGTGGTTCGGCGATCTGGTGACCATGCAATGGTGGGACGACATCTGGCTGAACGAAGGTTTCGCGAGCTGGATGGAAAACAAAGTGACCGACGCGCTGCATCCGGAGTGGAACATCTGGGACCAGGCGCAAGGTCAGCGGCAGGCGGCGATGCTTCTCGATGCGCGCCCCTCGACCCATCCGGTGATCGTACCGATCGCCGACGTAGAGCAAGCCAACCAGGCCTTCGACGCGATCACGTACCAAAAAGGCTATGCCGTGGTGCGAATGATGGAGGAATATGTCGGCGAGGATGCGTTCCGCCAGGGCGTGCGCGCCTACATGCAACAGCATGCCTATGGCAACACCGTAAGCTCGCAATTCTGGGATGCGATCGAAACCGCGGCGGGCCGCCCGGTTCGCCAGATCGCCGATGATTTCACGCGTCAGCCGGGCGTGCCGTTGGTGAACGTCGAAGCGGCCGCGTGCCGCAACAACGCGCAAGCGCTGACGTTGCGCCAAGGCGAGTTTACGTCGCTGCCGGTTTCGCGCGCGGCGCCATTGTGGCGCGTGCCGGTGCGCGTGCAGCGTTTGGACGGCCAAGGCCGTGCAGAAACCGTGACCGGCGAAAGCCGCACGGCGACATTGAACGCCGATGGCTGCGGCCCGTTTATCGTGAACCCTGACCAGATCGGCTATTATCGCGTGCAGTATCCGCGCGCCGCCTTCGATCGCCTGGCGCAGAATTTCGCTCGCATCGCGCCCGCTGATCAACTTGGCATTCTTTATGATGTCCGCGCGCTGGGCCGCGCCGGCGTGATCCCCGCATCGGATTTCCTTACACTGGCGCGGCGCGTACGCGCCGACGGCGATCCCAATGTCTGGGCGACGATCGCTGGCGAACTCGGCGCGATGGACGCACTCTACACGCGCGACGATCCTCGCCGCGCGCGCTTCCGCACTTATGCCCGCGGGCTGCTCAATCCCGTGTTCCGTCGCGTGGGATGGGCGAAGGTTGAAGGCGAGTCCGACAACACCAGCATTCTGCGCGCCGCCTTGATCGGCACCCTGTCCGCGCTTGAAGATCCCGCCTTCCAAGCGGAAGCGTTGCGCCGCTATCGCTCTGGCCAAATCGACGGGGCGGTGCGCGGCGCAGTGCTTGGCGCGGTGGGCGGCGCCGCCACGCCGGATGTATTCGACGATATGCTCAGCCGCGCCCGCGCGGCGACCGAGACTTTGGAAAAGCAAACGCTTTACGGCGCGCTTGCCAACACGCGCGATCCAGTGCTGGCGCAACGCGTGCTGAACGACATCGTCTTCACTGAAGACGTGAACGCCTCGCTCGGTCCAAATATGATCCTCGCCGTCGGCGGCAATCACCCGGACATGGCGTACGCGTTTGCCGAGGCGCACCCCGCGGAGCTGACCGCCCGGCTCGATCCGTTCTCGCTGCGGAGCTTCCTGCCGAACGCCGGCGCAGCCTCCAACGACCCCGCTATGTTGCGCCGTATCCGTGCGTATATCGACTCGATCCCGGCGACGGCGCGGCGCGTGCCCGAAGCAACCTACGCCAACATGAACGAGCGGTTGCAGACCCGCGAGCGGCGGGTCAACGAGGTGAGCGCCTTTGTGGGCGCCCGGAGCCGATAATTTCGGCGGTTAAACAGCGTCAAGCGCCGCGGCCTTAGCGCTGCGGCGCGCGCTTCTGTATAGAGGCGCATGGCGATTCCCTCAGTCGTTCCGCAGAAAGCGCCCGACCAGGCCGTGCTCGACGCGCGCGAAGCGTTGGCGCAGCGAACGCCGGTCGTGCTGGTCACCGGCCGCGCCGGCACCGGAAAGTCTCATTTCGTTCGCGCGTTGGTTTCGGAGGACGAGGGCACGCCCCAAGCCGTACTGGCGCCGACGGGGCTCGCCGCCATGAACATTGGCGGCCAGACGGTGCATTCCTTCTTCGGATTTCCGCCGCGGCCACTGATTGGCAATTTGGAGAAGCCGAACTGGTTCTTCACGCGCACGGCGCGGGCGCTCAAACGCCTGATCATCGATGAAGTCTCGATGCTCCGCGCCGACACGCTCGACGCGATGGATCAGCATCTCAAGGTCGCGCGCAAATCGCAGCGGCCGTTTGGCGGCGTGCAAATGCTGCTGGTTGGCGACTTTTACCAACTGCCGCCCGTCGTCCGCGGCGAAGACAATCAGCTGCTGGAGGACGCGGGTTATCAGACCCCGTACGCATTCTCCGCCCATGCTCTACGCGACGCGCCGATGACGGCGGTTGAGCTTACCGAAGTCCATCGCCAAACCGATCGAGACTTCATCGCGTTGCTCTCCGCTATACGCGAGCAACGCGGCGTCGCGGACGCGATCGAAACCTTGAACGGTGAGTGTCTCGATCGTTCGCTCTCGCAGAAACCGGTGCTCCTCTGCGCCACCAACGCGGTCGCTGACAGTTACAACATTCGCGGCCTGCAATCGCTCTCCGGCGTTTCGGCGAAATATTCCGGCGGCTTCGAGGGCGAGAAGCCCAAGCACATGGCCGATCGCTTCCCGGCGCCGATCGAACTTGTGCTGAAGACCGGCGCGCGCGTGATCTTCACACAGAATGACCCCGAGGGCCGCTGGGTGAACGGTTCGCTCGGTACGGTGAAGGCGCTGGAAGAGGAGATCGTCACGGTCGCGCTCGATGCTGGCGATGATGTGGACGTCGAGCGGGCGATCTGGCCGCAAGCGCGCTGGAGCTGGAACGCCACTGAAAACCGCATGGAGGTAAAGGAGGAATTCAAGTACGTGCAATTCCCGCTCGCCCATGCCTGGGCGCTGACGATCCACAAGGCCCAGGGCATGACGCTCGACGCGGTTGAGATTGATCTCGGGCGCGGCGCCTTTGCGCCGGGACAAACTTATGTAGCGCTCTCGCGTGCGCGAAGCATGGAAGGTCTGCGCCTGGCGCGGCCGTTGAGCGAACGCGACGTGCGCGTCGATCCGGCGATCGCCGAAGGTTTGGCCCGTATAGGCGCCTAGGTTCGTCATTTTGCGGTTGCGCCGCGTGCGAGAAATGTTGAGCTTCGCGCCAACACGAGGCTCACTTATGCATCTGGATCGCCGCTCCCTTCTCGCCACAAGCGCCGCAGCCCTTGCGCTGCAATCGATTCCCGGCGCCGCCGAAGCAGCGCTGCCGCCGGACGCAGCGGGACAGCGCCTTCTCGACCGCACCACCGAAAGGCTCCTCGCCGCGTATCCGGAAGGCGCATCCAGCGCCGGTGTCGATACGGGAGCGCGGTCGCGCTTGAAATCAAGATTGCAGGATCGCTCGCCCGAGGGGCAAGACGCCATCGAGCGCGGCGCACGCGATACGCTGAGCCGGCTCAGCCGCCTCAACCAGACGCCCATGAGCGCCGACATGCGCATCCATTTGGATGTCGTCCGCACCGTTCACGAACTCGCACTTGAAGGATTCGCGTTTCCCTACGGCGACGTGGCGATACTCAATTCCAATTGGTCGTACCGCAACACGCCGTACGTCGTATCTCAGAATGTCGGCGCGTTCTA
Source organism: alpha proteobacterium U9-1i (assembly GCA_000974665.1). Taxonomy (NCBI): domain Bacteria; kingdom Pseudomonadati; phylum Pseudomonadota; class Alphaproteobacteria; species alpha proteobacterium U9-1i. The sequence goes on along the minus strand of BBSY01000002.1, from coordinate 686,153 downwards.
CGAGATCGCTTCGTTCCTCGATTCGAGCCACCAGATCCGCACCCGTGAGGATGCGGACTCCTACCTTTCGCGCATGGGATCCTACGCGCACAGCCTCGATGGCGAGACTGAGCGCGTGCGCGCCGATCACGCACGCGGCGTCGTGTTGCCGGATTTCCTGCTCAACAAAGCCGTAACGCAGATGCGCGCGAGCCTCGCGGCGCCTTCGGACCAATGGGGCATCGTCACGTCCCTCGGCACACGTACCGCAACCGCCAATGTTGCCGGCGATTATACCAGCCGCGCCGCGCGTATTGCCCGCGAGCGCATCATGCCGGCGCTCAATCGCCAGCTCGCCGCGCTAGAAGCGACAAGGCCACAAGCCAACAGCGACGCTGGCGCTTGGAAACTGCCGCAGGGCGAAGAATATTATTCTTGGGCGCTGCGTGCTGGCACGACGACGAACATGACGCCGGACGAAGTCCACGAGATGGGCCTCGAAGAGTTGCGCGAACTGCACGCACGGATGGACCCGATTTTGCGGAGCGTGGGCTACACCGAAGGCGGCGTTGGCGCGCGTATGACGGCGCTCGGAAACGATCCGCGCTATCAATTCGCCGAAGGCGACGTAGGGCGCGCCGAGATCATGGCGTTCATCGAAGAGAAGATCGCTGACATTCGCGCGCGGATGCCGCAGGCGTTTGAAACACTGGTGCCAGGCTTTCTCGAAGTGGTTCGCATTGATCCGGCCATCGAAGATGGCGCGCCCGGCGCCTATGGTGGCGCGGGCAGCGTCGATGGGCGCGAGCCCGGGCATTTCTGGATCAATCTGCGCACACCCGCGCTGCACAACCGTTTCGGCCTAGCTGACCTCACCTATCACGAAGCAATCCCCGGTCACGTGTGGCAGGGCGAATATACGTTCGCACAGCCATTGATCCGCTCGCTGCTTGGCTTCAACGCCTACACCGAAGGCTGGGCGCTCTACGCGCAGCAGATCGCCGATGAGCTTGGCGTCTATGAGGACTTCCCCGTCGGCAGGCTTGGCTATCTGCAATCGCTGGCGTTTCGCGCATGCCGGCTCGTGGTGGATACCGGCTTGCATGCGAAGCGTTGGACGCGCGCGCAAGCGATCGAATGGTTCGTCACCAACAACGGATCGAGCGCCGACGAAGTTCAAAGCGAGGTGGATCGCTATTGCGCCTGGCCGGCGCAGGCGTGCGGTTACAAAGTTGGCCACAGCGCGATCAACCGACTGCGCGCCGGCGCGCAAACCGCATTGGGCGCCCGCTATGACTTCCGTAAGTTCAACGACGCTCTCGTCAAAGGCGGCAACGTGCCGATGACGGTTTTGGGCCGCGTGATCGATGGCTATGTCGCGCAGCAACGCGCCTAGTTGAAAGCGCGCCTTGGGCTGGCTTCGTGCTCAGCGAGCGCGCGGTTCTGCGTTTCGTCAAACTCGACGAGCTTCACGTCGTAGCCCCAAAGGTCCGCGACGTGCTGCAGCACCTTTTGCGCGTCGCCCTCTTCAAGCAGCACGCCGTTCAGCACCCTGTGCTGCAAGATGAGCTTGCGGTCCGCGAACAGATCCACATCGACGATTTGTATCTCGGGATCGCGATAGGCAACGTCGTAGTGCTTTGAGAGCGCGCGGCGGATATTGCGATAGCCGCGTTCGTCGTGGATGGCGGCGACTTCCATTTCGTCGGCGTCCTCCTCGTCCTTCACCCGAAAGAGATGGAAATCGCGGATCACCTTTGGCGACAGGAATTGCGAGATGAAGCTTTCGTCGCGGTAGTTCGCCCAGACGTCCCGGAGCGCGCCATAAGCATCGCCGCTGCCGGCGAGGTCCGGCATCCACTCGCGGTCTTCGTCCGTCGGGTTGGTGGCTATGCGCTCGATGTCGCAACACATCGCAAAACCCAGCGCATACGGATTGATGCCGGAATAGCGTCGGTCATCGAAGTGCGGCTGCAGGACGACAGCGGTGTGAGAGTGCAGGAATTCGAGGAAGGAGCCGTCGCTGATCTGCCCCTTCTCATGCAGGCGCGTCATGATCTTGTAGTGAGAGTAGGTCGCGCAGCCTTCGTTCATCACTTTGGTTTGACGCTGCGGGTAGAAATACTGGTTGATCAACCGCACGATGCGCAGGATTTCGCGGCGCCACGGCGCGAGCCGCGGAGACGTCTTCTCCAAGAAATACAGCAAATTCTCTTCGGGAAGGCCGAGCAAAGCTTTGCGGCGCTCATCATCGTCCTTGCTGGGCTTGCGTTTGCCTTGCGGTACGGTGCGCCAGAGGTCGTTGAACAATTGCTCGCCATGCCGGCGGCGCTCTTCCTCGCGGCGCTCCTCGGAGCGCAGGTCCGGCATGCGCTTACGTGGGAAGCGGTGAATGCCGTGGCTTTGCAGCGCATGCGCTGCGTCAAGCACACGCTCAACTTCGCCGATGCCGTAGCGGTCCTCGCACTTGGCGATAAAGCCACGCGCGAACTCAAGGTAATCGAGGATACCGTCCGCATCTGTCCATTGCTTGAACAGATAATTGTTCTTGAAGAAGTGGCTGTGTCCATAACCCGCGTGCGCGAGCACAAGCGTCTGCATCGTCGCGGAGTTTTCTTCCATAATGTAGACGATGCACGGGTTGGAATTGATGACGATCTCGTAGGCGAGACCCTGATAGCCCTTGCGGTAAAGCGCCTCGTTGCGTGCGAATTCCTTGCCGAAGCTCCAGTGACGGTAGAACAAGGGCATACCGGTCGAGGCGTACGCGTCGAGCATCTGTTCTGTTGTGATCACTTCGATCTGGTTGGGATAGGGATCGAGCCCCATCTCCTTGATCCCGACCTCGCCGCACGCTTCGTGCACGCGCTTGATCAGATCGAAATCCCAGTCCGGCCCGGTGAAGAGCAGCTTGCCGCTATCGCCCAACATCACGCGCCCTCCGACGAAACGCCTTCGGGACGGCGCGTGAACAGATCGCGGAACACCGGGTAGATGTCCCGGCGGTGGCGGACTTTGCGCATCGCGAAGGGCTGATCATCGCCGACGCGGCGATAGGCGCGCCACAAATTCGTGCTTGGCTCTCCTGCGCCGGGATGATCGTCATCGTCGTCCATGCCGACTTCGACATAGGCATAGTATTGGCACATCGGGAGGATCACATCCTTCAGCTGCGTCAACACCACAGCGTTATCGCTCGACGTGTTGTCGCCGTCGGAGGCTTGCGCGGCGTAAATATTCCAATCGCTGATCGGGAAACGCTCGCGGACGATCTCGTCCATCTTGAAAAGCGCTGTGGACACAACGGTGCCGCCCGTTTCGCGCGAGTAGAAAAAGGTTTGCTCATCCACCTCTTGCGCTTCGTGCGTGTGACGGATGAACACCACCTCGACGTGATCGTAACGGCGCTTCAAGAACAGGTAGAGCAGCGAATAGAAGCGCTTGGCCAGATCCTTCATGTGCTCGTTCATCGAGCCGGACACGTCCATCAGGCAAAACATCACCGCTTTGGCGATCGGCTTGGGGACAGATTCAAGCCGGCGATACCGAACATCGACGGGATCGATATAGGGAATGCGCTTGGTGCGGGTGAGGCGAAGCTCCAGGTCGGCGCGGAGCTTGACCAACTCCTCGAAGTGCCCGCCCTCGCGCTCCAGCCGCTCGATCTCGGCGCGCAAGGCTTCGATCTCCTCGGGCTTCGGGCGTTTCAGCGCCATGCGCCGCGACATCGAATGCCGCAATGTGCGGGGCACCGAGATGCGCGACGGCGGGCCGGCGGTTGAGAAGCCCGCCTGGCGCCATTGCACGGACTCAACGCCGGATAGCTGCCGCTTGGCTAGATCGGGCAGCTCAAGGTCTTCCAGGTAGAGATCGAGATATTCTTCGTCGGACAGCGCGAAGCGGAACTCGTCTTCGCCCTCGCCGCTGTCGCTCGCCTTCGAGCCCTGCCCGCCACCGCCCTCTGGGCGCGGGATGCCATCGCCTTCGACGTACTTCTTGTTGCCCGGCAACACGTAGTCGCGATTGCCGCCTTGCGCGCCGCGCCGCAGCATCGGCTCATGCACGCTGCCCGACGGCACCGAAACTTCTCCGCCCTTGCCGGCGTCCTTGATCGAACGATGCGATGACGCTTCGCGCACGGCCTTGCGCACCAATGCGCGCGCGCGGCGCATGAAGCGCTGGCGATTGGCCAGGCTCTTGCCGCCGGGATTCAAGCGCCGGTCGATTATGTGCATACGCCAGCCCTATCCAACGCACGTCTCGTTTGTTTGGGCCGGTTACCCAGCCTGCTTGACCCGCATGTACCATTCAACCAAGCGCCGCACTTGGCGTTCAGTATAGCCGCGCTCCACCATGCGCAGCACGAATTCCTCATGCTTCTTTTCGCTGTCGCTATCCTTCTTCGAGCCGAACGTGATCACCGGCAGCAGATCCTCGACTTGGCTGAACATGCGCCGCTCAATCACTTCGCGGATTTTCTCGTAGCTCGTCCAAGATGGATTCTTGCCGCCATGACCTGCGCGCGCGCGCAGCGTGAACTTCACGACTTCGTTGCGGAAATCCTTTGGGTTGGCGATCCCCGCCGGCTTTTCAATCTTTGAAAGCTCCTGATTCAGGAGTTCGCGATTGAGCAGCTGACCAGTATCGGGGTCCTTGAAGTCGATGTCTTCAATCCATGCGTCCGCATAATCGACGTAACGGTCAAACAGGTTCTGACCGTAATCGTGGTAGCTCTCCAGGTACGCCTTCTGAATTTCATGGCCGATGAATTCGGCGTAGCGCGGCGCAAGCTCTGCTTTGATGAACTCGATGAGCTTGTTCTCGTTCTCTTGAGGGAATTGCTCGCGGCGGATGGCCTGCTCCAGCACATACATCAGATGCACGGGATCGGCCGCCACCTCCTGCGTGTCGTGATTGTAAGTGGCGGCCAGCACCTTGAACGCGAAGCGCGTCGAGATGCCTTCCATGCCTTCGTCCACGCCCGCGGCGTCCTTGTATTCCTGCAAGGTGCGCGCTTTCGGATCGACCTCCTTGAGGCTCTCGCCGTTATAGACGCGCATTTTCGCGAAGGCGTTGGAGTTCTCGTGCTCCTTCAGGCGCGAGAGCACCGAAAAGCGCGCCATCATCTCAAGCGTCCCCGGCGCGCACGGCGCCTCCGTCAACTCGGAACCGCGCACGAGCTTTTCATATATTTTTTGCTCTTCCATCACCCGGAGGCAGTACGGAACCTTGATCACAAAGATGCGGTCGATGAAGGCTTCATTGTTCTTGTTGTTCTTGAACGTCTGCCACTCGGCCTCGTTCGAGTGCGCCATGATGATCCCTTGATACGGGATGGCGCCAATGTTTTCCGTACCGACGTAATTGCCTTCCTGTGTCGCCGTCAGCAGCGGATGGAGCATCTTGATCGGCGCTTTGAACATCTCGACGAATTCGAGAATGCCCTGGTTGGCGCGGTTCAGGCCGCCTGAGTACGAGTAGGCGTCAGGATCGTTTTGCGCGTGCATCTCAAGCTTGCGAATATCGACCTTGCCGACCAACGAGGAGACGTCCTGGTTGTTGTCGTCGCCCGGCTCGACCTTGCCGACGCCAATTTGGCGCAAGCGCGATGGGTTGATCTTCGCCACGCGAAACTTCGTGATGTCGCCGCCGAATTCGTCGAGCCGCTTGATGCACCACGGGCTCATCAAGCCGGTCAATCGCCGCGGCGGGATGCCGTAACCGTCCTCAAGCTTTTCGCCCCAAACCTCAGGGTCGAACAGGCCGAGCGGGTGCTCAAACACCGGCGACATCTGATCGCCGGCCTTAAGCACATAAATTGGCTGGTCTTCCATGAGCGCCTTCAAGCGCTCCGCCAGAGAGGATTTACCGCCGCCGACAGGGCCAAGCAGGTAAAGGATTTGCTTGCGCTCCTCCAAGCCCTGCGCCGCGTGACGGAAGAAGGCGACGATCCGTTCGATCGTTTCCTCCATGCCGTAAAACTCAGCGAACGCCGGATAGAACCGGACCGTGCGGTTCATGAAGATGCGGCCGAGCCGAGCGTCCTTCGACGTATCGACCATCCTGGGCTCGCCGATCGCTTTCAGCAGGCGCTCATGCGCGCTTGCATACGCCATGGGATCGTCGCGGCAGAGCGTCAGAAAATCCTGCAGCGACATTTCCGCTTCGCGCCGCTGCTCGAAAGCGCGGGCATAGGTGCGAAAGATCTCGTCAGACATCGTGCCTCCGTCGCGTCGCCGCCGGTGTCACGCTCGCCGAGCCGACGTTCAACGCCTTACCAAAACGCCATACAATTCAGGCGCTCGTGAGGAGAAGTTGCGCTTGGCGCGCCCGCATCGCCCCAAATCGTCCGCGTACAATGCCATGATTTGCACGCGACCGTGACGCCTCATTCACGCATTTTTACATGCTGCCGGAATGGGTTGCGCGTCACAATCGTTAAACGCGCCGCAACAAATTATGGCGCCGGGTCGCATTTGAGGCGCCCGCACCGAACAAAGCCTCTATTTTACGCGACCTTAAGCACGCTGGCGCATTGCTGATCGGATGCGCGGCAAGGCTGGACACATGAACGAGGACGCTTGGGACGCCCTGGACCCCGAAGTGCGGGCGCAAGCGGCTGCCGCCGCCGAAGCGCGCGGCGTTAGCCTCGACGATTATCTCACCGAATTGCTGCTTGAGCAGGCGTTCGACACGATGGATCGACCGATCGAGCCGGAAGCGCTCGCCGCGCCGCCCGAAGTTAGGCCTTCAGCGCAGCCAGCTCAGCCAGCCTCCGCCCATGAAGCGCCATACGCGCTGCCGCGCCGCAAACAAGGCGAAGACGTGACCATCGCGCATCGCCTCGACGCGCTTGAGCGCCGCATCGCCACCGCCGTCAGTAGCCTCGACCACGCCATCAACGCCGTTGATGGCTCGGTGTTAAGTCTCGCTGGCCGGGTGGACGAACAAGACGCGACCTATAACGAAGCCGCAGAAAGCCTAAGCGGAGCGCTCAACGAGCTTTCGGTCAGCCTCACTGCCGTTCGGGGGCAATTGGCCCAAGCAGAGGGTGGCCTATCCCATCTGAACGCCACCAACGCCCTCGCCCATGCGGACCTTGCCGAACGCGTCGCTGACCTGGACCAACGTCTGGCGGTCACCGACGACATCGCCCGCGACGCCGATCGCGCCGGCGCGGAGCTTGCCCGCTCGCAAGACGCGCTGCGGCAGGCGATCTCGCAAGATCTGCGCGAGATCAGCCGCGCCACGGACGCCCGGCTCCGGTCAGATCTGGACGAACTGCGAACCGCCGCCGTCGCCGCGGCAAATCACGCCGACGAGGCCGCCGCGCATGTACTGAGCGAAATGCGCGCGCTGCGGGAGACGGTCGAAGGCCGGCTTGCTGAAACAGCCGCCGAAACCCAAGCACGCATGCACGCCGCCTTCGCGGACTCCGTGGAACTCGTCAGCGCGCTCAACAGCCGCGTGATCGAGCACGAACGCAATGCCGCCGTCGCGACCGAGAATATGCGCTTACGATTGAGCGACGTAGAGGACGCGGGCCAGACTGCGCTTGAAGCTACGGCCGACACGCTGCGCGCCGCACACGCGGCCTTGGCGGTTGATGTCGCCCGTGTCGCGCACGACGCGCGCGGCGCACACGAAGCGCTTCGCGCTGAGCTGGCGCGCGAAAGCGCTGGCTTCCGCGAGGCCCAAGCCAACGTTCAGGCGCGATTGAAGCTGGTCGATTCCGTCATCGCCAACACGATCAGCGACATCGGCGCCGTTCGGGAGATCATTGATCGCCGTGCTGGCGAAACCGCCGCGCAAGCGCGGCAAGATTTGGCGCTCGCCCGCGACGCGTGGTCTGGCCGCCTTGACGCCGTCACGGCGCGCATGAGCGACAGTGAGGCGGACGCCGCGCACGCTCACCATACGGCGATGGCTGAAATCCACCGCGTCGAAGCTTGCACGCTCGCGGCGTTGGAGAAAAGCGCGCAGGATCGCGCGGCGCTCGAAAGCGTCATGCGGCTGAGCTTCGAGGACACAGAGCGCGCGCGCGTCACGACCGAACAAGCGCTGAAGCTCGACATCGCCAATGTCTCGCACGCCGCGCGTGCTCATGCTGACGAAGGCGACCAACGCATCGCCCACGAGCTTGCCGCACTTCGCGGGCAGCGCGCGGGACTGCAAGCGCGGATCGACTCTGTGGCCGCCAAAGTGGATGGCGACCTATCGAAACTGCCTGGTCGCATGACCGGCCTCGAAAGCGCGGCCGCCGCACATGCCACGGCGATGGAAGGTTTGCGCGCACGCGTCGAGATCGTCGCCGGCCAAGCTGATCACGTGAGCCAAGCGGTGACGTCGCGCATGGAAGACGCATTGTCGTCCCTCACCAAGCGTATCGACGCGGCCAACCAAAGCAACGCCGCGCGGATCGCAGCGCAAGAAGCCGCTTCCATTGAAACCACCGACCATGTGCGCAATCTCGCGCGTGTCGTCGACCGGCTCTCCGCTCAAGGTGCGGACGCTTCCGTTGAGACCGCCGAGCGCTTGCAGGACGTTGAAGTCGCGATCGCGGAGTTGCGGCTTCAGCAGGCTTCGGGCGCACATGAAATGACGGCGGCGCTGACAGAACGCATGCGTGAGGCGGAGCTTCGCCAGGTCGATGCGCTGGAAACACTGACTGCGGACATCGCACGTTTTCTGAACGACAATCACGCGCGCATCTCGGCGGTGGAGAACAAATTGGGGGACCCGGCGATGAATGCCGAGCTTCAGACTCTGCGTGACCGCGTCGAGGAGCGCTTGGCGGATGCTGAGCGAAAGAGCATTCGCGCGCTTGAGCAGGTGATGGAGACGGTGGCCTTGATCAGCCGCCGAACGGCGACGCCATCGCAGGACGCCAATACGCCCGCGACGCGAAGCGCCTGAGCCGCGTACGCGATTGATCGCCGGCGCACGTTTTGGCACTTTAGGCCATGATCGACATCGCGCCCAGGAACGCGCCGGCGGCCGTCGCGCCGCCGCTTACGGCTGGCGATCCCGCGCCCTGGTTCATCGCGCCGTCGGATGCCAATGAACGCTTTCAGCTGTCGACAGTGGGTGGCCGCCGCGTTCTGGTGAGCTTCCTGCCCTCGCTTTCGAGCGGCGAAGGCAAACTCATCGTCGATCAGCTTCTGGCCGGCGCCGGGCGCTTCAGCAAAAACACGGCGGGCATGCTGATCTTCAGCGCCGACGCCAACGATCGCGGGCTATCCGTGCCCCCTGACGTGAGTGGCGTGCGCTTCTTGTACGATCCCGAACTCGTGGTCGCGAAGCTCTATGGCGTAACGGATGAGGGTAATCTGCGGCCAACGACATTCTTGATCAATGAACGTCTGCGTATCGTTGCGGTATCTCCGGTGCGCACGGCCGAGGGCCATGCGGCGATTGTGTATGATCTCTACGATCGCTTCGGGCCCATGGAGCCAAGCAGCCGCGCGCACCCTCAAGCGCCGGTGCTCATCGTTCCCAACGTATTCGAGCCGGCTTTCTGCAAAACCTTGATCGATGGCTATGTGGAGCACGGCGGCCAGGAATCTGGTTTCATGGTGGAGCGTGACGGCAAGACCGTGCTCGAGCACGATCATGCGCATAAGCGCCGCTCCGATTGGGTGCTCACCGATCAGCGCCTGATCGACGCCGCGCGCTATCGCATCCGCAGGCGCATCGGCCCCGAAATTCAGCGCGCCTATCAATTCCACGTCTCGCGCATCGAGCGCTATCTGGTGGCGTGCTACGAAGCGGAAGCGGACGGTCACTTCTCGCCGCACCGCGACAACACCACGCGCGGCACGGCGCATCGGCGTTTCGCCGTGTCCATCAATCTCAACGATGATTATGACGGCGGCGATCTTGTGTTTCCCGAGTTCGGGCGCGTGCATTTTCGCCCGCCTCCCGGCGGCGCGTGTGTATTTTCATGCTCGCTCCTGCACGAAGCCACCAAGGTCGTACGGGGGACCCGCTACGTTTTTGTACCGTTCCTCTATGACGAGGCGGCGAAATTGGTGCGCGACGAGAACCTGGGCTCCCTGGCCTGACCCTGCGTCCGGCTTGTGCGAGAGCGCGCGCGGCCATATGCCAGCGCTCTCCCCGAAACTTGGAAATGCCTCATGTCCGAATTGTCCGCAACGGACCAGTTGAAGCGTACTTTGACCCTTGAGCAGATCGAGGTGAACCTTTTCCTCGGCCGCTCCAGGCCAGGTGAGACGGGACGCATATTCGGCGGACAAGTCGTCTCGCAGGCGTTGCTCGCAGCGATGAAAACCGTTGAAGGGCGCGTATGCCATTCGCTGCAAAGCTATTTCATTCGCCCCGGCGATCCAACGCAACCGGTGCTCTACCAAGTCGAGCATTCGCGCGACGGCAGAAGCTTCACGACACGCCGCGTGATCGCGATCCAAAAGGGCGAGCAGATTTTCAACATGGCGTGCTCGTTCCAAGTGCCGGAAGAAGGCTACAGCCACCAGGACGCCATGCCGGACGCCCCGGCGCCCGATACGGTCCAGGAAGAACGCGCGCGTCTGCTGGAATTGTTTGCGGACGCGCCTGCTACGATTGAACGCTGGCCCGAGACGCCAATCGAGATGCGCGCCGTTGAGCCGGTCAACATTCGCGATCCAAAGCCTGTCTCTTCAATCCATCGCGTTTGGTTTCGACTCCGCGAGGATTGGGGCGATGACATCGCGCTCAACCAGGTCGTGCTCGCCTATGCGTCCGACTATTCGCTGCTCGGCACCGGCATGCGTCCACACGGCGTCAGCTGGATGACCGGCATTCAAGGCGCGAGCCTCGATCACATCGTCTGGTTTCACCGACCAACCAATTTCTCGCGTTGGCATCTCTATGTGCAGGATAGCCCGTCGGCTTCCGGGGCGCGCGGCTTCAACCGTGGCAGCATCTATCGCGACGACGGCGTGCTGGTGGCCAGCACGGCGCAGGAAGGCCTGATCCGCAAGCGCTAAGCCAACTTGCGCACGTAGAGCTGCCGCAACGGTGCGTCTGTAACGACGCCAAGCCGCCGCTGATAGAGATTGATAAAGGCGTCGATCGCGGGCTTCGGCATGTTGAGCGGATCCTGCGCGCCAGCGGGCTCGTTGTGCCAAAGGTAGTCGTCGAAAAAGATGAAGCCGCCAACGCGCGTGAGCTCAAACGCCAGCACCGCGTCTGCGAGTACGTCTCCCGCGATATGCAAGCCATCGATATAAACTATATCGAACGTCCCAGCCTCTCCGGCCGCGATTAGACGCGTGAGCGCGTCCACCGAGCGCGCCTTGTATTTGCGCACGCGCGCGTCGTGGTGCGCCTCCGCGCAAGCGCGGCGGACATTGCTGTCGAACCGCGCTTCGACGGCGCCCATTGCTTCGGGATCGTGCTCGACGCCTCCTTGCCAGGTATCGACGCACGTCAGCGACAATGGTGCATAGGTCGTGCAGGCTTGAATCAGAAAACAGGCGCTGCGTCCTTCGTAGGACCCGATCTCCAGCACGCGCGACGGTCTGATTTCATCGATGAGCCGCGTCCACGTCTTGGCGCTCGGCTCGAACCACGTATTGGTAAACTGAAAGGCGCCGTCCATGGCGGCGACAATCGAAACCGCAAGCGCCAACCTCCAATCACAGACGACGGCTACACAATCTCGCAAGATAGATGCTGGGTCACGCGCGATGAACTGGGGTCTGGATCCTATTGCGCGGCGATCGGCGCGCGTACGACAGCGCCGCGTTGCATGACGAACGAAACGTTGCGCAACGCGGTAATGTTTGAAGTTGGATCGCCCACGAAGCCAGCGAGATCGGCTTGGGCGCCGACGGCGATCACGCCGAGTTGATCAGCTTGTCCGAGCAGACGTGCGTTCGTCGATGTAGCCGCGATGAGCGCTTGCGTTGGCGTCATTCCGCCCGCCACCATCAGCTCCAATTCGCGCACGTTCTCGCCATGCGCGAACACACCTGCATCGCTACCGGCGCCGATCGCGACGCCTTGCGACAACGCCAAACGAAAGGTTGCGGCCACCCCGGCGTTTTCAGCGCGACGGACAGTGTCCGCCGCCGCCAAAGTCGGGATAAACGCCACACCCCGGCGGGCCATTAGCCTGAATGTCTCACGCGTCGCGCCGTAACCGTGTTCGATGGTGTCGGCGCCAGCAAGCACGGCGCGACGGATGGCCTCGTCAGTGACCGCATGCACCGAAACGCGCAAGCCCGCGTCGTGGGCGGTCGCCACGGCTGCGTTGATCTCAGCTTGGCTGAAAGTGGGGCGCGAAGCGGCGCTGTTGCCGAAGCGGTAATCGCCGTAGAGTTTTATCCAATCCGCGCCGTGCGCCATCTGCGTGCGCACCGCCGCGACGACTTCATCGACACCGCTCGCCTCCTGCGCGCCCTGCGGCACGTCGAGATCAGGGCGAAAGGCCGTGCGACGCGGACCGTAGCCACCACGCGCTACGATTGCCAGCGTGGCCACGTACATGCGCGGGCCCTGCATCGATCCGTCGTTTGCGCCATTGCGCAGTGCGACGTCGGCGTAGCCGGCGCCTTCGCTGCCCAGGTCACGGATAGTCGTGAAGCCCGATAGCAATGTGGCGCGGGCGCCGGCGACGCCGCGGATGACGCGCGTCGCTTCGCTGTCACGCAGGACTTGATCGTCCCAGGATTCGATCGAATACGCGCGCAGCAAAAGATGCGTGTGGAGGTCGATCAGGCCCGGCGTCAACGTCACACCAGGCAGCGCAATTTCGCGAGCGCCTGCCGGCGCCGCAATCGAAGCGCTCGGCCCCACTGCGGCGATCCGGCCATCGGCGATCAGGACCGCCCACTCCGCCTGCGGCGGCGTGGCGCTGCCCGTCCATACGCGGTCAGGGCGAAGCACAATCGCCGTGTCAGCGACTTGTGCGCGCGCCGGCGCGGCCAGCAGGCAGACCGCAAGCAAAGTAGCGAGAATTCTCATCAGGCGACCGAAGTATCGGGCCCCGCGCCCGTTCGCGCCCAGTTTCAGCGAACGCCCAACACCGACCAAGCGCTTTCGCGCCAGGACGGGGCAGATCAACGAAGAAACATGGAGCGGGCGATGAGATTCGAACTCACGACCCCAACCTTGGCAATCGTCGCAAGTCCTGATTCCGCTTCATTCTAGCACTTTCCGCTTCATTCCAAATTCTCGTGTCGAGTCACTGCGTTATTGCGCGTTTTCGCTCTTGGTAGCAGAAACGATTTTGCCTCGTCGTTACTGCGAATTCCGCTCTCGTGGTAGCAATATGGTAGCAAAACAGACTCGAACTCTTGGTAGCACACTCAACACTGCGCACCGAGTTTGGGTCATCCGGTGGGACGGCTCATGGACGGCATTCGCGCGCGCATCACGATCCGCTTGATCGACGCCACCTCGGCGCCAAGCGAAGGGGAGCTTCGCATTTGGGACACTGACGTACGGGGCTTCATGCTGCGCATCGCCAAGAGCGGGCGCAAAACCTACTGCCTCAAATATCGCTACAGCAACCGTCAACGCTGGCTGACCATCGGCGAGCACGGTTCGCCCTGGACGCCAGACACCGCCCGCGCTCGCGCCAAAGAAGCACTCTACCAAGCCAGCCATGGCGACGATCCGCAGGCGGTGAAGATTGAGACCCGCGCCAAAAGCGGGACGATCAAGGAACTATTCGAGCGCTATTTCGTCGAAGGCCGAATCGACAAGCCGCTTAAGCGCGACAGCTCGTGGAAGGTCGATCGCACCAATTATACGCGCCACATCGAGCCATTGATCGGCAAGAGGATCGCGCGCGAGTTGACGCTTTCCGATCTTTCGCAATGGCAGGCGCAGGTCGCGGCGGGAAAGACTTCCATCGACGTGAAGACGCGCAAACAGGGTCGCGCCATCGTTACCGGCGGAACCGGCGCCGCAGCACGCTCGATGCGCACGCTTTCGGCGATGATGTCGTGGGCCGTCCGTCACGAGATCCTCGATCAGAACCCTTGCGGCAAAATCCAGAAGTATCGCGACGACCAAAGGGAGCGGGCGCTCACCGAGGACGAGGCGACTCGGCTGTGGACGATGATCGCCGAAGCCGAAAAGGCTTGGGTCATCACCAAGGATTTCGCGGACATCTTCCGCCTGATCATGCTCACCGGCGCGCGCCGGACCGAGATCGTGGCGCTGCGTTGGTCGGAGGTAGATTTCGACCGCGCCCGCCTGGTGCTGCCGCCCGTTCGAACCAAGATGGGGGCGCTTAATCGCTCACGTTACATCGTGCTGTCGGCGCCGGCGCTCGACATCCTGCAAAAGGGGAAGCGACGCGGTGAGCATGTCTTTCCATCAAGCGTCGGCGATAAGCCTCTCGTGGGCGTCAATCGCGCCTGGGAAAAAGTGCGCACGCTCGCCGGCATCGCCGATGTGCGGCTGCATGACCTCCGCCACAGCTTCGCGACCTTCGCTGTCGAGAACGGCGCTTCCCTCTTCCAAGTCGGCCGGGCGCTCGGGCACGCAAAATCGGTTTCAACCGAGCGCTACGCCCACCCAACCGATGCCGGCGCGCGCGCCATCGCGTCGGACGTGGCGGCGCGGTTCGTGCCGCCCAGCGCACCGCCGGCCAATGACGACGGCCCCGCCGACGGCGTCCAAGCCGACCTGTTCGGGGATGGCCGTGCCGCCAAGGTCCTCACGGGAGGGTAAATTCGGGTTGCGAGCCCAGTTTGAGGCGCTCGCTGAGCATCACTCAGTTATGGCGGCCTCGCTCCAGGACGCTCCCAGAGCGAGGCAAATGGCCGAACAATTTTCCTGTGGGAAAATTAAATGCCCTGTTGTATGCCTCTGGAGTAGCTCCAGAGCGAGGTTAGCGCCGCTAACCGGGGCCGCTGGAGCGATCAATGGCCAAAATCAGCAGTCAAATCAGGCTTCTGTCCAAACGCTGGGACAATGGTCAAGGATGGCCCAAACGGCTGGAATGGCTTGAGGTTAACGGCATTCGGGGCTGGACGGGCCAGCGCATCGACTTCTCCTACCCCATCACCGCCATTGTCGGCGAGAACGGCTCCGGCAAGAGCACGATCCTGCAGGCCGCCGCCGCCGTGTACCTGGGAGAGGATGGCGCCGAGCCCTGGTTCGCTTCGGAATTCTTCCCCGACACGGCCTGGGATCAGGTTCGCGACGCACGCATTGGATTTGCCTATCGCGAAGGCCCAAACCGGAAGGAAGGCAGCGTCCGCAAGCCGACCACACGCTGGCTCGGAAATCAGGAGCGCCCGAAACGGCACGTCACCTACATCGACCTCAGCCGGATACAGCCGGTCTCCGCGCGCGTCGGCTATCTCAAAATCGCCAAGAGCCGCCACACCGAAGCCTCCGCGCGGTCGTTCGAAAAGGAGCGGCTGAGCCGCTTCTCTCATGTCATGGGCCGCGAGTACGACGTCGCCAAAATGGCGCTCACCAATATCGACGAGAGCCGGCAGATTCCGGTCATCGGGCAAAAGGGCACGGTGTATTCGGGCTTCCACCAGGGCTCGGGCGAGATCACGGTCGCCGAACTTCTGGAAGCCGACTTTCAGAAATACAGCTTGGTTCTGATCGACGAGATTGAATCGTCACTTCACCCACGAACGCAACGGCGCCTGATCCGCGAACTCGCTGAAATCTGCCGTGATCGGGATATCCAGATCATCCTGACCACGCACTCGCCCTTCATCCTCGAAGAACTACCGCTCGAAGCACGAACGTTCATATTGCAGGACGACGGCGTGAAGAAGACAGTCCCGGGCGTCAGCGCGATGTTCGCCATGACTCAAATGGACGATCAACAGCATCCGGAATGCGAACTGTATGTGGAAGATTTGGCCGCAAAGGTAATGGTCGGTGAAGTCCTCGCCCAGCATGCAAGCGATCTCTTCGTTAGATGCTCAATAGTTCCATACGGAGCAGCATCCGTCGGCCAAGCACTCGGCATCATGGCCAGCCAAAAGCGTTTCGCTCGGCCTACCGTGGTTTTCCTTGATGGCGACAACGGTCCGTCTCCAGGTTGCGTCATCCTGCCGGGAGGCGACGCACCGGAGCGCGTAGTCTTCGAAGGTTTGCGGCACCGGAATTGGGGTGAAGTCGCTCTGCGCGTTAGCAGGAAAAGCGCGGCGGTCTCAGACGCGCTGTCGCGCGCCATGACCGTTGGTGATCATCATGAGTGGGTCAACATGGCAGCGACGCAGCTCCAATGCTCGGGCGACACCCTGTGGCAGAGCATGTGCGCAGAATGGGGCAAGACGCTCGAACCCGATCAGATCAAACCCATCGTCGACGCAATCACCCTCGTGTTGGACTAGATAAGGGGTCGTCGGCGGGCCCGAACGCCAATCGGGGAAGCGAATGATATTACGGCGCAGCGCAGCGACCCGGGCCGACTTGGCCTGCGACTCGTTGTTGATGAGAGCTTCGCCATCGCCAGATGACTGGCTGTGGTCATGTTCTTCAAGCCGCGCCGGGTCGCGCCCTTCGCAGGAAAGAAACGCGGTGCCGTCTGCCAGCGGACTCGGGGCGATGGGTCTTGTCGCTATCATCGCCGCTCATGCACATGACTTGGACAACCTTTGCGCATCATTGAGTGCGCATGAGCGTCAGAACCTGGCGCGAACGCCGAATACCAAGCGCGTGTCGCTCTCGTCTTCGCCCGCGGCGCTGGCATAATCGGCGGTGTCGCCGAGTTTGGTCTCGTAGGTGACGCCGACATAAGGCGCGAAGTTGCGGGTAATGTCGTAGCGCAGGCGCAGACCAAGCTCGACGTCGGTCACGCCCGCGCCCACTTCGAGCTCGGGGATGTCGTCGGCGGAGAGATTGATCTCCGCGCGCGGCTGCAGAATGAGACGTTGCGTCAGGCGCGCATCGTAAGAGCCTTCCAAGCGCGCGCTCACTTCGCCTTCGTCGGAGAGAAAGAGCGCACCGGTGGTCTCAAACCAATAAGGCGCGACGCCTTCAAAGCCGAGGACCGCATAAGCGCGGTTTGGACTGGGCTCGATGTCGTAGCGTACGCCGGCTTGCAGATCGAAATAAGGTCCGATCGCGCGCGAATAGAGCGCCTGCACTTCGGCGTGTTCGACATCATCTTCGCTCGCCTCGCCTTCGGTCTTGAAGACGAAGCGATTGATGTCGCCGCCGATCCAGCCCTCGCCTTCCCAGTGAAACACGGTCTCATCGTCGCCGAACTGCAATTCGGCCATATCCACCATCACATTGGATATGATGGCGCCGCCGTGCTCACGACGCAGTTGCCCGCGCGCGGCCGCCATATCCTCGGCGCTGTAAAAGCGCTCGGCCGCATGGTCTGTCGGCGGCGCAGGCGCAGGCTCCCCGCCGACTTCGCCGGCGTTCTGCATGGCGCCATGATCCATTTGCGGGTGGTCCATCGCGCCATGGTCCATCTGCGAATGGTCGGCCGCATCTTCGTTCCCGGTCTCAGCCGACGCTTGCGTCTGCGGCGGTGAAGTCGGCCACGGCATCTGCATTGCCGGCGGGTCGGTCTGGGCGAAGACCGGGCACGCCAGCACGACTGGCGCGGCGGCGGCGATGATCAATGTCCACTTCATGAGCGCGTCTCATCGAGCGGACGCACGGTGACGACACGGAACATGCCGGCGTGCATGTGATAGAGCATGTGGCAGTGAAACGCCCAATCGCCGGGCGCATCGGCGGTGAGATCGAACGTCACCTTGCCACCCGGCAGCACATTGACGGTGTGTTTGCGCGGCCGCTTGCCGTCGGGCCCGGTCAAGAGTTCGAAGAAATGGCCGTGCAGGTGGATGGGGTGGGCCATCATGGAATCGTTGACGAGCGTCACCCGCACGCGTTCGTCGCGGCGGAACGGAATCGGTTCGGTGACTTCGCTGAAGCGCTCGCCGTCGAACGACCACATGAAGCGTTCCATATTGCCGGTCAGGTGCAATTCGAGCGAACGGGTCGGCGTGCGTGTGTCGGGATTGGCGTCGAGCGCTTCGAGATCGGTGTAGACGAGCACCCGGTGGTCGACGTCTTCGAGACCCTGCCCGCGCTCGCCCATGCGATCGACGGCCATCGGCGCGATGGTTTGTACGCCCGGCCCCATCCGCACTTGCGGCGCGTTCTCCGGATTGCGCATCGACATGTCCATACCGCCCATGTCCATGCCGCCATGATCCATCCCAGCCATGCCGCCGCTGGATGATTCCGCGCCCGGCCACGCCATCGTCATGCCGGACATGTCCATGCCCATGTCGCGCATGGTGGCGCGCGGCCGCGCACGCAACGGCGGGACTTCCGCGCTCATGCCCGGACGCGGCGCCAAAGTGGCGCGGCCCATGCCGGAGCGGTCGACGGCTTCGGCGACGAGCGCGAAGGCGCGATCCTCGCGCGGCTCGACGATCACGTCATAGGTTTCGGCGACCGAGATCTGAAACTCATCAACCGCGACCGGCTTCACGTTCTGGCCGTCCGCTTGCACGATGGTGAGCGGCAGGCCCGGAATGCGGACATTGAAGATCGTCATCGCCGCGGCGTTGATGAAGCGAAGCCGCACGCGCTCACCCGGCTGAAAGAGCCCAGTCCAATTGTCGGCAGGCCCATGGCCGTTGATCAAAAATGTATAGGTCGATCCGGTGACATCGGAGATGTCGGTTGGATCCATCCGCATCGCGGCCCATTCCATCTGGTCGGAGAGCGCCGCATCGCGGCCAGAAAGCGCGCCCAGAATGGTTTCGCGCTGCATGTTGAAATGGCCGGGCTCCTGCTTCAGGCGCGCAAAGATCGTGTGCGGGTGCAGGAAGCTGAAATCGGAGAGCACGATGACGTGCTCGCGATCATAAGCGATCGGATCATGGCCCGCGGGATCGATGACGATCGGACCGTACTGGCCCTCCTGCTCCTGCAAGCCGGAATGGGAGTGATACCAGTAGGTGCCCGATTGGCGGACCGGAAATTCGTAGGTGAAACTTGCGCCCGCGCGGATGCCCGGAAAGCTGACGCCCGGCACGCCATCCATCTGGAACGGCAAGATAAGGCCGTGCCAGTGGATCGAGGTTTCTTCGTCGAGCGCGTTGTTGACGGTCAAGCGAACGTTCTGGCCTTCGCGCAGTCGGATCAGCGGCGCGGGCACCGTGCCATTGATGCCAATGGCGTGACCGCTGCGGCCTTCGACGCTGAGATGCATGCGCGCGACGTTGAGTGCGATGTCTTCGCCGCTGAGCGTCGGCAGCGTTGAGGCGAGGCCATGGGCGTGTGTCTGCGCCCATGCCGGAAAGGCGCGCGCGGCGATGAGCCCCGCGCCAAGCGCGCCTGCGCCATGCAATAATCTGCGTCGCGAAAACATCGTCCCTGCCCGAGATTTAGAACGCCATATGCCCTGCGCCGTGGGTCACTTCGGCACCGAGATAAGCTTGGGCCAAAATCGCCGCCGCCACGACGCTAAGCGCGATTGCGTAAAGAGGACCGTTACGGCCTGCGGCCGCGGCTTCAGCATGGGGCTTCAACCACCAAGCCCCCAGCATCAAGAACGGCAGCGCCGTGCCGATCCAGCGGTGCAGCGTCAGAGCGGAGTCGTCATCTGCCGCCGGCAAGCCTGCATTGATCCAGCCGAGCGGCGCCGCAACGAACGCGCCGATGACCGCAATCCCCAGCAAGAGCTTGTTGCTCGCGCTGTAGATCGGCTTGCGGCGCACCAGCGCCATCAGTTCGAGGAACGCGACCGTCAGCAGCAAGGCGATCGGAAAGTGCACCGCCGCTGGATGCCAACCGCCCAGCCAACGCAACAAGCGGCCTGAAAACGTCGTCGGCCGTTCATCGTGCTCGGTCATCACCGGCGCGGTCGGCCACGGCATCGTCATGACCGGTTCGTCGCCGGGCGCCGCTTCAGCCGGCGCCGGTTCGGTCTGCTGTTGTTGCGGCGTGTGGGGCTCGTGCTGGTGGGCGATCGCCGGCGTCAGCGCAAAGAGCGCCAACATCACGCCCAAGACGCCCAGGCGGCGCAGCCATGATGCGAGACCAGTCATACGCCCCTCCGCGCCGCTGCTTAACGCTGCACTTGCAGCGCCGACACCATCGGTTGGCCATCGTGATTGACCAACGTGAAGTTGACACGATTGCCGACGGCGACGCCGGTCAAGAGGTCGGCCGAGTGCAGCGGAAACGCCATCGTCATCGCCGGCCAGCCAAGCGCCGGCATCGGTTCGTGTGCGATGGTGATACGGTTGTTGCGCGCATCGATGGCGCGTACGACGCCGACGCCTTGGGCGCTTTGCGGCACTTCGGCCTGAGCGGCATGATCGTGGCCCTGATGCGCAAACGCCGGCGCTGCGGCGCCGAGGCTGAGTGCTGCGGCCAGAGCGAGGATCAGTTGCTTGGTCATGGAATATCTCCTGTTCGTTGGTAATTACGCGCAAGCTTGCGCAATCCCGCGCCTGGGCGCGGGAAAGAGCAGTGAATTGAGCAGCGGCGAGGCAATGCGACGCAGGGTTAAGGGCGGGTTCAAGCGCGCTTCTTGGCGAGACACATGAGCGTCCAGCCCAGCCCCAGTCTTTCCTTCATGCGCTCGAAGCTCTCGCCCACGATGGCGCGCATCGCCTGACGCAGTGGGCGGGCATTGATGAGCCTCAGCGGTCCTTGCGAGGCGCGCGGCGTCTTGGTGAAGAGTTCGGCGATCTCGAAGTGCGGTTCGATCAGCGCGCGCAATTCCCCAGCATCGGTCCAGCGCCGGAGTTGTCCGGGTGCGGCGGGCTGGATCGAGTTCATGTTGTGGCGCTCGAGCACCGGCCGGTTTTGCGTTGCGAGCATCAGCCAGCCGCCCGGCCGCAACAAAGAATGGATCTTGGCGATGAAGGCGGTTTGATCGGCGACGTGCGCCAACACTTCGAGGCTCACCGCCACGTCGAAACTCGCCGGCTCGAACGGCAATTCCATGAAGTCGCCGGCGATATAATTCACCTGCGGGATGCGGGTGCGAATACGGGCCAGCACGTCCGCCGACAGATCGGTGGCGGTGACAACGCCGAACTGTTTCAAGGACGGATCGAGCCAGCCCGCCCCGCAACCCACATCGAGAATATCGAGATCGGTGCGTGCGATCCCGGTGAGCCAGTTGAGAACGACGCGCTTCTGGTCGCTCGACACCTCGCCCACACCGGTTTCCCGGTGCTGGGTGTTCCAATTGTCCCAAAACGATTGCTGGAGCGCGATCGGTGCGTCGCGATCTCGATCTGGCGACAAGCTCATGTCCTCCGGCGGACGTGTCCGTCCTTCCGAAAGTTACGCAGTGGAAGTCGCGATCCCTCACCGTTCGGCGAGCAACTCTCTCATTTGCGCGATCTCTTGCTGCTGGCCTGCGATGATTCCTTGGCAGAGCTCGCGAATTTCCGGATCGGTGATCTTGGCCTGCTCGCACATCAGAATCGCGCCCGAATGGTGCGGCACCATTGAGCGCAGAAATTCGGCGTCGCCGATGGCTGCCTGGGTGCGGATGGCGAAGAACGATCCAACCCCGATCACCAGGCAGAGCCCATAGGCGATCAAGTTCGCGCGCGCACTCATATACATGCCCCGCATGAGGATAAGTTCGATCGCCACCATGGGCGCCGCCATCAAGGCCGCCATGTACGCCTGATTGAGATTGGGCAACGCGTTCTCGACGCGGTCCACCATCGCGTACATGAGGATGTACATGGCCACGAAGGAGAGGAGCGCCATCAGCGCCAGCGTGCGGTAGGGATTGGCGTGCTTCATCTCGCCATGGCCGCCCTGATGCGCGGAATGGTCTGTCATGGCCTCGCTCCTCGTTTATTTGACCGCTAGAACCGCGCCATAGCGCGCCTGTTCCAGCTTGCTGGGCAACGCGAAAATCTTCGCCGGCGCATGAGGGATTTGCGCGAACGGTGCGTATAGCCTTTGTGTGTTGGCGCGGTTTTATGGGGGAAACATCGTGCGCATTTCCTGGCTGGCGTCGTTTGTTCACAAGTGGCTGGCGCTCATTATCGGCGTCCAGATCTTCATCTGGATCGCGACGGGGCTTTTCTTCACCGTCGTCCCGATCGAGCAGGTCAGAAGCGAGCATCGCATCCGCGAGGCAGCGCCCCTTCATCTGAGTGTGGCCGATCTCGCCACGTTTTCCAGCGCGCTCGCCGGCGCCGAGGCGCCGATCCGGCTCACCGTCGAGAACCGGCCAGAAGGCGCGCGCATTGTCGCCGACTATGCCGATGGCAGCGCTGCCCTCTTCGACGCGCGCACTGGCGCCAAGCTCTCGCCGCTCGATGCTGAAAGCGCGCTCACCATCGCGCGCTCGCGCATCATCACCGAAGCGCCCGTCGCCTCGTCCGAACTCATCACCACGGCGAGCCCCGAATATCGCGGCGCGCTGCCGGCTTGGCGCATCGCCTTCGACGAGCCTTCCAAGCTCGCCGTCTATGTCGGCGCCAACAATGGGCAAGTGACCGCGCGGCGTTCGGAACTCTGGCGCGTCTACGATTTCCTCTGGGCGCTCCACATCATGGATTATCGCGACCACGAGAACTTCAACCACGCACCCATCATCATCGTCTCGATCCTGGCGTTTCTCTCCACCATCGCCGGGATCGCGCTCATCCCCTATCGCTTCCGCTGGCGACGGAAGAAACCTGCGGCGTAGCGAGGCGCCTGCGTGGTGCGTCATACGCGAAGCGAACCCAGGCGCAGTGAATTGGCGATCACAGATACCGACGAGAGCGCCATGGCGAGCGCGGCGATCATCGGCGAGAGGAGCATTCCCGTCAGCGGATAGAGCACACCCGCAGCGATCGGCACGCCGGCAACATTGTAGGCAAAAGCGAAGAAGAGGTTTTGCCGGATGTTGCCCATCACTGCGCGGGAAATTGTGCGGGCCCGCACGATGCCGATGAGGTCGCCGTGCAGCAGCGTGACCCCGGCGCTCTCGATGGCGACATCGGTGCCTCCGCCCATGGCGATGCCGACATCGGCCGCCGCGAGAGCCGGCGCGTCATTGACGCCATCTCCGGCCATCGCAACGACGCGGCCTTCCCGCTTAAGGCGCGTCACCACATCGGCTTTGTGATCAGGCAAGACCTCGGCCTCCACGTCGGTGATGCCAAGCTTGTTGGCGACGGCTTCCGCCGTGGTGCGATTGTCGCCAGTCAGCATCACAAGCTTTAAGCCTTGGGCGCGCAATTGATCGAGCGCCGCCAGCGTTGTCGGCTTGACCGGGTCGGCGATGCCGATCACGGCGGCGGCCACGCCATTCACGCTTACATAGATGGCGGTGGCGCCGTCGCTGCGCAGCTTCTCGGCTTTTGCTTCGAGCGCAGTCGTGGCGACGCCAAGCTCTCGCATGTAGCGTTCGGCGCCCAGGGCGATATTTTCGCCGTCCACCACGCCGATCACTCCCTTACCCGTTGGCGAGTCAAAATCGCGCGCTTCGGTCATGGGCAGACCCCGCCGCTGCGCCGCTTCGACGATCGCTTGGGCGAGCGGATGCTCACTTTGGTTTTCCAGACTGGCCGCAAGCGCGAGCACTACTGGCTCTTCGAAGCCTTGCCCGAGTTCAATCGCGACGACTGCAGGTTTGCCTTGGGTCAGCGTGCCGGTCTTGTCGAGGATGAGCGTGTCGACCTTCTCGAAACGCTCCAAGGCTTCTGCGTTCTTGATCAGAACGCCGGCGCGTGCGCCGCGTCCGACGCCGGCCATGATCGACATCGGCGTAGCTAACCCCAGCGCACATGGGCACGCGATGATCAGCACCGACACCGCAGCGATCAGCCCGTAGGAAAACGCCGGTGAAGGCCCGAACGCCCACCAAACGATGAGGGCGACGATCGCGACCCCGATCACGGCGGGAACGAACCAGCCAGAGACGCGGTCGGCGAGGCGTTGGATCGGCGCGCGCGAACGCTGCGCCTCGGCCACCATTTGGACGATGCGCGACAACATCGTATCGGCGCCGACGCGCTCGGCTTCGATGACGAGCGCGCCGGTCTGGTTGAGCGTTCCGCCAATCACGCGTTCGCCCGCCTCGCGCGTAACCGGCATGGATTCGCCCGTCACCATCGATTCATCGATGCTTGAGCGCCCTTCGGCAACGATGGCGTCGATCGGTATCTTTTCACCCGGGCGCACGCGAAGCCGGTCGCCGACCATGATCTGGTCGAGGCCGACCTCCTCTTCGCCCCCGTCACGAATGCGCCGCGCCGTCTTTGGCGCAAGATCGAGCAGGGCGCGGATGGCGCCGCCGGTCCGTTCGCGCGCCTGAAGCTCCAGCACTTGTCCCAGCAGAACGAGCACTGTGATGACGGCGGCGGCTTCGAAATAGACAGCGACAAGACCGTGGTGGTCCCTGAACTCCGCGGGGAACGCGGACGGCGCAAAGAGCGCTATGACGCTGTAGGTCCAGGCCACGCCCGTGCCCAAGGCAATCAGCGTGAACATGTTGAGGTTGCGCGTCTTAAGCGACGCCCAGCCGCGCTCGAAGAAGGGCCACCCGCCCCACAGCACGACCGGCGTCGCCAACAGGAATTGGATCCAGCCATTCAAGGCCGGCGCCACGATGCTGTCGACGTTGAAAAGATGGCGACCCATTTCAAGCGCGAGCACAGGCAAAGCGAGCAGAGCGCCAATCCAAAAGCGGCGGCTCATGTCGATCAATTCGGGATTAGGCCCCGCATCCGCGGTCGGCATCATCGGCTCAAGCGCCATGCCGCAGATCGGGCACGAGCCCGGACCGTCACGCACGATCTCAGGGTGCATCGGGCAGGTCCATTGCGCGCCCGCAGGCACGGTCGATGGATCAACCGGCGGCGCGCCATGGCTCAAGTGGCCATGATGGCCGTCCGTGCTGCAGCAACTCGCTTCAGCAGGCTTTGCGTATTTCGCGGGATCGGCTTCAAACTTCGCTTTGCAGCCGGCGCTGCAGAAGAGCACCTCTTCGCCTTCGTGCATAACGCGATGCGGCGTGTCGGCTTTGACCGTCATGCCGCAGACCGGATCGATCAGCTTAGGCGCTGTGGCGACCGCGTGATCGTGGTCGTGATGGCCGTGGGAAGAATGGTTGGACATGGTGCTTACCGCACGAAGGCGTGCGTCCTTTGCTCTGATCTTGCGGGCAAGCCTAATCCTTCCCATAATGGGAAGGTCAAGCGATGAAAATTCGGAGCGATTTGAGAGAGATGAACATTGGAGACGCCAGCGAACGGTCGGGCGTGTCGGCCAAGATGATCCGCTATTATGAGGAGATCGGCCTCATCAAGGCGGCGCGCCGCGCCAACGGCTACCGGGACTATGACGCCAATGATGTGAGCGTGCTGCAATTCATCCGGCGCACGCGCGATCTTGGCTTCTCGCTCGATGAGGTGTCGAACCTCTTGGCGCTCTGGCGCGATCGCAAGCGCCCGTCGCGCGAAGTCAAAAAGCTTGCCTCTCAGCACATCGAAGATCTTGAGCGGCGCATGCGCGAGATGCGCGCGGTGGTGCGCACGCTCAAAACCCTGGCCGAGCATTGTCGTGGCGACGAACGCTCGGAGTGTCCGATCCTGGATGATTTTGCCTCCGCGCCGGCCAAGAAGGCGGCGCGCAAACACGCGCACGCGTAAGAGCGCGCCTAGAGCTAAGCTTGAGCGATCATCGCGCCGGATAGTGCGAGAAGACACGGCGCACTCCGGTGGAGGTGAAAGCCACGACATCGTAGGCTTCGTTACCCCCGCC
Organism: alpha proteobacterium U9-1i; assembly: GCA_000974665.1. Classification (NCBI taxonomy): domain Bacteria; kingdom Pseudomonadati; phylum Pseudomonadota; class Alphaproteobacteria; species alpha proteobacterium U9-1i. The sequence goes on along the minus strand of BBSY01000002.1, from coordinate 660,476 downwards.
GGGTTGTTCCATGCCGGGCGATCCCATCGGCATGCCGCCAACGGCGATGCCGGCAATTTGCGGACGCTCATCGAGCAGGCGCACCACATCAGCCAACGGCACGTGTCCCTCGATAACGTAATCGCCGACGATCGCGGTATGACACGAGGCGAGTTCTGCGGGCACGCCGCGTGCGCTCTTGAACGCGGCAAGATCGGGATCGTCTTCGGTCGTGACGATGAAGCGCCCGCTCGCGCGCATCTGTTCGGTCCAGACTTCGCAGCAGCCGCAGCCCGGGTTACGGCGAACCGCCATCGGCACGGGCCGCGCGGCCGCCTCAGTGCAGCCGGCGAGACCCGCCACAAGAAGAGCCGATCCAGCAGCGCCAAGCAGGGCGCGACGCGATTGCACGTGAACAGGTTTTTGCATGACGAGGCCCAAACTTCCCTATTCCGATATAATACGCGCCGACCCCGCTTCAGCCCTGACGCTGCTTGCGGTTTGAGGGGTTCCATTTACGGCTGCGTATGATGGATGGCGGAAGGTAGAGCTATGGGTATCGACGATTGGCTAAAGGATCTCGGGCGACAAGCGCCGGATCGTTCCTTGGTGGGACTTGAGTCACGGGTGTGGGCCGCGATCGGCGAACGCCAGCGCGCGCCGTCAGCAATGATGCTGTGGGGCTGGCGCAGCGCCACCGCCGCCGCGCTCATGGCATTCGGTCTGCTCACACAAGGCGCCAGCATGGCCCAGGCCTCGCCCGAATTCGATCTCTTCTCGCCCAATGCGGCGCTCGCGCCCTCGACTCTGCTCGGAGAGAGCCGGTGACGCCGGCGCAGCGCGCCATTGCCGTCACCATTGTCGTTGCGTTCTTGGCGGGCCTTGCCGGCATGGGGCTTGGGCGGATCGTGTTTGCGCCGGAGCGGACGCCTAGCCTCCACGAAGTGCTGCACAACGAACTCGATCTCACGCCTGCGCAAGAGCAAGAGATTGAAGCGCTGGAACGCGATTTCGCGACGCGCCGGCGCGCGCTCGAAGTGGAGATGCGCGCCGCCAATGCTGAACTGGCCGCGGCGATGCGCGAAGAGCACGAATACGGCCCCCGCGTCACCGCTGCCGTTGAACGCTTCCACCACGCGATGGGCCAGCTTCAGAGCGAAACGATGGGGCACGTCTTCGCCATGCGCGCGGTGTTGACGCCTGAACAATGCGTCGAGTTCGACGCCATTGTCGCCTCGGCGCTGACCGACGAGCACCAATGAATGCCCCCGGCGGGGACGACGACGACACGCTGATCGCTGCCGCGCTCAGCGGCGACAACGCCGCGTTCTCAACTCTTATGGGACGTCATAAGGAGCCGCTCTACCGGTTCGTGCGCCGCTATGTCGGCGACGCCGACGAAGCCTTCGACCTGGTGCAGGAGACCTTTGTCGCCGGCTGGAGCGCACTCAACACATTCGAGCAAGGCCGCCCGTTCGCGGTCTGGCTTCGCCGTATCGCGCTCAACAAGTGCCGCGACTGGAGCCGCCGGCGGCAGGTGCGCCGATTCTTCTTCACCGCCGCCCCACTCGAAGCCGCCGACACTTTATCGTCGGCGCCCGCCGATGAGGCGCCGCACCAAGCGCGCCTGGCTGCGCTCGACGCGGCGATCGCGGCTCTCCCCGCCGCGCTCAAAGAGCCGCTCTTGCTTACCGTCTTCGAAGAAATGTCGCAGGCCGAGGCGGCGAGGCTTTTAGGCGTCAGCGCCAAGGCCGTCGAAACGCGCGTCTATCGCGCCAAGCAGAAACTGCGCGAAACACTGAAGCTCCCGGACGAACTCTAGCCTTTCCGTGGCTGAGGGGTTGCGGGGGCGCGCGCGTATCTCTGACATGGACAAGGGGCATGGGGGCCAGATGGCGGAAACCGGAAGCTTCACCCCGCTTCTCGGCGCCAGCGCGCTGTCGCCCTTCTATGACGCCGCCATCGGATTGGCGACGCGCGAAGGACGGTGGCGCAACCGCCTCATCGCGCAGATGAACCTGCAACCCGATGACCGCGTCCTCGATGTCGGCTGCGGCACTGGATCGCTCGCGCTGATGCTGAAGCGCCGCGCGCCATCGGCAATCGTGTTCGGTCTGGATCCCGACCCACAAGCTCTCGCGATGGCGCGGAGTAAGGCAAAGCGAGCCGGCGCTGACATCACCTTCCTGCAAGGCTTCGCCAACGACGCGCTGAGCAAGCCGTTGCGGCCGCTCACCAAGATCGTGATCAGCCTGGTGCTGCATCAGACGCCGGTGAAAGAGAAGCTGCGCATCCTGAACACCTGCCGTCACGTGCTGGGCCCCGATGGCGAAGTGCATATCGCCGATTATGGTGAGCAACGCGGTTTGATGCGTCTTGCGTTTCGAAGCACGGTGCAGGCGCTCGATGGCGTTGAGGACACCGAACCCCATGCCCGGGGCCAATTCCCAGCAATCGTGCGCGAAGCGGGACTTAAGACACTCACAGAAACCTCGCGCACGCACACGCCGACGGGCCAGATCACAACTTGGCTCGCCCGCCGCTAACACCGGTCACAATAAGGAGCGATTTCGTGAAGCTTGCTGTTTCCGCCGCCGCATGCGCCGCTCTTGTCGCCGCCGCTTGGCCCAGCGCCGCACTGGCGCACGATTTCTTCCTGCTGCCTGCTCAATTCCACAGCGGCCAAAGCGTCGAGGTGCATGCAACGGTCGGTGCGGCTTTTCCGACGCCGGAGACTGTCGTCGGCCAGGATCGCATCGCCGAATTGCGCACAAGCGAAGGCGCATCGCTCGCAATCGCCGGCTCAGGCGAGCAATCGCTGCGCCTCACGCTCTCGCCAGAGCGTCCGGGCGCGCATGTGGCGGGTGTTCGCCTCTTGCCGCGCGAGGTTGAATACGAAGGTGAGCGTATTGGGCTCATCATGGAAGAATACGAGGTAAGCGCCGAGGCCGCGCAAGCGGTCGCCGCGCTCCCCGCGCCCCGCGTGCTTAGAGCGACCTCCGAGCGTTTCGCCAAGACCATCGTTTGCAGCGAGACCTGCGCGGGCGCGGCGGCGGCGCAAGCCTTCGGCTATCCGCTGGAATTTGTCGCCGACGCCTCAGGCGCCAATCAATTTCGTCTGCTGCTCAACGGACGCCCGTTGGCGAACTATCCAATCGCAATCGCCAATTCCGGCGCGCGCGCCAGCGCGCGCACGGACGCCGACGGCCGCGTGACCTTAAACCTCGATGGCGAGGGGCCGATCATGCTCTTTGCCGCGCACATGAACCCGCCCGCCGAAGCGGGCGGGCGGTTTGCCATGTGGCTCACGTCGCTGACCGTCTCCGGCCACTGACGTTCGCAACGCGCCTCTATTGTTTCTGAACGCTCGTCACGACTGAGGTTTCGGTCGCACTCTTCAACTCGAAGCTGACAGAATCGCCGACGGCGATGCCTTGCAGGATGGCTGGGTTCTCGGCGGTGAATTGCATCGTCATCGCCGGCCAGCTGATGGCTGCGATCGCGCCGTGATTGATGGTGATGGTGCCTGCGGCCGCATCGACCTGCGTCACCGTCCCGGTGCTGGTGATCGGGCCTGCCGCTGCTGGCGCCGGTGTTTCCATGTTCATGCCTGCATCGGTCTTGGCGGGTTCTTGCTGCGCCGGCGGCGAGCAGGCCGCGGCGAGGAGCGCGATTGGCGCAATGAGCCATCTCAGCATGATCAGTTTCCCTCTTGTGGTGCGATCCGGTCTTGGTTGGTTGCGAGCGCGCCGCGCTCGATCTCGCGGCGCCGGATCATAAGATAGGCCGCGGGAATGACGAACAAAGATAAAAGCGGTGCGCTGAGCATGCCGCCGACTAAAGGCGCTGCGATGCGGCGCATGACTTCCGCGCCCGCCCCGCCCGTCCATAGGATCGGGAACAAGCCGGCCAGAATAACCGCGACGGTCATGGCTTTGGGGCGCAGGCGCAGCAGCGCGCCCTCGCGCACGGCTTCGGCGACGAGCGCGGGCGTGATCTCTTCACCGCGATCGATCCGCTCCTGCAGCGCGTTCTTCAGATAGATCAGCATGACGACGCCGAACTCGGCGGCAAGGCCCGCAAGGGCGATGAAGCCGACCGCGACGGCGACCGAGAAATCGTAGCCCAACAAGTAAACGAGCCAGATGCCGCCGGTCAGCGCGAACGGCAAACTCGCCATCACGATCGCCGCTTCATCGAAGCGGCGGAAGGTGGCGTAGAGCAGAAGGAAGATGATGGCCAACGTCGCGGGGCCAACGATCATGAGCCGCTCGGCGGCGCGTTCGAGATATTCGAACTGCCCCGAATAGGCGACGCTCACGCCCGCCGGCAATTGCTGCTGCCCAACAGCGCGCTGCAGATCGCCCACGACCGAAGCCAGATCGCGCCCGCGCACGTCGACATAAACGAACGCGGAAAGGCGTCCGTTCTCGCTGCGGATCATGGACGGCCCATCGGCAATCTCGACGCGCGCCACTTCGCCGAGCGTCAGGCGCAAGCCCTCCTCGGTGACGATCGGCAGCGCGATCAGCCGTTCGAGCGTGTCGCGCACTTCGCGCGGATAGCGCAGATTGATCGGATAGCGCGCGCGCCCATCGATGACTTCGCCGATGTTTTCCCCGCCGATCGCGCCCGAGACGACACGCTGAACGTCTTCGACATTGAGCCCGTAGCGCGCAGCGGCAAAGCGGTCGATGTCGACATTGACATAGCGCCCGCCGGTGATGCGTTCGGCGACGGCCGAGGAAACGCCGCGCACGCCGCGCGCGGCGGTCTCGATGGCGCGCGCGGCCGTATCGATCGAAGCGAGGTCGGGACCGCTGACTTTGACGCCAATGGGGCTTTTGACGCCGGTCGCCAGCATGTCGATGCGGTTGCGGATCGGCGGCACCCACACATTGGTCAAGCCCGGCACTTGCACGACGCGGTCGAGCTCTTCGATCAAGCGCTCGGGCGTCATGCCCGGGCGCCACTCAGAGCGCGGACGCAACTGGATCGTGGTCTCGAACATTTCGAGCGGCGCGGGATCGGTCGCGGTCTCGGCCCTGCCCGCTTTGCCGAACACGCTTTCGACCTCCGGCACGGTGCGGATCAAGCGGTCGGTTTGTTGCAGCAGCTCGGACGCTTCCGACGCCGACAAGCCCGGCAGCGCTGTCGGCATATAGAGGAGATCGCCTTCATCCATCATCGGCATGAATTCGCCGCCGACGCGCGAGAGCGGCCAGGCCGTGGTCGCGAAGGCCAGCAATGCCACCAACAGAATGAGACGCGGATTGATCAATGAGAACTCGATCGCCGGCCGATAGAGGGCGGCGAGAAAACGGTTCACCGGATTGTCGTCCTCGTGGGGAATGCGCCCTCTGATCCAATAGCCCATCAGCACCGGCGTCAGCGTCACCGCGAGCGCGGCGGACGCGGCCATCGCATAAGTCTTGGTGAAAGCGAGCGGCGCGAAGAGGCGCCCCTCCTGCGCCTGCAAGGTGAAGACCGGCAGGAAGGAGAGCGTGATGATGAGGAGACTGAAGAAGAGCGCGGGCCCCACTTCAACCGCCGCCTCGGTGATGACGCGCCAATGATCGCCGCCTTGCGGCATCTCCCCGTCATGCTCGTCACGCCAGCGTTCGAGTTTCTTGTGCGCGTTCTCGACCATGACGATCGCCGCATCGACCATGGCCCCCACGGCGATGGCGATGCCCGAGAGCGACATGATGTTGGCGTCGACGCCTTGCAGACGCATCACCAGAAAGGCGGTCGCGACGCCCAGCGGCAACGTAACGATGGCCACCATCGCCGAACGGATGTGGAAGAGGAAAAGCGCGCACACCAGCGCAACGACGATGAATTCCTCCAACAGCTTGCCGGTGAGATTCTCTATGGCGCGGTCGATCAGCGAGGAACGGTCATAAGTGGTGACGACTTCCACGCCGGCCGGCAGGCTTCGCTCCAGCTCAGTCAAACGCGCGCGCACCGCGCCGATCACGGCGCGCGCGTTCTCGCCGGCGCGAATGATGACAACGCCGCCGGCGACCTCGCCTTCGCCGTTCAATTCAGCGATGCCGCGGCGCATTTCGGGGCCGAGCTGCACCCAGGCGACATCGCTCAAGCGAACCGCTATCCCGCCCGCGCCTAGTCCAACCGGAATGTTGTTGAAGTCTTCGAGCGTTCGCAAATAGCCCGAGGCACGCACCATGTGCTCGGCCTCGCCCATCTCGACGACGGCGCCGCCGGTCTCGCCATTGGCGGCGCGCACGGCGTCTGCGATGCGCTGCTGTGATATGCCGTAAGCCGCCATCCGCTCGGGATCGAGGACGATCTGATATTGGCGCACCATGCCGCCGATCGAGGCGACTTCGGCGACGCCAGGCACGCTTTTCAGTTCGAAGCGCAACAACCAATCCTGCAGACTGCGCAATTGGCTCAAATCGTGCTGGCCGGTGCGATCGATCAACGCGTACTGAAAGACCCAGCCGACGCCGGTGGCGTCGGGCCCGAGCGATGCGCGCGCCGTCGGCGGCAGCCGGGTTTGCACCTGGCTCAGATATTCGAGCACGCGCGAGCGCGCCCAATAAAGATCTGTGCCGTCCTCGAAGATGACGTAGACGAAGCTGTCGCCGAAGAAGGAATAGCCGCGCACGGTGCGCGCGCCGGGCACGGACAGCATCGTCGTGGTCAAAGGATACGTGACTTGGTCCTCGACGATTTGCGGCGCCTGGCCGGGATAAGTAGTGCGGATGACCACCTGCACATCGGAGAGATCGGGCAACGCATCGACCGGAGTCGTCCGAACCGCGATCGCGCCAGCTACAGCGAGGGCAAGCGCGGCCAACACCACCAACAGGCGATTGGCGACAGACCAGCGGATAATGGCCGCGATCATGGCGTGCGCCCCGTCTCGCTGATCTCTTCGATCACATAGCCGCCGCTCACCTCGCGAAAGCGGAACGTCACGGTCTCGCCAACGGTCAAACCGCGCCCAAGTTCAGGACGCGCGAATCTGAACTGCATGGTCATGGCCGGCCAATTGAGGCTCGCGACCGGACCATGGGAAATCGTCACGCCTTCCAAAGAGGTCGCGGTGATGCGTCCCGACGCTTGGTGCACAGCGTTCGCCGCCTCACCTACACTGGCGCGCGAGGCATTGAGCCGCGCCAAGGCGCCCGAGAGATTGGCTTCTGAGTCGATCAGGAATTGACCGGACGCAACGACGCGCTGGCCTTCACTCAGACCCGCGGTGATGGCGATGGCGTCGCCTTGGGCGCGCCCGAGCGTCACTTCAACCGGCGCGTAACTTCCATCCTCTTGCACCGCAATGACGATGGAGCGCTGGCCCGTGCGAATGACGGCCTCGGACGGAATGACGAGCGCGGACTCCGCCCTGTCCTCCAAACGCGCCTCGGCTGTCATGCCCGGCCGCAATCGGCCATCATTATTGGTGAGGGCGATGCGCACCTCGATGGTGCGGGTCGCGGCACTCGCTGCCGGCAACACGCTTTCGATGCGGCCCGCAAACGTTTCACCGGGATAAGCCGGCAAGCTCGCGACAACGCGCACACCGGGACGCGCAAGGCCTGCGTCCGCTTGCGGCAAAGACGCGATCAGCCACACGGGCGAGAGCCCGTTGATGGTCGCGAGCGTCGCACCCGGCATGACATTCATGCCTTGGCGAATATCGAGCGCGGTGATCGCGCCGGTCACAGGCGCCACAATGGTGATGACCGGGCGTGGTGCGCCCTCGCGCTCCACGCCCTCGATGAGTGACGCCGGCATGCCGAGCATCGCGAGGCGCCGGCGCGCGGCGATCGCCAGATCGCCGCCCGCGCCGCGCAGCGCCAAGTATTCCGCTTGAGCCGCAGTCCATTCCGGCACGCGCACATCGACAATGGGCGCGCCCGCGGCCACCACGTCGCCAACGGCGCGGCCATATGAGCGTTCGACGAACCCGCCCGCGCGAGCCTGCACCACGGCCAAACTGCGTTCGCTGAAAGAAATGATGCCGGCAGCCACGAGCGAGCGCGCCACGTTTGAGCGCTCGACGGTGGCTAGGCGCACGCCCAGATTTTGCGCAACGCCCGGATCGATGCGCACGCCGGCAGCGGCTTCGCCTTCGTCGGCGTAACGCGGCACCAGCGCCATATCCATGAAGGGCGATTGGCCAGGTTCGTTGAAATGCACCTCGGGCCGCATCGGATCGTACCAATAGAGCACTTGCCGATCGCCTTGCGCGGCCGGCCGAACAGCGCGATTGGCGCCCAGCCAATAGCCGCCGGCGCCGACAAGACCGAGCGCGAGCGCGCCCGCGACGATGAAGGGCGCGAGCTTGGGCGCGCGCGATTGCCATGAAGGGGTCATGGGGTCATCTCCGCATATTGCAACGTGAGCGCCGCACCCGTGAGCGCGAGGCGCTCTTCAAGCGTGATCAGATCCAATTCCGCTTCGCGCGCATCGCGCCGCGCGGCGATGAGCGCACCGGCGCTCGCATTGCCGGCGGCAAAGGCGCCGGCCGAGGCTTCGGCGCGCTGGCGCGCCAGCGGCAACCTCACATCGCGCGCCCGCGCCACGCTTGCCGAGAGTGCCGCGTGTTGCGCAAGTCCCGCCTCAAGCATCGCTTCGTGCTCGCGGAGCGTTGCTTCACGCTCGGCGCCAACGCGCACGACATCGGAGCGCCGCGCGTCGATCAGCGGCCCCTGCCGCCAGGCTTGAAAGAGCGGCAGCCCAACGCGCACTTCAACGGAAGCCATGTCTTCAAGCGCCGGATCGCGCCGTCCGTAGGACAGCTCCCAAGACCAATCGGGCCAGCGTTCGGCGCGCGCCATGCGAAGGCCCGCTTGCGCCACATCGCTCTCGGCGTCGTAGGCTGCAAGCGCCGGATGGCGCCGCAGATGCTGGCGCAGCATTTCGGCGTCGATGACAAAGGCGGGCGCAGCATCAGCCAGCGGCTCGTCGGCCGCCTCGCCAATCCAGCGGCGCAATTCAGCGCGCATGGCGATGACGGAAGCGGACGCCTCCGCGCCGCGATCTTCAAAGCGCGCCGCTTCCACTTCGGCGGCGATGGCTTCATCGACGCTGCCTGCACCGGCCCCGAGCCGCGCGCGCGCCGCTTCGGCCGATGCGCGCGCCTCCCGCGAAAGTCTTTCCAAGAGCGCCACGCGGCGCTCGGCATAATAGAGTCCGATCCAGGCTTGCGCTGCGCCGAGGCGCGCTTCGAGGCGCCCCAACTCCAAACCCGCGCCGGCGCGTTCCGCTTCCGCGCGCGCCATGGCGCGCCGCGCGCCCAGCTCGGCGAAGCTCGGCATCTCCTGCATGACGCCGACGCGCTGCATCGTCATCTCGTCGCGGTCGAGGCGATAGCGATCCGGTCCCGTCGCTGGGACGTTCTCGATCGCCAGCACCAGTTCGGGATCGGGCAGCGCGCCGGCGGGACCGATGCCGCGCGTCGCCGCATCAAGCGCCGCGCGCCGGGCGACGATGGTCGGCCCCTCGCTCGCCGCGCGCTCCAGCGCGTCGGTGAAACTCAAATCTTGTGCGTATGCGGCCGGCGCCAAGGTGACGGCGCAGGCCAATGCCCATGCGTGACGCATGTCTGACTCCAGAGAAAAGGGACAAGCCCGAACGCATGCGTGCGCAATGCGCGCGCGAGCGCTCTATTCCGGTGTCAGATGCTTCGTGGCGGTCGGAAGAGTTGCTGGAGCGGCCCGCTCAAATTGGCGGGTTCATGAGCGACCGGCGCCGACGTGAGGATGGTCGCATTCGGAAGCGAGATCGGCGCAACACTCGGCGCGACGGCGGGCGCTGTGCGGCAGGCCATCCCCATCATGCAGCCGTCCATGTCGTGCTGCTGTGTGGGCTGGTTCTTATCGGCGCCGCCCTCGTCGGGGCAGCAATCATGCTGCGTCTGGACGGCGGCAGCCTCAAGCATCGGACAGGCTTCAGCGGCCATGGCCGTTGAAATGCCGCCCGCCGCGAGGGCGAAAGCCGTCAGAAGAGTGAGCCAGAAACGGCGCATGAGGACCAGGATAGTGGTTATGGGTGCCGAATTCGTCAACGCGGCGCACCAGCATTCCGCCGAAATTAACCTCGTTTACGCGCGAACTCCCCGCGAACGGCCGATGCCCGGGCTCCCATTCCGCTCGCTCGGCCGAAGTGAATCATGTGCGGTCGGTCTTGCGCGTGCGCAGCGCGGACGCGCTAGGGCTGGCGTCGTGTGGGGAGCAGCGATTCGAAATAAACTAGCGGCGTCTTCCGATAGGCGACACGCCCAACCTCTCGAAACCCACAGCGCGCATAGAACTCACCAGCGCCGTGGGGAGCGTCATAAGCGTCGAGGCGAATGGCCTCAGCAGGCCAAGAACGCGCAATCGTCTTTGCCTCTTCAACCAGTGCTCGCCCGATGCCCTGGCGCTGGCAGGCTGGGTCGACCGCCATGTCATGAAGATAGATGGCCCGCTCGACGGCGGTGAAGTAGCTCACGTCGATCGCCCAGGGTTTTTTCGTCGCCAAGCGCAGCGTGGCGACGATCGCATTCCCTGAACGAACGACTAAGACGCGTGCGGCGGAAAGCCCGCGCTTGACCGCGGCCTCGTTGACGCAAGGCACGCGCGCGCCAAAGCGGCGTGCGAGGTCTTCACCGGCGGCGTTCCGCACGGCGGCGATACGGGCGATGTCCGCCTCGCTTGCCTGCACAATCTCGACCTTCATCGACGCGCGTCTGGCGCGGAGAGCGCCTCAATGATCGGGCACTCGGGCGAGGCATCGCGCGCGCAACGCTCAGCCGTTCGCGCCAGCGTGCGCTCGAGTTTTCGTAGGTCAGCGATCTTAGCGCGCACCTCGTCAAGATGCCGGACTGTCAGCGCGTGCACATCGGCACAGCGACCGTTGCCGCCGGACAAGACCAACAGGGCGCGAATCTCGTCGATCGAAAACCCGAGTTCCCGGGATCGCCGAATGAAATTGAGCCGGCGCGCGGCGGCAGGGTCGTAGAGGCGGCGGCCGCCATCCGAACGCGGCGGCTTGGGCAGGAGCCCGATCCGCTCGTAATACCGCACGGTTTCTATGTTGACGCCGGTTTGCTGGCTCAACCATCCGATCGTGAAGTCTGACGCGTCCAAGGCCTTGCTCCTGTAGCCGCTACAGGAAGCAGGGTCTTCCCATGAGCGACCAAGCCAAGTCAAACCTCGGAGCCGCGGGCGCGGCATGCGGCTCCGTCGGCCTATCCGGCCTTGCCGCCGCCATGGGCTTTTGTTGTTACGGGCCACTGGCAGTGACGCTCGTCGGCGTCACTGGCGCCGCATGGTTTTCACGCTTCGAGCCCTATCGGCCGTTCGTGCTGATCGCCGCGGGCGCCCTGCTCGCCTGGTCCTTCTGGCGGGTCTACCGCTCGCCCGTGCGCGGCATCGGTATTCAGATCGTGCTTTGGGTTTCGCTCATTCTCTTGCTCGCGTCATTGTTTCTTCCCGAGCTCGCGACGCTTCTTGTTCGTCTTGACCCAACGGGAGCATGACATGCACCGACGAACGCTTCTCATAGCGGCGGGATCAATAGGACTCACAGCGTGCGGCGAGGCGATCGATCAGGTTGCGCTTGATGACGGAGCGCAAGTCGATGTCGCGGTACTCGACGAGAATCTCACCGCTCTGAAGACCGCTTTCAACGCATTTCCCGAAAAGGTCCGACTGCTGTTTGTGATCGGACCGAGCTGTGGGCCCTGCCTGCGCGGGCTCATAGAGATGAGCGAGGCGCTTGGGTCGGGCCTCCGAGCTAGCGACCACCTCGACGTCTTGATCGTGCATGTCCCCACGCTCGGCGCCCAGGAACATCATGCGCGTCGCGCGGCAAACCTGCTCCATGGCTCAAGCGTGCAACATTATTGGGATCCAAGAGGCGCGACCGGAGACGCAGTGCAGCAGTCGCTGGGCATTCCAGAGTATGCTTGGGACGTTTGGCTCACCTATCCACCGGGGCCAACGTGGACTGACACGGCGCCCCCGGCGCCTGCTGCTTGGAGCCATCAACTCGGGCGCCTATCACCCGAGAATCGCCTCAATCCTGAAGCCTTCGCCGCTGATGTTCGTGCGCGCGTGGAGCAAGTCGCTTGACCGCCTCTGCCGACGGCGCTGCGCCGCTCAAGCTTCGTGCGACAATAACTTGTCCGCACTGCGGGCACGTCGAAACCGAACTCATGCCAACCAACGCCTGCCAATACTTTTATGACTGCAAAGGATGCCGCGTCGTGCTGAGACCCAAAGCCAGGGATTGCTGCGTCTTCTGCTCTTACGCGGACGTTCAGTGTCCCCCGATGCAGACCGACGATTGCTGCTTTCGAAACCATGACGCAGCGGGCTGACGAACGGGCCGCGCGCGATCTATCCGCGCGCGCAGGGAGCTTTCTCGGCATCTGGATTGCGCCGATCGTGTGCGCGGGCCTCGTGACAGTGTTCGCGCCAGAGCCGCCGTGGGCAGCCCCGATAGCTTGGACGGCCGCATTCTCATGGATGGGCGGCGCATGCCTCCTCAACGCGCGCCGCTGCGGACGCCTTCATTGCTATTTCTCGGGCCCTATCCTACTCGTCGGCGCCCTCGCTGCGCTCGCGGCCGGCGTCGTCGACTTCGGCTCCCACGGTCTCATTCTCATCGTCGCAGTGACGCTGGCGTTGGCGAGCCTGACCTATGGCTTAGAACGCGCCTGGGATAGATACCGACGCTAAGCAGGACGAGCCCAATGACGGACCACGCGACCGCCAATCTTCCGAGCCGCGACCTGGACAAGACGGCGGCGTTCTATGTGGCGCTAGGCTTCGAGGTCGGGTTCAAAGACGACGGTTGGATGATCCTTTCGCGCGGCAACCTGCAGCTGGAGTTCTTTCCGCACGCCGAGCTTGACCCGCGGACGAGCTGCTTCTCCGCCTGCTTGCGTGTGGACGATCTCGATGCGCTCTACGCGGATTTCAGCAAGAGCAACTTGCCGAACGACTGTTGGTCTGTCCCGCGCATGGACAAGCCGGAGGTCATGCCTTTCGGCTTGCGCATGTTCCACTTGATCGACCTCGACGGCAGCTTACTGCGCTGCATCGACAATAGAGCGACAAGCAGCGCGAACTAGGCAACGCGGCGCGGATGCCGGCAGCAACCTCGCTGCGAACAATGCGGAATGGGCAGAATCATCGCGGAAGAAGAGAAGGAATTGATGGCAAGATAGAATGCGCCGCAGTGTTGAAACGCACAGCGGCTTGTCTGCACATCTCTTTTTCCACCTCGTCGCGACCTGCTGTGCGGCAAGTTGCGGCAAACCACAGGCCGTCGCGGCCTGCGCTGACATAAGCCGCTGATGCGCTCAGATTGGAGCGCCCGCAATGACGTCGAAGGACAACGAGGACCTGTTCGAAGGCGATGTCGGGAGACGTCGTCCACGCTCATCACAGGATAGCGCTTCCCTCTTTCGCCCCCCTTCAGCGGTCAGCTCGAAGCGTGTCGCCAAACGTCAGCGCGCCGCCTGGTACAACCGCGCGCGCGGTGCGCCGAACGTAAAGCTGGCTCACGAGCGCCCAGCCGGCCAACAGCGGGTGATCATCAAGCTCAAGCCCGTCGCCCACGCCGCCGGCGGCGGCGGCGCGCTCATGCGTCATGCCCTCTATGTCGAGCGCGACGGCGCCGGACGCGAGGGCGATCCCGTTCAGGTGTTTGATCGTGAGCTAGACAGGGCCGACGGCGCCGCCTTCGTCGAGCGCTGCGAGAACGACCGCCACCATTTCCGGGTCATTATCTCGCCCGAGCACGGCGGCCAAATCGACGACCTCAAAGGCTACACCCGCGACCTCGTACGACGGGTCGAACTCGATCTCGGCACGCGCATCGACTGGATCGCCGCCGAGCACCACGACACGGGCCGGCCCCATGTCCATTTGCTGATGCGCGGTCGCCGCGACGATGGGCGCGACTTGGTGATCCCGCGCTCCTACGTTTCCCGTGGTTTCCGGGAGCGGGCGGAGGGACTGGCAACCGAGCTACTTGGTCCACGCCTTGAGCCGGATCGGCTTGATCGCGCGGTGAAGCTCGAACGCTTCACCGAACTTGACCGTGATCTCTTGAGTCACGCGCGTGGCGGTGAAATCGCGCTCGCCAATTTGCCCGACGAAGGCAAACGCGCCAGCAGACTGGTTCAGCGCCTCAATCGCCTAGAAGAGCTGGGCCTGGCCGAGCAGCCGCGACCCGGCGCCTGGCGGCTGCAGGGCGATCTGGAAGACCAGCTCATGCGCCTCGCAGATCGGCGCGAACGCGAACGCGCGACGGCACGCCTGTTGGCGCACGAGGATCGCGGTGTTCAGCCCGATCGAACACGAGAACTGGAAGCCGCGCACTCAAGCCAGCGCGTGACCGGTCGCCTGATTGGATTGGAGCAGCTTGGTGACGACGCTCGCGGCCCTCACCTCCTTGGCGTCGAAGGCATCGATGGCAAGTTCTGGACGGCTCGCGTTGGGCGTCTCGAAGATCTCCGTGGTCTGGCCGGGGTCGAACGCGGAGCGATTGTCCAGCTCGATCGAGCCACCCCGGAAATGCGCACTTCGGATCGCGCGATCTGGGAGATCGCCGAGAAGAATGGCCTCACCTACTCGGCTGACCTGCATCGCGGCATGCGTCCAGGGGATCGCGACAACTACATCACCATGCATGAGCGTCGATTGGAGGCGCTCCGGCGCGACGGCATCGTCACCCGCGACTCCGGTGGGGCGTTTCATCTCCCCAACGATTATCAATCCCGCGTGGCGGCGCGCGAAGGCTTGGGCGGGCGCGAAAGCGCACGCGTCACCCTACTCGACCCACACTCGCTTGAGCGGCAAGCAGACTATCGCGGACCCACATGGCTCGACCGGATGGCTGACGGCATCGAAGACCGAAGCCAATTCCGCCAGGAAGGCTTTGGAAAGGAAGTGAGCCAGGCCTGGAAACGACGGGAAACGACGTTGGAGAAGCTTGGCCTTGGCGAAAACCGCGCCGACGGCTTCCATCCGGCGCAAGACTGGCGCGGCGTCCTATCGACGATGGAAGAGAAAGCGGCGCGCGAACGCATCGAGCGCGACACTGGCCGCGCGCCCCACTTCGCCCGCGATGGCGATCAGGTTCAGGGGCTTTATACGAGCCGCATACACATGGCGGAACAGAGCTTCGCGCTCATCGAGCGCGTCGATCATCGCTTCTCGTCAACACTTGTGCCGTGGCGGCCTGAAATGGACCGCGCGCTCAATCAATTCGTCTCAGGCCGCGTCAATGGACGCGACTTCGACTTCAAGTATGGCAAAGGCGTCGAGAAGGAGATCGCCAAGGCGCTCAGTATCGGCGGGCGCGGCTAGCGCGTTCTGCGCCGCCGAGATCGGCGGCGCCGTCAGCGTCGAACAAGTCAGGCTGTGGAATCGCGCTCGCTTGTTTTCGGCGCTTAGGCTTGAGGCCGGTCGCTTCAGCGAGCGCAGTGCGCGCCCTTGCATGGCGCCGCTCTGCTTCGAACGCACTTCGCCCCTGAAAACGATCCATGGCGGCCCTCAGCGCCGGCAGGTCGCTGCGAAGCCAATAAACGCGAGCGCGAAGCACGACCGGCGAAGGAAATCCTGGAATGGCGCTACGGCTTGCGCGCCATAGACTTGAACGGCTGACGCCAAGTTCAGAGGCAATGCGCTTCTGAGGCACCAAATCCCTCATACGCACACACCCCACAAGTAGGGTGCGACGGGCCGCGTACGGGCCGCATGCAACGTGAGGAAACACGGTGCAACACTGTGCGATCTGACGCGAGCGAGTGTCGAACGCTTTGGCATCGCACGCGAAGGCAAGCATACGAACGCGCGAACGAAAATGCCGTTCTAGTTTCGCGCGAACGACCGGCGCGGCCTTTGTTGGCGGTGAGAGAGTCAATAGGCACGATCAGGCCTATTGACTCGCACTTAAGAAACAGCGTTGGCGCGCCATGGCAATCATCCGAAGCTTGCTTGCTCGCTGGCGGGCTTGCGCGGCTCACTCGACGAACGACGTGGCGCAGAGACCTGCGTGCCGAAATACACATCGAGATGACTTTTTCGATACATGGCGCGATCGGCGACGTGCGTGCAGAGCGGCCCCGTACCTTCGTGGAATTTGCGCGCCAGTGTCTGCGGCGCGGTCTCTAGTCCCAATTCCGTGAGATAGCGCGCCGCTTCCTTGCGCGAATAAAGCGGATCATGCGGTTCTGTGATGTTCTCGAACATGGTGCGTTCTGCTCCTGCGTTCCCCACAACTTATTCACAAGCTCAGGACGCAATGGCGCGCGGTCAAGGTCGTGATGGGTGCCGGAGACAACGGGAAACAACTGGGACACACACGGCAACGTCGGGCAACACGGTGCCACGCCGTTCGTCATCGCTTCGATGACTCATTTCTTTAGCCGCACGCCCGCTCCGCCCGTCTTCATCTCCTTCGGCTCCAGAAAGACTACGCCAGCGTCTTCGAGCGCGCGCCGAACAGCCTCGACATTTGCGGCGGTGCTGGCTGCAGGTCCGCGCTCACTTTCCATGCGCCGTATCGTTGGCACGGACAGCTTTGTCTTCTCAGCGAGCTTCGGTTGGGTCCAGTCGAGCAGCGCTCGGGCAGCGCGTATTTGAGCAGCGGTGAATTCCGGCATTTTGCTTTTGCGATCATACTTGCAAAAAGCGATCACGCTGCTATTGTGCGTGATAGCAAACGACTCATACGTACCAGAAAGGCAAACCAATGTCTCGACGCCCACCCGTGGCGGCGAACGCGGACCCGCGTCCCGACGGCCCCTCCCGCCGAGCACTTCTCGGCGGAGCGACAGCAGCGCCGCTGCTACTCGAAAGGTCGACGGCAGATGCCGATCAATCAGTCGTCGCGTGCGAAAACTGGCTCGCTCTGCGCGCTGAGCACGAGCGTTTGGCCCGTCGATGGTCAAGCTTGGAAGCCAAGCTCGCGCGCGAACACAACTATCTGAGTCTGTCCCGTCGCCAACAGCGCGCGTTGCCCGAGGCGCGAGAACTCGACGACATCGACGATCAATTAGAGGAGTTGCACGAACAGCAGCAGACGCTGCTAGCAGTTCTGCCGACGTTCGCCGCCATCAGCGCGCTGGGCCTAGCCGGAAAGCTCGCGGTTGCAGCCGTCGAAGTATGCCCCGAAGAGAATGAGGAAGCTCATCACCTGATTGCCTCGATCATACGCGATCTCAAGGCAATGACGCCTCGAAGCCCATGATCGCCTCCTTGCTTCTGTCCGTTTGCATCCTGATGTGCCTCGGCGCGCTCCTGCACCTTGCATGGGGCATTCTCCGTGCTGCACTGATCTGGGCGCCATCCGGTTATGCCGGGATTGTCGCCGGATGGTACGTCGCCGAATGCAGTGAGAACACGGCCTTAGCCGTCGCGGCGGCGCTCGGCGTTTCGACGCTAGCGCGGTTCGCCATTATCACGGCTTGGATGAGCTGCTTTGCGCCGCGCCGCATTGTTTTAGCCGCTTGGACAGAAGATCTGTGAAGCCGCGTAGAACTTCCGGCCCCTCGCGTCGCGCACTGATCGCGGGCGCCGCCGCAGCGCCACTAATCGCCGCTGGCGGCGCTTCGCCAACGCACGCGACCGCACAAGAGCCACCGACGGAACGCGCCCCTGTCGATCCGGCCGTTGACCTAGCGCGCGAATGTCTGGCGTTGCACCGCGAGAACGAGCGGCTGCATCGTCGCTGGGGAGACGTCGAGGCTTGGCTTGCTGACAACCATGACTGGTTCAAGCTTACTGAGGAGCAGCAGCGTGCGCTGCCCGAGGCTCGAAAGCTCAATGACATCGATCGGCGTTTCGCCGCGCTCAAGAAAGAGCGTCCACGTGCGATGCGCCGCCTGCGTCGCACGCCCGCCAAAAGCCTGGCCGGAGCAATGGGCAAACTCCGAGTGGTCGTTGCCGCGATCGAACCGGATGAGTTTCCGAGCGCGTATCGCCTGCTTAAGGCGACGATCCGCGATCTAAGCGCACTTGAACGAGGCTAGATGCCACCGTGCTCGCGCGCGCCAAGGGCAAGCGCGTTCCGCGCCGCGCTGGCGCGCGTCCCTTGGCACGCACTGCGCGCGATGGCCGCGACTTAGGCGTCGCGCCGCGGGGCGTCCCAAGCAAACGTCGACGCGCCTGCCGGCGGCGTCGACCACAGGGCCAAGCGAGAAACTCTGGAATCTCCCGAGATCGAGCGACTTGGTTGGATGCGCAGCGAATCGACCGCTACTTATGCGCATGACATCCTGGGACGCATTCCTAACCGCCGCTGATTTTGAGCACGGTCTCTTCCCGCCCCGTGAATTCGAACTGCGCGGCGACAAGCTGGCGATTGGCGACGCCGATACGCCTGATGTGTCGCTTGAGGCGCGCTATGATCGCCACACGACGCTCTACCTTGATCATCACAATCCGAGCGACCCATTCAAACTCCTGAGCGGTCACACCAACGCAATTCTCTCCGGCTCCGACTTTCCAGAACCGGTGGAGCTCCTATCGGTGTCGATGCAGGCAGACCGCACTGTATTCCTCCCCCGCTTCCAACCTCTGTTGTGGCGTCGCGCCGATGCCGCGACCTCGGTCAGCGCTATCCTGGTCAATGGACCATCGCTCGAATACGCCAATGGACAGCTGAGCTTTGCCGTTGATCAGTACACCATCGAGTGTCGCGAGTTTCAGAGCGCACGAGATTTTCGCCGCGAGGCGCGGCTCCACAAAGACGACAGCATCGCCACGGCCGAACTGGTGATGACGGCGACGGACGGGAACCCAATCAATGCCGACGCAGCGCTGACCGAACTCACAAACCTGTCGCGCTTTTTCACCTTCGTTCGTGGCGGCAACAGCGCGGTGGGCAACTTGCGCGGCCTGGATGCCAATTCGGCGCCCACCTTCGCTCACCTGGGCTTCGGCAAGTCTGACGGCTTTTGGAGTGAGCGCAATTGGTGCGACGAGATGGTCATTCGTCAGACGCCTCAGATCTATGGCCTCTATCGCTCGATGACGTCTGAGCCCGAGGCGAGACGCGTCCTGGTTCGCGCTCTTGACTATTATCGCGCCGCGAATGTCGGACGCGCGGCAAGCGCCGAGATGGCGCTTGTCGCCTCCTACGCGGCGCTCGAAACGCTGGTGCCATATATCTTGTCCAGCCAAGCGGGATGGTCGAACAATTTACTGGGCAGCCAGACCGCCTTTGCCGACAAGCTGCGCGCCGCGACCGCGTTCATGGGCTTGACAGCCGACCCCTTGGAGCATGCGCCAGACTTGACCAAGCGCGCCAAGGCCGACGCGAATGGCGATCCCTTCGACATTCTGGCGCTGTTCAGAAACCGGATCACGCATCACAAGAAGGCGTTCTCCTATTCTGGCGTGGAAATCATGGAAGCGTGGCTGCTGTCGCAATGGCTGTGCGAATTGCTGGTGTTCTTTCTGCTCGGCTATCGTGGCGAAATGAATGACCGTCGCCGTTACACAGGCTGGCGCGGTCCAACCGTGCCGGTTCCGCTGAGCTAGACCTGATCCGGCACAAAGTCGCGATAGGCGTACTCGATCAGATCTCGGATCAGCTCCAGCATGCCGGCCCAGAGGAAGCCGTCAAAAGGATCGCCATGCGCGGCGGCGTTGCGGATTTCCGCCAGACTGGGCTTTCGATCGCCAGTCAAAAGCGGCACAACGCTGCCGCCGCCGCAGCGTTGGTTCATCTCGATCTTGGCGTCGGTTAGATCGTCGTGATGGACCATATATTTTAGCAAATGCCCGAACGAGTCATTGCCGTATTTCGCCGCGGCGCGCGGTCCGTAGCGATCGGTCAGCGCCAGCTCCAAGGTTGAAAGCCCGACCAGCTCCGCAGCCTTGATGAGATCGGCGTCGATCCATCCCAGCAGCATCAGCTTCTGCGCCCGCGCAAATTTGGCGACGACAATCAGCGGAATACTATCGCGCAAGCTCAAAGAGGACACGAAGGACAGCCACGGCGCAAATCTGTCAAAGCTGATAAAGCCCGCAGGATTTCCGGGCGCGGGCCACGGAATCACCAGTGGCGCGTGCGGCGGCGCCGTCGCGCCAACGGCCGCGACGAACGCCTCCGTGAACGGATGAACACGTCCAACCACTCACGCGCCTTCGGCGACATCGATGACGAGGATTTCCGCGTCCGGGGCATGCGGCCCCTGCGCGGCGATCTCTGCCGCCAAGCCTTGAAGGTGCGTCACGACCTGGTGCAGCGCCCAAAAACTGCCGTCTGCGGCGCGCCATCCATTTGGCCGGGTGTGGCGATGAGTGAGCAGTAGAATGCCGTGACGGTGATCCTTGTCGCGGAGGTACTGCCCGCACAATTGGTCGCGCAACGCCTTTTCCAAATCAGGAAGCGTCCAGGGCGAATCCAAATCCTTGATCTCGACGGCGACCGAAGTATCGGTCGCCCGCGCGCGCACGCGCATGTCCGGCTCCTTCTCGCCGGCGACATGAACTTCGCGCTCGATGGAATAGGCGCGGCCCTGCTTCATGCGCATGCGCTCGGCGATGAAGTTCTGAACCGCGGTCTCACCGCCCGCCAACTCCCGCAGGGTCGCGGCCTGGGCGTAATCGCTCTCCGTCAGCGCGTGCTGGATATCTTCGAGCCGGCGGCGCGTGAGCAGGAGCAGGTCCGCGCCAGTGCGAGGCGTATCGTCAAAATCGGCCTCGAATCCGGCAATGGCTGCGCCGTGCCAAGGCTCGTGCTCACTGTCTTCGGCGGCGCGCGAGATCGCCAATTCCTCGAACCGGCCAGGCATGCTGTTGAATTCGGGATCATCGTTGAGGCGGCGCAGCATCTCATAGCTGGCGCGGCCCGGCGTCTTGACGAGAATTTCCACCAGATGCGAGCGCGCGCCCTCTGCGTCGTCGCGGAGCCCCGGAGTGTAAACGCCCTTATGCACGGCGTCGTGCGCCGGATCGATCGCGCCGTAAGCGGCGCGGATCAATTCTTCCAGCATCTCAAACGGCGCCCGGACCGGTCCGCGGCGGCGGCGATAGGAGCGGCCGAAATAGACCGCCATAGTCTGCTGCAGGAATTCGGAGCGCTCGGGCTGCTGCATCTTGGCGGCCGCGGCGAGCATTGCGGACGCGGCGCGCTTCGCGTCGAGTTCGAACGCGGCGCCAAGATATTCGATCTGCTCGTCACGCAGCGCGCCCGTGCGCTGAAACCGCTCCAGCAACAGCGTGGTCAAATCCTCGCGCCGCTCCGACGCAACCACCGGCGCAAGCGCTTCAAGCATGGCGTTGAGGTGACGCTCGCCGAAATCGGTTCGCAAACGCAGCTCATCTTCCAGGCTCTGCGCCAACACCCGCGCAATGCCCTCCTCCGTGTTCGCGATCGCCTCCAGCACGCCGCCACGCGCACTGCGATTGTCGAGCTCGGCGCGAATTTCCGTCATCAGCGCGTCGCGAACCGCGTTTGGGAAACGCGCGGCCAAGCGCGCCACATAGGATGGGAAGCCATTGAGTTCCAGCGTCGCGAACTGCGCGGCGCGCAACGCGTCCGCCTCGGACAATGAAGCGGGCCAATCTGGCGAGCGCCGGGCTTCCATGGCGATGCCGGCGATACCCATATTGTCGAAGGAATAGGAAAGGTCGCGTTTGTCCTCGGCGCGGCCACTACGAATGTTCGGCGTCCACTTGCGCCAGAAGTCGATCAGCGCATCCTCGACCGCTTGCGCGGCCGCCGCGCCAAGCAACGGCTTCAGCGCATCCGCTGTGTCAATCGCATAGCGCGACCGGCCACGATCGGCGCTGCTCAGCAATTGCCACACATCGTGCAGGCGCCGGTCCACGGTGTCGCTTGTCACCGGCCGCAGCTTGCGCAGCTGATCGGGCTTGTCCCGCAAGCTGCCGATGAAGGTCTTCCACGACTTGGAGACCTTGTCTTTGCGCAGCCGATCCTGGCGCTTCATCTCTTCCTGGCGTTTTTCCAGTTCGACCATCTCCGGCGAACTGGCGCGCTCGACCGTCCAAGCATCGATGACGCCCTTCAGCTTCGCATCGGCCCCGGCGACCGCGCGGACGCGCTGCAAGAGATTTTCGTCTTTGCCGGTGGCGCGCCACACCCACATGGCGCCATCGATACCCAAGGCGCGTTCGGACGCCTCTTTGCGTTGTGGCGCATCTGCGAGCAGCCAATCGGCGTCTTCAGTCACAAGACCCGGCTCGTAGCCGAAATGCTGCATCTTCCAGACGCTGTCCAAGCCGTCGGTCAGATACTTGGCATTCTTCAGCCGATGCGCGGCGCGCCAGAAAGCGGCGCGGCGTCGCCCGCTTGAACAGTGCATCGCTTTGGCCAGCACGGTCCGCTCATTGCGTTCGCTGTCATAGCCACGACTGTCGCCGCCAATGCGCAGCAAGGCGTCGATCGCCGCGTCCGGCGCTTCGTCAGCGCCAACAACCTCAAGCAGCCGCCGCGCAGCCGACACCATGATCGGCAGAATCTGGCGATCGTCATTGTCATCGACGCTGTGAATGTCGCCATAGGGGCGCGCCACCTTGGCGTCCAACGCCTCAATCAACGCCACCAGATCGTCGCGCTGAGCGAGACGCTGCGCCCATGCAGCGCCATCGGTCTCCAGCCCACCAATGCTGTCGCCATCGGACAGATCAACCGAATTGAGGACGGCGATGAAATCGGCTGGCGGAAGCGTGGCCGGAAACAGCTTGTCGACCCCATCCCACACTGCCGTGATCGGCAAGGTCGCCGCCTTGGCTTTGATGTGGGCGGCATAGCGCTTCTTTTCCGCGTCAGGCGCGCTCACCATCAGCGCGCGCCCGGCCAGGATCACGACAATCCGGGATGCGCCTGCGGCATACGCCGCTTCAATGGCCAGATCGCTGCACGCTTCGATTTCGCCCAGCCAGATCAGTTGCAGCAGGAAGGCGCGCACCTTTTTGGTCGCACCATGCGCCGCCCAAGCCTTGCGGATGGCGCTCGCCAAATCCGGTTTGGCGAAACGCCGCAAAGCGTCGTGGTCATACTGAATGTGATTGTCGCCGCCGGCGACGAGCGCGGCGGTGAAATGCTCCAGCGCCCGCTCTCTGACAGCGGGCGGCAGCGATCCCGGATCACCAAAATTGAGCAGCACGAACGGATCGCGTTTCAGCGTTTCGTTGGCGACGTCCTCGTCCCACAAGGAGAGCCAGGCGGCTGTCTCGCGCATTGAGGGCCGCACAAAGGCGTGGCCATAAACGTCGGCGAACAGCAGGTCGAAGATCGACCGCACCGGGCAATTGTTGGCGCGCAGCGCGCGCATCCAATCGGCGGCGAGAAAGCCGCGCACGACGCCTTGATTGTCATTATGCAGGCGCGCCCTGCCCGGCGTGCCCGGATCAAACGCTGGCAGGCGCGCAAGTCGCTGAATGTCGGGCGGCTGCCAGTCTGGTAATACCGTTTGAAGATCGATGGCGTCGTCGTTGGGATCAGCCGCGAGGCCGCTGTCCGGCACCGCGATGGCTTGCTTGCGCGACAACACAAGCGCCGCGCCGATGCGGCGCAGTGCGGCCCGCACGCGCGTAGGATCGAGCGGCGCCTGCTGAGCGCGCAGCGGGTCGGTTTCCTTGGACCGTTCTTGAAGCGCCTGATCGAGCATGTGGGCGAAGGCGCCGAAGCGCTTGTCGCGTTTCCAGCCGAGCGCCAGCCAGTCCAGATCGAGCGGCCGCTTGGCAAAGTCGAGCAGGTCGGATCGTTTTAGCGCATCGCAGAAGGCGTCGAGGTCGGTGATGCCGGCCGCACCGGCGAACAGCCGAATTTGCGCCTCATCGAGCCCCGCCAGCACTACAACTAACGGCGCTTCCGGCTTGACCTCGTCCTTTGTCTTTCGGCTTGGCGCCCGGTTGTGAATGACATCGTCCAGGCGCTCCTGATCCGACAGCTCCTCCAAGGGCTGCAGATTGGGCACGGGCAAAATATCCGCCAAGCGCTCCAGGTCGAGGCGGAATTCCCAATCGGTGTGCCGGCCGGAAAGCACGATGTGAGCGCGGCCAAGATAAGGGTCGAGCACGTCCGCGATTGCACCGAGCGCATCATCCAAGCGGATGTTGTCGAGCTTGGCCTCGTCGACGGAGTCGAGGAAAAACCAAGCTGGCTCATCGCTCGCCTGCCAGGCCTCAAAGGCGGTGCGGGATTTTCCGCCGATCGCGGCCATGAGCCCGCGGCGTCCGACGGTCTGAAGCTTGCCGTGGAAGGCCGCATGGCCGGCACCCTTCCAGGCGCGGAACTGCTGCTCAAGCTCGGTGCTTTTGCCGCTTCCGGCTTCCGCCAAAATCACGACGCGCTTGCGCTCAAGCAACTGCTTCCAACCCAAGCGGCCGTCGGCGCCGCGGATCGCTAGCCAAACTTCCGGATCAATGTCCTGCGCCTCGGCCAAACTGACGAAGCGGCGATCGAGATCAATGTACTTCACACCGGTATATTAGTCGCGACCGCTCACTTCGTCCGCATGGTCGACGTCGGGCTCTTAGGATTTGGTGCGTGAGCGCGGTCGCTGCACAGCACACGACCCCGTCAAAGCCGTGCCCTGCGCATTTGTTTCCGCCTTTCGGCGAGGGCGCGTGTGCTCAAAGATGCTCACAGAAACGATCTAGCTCGATCGCGACGCAACAAGTGGTAGCAAAATGGTAGCAAGCCTGTTGAGGGCCGCCCCCGCAGGCGGCTTGCTACCAAGAAAAACTCAATGAAAACTGGAGCGGGCGATGAGATTCGAACTCACGACCCCAACCTTGGCAACTCGAACTGAGCCGCTTTTCGCAACATAGCACGACTTGTCAGGAGTGAGATTACGCGTTGATTTTGCAAGCGTTATGATGCGTCCTCGATTGTCATTGGTGGTCGCGACTGAGTGGGAATTTCCCACCGCGTGGTGACCATGTGGTGACCAAAATTCGGACCAACGACACGCATGCAGGCTGCTCAACGTCTCACCAAACGCGTCATCGACGCCGCCGAACCGAACCAGGACAAAGCATACTGCATCTGGGACAGCGACGTAAAAGGCTTCCGTCTGCGTATCCGCCCGAGCGGGCGCAAGACCTTCGAACTCAAGTACCGCGCCGGCCGGCGCCAGCGCCTCTTGGTGATCGGCGACTACGGCCCCTTCACCGCCGAGAAGGCCCGCAAGGCCGCCGAGGACGCCAAGCACAACGCCAGCGGCGGCGGCGACCCCCAGCATGAAAAGGTGGTCCACCGAAACGCCTCGACGGTAGCGGAACTGATCCAGCTCTATTTGACCGAAGGCCGGATCGATAAACCGAACAAGCGCGAGAGTTCCTGGGAGTGCGACAAGCGAGACCTGTTGCTGCACGTCCACCCTATCCTCGGGGCGACGCCGATCAACGCGCTCACCACACCTGACATCCAGCGCTGGCAGCGCGACGTCGCCGCCTTCAAGACCGCAAAGGTTAGGAAGCTCGGCTTCCGCAAGCTCTCCTGCACCCGCGGCGGGCCCAAGGTGGTCGGACGCGCCACGCGCACCCTTTCGGCAATGCTCAACTGGGCGATCAAACGCGAGCTCATCAAGGACAACCCGGCCGCGCGGGTGTCCAAACCAGCCGATGTGATGCGCGAGCGCTTCCTCACCGACGAGGAAGCCGTCCACCTTTTTACGACATTGGACGACATGGAAACGCTCGCCGAAATCCGGCCCGACCATGCCGACCTCTTCCGCATCATCGCCCTGACCGGCTCGCGGCTGGCCGAAATGCGCGACTTGGCTTGGTCGGAGGTGGACTTCTCGCGCCCTGCCGTCGTGCTGGCGCCTGAGCGTCATAAGACGGGCCAGGGCGGGCGACGCAAAGTCATCAATCTTAATGCGGCCACCGTCGAGATTTTGAAGCGCCGGGCCAACAAGACCGACTGGGTGTTTCCGAAGCCCGCGCCCTACCACGGCCCGATGGAGACGCCGCGACATGCGTGGCGGGCGGTGCTGAAGCGCACGAAATTCGAAAATCTGCGCATCCATGATTTGCGGCACACGTTCGCGTCGCTCTTGATAAAAGACGGACACAGCCTCGCCTTCGTGCAAAAGGCGCTAGGCCACTCGCGACCGGAAGTGACCGCGCGCTATGCGCACCTCAAGGACGAAGCCACGCGCGCTGCGTTCGACCACGTCGGCGCCATCTACACCGGCGCGAAACAGGCGGAGCCGCAGACAGAAGACGCTACAGCTCCAAGCGCCAACGCGGCCTGAGATCACGCGCAGATGGTCAAAAACGACCGTCACCCAACGCGCCCGTATTCGCTGGTGGAGCCGTAGCGACGCGCAGCGGCCCACGCGTCCAGCGTGTCTTCGCTGTAGCGCACAAGGCGCGGCCCGTACTTCACGAACGGAGGACCTTCGCCGGTTACGCGCCAGCGATTGAGCGTGTGCTTGGAGATCTTGAGCCGCGCTGCCGCTTCCTCGACCGTCAACAGAATTTCACTGGCCATCGCACATTCCTCGCGCTGATGACGATCATTCTGTTTCAGAAACACAGCGCGATGAAGCGTTCGAGCGCGTGAGGAGCAAAGCAAAAGCGCAGCAACGAACGCATCCTTGCCGAGCAAGTTCGCCGATCGAGACTCCGCGCATCTCCTCACTGCGTCGCGTGTTGGACGGTGTTGCCGACTGCGCGTTGCCGCATGTTTCCTAGCGTTGCACGGCCATCTCGCCGCAATTCGCCAGACGCGAGAGTGCCCCGATCAGCGCTCCAAGCCGAGCGACGGCGTTGCCTTCACTTTTCCGTTCGCAACCGACATCGAATAGGCCTTGCCTTGCTTCAACGAGACGCCGCGCGAGAGCCGCAACAGCGCCACGGAATCATTTCGTTCGAGCGCGGCGAAGCGTCCTTGCTGCAATTGAATGAAGCCGCGAACGCGCCATTCGCGCTCCAGCCCATCGGCGACGTCAATGGCGCGCTTGCCGGTCGCCTTCACCAGCTTGTCCTCGGCGCGCGAGAACTCCGCTGATTTGAGCCGATCCAGTGCGCCGGGTTCAAACTCGAAGCGCCCGGTCAGATCGCGCTGGCCGTTGCCTTCGCGCTGGTGCCATGCCACCCGCTCGCTAACGGCATTGCGGACCTCGCGCGTGTTCGGCAGCCGGTTCGGCGCGCCGGCGAGCGTACGGACGATCTCGCGGTCGAGTTCAGTCTCGGCAGGTGCATCGATCTGCGATTTGATCGGAGTTTCCGAGAGCCGATCAAGCCGGACCCGGGTGCCGGGTCCCTCGTGCGTTTTCGGCTCGATGGCGACGATAGCGCCGGGCTCCAGGCCGTCGACGTCGCGATGGCGAACATTGGCCAGCACCGGGCGCTTAAACTTGTCGCGCACGATGACGTAGCCCTTGCCCTTCTCGCCCCGGCGTCCCGCTTCCAGCACCTCGCCAGCGATGCGCCCCATCTCGCGGTCGTAAAGTTTGAGCCGCCCCTGCCCTGGCGCTAGTTCGCGCCCGAGCCGGCGGCGCAGATCGATGCCGACGCCGATCCCTTCCAGTCGCGCCGTCCAGTCCGGCTCGAACCGAAACCGGTCACGCTTCTCTTCGCGCGCCAGGCCCATCTTCGCGAGCTCGCGGACCCGGTTGCGGAGCGCGGCTCTCAACATCGGCTCGAACCGACGCCCAATGGCTTGAATGCGGATCGGCTTATCGGGCTTCAGCTCCGCCTCCAGCAATTGGTCGAGGCGGGTCTTCTTTTCCGCGCGCGTTTCCCGCTCCAGCGCCAAGCGCTCATCGTCCCGGCCGCGATTGCCCAGCACCTCTGTGGCGATGTCGCGGGCGCTGTTGCGCAGGCCGTGGCGAATATAGTCGCGCGCCAGCGTGAACTCGACGCCATCGCGGCTGCGCCCGCGCAAGATGACGTGGACATGCGGGTTGTCGGTGTTGTGGTGATCGACCGCCATCCAATCGAGTTTGTGACCGATGTCGCGCTCCATCCGCGCCATGGTCGCACGGGTGAAGTCCTTGAGGTCCTGGATGCGGACGCCGCTTTCAGGGGCGAGCATCAGCCGGAAATGGCGTGGGTCGTTCTCGGCCCAATCGGTCAGCCGCGCCGACGCTTCAATCCCATCATGGTCACGGTCATAGAGCTGACCCTTCTCGCCATCTGGCCCCGCCCCGTCCCGCTCCAGATACTTGCCATGCGCCACCAATTTGCCAGCCGCGTCGCCGCGATGGCTTTGCGGAAACACGGTCACCACAGCACGCTGACGCGGATCTGCGGCATAGCCGGTTTTGAACTTGCCTCGGCGCGAGCTGGGCCCGCTGCCTTTTCGCTCCGCAAGCAACTTCGAGAGCTGCGCGCCGAGCGATCCGGAGCGCGCCGCTGGCGCCCTCCGCCCCTTCTCGATCCGGCCCTTGAGCAGGTCTTCACCGCGCTCGACCTGCATGCCGCGATTGCCCGCGAGCGTGTGCGGCCGATCGAACGGCTTCAGCAGCGCTGAGTGTCGCAACGACTCCGAAATGCTGGCGCTGGGCATATGCGGCGGCGCTCACGCTTGAAATCACGCCGTTGCGGCGGATTTTGCCGCATCACACTCGCGCTTGCCGCAAGAAATCTCCAGCATTTGCAAGCTTCAGAAGAAAACCTGCGGCGCTCTCTATCTTGCTCTCCACCGCATCACTTTCGAAATCCGCCCTTCGCCTTCCAACTGTGCTCAAACCAACGCGCAAGTCACCACGCGCAAAACTGTTGCCGCGCATGGCGCCACGATTCCCTACGTTTGAAAAATGTCAGAATGGACGCCACACGCCTTCGATTAGATGCGTGCTAACCGGTCCCCAATAACGCCCGTCGAAGCTATCTGCGCTGTCGCCTAACAGGAGAACTTCGCCTGGACGCAAAGTGCGGCAGCCAACCCAGCCAGGCGGCGCTGTCCGCGCCCGATCCCGGTAGACAATAGCTGCAACACGTCCGTTGACCCTCAACGTTGCGCCATCACTGCAGACACGCTGTCCGCCGCGTGCAGCGACGCGCTTGATGAAGCGGTCGCCTTGCCTGTCGTAGCGCCGCTCTCGCGCCGCCTGAGGGGCCACGTCCCTCGCGCGGACAGTGACGATAGAGCCTTCTCTCACCTCCTCCGAAGTCCGCAGATAGAAGCCTTCTGGGATCGAGGGGCTGTGATTGTACACGACCAATTCGGCATTGCTGACGGAAGCAATGACTAAGGCGCAAATGGCGCCCATGCCGCATGCAAGCGCCAATCGACGCGTTCCTGTGCTCGCCATGTGGCGATGCTGACGACCTCCGCGTAGGTGTCACCTCGCTTCGCCCTGCGTGCTGCGCGCCACGCTGCATTGGCGTTTTTGCCGCAACTTGCCGCACCCTATTCAGCGAAGGGCGCCGCCTCGACGAGACGCACATCTATTCCTCGGGGTGGGCGGGCGGGTCTTGCGACAAGGATCGAAGCCGAATGGCCGAGACCGCGCATGCGGGCTCGGTGCGGAGCACGAAAGCCTGGCGCCGGCGTCAGCCGGCGGTCGCCCAAACCAGCATGCAGAAGCACCCGCACTAGGAGCGTAGGCAGCGCCTGCCGCAGCTTACGCTGCGCATGCAAGCGCGCAGCGCGGGTGGGTGGGTGGGAAAGCCCGCAAACGTCGCGCCACGAATGTGGCCGTGTCTGGAAGAGGCCGCTCTATCGTCCTTCGTGGCCGCGTGCGGCCTCGGCTTCTATCTAGGCGACGGCGGGCCGCTTCGGACGGGCAGCGTCTTGCGATCAGAGTGCCCGTACCCGTGCTCGCCACGCGCGGCCCGAATCACAGTTCATGATATGATCTGAGGGCTCGGCCGTGAGTTCACGGGGGCAAAACCAATTCACTCTGCTTGAAAGCAAGGTCCGATGAAGAACGTGCCGGCGCGCTTTGGCGAAGCAAGCTTCTCTTGTCTGCAATGCGGGGCGCTCGCGCAGCAAGAATGGTTCGGCCTCCGGGCGGCCAAGCGCGCGCAGGCCGATGAGCACAGGCTTGAACCCGAAACGTTCGAGCGGTTCGAAAGCGACGACGGCGACTATCCGCCTGGAATCTTTCCCGCCCCGGCGGTGCGGCAGATCAGCGGCGAAGGGCTGTCGTATGTCGGCAGTGTTGCGCTGTCGCGGTGCTTCAGTTGTCAGCAACTGAGCGTGTGGGTGCGGCGTTTGCCGGCGTGGCCGCCGGTCGAAAAGACCCACCACGCCAACCCTGATCTGCCGAGCGAGGCGCTGCGTGACTTCAATGAGGCGGACAGCATCTTCCAGGCCTCGCCGCGGGGTGCGGCCGCTCTGCTGCGTCTGGCGATCCAGCGTCTCTGCCAAGTCGTCGAGCCGGACGCCCGCGATCTCAATGATGCGATTGGGCGCATGAACAAGCGCGGGCTCCGTGCTGACATCCAGCAGGCGCTCGATATCGTGCGTGTGGTCGGCAACAACGCGGTCCATCCCGGCCAGCTCGATCTTAAGGACGACGCGGCGACCGCGTCGGTCTTGTTTGAGCTCGTGAACTTCATCGCCGACGCGATGATCACGCAGCCGAAGAAAATCGCCGGAATGTATAAAGACCTTCCCGCGGCAGCACTTGCTGGCATCGCCAAGCGCGACGGCACGACAGGCAGCTAGTTCGGGGCCAACATGGAACGTCCTAATGAACCCGGTCTCGACGCGCTCGACGCTATTCTCGACAAGATCAGCGACCACGAAGCGCAGATCGCGCAATTGAAGGCCGCGTTGCGGGAAGAAACGAGGAAACTCGACAACATCGCCGATGGCCCCCGGCGTCTGGCCGCCGCTGTCTACGCCTATTGGTACATGCCCGACGTGCGCACCGACGATTTGACCTGGGCGGTGCTGAAGGACACGCGGGCGCAACATAAATTTCGCGAACTCGCAGGGCCAGTCGTCACCTCGATCAATTGCGATCGGTGCGGCGAGCGTTTGCCGATCACCAGCCGCACGCAGATGCGCCAGGTCCTAGAGCGCCATCGCGACGGCGTCGCGCAATTTGCCGAAGGCTACCGCGCTGTTTGCGAGACTTGTTATGACGCCACCATGCGTGAGCGCCGCGACGAGCGGGAGCGGCAGGAAAAGTCGGCGGAGATCCACGGCGCCAAAATGCGTACGCTGCCCTATGCCGAGTATCTCGGCACCGAGGATTGGCGCCGCCGGCGCGCCATGCACTTTGAGCACCTCGATTGGATGTACCGGCGCGGCCACCACGAATGTGAGATTTGCAAGGCGCGCGAGGGTCTTGATGTCTTCCACAAGAGCCTGGAGTGCGTCGGCCGCGAGCGTAGCTCGGATTTGACGCTGCTTTGCGTTCGTTGCCGCGACGTGCTGGTCGCGGGCGGCCGCATCGTCCCGCACTGAACATTCGCGATGAAGGTTTTCGACGAGATCGAACGCACAAGCCTCGAAGGCCCGTCCAGCGACCGCAGCGAATTTGCCTTTCTGAACGCCACCGCGATTCCGGAGGCCGCGCAAATGCGCGCGCTGATAGAGAGCGCATTCGTCAGTTATGGCGGCGACAAGCCGGCGCTGCGGCAGCGCCTGCGTTCATTGGACAACACGGCCCATCTGGGCGCCGTGTTCGAACTCTTGTTGCACGAATTGGCGCGGCGGCGCGGTTTGGGCCCCCAAGCGGACGCCCCACTGGGAGCTGGCTTGCCCGATCAGCGCATCGAGCTTGGCGACAATGCGCACGCCTTTGTGGAATGTCGCATGCTCAAACCGGGCAATCTCAAACTCTACGATATCCTCTGCGACGCCATTGATGCAGTCCAGATTCCGAGCCTGCTCTATTATGTGCGTCTTCGAAAGACGCCCGGACGCTCGCTGCCAGTGAAATTGCTGCAGCGAGATCTACGCCAGCAGATGATGACGCTCGACATCGCCGCCCTCTCCACGAAGGCGCTTGAGAACAAACACCATGCGTTCGCCATCAAAGATGGCGACGACCTCGTGCTTCAGGTCATCCCCTATCGCAAACCCGGCAGCAAAGGCGGCGTCGGCATGATGGACGGCGCGCCAAACGATTTTGCCACCTCCGAAGAGCTGCGCCGCGGGTTGGAGCGTAAGAATAGGAAATATGCCGACGCCGGCGCGCCCTACATTATCGCTATCTGCAGCGCCAAGAGTTACGCCCACGACGAAGAGGTGGAGGAGGCTCTCTTCCGGGAAGGCTCGGGCGAACAACGCGGCTTCTTCATCCGGAGCCCGCGCGCCAACGTAAGCGCGGTGCTGGCCTGCCAGCGCTGGAAGCCCTCGTCGTTTGCCCCGTCGCTGAAGCTCTATCTCAATCCCAGCGCAACGCATCCGCTGTCGAGCAATCCATTCGGCTGCGAGGCGGTGGAGTATACGAATGGCGCGCTGGTTCGCACCGCAGGGCAGTCGTTTCAGGCACTGATGCGGTTGCCGCTCTAGGCGAGCGACGTTGCTGCTTTCGCCATAGCAATCATTGGACGGCTTCAGTCGTCGCGCTCGCGACCGCGCCGCACAGAAAAAACGTCAGCCGGTGCATCAGTTCGCTGAGGTCTAGCAGACGCTTGTCTTCCTCCTCGGTAGACCACGGTGCCAGCATCGATCCGTGCATCACGGCGTGCCGGAGCGTCTCCCATGCGCCAAGATGATCCTTCTCGAGCACGCCCAGCTCGCGCAGACGCCGGAGCGCCACGACGGTGGTGGTATCGCGAGCGCGCTTTAGTCCATTCACGGCACGCCGTTTCAACTCGGCTGAACCTGGCCAGCTCTCGATGTGGGCTGCAAGTTTGTCGATCTCTTCGTCGAGGATAGGATCGATCTTGATCCCGAGCATGGGCATGATCAGCTTGGTTAACCCTTCGGCCGCACTGGCCATGGTAAGCGCCCAGACCCAGCGCGAGCCGCGTGCGGCCTGGATGATTTCGCCGTAAAGCGCGGTGATCTTATGCGCTTCAAAATTCGGATGGCCTTTATCGTCCTTGTCGGTCGCGATGATGGTCAAGAGCTTCTCGTACAATAACCAGAACGACTTTCGTCCCGCTTCCGCCCGGCCTCTGCTCCAGAGTGCGGCAAAGCCGGCGTCGGGCTCCAACCCAGGCGAGGGGCGCAAACCGATCATCGCCCGCCCATCGCCGAAATTACGCGCGACCAGCCTTGGATAGATCAGCTGGCCGAAGAGAATTCGAAATGGCTCACCGAGCCAGTTCTCGAGATAGGGATGGCGAAGCGCCTCGCTCGACTTGGCGGTGACGTACAGCCGATGCGTAGACGGTTCGTAGGCAAACGAGATCATAGCGCCCAGAACGCTGCACGCATGTGTCCGCAGCAGCGGCTCTCCATCCGGCCGCTCGGTGTCGGTCATCAACGCGCCCAGATTGAGTTCCGGCGGAACAAGAAAGATGAGCTCAACCCCGCTCTCCGTATGGGCGTCGGGATCGTCGGTGATGAGCCCGTTGCAATCGCCGGCGAGCGTCCATTGCTCGCCAGTGTGATCGATATGGTTCGGCCGGACATAGCCGTAGCTCCACTTGGTCCCGCCTTGATCGACGCCTTCGATGCGAAACTGGCTGAGCCCATCATAGGGGTTGCGCCGGGCATGCATCAGCCGATCGACCGCGCGCGAGAGATCGGTCGCGACGCCACGGAAGATATAGGAGAACCGCGCGGGATGACTGATGTCGATGCGGCCTTCGCCCGTCATGATGACGGGGTCATGGTCGCGCGCGATGACGTTGGTCTCAGACGTGACGATGTCCTGCGCCTCAAGCAAGGGCACCCATCGGCGCAGCGTTTTGATGTTGCTCATAATCGATCGCTCACAGGTAACGCGCGATTTGATCCAAGGTGAGAATGGCCTGCAGGGCGCGCTTTTGCGTATAGGCGCCGGCATTGGCCGCACCGTGACCGACGCTGTGGCGTGAGGCATCGCTGGTCGGCGCCATCGGATCGAAAGCCGCGAACGTGGAGGTGGTCAGGTAGCGCAGGAACAGAGCTGGAAAGAAGAGCGACGCTTCTGACTCGGTCTTGCGCAGGCCCCGCTGGGCGGCAA
Source organism: alpha proteobacterium U9-1i (assembly GCA_000974665.1). Taxonomy (NCBI): domain Bacteria; kingdom Pseudomonadati; phylum Pseudomonadota; class Alphaproteobacteria; species alpha proteobacterium U9-1i. Next base: position 626,506 of record BBSY01000002.1, on the reverse strand, counting down.
ACGCCAAAAGCTGGCCGATCTTCGCGCTAGCCCCGTTCTCCGCCATGTGGGCGTTACGCAGCACGCCCTCTATTTCGGTGAGGATGACTTTAAGCGAAGCCACTGCGTCGCCGCGCTTGAACGCTTCTAGGCCGCTGTTCAGCACGGCCGCGTGGGGCCCCAATGTGGGATGGGCCGCCCACCGCGCCGCGATAGCGTCGATCCGCGCGGCGTCGAAACGGCGCAGCAGGGCTTCTTCTTCGCCGGCGATGTTGAAATCGAGCCGCCAAGCTTTGAGCAAGCGCTCGCTTTCTGGGCCGAAAATTTCGACAAAGGGAAACCATCCCCCTGCGAAGAACCTTGCCACGAAGTTCTCATCGGCGAGCGCATCGTACGCGGCCTCAAACCGCAGCAAGCGGTAGAGGTGGCCGAGGTCGCGTTCGAGCCCGTTCATGTCCAAGGGCTCTTCATCGCCGAGGTCGAAATAGAGCCCGAACTTCCAGTTCACCTTAAAGCAGATCAGCACCTTGTCGCTCGGGTCGAGCTTCACATCGTGCAGCCTGAGGCGCCGGATGTCGGCGATGTCGGCCTCCGACACTGCTTGCCCAGCGGTGATATCCTTCTTGGCCATCAGTTCGAGCGTCATGGCGAAATTGCCGAGATAGAGGTCGGCTGTGCGGCCGGTATGTATCACCAACAGCAGATGACTGACGTGATCGGGCTGGATCAGGACGCCGGCTGCGTGCGCCGCGTCCGCAAGCGAGTCGCATACCCCGCGCATGAACACATAGAAGGCGGGGCTGTCGGAGGTCAGCATGGCGCGATGAGCGACCTGCACCTCTTCGCCAGCCAGGGCGCCATTCATGGCGAAGCCGTGAAAATCGTAATCCTTGAGTTTGATCGGCTCGGCGCTCACGACTGCTCTTCTCCCTCGGTCGCTTCGGATGGCGGGACAGGCGGTTCGTCATAGGCAAGCCGGCGCATCGCCAAGTCCTCTTCGGCGCGCCGCTGCTCTGCGGCGATGTGGTTTTCGTAGCCGCGCATGGTGTCCTCAGCGAAGGCCCGCACACGCGCGCGCTCGTCGGTTAGCCAAGCCTTCAACGCATCGGCTTTGGCGCGATAAGCGGCCACGGCGCCGAATTCGCCATGCATGACGCCGGTCTCATGCAGCGCCAGGCTGACGTCGGACAGGAGCTCGTCGCCTTCCGGCAAGGCGGCGACGATGTTGCGCAACAACGGATGCATGAACGCTGCGCCCTCATAATTGGCGAGCACGGCGAGCACGAATTCGCGCGTGGTTTGGTCCCCGGTCTCGAAGAGTGTCCAGAGCGCGTTCTCCAAACCGGCCGACCATTGCGGGTGGAGCTTGGCCATGAAGGCGGCGCTCTTGAACCGCGCCAGCCGAGGATCGGCGGCGTTCCAGACTGCCGCCTGCGCCAGCGTCAGCTCAACGTGCGCCGCCAGATGCGGCGCCAAGCGATCGAGCTTGAACGGCAAGGCCTCATAGCGGGCGCTCAACGGATCCTCGCGCAGCGCGTTTTCATGGGCGAAGCGCTGACCGAAGAGCGCGATGACGTCCGAAGGAACGCGCGCACTCATGTCCATCAGCATGGTCTCGACGTGCCAATCCACTTCCGGAACGGCGACCAGCGCCTTCAGCACCGTGCGCAGGTCATCGTCGGTAAGCGCGTCGGCGAATTTGTTTTTCTCCCACCAGATCGAACCGGTCAGCGTCCAATGGACGTTGTTGGTGCGATCGAGATAATTGAGGCAGCTCAGGAAAATCTCGCGCGCCTCGGCCGCGCCCAGATCGGGCGCACGCGCGACGGCCATTTCGAGCGCGGTGTAAACCGCATCGGCCGCATCGCGTTTGATTGCGGCGCCCGCGCCGCGTTTGGCGAGCGAACCATCGAGAGGCTCGGCGTGGCGGAGCCAAAGCACCACTTCGGCCAAGAACTCACCTTTGGCGATGGCGCTGCTGGCGATCTTGCGCGCCAGTTTCGGCCGGCTCTTGGCCAGCCCATGTAGAAAGCCCGGCATGAACCGCGCCAGCGGCGTGCCTTGGGCCTTCTCCAGCCACGCTTCGCCGATGTCGGGTTTGAGCTCTGAGACGCGTCGGATGAATTTGCCGAAGCTTGGAAAGGTGGCGAGATCGTTGGACTTCACCGACGCGCACGAAAGCGCGATGTCGAACCAGTGATCGGCGTTGCTGGCGTCGATTCCGGCGACGTAGTCTTCAATGCGCGTCTCGCGGTAAGCCTCCTTCGCTTCCCAGCCAAGTTGGGAATTTTCCCATTCCGGCTCGAACACCGATTGGTAGCCGACGAGGGTTTTAAAGGCGACGAAGTCGGCGATGGCGTTGACCGTGTCGCGATAGCGCAGAATCGCCGCATCCAACGCTGCGCGCGCCGCGGCGATCGCTTCGGCGAACTCCCCTTCCTGAGGCACACCGCGATTGCGGTGATAGAGAAACAGAAGATCGTGTTCGATCGCTTGGCGAAGTTCGTGCGCCTGCGCGCTGGCCTGGCTTGCATAGAAATCGACAACCGTCTTGGTGTCGTCCAGCACCGCAACCAGAAGGGCGTCCGCGTAATTGCCGCGGATCGGCATGCGCGTGGCGCGATTCAGCGCCGCAATAATATCGCGCCGTTCCACATCGGTCGCAGCCGCCAGATATTGCGCGAACAGCGCAGCAATGGCGCGCCGGCGCATGATCTTGAGCGCATCGCTGGCGACAACGGAGCCCGTTGAAATCTGCACCGCGTTCCAAGTGCTGGTCGTGCCATGCACTTCCGGATCGAGAGCGCTCCGGTAGATTTCCGTCAGCAGCGGCCGCAGCAAGGCGCGATGGTTTTCATCGAGCGTGTCGATGCGATCCAACAGCCGGATCTGAACGATGGCCCCGTGCTGGCGCCAGACGGCAAGGTCATGCTTGGCGAATTCCGCCGCGGCTTTGACAACGTATTCGCGCTCCTCTTCGGCGGCAGCGCCGAGATAAAGCTCGGCCAGCGCATCGAACGTAGCCTCGATGTCGACGTATCGGAGGCGCATGACGATCTTGAGCACCCGATCGGTGATGGCTTTGACGGTGCGGGCCATAAAGCTGCCGTACGGGGTTTCCTTCGGCTGCTCGGGCGTCGTGCGCGCCACCGCAACGGCGCGCAGCAAGGCGTCGCGGATCGCGGGATAGACGTCCGTGATGTTGTCGTAGAGCGGCAGCACATTGTCGTCGAACGCGTCGATCAAGTCGTAGCGCACGTTGTTATCGGGCGCGTTGACGATCTGATCCAAGACATCGGTGTCGAAGAGGTTCTTGCCCTCGGCCAGACGATCGAAGTCGGCCAGCACCTTCTGAAACTCGAACCCGGCCGGGAGCAGATATTGGCGCATGATCTTGCTCATGCGCGCATTGATGCGCTCCATTTGCGCTTGGCCAACGCCGGCGAGATCGGGGCGCTTATAAATGGTGTCGTGCGCCATCGCCGACCAGGCGTGGTTCAGAATGGTCTGCACCTGCACTTCGCACCAGAGCCCGGCCACGGGTGCGTATTCGGGCAGCGCCGCGCGATCGGGTTTAAGCCGCACCACGTAATTGTTGCCGATGAATTGGTTGTCGGGCTGGGCGGGATCGGCGCCTGGATAGTGCAGTCGCGTGCGTGACCAATCGACATCGAAATTGTCCCGCACGATGCCAGAGTGCAGGAAGCGATCGACGTCGGCGTTGGAATAGAAGACGAGCCTGACGCCGGCCAGATCCTTGATCGCGGTGGTGAGATCGCGCCCTTCAGCGATCTCCAGTTTGACCAGCTTGGCCTTGAGCGAGGCCGGGTCTTTGGCGCGGTACTGTGCCGGCTGAGCATGCAGATTGGGCTGGGCGCGGATCGCGGCGTCGAGGATCGAGGCGACGATGGCCGCAAGCTGAGCGTAGCGGCTCACGCCCTGGCGCTCATAAGCGTCCATGGTCATGCCCGCCCCAGAGAAGGCGCCAAGGCTGCCGGCCTCCACCGCGCCGCCGGCTACAAAGGCGATCCCCGCGCCTTCCAGTGCGCTGCGCATGGCCTGCAGAGAGGCGGACACCGGGGTCCGTTGGCCCCGCTCAAAGTCGGCCACGGTCGATGCCCCGACCCCCGCCTCGTGGGCGAGCTGGGTCTGCGACCACCTCAAGATCGCCCTGGCGGCCTTCACTTGTTCCGCTGTCAGGGTTGCACCGGCTTGGGGATGATCTTGCGCTGGGTTCATAGGAATAGTATGAGGTCATAGCGAACAACATGCAACCTCATAGATATTGACTGACTTAGATATGTTCGCTAACTTCCCCAATATGGACGCCAAGACCAAGATCTCCGCGGCCGAATTCCAGAACAATTTTGGCCGCTACACTGTCGCTGCCCGGCAGGCCCCGGTGGTCGTCACTCATTACGGGCGCGATGATCTGGTGGTGCTGTCGGCCGCGGAATACGAGCGCATGCGCGCGACCTTTCGACGGGTGGTGGTGCTCGACGAGACAACCCCGGATGAGGCGGCCGAGCTGATCCGGGCGTTGGCGGCGGCGCCGAAGACGCCTGAAGCCGTGGCGCTCGATCATCTGATGGATGATAGCGCCGGCGCCGCCAAAGCCTGACGTCCAAGCGCGATGATCCCGGCGACGCCGCAAGCAGGCATGGTGCTGCGCTACAGTTTCTTGTGGGCGCATGAGGCTGAGCGCGGTCAGGAAGAAGGCGCGAAAGACCGGCCGGTTGTCGTGCTCATTCTGATGGCCGACGGCGAGGAAGCGGTGGTGGCCCCGATCACGACCGTGCCGCCGGAAGCGGGCGCGCCTGCCATCGAAATCCCGCCGCGCGTGAGGGCCCATCTTGGCCTCGATGCGGACCAGTGCTGGATCAGCATCGCCACGATCAATCGCTTCGTGTGGCCGGGCCCCGACCTTCGGGCCGTGCCTGATCGCACGCCCGCCACGGCGCTTTATGGATACATTCCGCAAAAGCTGCTCGATGCGGCGAGAAACAGCGCGATTGCCGAACTCAGCAAGCGCGTGCCGGGCCTGATCGTCAGCCGCTCAGCAAAATAGTGCGCCACCGTCAGATTGGCCACGCCACCCTGGGGCTGGCTTGCGTCAGCAAAGCAATCTCAGCCCTACCGCGCATGATGCCGCTGGTGTTCGGCGCTTCCCCGGCGGCGGCGCGAACACGCAGCACAAATTGCAGCGGCGGCGCGCCGTCTGCATCGACTTGGATCAGGACATGAAACTCGCCCGCACGTCCGAACACTTGCTGGTATTCGACCGGCAAATCGTTGACGTCGCGATAAATCCAGAATTGGCCTTGGGCGCGCACGCCGCCCAACCAAACGCGGCACTTTTCGCCGGGCGCCAAATCCTTCGAGAACGCGCTCTTGAGATCATCTTTTTTCCAGGTGAGCTCGATGGGTTCGATGATGTCGAGCGGCGTTGCAGCGTTCGTCTCATCTTGACGCGAGGCCGCGAGCACGCGGGCGCGCGCATTGCGGATGGCGACCTCTCCGATGTTCTCACAGATGAAGCAGAGCACATTGGTCTCGCCCGGCGCCATCACGGTCTGGCGCTCGCCGCCGCGCGTCTCCGTGGTCGAGCCACGGAACGGAAGATGCGTCGCCCCGCCGGCCGGTAGCGACACGGCAAATTTCGGTTTGCGCAAAGCTTCGATCGCTTCGCGTTTGCGCACTTCTTCGAGCTGAAGCTGCACCGGCGCCAGCACGAGGCTGATCCCTATAGAAAGCAGGAGCAAGACGACGAAGAGGACCGCCGGTATGCTGGTGGTGACCAGGCGCTCGAAGGCCGCTCCACGGTTAAGGAACGCCACCAGCAACAAACCCGCCAGCGACACGGCGCTGGTCACAGTTGCAGCGCGGCCAAGCTTGCCGCTGACGGCGCGCACCAGGCAGCGACCGTAAAATAGGAAAGCGGCATGCATCAGCTGCCGTGCTTCCCGCAAGCGGCCGCGCAGGTTCATCGGAGATCCTGGCGCGCGTAGAGAATGAGGTGTTCCGCCGTCGGCCATGATGAGCCTTTCTAAGGCGGGCAGGTTAGAGGGATTCGCGGCCAAAGCCGCCGCGACGCGCGCGGCGGCTTTGGCGAAAGCGTCAGGCGGCCTCGGCGCGCTCGGCCTCGGTAGCGACACCCTTGGAGCGGATGTTGCCCTCGCCCGGATCGAGCGCGATGAAGACCTTACCGGTCCATTGGCCGGTGACTTTGCTCTTCCAGCGGTCATGACGGAGCTTGCCGCTGACTTCGACCAGCACGTCCTTGCGCATGGCTTTCGCCGCGGTTTGCGCTTTGGGATCGTTGATCTCGACGGTGAAGCGATCGGCGCGAATGTCGTCTTTGACTTCGACCCAGAGCGAGACGATTTCGATCGTGCCGCCGCGGGCTTCAAAGCTCTTGAGCTTGGGATCATCCAAGAGTTTGCCGAGGATGGTGACGCGATTGGTCATGAGAGTGATCTCCGAGAGCGTTCCCGGTTGATCCCGGGATCGCGGGTCTCGCCCGCGACGGCGCCCCACCGCCCGGCCATGAGGCGGCGGCTGCAAGGACAAAATGGTGGGGCCCGCGGTTTGTGCGCGGCACGCGCGCAAACCCGAAGCCGCGTCAGCGGGCGGGGAAACGATTTTGTCCTTGTGGACGGCGACGGCCGGGCGGAAATGGCGACGGCGTGGGCGAGACCCGCGCGACTCGCGACGAACGAAGATGTCTGAGGGACGCCAGACCACTTGCGCTTCAACTGAAGCGAATTGAAAATCGCGCCAGAAATGAGGGGCCGATGACCGCTAGCGCGATTTCCCCGACAGTTGGCGGGCGATATTCGTTCATAACGCAGTATCTATGGCTGAACCTGCCCAATGAAATAGTGGAACGATTGCGCACAAAACCAACGTTCAACGACGACAACGATACCTTGCTATACTGCGGTTTCGAGCACGAACTGGCTCACTTCGCACAGAACCTGTCCACCTCGTACGGCCTCTTCAAAACGCTAACTCTACGGTCCGCAGGCACATCATACTGGATGGGCATACAGGCCTGCTTGCGCGACGGCGTGCATCTGACTTTTCCAATTGACGATATGCTGAAGCGCGGCGCGCCGCTGCCAGACGAACATACATTCTTCGGAATGGGTAGGAGCTTCATCGATCCGATTCATTGGTTCGAAGAGCAAGGCGCAATGGAGTTCGAACTCGCCCACGTTTCAAAGCCGAAGACGACGACGACGCCTTTTGTAGGCCACAACGGCACTCCATACCCCGTCACAACTGCGACGCTGCTGGAGTTTCAAGCAAGCCACGCGCAACTCCACACAGTGCGGCGGCTTCCAAATATTCCGGACGACGTGCGCCTAGAGAGCTTTCTGAAAATTCTCGACCAAGCCTGTATGAGGCTGCCATTGCAATTACTGGCAAAGGCCGTGGGCGTCGCTGTGGATCCCTCGAACATCCTGTTGCTAGCGCGAGTGACAAACGATCTCGTCGACTTGGCGCTCAACCCAATCTGGCCTCACGATCCATTGTATTCAACGGCGCGGTGGGGTCATGATCCGCAGACTGCGCCGGCCCAGGACAAGCGACGCGCTCCTTGGGAGGATGTGCACCCCGGGTGGCGTTTTCTTTCAGCTTGCCACGCCATCAGAGATTCTGCGCTAAGTCTGCCGGCAGATCCAAAAGGCTCACAGCCGCTTGCGGTATCTGTCGCTGAAAGGCTGGGGTGGCCAACGCCGCCTGACGCTTTCGCGAAGTTCATTGAACAGTGCAAAAGTAAGATGCCGCATCAATGGCTGATGTTTGATATCATTTCCGCGGAGCCAGATTTGCTTCGTTTGCGGCGAGAATCCTTCAACAACCCGATGGATTGGTCTTTTGCGTACCTTGAGCCGGCAACAACGCAGGCAATGTTTCGCGGTCCCCTACCCAATCATCGCTTCTGGAGCGATTTCTTGATGGCGGAGGTTGCAATCCAGCTAATGCACAATGGCTCCAAGGTCTGGTGTCCCCTGTGCTATTCGGAAATTCATGAGCCGGAATGTGCCGTAGCTAACGAACTCGAGAAGGTGGGGATCCCGCCGTGATGATTGTAATTGATGAGAAGTTTGCGCCCGAGATGGGCGACCCAACCCGGGCACAGCTGCTAGGCGAAGGCAAAAAAGAAGGCCACTTAACAGTCTTCAGCGATATCGCTCCTCGAGCATCAATTCATCGAAACGAAGTCGTGGCGGTGGCCGGACTCGGTATTGCTTGCCTCTCGCTTGCGGTTGGGCTCATGCAGCTACTTCGCACGCCGGAGTCCAAACCAACGCGAACGGCGCTCTTGGCCGAAGTCGACGCTTACATGAAGCTTCACGGAATAACCGGGTATAGTTTCCAGAGTGAAATGGGGTTCGATAATCTTGAGGCTAAGAACGGACAACCGTGCGTGGTCATGGCGACCCTGCCAGATGGCACAAGTGCTGCCTTCTACATCGGCACCACCTCGGACAAGATTGTCATTTCTTCGGTGGAATACGACCATCGACGCTTCACATAGGTAAGTGCTCCGAACGGCGGTCAACGGCGTCAGCGGCGGCAACCCTTTTATTCGCGTGGTCTCAAAGCAGCGCGCGACCAGTCATTCCAATCGTTGAGCCCGCCGGGTGCGGCCGCATGCTCAACATGAAGAGCGCCGTCCAACCGTTCACGCAATATATCGAGCGCGGTGAAACCAGCGTCGTCATTGTCAGGTGTCGCGATGAGACACCCCACCTGCGGCGGAGGCGTGAATTGCGAAAGGTTGTAAGCTGTGAGCGCGGCCCAAGCCGGCGCGCCCAATTCGGCTGCCGCTGAGAGCGCCGATTCCAAGCCTTCAGCGATGATCAGGGTGTCGCCAGCGGGTGCGAGCTGCACCGCGCCGCCAAGCAGAGCGCCGATGACACGTCGAGGCGTCGGTACAAGTGCTTTGCCGATGCCGTAGGTCGTCAACAGAGTGGCCTGCACACCCCGCAATGCCCCGTCCGCCCCTCGGATCGCCGCCATCAACGCGGGCCGACGCAACCGATCGTCAACGCTGGTCATGCGCGGATGGAAGCGGAGTTCGACGCTTTCTGCGCCGAAGATGGAGCGCCGCTTCAAATAAGCGGATGCAGCCGTGCAGCGTATCGGGCGACTTTCCGCCCACAGCCTCGCGGCGCGTGCAGTGCGCTCCTCCTGGTCTGGCTGCACTACCACGCGTGCTTGCGGTGAAGGCGCTAGGCCGATGACACCAGGCGCTTGCTCCGCCAACAGCCCTCGTTCGCTCAATGCATTACGCACTGCACGCCAGTCATCACGCGGACTGAAGCAATGGATGAGGATGCGGCCCTCCTCCGTCTCGACCAGCGAGACGGAGCGATCGGCGGCGCCATGATCGGGGCCCGGCACGAGCGCCCGGCGGCCGCCGTCGTACACGAGACCGCCGAGCTCAGCGACAATGCGTTCAAGCCGCGACATCGCGCGCCTCCATTCCCGAAGCGAACGGCGCCGGGCTTTTCGTCAACAACCAATCGACGCTTGCCTGCGCTTTGGCAGCAGCGTCGAGAAACGCGCGCTTGTCGTTCTTTATGAGCCTCACCCAATGATCGATATAGGCGCTGTGGTCGTGGATGTGAGCGGGCGGCATCCCCAAATGCGCGCCAAGGTACGCGGCGCCCAATTCCGCGGTGATCTCTTCGACGTAATAGCTTGTCTCAGGATAGCGCTTGGAAAAGTCGCGATCGCAGCGATGCGGCGCTTTGCAGGCGTGGATCGCTTCATGATCGAGCGTCGCCGCGTAGTCTTCCGCGGAATCGAACGCTTCAACCGGCGGCATGCCGATGACGTCGCGGCTGGGGATATAACACGCTAAGTCGCGGGTAAGTATGCGCGAGATTTCAAGCTTGGCGAACCAAGTCTCGTGCGCGGCGAGCGGCATCAGGCCGGTGACAGGCGCCGTCACATAAAAGCGTGCGTCGAGACCTTCGATCTGATCGGCATTGAACACGACGTAGGACTTGAGAAAGCGCACTACGTCTTCGCTTTCCTCGCCAGCGTCATTCTTGCGGGTTTTGACGGCGCGTCCGTAATAGACGACGATCTCGCCGCGTTCGCCTTTGCGCACATGCGCGCCCATCTTGATGGCTTGATTGAAGGTGAGCCAGAGGCGCGAGCGATAACCAGCGTCAAAAGCGGCGCTCCACAACAAGACGATGTTTACACCGCGATAGGGTTCGCCGGTGACGCGGAGCGGCAAACCGGCGCCGCCGCCCGCGCGCGCGCCATCCCACGGCTTGCGCCAAGGCAGTACGCCCTTCTCAAGTTCGGCGAGGATCTTGGCATTAATCTCGGTTGCGATATCACGGCGCGCGCCAGCGCGCCCGGAAGTCGGGGTCATTGGAAGTCTCCAGAAAAGAAAAGCGCACGGACGCCGAAGCGCCCGCGCGAACATTTGTGAAAACGGTTAGGCCGCGGCCGCGCCGTTGAGCGCCGCTTTGCTTTCCGCCGTAACGACGAAGGCGCCGGCGCGAGGCGGTGTGATCAACAGATCAGGCAGCCAGTCAGAGTCCTTGAGCGCCTCGGCCGCAGCTGATGCGAGTTCGGCCTTCTTCATCTTGCCGAAGGCCATGAGCATGGCGTCGCGATCTTTCTCGCTCATGTCCGCTAGCTTCGACGCCGTCGCCAATGCGGCCAACGTCACCGCCTTGGGCACTTGGGTCCAGAAAGCGACATCCGCTTTCCAACGCTTACTCATGTCGAGGTCGACAACGCTGGCAAGTTGATCGGCGAAACGCTGCAGCGTTCGATCGGTCGGCGAGACGCCCGGATGCACCAGATCGAGCGTTTCGGAGACAAAGGCGGCGAGCGCGCTCAGCAACACATCGGTCGATTGCGCGAGGCAACGTTCGAGATCTGGTTCGTCGCCGCTAATCAGTTTCACGAAATCATCGCGAATTTCGGTGACGCCTTCGGCTTCGGCGAATGCGACAGGCGCGGTGCTGAGTTCAACACCGTCAATCCGTCCCGCCTGCACGCTTTGGCGCGCCAGCACATAGACCAACAGTGCGAGCGCCAGGTGCGAGCTTTCGCACACGGCCTGACGTAAGGCTTTGGTGCGGGCCGTGGTCAGCGCTTCCACCACGCCCCGTGGCAGACGCACACCGACGGGCTCATCGTCATCCCCTTGGCCGGCCTCCTCGGCATCTTTGTCGGCTTCGCCTTCGACGCGCTTCTCATCGCCACGCTGCAACTTCTGGATCGCTTTCAGATCGGCGCGCTTGATGACGCCATAGGCAAAGCTCGCGCGTCCATCATGCTCGACTGAAATCACCACGCCCGCGTGCTTGATGATGTCGGCGTCCCAGCGCTCAGCCGCGCCGATGATTTCATCGACTTCGGCCTCGACGCGATCGCGCTCGGTCCAGCGCGGATCGTCCTCGTCGGCGTCTTCTAGGCCAGCGTCCAATGCTTCGAGCGCCGATTCCGCGGCGTCGAGCTTGGCTTGCTCGTCATCGCTCAGTGGTCGGCGCGTCGGGCGCAATCGCTCTGAGGCGCAACCTTCGAATCGCGCGTAACCGAGGTGGGTTTCGGTCCAGCCCCAGCCCTTCTTTCGCTCGGCATCCGCCAAACCGTCGAGCTTTTCACTGGCCAGCCGGCGCAACAATTCGCCATCGTCCAGGAACACCACGTCGTTCTCGAACAGATCTTTGCGCAACACGCCGCCGGCGCCGGCATACGCATCGAGACCAACGAAGCGTGCCAAACGATCGTGGGCGGGCACGCGGCCCTGGGTGAGACACGCGCGCACGCTCTGTGCGCTCTGGATCGGCCGCGACAGCGTTTTCAGCACCGCGTCGTGCGCGGCATGATCATCGGTCAGGCAGAAGGCACGCGCCGCGTCGAGCGTGATCTCGCCTTTCCGGAATGCGGCCTTGACCTTCGGCGAGAGCTTCGCCAGCGCCAGGCGCTGTTCGACGTGGCGGACGGTCACGCCGAAGCGCTTGGAGATTGCGTCAGCGTCCGAACCCTCCCCAAACAGCGTTTCATAGGCCTCCGCTTCATCGAGCGCGTGCATGGCGACGCGCTGGACGTTTTCAGCGAGACTGATCTCGGAGGCGTCTTCGTCGCTGACGATCTTGCACGGCACCGGATAGTCCTTGGCGATGCGGCTCTGCTTCAAGAGCAGCTTCAATGCCACGTGACGCCGGCCGCCAGCGGAGACAGCGTATTTGCCGCCCCCGACGTCGATGACGTTCAGGTTTTGCAGCACGCCATGAGCGGCGATATCCTCGGCCAGGGATTCCACGTCGACGCGTTTGTCGGTGCGCCGCACATTGGCATCGCTTTGCACGAGCTTGGACAAAGCGATCATCACGACCGTTTGTGGCCGTGCTTCAGTTTCAGGTTTTGACATGAGAGCCTCAAAGGCTCCCGGCAGCTTGATTGCTCGCCGGGGTCGCGTGCGCGACCATTTTCCTGCCGCCCGCGATTAGGTCCGGCGGGTCGAGGGCTTTTGAGCGAAGCGTCCCTCGACGCGGCGGACGCGCGGGCTACACGTGTGGTCGCGCACCGCTCGGCGGCGCTCGGTCAGCGCAGGAGCGACGCTTCCCGATTGCGAACGTGGCAATAATCGCGGAGCGAGCGTCGATTCGCGCACCGCATTTCACGCAGGTGTCGCCAACGTCGATATTGAACCGCCTTCGTCGGGTCAACGACGTTGCCGCTTTTAGGTTCGCGCACGACTTCAGCGTCCAGGCATAGGCCTCTGCCCGGAGCTGCTGCGACTGCAGTTGCACCGGAACCAGCAAAGCACATGTTGGTTATCTTCCCGCGCGTGAGCTGGTAGCGATATTAGCCAATGCGCAAAAAAGACGGCCCTGCTCTCACGAGTAGGGCCGTTTCATTTGTACCCAGTACACACTCAAAGCGCTGCTTGCTGCGCCTGCGCGAGTTGGAAGGCGTCCCACGCTTGTTGCAGCAAGGGCCCTAACCGCGCCCGCGCGCCCTCGACCGTCTGCTTGATGTAGTGCAATTTGGTCGGGCCTTGCTGCAGCTGACGAACCAGGGCCGTGCGACGGCTGGCCAACTCGGCGTCGATGCGCTGCACCTCGCGCGGGTCAACCGGCGCTGCTGTATTGAATCGGAAGTTGGCCTCATGGCCTTTTCGCCAATCCAACAAGGCTGAACACAGCGACGGCCCAAAACCGTGTAGGCGCATGATGCGGTTTCGATCGACATCGGCTGCCGTCTCAATGCCGAACGAGGCCAAGGTCGCGACGCGGCTCGGGCCAATGCCGGAAATGCGCCCGTCCTTGATGTAAAAGCGGTCGAGGTAGGCGCGTTTCTGTTGCGCTTCGCGCTCACGCTGCAGCTTCGCCATTTCGCGCGCCCTGCGCGCGGGCAAGCCTTCGAGTTCATTCTTGGCTGCGAGCAAATCGACCTTGAGGCTCGAGAACGCTTCGACTGAAGCTTCGCGCCGCCAACGGCTTTCGAGCTGCGTCCATGCCGAGCGCGCTTGCTCAGTGGCCGCCGTAGCCGCCCTCACCTTCTCGGGCGAGGGACGCGGCCAAATCAGCCAGCACGCGAAGAGACCCAAGCCGCCTAAGAATACGCCGCCGTCCGGGGTGTTGGCGCAGCCGACAAGGCCTCCTGCGGCGAAGATGAGCGCCGTCCAAACCCGCGCCTGCTTCAACCACGTGGGCGCCATGCCCGGCGGCGGCGTCCACGGCTTGGCCGAGGGCAAAGGTGGGTCGGCGCTCGGCATCGCAATCTGCTCGATCGTCCGCCACAACGTCGCGACATCCACCGAAGTTTGACCAGGCGCGGTGACAATGCGCTGGCCAAACAAACGCACGCCGCTTTGCTTTTCGATATCGCACCACGGGCATGATGCATTCTGATTAGGATAGTGGTGCGCGGAAACGGCGCCGCATTGTTTCAGCGACGATTCCAGCGTCTTGAGCGGGGCGATCCAATCCGATGCAGCGGGACGAACGGCGTTGCGCGCAAAGGCGCGCTCGAACAACGCCGCGACCTCAGGACCCATCGCTTGGAGCGCCACCGTCGCGGGCGGCGGCTTCATGCCAAGCGAAACATGCGCGGCGCCATAGGCGAAGCGATATTCCTTGATGGCGCGTTCGATCGGCATGTCGCCAGGGCCGTTCCAGACGCCGGAGAACGGATGCCGGCCCATGAACAGGAGATGGAAAAGAAGAACCGCCAGGCCAAACAGATCGTGATTGGCGGTGCGCTCGAGGCCTGTGAAGGACACGCCCTGCAATTCGGGCGGCGTGAACAAGCCCTGCCCCACATCGCAGGTCAGCGTCTGCCCCGCGCTCTTCACTTGGAAAGAATCGCAGTCGATCAGTGAGACGCGCGCGTCGCGCGCGACGAGCAGGTGCGCGTGGTTTACGTCACCGATGACATATCCCGCCGCATGAACCTGCGCGAAAGCCCGCGCCGTATTGCCGGCCACATGGGTGATGAAACGAAAGTCCGCTTCCGGAAACGCGGATGCGCGCCCCTTCGGGCTATAGAGCTCGAACACATCCTTATGCGAGCCTAGCCGCGGCATGACGAAGCCTTTGACCTTGGCGCCGTCTTTGACGATGTCGAGCGGCCACGCGGCGATGCTGGCGAGGCCATCTGCAGGCGTCGATGTCATCGCCTGGAGCTTGGCGATCTTCTTGTCCGTTGGGGCTTTGAGATAAACCTTGGCGACACGGTCGTTGACGCCCGTGATGGAATAGATCGCGCCTTCACCGCCGCGTGCGAGCTCTGGGCCCAGCTGCAGGGCCTGCCCGGTTTTCGCATAGACGAGGCTCACGCTCGGTCTCGCCGGCTGGCGATGACCAGCGAAAGATCGTCGTCGGCGCGATCGGCGACACGCGGCGACGCCAGAAACTCGGTGAGCGACTTCGAAAGCCGCGCGTCTTCGGCCAACGCGTCAGACTTGCGTAGCGGCGCGAGCAAGCCTTCGAAAAAACTATCATGCGCTGCGCGTTCGGCGAAATTGAGCGCCAAAGCTTCGAGACCATCGGTCATCACCGCCAGGTCAAGCACGTCAGGACCGAGCGGCGCCACTTCCCACACTGTGTCGATATCGGGCTCGGTCAGAAACCGCGTCGTGTTGGCGTATTCGCCTTTTTGCGGCCAGATGATCCAGGTCCAGGCATCATCATCATTGCGCCGCACGGCGATGACGCCATCGCCGAGCTGCAAGGCAGCGCCGGAAGTCGCGTCGCTCACCGCCAACAAGAGCGTCGACGCGTAGTCGCGCACGGGCCGGCCTTCTGCTTGCGCGAGCGCGTTGACAGCAGCGCGCGCGGCCTGCGCCGCCTTGTGTACTTCTTCGCTCCAATCCGCCTCGGCGTCGGCCTGCCCCGACAGATGCGCGAGCGCCGCGCTCACCGCCGCTTCTGCGCCCTCGCCGCCGCAGGGCGCGCTGCCTGCACCATCGGCGACGGCAACGATCAACGTTTCGCGGACGATCGCCGCGACCGCGCGATCCTGGCAAGGATCGCCGCGCTTTAAATGTGAGACGCCGGTCGTGAGCCCGACAGCAAACCGCCACATCTGCGCTTAGGTCGTCGCCCAACCGTCCGGCGCCACTGGATTCTGCAGCGGCACTTCTTCACCGACTTGCGACCGCGACACCGCGCCCAAGGAGTTAGAAAGCCAGACGAACAATTCGCGAAACGCCAGACCCTTAAGCCGCAGCGGCGTTTTCACAGCGATTTGCGCCAGCCGCTCGGTGTTGGCGCCGTCGACCGCGACTGCGTAAAAGTTGAAGTGCTTTTCCTTCTCCCCGGCGCGAATGGCTTCGGTGGCCGCGGAGACGTTGTCGGTGGGATCGCCGTCGGTGATGAGGAAGATCCAAGGCCGGTAATAGCCGACGCCGCCAGCGCGGTAGTCGTTCTTGCGCTGGTCGAGGAGCGCGATGGCGGTCTGGATCGCCTCGCCCATCGGCGTATCGCCAGTCGGGGTGAGATCGCTGACGTCCATAAGATCGGGATTCACGAACGATTGCCGGACCTCCACCGGCCCAAAGGTCACGATCGCGACTTCCACCCGTTTGGCCGCCATGCCGTCGCTTCTAAGTTCTTCGTAGAAGGTCTTAAGCCCTTGATTGAGATGGGCGATCTTGGCGCCAGACATCGAGATTGAGGTGTCGAGCAAGAGGATGCAGGGGCAGCGCGGCTCCGGATTGTCGGCAAAATCCACTGCCGCGAACGGCACCTGCTCGAAATCGCTCATCGCATCCGCCCCTTTTTGCCCAAGGCCGCGCTTGGTGCGGCCGCGCCGCCACCTTACGATCCGTGCAGCCTGATGTTGAGTCTGCTTGGAGGGGCGAATGAAATTCGGCATCCGCAAACCCAGCCTGCGCAAAAGCTTGGCGGCGCGTACCTCGCTGAAGCGGGTTCTGCGGCACAATCTGGGGCTCAAGGCCCCGCGCGGCTATGGCTGGCTCACCAACCCCAAACGCGCGGCCTACAATCGGGTTTACAACAGGACGTCTATCAGCCTTTGGCGCTTGCTGGGCAAATTGTTCAAGTAGCGCCATGACCCAGAAGTTCGCGACGTACAAACAAGAAGCCCTTGCGCACGCGACTGCCAGCGGTAATCCGCGGCGGCGCCTGCTCGAACTGTGCGATTGGTATCAAACCGGCGGTCGCACTTTGTTTGTCGACGCGTTCAAACACGAGACTAAACTGGGCTTTGGTGGTCAGACAAGCCTAGGCGCATTGGTCGCCGCCGCCATTCCCAAGAGTTATCGCGACCTCGAAGCTAAAGAACAGGGCGACGGCTATTACCGCGCACACGCCCAATGGTTCACCGAGCAAATGGACCTCATTGCTGCGCAAGTGCAAGCGGTGAGGCATCGCCGGCGGGACAGAATCGTCTTCGGCAATGTCCGCCGCTTTGCCGTGCAATTATTGTGGGACAGTGTTTGGTTGTTCGAGACTTGGGGCGCGCAGCGGCTCAAAACCCCAGGCGTCTACGGCATTGGCAAAAATCACGAGCAACACCTCGTGGGCTTCTTTCACGGCGCCCGGCAAGTCATTTACGGCCACGGCGCTTGGGGCCTGAGCTTCGCCGACAATCACTGCGACATTTCCACCTCGATCATTCGCCAGGCGATCGAACTGCGCGTGCGCCGTGCGCTCGGCGTCACCATGAAGATCCGCCGCAGCGACGGCGGCCTTTATCCCATTGCGCTCTCTACGCTTCTGGACACGCTCGATACACACAAAGCCAGCATCACCTTGCCGATCAGCTTTGAACATATCGTTCGCATTAAACACTGGGCCGACATGTATCTGCATGCGGGCGTCAAGCATTTCGCCTGGGCCGCGCCACGCGTCTTAGTGTTCTTGGCGCCGTTTCTGGCCGGAGGCAAAGCGCCTGGCGTGCTCAGCGTCAATGCCGGTTTTCAACTGACGCGCACGGCTTTCGAAGACATCCGCAACCAGCTGAAAGCCGATATCGAGGACGCCGAATTTGAGCTGCCTTTGTGGCCAGTCGATCAGTGCGACGTGATTTTGATCTGAACTATGCGCAAGAACGCATGCGGAAACTTGTCGCCCGCACGTCTTACTCATTGGCGGTGCGGGCTGTGATGGGCCGGGGCTGGCTTTGCTCGTGCCGCCGACTCCTACCCCTTCTCCGGCGTCGACTCGCGGCGCTCACGCTCTCAAAAATAATGGCCCGCCGTCCAATGGGACAGCGGGCCAACGGGTAGGGTTCGAAAGCCAGTTACTGGAGGAAGCAACAGGCTCGTTGAGTAAAACGCGCGAGGAGCCGATTTCCCCAAAGACGGCCCGCCGCGTCGCGCGCCAAGATCAGCCCATTAGACGTAATACGCACGAAACCGCCCCTCCCCCAGGCGCGTGCACAACATTTGCTTATACGCTGAGCGGAGACTTATGCTCGCTGAAATCCTAGTTATTCCGGGATATTTCGGGAGCCTTGAAGGTCGGATGGGGTCCTCCCCGCAGAACGCCTTGTTGGAGAAACTGGTCGAGCGCTATCGAAAGCCGCTCCTCGGTTTCTTCGCGCGTCGCGTCCATGACCATGCCGAAGCCGAAGAAATGACGCAGGAAGTTTTCTTCCGCCTCGCCAAGCGTCCCGACGTTCTCTCCGAGCCGACCATCGAAGGCTATATTTTCGAAACCGCAGCGAACCTGGTCCGTGACCGTGTGCGCCGCAACCGCGTGCGCAATCCGGAAGGCCAAGTCCAACTTGAGGACATTGTTGAATTACCGTCAGACGAACCTTCTGTTGAACGCGCACTTGAGGGAAGGCGCAGGTTGCGCGTTTTACTTGATGCGCTCTCCGAACTCAGCCCCAAGTGCAGATCCGTGTTTTTGCTTCATCGCTATAGCGGCATGCCGCAATCTGAAATCGCCAAGCGCTTTGGCATATCGGTGAGTGCGGTTGAAAAGCATATGACGCGCGCCCTTCTCCACGTCAAAAAAGCGATGCAGGACGATGATCATGAGCAGGCCTAAGCCCGTGGGCTCGGCCGCTCAGACGGCCGAAGAAGAAGCCGCTGCGTGGTTCGCGCGTATGTCCTCGGACAAGAAGTCCGACGCGGATGCGCACGAATTCGACGAGTGGCTAGCCGCCAATCCGGAAAATGCTCGCGCTTACGCGTCATTCCAGCGGCTTTGGGGCGATCTCGGCGCGTTTGGGGAAGCGCCGGAGATCCTTGCCGCGCAACACGAAAGCTTGGAGGCGGCGCGCCGTTCGCGCCGGCAGTGGATCGCTGGCGGACTGACTAGCGCCTTGGCCGTTGCGGCCGCCGCCGCGTTCTTTTTCCTGATGCCGCATGAGCCCGCCGCGACGACCTATGAAACTCTCGCCGGCCAACGCTCGACGATCAATCTTGCCGACCACAGCGCGATCGAACTTGGGCCCAATTCCCAGCTCATCGTGCGCCTCGGCGCGCATGAACGTGTGGCTGAACTTGTTCGCGGCCGCGCCTTCTTCGACATCGATCATGAAGCCGACCGGCCCTTCATGGTCCGGCACGGTAGGCGCGAAGTCCGCGTGCTCGGCACCCAGTTCGACGTGGATACCGAAGAAGCCGATCTCGCGGTGATTTTAGTGGCCGGTTCGGTGCGTATTTCCGACACCGCTCATGGCCGCACGCTGGCGACGCTTGCGCCCAATTACGCTTACGTGGAACGCAACGGCTTGGCGCAAGTGGCGCCAGTCGACGCTGACAATCAGAGCGCCTGGCGCTTTGGCCGCCTTGTATTTGACGACGTTGCGCTGGGCGATGCGCTGCATCAGCTCAATCGCTTTTCGCCGCAGCCGATCAAGTTGAGCGAATCGCGTCTCTCCATGCTGCGCGTTTCGGGGACGTTCCATATCGGTGAGATTTCGACGACCGTGAGTGCTTTAGAGCAATCGTTTCCGGTTCGCGCACAACGTGCAGCCGACGGCTCGGTCACGCTCTATCCGCGTTGAACTCTGGGCACACATTTGCCCAAAGTGTAAATTTTCTGTCGCATCTGGCTGGGGATGCGAGATCGCAATGCGTCTGACCTCAAGAGGGCCGGGAATACCTGGCCTCAATGAGGGGGAGGAATATGGTCAGTAATCGTGGACATGGGCGCCGATTTGGGCTTCTCGCCGGCGCAGCTGTGGCAGTCGCCGCGATGACAGGCGCAGCCCACGCGCAGCAAGCGCAATTGATCACAGTTTCAGTGCAGTCGCAGGATTTGGGCAACGCGCTCAATCAGCTTGCGCGGCAAACAAACGTACAAATCGTGTTTCGGCCCGAACTCGTTCGCGGCAAGCAAGCGGCAACATTGTCCGGAAACCTGACGCCGCAGCAAGCGCTCGATCGGATGTTGACCGGCACTGATCTCACCTATCGCACGACTGGTCCGAACGCGTACGTCATTCTTGCGCAGGCGACCACCGGCCCCCAGCCCCAATCCGGCGCTGACACGTCAGCGCCGCAGGCCGAAGAAGAAATCGTCGTCACGGCGCAAAAACGCGAGGAGCGCCTTCAAGACGTTCCTATGTCGGTGGCGGTTCTCGGCGGTCAATATCTCGACCAGTCGACGACGCAAGGCATCACCGAAGAGCTGATGCGCGTGCCAGGCGTTGCAGCGTTCAATCATACGCAAGCTGGCGGCACTGTTGTCACTGTGCGCGGCGTCGCCGCGGCCGGTCCGGTGTTCGCGGGTTCAAGTCCTGTTTCCTACTATCTCGACTCCGTCCCCTTCGGCCTCGTACAGACAGCCATCGCACCCGACGCGAATGCTTACGACCTTGAACGCGTCGAAGTGCTGCGCGGCCCCCAAGGCACCATTTACGGCGCCAACGCTGAAAGTGGCGTCGTGCGTGTGCTGACCCATGCTGCCGATCTTACCTCCTTCGATTTGAAAGGCCGTGTCTCCACTTCTGGCACGGAAGGCGGAGACGAAAGCTACCGCGCCGACGTGGCGATCAACGTACCGCTGATTCAAGATCGCCTCGCCGCACGCGCCGTCCTTGGCTATCAAGATCTTGGCGGCTGGGTTGATTACATCAATCATCCCAACGCCAACGATGCGCAAATTCGCAACGGACGCCTTCGGTTGGATGCACAACCGACATCGGATTTGACGCTGTCCGGCTCGGCCTGGGCATCACGATCTGATTTCGGCGGCAAAGCCGCTAGTTCCGATGACGGCATTCGCCACACCAGCGGCGATGAATCGTACTCGATCGACTTCGACGTCTATAGCTTCCGCGTCGGCTACGATTTCCACAATTTCACACTGACGAGCGCGTCGAGCTATATCGACTATTCAAGCAGTGGCGACACCGACGTCACCGCCCTGTTTGGCGTCGCGTCCACGCTCAATGACAACTTCAACGCCAATGTCTTCTCGCAAGAAGTTTACCTCAACTCGGAGGGCGACGGACCCTGGCGCTGGACCGTCGGCGCGATGTATCGCGACGGTGAAGACATAAACCTCCAACGCGTGCCCGAATTTGGTCTGGTGTTTGATTGGACAAACACGTCAAAGTCCTATGCGGCGTTCGGTGAGCTCACACGCCTCTTGCTTGACGACACGCTGGAACTCACCGTGGGTGGGCGCTACTTCCATGACGATGTGGAGTCGCGCGAAGATCACGCGGTTGCACCGGTCAACCCACCTAATTATTACGATGCACAGGATTCCTTCCACGCGTTCACGCCACGGCTGGTGCTTGCTTGGCATCCCGTGCCCAACACAACGATCTATGGCTCCTATTCCGAGGGCTTCCGGAGCGGTTCGCCGCAATCCTATCCAACCACCGGCGGCGTCCCGGGATTTCCGTCAGCCGATCCCGACAAGCTTCATAATTACGAACTTGGAGCCAAAGGCGACCTCGGTTGGATCTCTTTCGACACCTCGGTCTACTACATCCAGTGGGACGACGTTCAGCAACAGGTCTCCGTTCTGTTCAACGGCGCACCGGTGTCTGCTATTATCAACGCACAATCTGCAAGCGGACTAGGCGTCGATGCTGGCGTCACCTTCCACCCAACCCACAATCTCAATTTTGGCGGCACCGTCAGCTGGAACGGTCTCACCGTTGATGAAGACGTGCCATTCTCGGGCGGCATCTTGTTCAGATCGGGCGAGCGGTTGAACTTCTCACCGGAATACACCGCGAGCGCTTTTGCTGATTATTCCTGGGCGCTTGGCGGCGGGTTCAATGCGCGCCTTTCGAGCTCCGCGAGCTACACCTCTGGTCAGGATTTCCGCTCGATCGTCGGCGGCGCCACTGTGATCGGCGCCGGCGATAAGATCTTCATCGGGCGTGCTTCATTGTCGATCGAGGCGCCCACCGCGTGGAACCTCAACCTGTTTGTCGACAACATCACCAATGAAGACGGCGGCGTGATCCGCAATCCGTTCTTCGGCCCAGATGCGACGACGCGCGTGCGCCCCCGCACCTTCGGCATTCAAGTCGACTATCACTACTGATCTGATCATCTCCCACCCACGTGGCTGAGGTCCGTCTCCAACCGGACCTCAGCTCTTTTTTTCCCTTCGGTGAACGCGTCGATGCAAGAGCGCCGATACAAGAGCTACCTGATCTATTTGCTGATGGTCATCTTGGCCTTCAATCAATTGGACCGGATGGCGCTTGGCATCGTCCTGCAAGACATCAAGACCGAACTCTCGGCTTCTGACACGCAGCTCGGTTTCCTAACCGGCATTGCTTTCGCGTCCTTCTATGCGGTCATGGGACTGCCGATCGCGCACTGGGCCGATCGGGGCAATCGTATAACCATTCTCTCGGTGACCGTGGCGCTCTGGAGCATCGCGGTCTCGGCGACGGCGTTTGTGGGAAACTTCCTACAGCTTTTGGCGGTGCGCGTGGTCACCGCTGTTGGCGAGGCCGGCTGCATGCCGCCGGCGCATTCTTTGATCGCCGATGAATTCACGCGCGCTGAGCGCCCAAGAGCGGTCTCAATCTTCATACTCGGCGGGCCCCTCGCGCTCTTAATCGGTTATTTCGCAGCGGGCTGGCTCAACCAATTTTATGGCTGGCGGCTGACCTTTGTCATTCTCGGAGCTCCAGGCCTTGCGCTTGCACTGCTAGCGCTGCTGACGCTTCGCGAGCCGCGGAAGACAAAGAACCTCTCTAAGAGTCCAGCGCCTGTATCGCCAACAAGCAATCAGCCGAACGTAATTGCAGTGTTTAGCATCCTCTGGCGCAACCGAGCGTTTCGCCACCTGCTTATCTGCTATTCGCTCTGGTTCTTGTTCGCGTATGGCTTGCTGCAATGGATGCCGAGCTTCTTCATCAGAAGTCACGGCCTCTCAACCGGCGAACTTGGTACCTGGTCTAGTTTGGTTTGGGGTGTCGCGGGCGGGGCTGGCTGCATTCTAGGCGGTGAGCTCGCGACGCGGTTCGCCGCGCATCGTGAGCGTCAACAGCTGAGAGGCTGCGCCATCGCCTTCTCCTTTTTCTCGGTGTTGAGCGCGGCCGCTTTTCTGGTGTCCGACTATCATTGGGCGTTTGGTTTGTTGGCCCTGGCCGCGCTCGGTGGAAACACCTCACAAGGCCCAATGCTGGCGACCATGCAGAGTTTGGTGCCTCCGCATTTGCGCGCGATGTCGATCGCCATCGTCTATTTCTTCGCCAATCTGATCGGGATGGGGCTTGGCCCCCTACTCGCGGGCGTCATTAGCGACACTCTGCACCCGTTCTTTGGCGATGAAGCGCTGCGCTACGCGCTGGTGGCGATGTGCCCTGGCTATCTCTGGGCGGCCTGGCACCAATGGCAGGCCAGCGAGACGGTTGATCGGGATCTGGCGGACAGCATCACTTCTACTTCAGACGCGGACGACGCCGCACTTGGTGTGAGCGAACATGCATGAGCAATCCGCGCGGGTTTCTGTGGCCTCCGAGCCCAATGACGAGAGGATTGAACGTTAGGCGATGGGTTCTCCGCTTCTGATCAAGAACGGCGTCATCGTGAATGCCGACGGTCAGCGAAAGTCTGATGCGCTGTTGCGCAACGGTAGAATTGAAACCATCGGCGACGAGATTGAAATTGCCTGCGGGACAATCGACGCCTCTGGAATGCTACTCATGCCCGGCGGCGTCGACCCCCACGTGCATCTTTCCCCATTTGTGGATGATTTCAGCTCAGGTTCGAGCGCCGCGCTCGCGGGCGGCATCACCACCATCGGCGTCATGGCGTTTCCCGATGCGGGCGAATCGGTCGAGGCGACGCTGCTGCGTCACACGCGCGACGCCGAGGCCTCATCTGGCGTCGATGCGGTCTTTCACAGTGTTCTCAACGCCGAAGGCCCCCCCGACGCGTCGATCTTGGACGCGATCGCTGCATCGGGACAGTCAACGTTCAAGCTTTTCACCATGCTGGGCCAGTTCGACGAGGCGCACGAGGCCTATGTCGAGCTTCTCCGCGCCGCCCGCGCGCGAAACCTAATGGCAATGTTTCATTGTGAGGACGCCGCTGTGATTGCACGCGCGTTGTCTTCGACATTGCGCCGGACGCGCACTGATTTCTGTTGCTATGAAGGCACCCGCCCAGTTTTGTCGGAGGTGAAGGCCGTCCAAAAGGTGATCGCGCTCTGCGAGCTGACGGGCTGTGCAGTCTATATCGTCCATCTCTCAAGCGCCGAAGGCCTGAAGGCCTGCATGGACGCCCAGCAGCGTGGGCTCCCGGTTTTTGTTGAGACCAGGCCGATCTATCTTCATTTGAGCTCGGAGAAATATTGCCAACCGGACGGACGTCTCTATGTGAGCTTCCCGCCGATCCGAGCGCTCAAAGACAGCGACGCGCTTTGGCGGGGCTTGGCCAACGGCGCAGTGCATACACTGGGTTCCGATCACGCCCCGCTTCTGAAGCGCCAGAAGCTCGATCCCGCGCACGATCTCGAGCATCCCCGTCCAGGCGTGGGCAATCTCGAAGAGATGCTGCCCATGTTCTTTTCGGAAGGCGTTGTGAAACGTGGGCTCTCGCTGGAACGTTTCGTTGCGGTCACCTCCGCCAACGCGGCAAAGCTGCTTGGACTCTATCCGCGCAAGGGCGCGATCGCGGTCGGATCGGACGCCGATCTCAATATCTGGGATCCGAGCCGCGAAATCACTATCGACGCGCGAAATCAACAATCGCGCGCCGACTTCTCAGCATTCGAAGGCTGGCGCGTCACTGGCGCGCCGCGCATCACCATCAAAGGCGGCGTCGTTGTTTGCGAAGACGGCCGCTCCATAGCGGGCGGCGGTACTGCAAACGTGTTGCGCCGGTCCCCCCACGCGTTCCCCTCTTTGTTGGCAAATCCTTGAGATGCGAATTCCATGACCCAAAAGGCTGAACGTTACATCTTAAATCCCGGTCCCAAAAAACCCGCCTCGGGCCTCAAGGCGGCGGTCACGACCGATTCCGCGATCGTAACAGAGGCGATGCTCGCTATCCTCAAGGCTGGCGGGAACGCGGCCGATGCAGCCGTTGCTGGATGCTTGGTGCAGGCGGCGGTCGAGCCGTTCATGACCAATCACGCTGGATTGGTGACGTGTCTCTATTTTGAGGCGGCGACCGGCCAAATTCATCAACTCGACAGTCAAGGCGTTTTTCCCTCGGGGCTTCCACCTTTCAAGCCAATGGCGGCATCCGTCGGTGCTTATGCGTCTGTTCCGCCATCGGCAATCATCCCCGGCTTCATGCCGGGAATGAAGGAAATCCATCGCCGCTTTGGCACACAGAAATGGAGCGACCTCTGCGCGCCGGCGGTGGATTGGGCTGAGCGTGGCCATCCGGTTTCGTCGTTCGAATACGGGATCAATGTGTGGGGCGAGAAATTCGTCACGCACTTTCCGGAAGGCCGTGCGTTTTATCAGCCCAACGGATTTTTCCCGAGCGTCGGCGATATCTTCGTGCCGAAAGGCTTGGGTGCCACGCTTGCCGGCGTCGCCAAGGATGGCCCCGACTACATGATCGACGGACCATGGGCGAAAGACTTCGTGCGCAAGGCCAACGAAATGGGATGGAACATCACGCTTGAGCACATGCGCGAAACCCCGCCCCGCTGGTATGATCCCCTTCGCTTTCGCCACAACGAATTCGAGATCGTCTCTCTTGCGCCGCCGCAATTGCAAGGCCTGCAAATGGCCGTCGCTATGGGTGTGCTTCGCCATTTGGGCATTGCCGATATGACGCCCGGCTCGGCCGAGCATTTCTGGGCGATGGGACACGCGCTTCGCCAAGGCGCGCGACACTGGGAGTATGCTCAGGACGAAACCGTCTATGGCGTGCCGAAGGAGGAAATTCTTGACGATGGGTATCACGCGCACTTGGCCAAGATGATCGCCAAGGCAAGACCCAAGGTCGATCTCACCGACCATATGCGTCTGGCTGGCGGTGATGCCTCCGCCAAAGACGTCATGACCAGCTTGTTTACAGGCGACGGACGTCCACGGCTCAGCGCAACCAGCAGCGATCGGCCGACTGGCTCGTGTGAGATCGCCGTTGTCGATGAAGCCGGCAATTGGATGCAGATCATGAACACGCTGCAGGGCTCAGGCATCCCCGGAATGGTCATCGGCGGCGTGCCGATGGTCGGCAGTCACGCCAGTTTCGGCAATCTGATGAGCACGATGGACGCCACGCTCATCAAAGGCGCAAAGCTGCGGTGCACGATCGGCAACACCTTCGTGTTGAAAGACGGCAGACCGGTGATGTCGGCGGGCTCCCCTGGCAACGTCCACTGCACCGTGCCGCAAGTGCTTGCCTACGCGCTCGATTTCAAACTCGACGCTTACGCGGCCGTTGATGCGCCGCGCATGCTGGCGATGAATGAAGCGCGCGGCGTGGTGATCGAGGATCGATTGGCCCCGGGCGTGGTCGAAGACCTTCATCGAATGGGCGTTCGCGTCTCCGTCGCCCCCGGTTACGACCATCACATGGGCTCGTTTGCGGTCATCACGCGCGACGACAACGGAACCTACACCGCCGTCGCTGATCCCCGTCGATGCGGCGTCGCTGACGGCGTCAAAGCGAGGGCGTCGGCGTGACGAGCCTCCTCTTTCGCAACGCGCGCGTTTTTGACGGCTTCAATGCGGAATGTCCCGAAGGCATGGACATCTTGGTCGAGGGTGCGTTCATCCGAGAGGTCTCCGAGCGGCCGATCAAAACCAACAAAGACGCACAGATTATTGATGTCGCTGGGCGCACCTTGATGCCTGGCCTCATTGATGCGCACGTGCACGCCTATTTCTGCAACGTGAGTTGGCAAAAAACCGACGCCGCCGGTGAGGCCTACCGCACCGCGCATGCCGCGCGCATGTTGGGACACGCCCTGCAATGCGGCTTCACCAGCGTCCGCGACGTTGGCGGAGGCGATTTTGGCCTCTGGCGCGCCATCGAAGACGGCTTGGTCCTGGGTCCACGTTTCTTCTATGCGGGCAAAATGCTTTCGATGACTGGCGGGCATGGCGACGCACGCCTTGCGCACGAGGCCCATCACAATGAGGGCTATTGCTCTTGCGGCCACGCTAATTCATTGGCTGTCATCGTTGACGGCGTTGATGCCTGTCTTCGAGCTGTTCGCGAAGAGTTTCGCCGCGGCGCCCATTGCATCAAGATTATGGCCTCCGGCGGGGTCGCCTCGCCTACCGATCCGATCTGGATGAATCAATTTCGCGAAGACGAAATCCGGACGATCGTCACTGAAGCACACGAAAGACGCTCTTACGTCTCGGCTCATTGTCATCCCGCGAGCGCGATAAAAAGGTGCGTCGAATTGGGCGTGCGCGCAATTGAGCACGGCACACTCATGGACGACGAAACCGCCGAAACGGTCAAACAACATGATGCCTTCGTGGTCCCGACCATGTCGATCATTTTCGCCCTCGCCGAGCAAGGCCCCCGCCTGGGCCTTCCGCGCGAAAGCCAAGAGAAATTGGGCGCCATACGCGGCGCTGCGCTCACGGGACTAGAGGCGATGCGCAAGGCTGGATTGCGCATCGGTTTCGGCACCGACTTATTGGGAGACACCTATCTGCAGCAATGCCGCGAATTCACCATTCGCAGCGAAGTGTTTTCACCACTCGAGATTTTGCGACAAGCCACGTCGGTCAACGCCGCTCTGCTTCAGCACGAAGGCAGACTTGGCTGCATTAAACCCGGCGCCTACGCGGATTTGCTCGTCGTCGGTGGCGATCCGCTAAGCGACATAAGTCTTCTCGCCAACGATGGGCGAAGCTTGAGTGCCGTCATACGTAACGGAGCTATCATCCGAAACGCTCTTCAATAGAGGGTGCCTCGCCGCCTCAGCGGCAGAAACAACGCGAGAGAACTAGCATGGCGGATCATGTGCTCATTGGCTTGGCCGGGGATATTCTGATCGACCGCGCCAATCCCGACGAGGTGTTCGCCGAACTGGACGGCGTTTTGCACGCGCCCGACATCATGTTCGCAAATCTCGAATGCGCCTACTCCAACATTCCACGTCCGCCGCTCGGCGCCCCTCTCGTTGTCGGCTCTGCTGCGCACAATCTCTCGGCTGTCGCCAAGGCTGGGTTCAAGGTGGTCGCGATGGCCACCAACCATATGATGGATTTCGGCGCGGCGGCGATGCTCGAAACGCGCGATAAGCTCCGCGCCGCGGGGGTTCAGACCTGCGGCGCCGGCGCGTCAGACGCGGAGGCGCGCGCGCCGGCTCTTATCAACGCACAAGGCCTTCGCATCGCGTTTCTCGGATATGCCAGCGTCTTCCCGTTTGGCTACGAAGCCGGCGAGGCAAGCCCCGGCATAGCGCCGGTGCGCTCCTACAATTTCTGGCGCGAACAATTTCCCGGTTATTACTTGCCGGGGACTGCGCCTCGTTTGACCAGCGTGCCGGATGAAGACGATTTCGCTAAACTTCGCTCTGATATCGAACGCGCGCGTGGCGTCGCTGACCTCGTGGTCGCCAGCTTTCACTGGGGCGATTTCGGCCGGCCTTTTCACCTGACCGACCACGAAAAACACACGGCACGCTTTTGCATCGATCATGGCGCCGATCTCGTCGTTGGACATCACCATCACTGCCTTCGCGGCATGGAATGGTACAAAGGCAAGCCTGTTCTTTATGGGCTCGGGCATTTGGTCGCCGATATTCGCACGACGATACCAGAAGCAGCACTTCAGGATTTCTACGCAGAGGGTGGGGCGGACGCTTCCTACAGGATGGGACCCCGCGAGGGCTGGCCGCTGCTTCCTCTTCACAAAGACAGCCGTATGACGCTTGTCGCGTGGGCGCGCGGCGATGCGCGAGGCTTTGCAGAAATCGGCTTCTTGCCCTGTCAACTCACGCCCGAGGGCGTCGTTGCGCCGCTGTCTTTGGCGTCCGAGGAAGGTTTGGCGGTGCTTTCCTACATGGACACGGCCATGAAATCTCAGAAGCTCGCAGGCACTATCACGCGCGATGGACTGGAATTGGCGGGCTATCAAACAGCGCGCATCGTCACGTGAGACCAGCGCCCGCGCGGTGTCAACGCAGAGGCATATCGAACACTTTATCTGGATTGAGAATACCGCTTGGATCCAACGCCCGCTTGATGTCCGCTAACAGAGGCGTCGCGGCGCCGAGTTCAAGCTCCAATAAACGTTTCTTGCCGAGCCCGATGCCATGTTCGCCTGTGCAGGTGCCGCCGCAACGAATTGCCCTCTCCGCCATACGGAAATGGAGCGCCTCCGCTTCTTCAATTTCCGCAGCATTGTCTGGATCTACGCAAATAAAGGCATGGAAGTTGCCATCACCGACATGGCCCGCAATTGTTGCTGGCAACGATGACCTGTTGAGGTCAGCTCTGGTTTCCACAAGGCATTGCGTGAGCTGTGAAATCGGCACGCAGACATCGGTGATCAGGACTTTGCCGCCCGGCCGTTGCGCCCGGCTCGCGTAAAGGGCGTTATGGCGGCCTTTCCATAATGCACTGCGGCCTTCCGCTGTGGTCTCCGTCCCGATCAGGTTGCCGCCGCGCTCGGCCATAACAGCGGCGAAGACAGCCTGCGTTTCCTTAACTTCGCTTGGCCCTCCGGAAAGCTCCACCAGAAGCGTAGCCGTTTCAGGAAGCGCGAGTTTGGCGAACGCGTTGATAGCAATAGCCATCGCGGCGTCCATGAATTCGATGCGCAAGACCGGAAGCCCCAGTTGCATGGTGTCGACGACGCAGCCGACAGCCTGGGCAAGATCATCAAAGCCACACACCAGCGTCGCCACGCATTCCGGGACGGGACGCAAACGCAAGGTCAAATCTGAAATAATGCCTAGCGTGCCTTCAGATCCAACGAACAGGCCCGTGAGATCGTAGCCGGCCGCAGATTTTGGCGCTCGGCTCCTTGTGCGGACGATGCGGCCATCGGCCAAAACGACCGTGCAGCTCAGGACATTCTCACGCATCGTGCCGTACTTCACGGCTGTCGTACCGGACGCCCGCGTTGCAGCCATTCCGCCAAGCGTGGCGTCGGCGCCCGGATCAATGGGAAAGAATAACCCCGTTCCTTTGAGTTCGCCATCGAGTTGTAGGCGCCTAACACCCGCCTCCACGACGACAAGCATATCTTCCGAGTCGACTGAGAGAATACGATCCATGCGCGCCAGGCTGAGGCATAGCCCGCCCTGCGACGCCAACGCATTGCCTTCCAGCGACGTGCCAGCGCCCCAGGGCGTGACGGGGCATTCATAAGCCTTGCACGCGCGCAATATGCTGGCGATTTCTTCGGCGGTTTGTGGAAATGCGACGAGGTCTGGCAGCGCTTGGTGAAACGCTTCGTCGCGGCTGTGTTGATCGCGCACCGCCTCTGAGTCCAAGACGCGCGCACCGAGCACGTCCCGCAACTGGTCACGCAGCCCAGCGAGCACGCCAGGACGAGTGCGGCGCTCCGACCAGCCGGACATTGCTCTTCTCCCTCAAAGCTTGACGATCTGGCTTAGGGAAACACGATCGTCTTATTGCCGTTTAGAATCACGCGGCGCTCGACATGCCATTTGACGGCACGGGCCAGCACACGGCTTTCGATGTCGCGGCCAATCAGCACCAAGTCCGAGGGCGTATGCGCATGGCTGACACGTTCAACATCCTGTTCGATGATTGGTCCCTCGTCCAAATCGGTCGTCACATAATGGGCGGTAGCGCCGATCAATTTCACGCCGCGTTGATGGGCTTGTGTGTAGGGTCCCGCCCCTTTGAAGCTAGGCAAAAATGAATGGTGGATGTTGATGCATTTGCCCGACAGCTTGCCGCAAAGATCACGCGAGAGCACCTGCATGTACCGCGCAAGGACGACGACATCGATATTCATCTCGTCAACAAGAGTCGCCAGCCTCGCCTCTTGCTCGCGCTTTGTGTCCGATGTGACCGGTAAGTGGTGATAGTCAATGCCGTGCCACTCCACAAAGGAGCGCATGTCGTCATGATTGGAGACAACGGCGGGGACATCGATCGCCAACAAGCCAGAGCGCCAACGGCTCAACAGATCGCTGAGGCAATGAGGTATCTTCGACACGGCGATGAGAACGCGCGGCTTAATCCGCGCGTCGTGAAACTCCCAGGTCATCGCATAAGGTTGAGCTACCTTCGCAAAACCTCGGTCAAGATCCTGAAGGCTTGGCATCTCGCCATCGGCTTGGAAGCTAACGCGCATATAGAACTGGTTTCCAACCGAATCATTGAATTGGTTCGATTCGATTATGTTGGCGTTATTCTCCGCGAGATAACTCGCAACGGCAGCCACGACGCCGCGTACGTCAGGGCATCTCAACAGCAGGACGTAGTGCTCTCTCGATCGCATGATTAGGCCGCCTCGCAAAGATTCCACGCCCGCCCGGCGCGGGAAAACCAAGCCCATATAAATTGCGCCAAAGCCCGCTCGGCATAGATCGTCCAGCCGTCAGACGTCCACACGAGCAGAACGTTGGTCTGCCCCAAGAGCGTGCGGGCGCAGCCTTTTGCCCCCTGCACGCCCTCCAGATCGAGTGGACACCCATTAGCCAGGATTGGCTCAGCAGCCTCACCGCTGACACGCCAACAACGCCAGGCCTCGCCAATGTCAGCAACGTGATGCGTGACGGCGCCTGCGCATACGCGCGCTACTTGGGTCTGTACGTCTTCAAATTTAGCGCCGAACACGGCCCATTCGCCTGGGGCAAGCCAGCATGCTTGGGGTCCGCCTTCTCGTTCAAGGCTGTTGGGTTTCTGTGGAAGTGGCACTGTTAGCGCCGCACCAATGCCGCCAAGCAACGCCGCGTCCGGTTTGCGCAGACGCACGATTGCACCGCTGACAAGTTGCTCTTCAATCGAAAGGCCTTCGCCCAAGAAACGGCGAACGACAGCAGCATCAGCCATGGACCCTCTCTCCCTTTGGGTCGAACGCGCCGGGGACGGTGATTTTGGCGATGATTTGAGCGCCATCGGCGGCGAGCGCGATGGTTTCGCCGATGCGCGCGCGGCCGTCCTCAATCATGCCGAGGCCGACGTAACGACCCAGCGTCGGGCTAAAACATGCCGATGTGATATATCCATCGGAGCGTTTCGCGGCGGCCTTGGCGATCACGGGAAGGCCAACTCTGATCGGTGCGTCAGGACTGACAGGTTCGATACCGACGAAGTTCAATCTGTTTGCACGTTGGTCATCCGGGCGCATTAGGGAGCGGCGGCCGACGAAGTCATCTTTGCGCTTCAGGACCCGCCCCCAGCCCGCATCCAGAGCAGAGGTTGTGCCGTCAGTGTCAGAGCCAACGTGCAAAAAGCCGCGCTCGGTGCGCAGCACATCCCAGGCGTCTATTCCCACCGGCGCTATGCCTAACTCTTTGCCGGCTTCGAAACATGAGCGCCATACTTCGCTTATGCGCGAAGGCGCTACGTTGATTTCATAGGATACTTCGCCCGTATAGCTCACGCGAAATACGCGGGCGGATACTCCTCCCACCTCGCCTTCGCGCCAACTCAGATGCTTGAACCCCTCTGGCCCGATGTCAAAGTTCACGCCAACGCGCGCCATCGTTTCGCGGGCTTTCGGTCCCGTGACGGTCACGACACCCCAGCAATGGGTCACTGGCGCAACGAGCACGTTCAAACTTGTCCATTCGCATTGCAACCATTCCTCGAGCCACGCCGCTATGCGCGCGGCGCCGGCGCTCGTTGTGCCGACCAAGAACCGATTTTCATCGAGGCGGCTCGCGACGCCATCGTCGATGACGACGCCGAGCTCGTTTAACATGAGGCCATAGCGGCATCTGCCGACAGCCAAGTCAGACATGCGATTGGCATAGATACGGTCGAGAAAGCGTCCTGCGTCTGGGCCTAAGACCTCGATCTTTCCAAGGGGCGAGCCGTCGAAAATGCCGACCGCTTCACGAACCGTGCGCGCCTCGCGTTGCTCAGCGTCGAAACGAGTCTCGCCGCCACGCGGGTAACGCGCCGGTCGCATCCAGCTTCCATATTCTTCGAACACCGCGCCTGCGCCGGTATGCCAATCATGCAGCGGCAAGCGACGCGATGGCCGAAGCGTTTCGCTCCGATCAAAACCGTTTAACGCGCCAATGGGCAGCGGCGCAAAAGGGAAACGATAGCGCGTGACACCCGACTGCGCGGGCGGGCTTCCTCGCATTTGCCCCATCAGCGCAAGCGCATTCACATTCGAAGTCTTGCCTTGATCCGTGCCCATTCCGAGCGTTGTGTACCGCTTCAGATGCTCGACCGAGACGAAGTTTTCGCGGTGCGCCAATTCGATATCGCCGGCGGTCACATCGTTCTGCAAATCGACGAACGCTTTGCCTTTGCCCTCCATCATCCAAACCGGTTCGATCGCGAAGGAGATGGTTGATCGTGCTTGAGGCGCGGGCGTAGCTGAATCGCAGTTATATCCCGCCGCTTGCGCCGCGTCCGCGCCTGCTCGAGCGCCTTGCTTCATCGCTTCACCAAGCGAAAACACTCCAGCGCTCGCGCCGACCGATGTTTCGTTTTGCACCGACGGTCCAGGGACCAGACAAGCGAAGCGGTCGTCCCATTTCGGCAGCCCGCCAGATTGGCAATGCAAATGGATAGTCGGCGTCCATCCGCCAGAGACCGCCAACAGATCGATACGCAGTTCCAGCTCGGCCCCGGATGCTGTCCTAACGCGCGCGGCGCTAATTCTCTTGGCGCCCTTCGTCATAACAACCGTGCCGCCAGCGATGACCTCAACGCCCTCTGCCGCTAAGCGCGCGGCTTCGACGCCCGGATCGGCTCTTGTGTCGACAATCGCTTTTATGTTTCCGCCCGCCATCCGATAGGCTTGAGCGCTCGCATAGGCGCTATCGTTGTTTGCGAGAAAGAGCGCGGCTTCACCGCATCGCACGCCATAGTCGCCGATATAGCGTGCGACCGCGGAGGCTAGCATGACGCCTGGCCGGTCATTGCCTGGAAACACAAGCGGACGTTCGATTGCCCCGCTAGCGAGAATGACTCGTTTGGCGCGCACCTGCCAAAGGCGCATGCGAGCTGAAGCGGCACATTGACCTGCTTGGACATCGAAGCTCTGCAGGAGCGCGACGCTGTTGTGGTCGAAATAGCCGACCGCCATCGTCCTTTTAAGAAGTTTCGTGCGCGAACCGGCTTGAAGCGTCGCTTCTACGTGACTCAACCAAGTCTCGGACGGCGCATCGTCAATCTCGCCGCCGCGCCATCGCAAACTTCCACCGAGCCTTGCGTCTTGCTCCACGAGCATGACCCGGGCGCCAGAACTCTGCGCGGTGAGCGCTGCCGAGATCCCTGCCGGCCCGCCGCCGACAACAAGCACGTCGCAATGTGCAAATCGTGTTTCATAAGCGTCCGCATCCGGCTGCTCGGACGCCTTGCCCAAGCCTGCAGCGCGGCGAATGACCGGCTCGTAGACGCGCCAGTTCGGCCAAAGAAACGTCTTGTAATAAAAGCCCGCGGGAAAAAAGCGCGCCAAGGCGTTGTTGATTGCACCCAGGTCGAACGCAGCGCTCGGCCAACAATTGACCGCCCGCGCGCTCAATCCATCATGGAGCGCGATCTGGGTTGCGACGAGATTCGCGTCAGCGCGTCCACCCTCGCCGACTTGCATCAACGCGTTGGGCTCCTCAACGCCGGCTGCGAATATCCCGCGCGGACGGTGATATTTGAACGATCTGCCGACAACGCTCTTACCGCTGGCCAGCAGGGCCGACGCGAGCGTGTCACCCACATAACCCTGAAGCTGTTGACCCTCGAAGGAGAAGGACAAAGGACGTTGGCGATCGATGAGCCGCCCGCCCTTTGGCAACCGCACACCGGTCATCGCGCCACCTCGTCGGCGATCACGGGCTTCGGATCGGTCATTTTGTAGACGGCGTGGATTTTATGGGTTCGGGTGTCGCGTGCGACGTTGAACCATTGGAGGCAACCCGCCTCATGCAACCACCGTTCAAAGTGGAGACCTTTGGGGTTGATGCGAAAAAACAAGTAGTGCGCCCACTGGGCGTCACTCACTTGGTCGAACGGTTCCGGACGTGTGATGTGGCTTTGTCCACCGCATCGGAATTCGACTTCATCGCGGGGACCACACCAAGGGCAATGGAGCAATAGCATGAGCGGCGCCTCTAATGCGCGATGCCAGCGCCGGCGGCTTCATCGAGGAGCGCGCCAGTGCGGAAACGGTCGAGTGAAAAAGGCTGCGCGATCGGATGTGACCGATCTGTCGCCAAGTGATGCGCAAGCAGGACGCCTCCCGCAGGGATGGCTTTGAAACCGCCTGTGCCCCAGCCGCAATTGAGGTAGAGCCCAGGCACTGGCGTCTCCCCGAGAATTGGACTTGAATCGTGGACCACATCGACGATCCCAGCCCATTGCCTAAGCAGTCGGACCCGCGAGAAACTTGGATATTGATCGGCAATCGCTGCGATCACGCGAGCGCCCACCGGCAAATTTCCGCGCTGCGCATATGACGGATAGAGATCGAGCGCCCCGCCGAAGACAAGACCGCCTTTGTCCGACTGCGAAATGTAGGTGCCCGTCGCCAGCGACCGCGACACAACGTCGAGCGCAGGCTTGACCGGCTCGCTTACGAACGCCTGCAGCGCATAAGAGGTAACAGGCAATTCTAATCCTGCCTCACGCGCAACCACGCTGGAGTGCCCAGCAACAGCGAGTGCGATTTTGTCCGCCTGAATAACGCCAAGCGACGTCTCCACAGCGATCACACGCCCGGTCTCGTTTTTTCGAAAACCGCGAACCTCGCAATTCTGAATGATGTCCACGCCCAGCTGGTCGGCCCCACGCGCGAAACCCCAGGCGACCGCATCATGACGGGCAGGTCCCGCCCGTTCTTGCACGTAGCCGCCCCAAACCGGAAAGCGCGCGTTCGGCGAGCAATCGAGCGGGGGCACGCGTCTCGCTATTGCTTCGCGGTCGAGCATGCGCACGTCGACACCATGAAGCGCCATCGCCCGGACTAGCCGCTCCATGTTTTCCATGTCGTGACGAGAATGGCCCGCCACGACCATCCCGCGCTGAGAAAACATCACATTGTAGTTGAGCTCGAGCGACAACTTTTCATAGAGCTTCAAGGAGAGCTCAAAAAGCGCGATGCTCGACGGATAATAGTAATCCGAACGAATTATCGTGGTGTTGCGCCCGGTGTTGCCTCCCCCAATCCAACCGCGCTCAAGCACCGCCACGTTCGTAACGCCGTGGTTTTTCGCCAGATAATAAGCTGTGGCCAACCCATGCCCGCCGCCGCCGACAATGACGACGTCATAGCGAGGCTTCGGTTCTGGCGAACGCCAGGCTTGCGACCACCCGGTTTGCCCGCGGACGCCTTCCCAAAACACGCGCAAAGCGGAGTAACGTGTCACAGCCGATCCATAGGCTTCCCTATGGTCTCAATAGGCTTACCTACGGCGTTTGGCTAGAGTGTTTCCACGCTGTTGAAGCCGAGAAGTTGCAATTTCGATCGAAACAGGGGCAATTAGTCGTCCATGAGCACCCGCGCCGCCCTGGCCAAATCTCCCCGCCTCGCCCGTGCCGATTGGATCGCCGCAGCGCGCGACGCCCTGATCAAGGGCGGTGAAGGTCGGGTTAAGGTCGAGCATCTTGCAGAGACGCTCGGGGTCACCACAGGCAGTTTCTACTGGCATTTCAAAAACCGCCAGGAATTGCTCGGCGATTTGCTGGCGGACTGGGAGAGCACGAATTCGATTGGCTATCTAGGCGCAATCCGCGCCAATGCCGGCGACCCGGATGCCCAATTGCGAGCGCTGCAAAGGGTCTGGGTACTCGAACTCGATTTTGACCCGGCCTACGATGCGGCCGTGAGAGATTGGGCGCGAACCTCGATAAAAGCTGATAAAATCGTGCGCCGCGTTGACGTCACGCGAATCGCGCTGGTTCAGGAAATGTACGAAGGCTGGGGTTACTCGCGCGAAGATGCGGCGGTACGCGCGCGCGTGGCCTACTATCACCAGGTGGGCTATTACGCGATGCGCATCGCCGAGAGCCGCGCCGAGCGACTTGAGCTATCCGACGCCTATTTTCGCGCCCTTAAGGGCGACCCGCCAGCCTCCAGACCGCGTCAAAAATCGCGGCGCTAAGCGCCGCGTCGAAGCCCCGCAGGAAAATCACGCTTGCCGAAAACAATAGGCTTCCCTATGGAAGACGCTGATGCTGGTTTCGGACGCCCCGGCCTGAGCAGGCGCGGGACGCCAGAAACCGCCTCACAATATTGACTTCAGCTACGAAACGTTGCCCGCGACATGCAGCCAGTTTCAGCTCGCCGTCTTGATGGTCTCGACTGTGCGAGGCGCCTCTTGGACGCTATTGCGCCACGCGTTGCGGATTTCCGCCGCATATGGGGCCGCGCGCCTGGCTTGGCAGTCATTCTGGTGGGCGATGACTCGGCGAGCGCAACCTACGTCGGCCGCAAGGAAGCGACGGCGCGCGAAAGAGGCTTCTTCTCGCGCACGCACCGCCTCGCACGCGATGTTGAACAGGCAGAACTGCTTGGCCTGATTGAAGCGCTCAATCATGACGCAGCGATGGACGCCATCCTGGTACAATTGCCGCTGCCAGGACACTTGGACGAAGCGGAGATATTGGCGGCCATCTCGCCAGCAAAGGATGTTGATGGCTTCCACGTCGTCAATTCAGGGCTGCTGGTGCGAGGTCTGCCCGCTCTCACACCATGCACACCCAAGGGCTGTATGTTGTTGATCCGCGAGGCGCGCAGCAATCTTGCGGGACTGAACGCGGTTGTAATTGGACGCTCTAATATCGTTGGCAAGCCGATGGCGCACCTTCTTCTCTCCGCCGATTGCACCGTGACCGTGGCTCATTCCAAAACCTGCGATTTGCCGGTCGTCACGAGAGCAGCAGATATTTTGATCGCCGCCGCCGGCCGCGCAGAAATGGTGCGCGGCGATTGGATTAAACCAGGCGCCATTGTCATCGACGTAGGCATCAACCGCCGCAGCGGCAGAATCGTCGGCGATGTTTGTTTCAATGAGGCGCAAGCCGTCGCCGGGTTCATCACGCCCGTCCCCGGCGGTGTGGGGCCGATGACTATCGCCTGTCTGTTGGACAACACGCTCGCCGCCGCCACCGCGGCGGCAACTGCAAAGACACGCTGAACCCGCTTAGCTTGCGAAGGAGACACTCTTCATGAGTCAGAACTTCCTCTCGACCCGCCTTGATAGTGTCATCATCAAGCGCCGGAT
Organism: alpha proteobacterium U9-1i; assembly: GCA_000974665.1. Classification (NCBI taxonomy): domain Bacteria; kingdom Pseudomonadati; phylum Pseudomonadota; class Alphaproteobacteria; species alpha proteobacterium U9-1i. The sequence goes on along the minus strand of BBSY01000002.1, from coordinate 588,311 downwards.
GTTGGATCATGCGTTCTACCGGGCGTGGGAGATTGGAGCGCTGAGCCGTGGAGATCTTTCTGACTACGCTTGTCAATACTTTCAGCACGTCGAGGCGTTTCCCCGTGTGGTGAGTGCTGCTCACAGCTCCTGTCCAAACAGCGCCGGGCGACGCATGCTTGCAGAGAATTTGAGCGAAGAAGAAGGCTTAAGCGACGGACACAAACCGCACGCTGCGCTTTGGCTCGATTTTGCCAGAGGCATAGGCGCCGAAGAGGCTCAGGTTCGCGCAACGATCCCGCGCGCGCAGACGAAGAACCTCATAGACACGTTTTTACGCCTAAGTCGCCAATCCTACCCCGCAGCGCTGGGCGCGCTCTATGCCTATGAGAGCCAGATGCCGGACGTCGCACTGACTAAGATCAAAGGTCTTCAAGAGTTTTACGGTGCTCGCGACGAAACGGCCACGCGGTTCTTTGCGGTGCATGCCAGCGCAGACGTAGAACATGCGGACGTCTGCCGCGCGTTACTGAACCAGCTCACTGACGATGATGCCGAAGAAGCCGTCTCGGCGGCTTTGGAACTGTCGAACGCACTCCTTGGTTTTCTCGACGGCGCGCTCGAAAATAGTGCGCTCGCCGCGTGAACACGGCTCTGCACATTCAAGCTCTCGAAATCTACGCACACCATGGCGTGTTCGAGGAGGAACGGTGCCTTGGACAACGGTTTCGCTTTGACGTACGCGCCGACCTCGTCGCGAGAGGGACCCATGAGCAGGATGACCTTTCGGCGTCCGTCGATTACGCCATTGTTGCCGCCCGGATCGAGCAATTGGCTACCGGCAAGCGCTTCCACACTTTGGAGGCGCTTGCAGAAGCCATGGCCCGGGATCTCATCCGCCAGTTTCCTATTTTCTCGAGCGTGAGGATCACAGCGGCAAAGAGCGCCCCGCCCCTCGCGCTGTCACTCGAAGGAATTGCGGTAGAGATTGACCTGCGCCGCGATGAACTAGAGAGCGGCAAGTAGCGGAGGCAAGCCGCATAGAGGGTTTGCAACGTGCGTGACATTCAAACCGAACTGGATGATCTTTGTTCGACTCTGGCGAGTTATCCGGATTGCGGTCGCGTTACCTCCGCGATCCCAGAGCTAGCGCGCGTGGATCCCAAGAAGTTCGCGATCGCCGTGGCAGATCTGAATGGCCAAACTTGGAGTGCGGGCAACGCCGAGGAGCCGTTCTCGATACAAAGTATCTCGAAAGTGTTCCTGCTAGCGCTTTCTCTGGGTCGGTTAGGTGATCAACTATGGGAACGCGTGGGCCGCGAGCCGTCTGGATCAGCGTTCAATTCGATCGTCCAACTCGAACATGAAGGCGGCGTACCACGCAATCCCTTCATCAACGCCGGCGCCTTGGTGGTGACTGACATCGTTTTGGGACGGCGCGAACCGCGCGAAGCAATCGGCGAAATTCTTCAGTTCGTGCGGGCGGTGAGCGAGGACGACTCCATTTTCGTCGATGACAATGTGGCGAACTCCGAAGCACGTTTCAGCCACCGCAACGCGTCCCTCGCCCATTTTCTGGCCGCGCACGGAAATCTGACCAACTCGGTCGAGCGCGTCATTGGGACTTATGTGCATCAATGCGCGATAGCGATGAGCTGCCGGCAATTGGCGCGGAGTGGTCTTTTCCTCGCACATGGCGGCGTCAATCCGGCCTCTGGGAGCCAAATCCTCTCGGCGAAGCGAGCCCGCAGGATCAATGCATTGATGATGACGTGCGGGCACTACGACGGGTCAGGTGACTTTGCATTTCGCGTCGGTCTACCTGGAAAGAGCGGCATCGGTGGTGGCATACTTGCAATTGTCCCGGGAAAAGCCTCGCTCTGCGTTTGGTCACCGGGTCTCAATCAGCAGGGCAATTCGCAATTGGGAACGCTAGCGCTTGAGCGACTGGCGCATGCGGCGGGCTGGAATGTGTTCGGCTCATAGTGGACGGTTTGGACACCACACAGCATTCTATGGTAGAGGTTGTGCCTTCGGCTTGTTTTCTTAGCGCGGGAGCGCGCTGCGCCCCAGGAGTTGAAACTCTATCAGCACGCGTGCGCGGAAGCGCAAGTCGGCGTCTATGAGCAAGACGCAGATTGCCAACTCACGTACGTGTCGGAAAATTTGCAGCGGGCACTTCGCGAAGTTTTGCAGCGTGGTGATATCGAATTTCTGGGTAAGGACCCGCGCGAGATCTTCCTGTTCAATACCGCAGGGCCGGGGCGCGCCGATTTGCTTAAAGAACACGCGCAGTCTGGCGGCAAACCTGTAACATTCGAGTTTAGACTAACCGACAGGGATGGTCGCGACATCTGGTTTAAGGGCCGCGAACTGGTGACGTATGGCACCAATGGCGCCTTCTTAGGGTGCAAAGGTGTCTTCATTGTCATCACCCGCCGCAAGGCTGCGGAAGCCGCCAGCCAAGCCAAATCTCGTTTTATGACCGCGATCAGCCATGAATTGCGCACGCCTTTGAACGCCATCATCGGCTATGCCGAACTTATCGCCGAAGAAGAATTGTTGAAGAGCGAGGGTGACGGCGCACGTTATTTGGAGCGCGTGCACAGCGCCGCAGGACACTTGCTGGCGCTCATTGACGAAGTGCTCATGTTCACTGATTTGGAAAACGCGAGCGGCGCCGCAATTCCTGAGCGTCTAGGAATCGAGAACTTTTGCCGATCGATCATCGGCGAGTTCACAGCGGCGGCGCAGGCTCGCGCGAACATCTTGGTCTAAGCGTCGAAACGAGCGAGCTCGCCATATATCGACTTGTGGGCAGCGCCAGGCGGAGGTGCGCCAGCGCCACCAGCAAAGGCTAAAGAGCCGCGCCTTATGCATTTTCAGGACGGGCTCCACCAAATCAATCATTGAGCTGGGGCAGGCCAGAGAAGGCCTTGGCGATCGCATCTTCGACCTGCACGCTGGCGCTCTGTATGAACACGCCTTCGGGGTCGAGCTGCTCAAGGAGTGTGGTCCAGACGCCAGGGTCGCGGCCCGCCACGCGCAGCACATAGTCTGTCCGGCCAATCAGGCGGCGCGCTTCGATGATTGAAGGCGCGCCGACCAGACGTTTGCCAAAATCATTTCGTTTGGAGCGCCCGCTCGCGGTCAGCGTTATTTCGCCGTGAAGGATGACCCATCCCTCGAACGCGGCTTCATCGATATCGGCCACGTAGCGGCGGATGACCCGCGCTTTCTCCAAGCGGCGCAAGCGATGCAGCAGGCCGCTCGGCGACAGTCCCACCGCTGCGGCAAGATCTTGGTTGTGTAGGCGCGCATCGAGCTGGAGACGGCGCAGAATGCGCCGGTCAGTGTCGTCGAGCCCGCCATTCGACCCTGATCGAAACTTCTTGCCGCTCACGCAACACGTCCTCGCCATCGTACGCGCTGGACGTGGCCGAGGCGTATCGACAAAAAGGCGCGCGCGGCTTCCATGAATGCCGCAACGCGCCCGATCGGAAACAGCTAGGGTCGCTCTTCGCAAGGCAACGCGCGAGCGCGTCTGCCCTATTAAGAATGACGCGCGGAGGTTGAGAATCCGGACGTGAGATCGTCGCTTCTCCACAGCGACGTAACACCCAGACAGCAAAAATTACGCCTACATTCATGTCGTCGCGATCCGCGGCCTAATTCTCGCGCGTAACGCGAGCGTCGCCATGCTGCGCCAGCACGTCGCATATCTGCAATTGGCTGCGACCTCCTCGGTCGCCTGTCGCAGTCAATGCCAATGACGCCCGCTGTCATTCAAGTTTCTGCAACAACGTCGCGCCGCGCTTGATCGTGGCGCGCGCGTCAAGTTCGCGCTCAAGATGCAGCGAGCTGCTGTTTCCTGGAGGCGCCTCATCTTTCTGCCCGCATTCACCGGGCGGGTCAGATGCAATTCAATCGGCCGATCATTGCCGCATGCATGGCAGCGCTCATCGCGCTCGGCGGCGCCGCGTGGTCGACGCAGATGCTCGCCGCTCGGTTCAACCATCAGCAAGCGCTTGGACCCCGGCTCACGCCCCTCGGCGCGCAGCTCTACCCCCCGTTCGCTATCGCCGATTGGTCGAACCGCTGGTCGCGCGCCTATCCGCGCGCCTTCGCCATGCCGAAGCTCATTTTCATGCTGGCTCTGCTGAGCGGCGCTTTCACCCTCCTCATTGCCTCTCGCCCGCTTCGTCCCGACCAGCGTCCTTTTGGCGTAAAGAGCTGGGGCAGCGCCAAGGATGCGCGCGAGGCCGGCCTCTTCGCCGAAGGCGGCATCGTCATCGGCAAATTGGACGGCGAGATCCTCGCTTATGACGGCCCGCATCACCTGTTGCTGACGGGCGGTACGCGTTCAGGGAAGACGCGCGGCAGCGTCATCCCCACACTGCTTGCTAGTCCGCACTCGATCCTCGTCCTCGATCTCAAGAACGAATTGCATTCAGGCGATGCGCGCGTCTCTTTTCCCGGCACAGCGGGCTGGCGCGCCAAGCTTGGTCCTGTCATCCGCTTCGCACCGACGGAGACGATATCCGATCGGCTCAATCTCATGGACACGATCCGGCCGGGCGATCAGGAGGTGCGCGATGTCCAGAACCTAGTCGAGTTGATCGCTGATCCTTACGGCGATGGCCGTTTCCAGGAATTCTGGGACCGCGCCGCCAAGCAAGTGCTCGCCGGTCTCATCATCCATGTCATCTACGCCGAGCCAGTACGATCGAAAACGCTGGCGCGCGTGTTCGAATTGCTGGCGCGCTTTGACGACACCGTGAAGCTGATGGAGGCAACGCTCCATCGCAAGAGCGACGTCACGGGCGAACCTGAGACACACCCGGAAGTGAAGCGCGCCGCTGTCTCCTATGCGGCCTATCACGAGAAACTACGCGCCGGCATCAAGGCCACCGCCGAAAGCTATCTCGGTCTCTTTGCCGATCCGCTGGTGCGGCAGAACACGCAAACCTCGACCTTCCGCATTTCCGATCTGATGTGCGCGGATCAGCCAGTCACGCTCTATCTCTGCTGGCCGCCCAATGACGCCAAGCGCGTCAAGCCGCTTATTCGTCTCGTGTTCGGCACAGTGTTGCGTATTCTGATGGAGCATCAGGAATACGCGGCTGACGGCCGGCGCAAGACACGGTCATTGCTGCTGCTGCTCGACGAATTCCCGCAACTCGGCAAACTCGATGTGTTCGAGCAATCGATGGGAGCGATGGCCGGATATGGCGTCAAAGCCTATCTCGTCACCCAATCCTTGCACCAAGTGACGCAAGCCTACGGCCGCTATCATACGATTCTGGATAATTGTCAGATCGTCACCAGCTTTGCCGCAACCGACGTCGAAACCGCCGACACCATTTCCAAACTCGCTGGCGACATTTTTGAAATGCGTCCGCAGGAAACCTGGTCCGGCAAGCGGCAGCTGTTCGGGCTCGATCATCGCGCCATCACATATCGCGAAGAGCGTCGGCCGCTCATTCTCCCCTCTGAGGTCCGCCGTCTGAGCGATCGCGAAGAACTTGTCTTCGTCACAGGGGCCAAACCCTTGCGCGCTGAGAAGCTGCGTTACGATGAAGAGCCTGTGTTCAAAACGCGGCTGTTGCCCGCGCCGGACGAAGGCCGTCGCCCTACGCTGACGTCGCCATGGATGGGCATCCAATCCTTAGGCCGCGCCGAGCGCCCCACGCCGCAGCCTGCAGTCAATGCTTCGTCCCGAGAGGCCGCGATCCAGCGGGCGGTATCGCAGAAGGCGCCACTGCGATCGCGCGCGCCTGCGGAAACGCATCAACCCGACCTGCTCTCCGCACTCGAAACGAGCTCAGCGGAGACCGCATCGCATGAAGCTGCTGTCAACGATGTGCACGGCGAAGCGCCGGCTCCTCTGCCTCCACCGCCGCCTGCCGCGCCTGATCAAACGACAGCGCCTGCATCGCGCTTTGCGTTGCGCCCGCGCGACGGCTGCGATTCTTCGGAGGCACCGTCATGAGCGCCGCCAAAAAGAAGCTCACGATTTATCTGGAGAGCGACCTAGCGCGGGCGCTCGATCTCGACGCCAGGACGCGCGGACTCCCGACCACACGCGCTGCGGCCATGGCGCTGCGCCGGAGTTTGCTCGACGAGAAGGACGAAGCCGTGGCGGACACGGTGAAGATGCGGCTCGATCGCGTCGAAAAGCGCGAGATCATCCGCGAGCGCGAGATCAGCATCGTCAAGGAGACCCTCCTCCTCTTCATTCGCGTTTGGCTTGAACACACGCCAGCGCCGCCGGAAGAAACGCTCGACGCCACCAACGCCGTCGCCGAGCGCCGCTTCAACGCTTTTCTGGAATTGTTAGCCGAGAGCATGGGGCCCGGTCAGTCCCTGTTCGCGCACGCGCCGCACGGCCAACAGGATGATCGAACGCTGCAGGCCGCAGTCAATGGGGGCGCCCCATGAACGCGGCGCCGCAAGATCGCGTGGTCACCGAACGCCGGCTGGCGTCGCTGCGCGGCGCACTTGGCCCTGCGCTGCACGCAGCCCTCGCTGACGACGCGGTCGTCGAAGTGCTGATCAACGCCGATGGGCAGATGCGCGTGGATCGGGTCGGCTGCGGCATTGAGACCGTGGATGCGCGTTTGACCGTGGCCGAACGGGAGGCCGCGATTCGGCTTTTGGCCGCTGAAGCCTTCGAAACCGTCACGGAAGATCAACCATATCTTGCCGCCACCCTGCCTGGGTCCGGCGCGCGTGTGCAGGCGCTCATCTCCCCGATCGTCAACGCTCCGGTGCTGGCGATCCGCAAGCGGCCAAAGTTTATCTACACGCTCGATGATTACGCGCGCGACCGGATCGCCAGCGGGGGGCAAGTGCGCGAATTGCGCGATGCCATTGGCGCGCGCCGCAACATCGTCGTCGCTGGCGGCACCGGCTCTGGCAAGACCACGCTCCTAAACGCACTGCTGGCAGAACCCGCCTTCACCGCCTCGCGCCTGCTCATTCTCGAAGACACCGCCGAACTGCAATGCGCTGGCGCCGATGTGGTGCAGCTCCTGACCAAACGCACGCAGCCGCAAGTCTCGATGCGTGATCTCGTGCAGATGACGCTGCGCCTTCGGCCCGACCGCATCATCGTTGGCGAAGTGCGCGATGGCGCAGCGCTTGAAGTGTTGAAGGCCTGGAATACTGGCCACCCCGGCGGTCTTCTCACCATTCACGCTAATTCTGCCGCCGATGCGCTGTTGCGGCTCGAAGATCTCTGTCTCGAGACCGGCGCCGCGCGCCCCGAACGCCTCATCGCGTCGGCGGTCGACACCATCGTCTTCATGGCCCGCACGTCAAACGGCCGCCGCATCGAAGAAATCATCCACTGCAAGGAGGGAGAATACTCATGAAAAGACCGGCAAGGAGAGCTGTCGCCTTGGCGGCCTTCGTCATCGTTGCCGCCGCTGCGGCGCCTGCCTACGCGGCGGGTTCAGGCATGCCGTGGGAGGCGCCGCTGCAGCAAGTGGTGGACTCCATAACCGGTCCCGTCGCACGCGCAGCGGCGGTGATCGCCATCATCATTTGCGGCGTTGGCATTATTTTCGGCGAAGGCGGCGGCGGTATCCGGAAGCTCGCCTTCGTGGGCTTAGGCATCGCCATCATGTTCGCGGCCACCTCATTCTTCCTCGACTTCTTCGGTTTTGCCGGCGGGGCGGTGCTGTGATGGAAGAACCTGAAGGCTTTCGCATTCCGCTGCGGACGTCGCTAACGCGTCCGCTGCTGATCGCCGGCGTGCCGCGCACCTTCGCCATTCTCAACGCCACCGTCGCCGCAGCTATCGCCTTTGGTTTGCAGCAGCCGCTGATCGGCCTTCCGCTCTGGGCGATCATTCAAGGCGCGGGCGCTTACGCGTCTGCGCGCGATCCCTGGTTCTTGGACACTTGGCCCCGCGCCATGGCCAAACCCTCTTACTTCGGGGTCTGAGCCAACCATGATGGATCTCCGCCCCTATCGCTCTAACGAAGCGCGCCTCGCCGATTGGCTGCCATGGGCAGGCCTCGTCGCTGACGGCGTTGTCGTCAACAAGGACGGCGCGTTTCAACGCACGCTGACGTTCCGCGGTCCCGATCTCGATTCTTCTACCCTGTCGGAGTTGATGGGCGCCAGCGCGCGATTGGACAATGCGCTGAAGCGGTTCGGTTCGGGCTGGTGTTTGCATGTCGAAGCGCGGCGCGCGCCGACCGAACACTACCCGCGGAGCACATGGCCAGACTCGCTCTCCTGGCTGATCGACGAAGAGCGCGCGCAAGACTTCGCCGCGGCCGGCGGCCGGTACGAAAGCGCGTACTATCTCACGCTGTCCTGGTTGCCCCCGAGCGAAGCCGCCGGCCGGTTCGAGTCCGCGCTGTTCGAAGGCGCTGCTGCCCAAGCCGCACTCTCCATCGACTACAGGGCCTGCCTGCAAAGCTTCATCGACGAGACCGAAGCGTTCAAAGCGCTACTCGATCTCGTCATGGTCGATGTCGCGTTTCTCACCAATGCGGAGACGCTGACCTATCTGCATTCGTGTGTGTCCGACCGCGCCCATGCCGTCGCCGTGCCATCAACGCCCTTCCACATCGACGATCTCATTGCTGACTCCGCATTGGTCGGCGGCCTCGCGCCCAAGCTGGGCGATCAATTCCTGAAGGTGCTCTCGGTGCGCGCCTATGTGAGCGAGACCGAGCCGGGACTGCTCGACGCGCTCAACCGTCTCGGCATTGCCTATCGCTGGGTGACGCGGGTGATGCCGCTCGATCGGGAAGAAGGCCGTCAAGAGATCGAAAAGATCCGCAAGCGCTGGTTCTCCAAGCGCAAAGGCATTCTGACGCTGCTGCGCGAAGCACTCTATCGCGAAGAAGCAACGCTCCTGGACAATGACGCCACCGCGCAAGCCGAGGACGCCGACCTCGCTTTGCAGCAAGTGAACGGCGAGGCCGCCGGCGCCGCCTATGTCACGCTCACCATCACCGTCGCCGACGAAGTCGAAGCACGCGCCTTCGAGCGTATTCGCCAGATTCGCCAGGTCGCCGACGGCATGGGTTTTGTCACGGCGCTCGAAACCATCAACGCGGTGGAAGCCTGGCTCGGGTCACTTCCTGGGCAGCCCTACGCAGATTTGCGCCGTCCAATCCTGCTCACGCCGTCGCTGGCGCATCTGTTGCCGCTGTCGGCGGTGTGGGCCGGCGAACCGAACAACAAGCACCTCAACGGTCCACCCCTCCTCGTCGCCGCCACCGATGGCGCGACGCCGTTTCGGTTGAATCTCCATCATGGCGATGTCGGCCACACGCTGATTGTCGGCCCGACCGGCGCCGGCAAATCGGTGCTGCTGGGTCTTTTGGCCGCGCAATGGCGGCGCTACGACAACGCGCAGGTCTTCATCTTTGACGCGGGCCGTTCGAGCCGCGCGGTGACGCTCGGCTTGGGCGGCGCCTTCGCCGATCTGATGCAGGACGACGCCGGCGCACTCGAGGTCGCGCTGCAGCCTTTGGCGCACATTGACAACGAGAGTGAACGCGCGTGGGCGCGCGATTGGCTCATCGCCCTCATCGGCCGCGCCAACATCACACTAGCGCCCGCCGCGCGCGAAGAAATCTGGAGCGCGTTGGGCGTTCTGGCTTCAAGACCAGCCAAAGAGCGCACGCTTTCAGTGTTCAGCGCGCTCATTCAAGACGCCGCCATCCGCACGGCCCTTCAGCCGTTCACGCATGCCGGTCCGTGGGGCCGCTTGATTGACGCCGACGAAACCCGGCTCGCCGCCCATGACGTGCAAGCGTTTGAGACCGGTGAATTGTTGCAGAGCGCGGATGCGCTCGCAGCGGTGCTGCCGTGCTTGGTGCACATGCTGGAGGCGCGCTTTGATGGCCGGCCCACTTTGCTCATCCTCGACGAAGCCTGGGCCTATCTGCGCGACCCGGCTTTCGCGGGGCAAATCCAGGCTTGGCTAAAGACGTTGCGGAAGAAGAACGTCGCGGTCGTGTTCGCCACGCAAGAACTGGCCGACGTCGAGCAGAGCGGCATCGCCGCCACAATCCTCGAAGCGTGCCCCACGCGCATCTTCCTGCCCAACGATCGCGCCCGCGAACCGCGCACGCGCGCCTTCTATGAAAGCCTTGGTCTCAACAGCCGCCAGATCGCACTCATCGCCGAGGCCGCGCCCAAACGCGATTATTACGTGCAGACCCGCAGCGGCGCGCGGCTGATCGATCTCGATCTGGGTCCTGCCGCGCTCGCCTTCCTCGGCGCCTCAACACCGCAAGATCAGCGCGCCATCGATGACGTGTTGGCCGCAGGCGCTGCACGCCTCTTTGCAGCAGCGTGGCTTGAGCACAGAGGCATGGCCGACGCCGCCAGCGCCCTGGAACGATTCAGCGCCGCGCGTGCCGCGCCACCGCCCTCTCCGCCTCCGTCCCACGCAGAAAGCCAGGGAGCTCTCACATGATGCGTTTCAAATCACGTCTGCTGACCAGCACGTTGGTGGCCGCAACACTTTGTGTCACCGCCATTGCGCCGGGCTTCACCGCGCCAGCTGCCGCTGAGATCGTTTACGATCCGACCAATCACGTCGAAAACGTGCTGCAGGCGGCGCGAGCGCTGGAGCAGATCAACAATCAGCTGACCAGCCTCGCCAACGAAGCGCGCATGCTCTCTCAGCTCAACCTGCAGCTCTCGCCGGAACTGTCGCAATCGATCGGCGCCGCGCGGCAATTGCTCGAGCAAGCTCGCGGCATTCGCCAGAACCTCACCACCATAACTTCGGACATGCAGGCGCTCTATCCGAACGACATGCGCGGGCTAGATCTCGACAGCCTGCTGCGGCAGTCCGACCGCTGGGTGGACCAGAGCCGTGACAGCGTCGAGACCCTGATGCAAGCGTCCGCCGCGAGCACGGGCCAGCTCGGCGATGCGCAATCGACGATGAACCGTGCGCTCACAGCAAGCGCCAGCGCCCAAGGCCAAACCTCGGCGATCCAAGCCTCGACCCAAGCGCTCGGCGTGTTATCCGCGCAAATCGCTCAGCTGCAGCAATTGCAGGCGGCAGAAGCGCGCGCGCTAGCGTCAGAACGGCTCGAGCAATTGGCGCGTGAGCAGCGTGCGCGCGAAGTGCGCCGTCAAGCCTTCCCCACTCAAGTCAGCTCAGACGCGCCGCCGGCGCAGCCGCGGTTCTGAGACGGTCGCATGAACACCGGCAGCGTCAACACTTTCCTCGATCGCTTCCTCGGCTTGGCGGATCGCGGCTTTGGGCTCATTCAGGGCGACGTCTCGTTCGTCCTGAATGCGCTCATCGTTATTTCTGTGACGCTGGCTGGCGTGATGTGGGCGCTCAAAGGCGAAGCGCCGATCGCGCCCTTCTTCCGCAAAGTGCTGTTCGTCGGCTTGTTCGCCTTCCTCGTGAACAATTGGAATTTCGTCGCCGGCGCCATCAACCAATCCGGCGCGCTAATGGGCCTGAAGGCCGGCGGCTCCGGCATGACGCTTGCCGAACTGCACGATCCCGCGCGCGTCGCCTCGTTCGGCAAAGAATTGTTCGGCCGCACCATGGAGATGGGCGACGGCATGAACATTCTCACCGACTTTCTGACGCTTGCCACCATCCTGCTCGCCGGCGTGGTGATCCTGATCGCCTTCTTTGTGCTGGCGCTGCAGATCTTCGTGCAGCTGATCGCCTTCAAGCTGGGTTCGCTCGCTGCGTTCGTCGCCTTACCTTGGGGCGTCTTCTCAGGCACGGCTTGGGCTGCGGAGCGCCCGCTAGGCTGGGTCGCGAGCTCGGCGATCAGGCTTTTCTTGCTGGCGTTTGTGGCCAGCGTCGCCATCAGCTTCGTCTCCCAATTGCCGCAGACCATGACGCTCGCCAATGGCGGTGCGCTCGATGTGCTGTTGTTTGGGCTGACGATACTCGCCCTGTCCTTCCTCGCGCCAGCGCTCGCAGGCGAAGTGATGCAAGGCAGCCCAAACCTGTCGGCGGCGCAACCGATTCAGGCGGGGATGGCGGTCGCCGGCACGGTGGTGGGCGCGGCCGTCACTACGAAGATCCTCATGTCCAACCGCAATTCATCGCGCTCACGCACTAGCGGTCGTTCTTCGGGTGGACGCGGCGGCGCGCGGCCGCGCCCGAATTACGGCGCGATGCGCCCAAGACCACAGACACCATCAAGCCCGAAGCAGAAGCCATGAACCAGGAGAAACAGAAGTGAACTTCCCTTTCCGCAAACCGCCGCGCGCGTACGCGGCAGAACCCGCCGACACGCCGTTTGCGCGCGCTCAACAGGCTTGGGACACCCGCATGGGTGGCGCTGTGCGCGCGGCAGAAACTTGGCGCGCTGTTGCGTTTGGCGCCGCCGCCATCGCCATGGTGCTGGCCGGTGGGCTCACAGTCGTGGCGCTGCAGAAGCGCACCTTCGTGCACGTGGTCGAAGTCAGTCCGCAAGGCGCGGTCTTGTCGGTGCGTCCGCTGGCTGACGGTTACACGCCGACGGATGCGCAGGTCAGTTACTTCCTTGGCCACTTTGTGCGACTTGTGCGCGAAATTCCCACCGACGGCATAGTGCTGCGGCAGAACTGGTTTGAAGCCTATCGCTTCCTCACTTCCCAAGCCGCGCAGCACTTGAACGAGATTGCGCGTGAGGACGATCCGTTCGCCCAACTCGGCACGACCGCGCGCACCGTCATCGTCACATCGGTGGTGCAACGCTCCGAGCGCACCTGGCAAGTCAGCTGGATCGAAGCCAGTCATGGCGCCGACGCCCGCGCCAATCAGAGCTTCACTGGCCTCTTCACCGTGCGCTTCGACCAGCCGCGCAACGCCGACGCGCTGATGACCAATCCGCTCGGACTTTTTATCACCGAATTCTCGATGTCGCCGGAAACGCCGGTCGCGACCTACACAAGCCGTGTGCAGCCATGATCCGAACCTCAATTCTCTTCGCGGCGCTCGCGACCGTCCTTGCCTTCCCAACCCTCGCGGATGCGCAGACAACCCGCGCCCGCGCGGTCGCGCCGCTGACAGCGCTCGCTGAAGCCAACGCAGATGCGCGCCGCCGACCTGATCCCGCGCACTTCAGCGACGCCACCCAGCTCTACGACTACGCGCCAGGCGCCATTTACGAAGTCTATGGTGCGCCCGGCTTCATCTCGACGGTCTTGCTGGAACCCGGCGAAGCCATCGTCACGGTCGCCGCCGGCGACACCACACGCTGGATGGTGGAAGAAGCCACCGGCGGCGACATGGCCAATCCCCGCGCGATGCTGCTCCTCAAACCCACGCGCTCTAACATCCGCACCAACATAGTCCTGGTCACCGATCGCCGCACCTATTCGATCGAGGCCATCGCCATCAGCGGCCAAACCTATTCGGCGCAGACCGCGTGGCGATATGCATCCGATGCAGAACTTGCGGGCGGACCAAATGCCTTCGACAATTTCAATTTCAACTATCGCATCCAAACCGTGCGCGGCTTCGCGCCGCGCTGGCGGCCGGTGCGTGTGTTCGATGACGGCGCCAAAACATACGTTGAGTTTCCGCCGACTATTGCCACCAGCGAAGCGCCGCCACTCTTTATCACCGAGAGCGGAGAAGCGGCGCTCGTCAATTATCGCGTGTCCGGCAACCGCTACGTCGTCGATCGGCTCTTCGATCAGGCCGAACTGCGGCTCGGCGCCGAGCGTCCCATCATCGTGCGCATCAGCCGCGAGGGCGCTCCGCGACCGCCGACGTCGCAACCCCGGCGTGGGAGACATCCATGAGCGTCGATGCGGAAGCAACAGCCGGCGCCAAGGCGCCGCAGACGCAGGCAAGGCCACAGCCCGCGCCCACCACCTCCATTCGCGCAGCGCCGCCCAAGCCGCGGCGCTTGTCCCGAAAGACATTGATGGCCGGCACGCTCGTACTCGGCGGGCTCATCGCCTTTGCGCTCGTGAACGGTCTCTCCACCCGCGACCGCCACCACGCCGTCGGTCGGGACGCACAATCCTTGCAGACCGCCAACCCGCCTGAAAACATCCGCGAAGCCCCGGCGAATTATGACCAGGTGCAGCTGCAGCCGCCGGTCGAAGAAGGCCACGATTTTCTCTGGGGCGATCATCAGCCGCCAGATGCTCACAATATGAGCGCACCGCCGACGACGAGCACGTACGCGCCGCCTACGTCCCCTTCGCCGCTTGAAACCGAAGCTGATGCGGCGCGCACGTCGTCCATTCTGTTTGGTCACAACAATGGCGGTGCGCGACCAACAGCATCGGGCGCTCAAGCTGTGAGCGGTCCTCATTCCGGCTTCGTCAATGCGCAAGCTGGCCGAGATGATGGCGTGCTCGATGCCACCTATGTCCCGCCGCGCTCGCCTTACATGGTTCAATCGGGTTCGACGATTTCCGCGGCGCTCGTGACCGCGCTCAACTCCGATCAGCCGGGTCGCGTCATCGCTCAGGTGAGCGAGAACGTTTTCGATAGCGTCACCGGTCAGCAGCTTCTGATCCCGCAAGGCGCACGTCTCATCGGCACGTATGACGCCGACAACAGCTACGGCGAACAACGTGTCCTGGTGGTTTGGAATCGGCTGATCATGCCAAACGGATGGAGCATCGCGCTGCGGGGTATGCCGGGTACAGACGCCACCGGCGCTGCGGGTCTGCACGGCGACGTTGATGCCCATCTGGGCCGCATCGCCGTCGCCTCGCTCATCTCGGGCGTTCTCGGTGTCACCGCCAATGAAAGCCAGGACGACAACAGCAGCCGGTTCGCGCAAAGTGTCGGCGACTCTGCTGCACAGCAGGCGGCGCAAACAGGATCGCGCATCATTGATCGGGAACTCAATGTACGCCCCACACTGCGCGTGCGCGCGGGCGAGCGCGTGCGCGTCCTTATCAGCCACGACTTGATACTGCGGCCCTACCGACAGTGAGCAAGCGACGGTCATCGGACCGGATTGGTGTTTTGCCGCAGCCGGATTTGTTTGGTGCAGATGCGCCGCCCGCAACGCGCGCCAGCGCGCCACGCCACCGAGACGGTTCGAAGGTCGCCGTAAATATCAAAGGACGCATGGGTGAAGCGCCGGCGAATGGCCTTTTGAACGTGCGGCAAGCGGCAGCGAGGCTGGGTTTGTCCAAAAGCACTCTCGATAAGATGCGTTGCGCAGGAAAAGGACCGCAATTCGTTAAGACGACCGATCGGGCTGTTCGATACGACCCAATTGACTTGGACAATTGGATAACTCTCAGACGCAAACAGCGGACGAGTGAGTGACCCAGAATTCTTGATCAAGCTCTTGGCCTAGGCCTGCTGCTTGCTGGCGATCGCCGCGCTCACGCGTGAGCAAATCTCGCTAGTACGACGCGCCTGGCATCGCCGAACTTTAGTCGGCTTCGTTACCTGCCTGCGCTACCTCCAGCTGGTAGCTGTCCTCCCCCGGCTTTGGTTTGTGCAGCACATAGTTGAAAAAGGTTTGGTGCGTTTCTCCCATGAAGTCCTCGTACGCGATGAAGCCATAAAGACACGAGACCTCGCCCTTTTGTGCGTTTCGCTCTTGAACCGCCACGAGCTGCAGGGGGACGCCAAAGCCAAGCGTCGTCTTCGCGCCAGTGGCGACGGGCACCTTTAGGCCGACGATGTTTTTGGAAACATCAGGCTGCGGCGGTCTGTCAAAGTACTTTTGCGATCGGATCATGCCCCGGATCCGCGTTGAATATGCGGGCGTGTTGCCGGTATTCTCGAAAGTGAGCCACAACCAAAGCTCGTCATCCAGAACTTCCACCTTGGGCGCGACGATGTGAATGTAGGCGCGCAACTGCCGGCGCATCATCTCGGCTTGGTCGGTCGCCGCTCGTGTGGCGATGACTTGCTGTCGCAAGGTCGCCGCCACAAGGAGAACGCCAAGCAGGGCGACGAGGCCCGCGCCAATATTGGCGAAGAGCATGGCAAGGGACCATTCCGCCATGTCCTGCTGCGCTTTGAGGTCGCTCGCCGCATAACGATCCGGTCCAGCCGCGGGATTTTGCATCTCACAGTGAAACGACTGCGTTCGACCCGTGCGATCGCATTGCAGTTCGCTGACTTCGCCGGCCTGCTGCTGCGCACCGGCCCAGGCGCGTTCTTGACGATGTTGAATGGCGTAATTGGCAACGGCCCAGACGGCCGCCGCTAGCACCGCGATTATCGTCATGCCAGCGATGAATGTGGCGCGCCGCCTGGACATCTTTTGCATCTGCGCTTGCCCTCTAGCAGGGCGTCATATCAGAGGTTCACCCGGCCGCGACGCAATGGCAAGCGTGCGCTCGACCTCGGCAGACGCATCGACCCTTCGCCGCGAGCGGCGTCCGGCCGAATAGGCCAGCCGGACGCCTTCGCATGCTAGCCGCGCTTCCGATCAAGGACGCGTGCATAGATGCGCGCAGCAAAGCGCCGCTTCGCGGTTTGACTGGCCCAGTTTTGCAGTTCGCGGATTTTCGTGCCGTAAAGGCGCCAATCGGACTGGTTCATTGCTCTATCCATTCTTTCTAGACTTCGCAGATCGCGGAATTCCGGTCTGCGAATGAAATTAGTGACGGCGCGCTTGTCTCAGCGATTTTCCGAAAACATTTTGCAGTTGAACTCAGAGAGCGAAAGCGATCGAGCGCGAAGCGCCGAGACGCGCATGATAAACGCGCGGCTCGGTTCACGAGAGCGCCGCCGCGCAGCCAGCGCGGTTCGCCCTTCACACCCATCCTCTTTTCTTCGCGGCCTTCACAGCTTTTGAGAGCGGCGGATCGACAATTGGGTAGTTCGGTCCTTGATAAAATCCGGCACCGGGATCGTCAGCGATCGCATGCGGCGGCCTACTGTCGGCGATCACTTGCACCGAGGCTTGGCGGACTCCGCACTTCGAACACCGCAAATCTCTCGCGATGTCGCGCGCAAAACCGCGCTCGCCCCATAAACGCAGCGCCACATCGAGCCTGATCTTCGCTGCGTGATGACACTTGGTGCAACTGACGCTCAAGCCGAGGCTGGTGTCGCCGCCTAGGCGCGCGCCGCGCTCTTTTGAATTCCACCACACCATGTGCTCGTCGTTTTGCGCAAAGGCTCTTGCGCGCTCAACACATTTGTGCTTGTTTTGTTCTATCGAGGACCGACGTACAAAGCCCCCGCTTCAAGGGAGCGCGATGTGCGATCTGAGAAAAAGTCCGGGAGCCATCCCGGTCGAGCGGCAGCGCCTCATTTCCCTGGAACGGAAATGGCGCGTCCATGTCTCGGCTTTATCTCTCCGCCCGCGAATACGAAGCGCTGCTGCTGAAGCAAGGCGGCACGTGCTGCATTGGCGATTGCGACGAAACCGAGGATTTGATTGGCGAACACTCAACGCCAAACACATGGCGTCACGCCAAGCCTGACCAACTCATGTGCGCGGCGTGTCACAAAGTCAAAACGCTCCGCGACATCAAAGCTATCTGGAAGGCGAAGCGCCTCAATGGAAAAGTGCTCTCGCAGTATGAGCGGCGAAGGCGCTACGGGGCGCGGCTGCGCAGCCGCGGCTTCGAGAAACCACACCAGACTGCTGGAGCAGCGCCATGGAAGCGCTGATCGTTGCTCTCTTCGCATTGGCCGCGATCGTGCTGCTCGAAGCGGGCTACTGGATTGCGCTCTGCCTGGCTCGTTGGGCTCCGGTCATCGCTCTCGGCGCGCTCGCTGGTTGGCTCGCAGGCCGCCATGGCGCCGAGCCCCTCGAAGCGCTTGGGCTCGGCATCCTCACCTGTCTTGTTGCACGCCAGCTCCTCCGCCCTCGCCGGCATTTCGAATACCGTGATGAGTATCTCTGGTGAGGTGCCGATCGCCGGCTGGCGCGTATAGAGAGCGAACGCGTGCGCGAGGACTTGGCAACGGCCCGCGGCGTCATCGCCTTGGATTGGGCCTGTGCGTCCGAAGAGGCGGACGCCAGAGAGCGCCGCTATCGCAAGCCAAAGATGCCGGATTCACAAAAGGCGCAAAGACGTGCATAAGCTCGTTTGAACGCGCGGGACCAATGGGCAAGCATTCAAAGATCGAATGGACACATCACACGTTCAATCCGTGGTGGGGTTGCGTGAAGGTATCGCACGCTTGCACGAATTGTTACGCGGATGCGTGGGCACGGAGGGTTGGGCAGGACCTTTGGGGGCCTAAGGCGCCACGTCGCTTCTTCTCAGATTCTCATTGGCGTGAACCGTTGCGCTGGAACGTTGAAGCGGAGAACTCACGTCAACGCCCGCGCGTGTTCTGTGCAAGCATGGCTGATGTCTTCGAAGATCGTCGTGACCTCGACGTGCATCGCGAGCGTCTTTGGCTGCTGATCGATTCCACGCCGCATCTTGATTGGCTGCTTTTGACAAAGCGGCCGCAGAACGTCGCCGCTTTGGCGCCCTGGGGGACGCGCTGGCCTGAAAATGTCTGGCTCGGCGCCACGATCGAGAATCAGAAGGTCGCTGACGAACGCATGGACGATCTCGCGGCCATTCCTGCGCGCGTCCGTTTTGTCTCCGCCGAACCCCTGTTGAGCGCGCTGGACTTGCGGCACTGGCTTGGGCCGAAGGTTCACTGGGTCATTACCGGTGGTGAGAGTGGCGGCAAAGCCAGGCCCCCGAACCCGACCTGGTTTCGATCTCTCCGTGACCAGTGCCAAGAACGGGGCGCCGCGTTTCACTTCAAGCAATGGGGCGAATGGGTGCCGGCGTCAGCGTCTGCAAATGGCGGGCGGGTTCAATCCCGCATCGTTACCGATGGCGCTATAATGCTGCGACTCGGCAAGAAGGCGGCCGGGCGAGAGCTGGACGGCCGCACATGGGACGAACTGCCGACGACAAAGCGGACGAAACCAAGCCGCTCTTCGACGACCTCCCCGAAAGCCGGAGAGCCAAGTCGAAGATCATCCGCGTCGAAGCTCCTGTCTGGACCGAAAGCAAAGCGCGCCTAATCGCCGAGTATATGCGGCTGTTTACGTACGTGACCTACCACGGCGCTTATATCGACGGTTTCGCCGGTCCACAAAGCCGCGACCACACCGAAGCCGACGCCGCGTCCTGCGCATGCGCCGCCAAGCTCGTGCTCGAAAATCGGCCCCTCCTCTTGCGCAACTTTTGGCTCTGCGATGCCGACAAAGATGCAGTGGCGGCGCTGGAGGAAATCAAGCGCAACGGGCCGGAAATGAAGGGCCGGGCCGTCGAGGTCATGCATGGCGACTTCAACAAGCTGATCGACAAAATCCTGGATTCCGGCGTCATCACCGACACCATGGCCACGTTCGCGCTGTTGGATCAGCGCACCTTCGAATGCCATTGGGCCACCATCGAGAAGCTGGCGCGCCATAAACAGAACGGCCGGAAGATCGAGCTCTTCTACTTCCTTGGCACGGGTTGGCTCGACCGCGCTTTTGGGGGCACGAAACACACCGACAAAATTACCCGCTGGTGGGGCGGCGACGACTGGCTATTTCTCCGGGACCTTGATGGCCCCGCGCGGGCCGATGCGTTCGCCGATCGCTTCTCCAATGAGCTCTCCTACGAACACGTGGCCAGCTGGCCAATCCGAAAGCGCGGGAGCAAGGGCGGCGCGGTCATGTATCACATGATCCATTGCAGCGATCACGAACGGGCGCCCAAGCTCATGGAGGATGCCTATCGGATCGCCGCTCGGCCGAACGAACCCGAGCAAATCAGCCTTCTGGATTTGCTCGCTGCGATGCCGCCGAAATCCCCGCCGCTGGCGCGCGCGGGCTGACCACACGCGCCCAGAGCATCGAGCGCCTTCTCCCAGCAGGCGTTACTCACAATTTTTAAGCTGTCGCGGTTCGTCTCAAGGCGCCGCGAGAGTGGTGACCAAGTGGTGACCACAACAAAAAAGACCGCCGAAGCGGCCTCTGCGAATGGCTCTAAGTTATTGATTTCCTTGGAGCGGGCGATGAGATTCGAACTCACGACCCCAACCTTGGCAAGGTTGTGCTCTACCCCTGAGCTACGCCCGCATCCTGGGGTGGCCGGGTCGAGCCCGGCCTGAGAAGGGCGCTCATATCGCAGAGCGGGGCGGCGGAAGCAAGGGGCCTCGGCAACCGGCTGCCACCGGCCCCAGGGGGTGAACGTCAGGCCGCCTCGGCCAAGTCTTGCGGCAGAACGTTTTCGAGCACGATCCAGCTCACCAGCCGATCCTCGACCACCAGAATGCCCTTCACGAACGAGCGACCGTCCTCACAGACGGGCGGGGTGGGCCGCAATGCGTCCGGCGAAGCTGAGAGGATTTCCGAAACCTCGTCGACCAGCAGGCCGACCAGAGCGGCGCCCGCCTCCACGACGATGATCGCGCTGCGCACGTTTGGTTCGGCGGCGCCGAAGCCCAGCCGATCCGCGAGATCGACGATTGGCAGCACGGCGCCACGAAGGTTCACCACGCCGCGCACATAGGCCGGCGCTTGTGGCAAGGGCGTCGCCACCGCCCAGCCGCGAATCTCGCGAACCTCCTGGATATCGACGCAGTATTCCTGCGCGCCAATGCGGAACAGCAGCAATTCCAGGGTTTGCTTGGTCTCGTTCATGGCGTCCTCGATCACGCGCGCCGGCGTTGGCGAATGTCCTGCAGCGCGGCGTGAGCGGACGGCGCCGCCTGCGCCACTTGAAAGCGCTGCATCAAGGACGCGAGTTGCTGCGCTTCTTGGGCGAGCGTTGTGCTGGCGGCGGTGCTTTCTTCCACCATCGCCGCGTTTTGTTGCGTCATCTGATCCATCTGGTTGATGGCGGTGTTGACATGGCGGAGCGCGGTCGCCTGCTCTTGTGAGGCGGTGGCGATTTGCTCGACAATGGTGCTGATCTCGCCGATCTGGCTGACGATGCCGCCAAGAGATTGGCCCGTTGCGTTGACCAGATCGACACCCTTGGCCACCTCCTCGGCCGCCGTGGACACCAACACCTTGATCTCGCGCGCGGCCTCCGACGAACGCTGCGCCAGGCCTCGCACCTCGCTGGCGACAACGGCAAAACCGCGCCCAGCTTCGCCAGCGCGCGCCGCTTCAACGCCCGCGTTAAGCGCCAGCAGGTTTGTCTGGAAGGCGATTTCATCGATCACACCGATGATGCGGCCGATCTGATTGGACGAACGATGGATCTCTCCCATGGCGGTGACAGCCGTCTTGACGATTTCGCCGGAGCGCTCGCCCTCGGCGCGCGCTTGGCGCACGACGGTGTTGGCGTGATTGGCGCCCTGCGCCGTGGTGCCGACGGTGGAGGTGATTTCGTCCAGCGATGCGGCCGTTTGCTCAAGGCTCGACGCCTGCTGCTCGGTGCGGCGCGACAGGGCATCGGCAGCGGCGGCGAGGTCTGTCGTGCCAGCGTGCATGCCGTGCGCGGATTCGATCGCGGCGCCGATGGCCTCCTGCAGCGTTTTTACGGCGGCGTTGTAATCGATGCGCAGCCGTTCGTAGCTTTCCGGGAAGGCCTGATCGATCGTTGCGGTGAGGTCCCCTTCGGAGAGTCCTTTGAGTGCGCTCGCCAGAGCGGCGACGACGCGGTTCTGTTCGGCTTCCTTAGCTTGGCGATCCGCTTCGAGGCGCAAGCGACTCTGCTCTTGCGCGGTGACGTCGGCGGCGATCTTGATCACCTTGATCGTGACGCCGTTCGCATCGAGCACCGGATTGTAGGAGGCCTGGATGTAAATGTCGGCGCCCGTCTTGTTCACGCGCCGGAAAACCTGAGCTGAGAACTGCCCCGCCTGGAGTTTCTGCCAAAACTCGCGATACAGCTCACTGTTGCGGTCTTCGCTTGGCATGAAAATGCGGTGATGCTGACCGACTATCTCGGCCAGAGAATAGCCCATGGCGCCGAGGAAATTTTCGTTGGCCCACAGGATCGTGCCATCGGGCTTGAACTCGATGAGCGCTTGCGACCGTCCGATCGCGGCGAGCTTCGCTTCCAATTCTTTGGATGCAGCCAAAACCTGTTCGCGCTTTTCGCGACCAGAGAACATGCCCATCGTTCGCCCCTCCGAACGGCCTATGCCGACCGTCGGAGAATGCGCTCATTTCCCTAAGGTAATTCGCACTACGCTGAAATCTAACATTTGTTGTTATGCGCGTTGCGTGTGCGCTCATTTGATCGCGCGAGCGCGCGCCTATTCGCCGGGTCCGGCTTTGCGCGGCGGCTTGAGGCGTCTGCGATTTATATGGCTGTCTGGCGCGACGTGGCCCTCTGGCGTTCGCCCGCGAAAATAATCGCGCTGCCAGCCGTGCTTCACCGCATCGCTCTCTTTGTCCGAGAGCTTATTCAGAAAGTTCGTACGACTCTCGCCCCACGCCATGTATTGGCGCTGCAATTCGGGATCATCGCTGATCGATTTTACGATCGGCTCAAACGCATCGATCTGCTCATGCGGGATCGGCGTGATGAAACAGAACGGCTCGCCCTTCTTGAACGAGATCATGCCCGGCCGCGTGAAACGCCAGTTCATCGTGAACGGAAACGGCAGCCAATACGTTTCGACAACGCCGACCAACGGCTGAATGCCGTCCTTGATGTGGTTCGGCGGGCCGGCGACTTGGAGGTCCCAGCCGGGTTCTGTGCGGAAAAGGTAGCCGGTGTGGAATGTCAGCACGCCGCCGGAGAAATGCGACACCGCCCAGCGATCCAGCAAAGCGCGCGGGGTGTCGCCGTCGGGATCGAGGCGGATGTCCTCCATGCGGGGGCCACCATTCCAGGACGCCGTGAACGACACGGGAGATTGCAGCTCCCAGCCCGTTGTGTTGGCCACCACCAGCGGCAGGCAGCGGTACGGGTGTCGATCGGAGAAGCGGTCCATCCATTCCCGGTCGGGCGTTCCCGGAACCAGCGGAGCGGCCGACGGATCGACCTGATAACACATGAGTTTCATGGCTTCCGTCCTAGACGTTCCTTGGCCGACGCGCCAATAGGAGGCGTGCCTGCGACTGAACAAGATCTCTTGGCCTATCTCGACGCCCTGGGCATCGCTCACGCCACCACGCGTCACCGGCCCGTATTCACCGTGGATGAAGGCGCGGATCTCAAGGCGAAGATGCCTGGCGGGCACTCCAAGAATTTGTTCTTAAAGGACAAAAAAGGCGCGATCTACCTGTTCAGCGCGCTCGGCGATAGCGTCATTGATCTCAACGCCGTGTCCAAGCTCATCGGCGCCGGCCGCTTCAGCTTCGGCTCGGCTGAGCTGTTGATGGACTACTTGGGCGTCACGCCCGGATCGGTGACGCTGTTTGCGCTGATCAACGATCGCCAACAGCGCGTGCGCGTGCTTTTGGACGAGGGCTTCTTCGGCCACGCCCTGGTCAACTTCCACCCCCTCACCAACGACGCCACCACGGCGATTTCCCCAGCCCACATGCTCGCCTTTCTCGCCGCCACCAGACACGCGCCGACACGCATTGCGCTTGCGCGCGATGGAACACCAAGTCTGGTTGCGCCGATGATTGATCAGGACGATGCGCCAGCCCATGTTGAGGGCCAACGTAAGGATCCCATTGCATGACTTTCATGGACGCCGCGGCCGCCACCGACCCGATCAAAGACGGCACGGACCAGGGCTTCATGGCCGACGTGATCGAGCCGTCGCGCGAGGCGCCGGTGATCGTTGATTTTTGGGCGCCCTGGTGCGGACCCTGCCGGACATTGCAGCCCGCGCTCGAAAAAGCCGTGCGCGCGGCGAAGGGCAAAGTTCGGCTGGTGAAAATCAATATCGATGAGAACCCAGGTGTCGCGGGCCAACTCGGCGTGCGCTCCATCCCGGCCGTATACGCGTTCGACAAGGGCCGCCCGGTGGATGGCTTCATGGGCGCGATCCCGGAAAGCCAGATCAAGCTTTTCGTCGATAAGCTCGCTGGCGCCGATATGAGCGCCGACTTGGAAGAGTTCTTCGCACAGGCTGCGGAAAGCCTTGCGCTCAATGATTTTGGCGGTGCAGCGCAAGGCTTCGCGCAAGTGCTGCAGATCGATCCCGAAAACGTCAAAGCGCTCGCGGGTATGGCGCGGGTTTATCTGCTGACCGGCGAGCCTGAGCAAGCGCGCGAGATTCTCGACGTGATCCCTCTGGAAAAAGCCAACGATCCGGACGTCGCCGGCGTCCGCGCGGCGCTTGATCTCGCCGCGCAAGCGGGCGGCGGCGATGATACCTCAGCGTTGCTGCACGCAGTGCGGACCAATCCGGCGGACCATCAAGCGCGTTTCGACTTGGCAGGCGCGCTCGCCGCAAAGGGTGATCTCGCCGGCGCGGCGGACGAATTGCTCGCGATCATTGAAGCCAAGCGCGATTGGAATGAAGACGCGGCGCGCTTGCAGCTGCTGAAGATTTTCGAAGCCGCGGGCGCAATGTCCGACGTGGCGAAGAATGGCCGCCGCCGCCTTTCAGCGTTGCTGTTCTCATGAGCCAGTGGGGATACCGCAAAGCTGCGGATCTGCCGCAGACGATCGCGCTGTTTCCGCTGCCGAGCGCGATCCTGTTTCCGCGCGGGGTGCTGCCGCTCAACATCTTTGAGCCGCGCTATCTCAACATGGTCGATGACGCGTTATCGGGCGATCGCTTGATCGGCATGATCCAACCGGCGGTCGGCGATGAAAATTCGCCGAACCCAGCGCTTTCGGAGGTCGGCACCGTTGGCCGGATAACGACCTTCTCTGAAACCGATGACGGCCGTTACCTGATCACGCTCACCGGCGTGTGCCGATTTCGGATCTCACGCGAGCTCACCAGCGGCGCGCCATATCGCCAAGCGATCGTGACGTTCGAGGAGTTCGGCGCTGACCTATACATGCCCAAAGCCGGCATCGACCGGGAGCGTTTGCGCGAAGCTTTGGAACGCTACGTGGATATCCACGGTCTCCAGACCGATTGGTCCGCCGTCGACGAGGCGGCGCCGGAAACGCTTGTGAACGCATGCGCGGTGCTCTGCCCGTTCGATCCGCCAGCCAAGCAGGCTTTGCTGGAAGCGCCGTCCCTTGCAGAGCGTTGCGACGCACTCATCGCGCTCCTTGAGTGGAGCACCGACAGCGGCGAAGGCCGCATGCAATGAATACGGACATCGATCCCAAGCTGCTTGAAGTGCTCGTCTGTCCACAGACGCGCGGTGCATTGCGCTACGACAAGCAGCGTCAGGAATTGGTGAGTGAGAAAGCGCGCCTCGCCTACCCGGTGCGAGACGGCGTCGCGATCATGCTTGTGGATGAAGCGCGCGAGCTTGGAGCAGATGAATGAGCGCGACGCACACGCTTGAGCGCCCCTGGCCGACCGACCTCGTGTTTGAGCGTGAGAGCAAAACTTTGAGCGCGACCTTCGACGACGGCGCGACATACGAGATTCCGTTTGAGTTGCTGCGTGTCGAGAGCCCCTCTGCGGAAGCGCGCGGACATGGGGGCGGCGTGGAACGGCCCTTGATCGTTGGCAAAGCGCGCGTTGGCGTGGTTCGCGCCGAGCCGGTGGGGCGCTATGCGGTGCGGATCGTGTTCGATGACGGCCACGACACCGGCCTCTATTCGTGGGACTTCCTCTACGAACTCGGTCGCGACAAAGAGCGCCTTTTCAAGGAATACCGCGCGCGCGTATCGGCGCGCGAGGTCCACCCAGAAGCCTGATCACGCAATTTTTCCCAAGCCTCGTGATGCGTTGGCGCGCACTCTCCACACAAGGAGAAATCACATGGCGTCTATCGTTCTGGAAGAAGTGATCGCCGCAGCCCCGGAGCGGGCGTGGTCCGCCCTTGCGGACTTCGCCAATGCGCATCGGGCCTTCGCCGGCGTGCTGACCGATTGTCGTTTGGAGAGCGACGATGTGCGCGTTGCGACATTCGCCAATGGGCAACAAGTGCGCGAACGCTTGATCGGCATCGATCATGACCGCCGCCGAATCGCCTATTCCGCGCTCAGCTTCGCCCATCACAATGCAACGTTTGAAGTCGCCGCCGCCGGGAGCGGCAGTCGCGTCATTTGGAGTTGCGACCTGCTGCCGAACGAAGCGGCGACACAGGTGCGGGCGTTGATGGAGGCGGGACTGGCGGCGGTGAAGCGTAACTTGGCTTAGACTTCAGGCAGCCGCCTCTTCGACGAAACCTTTCCATGTGCGCATGTAGTTGACGAACGCCTCGCCCAAGCCCTCGTTGCGCAAATAATCGGCCGTCACGGGCGTGCGTACCGAAGCGAAGGCCGCATCCGCCGCTACACGCTTCGGAAAATCATGATGCAAGATCGCGCCGCGGCCGACGATCGCGAAATCGAACCCCATCTCGAGAATTTGTGCGGCCTGCGCGCCGGTGAATATCTTTCCCGCCGCGCCGAGCTTCACCTTGCCGCGCTTGAGCTCGGTGAACCACGCGGCGAGGCTCTTGGTCTGAAACGCTTCATCCTGCGGCTGCTTGAACGCGTCCCAGAGCGACATGTCGATGTAATCGAGCTTGGCATCATCCATGATGCGCTGTGCGATCGCGACGACTTCGTCGAGCTTCTGCCCGAACCGCTCTGGTGAAAGGCGAACGCCGAGCGTGAAGTTCGGCCCCGTGGCAGCGCGAACCCCGTCAATGATTTCAAACAAGATACGCGCGCGGTTCTCGGGCGATCCGCCATAGGCGTCCTCGCGGCGATTGTATTGCGGGCTGAAGAATTGCGCGAGCAGATAACCATGTGCGCCGTGCAACTCCGCGCCCTGAAAACCCGCCTTCTCGGCGCGCGCCGCCGCGCTAACGAAGCAATCGACGGTGTGTTTGATTTCATCGAGCGTCATCGCGATGGCGCCAGTTTCCGCATCGTCGGATGGACATTGCGGCTTCCGCCCAATGACATTTTCCATCGACCGCATCCCGCTGTGGTGAAGTTGCACCACCGAGTGCGAGCCTTGCGCGTTGATCGCCTCCGCCAAGCGCGTCAGGCCTGGCAGATGCCGATCGTGATAGACGCCGAGCTGGCCTGGAAAGCCGATGCCCTCGAACTGTACTGACGCCGCGCACGTCATGGTCAAACCGAAGCCGCCCTCGGCGCGTTTGACGAGCCATTTGAACTCATCATCGCTCAACACGCCATCCGGATGGCTTTGCAGATTTGTGAGCGGGGCGAGCATGAAGCGGTTTTTCAGCGGCGCGCCGCGCTGAAACGGAAGCGGATCGAATAATGATGTCATGCCTACATTGAGGCGATGAATCGCACATAACGCAAGCCAGCGCGATTGCCGCTACGTGATAGCGACGTTTAAGCCGCCAAGCTTTCGCCCTTGAGCAATTTCGGCAGATCGCCCGCGGCGCCGCCGGCGTACTTCATGAAAAAGCGCCGCGCCGGGCCCGCCGCGTTCACCGCGGCCAATCCCAACCGTCGCGCGATGCGCAAAGGCGGGACGGAGTTCGAAAACATCTTGTCGAAGAATTCCATGCCTAAAGCCATCGACACATTGTCGAAGCGCCGCCAGCGTTGGTAGCGCTCCAGCACGCTGACTTCGCCCGGATCGAGCCCTAGGCTCATGCCGTCCGCGACACATTCGGCCAAGGCCGCGCAATCCTTCAAGCCCAGATTCAAACCCTGCCCCGCGAGCGGGTGAATGCCGTGGGCGCTATCGCCTGCGAGCGCCACGCGCGTATCGATCATGCGCTCCGCCAATTGCAGCGACAGCGGATAGCCAAAACGCGGACCTTCCAGGTCTAGCGCGCCCAAATGATCGCCGAAGCGGCGGCGCAATTCCGCGAGGAAGTCCGCCTTCGGCATTTTGAGCAACACGTCCGCGGCTGCGCGCGGCTCGGCCCATACGATGTTCGAACGCTCACCCTTTAGCGGCAAAATCGCAAAGGGGCCGTTCGGCAAAAAGTACTCATGCGCGACGCCGCCATGCGGTTTGTCGTGTGCGATGGTGGCGACGATTGCGGTCACCGGATAATCCCAGCCGATCGTGCGAATGCCCGCCCACGGCCGCACGAAGGAGCGGCGGCCATCGGCGCCCACCAACAAACGCGAGCGCAAGCTTTTGCCATCCGCCAGCGTCACCGTCACGCCGGCCGCGTCACGCTCGATGGCGTTGATCGACATCGGCTGGATCATTTGGATCGCTGGTTGGGCCTTCACGCCCTTGTCCAACGCCAGGCGCACGTGGCGCGCCTCAAGCATCAGCCCAAGCGGTTCGCCGTCCGCGTTCAGCTCCGCGCCGTCGAAATGCAAATGCAGCAGCGACGGCCCGCCCTTGCGGCCGCCACCACCCAACGCACCATCGGTGACCATGATTTCGGCGATCGGCTGCGCGACAGGATCGAGCATGTCCGCCAGCCCGAGCGCGCGCCACATGCGGTAGGACGAAAACGCGATCGCGAACGCGCGGCCGTCAAAATCGGCGGCCAGCGTTTCAGACGGCTTGGCCGCATCGACCACAATCACCGAAGCGCCGGCCTGGTTCAAAGCCAACGCCAAGGTCTGGCCAACGAGGCTGCCGCCACCGATCAGGACATCCGCGTCAAACTGGGCGAGGCTCATGAACCCCTTCTAAGCACGGAACATTTCGCCGTCGATGCGGCGGGCAAGCGCAAGTCTTAGGCGGGGCGCCGCTTTTTTGAGCGGCATCGTTGCGGTGCAGCATTAGCGCGCCCGCTTTGCTTGCGAGGGCGCGCGCAAGCCCTGCCAATCCCTTCCACTCGAACACCACGGGCCCGATGCGGAGGGGAATGGAATGAAACTCAGAGAATTCATGTGGCGCGCCGCGCCAGTCGCGCTGGGGGTGGGCGCTTTGCTCGTCCCGGCGTTGGCGTTCGCGCAAGAGGCAGCGCCCGCCGCGGCGGTCGCGGGAGCCGTCGCTGAAGTCGCCCCGGCGCTCGTCGAAGCGCCTGCGCAGACCGTGGATAAGGCAGACACGGCTTGGATGATGGTGTCCACGGTCCTCGTTCTGCTGATGATCATCCCGGGGCTCGCGCTCTTCTACTCGGGCTTGGTGCGCACCAAGAACGCGCTGTCGGTGCTGATGCAGGTGGGCATCGTCACCGTCATCGGCATGATCATGTACGCGCTTGTTGGCTACAGCCTGGCCTTCACCACTGGCCCCACCGCGTTCCTTGATCAATTCATCGGCGGCACGGCGCGCTTCTTCCTGATGGATGGGGCGGACGGCTCCGATCTCGCCGACAATCTCGTCGCGACGTTCTCGACCGGTGTTTATCTGCCGGAACTCGTCTTCGTCGTGTTCCAGATGACATTCGCGTGCATCACGGCTGCGCTCGTGCTCGGCGGTCTGGCTGAGCGCGTGAAATTCATAGGCGTGGTCGTGTTCGCGATCCTGTGGCCGTTGCTCGTGTATTATCCGATGGCGCACATGGTCTGGTGGTGGCCCGGCCCGGACGCTGTCGCCGTCGGCGCCGCGAACGATCCAGATTTCGCCGTCGTTGGCGGCTTTATCTGGAATTTCGGCGCCCTCGACTTCGCTGGCGGCACCGTCGTCCACATCAACTCGGGTATCGCCGCACTTGTTGGCGCCATCATTCTCGGACCGCGCGCCGGCTACAAGAAAGAGCCGATGCCGCCGCACTCGTTGATGATGGTGCTGATCGGTACGGGTCTGCTCTGGTTCGGTTGGTTCGGTTTCAACGCCGGCTCCAACCTTGAGAGCAATTATTACTCGGTGCTCGCCATGGCGAACACGTTCCTCGCCACGGCCGCCGCGGGCTTCTCGTGGGTGCTGTTCGAGCAAATCACAAAGGGCCGCGCGAGCTTGCTCGGTCTGTGCTCGGGCATCGTCGCGGGCCTTGTCGCGGTGACGCCAGCGGCCGGCTTCGCTGGCCCAATGGGCGCAATCGTGCTCGGCCTCGTCGTCTCGCCCATCAGCTTGCTCGCCTGCTCGGCGATCAAGAACGCGCTCGGCTACGACGATGCGCTTGACGTGTTCGGCATCCACGGCGTCGGCGGCATCGTCGGCGCGCTCGCGACCGGCCTGCTCGTCAATCCCGATTGGGGTGGCGCGGGCATTGTCGATTACACGACCTGCGCGGCGGATGGCGACATCTCGACCTGTGACGCGCTCGCCTACAGCGCCGGCACGCAAGTGTTGGCGCAGGCCAAGGGCGTGCTCACCACCATCCTCTGGTCTGGAATCGGCAGTGCGATCGTCTGGGGCGTGTTGCGGGTGCTGGGTCTGCTGCGTGTGTCCAAGGACGTCGAGCAAGAAGGCCTCGACATCTCCGAACACGGCGAAGCGGCCTACCACGCCTAAAATTCCAACGTATCGAAAGCGGAAAGGGCGGCTCGCGAGGGCCGCCTTTTTTGCGTGCGGCGCTTCAATCGCGACCCGAAACTTTACCTTAATTACCGAGGCTTAATCACGTTTCGGAAGCGCATTTTCACGGCTCGTTTACCTGCTGGGCCAACAGTCCGGACCTTAGTTCGCTGCTGGGTACGCGCGCCTCCTAATGACAGACCAAGCCTATCCCTCCGAGGGGCGTATGCCCTCTGTCGCCAGCTCCGCTGCGGCGCGTTTGGCGTTGAAGCGGGCGGCTGCGTCCGTTGGCGCTGCGGCCCTTGGCGCGTACGGCCTGGGGGCCGTGCTCACCTACTCGCCGGAAGATCCAAGTCTCAACGTCGCCACCGACGGGCCGACGCACAATCTGTTCGGCGGGCCAGGCGCGTTCGTCGCTGACCTTGCTGTGCAATCTTTTGGCGCGGCAGCACCTTTGGCGTTCGCCGCATTAATGATTGCAGGCGCTTTGCGCATTTACCGTCGCCGCCTCGTTGCGCGCATCGATATTCACCGTCTTATGGCTGGCGGCTTTGGCGTGTTTTTGCTGGCCGCCGCCGCATCGACGATCCCGACGCCCGAAGGCTGGCCGCTCGCGGCCGGTTTCGGCGGCATGTTCGGCGATGGCCTCGCGGGCCTGCTCAGCGGGCTGATGTCCGCGCCGGGCTTGCCGTTCCCGCACATCCTCACAGGTTTTCTTTGCGTCGCACTTGGCGTGATCGCCACTGGCTGGGCGTTCCAGGTGCGCCCCGACGACGTGAAGAACGCCGCTTCGCTCGCGCGTCGCGCGGCGATCGGCGCTGGCGGCGCGGCACAACGCGCCATCACCTACGCCGCCGACAAAACCCGCCGCGACGACGAAGCCGTCGATCCGCACAACGCCTACGCGCGCGCGACACAACACCAGGACGACGCGCGCGAGGAGCGCGTCGAGCGCCCGCGCGCCCCGCGCCCGCAAGCGCCGGTGCGTGAGCCGCGCCCCGAACGCGCGCCGCGCATGGCGCAGCCCGAACAGGAAACCCACCAGCAGCGCCGCCAAGAGAAGCCGCGCGCGGAAAAACCACGGAAGGAAGCGCACGCAAGCAATCCTGGCTTCAGCGATTTCGAATTGCCGGAACCGGAATTGCTCTCGACGCCCAAGCAGCGCGTGAACCAAACCGATGCGCAGACGTTGCACGCGATGAGCCGTCAGCTCGAAGGCGTGCTGGCGGACTTCGGCGTTCAAGGCGAAGTGCTCTCCGCACGCCCCGGCCCGGTCGTCACCCTGTTCGAGTTCGAGCCCGCCGCCGGCGTCAAATCCTCACGCGTCATCGGCCTCAGCGACGACATCGCCCGCTCCATGTCCGCCACCGCCGCGCGCGTCGCCGTGATCCCCGGCCGCAACGCCATCGGCATCGAGCTGCCGAACGGCAAGCGCGAAACCGTGTATCTGCGCTCGCTTCTGAACAGCACCAGCTTCGTCGGCACGCAGGGCGATCTGCCGCTCGCGCTTGGCGAGACGATCGAAGGCGATCCCTTCGCCGCCGATCTCACGAAGATGCCGCACTTGCTCATCGCCGGCACCACCGGCTCGGGCAAATCCGTCGGCATCAACGCGATGATCTTGTCGCTCTTGTACAAGCACACGCCGGACGAGTGCCGCTTCATCATGATCGACCCCAAGATGCTGGAGCTCAGCGTCTATGAGGGCATCCCGCACCTCTTGCACCCGGTCGTCACCGATCCGAAGAAAGCCGTCGTCGCGCTCAAATGGACCGTGCGCGAGATGGAGGACCGCTATCGCCGCATGTCCAAGCTCGGCGTGCGCAACATCAACGGCTACAACGAACGTGTGCGCGAAGCGCTTGAGCGCGGCGAAAAGCTGGAGCGCACCGTGCACGCGGGCTTCGACCCAACCAGCGGCGAGCCGATCTACGAAACCCGCGAGCTGCCGCTCGAGCAAATGCCCTACATCGTCGTCGTCATCGACGAGATGGCCGATCTGATGATCACGGCGGGCAAGGAAATCGAAGCCGCCGTGCAGCGTCTCGCGCAAATGGCGCGCGCCGCCGGCATCCACGTCATCATGGCGACGCAACGCCCCTCGGTCGATGTCATCACCGGCACGATCAAGGCCAACTTCCCGACCCGCATCTCCTACCAGGTCACCAGCAAGATCGACTCACGCACCATCTTGGGTGAGCAAGGCGCCGAACAACTCCTCGGCATGGGCGATTTGCTGTTCATGGCCGGCGGCGGACGCATCCGCCGTCTGCACGGCCCCTACGTGACCGACGCCGAAGTCGAACGCGTCGTCGACATGCTGAAAGCGCAAGGCGCGCCGCAATATCGCCAGGACGTCACCGAGGAGCCGAACGAAAACGGCGCCGACGGCGAACCGGAATTGTTCGACGGCGAAGGCGGCGAAGGCGACATGTTCGACCGCGCCGTCGAGATCGTCCGCCGCGACCGCAAAGCCAGCACGTCCTACCTGCAACGTAGGCTATCAATCGGCTACAACCGTGCCGCCACGTTGATCGAGCAGATGGAAAAAGAAGGCATCATCTCGATGGCCAACGCCGCCGGAAAGCGCGAGATTCTGCTGGACGTGCGGGGCGAGGATTAGGGGCTACCCAGGATGGTCGCCCTTTAGCATTACGTTTCGGCGCGCTGCCCGCAAGCGAGCGTATCCACGCATTCGCTTCTCGGTAAATTCATACCAAGCGCGCTTGTCACTCTTCAGAATGCGCCCGTACGAGTCTCGTTTGAAGTTGTTCAGCCTCGAATTCAGCTGCTCGCGCGTCAGAACTTCGTCGCCGTGAGCGAGAGCCAACGCCTGATAGTCGCGGAACGCCCCCTCAACGTTTTTTTCTAGCGAACTTCCATCCGCCATCGCCCAAACGATGATTTCGCCGTCGAGCTTTTGTTTCTGAACAACTCGCTCGTACGGCTCCTTTAACTCCGGTTCTGCCGTCTCCGACGCCTTCGCCACAGCAGCCTCATAGTGTCTCGGAGAGGTGCGTTGCTGGTCGCGGTCGGCATCGTCGAACCAAGACCAAAGTAGCTTCTCGCAAATCAAATGGATGAAGTAGGGGAATCCATCGGAAATTTGGGCAATTCTTATGCGCGAGTTGCGTCCAATATCGATCCCTATCGCCTTTGCAGCGTCGTCGATGATGTCTAGGCGGGGCTGGATTTTCAGGCGCTCCAAGCTGATCGGGTGGAATTGCCTGAATGCCGACGGGTGCGCACTAAGCAATTCCGTGGCGCTGGCTCCTGTACCGCAAAATATGAACTGCGCTTCGACTCCAAGCGCCGAAAGGAGCTTCGGAAGCTGACTGAATTGGCGTTTTGTGTCTTCGTCCTGGATCAAGTCGAGTTCATCAACGACGAAAACACGCTTTCCCGTTCGTTCCGCGACCTGCTGGATAAACATCGCTGCTTCGTTCAAGGAGCTGGGCGCCGGATAGGCCTCCCTCGTCGTCGTGGCACTCTTTGCTTGAGTATTGAGAAAGCCCGGCAAACTTGCCCCGCCACCGACCGTCTCGGACCGCTGGCGGCGCAAAGCATTCGATCCGTTCGCTTGATTGCAGAGATCGCGAATGACGACGGCAAACGTCGCATCTTGATCACACTGAACGTAAGGTAGGTCCCTTCGCGACTTTGCTCGCGACAAAGTCATTGCGGTTGTCAGCGCCAGCGATGATTTTCCAACTCCCCGCAGACCTGAAATGACCAGGTGTCGCCCTGGCATTTCCAGTGCCTGCAATGCACCTTCGTAGTCGTCCTTACGGCCTTTGAGATGTTCTGGGGATGTTACTTCGCTCGAAGGGCTCAGTACCTGCGTCAAGCGGGTGGTGAAATCTTGCCTGTGCGAAGTGAAAAGAAACTGCGGATTTTGCATACGCGACACCTTTGATCGTCTGTGAGCATATACCGATTCCGAAATTTCGAGCGCGCGCTCACTGCGAGTCGCTCCTGTACGGCTCCTCTGTTCCGCGCAAACGCCACTATCCCCGCCCCAAATCCCCCAAGCCTTTGTTTCCCCTCGCCCCACAAAAAATCTATCCGCCCCCTCCCAAACCTGAGCGATACTGCACGCATCCCTCGTAGAGGAGGTTCTCGTTGCTAGCCGAGCGACCCGAACGCGAGGGACGTGATCGAGCGTGAAGGCGCTGTTCCGTATCTTGATCACTACCGGTCAAGAGCGGCGTTTTGCGAAGGGGGGCGTCCCGACGCGAGACAACGCAATTCCGTCGCGAGACGGCGAGCAGAGAACGCCGAAGCCCGTGGGAGAGCAGCGTAAGCGCTAACCACGGGAGGAGACCGAGCTTCCACGGCGGAGGCTCGCACGCGTCGGGGACCGTCCGTGAGCTTGAAACACGGCCCTGTTTGACGGACCCGCCAGGAAAAACGATCGCGACGGGGCGCGTTGAACGCGCGCGCCTGTCTCGCAAGAGGCGGCGCCATTCGGACTACCCGGCGCGTCCAACGCGCCCCGGCTCCTCGGCCCGCGCCGAAGCAGCAAAGCTGCGAAGGCGGGCTCATTGGGAGCGCGTAGGAAATAGCGAGTAGCGAACAATTTCGTTCGCCGCATGCGCGCTCGCGCGCCTATCGCCTAAGGGAATCTTGCTCTCGCGTTCACAAGCGCGACATCGCCTTGCTTGCAAGCGTTGTCGCTGCGAAACTTGCGGCGTGACGATGCTCGACCCCCTCCCGCCACGCGACCGCTACGGCCTCGGCGCAGCGCCCGACAGCTTCCGCGTCAGCGAATTGCGCTGCACGCCGCATGGCGCCGGCGACGGCGTCTACGGTGAAGCCGGCATCGCCCTCGTGCTCGACGGCGCGTTTGAATATCGCGGCGCCCATGGCGCGGCGCTGGCGCTGCCGGGCGCCGTGATCTTCGCCAATCGCGGCGAATCGTTTTCCTGCACAGACGCAGGTGCGGCAAGCAACAAGCGCCTCGCGCTCTTCTTCGGCTCGGAATTGCTCGACGAAATCGCTGACGCGCACGGGCGTGACCGCGCGGAGTTCGCGTTGAGTGCGCTGCCGCCGTCGCGCCCCGCATCGGCATTCGCGCCGCTGCTCCGCGCCGCGGCGCGGGGCGATGTGCTTGCAGCGTTCGATGTCGCCAGCGCCGCCTTCGCCACCACGAGCGGGCCGACGCGCAGCGTCTCCACCGCCGACACGCGCCGCGTGCTGAACGCCGTGCGACACGTGCAGGCGAACTTCGCTGGCTGCTGTGCGCTTGATACCTTGGCCTCGGTTGCTGGCCTCAGCCGCTTTCACTTCGCGCGCCTGTTCAAAACGGTGACGGGCGAATCGCCGGCGCAGTACGTGCTGCACACACGGCTCGCCGCTGCCGCTCGTATGTTGGTTGAGACCAGCGCACCTGTCGCGCAGATCGCCTATGGCTCAGGCTTCAGCGACCTGTCCCATTTCAACGCCAGCTTCAAAGTGGCGTTCGGCGCCACACCCAGCCGCTGGCGGGCGGCGGCCTGAACGGCGTCTGAACCAAAAAGCCGCGATCTCGCCCCGGCGGAACCCTTTTTTCCGCCATGGCTTTAGGCCACATGACCCTCATGAACAGACGGACCGCCCTTTTCGCTGGCCTCGCCGCGATCTCGCTCGCCCTGCCCGCCGCCGCCCAGGCGCCTGGCGCGGACCTACGTCCACGTACGCCGCCCTCCGCCATCGCCGGGCTGCAAACGCTTGAGGGTGCGGAACGCGACGCAGCGATCGCCGCCGCCAACAACGCATTGAACGGCGTCGCCGCG
This sequence comes from alpha proteobacterium U9-1i, assembly GCA_000974665.1. Lineage (NCBI taxonomy): Bacteria > Pseudomonadati > Pseudomonadota > Alphaproteobacteria > alpha proteobacterium U9-1i. Next base: position 552,383 of record BBSY01000002.1, on the reverse strand, counting down.
ATGCAGGGTAGGTTCGTGCAGGTGTCGCCGGACGGAAGCCGGGCGCAAGGCGCGTTCTATCTGCAGCGACCCGGCAAGCTACGCTTCGAATACGATCCACCGTCGTCGTTGTTGATTGTGTCTGACGGCAGCGTCGTCGCACTGCGTGATTCGGCGCTGCGTACAACGGATCGCACGCCGCTGCGTTCAACGCCGTTGAACTTGGTGCTGCGTAGCCAAGTCAATCTTGCCCGCGATGCGCGCATCGTGCGCGTGTCCCGCCAAGGCGAGTGGACGCTGGTCACCGCGCGCGATCGTTCGGGGCAAACCGATGGCGCAATCACGATGCATTTCTACGGCGCCGGCAATGAGCTGCGTTCATGGGATGTGGTGGACATGACCGGCGCGCGCACGCGTATCGCGCTCTCCGACATCAGCCGCCCTGCGAGCCTCGATCGATCGCTGTTCCGGCTGGAGGACATGCTGGACAGCCGCCGGCGCGGACGCCCGTAAACTCGCGCGCGGCAAGAAAATTTTGCCGCAACACGCAAGTTGTTTCGTTAACCGTCCCTTGATTTTTTCGCCCTTGTGGCGTATATGCAACGGGTAGGTCGCCGCTATCCCCCTGGATTTGCGTCGTCCCCCCGCTGACGGATCCAGCGTGGTGGCCTTGCCGGTATTCCCCTGCCGGCTAATTTGCGCCTCCCCTCATGGCGCAACGCGCGAGCCCCGGTCGTGAACACGATCGGGGCTCCGCTGTTTTTGCTCTCGCGAATCCGCCTCGCTCAGGCCATCTCTCCCCCATGCTCAAGATCGCCACTTGGAACATCAATTCCGTGCGCCTGCGCATTGGGCAGGTGACGCGCTTCCTCAAGGAGGCGCAGCCGCACGTGCTGTGCTTGCAGGAGATCAAGTGCCGGAACGGGGAGTTTCCGGAGAAGGCGTTCAAGGAGGCCGGCTACAAGCACATGCATGTGGTTGGGCAGAAGGGCTGGCACGGCGTCGCCATCGTCTCGAAGCTGAAGCTTGAGCCGCTCGACGTCACCACGCTTTGCCCGAAGAAAGAAGCGCGCTCTGCGGCGGCTTTGATCGACGGCGTTGAAGTGCATTCGCTGTACGTGCCCGCCGGCGCCGACGTGCCTGATCCGGTGAACAACGAAAAATTCAAGCACAAGCTCGACGTGCTCGATCGCATGCGGCGCATTTACAAGAAGCGCCGCGGCAAGGGGCCACTTGTGATCGCTGGCGATTTCAACGTCGCGCCGGGCGAAAACGATGTCTGGAGCCACAAGCAATTGCTGGACGTGGTCTCGCACACGCCAATGGAAACAGATCGCTTGAACGCCATCCGCGAGGACGGCGGGTTCATCGATTTGGCGCGCACGCATCGCCCGGAGCCGGAGCGCCTATTTACATGGTGGAGCTATCGCAGCCCGGATTGGACCAAGAACAACCGCGGCCGGCGGCTCGATCACATTTGGGCCAGTGACGATCTCGCGCCCGCCTCGCGCGCTGAAGCGTTTGAAATCCATGTGCCCTGCCGCTCTTGGGAGCGGCCCAGCGATCACGTGCCCGTCGTCGCAGGGTTGAAGCTCTAACGCTCGGCGAAGTTGGAAACGTTTCCGACCGCACGCCAGGCGCCGTCGTGGCGCTCGTACAATTCCACCCACGACGACTGAAAGCCGAAGGGCGTTGCGACGCCGCGTTCATCACGCCGCGCGCCTTGCGCCTCAACCTGAACCATCACCCAGCCCAAAGTGCAATCGTCTGACACCCGCACGATGGGCTCGACCATGTCCCGGTAAACTTCAAACTCCGTTGCGCCGAGATAGGCGCGCCTGCCAGTGGCGCGTTCTGGGCCACTCTCCGCCAATACACCGCGCGAACCGACGATCATGGTCTCCGCTTCCGTCGCCATCCACGCATCCACGTCATCGTCCAGGTGCCGGGCGATCACCGCCGCATGCATCGCTCGCAACTCTTGGAGCGCCGTCGGCTTGTCGCAGGACGCAGTCGGGACAGCGAGAGAAAACAAGATTGCCGCGAGCATGGGGCCTCCAAGGCTATTTTGGCGCGATCCGAGCCATCGCCCAGTCGATTGCGGCGTCCGGCGTTCGTCGTGCGACGATTGCCGCGCAAAGCGCGCGGGCTTAAATGGCCGCCGCACCTTCGTGAGGGGAAATCACATGCAGATGACACGACGCGCCGCTCTGGGCGCTGGTGCCGCCACGCTCGCGCTTGCCGCCGCTGGCTGCCAGAACGATCCGCCGGCAGGCAGGCTTAATGAGCTCCTGACGCAGCTCTCGACCGACATTCTGCGTGAATCCCCGGAGCGTTGCACGAGCCTCGGCGTCAGCGAAGAACAAGCTGGCGGCCGGTACGTCGATCGCGTGTCCGACAATTCGAAAGCGGGCAAGGCTCGCACGAAAGAAATCACTGAGGCCGCCATCGCCGGATTGAACGCTATCAATCGCGAGCAATTGGAAGCTCGCGATCAAGTCACGTACGACGTTGTGAAGACGTCGTTTGAAAACTCGCTGGCGAACCTGAATTTTGAAGCGGGCGGCGGCGCGACGACGCCTTACACGGTCACCCAGCTCTATGGCGCATATACGCAAGGGCCAGACTTCCTCGACAGCCGCCATCCGATGACGACGCGCGATGAAGCGGAAGCGTATCTCTCACGCCTCTCTGGCTATGCGCGCCAACTGGATCAGGAAAGCGCCGTCATCGCAGAGGATGCGGCCGCCGGCGTCATCCCGCCGGACTTCGCGCTCGACGGCGCGACGGCGCAATTGCGCCAGTTCGCTTCGAACGCCCCCGCGCAAACGGTGCTGATGCAATCGCTGGTGCGCCGCTTGCCGGACATCGCCGAGATTCCAGAGGCCGATCGCGCGGGATTTGTGTCGCGCGCTGAGACAATCGTGCGCGACGAAGTGTTGCCGGCATATCAACGCCAAATCGATGCGATCGCCGCCGTACGCCCGCAAGCGGTGCACGATGCCGGCTGCTGGCGGTTGCCGAATGGCGAGGAAATGTACGCGGTTGCGCTGCGCCAACGCACCACCACCAACATGACGCCGGACGAGATCCACAATCTGGGCCTCGAGCTGATCGCCCAGCTGCAAAGCGAGATGGATGCGATCCTGCGCGCGCAAGGGCTCACCAGCGGCACCGTCGCGCAGCGCGTGACGCAAGTGTCGCGCCGCCCCGATCAGCTTTACGCGAACACCGATGCCGGCCGCGAACAATTGTTGCGTGACCTCAACGCACAATGCGCGGCGATTACGGCGCGTATGCCGGAAGTCTGCGGCGTGCTTGCGCGCGCGCCGCTGGAGATCAAGCGCGTCCCGGTTTTCACCGAGGCCGGCTCACCTGGAGGCTATTACCAGCGCGCCTCGATCGATGGCTCGCGGCCCGGCACATATTACATTAACCTCCGCGATACGGCGGAATGGCCGAAGTTCTCTCTGCCCACGCTTAGCTATCATGAGGGCATCCCGGGCCATCATTGGCAGGGCTCGATCCAACAAGAAGCAGGCGAACTGCCGTTCATCCGCAGTGCGTTGCTTGGCTTCGGCGCCTACGGCGAAGGCTGGGGCCTCTATTCCGAACAACTCGCCGACGAGATGGGCGTGTACGCCGACGATCCGCTTGGACGTTTGGGTTACCTGCAATCGGCGACGTTCCGCGCTTCGCGCCTGGTCGTCGACACCGGCATGCACGCCAAACGCTGGAGTCGCGAACAAGCGATCCAATCGATGGCGGAGGCGACCGGAGACCAAGTGAGCGCCGTGACGACGGAGATCGAGCGTTATGCCTGCTGGCCGGGCCAAGCGTGCAGCTACATGGTTGGCAAGGTAGCGATCCTCCGCGCCCGTGAAGCCGCCCGCGCGGCGATGGGCGACCGGTTCGACATCAAAGGCTTCCACGACACGGTGCTGACGAACGGCTCAGTGCCGCTGTCCGTGATGGAAAGCCTCGTCACGCAATGGTCGGCGGCGCAAGCGAGCTAATCGGCGCCGAAGCGCGCGGTACACCAAGCCGAAGGCGTTTCACTCACGCGAATGTCGCGGAGGTGGACCGTGTTGCGCCACTCGAAGTCGCCGTTGGGCTGGATCAGGTAGTCCTCGAGGCGGTGGGGGAAAGTCATTCCTGAAATGGCGCGCCATTGCCCGAGCCTGCGCATGCGCTCGCTTACGCCGAGCCCGCGGAGGCGACCATCATCGCGCGCCACTTCGGCCCACCAACCGTCCTTGAGCGTTAGACGCCACGCGCGGCCATCAATGCTTAAACTGACGGCCGCCGCACGCCACTCAGCGGCACGGTCGAGCATATCCTTGTTGGCCTGACTGGCCGTGGACGTGAGCTCTTCGCGCACGGCATCGCTCGCGACCCGGCAATTTTCGAACCGAGCTTCGCATTCGAACGCGCCGTCACCCCGCAAGGTTTGCGCGACCTGCCACTGGCCGGCATCGATTTCGATGGTCACCCGGTCTGGGTAGCGAATACAGGTGTGGTAGCTCCCCGCGAGCAAGCCGTTCGGCCCAGTGTCGACGCTAATCCAGCCTTCACGCTCGATCACACCCAGGCTCTCAAGCGCCGCCTGCCCGCCGCGGGCGGCGAGATAGGCGTCGAACACCTGGGACGCGCTCGGCGGTGGGTCGGCCGCTTGGGCGCCGGCGCAGCCGGCCAAGAGAAGCGCAATGATCCAATCCAATCTCATTCCAACACCCAGGCCACAGCATGATCGATACCCCAGACCATTCGGCGCCGTAAGCACCTGTCCGGTGGCTGCGAGGGCGCCAGTTTCTGCGTGTGCCCCCGTGAACCTGCAAAGCAGAACCGCGAAACATTATGCTACCGGTGTCATTGGCCCAGGCAATGCAGGTGATTGGCAAATTGCGTTTGACTCGTAGGCGCCTTCCGCAGGAATTGGGACAGGCGTACGCGGGTTGCCGCAAAAATAGACATGACAATCGGTGCGGCGGCGCTCTGGTGGCGGCCTCCGCAATCGGAGGGATTCGGTGAACACCAATTCTCAGGCGCCCACGCGCCACGCGAAGCTTATTGCTTGGGTAAACGAGATCGCTGAACTGACGCAGCCGGACCGCGTCTATTGGTGTGACGGATCCGATCTGGAGTGGGAGCGGCTCACGCGCGAGCTTGAGGCGACAGGCACGCTGAAGCGTCTCAACCCCGCTAAGCGTCCGAACTCCTTCTATGCCGCTTCCGATCCGCGCGATGTGGCGCGCGTTGAGAGCCGCACCTTCATCTGCTCGCAGACCGAAGCGGAGGCTGGCCCAACGAACAATTGGCAAGACCCGGTCGAAATGCGCGAACGTCTCGGCGGCTTGTTCAAGGGCGCGATGCGCGGCCGAACGATGTATGTGGTGCCGTTCTGCATGGGCCCGATCGGCTCGCACATTTCCCAGCTCGGCGTCGAGATCACCGACAGCGCCTACGTTGCCATTTCGATGCGCGTGATGACGCGCATGGGCAAGCCGGCGCTCGACATGCTGGGCGATGACGGCTTCTTCGTGCCGGCTGTGCACACGCTCGGCGCGCCGCTCGAGAAAGGCCAAAAGGACGTCGCCTGGCCGTGCAACGACGACAAGTGGATCGTCCACTTCCCGGAAACGCGCGAAATTTGGAGCTACGGGTCCGGCTACGGCGGCAACGCGCTGCTTGGCAAGAAGTGCTTGGCGCTGCGCATCGCGTCGGTCATGGCGCGCGATGAGGGTTGGCTGGCCGAGCACATGCTGATCCTCAAGCTCACCTCGCCTGAAAACCGCGTGAAGTACGTTGCGGCCGCGTTCCCAAGCGCGTGCGGCAAAACCAATCTGGCGATGCTGCAGCCGACAATGCCGGGCTGGAAAGCCGAGACGATTGGCGATGACATCGCCTGGATGCGCTTCGGCGACGATGGCCGCTTGTATGCGATCAATCCGGAAGCAGGTTTCTTCGGCGTCGCGCCGGGCACGGGCGCGAAGACCAACAAGAGCGCCGTCGACACACTGAAAGCCAACGTCGTTTATACGAACGTGGCGCTGACGGGGGACGGCGATGTGTGGTGGGAAGGCCTCTCCGATCCGCCCCCTCCGAACCTGACCGATTGGCAGGGCAATGCTTGGCTGCCGGATTCGAAATTCCCGGCCGCGCACCCGAACGCGCGCTTCGCCGCGCCGGCGTCGCAATGCCCGGTGATCGCGCCGGAATGGGAGGACCCCAAAGGCGTGCCGATCGATGCGATCCTGTTTGGCGGCCGCCGCGCCAGCGCCGTGCCGCTGGTGACTCAATCGTTTGATTGGGAGCACGGCGTGTTCCTCGCCTCGAACGTGGCGAGCGAAGGCACCGCCGCGGCAGAAAACAAGGTTGGCGAATTGCGCCGCGATCCGTTCGCGATGCTTCCGTTCTGCGGCTACAACATGGGCGATTATTTCGCGCATTGGCTGGCCGTCGGCGAAAAGGCCGACCAATCGAAGCTGCCGAAGATTTTCTTCGTGAACTGGTTCCGCAAAGGGCCGGACGGAAAATTCGTTTGGCCCGGGTTTGGCCACAACAGCCGCGTTTTGAAGTGGGTTTCCGAACGCATCGATGGGACCGCCGAAGCGCGACAAACGCCGATCGGATACGTGCCGACTCCGGAGGCGCTGGACACCTCCGGCCTCGATCTCAGCGCTGATGCATTGAAGTTGTTGACCAGCGTCGACCTGGATGTGTGGAGCGAAGAAGCGTCGCTGATCCCGGCCTTCTACACGCGCTTCGGCGATAGACTGCCGAAGAAATTGTGGGACCAGCACGCCGCTCTCGGCCAACGCCTCGAAGCCGCACGCGCAGCGATGGCGGCGGAGTAAGTTTCTAAAGACGCCTAAGCGGGTTATCCTCGCGCCGGCAATTTGCCGCGCGAGGATACGCCATGGCGCTGTCGCTGGCTGACGTTCCGGAAATTCCGTTCGACGCCCTGGGAGACCCGCACGCCATCCTGAAGGAGCTGCGCGCCATCGCGCCGTTCGCGCGCGCACCGATGGGCATCGTCCTGGCATTGCGCCACCGGCATCTGGACCTCATCACCAGCGACGCAACGCGGCAGATCGAAACCGAGACCAAGCTTCTGCAAGGGATCACGTCCGGACCGATCTTCGATCTGACGTCGAGTGGCATGTTGTTCGCCAATGGCGACGTGCATAGGCGGCGGCGGGCGCCGGTGCAGCGAACGTTTGCGTTCAAGCTGATGGATGCGATGCGTCCAAAGGCGACGGCCATCGCAGAAGAGTTGATCCGCGAACGCCTCAACAATGGCCCGTTCGACTATGTAAGCGCGTTCGCAGCGCAGATCCCTGCGCGGATCATCGCCGACATCCTGGGCATTCCACGCTCGGATTTGCCCGTCTTCATGAAATGGATCGCCGACACTGCGGAGTCTCTTGGCTTCATCGATCCAAGCCGTCGCGAGCAGATCGAGCAAAGCTTGATCGCATTCAATGAATACGTCGAAGGCCTCCTGAACGATCGCCGCGCGGCGCCGCGCGGCGATTTCATCACCGAATACGTGCAAGCGACGGCGCGAGACGGCGAACTCAGCGAGGCCGAAATCCGCACCCAGGTGCTGGGCCTGATCCTCGCGGGCTCCGACACCACGCGCGGATCGTTGTGCATGATGCTCGCACACGCACTGCGCAATCCAGACCAGTGGCAAGATTTCTGCGCCGATCCCGAGGGTCTAAAAAAGGACCTGGTCAACGAGGGCCTGCGGTTCGATCCGGTGATCTCGGCGATCCCGCGCATTCCCCTCGTCGATATGGAGATCGATGGCTATCGTGTGCCGGCGGGCACGCCGGTCGCTGTGTCGATTCTGTCGGCGCTCCGCGACCCGGACGTCTATTCGGAGCCGGACCGTTTCGACGTACGCCGAACCGACCATCCACGGTGGCATCCGATCTTTGGCGCCGGCGCGCATCGCTGCGTCGGCGAGGCGCTCGCGCGGGCTGAAATGGAGGAGGTGTTGGCCGCCATCGCTCGGCTCGCTCCCAACACAGAATTGGTTGGCGATTTCCCGCGCCTGACACCGGGAGCCATACGGCAAGTTGGCCAAATGAGCGTTGCCTTCAAAGCGTGATTTTTATACTTGCACAATCGGCTAATTAGCCGTACATGCAAATACATGCAGACCGAAGCTCAACTCGATCGTGTCTTCGCGGCGCTCGCCGACCCCACGCGCCGGGCGATCCTCGCCCGGCTGGCGCTCGGCGACGCCACGGTGAACGACATTGCCGCCCCCATCCCCATCAGCCTCCCGAGCGTCTCCAAGCACCTCAAAGTGCTCGAAGGCGCCGGCCTCATCTCGCGTGGCCGCGACGCCCAATGGCGGCCGTGCCGGCTTGAGGCAAAGGCGCTGAAGGACGTGGACGACTGGCTCGGCCGCTATCGCCGCCACTGGGAGGGCAGCTTCGACAAGATGGAATCCTACCTCGCCGAACTCGCGACCACGAAGAAAGAACCGAACGATGACGACGCAAACTAATGAGCGCTTGGAGCTCTCGATCACGCGCACCTTCAACGCGCCGGCTTCGGCCGTGTGGGAGATCTGGGCCAAGCGCGAGCACATGATCCGTTGGTGGGGGCCGAAGGATTTCGACACGACGCACCTTGATGTCGATTTCCGAGTCGGCGGCGCCTACCGCGCTTGCATCTACAACGACAATTACGGCGGCGAGAATTGGATGAGCGGACACTTCGTCGAGCTTGTCCCGAACGAACGCATCGTGATGACGTTCAAATGGGATCGCCAAGACGATGCCGCCGGCGTCGAAACGCTGATTACCGTCACGTTCAGCGAACAGGACGGAAAGACCACACAGACGTTCCATCAGACGCCGTTTCTCAACGTCGAAAGCCGCGACAGCCACATCGGCGGCTGGACGAGCTTCATTGAAAAAGAGCAGGCCTATGTCGAGCGCCTCGCCAAAGGAGACATCGCATGATCACGCTCACCGCATTCCGCAGTGTGCCGCCATTCGTTCAAGGCCTCGTCCGCGATCTTCGTGTTCGGTGGGCGCTTGAGGAAGCAGGCCTCCCTTATAAGCAAAACCTCTTGGCGCTGGGCGATCACAAGGCGCCTTCTTATCGCGCGCTACAGCCGTTCGGCCAGGTGCCTGTCATCGAGGACGGCACGCTGACCCTGTTTGAAACGGGCGCAATCGTGCTGCATATCGCTGACAAGAGTTCCGCGCTGCTGCCGAGCAATTTGGAAGCGCGTGAGCGCGCGAAGGCGTGGGTGTTCGCGGCGCTAAACTCGCTTGAACCAGCGGTTGCGAATTTGGCGCTCATCGACTTGTTTCACGCGAACGACGAATGGGCGAAACTCAGACGCCCAGGCGCGGAAGAATTCACCAAAATGCGTCTCAATGAGATCGGCGACTGGATCGGCGATAAGAACTACCTTGAGGGCGACGCATTCACCGCCGGCGATCTCATGACGGCGACAGTTTTGCGCATCTTGCGTCACACCCAACTCGTGACCAGCCACCCCGTGCTCGGCCCGTACCTGCAACGCTGTGAGGCGCGGCCAGCCTTCCAACGCGCGCTCAGCGCGCAGATGGCGGTGTTCGCGCAGAACGCCGCCTAGGACAATACATCAACAACCACTCGTCACGACGTGCGTCCGCTAGCCGGGGGCATGCGCGATGGCGCGCGTGAGGACCTGAGTACAATGCGCAAGATTATTGGCGGGATGCACGTTTCCCTCGACGGCTGCATCCAGGGGCCAAATGGTGAGCAGGATTGGGTCGAGGCCTGGGATGATCCTTACGATCTCGCCAGCGAGGTGGATACATGCCTGCTCGGCGGCGGGATGTATCCGGGTTACGAACAATACTGGACGGCAGTGATCACGCGACCCAACGAGGCGCTTCCCTTCTCTGGGAAAAAGCCCTCGCCCGAAGAGATCGAATGGGGCGCCTTTGCCCAGCGCACGCCACATATCGTTCTTTCAACATCGCTTAATGCGGCGGCGTGGAAAAACACCAGCTTCGTCCGCGATCTCGAGTCGGTGTGGGCGCTAAAGGCGCGCGTGGGCAAACCGATCTACGCGATTGGCGGCGCCGCGCTCGTCTCAACGCTGATCAACGCCGGCTTGCTCGATGAGCTGCGGCTGATCGTGCATCCGGTGGTGCTCGGCGGTGGAAAGGCGCTGTTCGGGGGTGTGCATGATCGGCATTGGCTCGACACCGCAGACACACGGGCAATGGCGTCTGGGGACGTAAGCATCGTGCTGCGCCGCAGGGAGGCTGCCTTGTGACCCTCGGCACATCCATGGGCCGCGCCGCCGACTAACTTGCCCTCATCGGATCGGGTTGATCCGGGGGAGCAAAGCAAATGACCAAACTGTACAGCCTCATCGCCGCCGCCGCCGTGTTCGCCCCAATGGCATGGTCGGTGATGGCCCAAGCGGCGCAAATCGTCGCCTGAGCCGATCATGATAGGCCAAGCAAGCTGAAAGCCCGGAGCAATCCGGGCTTTCCTGCTTTTGGCGCCTGACGTGGCGACAATCTCGCGCTCCCGCCACGCTTGGATTAGCCTTCCACCAATGGGAGGAAGCGCGCATGACAACAGCGCTCCTAAATGATCATGAGCTGACCGAGCGCATCTTCGCGCACATGGCCAATCGCGGCACCGATCTCGGTGGCGAGGTGTGGCGCGAGCCCGTCGCGAATTACCAAAGCGCTGATCGGTTGGGCGCAGAGATTCAGCGCGTGCTCCGGCGAATGCCGGTCCCCTTCTGCCCAAGCGCATCGTTGGTCGAACCGGGCGCCTACGTTTCGCGAGACGCCGCCGGCGTTCCGATCGTGGCGGTGCGCGGTGAGGACGGCGTGGTTCGTGCGTTTCAGAATGTCTGCCGCCATCGCGGCATGCGCGTCGCTGGCGAGCAAGGTTGCGCGACCAAGCTGGTTTGCGCCTATCACGGCTGGGCCTACGGCCTCGATGGCAAGCTCGCGTTCGTGCCGCATGAGAAGGAAGGCTTTCCCGGGCTCGACAAATCAAAGCACGGACTGAAACAGGTGCATGCCGTCGAGCATGGCGGGTTGGTTTTCATCACCCAGGAAGGCGAGCCGGACGCAAGCGTGTTCGAGGACATCCCTGTGCTCATCGGCGCCGACCAACACGTCTATTCAGGCGGCGTGCGCGAGACCCCGGCAAACTGGAAGATCGTGCTCGAGGGATTTCTCGAAGGCTATCACATCAAATCGACGCATCCCGAAAGTTTCCTCCCGTACGGCTTCGACAATCTCAACGTGGTCGAACATTTCGGCCGCAACTCGCGTGTCATCTTTCCGTTTCAGCGCATAGAAAAGCTCCGCGACGTGCCGCCCGCCGAGCGCCGCGTCGGCGGCTACCTCACGAAGGTGCACCACGTATTCCCGAATGCACTCGTCATCCAATTATCGAGCCATACGGTGATGTTGGTGCTGGAGCCCAATGGCGTGGCGAGCACCAATACGCACGCGTTTCTGCTCACCAATAAAGGCCGCGATGAGGATGCCTTGGCGGCGGCGAAGAAGGACGGCGCATTCGTGAGCCAGACGGGCGCCGAGGAAGATCGCGCCATGGTGATGGCGATCCAGCATGGCATGCAGGGCGACGCCAACGAGGCGTTCACCTTCGGCCGTTTCGAAGGCGCGATCGTTCACTTCCACAAGCACATGGCGGCCGCCTTGGCTTGAGACGCGGGAACCAAGTGAGCTCAACCGCCGTTGTTCTCTTCGGCGCCGGGCTTTCCGAGCGCGAGGAGGGAAATCATGCTGAAATTCATCGCGCCTGCCGCGGCAGCCATCGCCATGTTCGCGCTTGCGTCGTGCGGTCAAACCACCACCGTCGACAACGACACCCCGACCGAAAACGCGCTCGAAGAAGCCGGCAACGATCTTGAAAATGCGGCCGACCAGGCTGGCGAAGAGATCGAACAAGCGGGCGAGAACGCCGCTGACGCCGTTGATGACGCCACCGACGGCAACCCGAACACCAACCCGTAAAGCGAGACCGCGCGCCAGCTAGCCGGCTGGCGCGCGCGTCCATTCCATCAGCCAATTGTCCTGCCAGCTTGCGCCGCCATCGCGCGAGACAGCTTGGCTCCATCGGCATGATATTGGCGTGATGCGATCCCACAGGCCGCGCACGATAATGGGCGTGTCGCCGTCCATGTCATCGGACATAAACAGGCCTGCACCATCGATAAAGCCTCCGGTCGTGCCGGGTGTTGTGAGCACGCCGCTCTTCGCATTGACCCAAAAATCACTCCAAACGCGGGCCTCCACGTCGAGAATGCGCAGGCCCATCCCGCTGAAGTTTCGCGCCGGGATTCGCAGCTCTTCGACACTCGCGACGCCGCCCAATATGCCGAAACATGTCGCTTCGCCTTCGAACGTATCCCACGTGTCGGGTGCGGTGAGGCGGCGGTGAGTGATGCGCCATTCGCCGTTGAGAAAGTCGAACTCTCCGGGGTTGCCGGGGGGGATTCGGCGAGGCGTCGCGGCGCTCCCGCCTTGGCTAGCGGCCTGCGCCCCGGCCGTTGGCAAAAGCGCGGCGGCGCCCGCGAGGAGAAGCCGGCGTTGTTCGTTCATCGAGAGCTCCAGGTTTTGACCCGCGAGCTTCGCCGCTAATACCTGACAACGAACGTCATGTATTTGTGCTAGCCTGAAAAAATGCGCGCCAGCCGCCTCCTCCAAATGCTGATCCTATTGCAGATGCGCGGGCGCCTGAGCGCCGACGCCTTAGCGCGCGAGTTTGAAGTCTCCGTTCGCACAATCTATCGCGATATCGATCACCTCAGCGCGGCCGGTGTGCCGGTATATGCGGAGCGCGGGCGCGCGGGCGGTTTCGCACTCCATGACGGATATCGCACCCGCCTTACAGGCTTCACGGCTGGCGAGGCCGATGCGTTGTTGCTCGCCGGCGCCGCTGGGGCGGCCGCCGACCTTGGGCTCGGCCAAGAATTGGCGATGGCGCAGCTCAAACTGCTCGCAAGCTTGCCCCCGGATTCAGGCGCGAGCGCGCAACGTGTGTCGGCGCGCTTTCATCTCGATACGGTCGCCTGGTACAGCCGCGCCGAACCGCCGGACATTCTCCCAGCACTCGCTGCCGCAGTTTGGCGGGAAACACGCATTCGCGTGCGCTACGAGAGCTGGAAGGAGCTGGTGGAGCGCGACCTTGAGCCGCTCGGCTTGGTGCTGAAAGCTGGGCTTTGGTATCTTGTCGCCGGAGCCGGGACCGGTGCGCCGCGCACCTATCGCGTGTCGAACGTGCAGGCGCTTGAGTCACTCGATACGTGCTTCAAGCGACCCACACGCTTTGACCTTGCGCGGCATTGGAAGGCTTGGGTGAGAGACTTCGAGGCACGCCAGATCAGCGAGCGCGCGCTGGTGAAGCTCTCGCCCGTCGGCCTCAAATTGCTGCGTGACATCAGCCCAGCGTCTGCGCACGCGGTAGACAGCGCGCACACGCCGACGACGCCGAAGGGCTGGGTGAAGGCAGAAATCCCAGTCGAGAACATCGACTACTCCGCGCGGCATTTGCTCAGGCTTGGTGCGGACATAGAAGTTCTTAAACCGCCTGCGCTGCGGGCAGCGATTGCGCGAGAGTCAGCGAGCGTGGTGCGCCTCTATTCTAAGCGCACGCGTGCTTAGCCTTGCAGGCGATAGCCGCCCGTTTCGGTGATCAGAAGCTTCGGGCTTTGCACGTCTGGCTCGATCTTCTGGCGCAAGCGGTAGATGTGCGTTTCGAGCGTGTGAGTGGTGACGTTGGCGTTGTAGCCCCACACCTCCCGCAACAATTCTTCGCGCCCAACCGGCTTTTCGCCTGAGCGATAGAGGTAGCGGAGGATCGAGGTTTCCTTGTCAGTGAGGCGGATCTTCTTCTGTGCGGTGTCAACCAGCACGCGCATCGCCGGACGGAACTCGTATGGGCCAAGCGAGAACACCGCGTCCTCGCTGGCTTCATGACTGCGCAGATGAGCACGTATACGGGCGAGCAAAACCGAGAACTTGAATGGCTTTAGAACGTAGTCGTTCGCGCCCGCGTCGAGACCGTCGACCTGATCCTTTTCCTCGCGCGCCGCGCCTGTAAGCAAGATAATCGGTGCGCGCACGCCCTGTTCGCGCAGACGCCGACAGGCTTCGATGCCATCCATGTCTGGCAGGCCGACGTCCAAAACGATCGCCGCCGGCCGCGCGTCATTGGCGAGGATCAGGCCCTGCCCAGCGTCAGCGGCGCCGACCGCGGCGAAGCCCTCTTCCATGTCGAATTGCTCAACCAATGTTTCCCGCAGATCGCGGTCGTCATCGATGACAAGAATGATCGTATCGCGCGACGCCATGGGACACTCGCATTGTTCACATGCAGATGATGCTGCGGTTCAGAAGGTTTGCAACAAGTGAAAACCCTTAAGCGAACGCAATGACGAGGACGTGATCACCGCCCGCTTGGACGGCTAGTTCCGCGCTCCGAAAAGCGCCGAGCCGACCCGTACGTGTGTCGCGCCAAACCGAATGGCGGTTTCGAAGTCCTCGCTCATGCCCATCGACAGCGCCGACAAGCCATTGCGAGCCGCGATCTTCGCCAGCAACGCGAAGTGCATCGCTGGCGGTTCGTCGGCGGGCGGAATGCACATCAGCCCAGCGATCGGCAGGCCGAATTCTTCGCGCGCGGATTTGATGAAGGCGTCCGCATCACGCGGCGGCACGCCGGCCTTCTGCGGCTCCTCGCCGGTATTCACCTGAACGAGGAGCTCAGGACAGCGGCCTCGCTGCTGGGCGAGATCAGCCAAGACCGCAGCCAATTTCGGCCGATCAAGCGTTTCAATCGCGTCGAACAAGGCGAAGGCATCCGCGGCCTTGTTGCTTTGCAGCGGGCCGATCAGGCGCACGCGCAAGTCGGGAAACAGCGCGCGGCGCGCGCTCCATCGCGCCTGCGCTTCCTGCACGCGGTTCTCACCGAACACGCGCTGCCCGGCCGAGAGCATCGCCTCGACGCGGTCATCGGGCTGCATCTTCGAAACGGCCACCAAGGCCACGTCAGCGGCGCCGCGTCCCGCCACTTTGGCTGCTCCGGCGATCCGGTCCAGTATGGAGGCGCGAGCGGCGCTGGCGTCGAAAGGGATTTGTTCGTCCATGGGAGATCGTCAGGCACTAGCGAGACTGGCGCAGCGGCTCAACCGGGATGCGGGCGCGCCGGCGATTCCGCCGCTGTTTTTCTTCACCGACCCTGCTCGCACGCCTGATCCGGTCGCGATCGCCGGCCAACTCCCGCGCGGCGCAGCGATCGTGTTTCGACATTTTGGCGCGACCGATCGGGTGCGCACGGCCCGCGCGCTTGCCCGTGTCGCACGCAAACGTGGCCTGACGTTGCTGATTGCGGCGGACCCTGCTTTAGCGCGCCGTGTTGGCGCGGACGGCGTGCATTGGCCGGAAAAGCGCTTGGCGTCGCCGTTACGCTTCGGTCTCACCACGGCCTCTGCGCATTCACCGGCCGCCGCTGCGCGCGCGGCGGCGCTCGGTGTCGATGCCATCATTCTCGGGCCGGTCTTTCCAAGTCGAAGCCCATCCGCAAAGCGTCCGCTTGGCGCGTTCCACGCGAGCCAGATCGCGCGGTCCGCGGGGCCTCCCGTCATCGCCCTGGGCGGCGTCAGCGCGAAAACAGCGCGCA
The DNA here is from genome assembly GCA_000974665.1 of alpha proteobacterium U9-1i. Lineage (NCBI taxonomy): Bacteria > Pseudomonadati > Pseudomonadota > Alphaproteobacteria > alpha proteobacterium U9-1i. The sequence goes on along the minus strand of BBSY01000002.1, from coordinate 536,705 downwards.
CGCTTGTGGGGCGCGGGTTTGCGGGCTGCGCGGCGATCGAAGCTTTAGCTTAGAAGCGGAACGCGGATTCGAGGCGGACACCCGCGGCCGGGCCATCCTCTTCGCGACGACGTGCGGGCGCCGCGACGCCAGGCGCCGGAGCCGTTTCAACGCTCACTTGGCCGCCAACCCGCACGGCGGGGGTAAATTGGTAGAAGGCGCCAACCGACGTCTCGTCGCCGCGGCTGCCTTGCGGGTCGCGCTCAATGCGCGCCGCTTCACGGACATCCACGGTGACGCCCCACCGCTGGCTCAACGTCCAAGCCGGCGGCAGCAGACGGTCGTTCTCTTGGGCGCCTGTGATTGACTCACTGAGGCCATGGGAGGTGGTAAAGCGTTGATACCAGGGCACTTCCCCGGCTGCACCCGCGCTGACGCCAGGCGCTGCGACCGACGCAGACTGGGCGTGCGCGGTACCCGCTGTGGCTAGCACAGCGCCCGCGATCGCCAGTATGACGGCCGGCTTAAACAACCCAATCCCCTTCCACGTCACCGAGACGTACGACCCTAATATAGCCGAGTCCCTCGCGTTTAGGCGTGAACTTTAGGCCACAGGTGGCCGAATATTTCGTCAAAACTGGGGTGCTCACCCCAAGTTTTCCACCTTAATATTTCGGTCGCAAAACCAACCGCCTTTCGAGCGTCGCCACAACATCGCCGGCTTCGCAGTGGACCCCTGGCCCGCGCAACGCGCATGATATATGAGCGGGCGCCGGCGTCGGGGGATGACGCAGCGGACAGATTTGGCGGAGGACTCTGATGGTTTTGGCTGGGCGCTCGCTGGTGAAAGCCGCGATTATGCTTTCCGCGGTGCTGGCGCTTTCGGCCTGCTCAATGTTCCGTGGCGACGATGAGCGCCAGACGGGCGATTCGCGCGCGGACGACAATCGCCGTGGCGGCATCTCGCTGTTCGGCGGAGGCGACCGGAGCGAGCAAGAAACCGGCGGCATTGGCGTCAACTCGTACCTCTGGCGCGCGTCTCTCGACACATTGAACTTCATGCCGCTGGCTTCGGCCGATCCGTTTGGCGGCATCATCATCACCGATTGGTATTCCGACCCAACGACGCCGACCGAGCGTTTCAAGGCGACGGTGTACATTCTCGACACGCGCCTGCGCGCCGACGCGCTCAACGTCTCGATCTTCCGCCAACAGCAAAGCGGCGGCGGCTGGACAGACGCTTCGGTCGATCCGGAAACGGAGATTCAGATCGAAAACGCGATCCTGCAACGCGCACGTCAGCTTCGCCTCGCGCAGATCGGGAACTAGACTTAAGCCGGGTTTGCGGTCACGTACGCCCGGCAAGGGCGTGATGGATGAGCCGGTACAATCATCGAGACGTAGAGCCGAAATGGCGCGACGCGTGGGCGAAAGCCGACGTGCATCGCGCGCTTTCGCCTGACGAAGCCAAAGGGAAGAAGAAGGCGTACGTCCTTGAGATGTTCCCCTATCCGTCGGGGCGCATCCATGTCGGCCATTCGCGCAATTACACGATGGGCGATGTCATCGCGCGGTTTCGCCGCTCGAACGGCTACAACGTTCTTCACCCGATGGGTTGGGACGCGTTCGGTTTGCCGGCGGAAAACGCGGCGATGGAGCGCGGCATCCATCCGAAGGGCTGGACCTACGACAACATCGCCGCGATGCGCGAGCAGCTGAAGCTGCTGGGCTTGGCGATCGATTGGTCACGCGAACTCGCGACCTGCGACCCTTCTTACTACAAGCACCAGCAAGCGATGTTCTTGGCCTTCTGGGAGAAGGGCCTCGTCTATCGCAAGAAGCAGAAGGTGAATTGGGATCCTGTCGACATGACCGTGCTCGCCAACGAGCAGGTCGTGGACGGCAAAGGCTGGCGCTCCGGCGCGCCGGTCGAAACGCGTGAGCTTGAACAATGGATGTTCAAGGTTACCGCCTATGGCGACGATTTGCTGGACGCGATCGGCAAGCTCGACAAATGGCCGGACAAAGTGCGGCTGATGCAGTCGAACTGGATCGGCAAAAGCCAAGGCGCGAAGATTTGGTGGGAGATCGCCTCCTTTCCTCCCCCGCTTGCGGGGGAGGTATCGCCGAAGGCGACGGAGGGGGAAGCAACGTCCATCCCCCCTCCGGCTTCGCTCCGCTCAGCCACCTCCCCCGCAAGCGGGGGAGGAAAACACGAACCGAACCACGCGCGCGATCCGATCGAGGTCTACACCACGAGGCCGGACACGTTGTTTGGCGCGAGCTTCTTGGCGTTGGCGCCCGATCATCCGCTGACGAAAGCGATCGCCGCGCACAATCCGGCGGTCGCCGATTTCGTCGCGCGCGCTGGTCAATTGGGCACCTCGGAAGCCGACATCGAGAAGGCCGAGAAATTCGGCATCGATCTCGGCATTCGCGTGAAACATCCGTTCGACCCGAACTGGGAATTGCCGGTTTGGGCGGCGAATTTCGTGCTGTCGAGCTACGGCACGGGTGCGATCTTCGGCTCGCCCGCCGGCGACCAGCGCGATCTAGACTTCGCGAACAAATACAAATTGCCGTTCAAGCCGGTGGTGCTGCCGCCTGGCGCGGACGCGGCCACGCACACGATCACGACCGAAGCGTTCACCGACGATGGCGTGATCTACAACTCGAAATTCCTTGATGGCCTCTCAACGCGCGACGCGATCACACGCGCCATCGAAGAACTCGTGAAGCTCGGCGCTGGCGAAGCGACGACGCAGTATCGCCTGCGCGATTGGGGCGTTTCACGTCAGCGTTATTGGGGCTGCCCAATTCCAGCGATCCATTGCGAAAGCTGCGGCGTCGTGCCGGCGCCGAAGGAGAGCCTGCCGATCACGCTCCCCGAGGACGTCACGTTCGACAAGAACCATCCCGGCAATCCGCTCGATCGCCATCCAACCTGGCGCAACACCACCTGCCCCAAATGCGGCGGCAAAGGTCTGCGCGAAACCGACACACTCGATACGTTCGTGGATTCGAGTTGGTATTTCGCCCGTTTCACAGACGCCAACAACGAAGCCGAGCCTTTCGACAAGAAAACTGCCGCCTATTGGCTGCCGGTCGATCAATATGTCGGCGGCGTCGAGCACGCAGTGCTTCACCTGCTCTACGCGCGCTTTTTCACCCGCGCGATGCGCGATTGCGGGTTCCTGGAAGGCGTCCCGAACGGCGAGCCATTCGCGAGCCTGTTCACGCAAGGCATGGTGGTTCACGAGACGTACAAATCTGCCGCCGGGGCATGGTTGTTGCCCGAAGAAACTGACGTTCGCGACGGCAAGCGCGTCGAGCTGAAAACCGGCGCGCCAGTCGATGTCGGCGCGATCGAGAAAATGTCGAAGTCGAAGAAGAACGTCGTCGATCTCGACGCGTTCGTCAGCGAGTTCGGCGCTGACGTTGCGCGTTGGTTTGTGCTGAGCGATTCACCGCCTGAGCGCGATGTGGAATGGACGGCCGGCGGCGTCGAAGGCGCGTGGCGGTTTGTGCAACGCGTTTGGGCGCTTGTTGATGGTCACGGCCAGGCGGCCCCGAAGGCCGGCGAAGCTGCGCCGGTTATCGAGGGCGACGCGCACACGCTCCGCCAAACTGCGCACCGCGCCATTGGCCACGTCACCGATGCGATCGAAGGCTTCCGCTTCAACAGCGCCGTCGCGCGCTGCTACGAGCTGGTTAACGCAATCGCCAAACTGAAGGGCGACGATCCGGGCAGCGTGTACGCGCGCGGCGAAGCGCTGCGCATCCTCACCCAGCTCGTCTCCCCTTTCATGCCGCACCTGGCGGAAGAGTGCTGGGAGCGGCTGGGCTTTGCACCTTTCGTCGCCACCGCGGCTTGGCCGGTGGCGGACGCGGCGCTCGCGGCGTCCAACACCGTCACGCTGCCGATCCAGGTGAACGGCAAGCGTCGCGGCGAGATCGTCGTGGACAAGGGCCTCGCCTCCGAGGCGGTCGAAGCCGCCGCGCTCGCCAATGAGGACGTGAAACGCTTCCTCGAAGGCCAGTCGGTCCGTAAGATCATTGTCGTTCCCGACCGGATCGTGAATATCGTCGCCGGGTGAGGAGAAGCCTTATGCGCGCATTGCTGGCGTCCTTGACATTGTTGCTGTCGGCCTGCGGCTTTCAGCCCATGTACGCCCCCGCCGGCGGCGGCGCTGCGATTGGCCCGGTTAACGTCGCACAGATCGACGGGAAAGCCGGTCATGTGTTGAAGACCGAACTCGACCGGCTGCTCGCGGTTGAAGCCAATACGGGCGGCGAGCCTATGCAGCTTGAGATTTCGATCGCGGAATCTGTATCTGGCGTCGGCATCCGTCTCGACGAATCGGCCTCTCGTACCGAATTGCGCCTGGTCGCCAACTATGTCCTGACGCCGCCACCCGGACGCGGCGCGCAGGTGATGCGTGGGTCGGTCACCGCCGTGACCAATTACGACATCCCCTTCTCCGCGTTCGGCGAAATCGCCGCACAGGACGACGCACGTGAGCGGGCAGCCGAAGTGCTGGCGCAACGCTTCCGCGCCGAGCTTGCGCTACGCATGGCGCAACAGCGGACGGCGCAGAATTGAAAATCGCCAGCGCCGGCGTTCGGCGTTTCCTTGAAGCGCCGGACAAAAACGCGCGCGCGGTTTTGTTGTACGGGCCCAATGCGAGCTTTGTGCATGAGGCCGCTCAGCGTTTGGCTGCGTGGGGCTTGGGCAAGTCCGACGACCCCTACGCCATCACCAAGCTTGGCGAGGATGAGATCGCCAAGGACAGCGCGCGCTTGGCCGATGCGCTTGCCGCACAAAGCTTGCTGGGCGGACCGACAATCGTATGGGCGCGCGTTGATGGCAAACGCGCTGACGCCGCGTTACTGGACGCGCTGAAGGACATCGAGGCGGGAAGGCCGTCTGGGTTTCTGATCATCGAAGGCGGCGACTTCGCCTCCACCGCAGAGCTCGTGAAAAAGTTTAACGACGCCAAGCGCGCCGCCTGCCTCCCCTTCTATGAAGAGAGCGAAGCGGACCGCTTTCAGTTCGCGCGCACGCTAGCGACTGAGCTTGGCGTCGAATTCGAGCGCGACGCGCAAGACATTTTCCTCGGCGGCCTGCCCGCCGATCGTGGTCTAGCGCGCAAGGAAATCGAAAAGCTCGCGCTCTTCGCCCACGGCCTCGGCCGCAAGATCAACAGCGACGACCTCGCGCAATTGATGGCGACCGAGAACGAAAGCGCGCTCGACGCGGCAAGCCTCTACGCCGCGGCGGGCCGTGTCGCCGACACGGTGGAGGCGTTGGCGCGCATCGACGCGCTCTCCGGCGTTTCGGCTTTGCGTGCGCTTGGCCGACGCATGCTGCAATTGCGCGACGTGCGCGCGCAGATGGACGACGGCGCGAGCCCCAGCGACGCCGTGGCGAAGCTGCGTCCGCCGGTGTTTTGGAAGGAGCGCGACGCCGTCGCCGCTCAAGCGCGGCTGTGGACTGGCAAGAAGCTCAATGCCGCGTTTGATGTGCTCTGGGCCGCTGAGTTGCGGGCGAAAACAGCGGGCGCACCGCAGGAGCTGATCGCCGCGGATGCGTTTCGCAACGTCGCGAAACTTGTCGGCGCCTGATCCACGCCGCTTGTAGTGGCGCACTCTATGCAACGCCCTCGTAAAATCGATTGGGCCGATGGCCTCCGAGGCGTTATCGACGCGCGAAGGAGGACCTCCCCTATGGCCGACGGAACTGAATCCAAATGCCCCGTGCCGCATTCGCGCGGCAGACTGAATCGCGATTGGTGGCCCAACCAATTGAACGTGAGCGTGCTGCATCAGAACACGCCCGAGTCGAACCCCATGGGTAAGGGCTTTGATTACACCAAGGAATTCGAAAGCCTCGACATCGATGCGGTGGTGAAGGACCTCCGCGCGTTGATGACAGACAGCCAATCGTGGTGGCCGGCCGATTACGGCCATTACGGCCCCTTCTTCATCCGCATGGCCTGGCACGCCGCCGGCACGTATCGCGTCGGCGATGGGCGTGGCGGCGGCGGACGTGGGCAGCAGCGCTTCGCGCCGCTCAATTCTTGGCCGGACAACGGCAACCTCGACAAGGCGCGCCGCCTGCTTTGGCCGATCAAGCAAAAGTACGGCGCCAAGCTGTCTTGGGCCGATCTGCTCATCCTCACCGGCAACGTCGCCATCGAGTCGATGGGCGGGCCGGTGTTTGGCTTCGGCGGCGGACGCGCGGACACTTGGGAGCCAGAAAACCAAGTAAACTGGGGCGCTGAAGAAGCGTGGCTTGCCGACAGCAAAGCGCCCAACAGCCGCTATTCCGGCGATCGCGAACTGCACGGCGATCTCGGCGCGGTGCAAATGGGCCTCATCTACGTCAACCCGCAGGGTCCGGACGGCAACCCAGATCCGCTCGCCTCGGCGCGCGACATCCGTGAAACCTTCGCCCGCATGGCGATGAATGACGAAGAAACCGTCGCCCTCGTCGCCGGCGGCCACACCTTCGGCAAAGCCCACGGCGCCGGTCCCGAAAGCCACGTCGGCAAAGAGCCCGAAGCCGCTGATCTTGAGCATCAAGGCCTCGGCTGGATCAGCACGTTCGAAAGTGGCATGGCCGGACACACCATCACCTCCGGCATCGAAGGCGCTTGGAAGCCGAACCCGACCACTTGGGACAACGGCTATCTCGACACACTGTTCGGCTTTGAGTGGGAGCTGACCAAGAGCCCCGCCGGCGCGCATCAGTGGAAGCCAAAGGGTGACGCTGGCCGCACTGTCGAGGACGCGTTCGACAAGAACAAGAAGCATCAGCCGATGATGACAACGGCCGATCTCGCGCTGCGCATGGACCCTGCGTACGAGAAAATCTCGCGCCGTTTCCATCAGAACCCAGCGGAGTTTGCGGACGCCTTTGCGCGCGCATGGTTCAAGCTCACGCACCGCGATATGGGGCCGAAGGTGCTCTATCGCGGCAAGCTCGTCCCGAAGGAAACCCTGATCTGGCAAGACCCGATCTCCGGCGCGCCGAGCACGATCGACAATGCCGATGCGGAAGCGTTGAAGACGAAAATTCTCGCCACCGGGCTTTCCGTGCGCGAGTTGGCGTCGGCCGCATGGGCTTCCGCGTCGACCTTCCGAAGCTCCGACAAACGCGGCGGCGCCAATGGCGCGCGCGTTCGCCTGGCGCCGCAGAAGGATTGGGCGGTGAACAAGCCGGCTGAACTCGCGAAAGTGATCTCGGCTCTGGAAGGCATCCAGAAAGAGTTCAATGCCGGCGCGAAGAAAGTTTCGCTCGCTGATCTCATCGTGCTGGCCGGCAATGCAGCAGTTGAGAAATCAGCGAAGGCCGGCGGTTATGACGTGAAGGTTCCTTTCACGCCTGGCCGTGGTGACGCGACGCAAGAGGAAACCGAGGTTCACTCCTTCGCCTTCCTCGAGCCGAAGGCCGACGGCTTCCGCAATTACGTGCGCAAGCCGATTATGTCGGTGGAAGAACACCTCGTCGATCGCGCGCAATTGCTTGAACTTAGCGCGCCAGAAATGACCGTGCTGATCGGCGGCCTGCGCGTACTGCAAGTTGGCGACGAAAAGCTCGGTGTGCTGACGACCCGTCCGGGCGTCCTCTCGAACGACTTCTTCGTCAACCTGCTCGACATGGGCGTGCAGTGGAAAGGCGTTGGCGGAGGCCAAGACACGTTCGAAGCCCGAGACCGCAAGTCCGGCCAGATCAAGTGGACCGGCAGCCGCGCAGATCTCGTATTCGGCTCGCACTCGCAATTGCGAGCGCTGGCGGAAGTCTATGGCGCGAGCGACGGCAAGGAGAAGTTCGTGAAGGACTTCGTCGCCGCGTGGGCCAAGGTGATGGAGCTGGATCGCTTCGATCTGAAGAAATGATCTTGCATCATTAGCTAACATTGGGGCGGCGCTTCGACCGGAGCGCCGCCCGCTTTGTTATTGTGCCGCCGGTCACATCGGCACGGCCTGAGGCGGCCTAGGTTTGCTCATCGAAGCGATGACGCTTCTGGGGAGCACCGAGATGACCAAGTTTTACACCCTGATCGCCGCCTGCGCCGTGTTCGCACCAATGGCGATGGCCACCCTTTCCCAAGCCGCGCAGATCGTCGCGTAGCGCCCCGCAAGCGACGTGCGGCATGCCAAAGGGCGCGGAGATCTCCCCTCCGCGCCCTTTTTCTGTCCTGCGTGATCAGGGCCGATGCGTGAGAACGGGGCGCAGGCGGAGCCGAATCGCGTGGCAAGCGGTGTTGTTCAACTCGTTGCTCTCAGCGATGCGCGCGCCTGGATCAACTTGGACGCAGACGAAATAGTTTCCCGGCGTCATGCCGGTCGGCAGCGCCAATTGGTATTTGTCATACGGGAATGGCGGCGTCCCGAGCATCAGACGCGGCCCCCGGAACTGAACGCGTGCGCCGGCCGCGACGGTCGCGGTCCGGCTCATCCGGCCGCCGCGCAGCAACGCGTCTTCGACAAAGGCTGGCGAATACACCGCGAAGCGCACCGGCGCGGTATTGTCGCGCGAGATGATCACATCGACCATGTAGCCCGACGCTCCGCCTTCGTTGGTGCCACGCGCGGGTGCGTCGCCGTTGTTGATGACGTCAAAGTCGATAAGGATCTGCTCGCCGATGAAATAGGTGTCGCCGCCGAGGCGATCCGAACGGCCGTGCGTTTCCGGGGTTAAGTCTGGCGCGGCCCAGGCGGCGCCGGCAAAAGCTGAAGCAGCGACGAGGCAACTCACGAAGCGCGCAATCGGCGACATCGGCGAAATCCTTGGCTAGCGTCCCTCGCAATGAGCTTCCGCCCGAGCGCGCGGCGGATCAAGCCTTGATCTGAGCACGGAGCCTCGCGGCATGTCCGACATCTCCATCCAATTCACGTGGTTCGAATGGATCATGCTGGCGTTTGTGATTGGCTGGCCGGGTTTGCTGGTTGGCGTCGCCATCGGTGCGCTCGCGTGGAAGCGAAGGCGCTGGGCCGGCTCGACCCTGGGGGGCCTCGCCGGCTTGTTGATCGTGTTCTTCGCGCGCTTGCTAAACTGACGCTTACGCGCCGCCGCGGAGTCGACGCACCAGATCGTCGAGTTGTTCGAGCGTGCGGTAGGAAATCTTGAGCTCCCCCGCCCCGCCTTTGTCAGCGATCATGACCGTCAGCCCAAGCGCTTCGCCCAAGCTCCGCTCGAGCGCCACGGTGTCCGCATCCTTCGATGGCGCGGCGACGGATGACACGCGGGGGCCGTGTTTTTCGTCCTTCGCGAGTTGAGCCAGTCGCTCCACCTCGCGAACGTTCAGTCCTTCGGACAGCGCGCGTTGCGCAAGCGCGCGTTGATCGGGCGCTGTGAGGATCGCGCGCGCGTGACCGGACGACAAACGGCCGTCACGCACCATCTCTTGCAGATCGTCGGGTAGCGCCAACAGGCGCAGCATGTTGGCGATGTGCGGGCGCGATTTGCCAACCGCGTCGGCAATCTCTTGCTGCGTACGATTGAAGCGATCGATGAGCGTTTGGAAGCCTTGCGCTTCTTCAATCGGGTTGAGGTCCGTGCGCTGCACGTTCTCAACGATCGCGATCTCGACCACTTCGACTTCGTCGAGATCGCGCACGACTGCCGGAATCGAGTGCAAACCTGCGCGCTGCGCAGCACGCCAACGGCGTTCACCCGCGACGATTTCATATCGTCCGCCGGCGATGGGGCGCACCAAGATCGGTTGCAGCACACCGTGGGTTTTGATCGAGTTTGCGAGATCGGTGAGATCGCCCTCATCGAAATGTTTGCGCGGTTGGCCCGGGTTGCGCTGCACCAGATCAATCGGAATGCCGCGCGGCCCACCCTCGCCTGCCGCCTGCGTCGGCGCGGACGCTTCGGGTTGCGGCAGAGGCGCGGGCGTGTGCGTAACCGGAAGTTCGAACACGTTCGTGACGGACGGGCGCGGCGCCTCAACCTCGATCGGCGGCTGCATGACAGGCGGCGCTTCTGGCGCACGGTTCTCAATCGGCGCGACAGGCGGAGCCCAAGGCGCTTGCTTCGGCGGCGTCGGCGTGAGGTCAGCCTTCACCGGTTCGCCGAGCAGCGCCGATAGTCCGCGGCCCAGTCCGCGCGGTCTCGGAAAATCGCTCATGTCGTCTGCTCCTGCCCCAAGGTGCGAACCTGATTCGCTCTCGTGCTTAACAAGTTGGTGGGAATTCCTTGCCCACCGGTAAAAATTTCCGAGCGTTTAGGCCGCCGCCGCCCTCGCCCGCTCCCGTTCGAGCAACTCGCGGGCAAGGTTGATGTACGCAACCGAACCAGGCGCCTTCTGGTCGTAGATGATTGCCGGCAACCCATGTGACGGCGCTTCGCTCACGCGCACGTTTCTCGGGATCACCGTCTCATAGACCTTGTCCGGGAAGTGATTGCGTACCTCGGTCGCGACCTGCTCCGAGAGCGTGGTGCGCTTGTCGTACATCGTGAGCACGACACCTTGGATCTCGAGCGTCGGATTCAGATTTTCTTTCACCGCGCGGATCGTATCGAGCAGCTGCGCGAGACCTTCCAGCGCGAAGAATTCCGTTTGCAATGGCACCAAAATCGCGTCCGCGGCGGTTAGCGCGTTCACCGTCAAAGCGTTCAAGGACGGCGGGCAATCGATGAGGATGTAGTCGATCGAAAGGTCGCTCTCGGAGCGGAATTGATCGACAGCGTTGCGCAGGAAAAACTGCGGGCGCATTTCGCCGAGCAACTCGCCTTCAACGCCTGACAAACGCGCATCGCCCGGCGTGATGAAGAGGTTCGGCACCTTCGTCGGCAGGATGGCTTTCGCCATCGGATGGTGAGCGATGAGCACGTCATAGGATGTGACGTGGCGGTCGCCGGGGTGGATGTCCAAACCGGTCGAGGCGTTGCCTTGCGGATCGGTGTCAAAGATGAGGACGCGCGAACCGGCTGCGGCCAGAGCCGTGCCGAGATTGATCGCGGTGGTCGTCTTCCCCACCCCGCCCTTCTGGTTCGCGATCGCCAAAACGCGCATGTCCCCGTCTCCAATCAAGGAGGCAAAAGGATCAGCGGGCCTTCGTGATGCGAAGCACGCGGCCGCGCGGATCGCTGATGCTCTCCAGCACGTCCACTTGGTACGCCCCACCATTGAGAGCGTTGGTCGCGGCCAGTTCGGCGTCTAGGTCTGCGCCCTTCAGGAACAAGCCCTGCGCGCCGCGATCCAGAATCGGCTTCGCATAGCCCATGAGTCGCGGCAAGGGAGCCAGCGCACGGGCTGTCACAACGTCGTACGGCCCCTCGCCGGCGCCGAAAACCTCAATGCGGTCACCGAATACCTTAGCCGGTAATCCAATGACTCTGATGGCTTCTTCCAGAAACCGGGCCTTCTTGCCGGTGGATTCCACGAGGTGGACCGACGCGCCGGGTGTCTCCGCCAACAGGCACGCCAGGATTATCCCCGGAAACCCTGCCCCCGCACCCAGATCGACCCAGCGTTTCGCCGCCGGGGCCATGCGGGCCAGTTGGGCGCAATCGAGGGCGTGACGGCCCCAATAGAGCTCAAGCTCCTTCGGACCGACCAAATTCATCTGCTGGGACCATTCCCCAAGCAGGCGACGATGGCTCTCCAGGCGGGCGATTGTTTCTTGTGAAACGTTGAGGTCGCGCTGGAGATCGTCCTTGCCGTAACTGGATGCCACACTCACGGATGCGGCCCCGCCCCGCCGTAAATGGCGACCAGGTGGCGGGAAATAGCTTTCGGGTCGTCCAGGAACGCCCGGCCGTTGGCGGCGATTTTTGCCTCAGCCGGGACCGGGGCGCCTTCTGGCAGCACCAAGACCGGCAGGCTTTGGTTCTCGACGCCGATCAGCGCGATCACCTCGTCGCGCGGTCGCGGGTACGCGACACGGCGCACGTCGATCAGTTCGCTCCAATGCGGGTTGGCGAACAGCGCGCCCTCCAGCATCGCGCACGACGCGCAGAACCACGGCTCGCCTTTGTCCTCGAACGGCGCCGACAGCAGGAACAAAATATCGCGCTGCATCACGCCCTCTTCTGGTCTTTGCTCTTTGGGCGCTTCACATGCGCCAGCAGCGCCGTCAGCGCGCCCGGCGTCACGCCTTCAATGCGCGCGGCTTGGCCAAGCGTAACCGGCTTCGCGCGCGTCAGCTTCTCGCGCACCTCCGCCGACAAACCGCCGACGCTCGCATAATCGAGCGCCGGATCGAGACGCAGATTTTCATCGCGCTTGAAGGCTTCGACGTCGAGCGCCTGGCGTTCGAGATAGCCCGAATAGAGCGCATCGATCTCAAGCTGCTCGCGCGCTTGCTTTGAGAGCGCGCCAAGCTCGGGCCACACGCCCCGCAGCTTTTCGAAGTCGATGGTGGGATACGCCAGCAGCTGCAGAGCATCGCGGCGCTGGCCGTCTTGGTTCACCTGCAAACCGGCGCGCGTCGCTTGCACCGGCGTCAGCGCCAGCGATTTCGCCAGCGCGCGCGCGGCTTCGATTTCCCGCATTTTATCAGCGAATTTGCGCGATCGCTCGCTGCCCACGCAGCCTAGCCCAACACCCTTCGGCGTCAGGCGTTGGTCGGCGTTGTCGGCGCGCAGCGAGAGACGATACTCGGCGCGCGAGGTGAACATGCGATACGGCTCGGTGACGCCGCGCGTCACGAGATCATCGATCATCACGCCGATATAACCTTCAGCGCGCGTCACCTCGAACGGCCCCGCCCCGCTCGCGGCGCGCGCCGCGTTGAGGCCCGCGACCAAGCCTTGCGCGGCCGCTTCTTCGTAACCCGTCGTGCCGTTGATCTGGCCGGCGAGATAGAGGCCGGCGATGCGCTTGGTCTCAAGCGTCGGCATCAGCTCGCGCGGATCGACGTAGTCGTACTCGATCGCGTAGGCGTGGCGTTTGATGACGACGTTCTCGAGCCCCGGGATGGTGCGGATGAAGCGATCCTGCACGTCTTCCGGCAAGGAGGTGCTGATGCCGTTGGGGTAGGCGGTGTCGTCGTCGAGGCCCTCGGGTTCGAGGAAAATCTGGTGCGCATTCTTCTCCGCGAAGCGCACGACCTTGTCTTCAATCGACGGGCAATAGCGCGGCCCTCGACCGCTGATCGCGCCGGAATAGACGGCGCTCTTCGAGAGCGATTGCTCGATGATCGCGTGCGTTTCCGTCGTCGTGTACGTGACGCCACAGGGCACTTGGGTATTGGTGATCCGCTCCGTCAGGAACGAGAATGGGTATGGCTCCTCGTCGCCGTGTTGCAGCTCCAGCGACGCCCAATCGATGGAGCTGGATTGCAGCCGCGCCGGGGTGCCGGTCTTCAGCCGCCCCATCGCGAAACCCGCGCCGTACAAGCGGTCCGAGAGCCCGATCGCCGGCGCCTCGCCATGGCGGCCCGCCGGAATGCGCTTGTCGCCGATATGGATGACGCCCTTCAGGAACGTGCCGGTGGTGAGCACGACGCGGGGCGCGTTGAACTGGCGGCCGTCGGCCGTCGTAACGCCCACCACGGCGCCGTCGGCCAGAACCAAGTCCTCGACTGCCGCCGCCTCAATGGTCAGGTTCGCCTGCCCCGCCAGCGCCGCCTGCATGGCCTGGCGATAGAGCTTGCGGTCGGACTGGGCGCGCGGCCCGCGCACGGCTGGGCCCTTGGAGCGATTGAGCAGCCGGAACTGGATGCCCGCCGCGTCGGCCACCCGGCCCATGACGCCGTCGAGCGCATCGATCTCGCGGACCAAATGGCCCTTCCCGAGCCCGCCAATGGCCGGGTTGCAGCTCATCTCGCCGATGGTCTCGAGCTTGTGCGTCAGCAGCAGCGTGCGCGCGCCCAGGCGCGCGGCCGCCGCCGCGGCCTCGCAGCCGGCATGGCCGCCGCCGATGACGATCACATCGAAGGAGCGCTCAGAACTCATCTCGCGGGCTTCATATAGGACGCGCGCGCCGGCGTCACGGACATGCACTGCGCGCACCCATTCCCGGATGCCCGAAGCGCCGTCCGGGACCCATAAACTCAGCCCGCAAAAGATCGCGCGCGAACCGCGTGGACTTGCATCTGTCTTGGGTTATGGGTCCCGGACTCTTCGCTGCGCGAAGCTCCGGGAATGGGTGAGCGCGTTCGATGAGGTTGAGCGCAACGCTCACGCAAACGCGCGCGCGTTTTCACGCGAAACCTATGAACGGCCCTTTCACCAGTTTCGCGTGAAACGCTGCATTCCATGCGGGTTTTCGCGCGTTCGCTATTTGCCGATGCAGAAGCTTGAGAAGATCTCGCTGAGCAAATCTTCGACATCGATGCGGCCCGTCAAACGGCCGATCTGATCGGCGGCGACGCGCACGTCTTCAGCCGCCAATTCGGGGCCAGCATCAAGCGCCGAGATCGCCCGCAGCAGCGCATCGCGCGCCGCCTCCACCAGCCGCCGATGCCGCGCCCGCGTGAGCACCGGCGCCTCCTCGCGGCCAAGCGCATCGCGGACGCGCTCCGACAACAGCGCCGCTAGTTCAACCATGCCCTGGCCGGTCAGCGCGGAGACGGACAGGTCACTCGGCGCCGTTGGCGTGCCAAGGTCGGTCTTGGTGCGAACCAGTAGGTCGCCCGGTTTCAGCGCCGCCGTCAGGGCTTCGGGTGGCTCTACACCAGCTTCGATGAGCCCGAGCCTTAGATCGGCCTCTTCGGCGCGCTCAAGCGCACGGCGGACACCTTCGGCTTCGATGGCGTCCGCCGCTTCGCGCAGCCCTGCGGTGTCGGCGATCCAGACCGGGAAGCCGGCCATGATTTGGCGGGTCTCGACGACGTCGCGCGTTGTGCCCGGGATATCGGAGACGATCGCCGCCTGCCGCTGGGCCAGCGCGTTTAGCAGACTCGATTTGCCTGCGTTGGGCGGGCCGATGATGGCGATGCGGAAGCCGTCGCGGATGCGCTCACCGCGGTGGGAATCGTTGAGGTGGCGGGCCAGGTCGTCAGCCAGCGCCTGCAGGATCGGCCCAGCGCGGCGTGAGAGCTCGCCCGGCAGGTCTTCGTCCGGGAAATCGATCTCGGCCTCGATCAGAGCCGCCGCCTCGATTAGACGGGCCCGCCAGCCTTCGTAGACGGCGCTCAGAGCGCCTCGGCGCTGGCGGAGCGCCTGGCGGCGCTGTCCCTCGGTTTCTGCGTCCACGAGGTCCGCAAGCCCTTCGGCTTCGGCCAGGTCCAGTTTGCCGTTCTCGAAGGCACGGCGGGTGAACTCGCCAGGCTCGGCGAGCCGCACGCCCGGGACGGCCAAGCACGCGTCGACCATCGCCGCGACGACGGCCGGTCCTCCATGGACGTGCAACTCAGCCACATCTTCGCCGGTGAAGCTCGCGGGCCTCGGAAACCAGAGCGCCAATCCATCGTCCAGCGAGAGCCCGCTTTCAGGCGCACAGAACGCGCGGCGCGCGGCGATGCGCGGTGGTGGCGGCGGGCGATCCGTGAGCGCTTCGAGCGCTACGGCGGCTTGCGGTCCCGACAGGCGAAGCACCGCCACGCCTGCGCGCCCAGCCCCGGATGCGAGAGCAACGATGGTCGCCTCTGGCGCGCCCGGTTTCATGTGAAAATCGCTAAATGCCGCTTAGGGCTTTTCACGTGGAGCAGCGCCGCTCATTGCAGCAGCCGCGCCGCTGGTCATGAGCTTCAGGAACGCGTCCTGCGCTTGTGTGCCGACGCTCATCCACGAACTGACCATCGTGTCCGGGCTCATGAGCGCCAGGTTCTTTTCCATGCGCTTGCCCATCTCGGAGACAAGAGCTTCGTTGATGGGCGTGACATCCGGCAGGCCCATGAAGCGGCGGGCCTCTTCGGGCGAGCATTCAACGTTGACGGTGAACTTCATGGCGTTGTCCTCGGTTCGGCTTCGCGCCGCTGTCGTGAGTTGTCTATAACCCGAGTAGGCGCGGGCCGACAGCCAAGGAGACGACGATGGGTGAATGGGTAGAGGTCAACGGCCCGGATGGCGCATTCAAAGCCTATGTGGCCCGCCCAGCAGGCGCGGCGCGCGGCGCTGTGGTGGCGATCCAGGAGATATTCGGCGTCAACGCGGTGATGCGCGGCAAGGCCGACTGGCTGGCGCGCGAGGGGTTTCTCGCAATCGCGCCGGACCTGTTTTGGCGGATCAAGCCGGGCATCGAGCTGACGGACCAAACCGAGGCCGAGTGGAAGCAGGCGATCGATCTCATGAACCAGCTCGACAAGAATGCGAGCGTCAAAGACATCCAGGCCACGCTCACGCATGCGCGCTCGATGGGCGCGGCGAAGGCGGGCGTGATCGGCTATTGCATGGGCGGCTACATCGCGTTCCTGGCGGCCGCGCGCACCGATACCGACGCCAGCGTCGCGTATCATGGCGGCGGCATCCACACCGCGCTCGGCGAGGCTGGCGCTATCAAGAAGCCGGTGATGCTCCATAACCCGATGAAGGACGCCTTCATCCCGGTAGAAGCGCTGAACACGATCCGCGAAACTCTGAAGAGCAATCCGCTCGCAATCGTGCATGAGTATGCCGAGCAGGATCACGCATTCACCCGCGAAGGCGGCGCGCACTACGACGAAGCCGCCAAACAACTTGCCGATGGACGGACCATCGCGTTCCTGAAGGAGCACCTCTCGTGAAGCGTTTGCTTGCCGCATCCCTGATCGCGCTCGCCGCCTGTTCGCCGCCGGCGTCGCAAACCGAAGCGCCGTCCGTCGCGCAATCGACGGCGCTGGCGCCGGCCGACGTCGGCGCGTTCTTCGATTGCCTGCGCACGGGCAGCCACGCGATCGTCGCGGCGCATCGCGGCGGCCCCGCGCCCGGCTACGCAGAGAACGCGATCGAGACGTTCGAGCACACGACAAGCCAGGTTCCGGCGTTGCTCGAAATCGATATCGCCCGCACCAGCGACGGCCAGCTCGTGCTGATGCACGACGACACGCTCGACCGCACGACCACTGGCACAGGCGAGGTGCGCGCGCATACGCTGGAGGAGATCCAGGCGCTGCAGCTCGAAGACGAAGCGGGCACGGCGCTCAACGCGCATCCGCCGACGTTGCGCCAGGCGCTCGATTGGGCCAACGGCAAGACGATCCTCGAACTCGATGTGAAGCGCGGCGTCTCGTACGAGGACGTGCTCGCGGTCGTGCGCGAGGCCAACGCCATCAACCGGGTGATCTTCATCACCTACAGCGACGACGCGGCGGTGCGCGTGCACAACCTCGCGCCGGAGATGATGCTGTCGGTGTCGATGGACGATCCGGCCGACATCGGTGCGTTGGCCGCGCGCGGGATCGATCTCACCAAAGTGCTGGCGTGGACGGGCACCGAGGAACCGAACTCCGCGCTCAACATCGCGCTCTCGCAGCGCGGCGTCGAAGCGATGTTCGGCACGCTGGGCGGCGAGAATTCGTGGGACAAGCGCTTCGCGCGCGATGGCCTCGATCAATACGCCGCGTTCGCGGATACGGGTTTGCAGCTCATCGCCACGGATCGACCGATCGAAGCGGCGCGCAATCTCGATGACAATGACGGCGACGAAGCCAACGCCGCTTTGCAGTGCTTGGCGACGAGGTAGTTCGATGAAAGCGTTCCGCGTTGAAACGCCCGGCGACACCAGCGTGATGAAGTTCGTGGACGTTGACATGCCGTCGCCAGGCAAGGGCGAGGTGCGCGTCAGGCATCACGCGATCGGCGTGAACTTCATCGACACGTACCATCGCGGCGGGCTCTATCCGTTGCCGCTGCCAACAGGCCTCGGGCAAGAGGCGGCGGGAATTGTCGATGCGATCGGCGAAGGCGTGGCGCGCTTTGCTGTCGGCGATCGCGTTGCGTATTGCACTGGTCCGCTCGGCGCATACAGCGAAGCGCATGTCGCGCCCGCGGCGCGCGCGGTGAAGCTGCCGGCGAGCATCTCGTTCGACATCGCCGCCGCTGCATCGCTCAAAGGCATGACCGCGCGTTATCTTCTGAGAAAGACGTTTCGCGTGGAACGTGGCCACGTCGTGCTGATCCACGCAGCCGCTGGCGGTGTTGGTCAGATCGCCACGCAATGGGCGAAGCACCTCGGCGCGACGGTGATCGCCACCGTTGGCAGCGATGCAAAGGTCGCGATCGCGAAAGACCTCGGCGCCGATCATGTGATCGTCTCGACGCGCGAGGACATCGCTAAGCGCGTGCGCGAGATCGAGCCGGCGGGCGTGCACGTTGTGTACGATGGCGTTGGCAAGGATACGTGGGACGCGTCGCTCGATAGTCTGCGGCCGCTCGGCACGATGGTGACCTATGGCAACGCGTCGGGCGCCGCGCCGCCGTTCAGCCCGTTGGTGTTGTCGCAGAAGGGCTCGCTGTTTCTCACGCGGCCGACCTTGTTCCACTACACGGCGACCACAGAGCAGCTCGACGAAACCGCGGCGGACTTGTTCGATGTGATCGGCAAGGGCGCCGTGAAGATCGCGCCGCCGACGCGCTACGCCTTGGCCGACGCCGCGCAAGCGCACCGCGATCTGGAATCGCGCAAGACGACAGGAAGCCTGGTGCTCGTGCCTTGAGCGTCAGCGACGACGAGACAGCGAAGCTTGGAGCACTCGGCGCGCTTACCGGGTGTCTCGCTATCCCGGTCATCTTGCCGATCGTTGCGCTCGTCGGCTGGTGGATTTTCACAAGTTTGCCAGCGCCGTTTGGTTGGGAACGCGGGCCGTTTCTCTTGGCCATTGAGCTTGGCCGCGTGGTCGTAAGCGAGCAGGCAACTGCTGGCGTGCGCGAGGGCTGCGGCTTCGCGGTCATCGAACTTACGAACGACGAGGCGGCCGAAATTACGCGCGGTGGACTTGGTTACCTCTCGCCGATGCGTCGCGGGAGAGACGGTGAGGCTCTGGAGGCTTGGCGCGAGACGCCAATAGCCGTTCGCGCGAGTCCGGGCGATCCGACGCGGTTCGAGCAAATCACCGCAAGCGGAGGTCCGATGTACGCGGGCATGAGCTGGTCCTGCACCGACGCCGACGCACCAGATCAGTTCGAGGAAGCCCAAAGGGCTGTTGAAGGTCCGGGCGCGTACTACACGTCGTTCAACGGCGGCGAGGGGTTGATCTATCTTATCCCCGAACAGCGGCTCGCCGTGTACCTCTATTTCGGCTGACGCTCAGCGTCACTTTACCGCTGCGGCGCGTTGGAAAGCGGGGCGCTGGGCGAGGTTGTCGAAATAGGCGCGGAAGGCAGGCGGCAGCTCTTTCTCGATGCCGGCGAACTTCGCGGCGTCGACGATGTAGGCGACCGATATGTCAGCCGCGGTGAAGCGGTTGGCGGCGACATAAGGTTTGCCGCCGAGCTTGCTGGCGATGAATTCGAGGCGCTTGAGGATCGCGGTTTTTAGGTACGTCGCCGTCCAATTTTGCTTTTGGTCGTCCGGCGCCCTGTAACGCGTGCCGACAAGGGGGTTGCCATACGCCGCGAGACCCGCTTCACCGAACAGCAGATACTGCAAATAGTCGGCGTAGCCCGCCTCATGGGGCTTCACCTCAAGATCCGTCGGACCGTGTTTGGCCATGATGTAGATCATCATCGCAACGGACTCGATCATCGACACGTCGCCATCGGTCATGGCGGGCACGGTGCGCAGCGGGTTTACGGCTTTGAACTCCTCGCTGGGCTTGATGAAGGAGGCTTCCGCCGTTTCGTACGGCACGCCCATTTCCTCGCACAACCATAGCACGCGCAACGATCGCGCGCCTTGCGAGTGGTAGATTTTGAGCATGGGTGTTCCTCCGTTTGGCGGACGACGTAACACCGGAAATGAGCATCGTCATCCCGGACACGCGAAGCGTGATCCGGGACCCAGGGGCAAATGACGAGCTTGTAGCTCCTGGGTCCCGGGTTCGTGCTGCGCACGCCCCGGATGACGAGAGGAGCGGTACGTTACGTGTTCATCGACTGGAAGAAGTCGTCGTTGTTTTTCGACTGCCGGAGCTTATCCAAAAGAAACTCGATCGCGTCCTGCGTGCCCATCGGCGAGAGGATGCGGCGGAGCACGTACATCTTCTGCAGATGCTCCTTCGGCGTGATGAGTTCGTCTTTCCGCGTGCCAGACTTGAGCACATCGATAGCCGGGAAGATGCGGCGGTCGGCGACTTTGCGGTCGAGCTGGAGTTCGCTGTTACCGGTGCCCTTGAATTCTTCGAAGATGACTTCGTCCATCCGCGAGCCGGTGTCGATGAGGGCCGTTGCGATGATCGTCAGCGAGCCGCCTTCCTCGAGATTGCGCGCGGCGCCGAAGAAGCGCTTTGGACGCTGCAGGGCGTTGGCGTCGACACCGCCGGTCAGCACCTTGCCGGAGGAGGGTACAACCGTGTTGTAGGCTCGGCCGAGGCGCGTGACGCTGTCGAGAAGGATCACCACGTCCTTGCCGCCTTCAGCAAGGCGCTTGGCCTTTTCGATCACCATTTCCGCGACAGCGACGTGGCGCGTCGCCGGTTCGTCGAACGTCGAGGCGACCACTTCGCCCTTCACCGTTCGCGACATGTCGGTCACTTCTTCCGGGCGTTCATCAATCAGCAGAACGATCAGAAACACTTCCGGATGGTTGGCCTCGATCGCTTTGGCGATGTTCTGCATGATGACGGTTTTGCCCGTCCGCGGTTGGGCCACGATGAGTGAGCGCTGGCCTTTCCCGATCGGCGCGACGATGTCGATGATGCGGCCGGTTTTGTCCTTGAGCGTCGGATCGTCGATTTCCATCTTCAGCCGCTCGGTCGGGTAGAGCGGCGTCAGGTTGTCGAAGTGGACTTTGTGGCGGACCTTGTCGGGGTCCTCAAAATTGACGGCGCTGACTTTGGTGAGCGCGAAATAGCGCTCGCCGTCTTTCGGCGCGCGGATCTGGCCTTCGACGGTGTCGCCTGTGCGCAGACCGAATTTTCTGATCTGCTGCGGCGACACGTAAATGTCGTCCGGGCCCGGCAAATAGTTGGATTGGGGTGAGCGCAGGAAGGCGAATCCGTCGGACAGGATTTCGACCACGCCGCCGCCGCCGATATCGACTCCGCGGTCGGCGCTCGCCTTCAGAATGGCGAACAGCATGTCCTGGGTGCGGAGTGAGTTGGCGCCCTCGATCTCAAGCGATTCCGCCAGAGCGAGAATTTCGGCGGCCGGTTTGCGCTTGAGCTCCTGCAGCGTGAGCTGGGTGAGCCCTTCGATGGCTTGTTCTTCAGTCATGGAATTTCGTGTGTGTTTGCGGCCGGAACCCACGCGCACTTCGGGCGGGGCAGGGCCTAAGGTTGGGAAGAGAAATCGGCGGTTAGGAGGGATTGGTCTGCGGCGCCGCCGTCGCGAGCGCCTCCCGCCCGAGGGGCAGGTAGCGCGAGCCGATGTACGCCATAAGCCGGCGCAGAGGTCAAGATATGGTTGCCGAACCGATGTTTTAGGACAGCAATTCTTGGGATTAGTCCTGAGACTAGCCTCGGGGGCCCGGCTCAAGCGTCGCGAGCAAAACTGCCCCGATCGCCACCAGGAAGGGAATTTCGCTCATCAGCCGCCAAAACTTCTCGGTGTGGCGTCGCTCACCCGCAGCAAGCCGGCGTCCCGCCGAAGATAGGAAGCCGTGATAGCCAGACAAGCCCACGACCAAGAGCAGCTTCGCCCAAAACCAATGCGGCACGGCTGAAAGAACCACGCCAAACGGGCGGCTGAAATCGCCCACGACGTACGTCGCCAGCAGGAACACGCCGAACGCCCATGCCAAGACGATTGAGGGGCCGAGAATGATCAGGCGCAGATTCCGCGCCGCCTTGAGCATTGTCGCTTCCAGCTCGCCGCCCGGCGTGGAGGCGGTGATGTAAGCGTAGAAGCGCGGCAACATCAGCAGACCGGCGATCCAGGCGATCACCGCAATGATGTGCAGCCCACGGGCCAGGTCGTAGCTGATCACGTGCTCCATGGCAGCTCCCCCTTTAGGCCGCGTGCGGACACTTGCCGAACCGGGCAGGGCAGAGCCGCGCGCCGGTTTCCGATTGCATCTTACCCGGCGCTTCAAGCGCGCGCTCAGCTAAATCGCCAAGCGCGGCGATGAAGCGCGGGGCCGCCCCAAGCGCCGGCGCCCGCAAATAGAATGGCACGCCGGCATCGCGGGCCAATTGCGCGTACTCAATGTCGAGCTCGACGAGTGTTTCGATGTGATCGGAAACAAAGGCGATCGGCGAGACAATCAGCCCGCGCTTGTCGCGGCCGGCAGCCCGGACTTCGTCATCGGTCGCAGGGCCGATCCACTTCAATGGACCGACGCGGGATTGGTAGGAGATACGCGTCTCCCAGGCGGCCGGAAGCTTTGCGCGCACCGCGGCCACGGTCTGCTCCACCTGCCACTGGTACGGATCGCCAGCATCGACAACCCGCTGCGGCAATCCGTGCGCGGAGAAGAGCACGCGCGGGTTCGCAGGCGCGCCGGCGTCTCTCCACGCTTGCATGACGGCCTCGGCGTGGGCCTCAGCAAAGGCGCCGCCGGCGGGATAGCAGCACAATGTCGCGACGGGCAGGTCAGAATGCTTGCGCCATTCCTTCAGCGATGAGGCCGTCGTGGTGGTTGAGAATTGCGGATAGAGCGGCAGCAGGATCGCATCCGTCGCGCCCCAATCTTTCGCCGCTTTTGCCGCTTGCTTCACGAAGGGGCGCCAGTAGCGCATCGCCAAGAAGCATTTGAACGTCACGTTCGGTACGCGCTGCGACAGCTCACGCTCCAACGCGTCGGCCTGTTTTTGCGTCTCCGGCACGAGCGGCGAACCCCCACCCATGTGCGCGTAATTCGCCTGCGC
Source organism: alpha proteobacterium U9-1i (assembly GCA_000974665.1). NCBI lineage: Bacteria > Pseudomonadati > Pseudomonadota > Alphaproteobacteria > alpha proteobacterium U9-1i. Next base: position 513,941 of record BBSY01000002.1, on the reverse strand, counting down.
CGATTTCTCACGCGAACGCGAGATCAGTTGCGCGAGCAGAAAGCGAAATGGCTGCGGCGCGGCGATGATCGCGGGATCGCTGAAAAGGTTGAACAGGAACGGGCGCACGGCTTTGGGATCATCCGGACCGCCAAGATTGAAAAGGATCACCGCGACGCGACGCGACGTCATCACCCGGAGCCCGACGCCATCGTTGCGTTCGGGGGAGGGCGTGCGATCCTCAACCGGTTCGGCGCTCACGCGTCGTCCTTCACCAGACGCACCAGCTGCGCGACATTATCGGGCGAAGCGTCGGGCGTTATGCCGTGCCCAAGATTGAAGATGTGTGGGCCGCCGCGAAACGCTTCGACTGTTTCACGTACGGCGCGCGCCAAGGCTTCACCACCAGCGACCAGCGTTTGCGGGTCAAGATTGCCTTGCAACGCCATGCCCTTCGGCGAAACGCCGCGCGCGAACACCGCTGGCGTTTGCGTATCGACCCCCACCGCGTTGATTCCAGTTTCCTGAACGTAAGGCACCATCAAAGGCCCAGCGCCACGCGGAAAACCGATGATCGGGGCTGTGACTCCCAGTTCGCGGAGGCGCGCCACGAGCTTTCGTGTCGGCTCGACGATCAGAATGCGAAAGAGAGGCTCCGGAAGGCCCTCCGCCCAGCTTTCAAAGATTTGGACGCAGTCAGCGCCGGCGGCGACCTGCTTGGCCAAATGCTGAGCACTCATTTCAACGAGCACATCGATCAGCGCCAAAACATCCGCCGGTCGCTCATAATAGGCGCGGCGGCAGCGGTCTTTGTCGCCGCCTTGGCCCTGAAGCATGTAGGTGGCGACAGTCCATGGACCACCGCAGAAACCGATCAGCGCAACATCCTTGGATAAGCCGCGTTTGATGCGCTCCACGGTTTCGTAGACGGCGGACAGTCTCTGCAGCGCGCGTTCGGGATCGTCGAAGCGCCAGGACTCTTCTTCGATCAGTGGCCGCAATCGTGGGCCTTCGCCCTCAATGAACGAAACAGCCCGCCCTAGCGCGTCAGGGATCACCAAGATGTCAGAGAACAGAATGGCCGCATCGAGCGGGAAGCGCCGCAAAGGCTGCATCACGGCTTCGGTCGCCAACGCCGGGGAATAGCAGAAATCGAGGAAGTTCTTCGCTCGTGTGCGGAGCTCCCGGTACTCGGGCAGGTAGCGCCCAGCCTGACGCATGATCCAAACCGGAGGCGTCGCCGTCGTCTCGCCATCGAGAACACGAAGCAGTTTCGCTCGCTCCTTGCTCTTCTCTCGATCGAGGGTTTTCAGTTCGGCCATGCCCTTCTTCTAAACTTGAATCTAATCGGAGATTAATAGGGACTCTTGTTGTAGGGCCCCCCGTAACGGGACAAGTCAATTGCCCACAGGCTATCCCCAGATTTGCTCCTCGTGCGCAATGTGGCGAAAGTGCTTTACGGAGAGGTGCTTGGGTTGGTTTTTCACACGCCGCTGATTCCTGAACAGCACGCGCGAGCCGATGTGGAGAAGGACTGAGGGAATCGCGGAGGAGGGGAAACCAAACGACGCCTCTAAAGGCGCTTTCGCCCCAAACGCGCCTTTCCTCACATCATTGCCCACAGCTTGCTCACAGGCGCGGCATGCACGATATGAATTGGTCTCCATGCGTGAACGCCTAGCCATCATCTGCAATGTCCACTTGGTGTCGGATTCGACCGGGGAAACCCTGGCCGGCGTGTTACGGGCCACTTGCGCGCAATTCGACCGCATTCAGCCCGTCGAACATTCCTACTTTATGGTCCGCTCGACACGCCAGCTCGAGCGGGTGCTGCGTGAGATCGAGGCCGCGCCGGGCGTGGTAATGTTTACGCTCTCGAACATGGAGCACCGCTCCATGCTGGAGGAACGCTGTAAGGCGTTAGGGTTCCCGGCCGTCGCGGTTCTCGATCCGGTGCTCGACTTCATGTCGCGCTATCTGGGGCAGGAGACCAACCATCGCGTTGGCGCGGCGCGCAGCCTGAACGCGGAGTACTTCAAGCGCATCGATGCGCTCGACTTCGCTATGTACCACGACGACGGCCAGCAGGCGATCGAGCTGCGTGACGCGGATGTCGTGCTTGTTGGCGTTAGCCGGACCTCGAAAACGCCGACCTGTGTGTATCTGGCGCACCGCGGCGTGAAGGCCGCCAATGTGCCGCTTGTGCCCGGCGCCGATCTGCCGGCGGAATTGTTCGCCGAAAAGCGGCCGTTGGTGGTGGGGCTCACCATCTCGGCCGACCGCCTGATCCACATTCGCCGCAACCGCCTGGCCGCGATGAAGGAAACCCGAGCGGGGGATTACACCGACGAGGAATCCGTCCGCCGTGAAGTGATGGATGCGCAACGTCTGTTTGAGCGCCAGAAGTGGCCGACCATCGACGTTTCGCGCCGCTCGGTTGAGGAAACGGCGGCCGCCGTCCTCAATCTCTTCGCCGAGTATCGCGACAAGCCATGAACTTGATCCTCGCCTCCGGGAGCGCCATCCGGCGCAAGGTGCTCGAAGCGGCCGGTGTTGCATTCGAGGTTGATGTGCCGCGCGTGGATGAAGAGGCGGCGAAGGCCAGCTTGAGGCGAGACGGGCTGAAGCCGCGCGACCAAGCCGACGCGCTGGCGGCTCTGAAAGCGCTCTCTGTTTCACAACGGCGCGAAGGCTTGGTGATCGGCGCTGACCAGATGCTCGCCATCGAAGGCGAGACACTCGACAAGCCGAAGATCCGCGCAGAAGCGCGCTCACACTTGATGCGCCTGCGCGGCAAGTCGCACGAATTGCTGTGCGCGGCGGTTGTTGCCCGCGGCGGAGAGGTGCTGTGGCGCCACGTCGAGACGCCGCGCCTGCGGATGCGCCAGTTCTCGGACGCGTTTTTGGACGACTATCTCGACCGGGGCGGAGAAGCCTTGTTGTCATCGGTTGGCGCCTATCAGCTTGAAGGCCTTGGCGCGCACTTGTTCGAGCGCGTGGATGGCGACTACTTTTCCGTGCTGGGCTTGCCGCTGCTGCCGCTGCTCGCATTTTTGCGGGAGCAGGGGGCGGCGCCACGATGACCCAGCCGGCGCGCTACGCGGTGATTGGCGACCCGGTGAGCCATTCGCTCTCACCGCTCATGCACAATGGCTGGATCGCGGATCATGGTTTGAACGCGACTTATGAGGCGCGGTTGCTCCGCGCGCCCGATGCGGTGACGGCGTTCCGGGAACTCCAGGGATTTGCCGGAGCCAACGTCACCGTACCGCACAAGGAGGCGGCCGCGCGTGCGGCTGATGGCTATACGGGCGCTGTCGCCAACACGTTGCGCTGGGAGTCCGATGGACGGATTTCAGCCTTCAACACGGATGGCGATGGCTTTCTCGACGCGCTGACCGAGACCGCAGCGGACTGGAGCGCGCGCGTTGGAAGCGTCTTGATCCTCGGCGCTGGCGGCGCGGCGCGCGGCGTTGCCGAGGCGTTGGCCGATCGCGACCTCATCATTGCAAACAGAAGCCGTGATCGCGCCGAAGTGCTTTCGCGCTCCGTGCCGAAGGCGCGCGCCGTTTCGTGGGACGCACTCGCCCAATCGTTTGCCGACGCCGATCTCATCGTCAACGCCACGACGCTTGGGATGAGCGGCGCACCGAGCCCGGACTGGCCCGTCGCCCACGCGAAGCCGGGCGCGATTGTTGCCGACATTGTGTATCGTCCGCTCGAAACGCCGTTGCTGATGGCCTCGCGCGCTCGCGGCCTCGCGACAATGGACGGCCTCGGCATGCTCATTCACCAGGGCGCGCGTGCATTCGAGATATGGTTTGGCGTGAAACCAAGCGTCGCCAAGGCACGTGCGCGCTTGCTTGAGGCGTTGGCGCAATGATCATCATCGGCCTCACTGGCTCGATCGGCATGGGCAAATCCACAGTCGCGAAAATGTTCGCAGAGGCAGGAGCGCCGGCGTTCAACTCGGACGACAACGTCCATGCTTTGTACGCCAAGGGCGGAAAGGCTGTCGCCGCCGTGGAGGCGGAGTTTCCAGGCGTGACGCGCGACGGGGCCGTCGATCGCACACTGCTTAGCCCTCGCGTGATCGACAACCCGGCCGCCTTCAAGCGTCTTGAGCAAATCGTCCATCCATTCGTTCGTGAAGCGCAGGTCGAGTTTGCGGAGGAACAACGGGCGAAGGGCGCGCGATGGGTGGTGTTCGACATTCCGCTCTTGCTCGAGGGCGGCGGCAGCGACTTGTTCGACTGCATCGTCGTCGTGTCGGCGCCGGCCGATGTGCAGCGCGCGCGCGTGCTTACGCGACCCGGCATGACGATAGAAAAGTTCGACAGCCTTTTGGCCAAGCAAATGCCGGATGCGGAAAAGCGCAAACGGGCGGATTTCGTCATCGATACGGGCGGCTCCTTTGACGAGACGCGCGCGCAAGTCCGGGCCGTGCTGGACGCGCTCCGCGAATAGGATTAGCCCCGATTCATGCGGGAAATCGTCTTCGACACAGAAACGACTGGCCTCAATCCATTGGCGGCAGAGGCGCCGGACCGGCTTGTGGAAATCGGCTGTGTTGAGCTCTTCGGCCTGGAGCGCACTGGGCGCGAACTCCATCTATACGTCAACCCTGAACGGGATGTTCCGGATGAAGTGGTGCGCGTGCACGGGCTGACACGAGACTTCCTGCTAAAGCACCCTAAGTTCGCCGAGGTGGCCGAGCAATTCCTCGATTTTGTCGGCGATGCGCCCTTGGTCGCGCACAATGCCTCATTCGACCAGGGCTTCGTCAACGCTGAACTCGCGCGGCTTAAGCGCGATCCTTTGTCGAATTTCATCGACACCATGCCGATCGCGCGCAAGCGCTTCCCGGGCGCATCATGTTCGCTCGATGCCTTGGCGAAGCGCTTCCAACTTGATCGCTATGGTTTCGATCTGAGCACCCGGAAAGCGGCCGGCGGCCACGGCGCGCTCGTCGATGCGCGCATCTTGGCGGAAGTGTATTTGCAGCTGCGGGGAGGACGCGAGCAAAAGCTGGTGTTCGAGTCCGAAACGGCGACCGAAGCACTGCGCGGGGATGCGCCTGTCATATACGCGCCGCGTCTGCAGCGTCCCACGCCATTGCCCCCGCGTGGCAGCGAGGAGGAGGCGCGCGCACACGCAAGCTTCATTGAGAAGCTGGGCGAAAAAGCCTTGTGGCTGAAGTACGGGACCTAGCGCGGTTCGCCGAACGGATTGGGCTGCTGGAAGTCGACCGGCGCGCCCTTGGCCTCGCGTTCGCGAAGCTCGGCCCAATAGAGCGGCGTGAAATCGATCGGGTTGATGAGAAGCGGCGGATAGCCGCCTTCGCGTGTGATTTCCGCCAGAATTTGTCGGCTAAACGGAAACAAGAGGCGCGGGCACTCGATCCAAAGCAGAGGCTCGACGTCGCTCTGCTGCACGTTCATGAATTGGAACAGGCCAGAATAGGTGAGGTCGACCGAAAACATCGCCTGGTCGTCGCGCTTGGCGTCGACGCTGATGTGGAGGTCCACTTCGTAGGCGTCGCCCGCGTCGCCGATCGGGCGCGATTTGACCTCCACGCCCATGTCGATTGTGGGCTGCGCGTCGGCGGCGCGCGCCGAGGTGGCGGCCATCGGGTTGCGGAATGAAAGTTCCTTCACATATTGCGCAATGACCCGCAGGTGCGGGGAATCCGCTGGTGGAGGTCCGCCTTCGGGCGATTGCATGCTCATTCGGCAGCTCTTTTGCTTGTCGGGAGGCAGGGTAGGGCCCGCTATCACGCGCGCCCACCCGCCGCAATCAGCCAAGGTGGCGTAATCCCCCGCTTGGCACTATGTTAACGGAACGCGTTCAGAGCGGCGCGGCAGGAGTTTCTCGTTGGACCAGGGCCTTATCGAAATCGCCGTGCTGGCGCTCATCGCTGGCTTCGTGCTGTTCCGGCTTTATTCAACATTGGGTAAGCGCAGCGAGCGTCCAGCTGAGCCGCGCCCGCAACCGGCGCAGGGTGAACTTCCGCGTGAAGATGTCGGCATGACGCCACGTCAAACCACACAGCCCAGTGGTCCGGCGGGAGAGGGCCTCATGGCCATAGTCCGCGCCGATCCAAGCTTCGATGTCGAGCAATTCGTGTCCGGCGCGCGCTCCGCGTACGAAATCATCATTGGCGCCTTCGCCAAGGGCGATCGCGATGCGCTGAAGAACCTGCTGACGCCGCGCGTGTTCGAATCTTACGTGACCGCGATAGCGGCGCGCGAGGCCAAGGGCGAAGCTGGACCGGAATTGGTGCGGTTGAAGAGCGGCGAAATCATAGATGCCGATCTGAACGGCTCGGTCGCGCGCGTGACGATGAAGTTTGAAGCGGAGTTGGCGCAGGGCGCACACGGTGTCCGCGACGCGCGCGAGAAGTGGACGTTTGAACGCGATGTGCGCTCGCACGATCCGAACTGGCGGCTGGCGCGTGTCACCGCGGCGTGAGCCGAAAGAAACGCGACCTCACGGATGAAGAGCACTCATTGTGGCGCCGCGTCGCCGCAACGGTGAAGCCGCGCCGCAAGCCTTCGAAAGCATTCGCACCCAAAAGCGCGACGCCCGGTGTGCCCACGCTCGCCGTCGCGCGACCCTTGACGGGCGCCGAGCCAAAGCCGGCAAAGCCGACAGTCGCCAAAGCTGCGCCGCCTCCCGCCGATCGCGGCGGGGAGAAGCGCATTCGTCGTGGCAAGCTGGAGATCGACGGCTCGATCGATTTGCACGGGCACACACAGGAAACGGGCCGCACAGCGCTCCTTAGGTTCATCCAGTCCGCCCATGCGCGCGGCGATCGCACGCTGATCGTCATCACCGGCGCGGGTCGGGCTGGGCAGGGGGTGCTGAAGCAACGGCTGCCGGCTTGGCTCGCGGAGCTGAAGCCGATCATCGCCGGCTATGCCCAAGCCCATCGCCAGCACGGTGGCGCCGGCGCGTTCTACGTTTTCCTGAAGCGGCGGGGCTGACCGCGATGGACGAACTCGAACATCCAGCGCTCGGCCTTTTGAAGCTGCATTACGAGATGGGCTGGATTGGCCGCAGTGATCCCGGCCCGGACTTCTTCGACCTGGTGATCATGTTTCCAAGCAGCGTCGATGCGTTTGACGATCCGCCGCTGCCGACAGCAGAGGCTTTCGCCGCGCTTGAACACCTCATGCGTGACATCGATGCGATCAAAGCGACTGCCGTCAATGCGGTGTGCGCGGCGCGCGAGGCACGGCTCAACTGGCGCGCCGGCCCGGTTGTGGAGGCGTGGTCGATCGTTGAGGCGCGGATTGATCGAGAAGGCGCGCTCTGGCTTGGGCTGCATGAATACGAGACGGATGAATATTCACGCTGGTTAGTTCGCCTGTCGGGGCGCCAGCCCATACAGGTTCGACGCACCGCCGCGCTGGAAATGCGCGGCGACCCAAGCGAAGAGGGTTTGCTGGTTTGAGGTCGAACGAAAACGGCCGGCGCTTGCACAGCACCGGCCGTCTCCGACAACCTCGAAAGGTATGTTCCGTTCAGCGTCGTGAACGGGCGCTGCGTGTTAGCGGCCGCCCATCACTTGCGCCTTCATCACCGCCGATTGGCGGAAGGCGAGCTTCTTCGATGCCTTGATCTTCACCGGCTCACCCGTTTGCGGGTTGCGGCCCATGCGGGCCTTGCGGGCGCGGACCATCACCATGCCGATGTCGCCGATCTTCACCTTCGAGCCTTTCAGCACGTAGGCCTTCACAACGTCGGTGTAGCCTTCGACCAAAGTCTTGGCTTCGGACTTCTTGATGCCGAGGTGATCGGCGACGGACTGTAGCAGCGCGCTCGCCGTCACGGTCTTGCCGGCGACCGCGGTCACCTTCACGGGCTTCGCAGCCGGGGCAGCGGCTTTCGCTTTCTTCGCCGGCGCCTTCTTTGCTTTTTTCGCTACTTTACGGGCCATTTTGTGTGTTCCTTCTCAAGGGTTGTCGTGGGTTTCGCTCTACGATCCGCGGAATTGCTTGCCTCTGTTGGGCGCGCTGATTTCGCGAACATGCTAGAAATGCACGTGATTTCTTGAGAGAGCGTTTCGGAGAAATTTCCGAAACGTCAAAAAGCCGCATTTTTCGCTGGTTTTCGCGCTTAAATGCAGAAAAGCCATACGTGAACCGCAACGAAAACGCTTATTTTCAGCGGTTTTCCGCAATGCGGCGAATCGCGCGGGCTTAGCGCGCGGCCTTTTCGTCGTGGCCTGAGACGCCCTTGCGTTTCTCCAGTGCCGCGGCGACTTCAGCCGGCGAAACACCGCTCGCCTGCAGCGTCGCCATGAGGTGGAACAGCACGTCTGCCGCTTCGTGCGCGAGGTTCGCCTTGTCACCGCTCACAGCCGCAATCGCGGCTTCAACGGCCTCTTCTCCCAGCTTTTTCGCGCATTTCGCCGGCCCGCCCGCGAGCAGGGAAGCGGTATAGCTGGTCGCGGGATCGGCGCCGACGCGTGACGCAATCGTTGAGGCGAGCGTATCGAGGGCTTGGCCGAGTGTTGTCATATCGTCCTCACAGGCGCGCCTGCATCGCGCAATGCATCGCGCGCTTCCGCCAGCGTATGCGTTCCGAAGTGGAAGATCGAGGCGGCGAGCGCCGCGGAGGCGCCGCCATCGCGGATCGCTGAAACGAGATCGTCGAGTTTCCCCGCGCCGCCCGACGCGATCAAAGGAACGCGGACACGCGAACTGATCGCCTGCAGCAACGCGACGTCGTAGCCGGTCTTTGCGCCGTCGCGGTCCATGGAGGTGACCAGCAACTCCCCCGCGCCGCGATCGGCGGCCTCTGCCGCGAAGGCGATGGCGTCCTTGCCAGTCGGAGTGCGGCCGCCGTGGGTGAACACCTCCCAGCGCTCCGGTGCGACTTGCTTTGCGTCAACAGCGACAACAATGCATTGGGCGCCAAATTTGCGTGACGCTTCGTCGATCAAGTGAGGATTGGTCACGGCTGCCGTGTTGATCGCGGCTTTGTCTGCGCCAGCGAGAAGGAGGGCACGCACGTCCTCAACGCTCCGCACGCCGCCGCCAACTGTAAGCGGCGTGAAACAGCGCTCCGCGGTGCGGCGCACCGCGTCGAGTAGCGTGCCGCGGCCTTCGTGGCTGGCGGAAATGTCCAGAAAGCAAATCTCGTCCGCGCCCTGGGCGTCATAGAAGGCGGCAAGCTCCGCCGGATCGCCGGCGTCGCGCAGATTGACGAAGTTCACGCCTTTGACGACGCGGCCATCTTTCACGTCGAGGCACGGAATGATGCGCGCCGCGAGCATCAGTCGCGTGCGGCGGAAAGCGCCGCTGTCGGTTCGATGTCGCCGTCGTACAGCGCGCGGCCGAGGATGCAGCCGTGAATGGCGCGGCCAGGGCGCGCCTTGAGCGCGGCGATGTCCGCAACGGATTTCACGCCGCCTGACGCGATCACAGGGATCGTCACAGCGTCCGCTAGCGCGCCCGTCAGGCCGACGTTCACGCCAGTCTTCAAGCCATCGCGCGAAATGTCCGTGACGATCAACGCCGCGACGCCAGCGTCTTCGAATTTCCGCGCCATGTCGGCGGCGTCGATCTCGGTTTGCTCTGCCCAGCCGGCGACCGCGACTTTGCCGTCGCGCGTGTCGAGCGCCACGGCGATTTGCTGCGGGAACTCGCGCGCGGCGTGGCGCACTAGGTCCGGGTTGCGCACGGCTGAAGTGCCGAGGATCACCCGCGATGCGCCGGCATTGATCCAGAACGTCACGCTCTCCATCGAGCGTACGCCACCGCCGATCTGCACAGGAATGTGCAGGCGATCGAGAATGCCGATCACGGCGCCGGCGTTTTTGGGCTCACCAGCAAAGGCTCCGTCGAGATCGACGACGTGCAGCCACTCGAAGCCAGCGGTTTGGAACAACGTCGCCTGCGCGACCGGGTCTTCATTGAAGATGGTGGCGTCTTCCATGCGGCCTTCGGCGAGGCGCACGCAGCGGCCGTCCTTCAGATCGATGGCGGGGTATAGAAGCATCAGGGAGACCACGCGATGAAGCGGGCCAGAAGGTCAAGTCCGGCCTGCTGGCTTTTCTCGGGGTGGAACTGAACGCCGACAATATTGTCGCGCGCGACAGCGGACGCGAACGTCTCGCCGTACTCGGTGGTGGCAGCGCGCGCGGCAGCCGGCGGGTCTAGGATGTAAGAGTGCGCGAAATAGCAGTGCCGGGTAGGGGCGAGGCCATCGAACACCGGGTGGGCGCGCGTCGGCGCAACCTCGTTCCAGCCCATGTGCGGACGCCGATTGGTCGGGCCAACCTCAAGTGCGCGGCAGACGCCGCCGATCCAGCCCAGGCCATTATGCTCGCCGTGCTCAAGGCCAATCTCGGCGAGAAGCTGCATGCCCACGCAAATGCCCAGGAAGGGCGCGCCATGCTTTAGCACTTTGTCGTTCAACGCTTCGATCAATCCCGCGCGGGACCGTAGGCCCGCCATGCAATCGTCAAATGCGCCTTGGCCCGGCAACACGATGCGCTCGGCGTTGGCGATGATCGCGGGATCATCGGTCACGACAACATCGCCGCCCGCTTGCATCAGCGCGCGCTCGGCGGAGCGAATATTGCCTGCGCCGTAATCGATGAGGGCAATGCGCGCCATAAGCGCCTAGAGCGATCCCTTGGTGGAAGCGAGCTTGATGCGTGGGTCGGGCTCGACCGCCGCACGTGTCGCCCTCGCCAGCGCTTTGTAGCAGCTCTCGATGATGTGGTGTGTGTTCTCGCCGTACAGATTTTCGACGTGAACGCAGGCGCCCGAATTCATGGCAAACGCCTGGAACCATTCCTTGAACAGCTCGGTGTCCATCTCGCCCAGCTTCGGGCGGGGCAGGGCGACGCGCCAAATCAGATACGGTCGATTCGAAAAATCGACCGCGGCGCGCGACATCGCTTCGTCCATCGGAATGTACGCATGGCCAAAACGTCGCACGCCAGCGAAGTCTCCTAACGCTTCCTTGACGGCGAGGCCCATGCAGATGCCCACGTCCTCAACGGTGTGGTGCATGTCGACGTGCAGATCGCCATTGGCTTCGACCTTCAAATCGATGGCCGAGTGCTTGGAGAAGGACTCCAGCATATGATCGAAAAAGCCGATGCCAGTGCTGATTTGCGACTTGCCGGCGCCATCGAGATCGATCTCGACGACGACGCTTGTTTCCTTGGTTGCGCGCTCGACGCGGCCCTGACGCACTCTTGCCTCCGGCAACACACTGCTAATCTGCTTGAACAAAGTATTGAGCGCCCGCGACCCAAGCATTTGCAAGCAGAAGACAGCGGCTTTTATGCACTTCTAACCAATAACGGCAAGGGTGCTCCCTCGCGCACATGTACGCGCGGAAGTGGAGGCCCGATGATGAACGCCGCGCACGACCGCCGCCCGATGGGGCTGGCGACGCGCGCCGTGGCGTTCACGGTTGGGCTTGTGCTGCTCGTTACGCTCGTGGCGACGGCGTCGGTATGGTTCGGTGCGGAACGCGAGCGCACGCGCCACCAACAAACCCTGGCGCAAAATTCTGCGCGGGTCTGGGTCGAATCGATGCGACAGGTCCTGACCGGCGAGAGTTCCGCGGGGATGACGTCGATTGATCCGACGATTGATCAGGTGCTCGGCACGCGCGACGATCTGCGCTTCATTCGGGTTATGGACGCGCAAGGGCGCGTACTCGGCGAAGGTGCGAAGAGCGACGCCGACACGGCGTTTGCCACACGCCTTGCCGAACAGGCGCTGGAACGTCGCCGCACGCTGATCCGGCCGACTGGCCATGACGGCGCGTTAGCCGTGGCGATGCCGATCATGCACGAAGGACGCATGCTCGGCGTGACTGTGATTGCGTGGGCCCGAGAAACGTATCGCTTTAGCGTTTTGCTGGCGCTCACACCGTTTTTCCTCTTCCTCGGTGCGCTGCTGTTGGTGACGATACCTGTGGCCATCATCGTCGTGCATCGCTCGATTGCGCCTTTGGACACGCTCACTCAGTTCGCCAAAAAAATTGCCGCCAGCGGCCAGGCGGCGCCGATCGATCTCAAGACGGGCGATGAGTTCGAGACCCTCGCCAATGCCTTCAACCACATGCTGTCGAAGCTCGACGCATCAATGCGGCACATCCAGCAAGTGGCGTTCGTTGACCCGATCACGCAATTGCCAAACCAAGATCGATTTCAGCGGGACGTGGATTCCTTCATTCTCCAGGCAAAGGCGCCAGAGGATGCCGGCGCGGTGTTAGTGTTTGAATTCCAGCGCCTGCCGAAACTGCTGCAAACGCTCGATCCAGAGGCTGCCCGTGAACTCGTCCGCTTGGTAGCGGAGCGCTTTTTGAACGCCGTGCGCACTGTCGATCGCCTCGTGCGTATGCGACCGCAGGGAGAGGGCATGATCGCCGCCCGCATCGGCGCTCAGGATTTCGCTGTTTTCGCGGCGAACATCGCCTCTCCTGCGGACGCCGCGCGTTACGCACAGCACCTCAACGCGGCGCTAAATCAGCCGTTTGAATGGCGTTCGCATAAATTGTCGCTGGCAGCGCATTGCGGCGTGGCGCTGGCCCCACGCGACGGGCGCGACGCCGACGCGGTGATCCGTCATGCGCGTATGGCGCTTGGCGCCGCGCATACAGCGCCGGCGCGCTTAAAGGTGTTCACTCAATCGCTTGATCGCGAAGCGTCAGCGCGGCTGATGCTTGAGAAGGAAATGCGTGGGGCCATAGAACGCAACGAGTTCCGCGCCTATTTCCAACCGAAAATCAATCTCGCGACAGGCCGGATTGAGGCCTGCGAGGCGTTGGCGCGCTGGGTGCGGCCGGACCGTACGATCGTGAGCCCGGGCCGATTCATTCCAGTGGCCGAGGAAAGCGGGCTCATCGGGCCGTTGTCCGACGCCATTATGCGCGAGGCTTGCTGGAAGGCGGCAGCGTGGGCCCGAGCGGGCACGCCGGCGAAAGTGGCGGTCAACGTCTCGGCGTTGCAGTTTCGCAGTGAGAAGTTCGCCGAGCATGTGCTCGGCATTGTACGCCACGCCGGCCTGTGCCCGAGCCAACTTGAGCTCGAAATCACCGAATCAGTAGTCATGGAAGATCCCGATCGCGCCCAACGCTTGATCGAACCGCTGCGCGCGGCCGGCGTGCGACTGGCGATCGACGATTTCGGGTGCGGGCATTCAAGTTTGGCGGCGCTGTCAAAGCTGCCATTCGACGTGATTAAAATCGACCAGCAGTTCGTGCGCGCCTTGGAGCGTGGCGACGCCCAGGCGACAGCCATTGTTGAGATGATCTTGGCGCTGGCCCGGGCGCTCGATCTCGAAGTTGTCGCCGAGGGCGTGGAGCGGCGCGTGGAGGCCGAGTTCATGGCTGAGCGCGGTTGTCACTGGATTCAGGGGTTTCTCTACGGCGCGGCGGTATCGGCGCCGGAGTTCTCCGAGATGCTTTGCCGTCAGGCAGGCGAGGATGTGCTGGCCGACGACGCGGCCGCTTGATCTGAGGCGGGCGCTCCGCCACATCAGAGACCATGAGCAATCACGAAAACTGGCACGGCACGACGATCCTGTGCGTGCGCAAAAATGGCAAAGTCGTGCTCGCCGGTGACGGTCAAGTGTCGGCCGGGGCGACAATTCTCAAAGGCAATGCGCGGAAGGTGCGACCACTCGCTGGCGGCGGCGTGATCGCCGGTTTTGCCGGCGCCACGGCAGATGCGTTCGCGCTCTTTGAGCGGCTGGAGCAGAAGCTTGAACGCTTTCCGCATCAACTCCAGCGCGCGTGCGTGGAGCTTGCCAAGGACTGGCGCACTGATCGCGCACTGCGGCGGCTGGAGGCGATGTTGATTGTCGCCGATAAGAGCGAGACGCTCCTCCTTACGGGTTCGGGCGATGTGCTGGATCCGGAATTCCCGGTGATCGCAGTCGGATCGGGCGGAAACTTCGCGCTCGCCGCTGCGCGTGCGCTTTATGAATATGAAGCGGATGCCGAAATCGTGGCGCGCAGGGCGATGGATATCGCTGCTGACATCTGCGTCTACACCAACCGCAATCTGACGGTAGAGACGCTCGCATGACCAGTTTCTCGCCACGGGAAATCGTTTCCGAGCTTGACCGCTATATCGTTGGCCAGAACGATGCCAAACGCGCCGTCGCCATCGCGTTGCGCAATCGCTGGCGGCGCAAGCAATTGCCCGAGGGGCTCCGTGAAGAGGTCACGCCGAAGAACATCCTGATGATCGGCCCGACGGGCGTCGGCAAAACCGAGATTGCGCGACGGCTGGCGAAGCTCGCCGCCGCTCCATTTCTCAAGGTGGAGGCAACTAAGTTCACCGAGGTCGGCTATGTCGGCCGCGACGTCGAGCAGATCATCCGCGACCTGGTTGAAGTGGCGTTGAACATGGCGCGCGAACGGCGGCGCCGCGAAGTCCGCGCGCGCGCAGAATCTGCTGCCGAGGAACGTGTGCTGGACGCGTTGGTGGGGCAGGGCGCTTCGCCTGCGACTCGCGAGAGCTTTCGCAAGCGCTTGCGCGCGGGCGAGCTTGGCGCCAGCGCGGTTGAATTGGAAGTGACGGACGCCGGCCCCGCAATGCCGAACTTGGACATTCCCGGCCAATCCAATGTCGGTGTCGTCAACTTAAGCGAGATTTTCGGCAAAGCCTTCGGTGGCCGGACGAAGCGTGTGCGGATGACTGTCGACGAAGCATACGAGCCGCTGATCCGCGAGGAGAGCGACAAGCTTGTGGATCAGGATGCTCTGATAAAGGAAGCGCTCAAGCTCACCGAGGAAGACGGCATCGTATTCCTCGACGAGATCGACAAGATCGCCTCGCGTTCCGAACGAATTGGCGGGGGCGATGTGTCGCGCGAAGGCGTGCAGCGTGATCTGCTGCCTCTGATCGAGGGCACGATCGTCGCCACCAAGCATGGTCCGGTGAAGACGGACCACATCTTGTTCATTGCCTCAGGAGCGTTCCACGTCGCCAAGCCATCCGACCTGTTGCCGGAACTGCAGGGCCGGTTGCCGATCAGAGTCGAGCTCAAGGCGCTTACCCGTGACGATTTCCGCCGCATCTTGACCGAGCCTGAAGCAAGCCTGGTGACGCAATACGTCGCGTTGTTGAAAACCGAAGGCGTAAGCTTGGCGTTCACGGAAGATGGCGTCGAGGCGATTGCAGAGACCGCCGCCGATGTGAACGCATCCGTTGAGAACATAGGCGCGCGTCGGCTTCAAACCGTGATGGAGCGCCTGCTGGACGAAATCAGCTTTTCCGCACCTGACCGTGGCGGAGAAAGCCTGGCGATTGACGCTGATTACGTGCGCCAGCACGTTGGCGACCTCGCGAAGAACGCGGATTTGAGCCGGTTTATCCTCTAGACGCTCATACCGTGCTGCAGCGCGAGGCCGCGCAAGTTCACGTCCGGCCGCGGCCCCATGTGCGAGATCACCTCTGCTGCGGCCAACGAAGCGAGCGCACCGCATTCGGCTAAGCCACGCTCGCGCGAGAGTCCAAACAGAAAGCCGGCCGCGTACTGGTCTCCCGCGCCGGTAGTGTCGACGAGTTGCGCGACGGGAGCGGCCTTGATCTCAATGGTCTCGTCCCGCGCGACGACGATGGAGCCATGCTCCGAGCGGGTAATGGCGGTGATCGGCGCGTGGGCGCGCGCCGCTTCGATAGCGGCGGCAAGGCTGTCCGTCTCGTAAAGGCGCAGGATCTCACGCTCGTTCGCAAACAGTATGTCTACGTGTCCATCGACGAGATGTAGGAAACTTTGGTGGTGCCGGTCCACACAGAACAGATCCGATAGCGTGAGCGAAACCTTACGTCCGGCGGCCCTGGCAATTTCTGCGGCATGCACGAACGCCATTTTCGCCGCTTCCCGGTCGAACAAATAACCTTCAAGGAACAGCACGCTTGAATCTCGTACGAGCTGGTCGTCCACATCAACGATGCTCAGCAAGGACGATGCGCCGAGGAATGTGTTCATCGAGCGATGCGCATCGGGCGTCACGGCGATCAACGAACGCGCCGTGCCGGGAGGTGCGGAATAGGGAGGCGTCCGGAAATCGACCCCCGACGCCACAAACTCGCGGCGATATTGCGCGCCAAGCTCATCGTCGGCGACTTTGCCCATGTACGCGGCGCGGCCGCCGAAGCTGGCGATCCCCGTCATGGTGTTCGCGGCCGAGCCACCAGGCGCGACCGTGGCGCTGGTGAACTTGCTGGTTAGATAGTCCGCGCGCGATTCCTCGATCAAAGTCATCGAGTCCTTCTCGATGCCTTCGTTTACAAGGAACGAATCCGGCACCGGCTGGATGATGTCGATGATTGCGTTGCCGATACCGGCCACGTCATAGCGCGCTTTGCTCATTCCATCCGTCCTGTAAGGGAAGACGCCTTTAAGCGCTTGGCCACGCGGCTGTCCAGCATTGCAGGTGCGGCGATTGGGCGGCATGTTCGACGCATGCGATTCTTCAGCTTGATCGGCGTAGCATTCTTGGCCGCATGTGCTGCGACGACAGCGCCAACGACGCCGGTCGCCACCACCCAACCTACGAATGCGGCGGCGCCTGCGCCGTCCCGAGTTGCGGCTTTGTTGCGTCAAGCGGGCGGGGCGAGTGCGCCGACGCGGGATGCTGTGGAGCGCTTGATGGGCGCGCCCGATCTTGTACGCCAAGAAGGCGCTGGCGCGGCGGTGACCTATCGCTACCAGGATTGCGCGCTGCTGCTGTTGTTCACGGCCGATGGGCGCAACACGATGCGCTTGGCCGAGGCTGCGCCTGGGCCCCGTCGGGCTGGCGCATCAGCGCCAACACTTGACCAATGCGCCGCTGAAGCGGACGCGCGCGCTGGATCCTAACGCTGCGGATTGTCGGCGGGCTTGGTCTTGTCGCGATAGAGGCAGATGTCGGCGATCACGCAGCGCGGGCAGGCGGGCTTGCGCGCGATGCAGACGTAGCGTCCGTGCAGAATGAGCCAGTGGTGCGCGCCGTGCCGGTATTCCGCCGGCGTAATCTTCATCAAGGCGGTTTCGACGTGATCGGGCGTCTTGCCAGGCGCGAGACCGGTGCGGTTCGAGACCCGGAAAACGTGAGTATCCACCGCGATCGTATGCTCGCCAAACGCTTCCGACAGAACGACGTTCGCCGTTTTGCGTCCGACGCCCGGCAGCGCCTGTAGCGCCTCGCGATCATGCGGCACATTGCTTTCATGTCGCGCAATCAGCGCCTGTGAGAGCGCGATCACATTCTTGGCTTTGTTGCGCCAAAGGCCAATGGTCTGAATGTGTTTCCCAACCTCGGCTTCGCCGAGTGCAACCATCCTCTCTGGCGTGTCCGCGCGCGCGAACAAATCCTTCGTTGCCTTGTTCACCCCCTTGTCGGTGGATTGAGCCGACAGCACCACCGCGACGAGCAGGGTGAACGGGTTGACGTAGTCGAGTTCGGTTTTCGGATCGGGGCGCGAGGTGGCCAGGCGCGCATAAAGCGTCGCAGCGACGTCCTTTGTAAGTTTGCGGGCGCGTGACACGTGCTGGTGGTCCTTGGCGCGGCGGCGCGGCGCGATAGTCTAGCCGCCATGCCACCCCGCTGGGAACGCATCACCGCCCCGCCCCGCCCTCGTTCGAGGGAGAGACGTTGTTTATGGATGCGGAACTGAGGCCCCACCGCAGCCTCAGCGCGTCCGCCTTCAGATTGATGCTGATCGCCGTGATCGCAGTGAATGCGATCCTCGCGGCCGTGTTCTTGGCGCAGGGCGCATTTCCGGTAGCGGGTTTCCTGGGGCTCGATGTCCTCGCGTTGTGGATCGCGTTTCGCGTCAATTATCGCGCTGGCCGCGCTCTGGAGCGCGTTCAGGTGGCGGCCGGCCAAGTCTACTGCGAGCGGCGTGAGCCCAATGGCGAAAGCGTGCATTGGGTGCTCAACCCGCTCTGGGCGCGGGTGACACAGGATGGGCGCGGCGTGTTGATCCGCTCCGGAAAGGAGCAATTGCGGATGGCGACATTCCTTTCGCCCGATGAGCGCGCAGCGTTCGCCGAGGCGCTTTCCGCCGCGCTCTGGCGCGCCAAGCGCGGCTATTAGAGCCCGAGCACGTCGCGCATCGAGTAAAGCCCAGGCGGTTTGTCGGCGGCCCAGATCGCCGCCGCCAAAGCACCATCGGCGAACAGCGAACGGTCAAGCGCCTGGTGGGAAAGCGTGAGCACTTCACGCTCCGAGGCAAAACGTACGTCGTGTTCGCCAACGATGCCGCCGCCGCGGATCACCGCAAAGCCGATGCCGCCTTCGGGCCGGGCGCCGCTGACGCCGTCTCGGGGAGCGAGGCGCTTATCCTTGAGTGCGACTTTGCGCCCCGCCGCCGCCGCGTCGCCCAGCATCAAGGCTGTGCCGGACGGCGCGTCGATCTTGCGGCGATGGTGCGCCTCGACGATCTCGATGTCCCATTCGGGACCGAGCTTCGCCGCCGCTTGCTCGACGAGAGCCGCCAGCAGATTCACGCCGAGGCTGAAATTGCCGGATCGAACGATGGCTTTGACCTTTGCGGCGGCGCGGATCCGCGCCTCGTCGCTTTCACTCAAACCGGTCGTCCCGATAATGGCCGCGCGCGCGGGCGTTGCGGCGAGTGCCGCTAAAGTGGCCGCAGGCGTGGTGAAATCGATCCATACGTCGGCAGGGATCGCGGCGGCGTCCGTCGTGACAACCGCTCCAATCGCCGCATGGCCGGCGAGGGTCGCGAGGTCGACGCCGAGCACCGGCGAGCCAGCGCGCTCGGTGCCGCCTGATATGCGGATGCCGCGCTGGAGCGCCGCGCTGATCAGCGCGCGCCCCATATGCCCCGCGGCCCCGGCAATGGCGATGGACAAAGTCATGTGCCGTCTCTTGGACCGCCGGCGTCGCGCCGGCAAGACCGGGCGCGCCGTGTCGCAAGCTCAGCGGGCAGGAGGCTCTTCGTTTGCTTCAAAGAAGCGCTTCACACTGTCGAAGAAGCCTTGAGTTTGCGGGTGCGCCTCGGCGCTGCAATCCTTGGCGAACTCTTCGAGCAGTTTTTTCTGCTTGGCGCTAAGATTTACAGGCGTTTCCACCAGCAGCTCGACATGCAGATCGCCGCGGTCGCGCGAGCGAAGCTGCGTCATGCCCTTGCCCTTGATGCGGAAGCGCCGCCCAGTCTGCGCGCCGGCGGGGATGGTGATCTTGGAGCGGTCGCCGTCGATGGTTGGAATTTCCATCTCGCCGCCAAGCGCTGCTTTGCACATCGGCGCGGGGGCTCGGCAATACAGATCCGGCCCGTCGCGTTCGAACAATTGGTGCGGCTTCACCGAGAGGAAGAGATAAAGGTCACCGGGCGGGCCGCCGCGCGGGCCGGAATCGCCTTCACCGGCAAGCCGGATGCGCGTGCCGTCCTCAACGCCAACCGGGATTTTCACCGCGAGTTTGCGCTCTTTCTGCGTGAGACCGCGTCCGCCACAGCTTTTGCACGGGTTCTTGATCGACTGGCCACGACCGTGACAGCCGGGGCACGTGCGAACCACGCGGAACATGCCTTGGTTGGTGCGCACTTGGCCGGCGCCGTTGCAGGTGCGGCAGGTATCAAGCGGTGCATTGGCTTCTGAACCTGAGCCGCCGCACGGTTCGCATGCGGCCGCGCGCGGCACGACGATCTCGCGCTCCATGCCACGAAACGCTTGCTCCAATGTGATTTCGACGTCGTAGCGGAGGTCGGCGCCGCGTTCGGGCCCGCCGCGCGGTCCACCACGCCCGCGCGCGAACATGCCGTCCATGTCGCCGAAGATTTCGCTGAACAGGTCGGAGAAGTCGCCAAAGCCCGCCGCGCCGGGGCCGAAGCCGCCTGGCCCCGCGCCTTGCTGGAACGCTGCTTTTCCGAAGCGATCGTACTGCGCGCGCTTTTCGGGGTCGGAGAGCACGGAATACGCCTCGCCGATTTCCTTGAACTTATCCTCGGAGATCTTGCAGCCCGGGTTTTGGTCCGGGTGCATCTTCATCGCGAGCTTGCGGAACGACGACTTGATCGTCGCCGCATCAGCGTCGCGCGGAACGCCCAGGATTTCGTAATAGTCGCGCGTGGCGGTCATGACGCCACCGAAGTGAGAAGGGCGCGCTCTCCCTGCAAGAGGGAGAGCTGTCTGCGTTCAGCGTTTGAGATGAGCACGTACATCAATCCGCCCCGGAATGGCGTTACGCGCTTTTCTTGCTTTGGCCGTCGACTTCCTCGAACTCGGCGTCAACCACGCCGTCTTGCGAGGCGCCGCCTTCGGCTTCACCGGCCGCACCCGGTTGCGAGCCGCCATAGAGCGCTTCGCCGATCTTCATCGACGCTTGCACCAAGCTTTGCGTCTTGGCGGCGATGTCGGCGGTGTTTTCCGTGCCGAGGGCGCCGCGAAGCTCCGTGATCGCGGCCTCGATGCCAGACTTGTCCGCCGCGGGGATTTTCTCGCCGTTTTCCTGCAGCTGCTTCTCGATCTGGTGGATCAAGCTCTCGCCTTGGTTTTTTGCTTCGGCGAGTTCACGACGGGCCTTGTCTTCGCCGGCATGTTCGGCGGCTTCACGCACCATGCGTTCGATATCGCCTTCGGCGAGGCCGCCCGACGGCTGGATGCGCATCGATTGCTCTTTGTTGGTCGCCTTGTCTTTCGCGCCGACGGACACGATGCCGTTGGCGTCGATGTCAAAGGTAACCTCGATCTGCGGCATGCCGCGCGGGGAGGGCGGAATGCCGACGAGATCGAACGCGCCGAGCGAACGATTGTCCGCCGCCATTTCGCGCTCACCCTGGAAGACACGGATCGTCACCGCGTTCTGATTGTCCTCGGCGGTCGAGAAGATTTGGCTCTTCTTCGTGGGGATGGTCGTGTTGCGTTCGATCAGGCGCGTGAACACGCCGCCGAGCGTTTCGATGCCCAGCGAAAGCGGCGTCACGTCGAGCAGGACAACGTTCTTCACGTCGCCTTGCAGCACGCCGGCTTGGATCGCGGCGCCAACGGCCACGACTTCATCCGGGTTGACGCCCTTGTGCGGCTCGCGGCCGAAGAATTCCTTCACGACCTGCTGGATCTTCGGCATGCGCGTCATGCCGCCGACCAACACCACTTCCTGAATGTCGCTGGCCGAGAGACCGGCGTCCTTCAGCGCGGCTTTGCAGGGGCCGAGCGTTTTCTGAACGAGGTCTTCGACCAAGCTTTCATATTTGGCGCGCGTCAGCTTCATGTTCAGGTGAACCGGGCCGCTTGCGTTCGCGGTGATGAACGGCACGCTGATGTCGAACTCCGAGCGCGACGACAGCTCCTTCTTCGCCTGCTCGGACACTTCTTTCAGGCGTTGCAGTGCGAGCTTATCCTGGCGCAGATCGATGCCGTTCTGCTTTTTGAACTCGTCGGCGATGTAGTTGAGGATGCGGATGTCAAAATCCTCGCCGCCCAAGAATGTGTCGCCGTTCGTGGAGCGCACTTCGAACACGCCATCGCCGATCTCGAGGATCGAGACGTCGAACGTGCCGCCGCCGAGATCGTACACGGCGATGGTTTTGTTTTGTCCGGTCTTATCGAGGCCGTAGGCGAGGGCGGCCGCTGTAGGCTCGTTGATGATGCGCAGCACCTCGAGGCCGGCGATCCGGCCCGCGTCCTTGGTGGCTTGGCGCTGGGCGTCGTTGAAGTAGGCCGGCACGGTGATGACGGCCTGTGTGACTTGCTCACCCAGATAATCTTCCGCCGTCTGCTTCATCTTCTGGAGCACAAACGCGGAGATTTCGGACGGCGCGTATTGCTTGTCGCGGCCTTGAATCCAGGCGTCGCCGTTCGGGCCCTTCACGATCTTATACGGAACCAGATCGACGTCCTTCTTGGTGATCGGATCGTCGAACGAGCGGCCGATGAGGCGCTTCACGGCGTAATAGGTGTGGGTCGGGTTGGTGATGGCTTGGCGCGCAGCTTGGATGCCCATAAGGCGCTCGCTGCTATCGGTGAACGCGACGACGGAGGGCGTCGTGTTCGAGCCTTCGGAATTGACGATGACTTTGGGTTGGCCGCCTTCCATGACGGCGACGCACGAATTTGTGGTGCCCAAGTCGATCCCGATGACTTTGCTCATCTCTTCTGTCCTCATTCCTTTCAAGGCGGCGCGCCGTCTGATTGTGTGGACCCGCGCAGCGGCATCCTCAAACGCACGTCCCAACACTCACGTTCAATCAATGGACCGGGTCATCGCCCCCACAGCTCAGACCCGAAATGTCCGTGGTTCATGTGGTGTATTCCACTGGGAACGCAAGCCGCCCCAAGCCCCTATCCGCATTCGATGCAGGGGAATAGTGGTCGCAGGGGAGGGAGCCCGCCTTGAGCGAGAACAAAAAAGAAACCGAACCGGTGGAGGGCTGAGCGTCAAATGATGCGCCCCGCGGCAGACCTCGATGGTTTCCGGCTTTGGCCGGGCCTGCTCGGCAGGGCCGAACAGGAGGCGCTTCGTGACGCGGTGTTCGAGCGCATGCGCGCCGGGCCGCTGTACATTCCGCGCATGCCCAAATCCGGTCAGCCCATGCGCGTGCGGATGACCAATTTCGGGCCCCTCGGTTGGGTGACGGACAAGGAGCAGGGCTATCGCTATCAGGCCTTCCATCCCGAGACGGACCGGCCCTGGCCGGAGATGCCGCCGCGTGTGCTCGAACTCTGGAATGAATTGTCCGGCTATCCGGCGCCGCCAGAGGCGTGCCTCGTGAACCTCTACGAAGGCGACGCGCGCATGGGACTGCACGTCGATAGCGACGAAGACGCGTGGGACGCGCCGGTGTTGTCGATTTCGCTTGGCGACACCGCTCTGTTTCGCATCGGCGGCCCCGTGCGTTCGGATCCGACGCGCAGCGTGCGGCTGGCGTCAGGCGATGTGTGCATGCTCGCCGGGCCAAGCCGGCGCGCCTATCACGGCGTCGATCGCATCATGAACGGCACTTCGCGACTATTGCCGAAAGGCGGGCGGATCAATTTGACTCTGAGGCGGGTGACGGAGCCGGTGTAGCGCGCGGCGCGTTTTCCGGCCGCGCGCTCATGACCACGAAATCCGGACGCCAGCCTGGCGGCGGTCCGCCTGGTGACTCGGCCAACCGGCCAGCGGCGATCTCATGCGCCTTCCACACCATCGCGTTGTGGACGCGGTTCCAGCCAGACGGGTGATCGTAGAAGAACCATTCCTCCAGCGGGGAGGGCTCCATCTTGCGATACTCGGAGAGCAGCACCGCTGCTTCGGCGAAGCCATCGGGCCCGCGTGCGGCGTTCAAGCCGAACATGTCAGCCTGCACTTCGTGGAAATAGATCATATTTCGCTGCATCGGCGCGGTAACGAGACCAAGCGCGGCAATGATCGCCATGATGAGCGGCAAACCCGCAGGATCGGCGATATCGCGTATGCCCCAGCGCTCATTTTTCGCCAGCGCCCGGAAGCTGAAATGCGTAGCGGCGAACGTGAACAAGATGATCAACGTTGTCATCACCAGCAGCGAATATACGTGCCCGAGGACGTAATGGCCGATCTCATGGCCCATAACCGCGCGCACGGCTTCGGGGCTGGTGCGGCTCAGCAGCGTGTCGGAAAGCGAGATGCGCGTGGTGCCGAACAAGCCCGACACGTTGGCCGTGACGCGGTTCGATTGTCGCGACACATCGAACACATAGACGTTGTCCGCGGGCACTCCATTGGCCTGGGCGATGGCGAGGATGTCGCTCTTGAGTTCGCCCTCCTGCATCGGCGTATAGGTGTTGAACAGTGGCGCGATGAACACCGGGCTCGCCATGATCAGGATGGCGGCGAACACCACTGTTACGCCCGTGCCCCACACCCACCACGATTTCTTGGCTGCGCGTACGATGAGATAGAGCACTGTGAGGAAGATCGACCCAAGCACGAGGCCGATGCCGGCGCCCATCAGGTATTCACCGAACCATTCGCCAACCGTCTGCGTCGATAAGCCAAACGCGTGCTCGCGCACAAAGCCGACATACCAGGAGAACGGCGTCGTCAGCACGTTGCTGACAAGCAGCACGAAGAATGCCGTGCCGAACACCACTAGAGGATAGAATTTCACGGTCCGTTCGAGCCAAGCCCGCACGCCGCGCGCCCAACCTAGAAGCAAGATCAGCCCGGCGACCAGGATCGACAGCACCGTGCCCGCGAGCTCGATCCAATAGCCGCCTTCGAAATACGCATTCGAGCGTTCCGTGGCTTCCGGTCCCATGGTTGCGAGCCAAGCCCGCGTCGCATCTTCAGGGTCGAAGGGCAGGGGTGCGGCGTAAGCGGGCGCGGCAAAAGCCGCCAAACACAGCGCGATCGCGATCATCCAACGCATGTCTTCCCCCGACCCCGTAGTCTCAATCCGCTGACCCTCAAAGATAGAACCCGAACGAAACGTTCGACAAGACGGATCGCTTAGCGCGCGCAGGCGCTTGAATTGTCGGCTGACGACAGGCCGCGCTCGATGCCAGCTCCGCGCTGAGAAAACGTCGCTTCAACACGAAAACGGCGACGCTCAAACGAGCGCCGCCGCAATCGTACCAGGCTGAAATCAGCGCGCGATCGAAACGCGATACCAACCCGTGCCGCCGCCCAAGCCGCTGGCTTGGATGTAGAATTGGTCTGTCGCGGCGGCGGTGAAGGTCACCCGTGCGTCGAGGCCCGGGCCGCTATCGTCGTCGGAAGCTACGCGTGCGCCTGATGAATCGAGCACAGCCACGAACGCATCGGTGAGCGGATTGTCGCCCTCGCCACGCACTTCGATCGTGTAGCGCACGCCACCTTCGAGCGTCACGCCGTAAGCGTCGAGATCGCCCGGCATGTCGATACGGCTCAACCGATCATCCCCGTTGGCGTCGAGCATCTCGTCACTGCCCGGCGAACCCAGAACCTCGGTGTCGTTGATTGTGAGCATGTAGCCGCCAGTCGTCTGGCTCTCGTAGGCCGCCGCCGCGATGTAGTGCGTTCCTCCAGTGATCGGCACATAGGTCAGGTACGCGTTGACGCCTGTCCCGCCGTCATCGTCAGTGGCGATCGCCTGGCCTTCGGCATTGAAGAGCGTAACGACCGGGTCCAGCGTCCCATCGCTTGAGACGAGGTTTATGCGGTAAGCGCGGCCTTCGACCAGATCGATGCCATACCAATCGGCATCGCCCGCGGTGGCGATTGTACTCTGGCGCGGCGCGCCCGCGGCCATGATGTACTCGGCGGTGTCGCTGCTGGCGCCGATCTCGCCAGCCGTGAGTTGGATCGTATATGCGCCTTCCGCCGTTTCGGCTGAGAAGCCGCGCACTTCAAGGTAATGGGCGCCAGCCGCCGCAGCTGAGTATTCTAGCCATGAATTGAGATCGCCGTTGGCGTCGTCATTCTCAGCGACGACATTTCCGTCTGGACCGTAGAGCGCGATATAAGGATCGCTCAGTACGCCGCCCGGAACGCCCTCCGCTCCCGCGACCGCGAGGCGCAGTCCTTGACCCTCGGCAAGCTCGATGCGGTACCAATCGCGATCGCCAGCAGGAGAGAGTACGCCAGAGCGGAAATCGCCGTCGGCGCTCAGACTTGCGTCCGTCGATGCGTCGGCGGGAATGTCGCCGGCGCGCGCTGTCAGCGTATAGCCGCCAGTCGCATCGTCGCCGAAGCCGCGCGCCTCAACGAAATAATTGCCCGATTCCGGCGCCGTGAACTCAAGATATGAGTTGAAGCCATCGCCACCATCGTCATCGGCAGCGAGTTCAACGCTGTCGTTGCCGAAGATCTTGATCAACGGATCGGTGAGTGGCGTCGCCGCGTCGGTGTTGCTGTTCAACGTGAAGCGATAGGATTGCCCGCCTTCGAGGCGAATGCGCCGCCAATCGCGATCGCCCGCGAAGTCGAGCCCGTCGCTGACGCTGGCGTCCAGCGCAAGACGTCCGCGCGTGTGGCTGTCGCCCGCCACGGAATCGGTCGGCGCGCGTTCGGCGGTCACGTTCAGCGTGTAGGCGCCGGTGGCCTGGCCGCCAAAGCCGCCCGCTTCAATAAAAACGTCGCCGTTCGCGTTGGGTGAGAACTCGAGCAGTGAATTAAGACCTGTCTCGCTGTCGTCGTTCGCCGCGACCTCGACGCCGTTGCTATCGATGACACGCAGCACTGGGTCACCCAAAGCGCCGTCGCCGTCAGCGCCGTTGAGCGCGATGCGGTAGCGTTGGCTGGTGCGCGCGCTGAGGCGGTACCAATCGACATCGCCTTCGCTTTCGAGCGTGCCGCTAACGGCGCCGCCAGGCGTTACACGCGCCCGCGTTGTCGCGTCGTTGCCCGCGTCATCGGGTGGAACGGGCCCAGCGCTGACATTGAGGACGTAGCCGCCGGCCGCGTCTTCCGAGAAGCCGCGCGCTTCGACGAACACGAAACCAGCTTCCGTGGGCGTGAAGTTTAGCGCTGCATTCAACGAACCGTTGGCGTCGTCATTGCCGGCGATTTGCTCACCCGCCGCATTGTAGATCGCCAGCACCGGGTCGAGCGTTGTCTCGCCTTCGGTGACGCCGTTCAGGGTGAAGCTATAGCGTTGGCCTGGAGTAACGTTGAGGCGGTACCAATCCTTGTCCCCCGCGGGGTAGAGCGTTCCGGAAGTCTCTTGGCCGGGCGCGAGGACGACCTGTGTCGTGTTATCGCCAGGCGGATCAGCCTGCTGCGCCGAGGCTGAGCCGGCAAACCCTAAGCCGACCAAAAGCGCCGCGCTCGCCGCGCCAAACAGGAACTTGCCCCGCATTTCTGCCTCCTCCGCACCACCGAATCGGCGGCCACATGACCACGACGAAAGCCGTGCGTCGCTATGGTTACCGATCATTCATGTTGGGCGCAAAGCGGCATCACGGCGAAACGGCGCCGCGTTCAACAGTTTTCGTGCAGGCGAGGGGGGTCAGACTTTGATATCGACGCCGGCCGTCGCGGTCGCCGCGGCGCCGGCTGAAACCAACACCATCGCCGCCCGCAGGGTCCGGTCGCCGAGGACGTAACCGGGCTGGAGCACCTCAAGCACCGTGTTGGCTGGCTGGTCCGATGGCTGTTGCGCGACTGCTTGGTGCAGGTTCGGATCGAACGCGTCACCCTTGGCCCCGACGCGCTTCAATCCGTGGCGCGCGAATGCCTCAATCATTGCCCGTTCGGTCAGCTCGATACCGGCGAGTACGTTCTTGATGGCTTCGTCTGCATCGGCCGGTGCGGCGGCGAGCGCACGCGTCAGCGTGTCGGCAACCGGCAACAAATCGCGCGCGAAGCGGTCGATGGCGTAGGCGCGCGCCTCCTGCGCTTGGCGCTCGGCGCGGCGGCGGGTGTTTTCTGCTTCGGCCATGGCGCGCAGCATTTCGTCCCGCGCCTTCGCCACTTCGGCTTCAAGCGCGCTCACGTCCAGGGCCGGCGCCTCGGTGGGCGCGTCTTGCGTTTGGGCGTTGGATTCGTCCGTCATTCCTACGTTCCTGTTTCCTCTAACGCTCGCCGCGTCCGTCCAGCACACGGCCGATGACGCGGGCGGTATAGTCCACCACGGGGATCACCCGGGCGTAATTGAGCCGGGTGGGGCCGATGACGCCCAGAGCGCCGACCACCCGTCTTTCGGCGTTCATATAGGGCGCCACGATCAGGCTCGACCCCGAAAGCGAAAAAAGCGGGTTTTCCGAGCCAATATAGATGCGAACGCTCTCTCCAGCCTTGGCGAGGTCGAGCACCTGGATCAGTTCGCGGGTCTTTTCCAGGTCGTCGAACAGCCGACGCGCAAGCTCCAGATCGGCCAATGCCTCGGGGTCAGCCAGCAAATTGGCGCGGCCGCGCACGATCAACGAGCGCCCGGCGGTCGGGTCTTCGCCGGACCAGTCGACGAGGCCCGCTTTCACCAACTTCGCCGCCGCTTGATCCAAGGCCGCGCGATCGCGCGCAAGCGCGTCGCCCGCGGCGGCGCGCGCCTCCACCAGCGTCTTGCCCTTGAAGCGCGCGTTCAGAAAGTTCGTCGCCTCCACCAAGGCGGCGGCGGGCAGGTCGGCCGGCGTAGCAATGACGCGATTTTCAACTTGGTTGTCCTCGAACACGAGCACCAACAGTGCTTGGCCGGGGCCGATCGAGACGATTTCGGCGTGCCGCACCGGCGCTTCGCGCTCCGGCGACACAACAAGCCCTGCGCCCCCCGCTAGACCGGAGAGCAATTCCGAAGCAGCGGAGAGAACGTCGCCGGGATTGGCGCCGGCGCCGCCGATGCGTGCGTCGATCTCGCGCTTCTCTTCGTCCGGCGCCTCACCGAGCTGAAGCAGACTATCCACGAAGAAGCGCAAGCCCTGCTGCGTCGGCCGCCGGCCGGCCATCGCGTGGGGGGCGTCCAAAAGGCCGAGGCCAACCAAATCGGCCATCGTGTTGCGGATCGAAGCTGCGGAAAGCCCCATCGCGCCATGTTTCGACAGGGTGCGAGAACCGACCGGCTCGCCGGTGGCCAGGTACGCCTCGACGATCTCGCGGAACACCTCGCGGGCCCGCCCATCGAGCGTTGAAAGATCTGGAGCGTTCGGTGCTGGCATGGCGCTCCTTTAACTAGCGAGGGTCGCCGGTCGCGCAACCGGCGCCGCCTGCCGATCGCGCCACGATTTTATCGTAATTCGATAATATCGGAGGCCGAGCAGGGGAGCGGGTCTCATGTTTCGAACAATTTTCGTCGCAATTGCCGCCTTAGCGGGTGGAGCCGCGGTAGCGCACGCGCAGACAAGCATCACGATCCCGGCGGACCCGGTTCCGATCGTCAATGCAGAGATCAACGGAAGACCCGTGCGCCTTGAGGTGGATTTGCGCTTTCCGAGCGGCTTGGCGCTGAGCGGCGCTTCCTCGGAGCGATTGCGGGTGCGGCGGCTTCCGCTCGTCGGCGTTCGGGTCGGCGTGGATGGCGGCGCCTCTCTGCGTGGCCGCGTCGCGCGTCCGCGGATCGAGTTTGGCGATGAAGCATCACGCGCGTGGACAGCAGTTTTCCAAGCGCCCGTGACCACGCGCGCCGATGGCGTCATCGGTCCCGGTGCGCTGCCCCACGACATCGTCACCGTGACGCTCGGGCCCGAGCCCGCCGCCGCACGCGACATCGTCTTTACGCTTGAAGATGCGGACGTGTGGATCGGCGAAACCCAAGTCGGCGGCGAGACCATGCGTGTGAGCTTCGATCTCGCCCACGGAGACAGCGTGTTCAACCGCACCGCCGCGCGCCACCTGGACGCCAGTGGTGCGATCGTCTCGAACGGCGAGCTGGCGGAGCGCCATCTGATCCTCGGCTTGCGCACCTTGATGCAGCCCGTGCGCACCGAGCTCACGGTGGAGCGGTTATCGCTCGGCCCAACATTCGCACGCACCAATTCACCTTTGCTCGGCGCCGACGAAGCGGACGCCATCGTCGTGCAGGCAGAGGCGGAGAACGCCGCGCCTGCGGCGGTGATGCTTGGCCGTGACGCGCTCGCTGGCTGCAGCTCGATCAGCGTCAACCGACAAACGCGGCGCATGACGCTGCGCTGCGCGGGCTAGCTTACGCTTTCTTTGCGCGCGCCGCTTTGGGCGTGGGGGAGGGCATGGCGCGGCGCATGTACTCGTCGAACTTTGGGACGGTGAAGCCGATGAGACCGCGTTCGGGCGAGTAAGCCATCCCTTTGCGGATCAGCTCGTCGCGGATCGGCGCCGATTGCGCGACCGTCAAACCCAGGATTTTCGCCACTTCCGACGAGTTTGCCGGTTCACCGCCGAACTCCGCCATGGCGCGTGCATAAGCCTTTTGCCTGTCGGTGAGGCGCGCCAAGCGTACTTTGAAGATGCCTTCGTCGAGCGCCACGATGGCGCGCGCGCTTGCTTCCTTGGCGTCCTTCAGTGTGATCGGCGACTTCGCCGCGTGCTCCCAGCAATGCGAGCCCCACACTTGCAAAAAAAACGGATAACGCCCCGTCTGCTCGACGATGTAGTCAAGCGCCTCGTCAGTATAGACGACGTTGTCGCGCTCGGCAGGAGTGGCGACGGCGCGGCGTGCGCTTTCGGGATCAAGCGGGCCGATGGCTGGATAGTCGAACAGCCTCTCGGCATAGGACTTCGCATCGCCCGCGAGCTTCGCCAATTGGGGCAATCCACCGCCGAACAACAGCACCGGCAATTGACGCTGCGAGATTTTGTGCAGCGCCATGATCAAGGCGCCCAGATCGGGCTTTTGGATGTATTGGATTTCGTCGATCAGCAGCACGACAGCGGTGTCGCGCTTCTTCGCCGCTTCGCCCATGGCGATGAAGAGATCGGTGAGATCAACGATCAGATCTCCGGTCGCCGGCGTCATCGCGAGGCCAAATTCAAGCTCGCCGAGCTGAACCTTGAAGGCGCTGGCGAATGAACGCAGCGCGCCAAAAGCGGCCTGCATGTCCGCGCCGGCTTTCTTGATGCGGTCCAGCCGCAGCAAGATGCGATGCAGTTGCGGGGCAAGTTGTTGCGCCAGTGGCTTTTCGGGATCGGTTTCGAGCATTGCGGTTTGGCAGCCCAGCTGCTCGGCCACCTGCTCGAACTCGTTCAACAGGACTGTCTTGCCGACGCCGCGCAGGCCCAGCATCACGAAGCTCTTCGACGGCCGCCCAAGCTTGACGCGTTCGATCGCGAGCCGCGCCTGCGCGATCAGCGGGTCACGGCCCGCCAGCTCCGGAGGAGGGGTGCCGGCGCCTGGATTATAGGGATTGTGCGCCGCCTTCACGCAGGCTCCTTTATAGTATTGTTAGGTAACGTTAGGGTCGTTCGGCCTAACTCGACCTAACTTCCGTATAGGGCTTAGCCGTTAGGCCGACTCGCCCTAACTGCCCCTAAAATTCCTATAGAGGCCGGCTGGGCTGGCAAGTATAGGATTGTTAGGGCAAGTTAGGTCAAATTGACCTAATAATCCTATAGAGCACAGGATCGTCCCATGCGCCCTTCCGGCCGCGCGCCTGACCAGTTGCGCGACATCAGTCTCGAAACGCAGGTATCCCGTTACGCCGAAGGATCTTGCCTGGCCAAGTTCGGGCAAACCCATGTGCTCTGCACCGCCTCTGTCGAACAGGGCGTGCCCGGCTGGCTCAAGGGTCAGGGCAAGGGCTGGGTCACAGGGGAATACGGCATGCTGCCCCGCGCTACTCACACGCGTGGCCGCCGCGAAGCAGCCCAAGGCAAGCAATCCGGCCGCACGCAGGAAATCCAACGCCTGATCGGCCGCAGTTTGCGCTCGGTGATCGATCTCAAAGCCTTGGGCGATCGCACGATCACGCTCGATTGCGATGTCATTCAAGCGGACGGCGGCACCCGCACCGCGGCCATCACTGGCGCGTGGGTCGCGCTCGCGCGCGCGTGTAAATATCTGGTCGAAGAGAAAGTGATCAAAGCCGATCCGCTCACCGGCCAAGTCGCGGCGATTTCGTGCGGCGTGTTCGCGGGCGCGCCAGTGCTGGACATCGACTACGCCGAAGATTCCAACGCCGAGGTTGATTGTAACTTCGTCATGGCCGGCGATGGCCGCATGATCGAGTTGCAAGCGACGGGTGAGCAGCGGCCGTTCAGCGAAGAGGAATTCGCCGAAATGCTACGCCTAGCGAAGCTCGGGTGCGGCCAATTGTTCGAAGCACAGAAGCGGGCGATTGCGTGAGCGCGCCGTCGATCATCGAAAAACTCTGCGCCGCCGGGCCGATCACATCGATCTCGCGCGTGGGGTACGCACCGTTCAAAGGCGACGACCCGCTTGAAATCTTCTTTGAGTCCGGCGCAGTATTTTACGTAGATATCGGCTTTGAAGGCGCTACCGACATTGACGTGGGCGAAGGGCCGCTCATTGAGCACGCCTACGGGCACTTGCGCGCTGAAGAGCCAGCCACCTTCGCCGCGATCGAACGCGATTGGGGCCATGAAACGTTGGATCTGCCTTGGCTCGAAGGCGCTTCACTGACCAACCCGCGTCGCCTGATAATGACCAATCCATACCGCGTCGACGTCGGCTACGTATTCGACGCCGGCGGCAAACAGCTCGCGCTCTTCGGCGAAGCGGACTGGATTTGGGCGATCGCGCTGGATGACCCAGAGATCACGCAATTTGCGCTCGAGGTCGGCGCGTCGCTCTAGCCATTGTCGATAGCGTCTTCGCCGTCGGTCAGCATGCCGCGCGCTTCCTTGCGCTTGTGACGTTCCTTCATGACCGAATTGCCCCAAATCGCAGTGCCCGTTAGCGCAATGCCGATGAGTCCGACGAGTCCAGCGAAATATCCGGTTCGCCATTCGCCAACAGGGTTCTTCCAGGCGTCGCCAACGCCAGGATCCTTCCACGCGCCGCTCGTCAGTGGCCACGCGATATTCATTTTGTCGAACAAATCGCCCACGTAGTACGGCAGGACAATAATCGCGGCGAGCGCGCCCATGAACTGCCAGAAGATCGCCTGTGCGTTACGCAGCGCGTCATTCTGCGTTTGTATGAAGCGCAAAACGCGGTCCATACGCGGACCCATCGCGTCGATCTGTTCGTAGGTCAGATAGACGCGGCGCTTGAGAAACTCACTGTAGGATTGCCAGCCGGGGATCTTTTCGATCCCCATCTCTTCGACGTTCGAGCGCGCGCGATGAAAATAATATCGGCTGCGCGAAAGCCGGTACTGGATCGGCTCGCCGATTTCAGCGCCGATCTGAAACAGCATCTCGGTGGTGCGTTTCACATGCCGCGCAAACAGCAAGCCCAAAAAGTTCGGCCACGCATGCTCGACAACGTGTTGCTCGGCGCCGGCCAGCCTCACCATTGATCGGCGCAGTCTTCGCAGTTTGCGGAGTCCGGCCAGGCGCAGCGTTCCGGCTTCATGCAGGCGATAAACGAGACGGCTGACGCGCCAATTCTTTTGCCGATCTGGCGCTTTCCACAGGTGCTGCTCAAGCAAGGGCAGTTGCTCTGGGGCCGACGAGACGCCGTTGTAAAAAAGCACATAACGGAGATCATCGATTTCAACGGCGCTCGATTGCGAGCCCAGCGACGAAACGTAGATCGCGTGCCCATGTTGGAGATAGCAGGCGATGACGTCGTCAGTGCCAGGTGCAAACAGAACCCGCCGGAGCTCCGGCCAAGCATTAGAGAGGAACGCCTGCGTGTCGCCGTAGGAGGTTTTGGCCTCCAATTTACCTTGGTCCGTCCTACACATTTGCGGCGCCGGTCCGCCAGGTTTGTGCATGGCCGTCGCGGGCATCGTGAGGCCGTGAAAATTGGCGAAGGTGCAGCGCGGAAAGAGGCGTTCAATCGTTGCGAACAAGTCCAGCGGGTGAGCGTTGAGGTGATGGAGCAAACGTTCGCGAACGTCGCCGAAGACGACGTCGAGGACGCCTGGAATGTAAGTCCCATCAGGTTGAAGGGCTAACGATTGGCCGCGTTGAACTTCGCGGTGAAACGCCGGGCAGACCGGGGACAGCGCATCGCTCGAAATAACCACAGTTGAACCGCCGGTCGGCAGGTCGAACCGCAATCTGCAAAAGATGGTGAGTGAGAAATACTCGCGATGCACCTCAACTCGCACGGCGAGCGGCGCGTTCGGGGATTGTGCGCACTCAAATGAATGCACCTCGTCTCTCGGCCGATCGCCGTCGTTAGCGCCGTGATCGGTTTTCAGGTAGCGCGCGAAGCCTTGGATGAAATCGAGGCTCACGGTGCGTTGTTCGTGCCGCGATGACGCGCTATGCGGCGTGCGCGTCCAGGTCGTCCACCCAATGAAGCAGTTCAGAAAAGTGGCGAAGCGACGCTCGTCAGTCTCTGGGTCCGACGCCTTCCGCGCGGCGGCTGGGCCATTCTCGGTGTAGTAGGTCGCCGTGTGGATGGTGAGGGCGGGAAACTCGAAGATCGTCGGCCGCCGCCGATGGGGCTCGGAGTATTCGTAGAAATACTCGCTGGTCAGCATTTTCGGCCGCGCGGCAAAGCTGTTCGGCATACGTCCTCCCTCCCCAGGGGAGCGCATCCTGCACACCGACATTCCCGTCAAAAGCGTATTCGCGCAGTGGTTGAATTGCGCTACTCTGCGGCTGTATCCGCCGCTTCTTCGAGTGCATCGTTTTCGCTTGGCTCGTAGCTCAACAGCTCGCCAGGCTGACATTCGAGTACGCGGCAAAGCGCATTGAGCGTTGAGAAACGGATGGCTTTGGCCTTGCCGGTTTTCAGGATCGAGAGGTTCGCGAGCGTAACGCCCACGCGTTCGCTCAAATCCGTCAACGACATGCGCCGTTCGAGCAGGATGCGGTCGAGGGTGACGCGGATCGTCATCAGATCGTCAGCTCCTGCTCTTCCTTGAGGCGCGCGCCTTCACGGAAGACTTCAGCGAGAACGATCAAAACGAGGATCGCCATCCAATTGGTGAGGTCGATATCCGCCTCGAACTTGGCGGTGGTGCCTTCCGGCGTGCCAAACGCGGCGAGCAAAACGCCCGTGAGCGCAAACAGCACGTAGCGTGCGAGCTCGATGACCAGCATCGCGATCCATATGTAGCGCAGGTGCGTGGCGTTCTCGCGCCGGAACGGCTCGCCCGAGGTGAAGCTGTCGAACAATTTGCCAAGCCGCCTGACGATCACCAAGCCACCGACAATCACCACCGCGCCGATCATCAAAGCAGGAACGACGACCGGCCAGGTAGCGCCCCCTGGCTCGTCGTAGGTGATGTTGAAATTGCTCCCGTCGGAATCGCCGACCCGGATATCGCCGCCCCCGCCGGTCAGAATGTTGGCGTCTACGTATCCCGCAGAAATCGCAGCCAGCAGGCCGGCATAGCCCAATGCCGCAATGATAAGGCCGCCGAGGGCGATCCATAGGATCACCCAGGCTATGTTCAGGCCGACCTTCACAATCGAGGCCACAGAACCTTTGCCGAGGGCTTTCATGGGGTATCCATACGCTGCTTCGCGGCGGTGTTATCCCCGATACCTAGCTCGGGTTTATTGATAAACGATATAGACTGTGACGCTCGCAGTCAAACAGGTGATCGTGAGAATGCGCAGTTCTATCGACAAACTGGCCGGCCGCCGGCTGGTCATCGCCAGTCACAACCAGGGCAAAGCTCGGGAAATTCAGGCGCTGCTGGCGCCGTTCGGCGTGGATGTGGTGTCCGCCGCCAGCCTCGGCCTGCCTGAGCCGGAAGAGACGGAAACCACCTTCGTCGGTAATGCGGCGTTGAAGGCGCGCGCGGCCGCCGAAGTGTCGGGGTTGCTTTCACTTGCAGACGATTCTGGTCTTGAGGTGTTTGGCCTCGGCGGAGCGCCTGGAGTCTACTCGGCCCGCTGGGCTGGGCCGGACAAGAATTTTCGCGCCGCGATGGAGCGGGTCTGGCGTGAACTGGGCGAACGTCGCGCGACCGATTTGTCGGCTCGCTTCGTGTGCGCGCTCTCGCTCTGCGAACCGGGTGGCAAGGCGGAAAGTTTTGAGGGCGAAGTGCGCGGCCAGATCGTGTGGCCGCCGCGCGGGGAGAAGGGCTTCGGCTACGATCCAATGTTCGTGCCCGACGGTCACGCGCGCACATTTGGCGAAATGTCCCCCGATGAAAAGTTGCCGCTAACGCACCGCGCGCGCGCGTTTGAGAAATTCCTGGCCGCGCTCGCATGAGCGGCGGCTTCGGCATCTACGTGCATTGGCCGTACTGCACGGCGATTTGCCCGTATTGCGATTTCAACGTCTATCGGGCCCGCCACCAGGATAACGACGCCTTGCTGGGCGCGATCGAAGCCGACATTACTGCCCACGCCGAGCGCTTCGGCAAGCGCCAAGCGCAAAGCATCTTCCTCGGCGGAGGCACGCCGTCGTTGCTGCGGGGCGCGGAGATCGAACGTCTAATCGCGACATGCGCGCGCGCATACGACATCACCTCCGATTGCGAAATCACATTGGAGTGCAATCCGGAAGATGCGGCTTTACTGGCGGAGCAAGTGAGCGCCGGGATCAATCGCGTTTCGATCGGCGTTCAATCGCTCGACGATGCGGCGCTCAAAGCGCTCGGCCGCAGACACAGCTCAGCCTCAGCGCTCCACGCCGTCGCGGCGGCGGAAAAAACGGGCGCGCGCGTCTCGCTCGATCTCATCTATGCGCGCGAGGGGCAAAGCGTTGACGCTTGGCGCGCCGAACTCGCGCGCGCGCTGGCGCTGCCGGCAGAGCATGTCTCGCTCTATCAACTCACCATTGAGCCGGACACGGCGTTCGCCCGCAAAGTCGCACGCGGGGCTTTGACGCCACCGGATGCCGACGCCGCGGCAGAATTGTATAAAGCGACACAAGAGGAATGCGAGAGAGCCGGCTTCACCGGCTACGAAATCTCCAATCACGCGCGAAGCCCCGGCGCGCGCGCGCGCCACAATCTGATTTATTGGCGCGGCGGAGATTGGCTTGGCGTGGGCCCGGGCGCGCACGGTCGCGTTACCTACGAGAACAAGCGTTATGCTACCGAAGCCCATCGCCGCCCCGCGGACTACATCGACGCGGTGCGCGAGAATGGCTTCGGCTGGTTGAGCGAAACGCCGCTTACCAACGAGGAAAGCGCCGATGAATTGCTGATCATGGGCCTCCGTATAGATGAAGGCGTGCAGGTTGCACGGCTCAACGCGCTGCGTGCCAAGCCGATCGATCCGCAGGCGCTCGCCTGGCTGGAAGAGCAAGGCTTCGTCACGCTGAACGACGGCCGCGTGCGGCTCACCGCATTAGGCAAACCGCTCGCCAACAAAATCGCTGCCGAGATCGCGTTCTAGCCGGTTGCGCCAGGGAAGCGGCGAGGCGCGGCCTCAAGCGGCGCCACTGCGTTGCCGCGCACTTCCATGATCGCGAGCCCACGCTCCAATGCGCCATCGGCGCGGAAGCGGAAGAGGCCGTCCGAGCCCATAAAGCCATCGCTGTTCTCCAGGCCCGTCCGGCTAAAGCCGCGGGCGCCGGAATCGCGCGAGAGCAGGCTCGCCAAAGCCACTGCGTCGTAGGCCAAGCTCGAAAGCCGCGTCGGCTCGCGCGAGAACACCGTTTGGTAGCGTCCCTCGTAATCGGCGCGCGCGGCAGGGTCGGTGGTGACGTACCAGCCGCCATTGAGCGAAGGTTCGCGTTGGGCTTCGCCGGCCCACGCGCTGGTTCCCATGAAGCGCACCTGCCGCGGGTCCACGCCAGCGCGCGTCAACGCGCCGGCTATTGCGCGCAGCGGCCCGCCGCTATCGGCGATCATCACCGCTTGCGCCGGGTTTGCCCGTAATGTCGCCGCAAGCCGGCCAGCCGCCGCCGTCGCTTCGGCATCGCTGCGGCTGTAGAGTTCAACCGCGGGCACAGCCACGTTGTTCTGGCGCGCCACTTCACGGAACGTTTGCTCGACGCGACGTCCATATTCGTTTGATGGCGCGATCAGCGCAATCGAGCGCAAATTGCGGCTGGCTGCGAAGGCGATCATACGCGAAACTTCATCTTCGAGCTGGAAGCTCAACAGATACACGCCGTTGCCGGCGACGGTGCGGTCTGACGAGAATCCGATCACGGGAATGTTGTTGGCGCGCACGGCCGAGGCGGCGCCGGCGACGCCTTCGCGCAGCACTGGGCCGATGATGATGTCAGCGCCATCATTCACCAGCGCGCGCGCAGCGGCGGCGGCTTCCGCCTCCGTTGAGCCGGCGTCGCGCGGGATCAACAACGTGTTTTGATCGCCGTGGTCGAACAGCGCGAGCTCTGCGGCGCTGTAGAGCGCGGCGGCGTCTTGCGGGCGCAGTGAAAACGGCAGCAACAGCCCCACGCGAACAATGGGACGGCCCGCCATGTGCGGCGGCGTAACCCCGTCACGGGTTTGCACTTGCGTCGCGCCCGGTTCTACGGGACCGACAACTGGGCCGGGGACGGTCGGACCGATTGGCCCCCCGGTTGTGCCGCATGCGGCCATTAAAGCGGCGAGGCTCACGGCCACCGCCATCTTCAAGCTTGGCGCGGCGAGTGCGCGCGACGATGATCTGAACGAGACCATGAAAAACCCTCTGTCGGACCCCGATCCAACCGCGCGCGACCGTAGTGGCGCCCGTTTGCCCAGTCCACCGCCGGAAGCGGGCCTTTATGTGGTGGCCACGCCAATCGGCAATTTGCGCGATATCACCCTGCGGGCATTGGATATTTTGGGCGGCGTTCACAGAGTTTACGCTGAGGACACGCGTGTCGCGCGGAAGCTCCTGGATGCTTATGGGCTGAAGCCCAAGCTTGCCGCCTATCACGACCACAGCGCCGAGGGCGCGCGCGCCGAGATCCTCGAAGCACTGGCCGGCGGGGAAGCGGTCGCCCTGATCTCTGACGCCGGCACGCCGCTTGTCTCCGACCCAGGCTTCAAGCTGGCGCGCGCGGCGATCGAAGCCGGGCACAAAGTAATCCCAATACCCGGCGCCTCGTCGCCCCTCGCCGCGTTGGTTGCCTCCGGTTTGCCAAGCGATCGGTTTCTCTTCGCGGGCTTTCTGCCCAACAAGCAGCACGCACGCCGGGCGGCGCTCGCGGAACTCGGCGAGATCGACGCGACGTTGATCCTGTTTGAAAGCGGGCCTCGCCTCGCCGACAGCCTGGCGGACATGGCCGAAACCCTCGGGCCTCGCGCTGGCGTGGTTGCGCGAGAGCTGACGAAGCTGTTCGAGGAGGTGCGCCGCGCACCGCTCGACGAACTCGCTGCGCATTACGCGCGCGCCGGGGCGCCAAAAGGCGAGATCGTGGTGTTGATCGCGCCGCCGCCTGAGGCGCCGGAAGCCAGTGTCGAGGAACTCGACGCGTTCTTGCGCGGCGCGCTTGCGGCCATGAGCGTGAAGGAGGCCGCGAGCGCTGCAGCAGAGAGCCTAAACGTTCCACGCCGCACCGCCTATGCTCGCGCGCTTGAGCTCAAAGACGAATGACAAGGAAGCGCCGCGCCGCCGAAACGCGCGGTCGCGCGGCAGAACTGATCGCCGCGTTGTGGCTCACGCTCAAAGGATATCGTGTGCTGGGCCAACGCTTGCGCACGCCGTTCGGCGAAGTTGATCTCGCAGCGTGGAAACAAGGCGTGCTCGTCATCGTCGAAGTGAAAGCCCGTAAGACCTATGACGCTGGCGCCTATGCCGTGCACCCGCAGGCGCAACAGCGCATTGGCCGCGCCGCAGAAGTTCTGGCGGGCCGCTGGCGGCTCAATTCCGCGCCGATCCGCTTCGATTTGATCGTGGTCGGCGCGGGTTTATTGCCGAAACATGAACGCGCGGCCTGGATGATCGAGCCACGCCGTTAAGCGTGCCGAAACGATCCAGTGGCACGCTCGCGCACATGCGTAAGTCTGTATTCCTGGTTGCGGCGCTTGGCGCTTGTTGCTTGTCGAGCGGGTGCATCACCGCCGTTGCGGGCGCGGCGGCCGGCGTGGGCGTGTTTGCGCTCCAGGATCGCACCATCGGTGAAGGCATCGACGACGCCACAGCTTCACAAGAAGTAAAGACGCGCCTCTTAGCGGCAGACAGCGTGGGCTTCGCGGAAGTGGATGTCGAAGTCGCCAATGGCAGCTTGTTGCTTTCCGGCGTCGCTCCAAGCGAGCAGCACAAGCAAGCCGCGGAAATGATCGCCCGCAACATCCAAAGCGTGGACAATGTCTACAACGAGATTTTCGTCGGCCCGCGTTCGACATTCATGCGCGGCGCCGCCGATGAGCTGATCACCGCGCAAATTCGCACGCGCCTCACCGCGAGCCGCAACGTTCGCGCGATCAACGTCAATATCGAAACATTCCAGGGCAACGTGTACCTGATGGGAATCGCTCGAACGGATCAGGAGCTTCAACGCGCCGCCGAAATCGCGAGCGTGGTGCCGGGCGTTCAGCGCGTCGTGTCATTCATGCAAGTTCGGCCACTGAACAATCCGACTTTCGCTGCGGCGCTTCCGCCAGCCCCGGAATTTCGTGGCGCGCCTGTTCAATAAGCGCCGGCTGAACGACAAGTCCAACTGACGCGAGAATGCGATAAATCGTTCGCAATGGACGGCGATTGCGCTTGCGCGCCTCGCGTTTGGGGGTAAGTTTTCCAGGTGGAGCAACGAACCGCGCGAGCGTGTTCGTTTTATGTTGCGGATTTGTTCTAAATCTGTACCAAATAGAGCCCGGCCTGTGGATAAAGGCTGAGGACAACTCGCCATGTCATCATCGTGCGCCACCGCAATAACCGTCGCCTTCTCTGGGCTTGAGGCCAAGCGCGTCGAAGTTCAGGTGCAGCTGGCCGGCGGCGTCCACGGCATCGTAATCGTCGGGCTAGGGGACAAAGCCGTTTCTGAGAGCCGCGAACGCGTGCGCGCAGCGTTCGCCTCGATTGGTCTGTCGATCCCCGCTGGGCGCTTGATCGTCAATCTCGCACCCGCCGATTTGCCCAAGGAAGGCACGCATTACGATCTACCGATCGCGCTCGCGATGATGGCGGCGATTGGCGCGCTCCCGCACGACGCGCTCGATGGCGTGGTCGCATTCGGCGAAGTAGGGCTCGACGGTTCGCTGGCCGCGTCGCCGGGCGCATTGCCCGCCGCAATGGCTGCGCACGGCATGGGGCTCGGCTTCATCTGCCCGGCAAGCTGTGGCGCTGAAGCAGCGTGGGCCGGGGGCGAAGTGCTCGCCGCGCCGTCGCTCTTGTCGCTGGTGAACCATTTCCGCGGCGGCGCGCAATTGCAGCCGCCGGAACGCGGCGAGCTTATCGCCGGCGAGGGCGTACCGGATTTGCGCGACGTGCGCGGCCAAGAGCAAGCCAAGCGCGCGCTCGAAATTGCTGCTGCTGGCGGCCACAACATCCTTTTCGTCGGCCCGCCCGGCGCGGGAAAATCCATGCTTGCGCAGCGTTTGCCGGGGCTTTTGCCGCCGCTGGCGAGCGAAGAATTGCTCGAAGTGTCGATGCTGCATTCGGTGGCGGGGTTGTTGGAGCGCGGCCAGCTCACACGCACGCGTCCGTTCCGCGCGCCGCACCATTCGGCCTCGATGGCGGCGCTTGTCGGCGGCGGGTTGCGCGCCAAGCCGGGCGAGATATCGCTCGCACACCATGGCGTGTTGTTTCTCGATGAATTGCCGGAGTTCAGCCCGCAAGCGCTCGACGCGTTGCGTCAGCCGCTTGAGAACGGCTCGGTGATGATCGCCCGCGCAAACCATCACGTGACCTATCCCGCACGCATCGTGCTGGCGGCGGCCATGAATCCC
This sequence comes from alpha proteobacterium U9-1i, assembly GCA_000974665.1. Taxonomy (NCBI): domain Bacteria; kingdom Pseudomonadati; phylum Pseudomonadota; class Alphaproteobacteria; species alpha proteobacterium U9-1i. Next base: position 472,806 of record BBSY01000002.1, on the reverse strand, counting down.
TGCCGCTGCGGCGGCGGGCCCGGAGCTGGCATGTGCCGGCGCGGCCCGCGCTGCGCGATCGATTACCAAGCGCGCCTCTCTGGCCCGCTGCTCGATCGTATCGACATCCAACTCGACGTGCCGCCCGTCACCGCCGCTGACCTGTCGCTGCCGGCGCCGATTGAAGGCACCGCCGAAGCCGCCAATCGCGTTTTGCACGCGCGCGGGGCCCAAGCCGAACGCGCGGCGGGGCTCAACGCGCGGCTGGATCTGGACTCGCTCGAGAAGTGGGCGGCGCCCGATGCCGCCGGCGCGGCGCTTCTGAGCAAAGCCGCGGAAACGCTGTCGCTCTCAGCGCGCGCCTACCACCGTACGATGAAAGTCGCCCGGTCCGTTGCCGATCTTGACGGTGCGGACGCCGTCAAGCGCATCCATATTGCTGAGGCGCTGAGCTTGCGCCGCCACTGGGCCGGCGCCGAGCAGGGCGGAATCGCAAAGGTTTCTTAACCGGCGGCTAACCGCGCCAGCTTCTGATCGCGGCATGGCGCTGCCTGCCGCTTCGCAAGCCTTCGACGCGTTCGAAGCGCTGCCCGATCCCGCTGCGATTCTCGCACCGGACGGAGCGTTGCTGCGCGCCAACGCCAACTTCCGGCAAACGTTTCGTCACTGGATCGGCCCCAACCGGGCGCCTTGGGGGCGCGTGCAGCCGCCCGCGTTCGAAAACGGCGAGCGTCGCTTCGATGCGCCGGCGCCGGACGGTCGGACGTTCGAGTGGATCGACCGCCTGCTCCCCGATGGTGCGCGTTTCGTCACCGCCCGCGATGTGACGCGCCACACGCGCGCCGCCGAAGAATCGCTGCGCGCCAAGACCACGTTGTTCGCGACGCTCACGCATGAGTTACGCACACCGCTTAACGGCATTCTCGGCATAACCGGACTGTTGGCCCAAACCAAGCTTGAACCCGCGCCGCGCTCCTATCTCGACGCCATCCGTCAATCTGGCGAACACCTCCTCGATCTCATCACCGAGATCCTCGATTATTCGCGCCTTGAAGCGGGCCGCATTCAGCTTGAGCAAACGCCGTTCGATCCGGAGGCGGCGATGCAGGCCGTCGCCGAATTGCTCTCTCCCAAAGCGTACGAAAAGGGTCTCGACATCGCCGTGAGCGTTCGTTCCGACACGCCCGCGCGCGTGATTGGCGATGACGGACGCTTGCGCCAAATCCTGTTCAACCTGGCTGGCAATGCGGTCAAGTTCACCACAAGTGGCGGCGTCTTGATTGATCTCGCGCCGCGCGGGGAAGGCCGGTTGCGCTTCACCGTGCGCGATACCGGCCCGGGCATCGCTGCGGAAAAGCAAGCGATGATCTTCGAGGAGTTTTCGCAAGCCGACGAAGGCGTCGCGCGCAGATTTGGAGGCGCCGGCCTCGGTCTCGCAATCGTCAAGCGCCTCGCGCAGGCAATGGGTGGCGAGGTGGGGCTCACGAGCCGCGTCGATCAAGGCTCAAGCTTTTGGGTCGAACTGCCGCTGTCGGCGGCGCCATCCGGCGAAACGCCGATCGCGCTGCAAGGCGTGCGCGTCGCAATCATCAGCGAAGCGCAAATCCTGTCGCAAGCTCTGCGCGCAATCATTACGTCTTTCGGCGGCCTGGCCGTAGCGCGCGATGATCGCCCCGATCTCATCTTGTATGACTGGCGCGGCGAGCCTGACGGCGAAGAGATCGCGGGCCTGCAAACAATGGCGCCGGCGATGATCGCCATCATCGCGCAGGAAAATCGCGCCGCGATCGAGCGATGCCGCGCTGCTGGGTTGCAGCATTACGCCCTGAAGCCCCTGCGTCGGCGGGCGCTCGCGGAGCGTATACGCATCGCGCTTGGCTTGAGCGGCGACGCGCAACCGAGCATGCAGGGGCCACAGGAACATAGCGCCGAGGCGCTCGTCGGATTGCGCGTCCTGCTGGCCGAGGACAATCCGATCAACGCGCTGCTCGCTCGAACTTTGCTGACGCGCCAAGGCTGCATCGTTGATGTCGTTCATGATGGTGAGGAGGCGGTGGTGGCCGCTTCCTCAGCGCCTTACGATTTGATGTTGCTCGACGTCCGCATGCCGCGCGTCGATGGGCTCGAAGCGGCTCGACGCATCCGCGCGCTCGGCGGCGCCATCGGCAAGACCCCGATTGTTGCGCTGACCGCCGACGCTGGCGAGGAAGATCGCACCCGCGCGCTCAAGGCCGGGATGAACGAGTTCATCACCAAGCCGATTGACGCTGAGCGTCTGCTTGCTGTCGCAGCGCGCTTTACGACCCGCCCGAACCCCGCCACGTTCGCCGCCGACTGATGCCTCCGGAGGAGCGCAAATGACCGATCAAACCGCACCTGCGCCAAAGCGCTCGACATGGTCCGCGCTCGCGGTGTTTTTCGAACGCCGTTCGTTGGTGATGCTGGCGCTTGGCTTCGCGGCTGGCCTGCCGAATCTGCTCGTCTTCGACACGCTCTCGGCTTGGCTGCGCACGTCGGGCGTCTCGCTGCAACTGATCGGCTTCTTCGCGCTTGCGACCTTGTCCTACTCGCTCAAATTCTTGTGGGCGCCGTTGATCGATCGCACGACTGTGCCGGTGCTTGGTCCGATGCTTGGGCACAGGCGCGCTTGGATGCTTGTGTGCCAAGGCCTTCTCATTTTCGGTCTGTGGCTTATTTCTGGTTCGAACCCCACCGTGAATCTCGGGCTCGTCGCGGCGTTCGCTGTGTTCGTGGCGTTTACCTCCGCGACGCAGGATATCGTCATCGACGCTTGGCGCATCGAGGCCGCTGGAGAAGAGCGTCAAGGCGTGATGGCGGCGGCCTACCAATGGGGCTACCGCATCGCGATTCTCACGGCCGGCATCGTGCCGCTGTTTCTCGCTTCGAGAATCAATTGGGGCGTGGCCTACGCGACAATGTCGGTGCTCATGGTGGTCGGCATCCTTGCGGTGCTCGCGGCGCCCAAGGAAAAAGCGCGGCCAGTCATGCAGCCGTTGATGCCAACGGACATGCCCGCGAAACCGGCGGAGGAGGCGATCGAGTGGATCGTCCGTTTGGCAATGGTGCTCATTGGCGCGGTGGTGTTTGGCGCGGGCTTCACGGGGCAGTTTGTTTTCTTGCAAGGGGCGCTGAGTTTCGTTGGCTTAGGCGGCGCACTCGATGGCCTGCAGGCGTCGTGGGATGAGCGTCCGCTGGGCGTGTTTATTCAAGTCGCATTCGCGTTTGCGGGTCTCGCCTTGATTGTGTTCGCGGCGTTCCCGATGCCCGGCAAGAAAACGCGACCTGGCGTGTATTTTCAGCGCTCTTACGGGGAGCCGATCGCGGACTTCTTCAAGCGCTTCGAAGGCACGGCGGTGCTGATCCTCGCAATGATCTGCTGCTACCGGCTGAGCGATTTCGTGCTCAACATCATGAACCCGTTCTACCTCGATGTTGGGTTTGATCTCGAACGCATCGCGGAAGTGCGCAAAGGCTTCGGCGTGATCATGCTGTCTATCGGCGTCGGCGTCGCCGGTTGGGCGATTGCGCGGTTTGGATTGCTGAAATCGCTGATCGGTGGTGCAATCGTTGGGCCCGTCTCGAACCTCATGTTCGCGTGGCTCGCCACCACTGGGCCGGACTGGCGCGCGTTCGCGGCGGCGATCGCCGTTGACAACGTTACTGCCGGCTTCTGCGGGACGGTGCTGATCGCCTATATGTCGAGCCTGACCAGCGCCGGCTTCACGGCGACACAATATGCGCTGTTCTCGTCGCTCTACGCGCTTCCGGGCAAACTGATCGCCGCGCAGGGCGGCGGCATCATCGAAGGCTCGGCGCGCGCCGCTGAACCGGGCGGACCGTTCGCCGCTCTCTCGGGCTTTTTCACGAACTTGCCCGCCGGCTCGTTCGCGCGCGCGTCGGATATCGGCGTGGCGCCCGCATCGCTCGGCGCGGGCTATATCGTCTTCTTCCTCTATTCGTGCCTTATCGGCGTCGCTGCGCTCATCCTGGCGCTGATCATTGCGCGCAAACTGAAACGGGCCGAAGTGTCGGCTGGGTCTGCGCCGGCGCCCGCTTAGCGCGCGTCAGCAGCTTGAAACGCCGCCAGCGCGGCGAAGGTCACGATGTCCGATACCGTGGCGCCAAGCGGGGCGATCTGGATCGGGCAGGCGAGGCCGGTGATCACCGGACCAATCACCGTCGCGCCGCCGACGCTCGTGAGCAGGCTCGACGAGATCGACGCCGAGTGTAGCGCTGGCATAACCAGCACATTCGCCGGCTCGGTGAGCCGCGAGAACGGGTAAAGACCGTGAATGTCCGGATGCAAAGCAACGCCCGGATTCATATCGCCGTCATACTCGAAATCAGTCTCCTCCCGGCGGTCCAAGATTGAAACGGCCTCGCGGATGCGGTCCGAGCGCTCCAGCGTTGGATTGCCGAAGGTGGAGTGCGCCACCAAGGCGACGCGCGGCGTAACGCCGAAGCGGCGCGCCATCGCCGCCGCTTGAATGGCGATCTGGGCAAGCTCTTCAGCGGTAGGGAATTCGGCAACCGCCGTGTCGGCGATGAACAACATGCGCCCCTTGGAGAGCACGATCGACATGCCCATCACGCGCTCGCCGCGCACCGGGTCGATCACGCGGCGCACTTCCTCCATCGCGGTCGCGTAGTTGCGTGTCACGCCGGTCACCATGCCGTCAGCGTGGCCCAGCGCGACCATGCAGGCGCCGAACACGTTGCGATCTTGGTTCACAAGGCGCTGCGCGTCGCGCTGCAGAAAACCGAAGCGCTGCTGACGCTTGTAGAGATAGTCTGTGTAGAGCGGGTTGTGGTTGGAAAGCCGCGCGTTCACGATCTTCAAGTTCGCGCTTTCAGGCACGCCGAGCGCGGCCATGTTACGCATCACTTCTTCTTCGCGGCCGATCAGGATCGCTTCGCCGAGCCCTTGCTCCTGGAACGCATAGGCCGCCCGGATCACCGAGCGCTCTTCGCCTTCGGCAAACACGATGCGCTTCGGCGCCGCGCGCACCGCGTTTTGCACGCGTTGTATCGTCGCCGCCGTTGGATCGAGCCTCTGCGCGAGGCTCGCCTTGTACGCCGCCATGTCGGCGATGGGCTTGCGCGCGACGCCTGTGTCCATCGCGGCCTGCGCGACGAAGGGCGGGATGTGCGAAATCAAGCGCGGATCGAAAGGCGTTGGAATGATGTAGTCCGGCCCGAACTTCAGCCTCTGGCCGTGATAGGCCGCCGCAACTTCATCCGGCACGTCGGCCTTCGCCAGATCGGCCAGCGCCTGGGCCGCGGCAACTTTCATTTCTTCATTGATCGTGCGCGCACGCACATCGAGTGCGCCCCGGAAGATATAGGGAAAGCCCAGCACGTTGTTGACTTGGTTCGGATAGTCCGAACGGCCCGTCGCGACGATTGCGTCTTTGCGCACGGAGTGCACATCCTCCGGCGTGATCTCCGGGTCGGGATTGGCCATCGCGAAGATGATCGGGTTCTTGGCCATCGACGTGACCATGTCCTTCGTCATCGCGCCGGCGACCGAAAGGCCCATAAAAACGTCCGCGCCCTTCAGCGCTTCGGCCAGCGTCCGCGCTTTGGTCTCAACGGCGTGAGCCGTCTTGAATTGGTCCATGCTCTGGGTGCGACCTTTGTAGACGACGCCTTTTGAGTCGCAAACGATGACGTTGTTGTGCGGCACGCCGAGCTGTTTGATGAGGCCGATGCAGGAAAGCCCTGCCGCGCCCGCGCCGTTGACGACGACTGTGATGTCTTTGAGGGAGCGGCCTGTCAGTTCGCAAGCATTGAGCAGGCCCGCGGCGGCGATGATGGCGGTGCCGTGCTGGTCGTCGTGGAACACGGGAATGTCGAGTTCATCGCGCAGGCGGCTCTCGATGACGAAGCATTCCGGGCTCTTGATGTCCTCAAGATTGATGCCGCCGAACGTCGGCCCGATGTTGCGGACGGTGGTGATGAATTCCTCGACGTCCGTGGTCGTCACTTCAATGTCGATGGAATCGACGTCCGCGAATCGTTTGAAGAGGACGCTCTTGCCTTCCATCACCGGCTTCGACGCCATCGCGCCGAGATTGCCCAAACCCAGAATGGCGGTGCCATTGGAGATCACGGCGACGAGATTGCCCTTGGACGTGTAGTCGTAGGCGCGGTCAGGGTCCTCCGCGATCGCCTTCACCGGTACGGCCACGCCCGGCGAATACGCGAGCGACAAATCGCGCTGCGTCGCCATCGGCTTGGTTGGCGTGATCGAGATTTTTCCCGGCGTCGGCAGGCGGTGGAAGTCTAGCGCCTCGGCGTCGGTGAAGGTCATTTTGGTGTCAGACATAGAGCAGCGGATTCCCAGCGTCTTTTTGTGGTGATTTGCGGCGTCACCCTAGTCTGGGGCCCGATGCCGTCAATGGAAGTCAGGGCCGCATTTGGGTATACGGGCCCGTGGCCGATTCCAGCTCCACCCCCGAAGCGCAGCAAGCGCCGGTGCGCGCCTCGCCGTTCATGGCGCAGTACCTCGCCGCGAAGGCCGAGCATCCCGAAGCGCTCGTGTTCTTCCGCATGGGCGATTTCTACGAACTGTTTTTCGAGGACGCGGAGAAAGCCGCCGGTGCGCTCGGCATCACCCTGACAAAGCGAGGTCAGCACGGCGGTGAGCCGATCCCGATGGCCGGCGTGCCTTGGCATCAGGCCGAGGGTTATCTCGCCAAACTCATTCGCGCCGGCTTCAAGGTTGCCGTGTGCGAACAGCTTGAGGATCCTGCCGAGGCCAAGAAGCGCGGCTCGAAGTCGATCGTCGCGCGCGGCGTGGTGCGCGTCGTCACGCCAGGCACGCTGACCGAAGACGGCTTGCTCGACGCGCGCGCAGCGAACCGCTTGGCGGCGTGCGTGATCGCCGGGGAGAGCGCGGCGATTGCGTGGGCCGATGTTTCGACGGGCGCGTTTGAGGCGCGCGCCGTGCGCGCTGCCGACGTCGAGGAGGAACTCGCCGCGCTTGCGCCGGCCGAACTCATTGTCACGGAAGCGGATGCGGCCGCCCTGCGTGAAGCCGTCCGCGTCAGCGGCGCTGCGCTGACATTGCGCCCGAACGTGAAGGCCGACGCAAAGGCCGCCGCGCGCCGCATCAAGGAAGCGTTCCAAGTCGCGGCGCTCGATGCGTTCGGCGATTTCACCAGCGCCGAACTCTCGGCGATGGGCCTGGTGCTCGACTATGTTGAACTCACGCAGGCTGGCGCAGCGCCTCGGCTGGCGCCGCCGCGACGCGCGCCCGAGCGTGCGTTCATGGCGATCGACGCGGCCACCCGCGCGGCGCTCGAGATAGAGCGCTCCGTTCGCGGCGGGCGTGATGGCACGTTGCTGGCGACCGTTGATCGCACCGTGTCAGCGCCCGGCGGTCGCCTGTTGGCAGAACGTGTGGCGCGCCCGCTCACCGACCCGAAGACGATCAACGCCCGTCTCGACGAAGTGACGTTTTTCCTCGCCGCGGCGGACCGACGCGCCGGCGTGCGTCACGAACTGAAAGCGGCAGGCGATCTGGCGCGCTCGCTCACGCGACTGGCGCTCGGTCGCGGCGGACCGCGCGATCTGGCCGCCCTCCGTGACGGTTTGCTTGCAGGCGACCGCGCCGCTGCACGCTGCTTGGGCCTCGGCGCGGAGGCGCCTTCTGGTGTTGCGCGTTCTTGCGCCGCGCTGACGCTCGCGACCCATCCGCCCCTCGCAAGCCTCGCGCAGACACTGGAGCGAGCGCTTGCGCCGGAGTTGCCGTTGCTTACGCGTGACGGCGGCTTCATCGCCCAGGGATTTGATGCGACGTTAGAAGAAAGCCGCGCTCTGCGAGACGACAGCCGCCGTGTCATCGCCGCGCTGCAGACGCGCTATGCCGAAGAAACCGGCATCGCGGGGCTGAAGCTGAAACACAACAATCAGTTGGGCTACCATATCGACGCGACATCGAAGCAGGCGGAAGCGTTGATGCGTCCACCGCTCAGCGCGAGCTTCATTCACAGGCAAACCAATGCCGGTTCAGTGAAGTTCACGACCAACGAGTTGGTCGAGCTCGACGCCAAAATCGCTCGGGCGGGAGACGCAACCCTCGGACGCGAGACAGTGTTGTTCAAGGAATTCGCAGCCAGTGCGGCGGCGAATGAAACCGCGATCCGCGCCGCCGCTGACGCGCTGGCTGCGCTGGACGTCGCTGCTGGGCTCGCGCAGTGGGCCGAAGAAGCGCGTGCCACGCGGCCGGAGATCGATGAAACAGCGGCGCTGCTGGCTGAAGGGGGGCGCCATCCTGTGGTGGAGGAGGGCGTGCGCCGCGACGGCCGCGGCTTCACCCCAAACGATTGCCGCCTCGACGCCGAGGGCAAGTCGGGTCCGCGCCTGATGGTCGTCACCGGCCCGAACATGGCCGGCAAGAGCACGTACCTCCGTCAAATTGCGTTGCTCGCCGTTCTTGCTCAGGCGGGCTCTTACGTGCCGGCGAAGAAGCTGCGACTGGGCATTGTCGATCGTGTGTTCGCGCGTGTCGGCGCGTCGGATGATTTGGCGCGCGGGCGCTCCACGTTCATGACCGAGATGGTTGAAACCGCCGCGATCCTGCATCAAGCCGGGCCGCGCGCGCTCGTGGTGCTCGATGAGATCGGTCGCGGCACCGCAACCTTCGACGGCCTTGCCATCGCCTGGGCGGTCGCCGAGCATTTGCATGAAGCCAACAAATGCCGGGCCGTCTTCGCCACCCACTATCACGAACTCACGCGCTTGGCTGACAAGCTAGAAGCCGGCGCCAATGCACATCTGCGCGCCAAGGAATGGAAAGGCGACCTCGTATTCCTGCACGAAGTCTCGCCCGGCGCGGCGGATCGCTCTTACGGCATTCAGGTCGCCAAGCTCGCTGGCTTGCCGAAGACAGCTGTTGAGCGCGCCCGCGCCGTGCTTGCGCGGTTGGAGGCAAATGGGGGCTCAACGCAAGTCGAGATCGTCGATGATCTGCCGCTGTTCGCGCAAGTGATGGATGAGAACGCGCCCTCAGCGCTCGAGACAGCCTTGGCGCGGGTGCAGCCGGACAGCTTGTCGCCCAAGGACGCGCTTGAGCTGCTCTACGAGCTCAAACGGATCGCGTCCGAGGAGAATTAGGCCGAAGCCTACTGGTTCGGCTCGGCCTGTTCGCGGCTCACGATCGGATCGCGGGCGTTCACGCTTTCGGTCGCCTCGCGGATGGCCTGGCCCTGAACCAAGGTGTCACGCACAGGGTCGGTGAGCCCGACATAGGCCTGGAACATCATGAACCCGCCCAGCAGCGCGCCCAGGACAAGGCCGCTGACGCCCCACAACGTGGCCGCAAACCAATAAGCCGAAGACCGTTCACGGCGGATGTGCATGCGGAACAGGTTCTGGTCCATAAGCGCTTCGATGCGCCCGCGGTCAGGATGGTCTTGCACCTGGTGAGAATCCTCATCGACAGGGCTAACCTTGATCGTTCTGCCGCCACGGCTGCGCATCAAGCGGTCTCCATTACGCAACGGATATGGAGGCTATGCGCGCCCTCTGCAACATGCCCACACAGCCCATCCTATGCTAACTTTGGCTTTGCCCGCGAAATGAGGCAAGTTTGCGGTTGCGAATTTACGAAGAAGTTATGTGAACAAATGTGTGTCGCCCGAACTCTGTGCATTGTGATGAAGCGGTGACATGCCGGCGCTTCTAAAACCCGCACGCATTGAACACGTTGTCGATGGGGTCCGGCTGCGCGCGCAGCTGACCGCCGCTGCTTTGAGCGACGGCGAGAACGCCCGGGCCCGTGTGCGGACACTGCTACACGGCGCGCTGTTTCGCGGGCGCATGATCGCCAAAGAGCGTCTGGAGGCCGGCGAGAATGGCCTCGCGGTTGCGCGCCTTCTCGCCAAGGTCGCCGATGAGGTCGTTTCGGCGCTTTATGACTACACGACCACGCACGTTTTCCGCGCGCGCAACCCTACCGAAGGCGAGCGGTTCGCTGTGGTCGCGGTAGGCGGGTACGGACGCGGTCAGCTCGCGCCGTCGTCTGATCTCGATCTGCTTTTCTTGCGCGCCTACAAACAGACGCCGTTCGCCGAGAGCGTGACCGAGTACATGCTCTACATGCTTTGGGATCTCGGTCTCAAAGTCGGCCATTCATCCCGGACGATCAACGAGTCGCTGAAGTTTGCGAAGGAGGACTTCACCTTCCAGACGGCGCTGCTGGAACAGCATCTCGTCGCCGGCGACGCCAGTCTGCAGCAAGAATTGGTGACGCGGTTTCGAAAGGATGTCGCCGCCAACAGCCACGCCGAGTTCATCGCCGAGAAACTGCGCGAGCGCGACGAGCGCCACCTCCGCGCCGGCGCCTCGCGCTATATGGTGGAGCCCAACATCAAGGAGGGTAAGGGCGGTCTGCGAGACTTGCACACGCTCTTCTGGATGGCCGCGCATCGTTACGGCTTCGACCGCCAGCGCGACTACATCGCCGCTGGCGTATTCACGCCCGCCGAAACTCATCGCTTCCTTCGCGCACTCGAGTTTCTCTGGAGCGTGCGCTGCCATTTGCATTTCGTCACCGGTCGCGGCGAGGAGCGCCTTACGTTCGATCTCCAGCCCGAACTCGCCAAACGCCTCGGCTACGCCGCGCGCACAAACAACACGTCGGTCGAGCGCTTCATGCGCCGTTACTTCCTCGTCGCGCGCGAAGTAGGGGCGTTGACGCGCACATTGTGCGCGAAGCTTGAGGCCGACCAAGCCAAGCGCGCGCCACAGGGCTTACAACGCTTGTTCGGGGGCGGCCCGAAACCGCTTGCCGTATCGGCTCCGGGGTTTCGTGTGGAGAGGGGGCGTCTTGATGTCACCGCACCCGACGTGCTCGACGATCCCGTGAACCTCATTCGATTGTTCCAACTGGCTGATGCGAACAATCTTGACGTACATCCCGCTGCGTTTGGCGAAGCCGCAAAGCGCGCCAAGGAGATCACGCCCGGCATACGTCACAACGCGGCGGCGCGTGACGCCTTCCTAAGCGTGGCCACCTCCAAGCATCATCCTGCAGCAACCTTGCGGCTGATGAACGAAGCCGGCGTGCTCGGTCGCTTCGTGCCGGAATTTGGCCGCATCGTGGCGCAGATGCAGTTCAACATGTATCATCACTTTACGGTGGATGAGCACACGCTGCGCGCTGTCGATGCGATTTCAGAAATCGAGCGCGGCATCCACAAGGAACAGCATCCGCTCGCGACGGACATCTTCCCAAAGATCATCAATCGCCGCGCGCTCTACTTGGCGATGCTGCTTCACGACACAGGCAAGGGCGAAGGCGATCAGCAGATCGAGGGAGAGATATCTGCGCGCGCCGCTTGCGAGCGCCTCGGTTTGCCGGCCGATGAGGTCGACCTCGTCGGTTGGCTCGTCGGCCATCATTTGGTGATGAGCGATTTTGCCCAGAAGCGCGATATCGCCGACCCGCGGACGGTTGCCCAGTTCACTGAAATCGTCGGCTCGGTGGAGCGCTTGCGCTTGTTGCTCGTGCTGACAGTCGCCGACATTCGCGCCGTCGGCCCTGGTGTTTGGAACAATTGGAAGGGGCAATTGCTCCGCGATCTTTATCGGCTCACCGAAGCCACGCTGCACGGCGGCCGCTCAGACGAGGATGGCGTTCGTGAGCACCTCGCAGTGCTCGCGGCGGACGCGAAGACGCAATTGCTCCATGATGTCGGCAAGATCGAGACGATCGAGGAATGGCTGCACTCCTTTGATGACGCTTACTGGCTGAACCACGATTCCGAAGCGTTGGCCTGGCACGCGCGCGAAGTGATCTCCGGACGCAAGGCGGGCGACGTGGCCCATGTCGCGGCGCGCTTTCGACCGGTGCAAGGCGTCACTGACGTGCTGATCTACTGCCAAGATCGCCCCGGCTTGTTTGCCAGCCTCGCCGCCGCAATCTCCGCCTGCGGCGCCGATATTGCCGACGCCCGTGTGCACACGACGAAAGACCGCGCCGCGTTCGACGTCTTCTCCATCCAAACTGGCGATCGTCGTCCGTTCGGACTTGAGCATCCAGACGCGCTTGCTGCCCTGGTGGCCCGGGTGGTTGACGCCACCACTCGCGACCACGCGCCCCCGGGGCCCAAACCTGCGTCGCGTCGCGCGGCGGCGTTTGCGATTGATCCATGGGTGCGCATCGACAACGAAGTCGCCACAACCTCGACGGTGATCGAAGCCTCCGGGCGAGATCGTCAAGGCCTGCTGGCGGAACTCGCACGCGTCATCGCCGATGCGGGGCTCTCGATCGCAACCGCGCACATTGACTCGCACGGCGCGCGCGCGTCGGACGTGTTCTACGTCCAGGCGGATGGCGGCCAATTGTGCGACGGCGCGCGCATCAAGGCGGTGCATGATGGCCTGGTCGCCGTGCTCGGCGCGGCGGAACCGGCGGCGCCAGCGGATCCCGCGCGTCAGCCCTTGGCGGTGGCGCGCGCCTCGACGGCGCGCTAACTAGCGCAGCCGCCAACGGGGAATCACGTGAGCCTTGCGCGTAACACCGCCGTCATTGGCGGCCTGACCCTGATTTCCCGCGTCCTAGGTTTCGCGCGCGATTTGATCCTCGCCGCCGCGCTTGGCGCAGGCCCCGTCGCCGATGCGTTCTTCGCCGCTTTGCGTTTCCCAAACCTCTTCCGTCGTTTGTTCGCCGAAGGGGCGTTCAGCCAGGCTTTCGTACCGGTCTACTCCAAAACGCTCGCGTCGGAAGGGCAGGAGGCGGCCGACCGGCTCGCCGGCGAAGCGCTCTCGGTATTGCTTGTGGTTACGGGCGCGCTCGCTGGCCTCGCCATGCTGGCGATGCCGTGGATCAATCGCGTTCTGTTTGTCGGCTACATCGACAATCCAGCGGCCTTCAATCTTGCGACCACACTAACGCAGATCACCATGCCGTATCTCGTCTGCATGACGGCGGCGACGTTGTTCTCTGGTGTGTTGAACGCGCGGGGCAAGTTTTTCGTCGCTGCCGCCGCGCCCATTTTGCTGAACCTCTGTTTGCTCGTTGGGGTCTGGCCGTTTCGCGATGATCCGCAAACCGCGGCTTACGCCGCCGCAATCGCCGTCACCGTTTCGGGCGTGCTGCAAGCGATCTGGGTGTGGGCGGGCGCCGCGCGCGCCGGCGCCAAGGCTGGGCTCGGCGCCCCGCGCGTCACAGCTGGCGTAAAGCGCCTCGTCGCACTTGCCGTACCAGGCGCGCTCGCCGGTGGCGCGCTGCAGATCAACGTGTTGGTTAGCCAAGCACTCGCATCGTTTGAGCAAGGCGCGATCACTTATCTCAACGTCGCCGATCGCTTGTACCAATTGCCGCTTGGGCTGATCGGCATCGCCGTCGGCGTGGCGATGCTGCCGCGCTTGTCGCGTATGGTGCAGGAGGGGGATGGCCCCGGAGCGCGCAATGCGCTTGACGAAGCGGTTGCCCTGTCAATGGCGTTTACGCTGCCGTCCGCCGCAGCTTTGCTCGCGGTTCCGACGTTTCTGATCGAGGGCCTGTTCGCCCGTGGCGCATTCACGGCGCAGGACGCCGCTAACGTCGGTCAGGCGCTGTTTCACTACGGCTGGGGCGTGCCCGCTTTCGTGCTCGCGAAGATTTACGCGCCGGCTTTCTTCGCGCGCGAGGACACCAAAGCGCCAATGCGCTTTGCCATCACCTCGATGGTGCTCAACGTCGTGCTTGGTGCGGCGTTGTTCTTCGGTTTGCGGCAGTTGGGCGTGCCGGGCTTTCCAGGTCTCGCGATCGCCACTTCGGCAGCGGCTTGGCTCAACGCGCTGCTGATGATCCGCGCGCTGCTCAAGTCCGGCGCCTACGGCCCGACGCCGGCGGCGATCGGCCGCCTGTTCCGTATCCTCCTCGCCTCCGCGATTCTGTTTGCGATGATGTGGTTCGCGGTCGCCAATCGCAGCTACCTGGAGGCGCAGCTTGGCTCGAAAGAGGCGGTCGTCGCGCTGGTTATTCTGGGCTGCGGTTCATTGTATTTCGTTGTCGCGTTCCTGGTGCGCGCGGTGACCATTTCCGAGGTTCGCGCCGCTTTCCGGCGCGAACGCGGCGCAACGGGCGGGGGAGGCGCCTTGCCGCCAGGCTTGGACGGCTGATAGGAAGCGCGACATGACCATGAGCGATCACCACGGACGATGGCGGGCCTGAGCACGCGCCTTTGATCCAACGCGCCGCCGCGCGCCCTCATGTTCTGGAGTTTCCAATGACCGAAGCCGCCCCGCCCGCCTATCAGGGCCCGAAGCGCGTATTTTCAGGCATGCAGCCAACCAATGGCCTGCACCTCGGCAATTATCTGGGCGCCTTGAAGAATTGGGTGAGCCTGCAGGATCGCTTCGAGAGCATTTATTGCGTCGTTGATCTGCACGCGATCACGACTGGGCCCGATCCCAAAAATCTCGTCAGCCGCTGCCGCGAGGTCGCCGCCGCTTACATGGCCGCCGGCGTCGATCCGAAGCGCGCCATCATCTTTGTGCAATCGGCAGTGCGCGAACACACCGAGCTTGCCTGGATTTTCAATTGCGTCGCCCGCATGGGTTGGGTCGAGCGCATGACGCAGTTCAAGGACAAGGCCGGCAAGCACGAAGAGCGCATGTCGGTTGGCCTTTTCGATTATCCGGTGCTGCAAGCCGCGGACATCCTCCTCTACAAAGGCACGCACGTGCCGGTCGGCGAGGACCAGAAGCAGCACCTCGAACTCTCGCGCGACATCGCCCAGAAGTTCAACAACGACCACGACGCGCCCGGCTTTTTCCCGCTGCCGGAGCCAGTGATCCTCGGGCCTGGCGCGCGGATCATGTCGCTGCGCGAGGGATCAAAAAAGATGTCCAAGTCCGACCCCTCGGACATGACGCGCATTAATTTGACGGACGATGCCGACACCATCACCCAGAAAATCAAGAAGGCGACGACCGACCCGAACCCGCTTCCGGAAAGCGCTGAAGGACTGAAGGGCAGAGCTGAGGTCGAGAACCTTGTCGGCATCTATTCGGCAGCGTCCGGGCGAAGCGTGGACGACGTGTTGAGCGAATTCGGCGGCCACGGCTTCGGCAAATTCAAGCCAGCATTGGCGGATTTGCTGGTCGCGGAGCTCTCACCAATCGCCGCTGAAATGCGGCGCTTGAACGCCGATCCCGGCGCTGTGGACGCGGTGTTGAAAGACGGCGCCGAACGCGCGCGCGCAATCGCCGAACCGATCATGGCTGACGTGCGCGACGTCGTCGGCCTGTGGAAAGCTTGAGAACATTCGCGCTTTGAGCGAAACTACCGCGAATGAGTGATGCGAAGAGTTTCGCCTGCCTTGTCATTGCCGACGAGAGCGAGGAATTCCCGGACGCGCTCACCTATGCGTCGCTGTTAACCAAAAGCGCCGGCTGGCGCTTGGTGATGCTTCGTGTGATCGAACCCGCGGATCCCGCGCCATGGGCCTCCATCAGCGAAGAAATGCGCCGGCAAGCCCAATCGGGCGCCGAAAGCCTCGCCCAGCGCTTCGCTGCGGAAGCTTGGGCCGAATGCGGCGTCACGATGGAAACCGTCATCCGCGAAGGCGAAGTGCGGCCTGAGATCCGCAAGCTGTTGGACGAGGATCACTCGATCAAGCTGGTGGTGCTCGCCGCGGCTGCGGGCGCCGGTGGGCCTGGGCCGTTGGTTTCCGCACTCGCCAAAAGCGCCGGCCTCGGCAACCGGCCGGTGCCGGTCTTGGTGGTGCCCGGCGCTTTGACGAAGGACGAGGTGCGCGCCCTTGCGCTCTCCGTCGGCTCAGCGCTTGATCCAACGACACCACCCGCTGCTTGATCCGCAGCGCCGAAAGCCCCACCTCAGCTCCATGTTTATCCAGACCGAATCCACGCCAAACCCGCGCACACTGAAGTTCCTGCCTGGCCGTGACGTTTTGGGCGCGGGCAGCCGCGACTTTCAAGATGCGGGGGCGGCGCACGCGTCGCCATTGGCAGAGGCTTTGTTTGCCGTCGATGGCGTTGAGCGCGTTTATCTCGGCGGCGATTTCGTCACCGTCACAAAGGCCGAGGCGATTGAATGGCCGCACTTGAAGCCGCACGTGCTGGCGGCGATCATGGATCACTTCACGACCGGCCGGCCAATATTGGCTGAGCAGGGCGCGGTTGAAGAAAGCGACCAGGCGGATATCGCCTATGAAGGCGAAGCGGCCGACATCGTCAAAGAGCTTAAAGAGATCATAGAAGCGCGTGTGCGCCCGGCCGTCGCGCGCGATGGCGGCGACATCACCTTCCATTCCTGGGATCATGCGCAGGGAATCGTTCGTCTCAACATGCGCGGCTCCTGCGCCGGCTGCCCGTCTTCGACGCTGACCCTGAAGCAGGGTATCGAAAACATGCTCCGCCACTACGTTCCCGAGGTGCTGGCGGTGGAGCAGGTGGTCTGATCGCGCTAAACTCCAGCGCATGATTGTTCTCGCCATCGACACCGCTCTCGACGCATGTTCGGTAGCGCTCACGCGCGACGGCGAAGCGTTGGCCGCACTCAGCGAGCGCATGGACAAAGGCCAAGCCGAGCGCCTCGCGCCGATGGTGCGGGAGACGATGGCTGAAGCGGGCATGACGTTCGCGTCCCTTGATCGTATCGCGGTGACGACCGGCCCGGGTTCCTTCACCGGCGTGCGTGTCGGCTTGTCGTTTGCCCGCGCGCTGGCGCTGGCGCTGTCCAAGCCGTGCGTCGGTGTGTCGACGCTTGAAGCGCTCGCGTTGCAAGGCGGTGAGGGCGGTGCGCGTGCGGCGCTCATCGAAACGCCGGGCGCGGCCTATTTCGCCCTCTACCAAGATGGCGCGCCCAGTGTTGAGCCGCGCCCAATCGAACGCGGCGCTCATGTCGCGCTGGGCGCCGATGCGGCGCTAACCGGTCCCGGCGTGCTGGTTGATATCGTCGCGCTGGCGCGCCGCGCCGCATTGCTGGATCCCGCGCTCTACCCGCCGGACCCCGCATACCTTCGTGCGCCGCATGTCACGCTGCCGTCATGATTGAAGGCTCGACCGATTCTGAGATGCTGGCGGCGTTGCATGCGCGCGCGTTCGAGAAGCCGTGGAGCGCCGATGCGATCGCGCGACTCCTGGACAACCCTTCGGCATTTGCACTTATTTGGCGCGACGGCGACGCGGTGCTGGGATTTGTGCTCGCATGGGCGGTGGCGGCGGAATCCGAAATTTTGACGCTCGCTGTCGTGCCAGAGGCTCGACGCAAAGGCATTGGCGGCGGCCTGGTTTCAGGCGCCGGCGCGGCTGCGTTGCTGCGCGGCTCGGCCTCCATGCTGCTGGAGGTGGGGGAGACCAATTCCGCCGCGCGCGCCCTCTATTCCAAGCTTGGCTTCGAGCAAGTTGGCCGCCGCGGCGGCTATTATGCCGGCGCCGGCGGGGCGACTGACGCCATTGTCATGCGCCGTGCGTTGCCGCGCCCGGTGATTTGAGCCGTCCTTTCCTGGACATCGCCGCCCACGGCAGGGTATTTTGCGGCGCCGCATCAAGGATTGAGAATGGATCGCGTCGAGAAGCTTTGCATCGAGAAGGGCATGCGGATGACCGAGCAGCGCAAGGTCATCGCGCGCATCATCTCCGTGTCGCATGATCACCCCGACGTGGAGGAATTGCATCGCCGCGCCGCCGCGGTGGATTCCGGCATCTCGATCGCGACCGTGTACCGGACGGTGCGTCTGTTCGAAGAAGCCGGCATTCTGGAGCGCCATGACTTCCGGGATGGCCGGTCGCGCTATGAAGAAGCGCCCGAGCAGCACCACGATCACTTGATAGATATGAAGTCCGGCAAGGTGATCGAGTTCATGGATCCTGAGATCGAGCGGTTGCAGCAAGAGATCGCGCGCCGCCTCGGCTTCAAATTGGTGGATCACCGGCTCGAACTTTACGGCGTCCCGCTCGACGAAAAGGCGAAGGCCGGCAAGCGCTGATGTCCGAACCTGAAGCGCCCAAGCGTCTCTTCATCGAGACCTATGGCTGCCAGATGAATGTTTACGACAGCGAGCGCATGCGCGATGTGCTCGCTCCGCTAGGCTATGCGCCAACACCCAAGCCTGACGACGCCGACCTTGTCGTGCTGAACACCTGCCACATCCGTGAGAAGGCGACGGAGAAGATCTATTCAGAAATCGGCCGTCTGCGCGCCCACAAGGAGCGGCGCGCCGGCGAGGGCAAGGCCACCACCATCGCCATCGCCGGCTGCGTTGCGCAGGCCGAAGGCGAGGAGATCATGCGCCGCGCGCCCGAGGTCGATCTCGTCGTTGGCCCGCAGGCCTATCACAAGCTGCCGGAACTGATCGCGCGCGCCGCCCGCGCCAAAGGCGAAGCGCTGGCATTCGATTTCACCGCGCAGGAAAAGTTTGACGCGTTGCCGGCGCGCGCGCCGGACGGCGTGACAGCGTTTCTCTCGATCCAAGAGGGCTGCGACAAGTTTTGCACGTTCTGCGTCGTGCCTTACACGCGCGGCGCCGAGTACTCGCGGCCGATGGCCGATGTGCTCGCCGAAGCGCGCTCGCTTGCGGAGCAGGGCGTGCGCGAAGTGACTCTGCTTGGCCAGAACGTCAATGCGTATCATGGCGGCGCGCCTTTCGCGCAGCTGCTGCGGGAGCTGGCGAAGATCGATGGTCTGGCGCGCCTTCGCTACACGACCTCCCATCCCATGGAGATGACGGACGACCTGATCGCGCTCCACGGTGAAGAGCCGAAGGTCATGCCGTATCTTCATCTGCCGGTGCAATCCGGTTCCGACCGCATTCTGAAGGCCATGAACCGCAAGCACGATGGGGCGCACTATCGCGGCATCATCGAGCGTTTGCGTGCCGCACGGCCGGATATTGCCCTGTCGAGTGATTTCATCGTTGGCTTTCCCGGTGAAACCGAGAAGGATTTCGACGCGACATTGGCTCTGGTGCGCGATATCGGCTTTGCCGCCGCATATTCGTTCAAATATTCGCCGCGCCCGGGCACGCCCGCGTCGGGCATGGGCAGCCAAATTGATGAAGCGGTGAAAACGGAACGTCTGTCACGATTGACGGCATTGTTGAGCGAGCAGCAGCGAGCGTTCAATGCCAGCATGGTCGGTCGCGCGCTGCCGATCCTTGTCACAGGTCGCGGACGCAGGCCGGGGCAAATGCAGGGCCGCTCGCCGTATCAGCAGGGCGTGCACTTTGCCGACACAAGCGCACGTCCCGGCGATGTCGTATCGGTTGGCATTGACGCGGCGACGCAAGGCTCGTTGAGCGGTTCGCTTGTTGGCGCGGTGCGCCCCACGGAGGTTGCGTGAACAAGGAAGTCGACCTCGTACGCGTGATCGATCTCGCCGACTCGCAAATCGCGCAAGCCGTGTTCGGGCCGCTGCATCGCCATCTGGCGCACATCCAGGAAGCCTTTCGCGACCCTAGCGCACCGCGTGGGCAGCCGGCATACCGCGTCACTCTCGATGCCCAGGGGGATCAGCTCACGGTGCGCGCGCGCGCCGACGGGGCGGCCGACCTTGATCGCGTGCAGCGCATTATCGATGCGTTGACCGACCTCGCGCGTCGCAAGGGCCGCATCCGCGAAGGCGAAGTGTTGGCGGCGATCTCGTTTTCCGAAGATCCGCGCGAAGATCGCGGGCCGATGATGCTGCCTCATGTTGGCGGCCTCACATTGCGCACGCCCCGGCAAGTTCACTACGTCGAAGCGCTGCGAGACGAAAACCTCGACCTTATTTTCGGCGTCGGCCCAGCCGGCACGGGCAAGACGTTTTTGGCTGTCGCCTGCGCTGTGGAAGCCTTGAAGCAGGAACGCGTGGACAAGATCATTGTCACGCGCCCAGCAATCGAAGCAGGGGAGAAGCTTGGCTATTTGCCCGGCGATCTCGCTGAAAAGGTTGATCCCTACTTGCAACCGATCTGGGACGCGTTCCGGTCGCAGATGGGGGAGAACGATCTGAAGGCGCGCCGCGAGCGCAAGCAGATCGAAGTGGCGCCGCTGGCCTTCATGCGCGGGCGCACGCTCGCCAATGCGTTTGTCATCGTCGACGAAGCGCAAAACGCCACCGTTCTGCAAATGAAGATGGTGCTCACCCGGTTGGGGGAGGGTTCGCGCATGGTTGTCACAGGTGATCCGTCGCAGATCGATTTGCCGCGCGCGGATATGTCAGGGCTAGCGCATGCGGTGGGCATCCTTGAGGACATACGCGGCGTCGAGGTGATCCGCTTCGTGACGCAAGATGTCGTGCGCCATCGCCTCGTCGCGCAGATCGTCGAGGCCTATCACCGCGACGAGAGCGGTCGTGCCTGAGCAGAACCTCGAAGTTGACGTCGTAGCCACGTCCGAGTTGTGGCGAGGGCGCGAGGACAAGCTCGCCAGCGCACTCGCCGCCGCGGCTGTCGCCGAGGGCAAGCACGGCGCTGTCTCGCTGCTGTTGGGAGACGACTACGCCGTGCAGGCGCTTAACCGTGATTTTCGCGGGAAAGACCAACCCACGAACGTGTTGTCCTTCCCACCCGCGGCGCACGGAGCGGAGCCGGGCTTCCTGGGTGACATCGCATTGGCGGCGGAAACCATTGTCCAGGAAGCGGAATTTCAGGGCAAAAGCTTTGATAACCACGCCGTCCATCTGGTCGTGCACGGATTTCTGCACCTTCTGGGCTATGATCATGAGAACGACGCGGACGCGACCAAGATGGAATCGCGCGAGCGCGCCATATTGGCGTCGTTAGGGATCGAAGATCCCTACTGACGGCCCGAGTTATGAGGAGTGTGACGCACCGCAATGGTTGATGCCGCTGACGAAACCGAGCCTTCCAGTAGGAAGCGCGCGGGACTGATCAAACGGCTTGGGCGCCTGCTGACAGGCGCGCAATCTGGCCACGCCGAAGCGGTGGAAGAAGCGCTGCGCGCGCGCGAAGATAGCGGCGGCGAAATCGAAGGCCCGCAGAAGGATATGATCCTGCGCGCGGCGCGCTTTGATCGGCTCAAGGTGATCGATGTCATGCGGCCGCGCGCCGACATCGTTGGCGTCGAGGCGTCTGCTACGCTGGGCGAAGCCGCGCGTATTTTTTCGGACAGCCAACATTCGCGTTTGCCGATGTACGGCGAGACGCTGGATGACCCGATCGGCTTCGTGCACGTGCGCGATGTGATGGCGCAACTTGCGCCGAACGAAGCGGGTGTGGCGAAGGCAACGTTCGACGATTGCACTTTGACGCGCATCAAACGCGACATCCTGTTCGTGCCCGCGTCCATGAGCCTCTCGACCCTGTTCCTCAAAATGCAGTCAAGTCGGATTCACTTGGCGCTGGTTGTCGACGAATATGGCGGCACCGATGGCCTTGTCTCGATGGAAGATCTGGTTGAGCAAATCGTCGGCGCCATCGAGGATGAGCACGATATCGACGCCGACCTCGTTCAAGAGCGTGCGGGCGGCGCTTTCGAAGTCGATGGGCGGGCGTCTATCGAGGCGCTGGAGCGCAAGCTCGGTGGCAGCCTAGCCCTTCCTGACCATGAGGACGAGTTTGACACTGCGGCCGGCCTCGCCGTCGCGTTGGCGGGGCGCTTGCCTCAAAGGGGAGAAATCCTGAGACATCCCGCCGGCTTCGACGTCGAAGTCACCGATGCTGATCCGCGCCGGGTGAAGCGCCTCCGCTTGCGCCGCGCCGCAGACGCGCCCGAGCCGGCAAATGCCCCTCCGCATGAGGGCCGGGCGGCAAAAGCCTAGGTTGACGGACGCGCGCCAAGGGGCTCCATTCCGCCGCTCCGATTTGCGCCCCGAAATTTCGGGCGCGTCGCTCTCAAGAGGACCAAGGCTTGATCGCCAACGCTGCCGAAATCGGCCATTCACGCATCGGCGATTGGATGGGCGCGCGCACGCCGTGGCAACGCCGCGGCATCGCGTTTTTTGCTGGCGCGTTGGCGACCCTGGGCCACGCGCCATTCCAGTTCCCGCTCGCCTATGTGCTGGCGATAATGGTGCTGGTTTGGTTGCTCGACGCGGCCTACGCGCGCACATCTCGGCTCGGCTCTGCATTTGCAGCCGGGTGGTGGCTGGGGCTGGGGCACTTCATCACAGGGCTGTATTGGGCGTCGTCGGCGTTCCTGGTCGAGTCCGACGTGTGGGGGCCGATGTGGGGCGTGCCCGCAACGTTCGCGTTGGCGGCCGGCAACGCCATTTACTGGGGCCTCGGCGCGATGCTCGCGATGTCGTTGTGGACGCGCGACTTTCGCCGCATCCCAGCGTTTGCACTGGCGATGTTCGCGACGGAGTGGTTGCGCGGACATTTGTTCGGCGGCTTTCCGTGGCTGTTGCCGGGCTACGTGTGGACGCCAGGCGAACCGTTCTCACAACTCGCGTCAGTCTTTGGAATTTACGGCCTTTCAGCGATTACGCTGTTGCTCGCGGCCGCGCCGGCGACGATGGCGGATCGCCAGGACTCTGCTGCTTTTCGCTTCGCGCCCATGGTGTTGGCGGGTTTGGTGGGCGGCATGGCGTGGGGGTGGGGAGCGCAACGTATAGCCAACGCACCCGTGGAGCCGCCCGGCGCCCAGCCCATCGTGCGCGTTGCGGATTCCGGTCTCAGCCAAGCCGAAAAGTGGCGTGTGCGTCCTGATCAGGAATGGCGTGTGCTTGGCCGCTATCTTGCGGCGAGCGGCGCAGCTGAAGACTCGCGCGCTTCGATTTTGGTGTGGCCTGAAGGCGCGATCCCGGTCGTCAATTTTTTCATGCTCGAGAACCAGCAATTTCTCGATGCGCTCGGACGCGGCCTCGGTGACCGCGCGTTGATCGTTGGCCTGACGCGCCGCGAGCTGCGCGGAAGCGAGCTGCTCTATTTCAACTCCGCCGCCGTGATCGATGGCGTCAGCGGCGCGCCGCGCCTCAGCCAGATCTACGACAAGCATCACCTCGTGCCGTTTGGCGAATACATTCCGCTGTGGTCGTTGGTGAGCGACCTCAACATCGCGCCGTTGCAACGCATTGGCGCCGGCTTCGAGTCCGGTCCGCGGCCAAGCCGCGTGATCGTGCCGGAAGCGGCGCCTGCGATTGTGCTGATTTGTTACGAGGCGATCTTCCCCGGCATGGTGCCGCGCGGGGAGGGCCGACCTGGCTGGATTGTGGTCGTGACCAACGACGCCTGGTTCGGCAGGCTCGACCGCTTCACCGGCCCTTGGCAGCATTTCGCCATGGCCCGCTATCGGAGCATTGAGGAGGGCCTGCCCATGGCCCGGGCGGCTTCGGGCGGCGTTTCGGGGATCATTGATTCCTTTGGCCGCGCCGTCCGTATGACAATTCAGGCGGGTGGCGGGACAGAATCTCAATTGCCGCCTGCACTCCGTGGTACACTTTATACGGATTGGGGAGTGTGGTTGCTCCTTGGACTACTTGTAATCATTGCGACACTTCGGTTTATACCTCGACCGGCAGAAGGCGAGAGGGTCAGGGCATGAATGACGAGCGGGCGGCCAATGCAGTCGACAGACGATTGGGGCAGCGCGTTCGTACTCGCCGCCTTGAAATCGGTATGAGCCAAGAAAAGCTCGCCGAATTGCTTGGGGTAACCTTTCAGCAGGTCCAGAAATACGAAAAGGGCGTCAATCGCATTGCTGCGAGCCGCCTTTTCGATATTTCGGCCGCATTGGATATGCCGGTCGCCCGCTTCTTTGAGGGCCTTAGTTCGGTTCGTCTGGGCCCCGGGGTCGCCGAGACCGACGACGATTATATCCACGACGCGCTTGCAACTCCGGAGGGCGCCCAGCTGATCGCGCTGTTTGCGGCGATCAAGAATTCCAAGGTGCGCCGCCGTGTGGTTGAGCTGGTTAAGGCGCTCTCTGACGACCCAGAAGCCACCAAGCGCGGCTAAGCCGCACCCGCTCCGATTGCGCGAGACGGCGGCTTTCCATAGTACGAGCGCACTTTTCCCGACTCGGAGAATCCGCGTGGCCCGAAACTCGTACGTGTTCACTAGCGAAAGTGTATCCGAAGGCCACCCCGACAAAGTCGCGGACCGGATCTCCGACACGGTTGTAGACGCCTTCATCGAGGCGGATCCGGAATCGCGCGTTGCGTGTGAAACCATGGTGACGACGAACCGCATCATTTTGGCTGGCGAAGTCCGCGCGAAGACCGGCGACGGCCGCGACAAGGCCAAGAACAAGGCGTTCACGAAAGAGATTATCGCCTCGCTGCAGCCCAAGGTGCGCGCTGCAGTGAAGGACATCGGCTACGCGCAAAAGGGCTTTCACTGGGAAAAGGCCAAGTACGCGAATTATCTGCACGGCCAGTCCGCGCACATCGCTCAAGGCGTCGACGCAAACGGCAAGAAGGACGAAGGCGCCGGCGACCAGGGCATCATGTTCGGCTACGCTTGCGGTGAAACGCCGGAGCTCATGCCGGCGACCTTGCAATACTCGCACAACATCTTGAAGCGCCTGGCCGACGCCCGTCATTCCGGCGAACGCGATGAGCTAGAGCCGGACGCAAAAAGCCAAGTCACCTTGCGCTACGAGAATGGCAAACCGGTCGAAGTTGTCGCGATCGTCGTCAGCCACCAGCACAAGAAGAAGCTCGGCGAGAAGAGCTACACGCAGTCGCGCTTTGCGGATCTGGTGAAACCCTACGCGACCTCGGTGTTTCCGGACGGCCTGATCACCAAGAAAACAAAGTGGCACATCAATCCGACCGGCAAGTTCGAGATCGGCGGCCCCGATGGCGACAGCGGTCTCACCGGCCGAAAGATCATTGTCGACACCTATGGCGGCGCGAGCGCGCACGGCGGCGGCGCGTTCTCCGGCAAGGATCCAACCAAGGTCGATCGCTCCGCCGCTTACGCCTGCCGGTACCTCGCAAAGAACGTTGTGGCTGCGGGGCTCGCGCAGCGCTGCACTATTCAGATCAGCTACGCCATCGGCGTGGCCGCGCCGACGAGCTTCTACGTTGATCTCCACGGCGCCGACACGATCGATCCCGCCATCCTCGAAGCCAAGCTGCCGGAACTGATGGACGGCTGCACGCCGCGCGCGATCCGAACGCACCTCAAGCTTAACCGCCCGATCTACGCTCGCACCGCCGCTTACGGCCATTTCGGCCGCACGCCGGACAACGAGGGTGGTTTCTCCTGGGAACGCACCGATCTGGTGGAGGAGTTGCGCCGTTTGGCGTAGGCTCAAGCGATGTCCTCGTCGCTCGGCCTTTCCCCGGAAGTCATTGCCTACTTAGCTCACGCCAACCCGCCGGAGCACCCGGTGCTCGCGCGCTGCCGCGCCGAAACTTCGCGTTTGCCTCAGGCGCAAATGCAGATCAGCGCCGAGCAGGGCGCTTTCATGCAATCGATCGTCCGCATGATCAGCGCCAAGCGCGCGTTCGAAGTCGGCGTCTTCACAGGGTATTCAGCACTGGCGACGGCGCTCGCGATGAAGGACATGCATGGCGGTGCAGCGCGGCTGCTCGCCTGCGACATCGACGAGGACTGGACCGCTAAGGCGCAGACCTATTGGCGCGAAGCCGCAGTTGACGGGATCATCGATCTCAACCTCGCCCCGGCCGCCGAAACTCTCGATCGGCGCATTCAGGCGCGCGAAGCCGACCGCTATGATTTTGGCTTCATCGATGCCGATAAAACTGGCTACGACGCTTACTACGAGCGTGGCCTGAAGCTGCTGCGCCCAGGCGGCGTGATGCTGTTCGACAACATGCTCTGGTCCGGTCGTGTTGCCGATCCGAGCGACAAAACGCCGGACACAGTCGCGCTTCGAGCGCTGGCGGGCAAAGCCAAAGCCGATCCCCGTGTGCACGCCACCATGACCGGCGTCGGCGACGGGCTGATGATCATCGTGAAGAAATAGGCGTTTCCGCCGCGTTGCACCGAGCGCCGGGCAGGTTTAGACCCACCCCGATTTCCCTCCCCGACCTCGGAGCATGTGCATGGCCCGCGCAAAGATCGCCCTTATCGGTTCTGGCATGATCGGCGGCACGCTCGCCCACATCGCCGCGCGCGAGGAACTGGGCGATGTGGTGCTGTTCGACGTCGTCGAGGGCGTCCCGCAGGGCAAGGGCCTAGACATCGCCGAAGCGTCGCCGGTGTTCGGCAAGGACGCCGCCATGAAGGGCGCCAACGACTATGCCGGCATAGCTGGCGCCGATGTGTGCATCGTCACTGCTGGCGTCGCCCGCAAGCCCGGCATGAGCCGCGACGATTTGCTTGGCATCAATCTCAAGGTGATGAAGGCCGTGGGCGAGGGCATCGCCACCCACGCGCCGAACGCGTTCGTGATTGTCGTCACCAATCCGCTCGACGCGATGGTGTGGGCGTTCCGCCAATTCTCGAAGTTGCCGCACAACAAGGTCGTCGGCATGGCCGGCGTGCTCGACAGCGCGCGCTTCCGCTATTTCCTCGCCGAGGAGTTCAACGTTTCGGTGGAAGACGTCACGGCCTTCGTGCTCGGCGGCCACGGCGACACGATGGTGCCGCTGACACGCTACAGCACCGTCGCCGGCATTCCGCTGCCTGATCTCGTGAAGATGGGCTGGACGAGCCAAGAAAAACTCGACCAGATCGTCCAACGCACCCGCGACGGCGGCGCCGAAATCGTCGGCCTCCTGAAAACAGGCTCCGCTTTCTACGCGCCCGCCGAAAGCGCAATCCAGATGGCGAAGAGCTATCTGCGTGACAAGCGCCGCCTGCTGCCCTGCGCCGCAAACCTGCGCGGCGAATACGGCCTGAATGACATGTATGTCGGCGTGCCCTGCATCATCGGCAAAAACGGCGTCGAGAAGGTGATCGAGATCGAATTGAGCGCCGCCGAGCGCAGTATGTTCGACCACAGCGTCAATGCCGTGAAGGGCCTGGTCGATGCGTGCAAAGGGATCGATCCTAGCGTGGGCTAAGTATGCGTGGACCGCCGCCGGCATCGCGTTTGTGGTTGCCGTGCTCACGCAGACGCTGTGGCTGCCGCCACCGTTTGATCAATGCGCGGATATTCACGCCCAGATCGCTCGCGTCGATACTGGCGAGGCCGAATACTTGAACTCAAACGTTTGGCTTGGCCGCGAAGTTATCGACGGCCGCCGTCCGAGGCGCCACCTCATTGAGGAGCGCCGCGGCGACTTTCCTGGGATGCTGTCGCGCTATGAGCTTCGTACTTGCCTCGGCGCCGAATGGGTCGAGGCGTCTGCTGAGAGCAGGCAAGCGCCTTGGGTGCAGCATGCGTGGCGGTACAGTCGGTCGGGTGCGCCGAACGTGACGTACGTTGAAGGTGTCGCCGATGGCTGGCGTTCGCAGATATTGATAGACGCACGCACACGCTAGCTTACCGTCGCAATCTGCTTCCGCGCTCGCGCGTCACCCGCTACATCGCCCGTATGAACGGCCCAACCCTCACCACCGAACGCCTCATCCTCCGTCCGCCAACGCACGCGGATTTCGACGGCTTCGCCGAGATGTCCACGGAAGAGGACACGATGCGTTTCATCGGCGGCACGGCGCCGCGCGATGCGGCGTGGCGCAGCCTCTCGACACTCGCGGGTTCGTGGGCGTTGCTCGGCTACGGCATGTTCTCGGTTTTGCGTCGCGACACCGGCGAGTGGATCGGGCGGCTTGGGCCATGGCGTCCGGGTGGCAAGGAAGGCGGCTGGCCCGGTGACGAAGTGGGTTGGGGCGTGAAGAAAAGCGCAGCGGGGCAGGGCTTCGCGCAGGAGGGCGCGATCGCAGCGATCGATTGGGCGTTCGACAATCTCGGCTGGGATCACGTGATCCATTGCATCGACAAAGAGAACGCGCCCTCTATCAAACTGGCGGAGCGGCTCGGCTCGAAACGCGAGCAAGAAAACCTGCCGCTACCGCCGCCGTTCGATATCTACATGGTCGACATTTACGGCCAATCCAAAGCACAATGGCGCGCACGCGCGCGCTAGCTTGTCCGAAAGCGGCGGGCGCCAAAGAACAATAGGTGTGGGGATCAATATGAAGAAGCTACTGGCCGCGCTCGCGACGGGCGCACTCATGTCCGCGTCTGCCGGCGCGCAGCAGGCCGCGCCTCCAGCGGTTGCGCCGATCAGCGCCGAAACGCAGCGCACCGTCGATCGTCTGCAAGCGAGCGCGCTTGAAAGTGATCTGGGCTACGACATCGTCGAAAGTCTCACCACCGAGGTTGGCCCGCGCCTGGCTGGTAGCGAAGCCGAAGCGCGCGCGCGCGATTGGGCGGTTGCGATGTTGCGCGCCAATGGCTTCACCAATGTCCGCATCGAGCCGTTCACGATCCCGTATTGGGATGCGACGCGCGAAGAGGCGCACGTGATTTCGCCGTCGCCGCAGCCTTTGCGCATCGTCGCGCTCGGCGGTTCACCGGCTACGCCCGCCGGCGGCGTCGAAGCCGAGATCGTGCGCTTCACCAGCATGGCCGAACTTCAAGAAGCGCCGAACAGCGCGGTCGCTGGGCGCATCGTCTTTATCGATGAGATCATGCAGCGCACGCAGGATGGCTCGGGCTATGGCGTCGCTGTCGCAAAGCGCGGGCGTTGTGCGCCGGTGGCGCAGCCGAAAGGCGCCGCCGCGTGCCTGATCCGCTCCGCCGGCACGGATTCGCATCGTTTCCCGCACCAAGGCGGCTCGTCACGCCAGCCTGACGGCGCATCGCTTCCCGCCGCTGCGCTTTCCGCGCCGGACGCCGATCAGCTCGCACGACTGCTTACGCGGGGCCCAGTGCGCGTGCGCATCAACATCGAGGCCGACATTCGCGACAACGCGCCGTCTGGTAATGTCATCGCCGAAATTCGCGGCCGTGAGCATCCGGAAGAAATTGTCCTGCTCGCCGCGCACTTGGATTCCTGGGACACAGGCACAGGCGCCATCGACGACGGCGCCGGCGTTGCAATCGTCACCGCTGCGGCGCGCTTAATCCAGCAATTGCCACGCCGTCCACGGCGCACCATTCGTCTGTTGCTGTCCGGCGCGGAAGAAAACGGCGTCCATGGCGGCGCTGAATACGCGCGCGTCCACGCCAACGAAACTCACATTGTTGCTGCCGAAAGCGATTTCGGCTCGGGCCGCGTCTGGCAGTTCCA
Organism: alpha proteobacterium U9-1i; assembly: GCA_000974665.1. Taxonomy (NCBI): domain Bacteria; kingdom Pseudomonadati; phylum Pseudomonadota; class Alphaproteobacteria; species alpha proteobacterium U9-1i. The sequence continues at coordinate 443,750 of BBSY01000002.1, read as the reverse complement.
ATCGCGTTTTGCCGAGCCGGCTTTGCCTTACGCGCGCCGTATCCAGCGCGCCCTCGCGCCGCTCGGCGTGCTGCCGGGTGACAACACTGCTGGCGGCGGCGCCGACATCGGCGCTTTGCGTCGCACAGGCGTGCCGGTCGCCGATCTCAGCCAGAACGGCTTGCAGTATTTCGACCTGCACCACACGCCGGATGACACGCTCGATAAGATCGATCCGGCCGACCTCCAGCAAAACATCGCCGCCTACGCGACCTTCGCTTACCTCGTGGCGGACAGCGACTGGGTGTTCACGCCCGCGCCCTGATGTCGAAATGGCGGCGACGGACGCGTCATCACAGGCGAAGGGAGTTCGTCATGCTGAAGACAATCCTCGCCGCTTTCGCCATGTGCGCCTGGCTAGGTGCAAGCGCTGCCGCGCAAACGTCCGAGCGCGGGCAAGCCGCGTCTCCGCCATCGGCTGCGGTCGGGCAAATCGAAATCGCGAGCTGGCTCGCGGGGCGTTGGGTCGGCGAGGGCCTAGGCGGAGTGATCGAGGAAACATGGTCCTCCGCCGCGGGCGGGCAGATGGTGGGCCATTTCCGCTTGGTGCGTGACGGTGCGCCGGAATTTTACGAACTGATGCTCCTCGATGTCACCGAGGCTGGCCTTCGCTTGCGTTTGAAGCATTTCAATCCAGATTTTACCGGCTGGGAGGAAAAGGATGGCTGGCATTCCTTCGAGCCTGTTTCCGCCAGCGCCAATGAGCTCGCGTTCCAAGGGCTGCGTCTACGGCGAATCAGCGACACCGAAGCGGAGTTCGTTGTCACAATCCGTTATCCGGACGGCGCCCGCGAGCAGATTCTGCGCCTTACGCGCGCGCCGCTCTGATTGATCTGAGCCAGGTCTAGGCCGAAACTGGAGATCCGCTCGGGGAGGGGCGGGCCCATGTTCAACAAACTCATCCCGTGGATCATGGCCATCGCCGGCGTGCTTACGCTGACGATGCTTTACGCCGCCATCGCGCCGGAAGCGGCGTCTCAGCAAATGTTCGGCGAAACGCCGGAGGGCGCCTTTGCGTCAATCGTGGTGCCGAACTGGGGCGTCTTGATTGGCCTGATGGGCGCGCTTCTCCTCTACGGGGCGTTTCACCCGGCCGCGCGCCGCGCCGCGCTGGTGATCGCCGGCACAAGCAAGATCGCGTTCATCGCCCTCGTGCTGCAGCAGGGCGATCGCTACTTAGACGGACTGCGTACGCCGGTGATCGTCGATTCCGTGTTCGTGGCGCTGTTCGCGCTCTGTCTCATCCTCGGCCGGCCTGCCGCCAAAATCTGAGCCGGCCAACGGCCCGATCGTTGCAGCCTGCTCACATTCAATCGGGCCAGCTCGTCTATGCGTTTTTCTTGGCCTAGCTGGCCGCTTTGACGCGTTCCGCCGGAGCAGAATCACGCCTACACCTCGGCGCAATGACGAGCCTCCTGCGCAACGTCGCCGCGCTCATCGCTGCTTTGACCATCCTTCAGCTCGCGAGCGGGCTGCTTGGCGTGCGACTGCCGCTTGCCGTGATTGCGGATGGGCATTCCTCTACCGTGTTGGGCCTGATCGCCGCGAGCTATTCCGCTGGCTTCATGGTCGGTGCTGTGGTGGCGACGACGTTGCTCGCGCGTGTCGGCCACATCCGCGTTTACGCCGCCTGCGCGGCCGTGTTCGCCACAACCATTCTCGCGCTCCATTTCAGCAACGACATTTGGGCCTGGAGCCTGGCGCGCATCGTCGCTGGCGTGGTCGTCGCACTCATGTTCGCGACCATGGAAAGCTGGATGAGCTCCTCCATCACGCCCGGCGCGCGCGGCGAGGTGATGAGCGTCTACATGGTGCTCACCAAGGCCGCGCTTGCGCTTGGACCGTACTTCGCCTTCTACGACGCGCCCAGCGCGGCGGAGCCGTGGATGATCGCGGCCGGCCTCGCGGCTCTGTCGATGCTACCGGTGTGCTTCACGTCAACCGCCGAGCCGGAGCCGCCGAAAGCGCAGCCGCTCGCTCTTGTGGAGCAATTCGCCACCGCGCCCGCCGCTGTCATCGCCGCCTTTGGCGCGGGCTTGGTCAATTCGGGCGTGCTGACGCTCGCCCCTATCTACGCGCAACAGCATTACGGCGAGGGCGCAGCGACGGAATTTTACTCCGCCGCCTGGGCCGGCTCGCTCCTGCTGCAGTGGCCCGCGGGCCGGATGTCGGATCGGATGGATCGGCGTCTGATCATTTTCGCATTGACCTTCATCGCGACCATCTCGGCGTTCGCGCTGGCCTTGTTCGGCGGGCGCATGCCCGAATATGCGGCGGTGCTTACATTCTTTGCGTGGGGCGCCGGCGCCTTGAGTTTTTACGGCATCGCCGTCGCGCATATGGCCGATCGCGCCGCGCCGGGAACGCTGGCGCAATCCGCTGCGGGGCTATTGTTCGTGTGGGCGGCGGGCTCGATCATCGGCCCAATCGTGCAAGGCCCGGTGGTGGACCTGTTCGGCATTGAGGGCATGTTCTGGTTCGCCGGGGGAGGGGCTCTGTTCGTCGCCATCGCCATGTTCTGGCGCCGTTCGGCGCGGGAGCAGACGGCCTCCGCTGTCAAAGAGGAATTCTCGCCTCAGCTTGGCACCAGCGTCGCGGCGGGCGAGATCGCCTATGGCGACGACACGCCGCGCCCCAAGCCCTGAGCCGGATTTGAGCCCGGCGCGGGCGCTGCTATAGGCTGACCCGAACACGCGACCTTTCCTCTCCGGGGCTCTCAGATGAACATCCACGAATACCAAGGCAAAGCGGTGCTGAAATCCTTCGGCGCTCCGGTGCCGCGCGGCTTCCCCGCCTTCACCGTGGATGAGGCTGTCGACGCCGCCGCCAAGCTTGGCGGCTCGGTCTGGGCTGTGAAGAGCCAGATCCACGCCGGCGGCCGCGGCAAGGGCAAGTTCAAGGAATCCGCTGCCGGCGAGAAGGGCGGCGTGCGCATCGCCTTCAAGCCGGAAGATGTGGGGCTCTACGCGCAGCAGATGCTCGGCAACACGCTCGTCACGCTGCAGACCGGCGCCGCTGGCCGCGTCGTGAAGCGCATCTACATCGAAGAAGGCATGAAGATCGCCAAGGAGTTCTATCTCTCCGCTTTGGTCGATCGTGAAACCGGCCGCGTGGCGTTCGTCGTGTCTGAGGCCGGCGGCATGAACATCGAGGAAGTCGCGCACGACACGCCGGAAAAAATCACCACCGTTCCGGTCGATCCCGCCACCGGCCCAACCGCCGCTGACGCCACCAAAATTTCCGGCGCGCTCGGCCTCTCTGGCGATCTCGCCGCGCAATGCGCCGACATCGTGGGCAAGCTCTACACGGCGTTCGTGAAGAGCGACATGAGCATGCTCGAGATCAATCCGCTGATCGTCACCGAGGACAACAAGCTCGTCTGCGCCGACGCGAAGGTGAGTTTCGATCCCAACGCCGGCTTCCGTCATCCGGAATGGGCCGAGCTGCGCGATCTGAGTGAGGAAGACGAAAAGGAAATCGAAGCCTCCAAGTACGACCTCGCCTACATCGCCCTCGACGGCGACATCGGCTGCATGGTCAACGGCGCCGGCCTCGCCATGGCGACGATGGACATCATCAAATTGTTTGGTTCCGAGCCCGCAAACTTCCTCGATGTCGGCGGTGGCGCGTCGAAAGAGAAGGTGACGGCCGCCTTCAAGATCATCACCGCTGACCCGAAGGTAAAAGGCATCCTCGTCAACATCTTCGGCGGCATTATGAAGTGCGACGTCATCGCCGAAGGTGTGATCGCGGCGGTGAAAGAAGTTGGTCTGCAGGTGCCGCTGGTGGTGCGCCTCGAAGGCACCAACGTCGACCTCGGCAAGAAGATCATCAACGAAAGCGGCTTGAACGTGATCAGCGCCGACGATCTCGAAGACGCCGCACGCAAGATCGTGGCGGCGGTGAAGAAGGGGTAGGGTGGCTATGGGGGACGTGACGCTCACGGGAAGCGAAGAAGTAGCGAAGGACCAAAAATCTGTTCGTGTACGATTTCAGCGTCGCTTCTCGGACAAACCTCACGTTGTTGTCACGGCGAAGCTCAGCACCGGTCTGCGACGCCTGGAGCCAGAACACGTTTCGCGCAGCTCATTCTTCGTGAAAGTAAACGCAATCCCGTTCGTCCGAAATTATGCGTTGGAATGGGAGGCGACGGGAGAGGCCGAGCACTTTGCGCTCGGATTCTTCAGAATCGCCGCGGGCCTGGGGGGCATTCTGGCGTTGTACGCGACTATGGTTGAGTTGCGCTGGGCGCCCAACGTTCTGGACCTTTGGAAATGACGCATCGCCCGTGATCGGAGGACAAAAAATGATCGGCTACGTCACACTCGGCACCAACGACCTCGAACGCGCCGCGAAATTTTATGATGCGCTCGCCGCTGAACTCGGCACGGGGCGGATGATGGAATGGCCTGGCGCGATTGCGTGGGGCACGCCGGGCGGCGGCGCGGGCATCGGGCTGACAAAGCCTTTCAACGGTCAGGTGGCGACGGTTGGCAACGGCGTGATGGTCGCGCTTGAAGCCAAGGACAAGGACCAAATCCATCGCCTGCATGAAATTGCACTCGCGAATGGCGGCACGTGCGATGGCCCGCCCGGCCCGCGCAGCGATGCGTTCTACGCCGCCTATTTCCGCGATCCGGACGGCAACAAGCTGAACGCCTTCATCATGGGTTAAAGCGCAGGCCCGCGACCCACTGAAGCGGGCGCTTTCCATAGGGTTTGCAAGCCGGCCAGCCTAGGTTATGCCGCTGGCCGAACCTTCATGTTGCAGCGCCGTTCGGGGGCCAAATGTCCATCCTCATCAATGCCCAGACGCGGGTCATCTGCCAGGGCTTCACGGGCAAGAACGGCACGTTCCACTCCGAACAGGCGATCGCCTACGGCACGCGCATGACCGGCGGCGTCTCGCCGGGCAAAGCCGGCACGACCCATCTGGGTCTGCCGGTGTTCGCGAGCGTTGCTGAGGCCAAGGAGAAAGCCGGCGCTGACGCCACAGTGATCTACGTGCCGCCGCCAGGCGCGGCAGCCGCCATCGAAGAAGCGGTCGACGCGGAAATCCCCCTCATCATCTGCATCACCGAGGGCATTCCGGTGCTCGATATGGTGCGCGTGAAGGCGAAGCTGGAAAAATCCAAGTCGCGCCTCATCGGCCCGAACTGCCCCGGCGTACTGACGCCAAACGAGTGCAAGATCGGCATCATGCCGGGCCAGATTTTCTCGAAGGGCAAAGTCGGCGTGCTCTCGCGCTCCGGCACGTTGACCTATGAGGCGGTGTTCCAGACCACCAATGAGGGCCTGGGCCAGACGACAGCCGTCGGTATTGGCGGCGATCCGGTGAAAGGCACTGAGTTCATCGACATGCTTGAGCTGTTCCTGGCGGACGCTGACACCCAATCGATCATCATGATCGGCGAAATCGGCGGCTCGGCTGAGGAAGACGCCGCGCAATTCCTGGCTGACGAGAAGAAGAAGGGCCGCTGGAAACCGACGGTTGGCTTCATCGCCGGTCGCACCGCGCCTCCCGGCCGCCGCATGGGCCACGCGGGCGCCATCATTTCCGGCGGCAAAGGCGACGCGGAGAGCAAGATCGCGGCGATGGAAGCCGCCGGCATAAAGGTCGCGCCGCATCCCGCCGCGCTCGGGCGCACAATGGCTGAAGTGCTCAAGGGTTAAGCGGCCTTAAGTTATTGGCCGCTGCGCTTTTTCCGCCTTGCGGTAACGCAGGCCTTCAATCCTTTGCCGACGCACTTTAGAACGGGCGCCGCTTAGCGGCGACGCCTATATCTCGGCTATCGCACGCGACTTTCCGAGAGGTCCTCCCAATCATGGCGGATGACGCCCGCAGTCTGTCGAACACGGCCCTTCTGGAGACAAGTTTTCTCTACGGCGCGAACGCAACGTTCGTGGAGGAAATGGCCGCGCGCTATCTCGACGATCCCAATTCGGTCGATCCATCCTGGCGCGCCTTCTTCGCGCAATTGCGCGATGATCCAAGCGCCGTGCGTGCCGCTGCAACCGGTCCGTCCTGGTATCGCGCCGAACTGGCGCAGCCCAAAACGACGGAGCTGACGCGTCTGCTCGACGGCGATTGGGCGGGCCTCACGACGAAAGTCGAGAAGAAGATCGCCCAGCGATTGCCGCAAGCGTCGATCGTCGACGTGCAAACCGCCGCTCGCGATAGCGTGCGGGCTTTGATGATGATCCGCGCCTATCGCACGCGCGGGCATCTCGCCGCTCACCTGGATCCGCTCGGCATCGAGCAGCGCGAGGCCCCGGCGGAACTCGATCCTGCGAGCTACGGCTTCGGGCCCAACGACCTCAACCGGCCGATCTTCATCGATGGCGTGCTCGGCCTTGAAAGCGCGACCGTCAACGAGATGATTGCAATCCTGCGCCGGACTTACTGCGAGAATGTCGGCGTCGAGTTCATGCACATCACTGATCCGGCCGAGAAGGCGTGGATTCAGGAACGCATCGAAGGGCCGGACAAAACCATCGCCTTCACGCCTGAGGGCAAACGCGCCATCCTCAACAAATTGATCGAAGGCGAAGCGTTTGAGCGTTTCGTCGGCAAACGCCATCCGGGCACCAAACGCTTCGGCCTCGATGGCGGCGAGAGCATGCTTCCCGCGCTCGAACAAATCATCAAACGCGGCGGAGCGCTCGGGGTTGAGGAGATCATCCTCGGTATGGCGCACCGTGGGCGCCTCAACGTTCTCGCCGCTGTCATGGGCAAGCCTTACCAGGCCATCTTCAACGAATTCCAAGGCGGCTCGTCGCAGCCCGACGACGTGCAGGGCTCCGGCGATGTGAAATATCACATGGGCGCCTCAAGCGATCGCGCGTTTGACGGCAACAACGTCCACTTGTCGCTCGCCGCCAATCCGAGCCACCTCGAAATCGTCAATCCTGTTGTTCTCGGCAAAGCGCGCGCCAAGCAGGCGCAGCGCCAAACCTGGAAGGCGGACGAAGACCTGCACGCCTTGCGCGCGCGCGTGATGCCGCTGCTCATCCACGGCGATGCAGCGTTCGCGGGGCAGGGCGTTGTCGCCGAGTGCTTCGCGCTTTCGGGCCTGCGCGGTTATCGCACCGGCGGCACGATGCACTTCATCATCAACAACCAGATCGGCTTCACCACCGCGCCGCATTATTCGCGTTCGTCGCCGTATCCATCCGATGTCGCCTTGATGGTGCAGGCGCCGATTTTCCACGTGAACGGCGATGATCCAGAAGCCGTGACCTACGCCGCCAAAGTGGCCACGGAATATCGCCAGCGTTTCGGCAAGGACGTCGTCGTCGACATGTTCTGCTATCGCCGCTTCGGGCACAACGAAGGCGACGACCCGACGATGACGCAGCCTTTGATGTATCGGCGCATCAAGGACCACGCCTCGGTCATCACGCTGTACACTGAGCGCTTGGTCAAGGAAGGCGTCGTCACCTCTGACGAGGTTGCGAAAACGACCGAGGAGTTCGACCGCTTTCTCGATGCCGAGTTCGACGCCGGCAAGAATTATCGCGCCAACAAGGCCGACTGGCTCGACGGCGTGTGGTCGGGGCTTGGTTTGCCAGACGACGACGACCGGCGCGGCATCACTGGTCTAAGTGAAAGCAAGCTTCGCGAGCTCGGGCGCCGCATCACCGACATTCCGCCGAATGTCGAGATGCACAAGACCGTCGCCCGCGTTGTCGAAGGCCGGCGCAAGGCGATCGAAGAGGGGGCCAACATCGATTGGGCGCTGGGCGAGCACCTCGCCTTCGCGTCGCTGCTCGATGAAGGTTTTCAAGTGCGCCTGTCGGGCCAGGATTCCTGCCGCGGGACATTCAGTCAGCGTCACTCGCACTTCGTCGATCAGAAAACCGAAGAGCGCTACACGCCGCTCAACAACATCCGCGAGGGCCAAGCCCATTACGAAGTGATCGACTCGCTGCTTTCTGAAGAGGCAGTGCTTGGCTTCGAGTACGGATACACCACGTCGGCGCCGAACACGCTGACGCTCTGGGAGGCGCAGTTCGGCGATTTCGTGAACGGCGCGCAGGTGGTGATCGATCAGTTCATCTCGTCGGGCGAGCGCAAATGGCTGCGTATGTCCGGCCTCGTGATGCTGCTGCCGCATGGCTATGAAGGGCAGGGACCGGAACACAGCTCCGCGCGGATAGAGCGCTTCCTGCAGCAATGCGCGGAAGACAACATGCAGGTTGTGAATTGCACGACGCCGGCGAATTATTACCACGCGCTGCGCCGTCAGATTCACCGTAATTTCCGCAAGCCGCTGATCGTGTTCACGCCGAAATCCTTGCTGCGTCACAAGAAGGCTGTCTCTGCGCTGAGCGACATGGGCGAAGGCTCGTCGTTCCACCGTGTGCTCTGGGATGACGCGCAAAACGGCAACGGCCTCACCAACGTGGCGCTAAAGCCGGACGATCAAATCCACCGCGTCGTGATGTGCTCAGGCAAGGTCTATTTCGATCTGCTGGACGAACGCGAGAAGCGCGGCCTCAACGACATCTATCTGCTGCGGCTTGAACAATTCTATCCGTGGCCGATGAAATCGATCAGCCACGAGCTGTCGCGTTTCCCGAACGCGGACCTGGTGTGGTGCCAGGAAGAGCCCAAGAACATGGGCGGCTGGAGTTTCGTTGATCCGTGGCTTGAGCTGACACTTGAAAAGCTGCCCCTGAAAGCGAAGCGTGCGCGCTATGCGGGCCGACCAGCGAGCGCATCAACCGCCGCCGGTCAAATGTCGAAGCACCTGAAGGAATTGGAAGCGCTGCTGGAAGGCGCGCTGGGCTAAGATGATAGCGGCTTCCTGTCATTGCGGCGCGGTGCGCTACACGGTCGAGCAGGCGCCCGAATGGGTGATGGACTGCAATTGCTCGCACTGTCGGCTCTATGGGCCGCTGTGGGCCTACTACCCGCAACGCGACGTGAAGTTCGAGACGCCTCCCGATACGTTTGTTTACATGTGGGGGGACCGCATGCTGGAGATGCATCATTGCAAGACGTGCGGATGCTTCTCACACTTCACGATCGTCGGGGACGCCGACGCCGAGAAGATTGGCGTCAATGCGCGTTTGATGGGCGGGCTTCATCCCGCCCAAGTGCCGGTCGTTCAGAAGAACAACGGCAATGATCATGTGTTCTGGACCAAGTCGGACCGCCCGGTGCTGCCGAGCCACGACGAGCCAAGTTAGAGTGATGCCATGACCGATATTGTAGTGCCGACCTTGGGCGAAAGCGTCAGCGAGGCGACTGTCGCCAAATGGCTGAAGAAGTCTGGCGACGCTGTTCGCAAGGACGAGACGCTGGTTGAGCTTGAGACGGACAAAGTGTCCGTCGAGGTCTCCGCGCCGGAAGCGGGCACGCTCAGCGAGATTGTCGCTGAAGTTGGCGCAACGGTGAACATCGGCGCGCTCCTCGGCCGCCTTGGCGCCGCTGGCGCGGGTGCTGCCCCGACCGCCCCAAAGGCCGCCGCTCCGACTCCACCGCCGGCGGCGAAAGCCGCGGAAGCGAACGGCGCAAAGCCCGCGCCGCCGTCGGTGCAACGCATCGCCGCCGAGAACAATCTCGATCTAGCCAATGCCTCAGGCTCGGGCAGAGAGGGGCGCGTCACCAAGGCCGACGCGCTGGCGATCCTTGAGCAGCGCGCGCCAGTCGCCGCGACGCCTGCGCGTCCGCCGACGATCCAAGCGCGTGCACTCGGCCCGCGCGAGGAGCGTCAGCGTATGACGCGTCTTCGCCAAACCATCGCCCGGCGTCTGAAGGAAGCGCAAAACAGCGCCGCGATGCTGACGACGTTCAACGAAGCCGACATGTCGGCAATCATGGCCGCGCGCAACAAATACAAGGATGGCTTTGAAAAGAAACATGGCGTGAAGCTCGGCTTCATGAGTTTTTTCGTGAAGGCGTGCGTCACCGCGCTGAAGGAAATTCCGAACGTCAACGCTGAGATCGATGGCGACGACATCATCTATAAGAATTTCTACGACATCGGCATCGCTGTCGGCACCGATAAGGGCCTCGTCGTGCCGGTTGTGCGCGATTGCGATCAAAAGACCATGGCGGAGATCGAGCGCGAAATCGGCGAATTGGGCGTCAAGGCCCGCGACGGGCATCTGAAGCTCGAGGATCTGCAAGGCGCGACGTTCACGATCTCGAATGGCGGGGTCTATGGCTCACTTATGTCCACACCGATCCTGAATGCGCCGCAAAGCGGCATTCTTGGCATGCACAAAATCCAGGATCGACCGGTGGTGATCAACGGCCAGGTTGTGGTCCGGCCGATGATGTACCTGGCGCTCTCCTACGATCACCGCATCGTCGATGGTAAAGAGGCGGTAACATTCCTGGTGCGCGTGAAAGAGGGGCTCGAAGATCCCGAGCGCATGCTGCTCGATCTGTAGTCCCGATCGTTGGCCTCACGCAGGGCAATGGCGAGGCGTTCAAAGTAAGAGCCGGCGGGCACGAGGCCGTTTTCGGCCGGCAGGCGCAGCTTGTTCACTTGCATGGGGCGATCTCCGTCTCGTCTCGCTTTCGCCCGCCCGTAAATGAAACGTTGCCGCTGCGTTTTGGTTCGCGTTGCGCATACGGATCGATGTGGATATGTCGCCGACGCAATCAGGTCGGTGAAAGTTTCCGCCACGGCGTATCGCCGCGCCGCAGCTGATCCGAGAAGGCGTGGTTCATGTCGCGATGGCCGGCTTCATCGGCGCGAACGACGACGACCACGTCTCGCAAGCGCGCGTCGGCTGGCAGCTGCCAATAATCGATGGCGATTTGCGGGGCGGGGACGTTTTCAAAGCGGCCAGCATCGATCTCAGCCAGGAATTGCGTGTAGCTGACGACGGCCTCTTCTTCGAAATAGCCCACCATGCGGTGCGCGGTTTTGGGCGAGAACAGGTAGAGGAAGAAGTAGGCGTTCCAGAAGATCGCCTGCGTCAGCAACAGGAGCAGTCGCTCGAACCAACTCGGCTGGAACAGGCTGACGAACGTCATCAGGTGCATGCGTTCGTTTTCAGCTTCATCGAGCAAGGTTTTGATCCAGCCGTCATCGTCGCGCATCAGGCGCAGGCTTTTGAGGTGGTTCATCATGCCGCCGACCATGCCCGGCACACCGGCGACGGTCTCCAACACGACGGCGCGGTGGCCATAGCGTTTGGCGAAGAAAACGTCGGCGAAAAACCGCAGTCCTTTGGTGAGGGCGAGCGCCAGCCGGTCGGAGGCGCCTTGGGCCTCGTGGTGCAGGATTTCGCGCGGCGGGTGAGTGTTCATGTGGAAAAGATGGACCGTGGCGGCTGGGAACCGAAGGGGCCGTGACGCCGCCGGGGCAATCTGTCCCGCCGCGCGGCGAAATGGCCTGACAGTTCGGGGGCGCAACGTGTAAGCTCTGGCGCATTGCTCGGGGGAGCATGTCGGAGAGGGGGACACCCCATGGCGTTCATTCTGCGTTGGCCGTCGGTATTGGTGCTGCTTCTGCTCACGGGCGTGTGCCTGATGGCTGGCGGGTCGGCGGCTTTGGTGCTGGGCAACATTCCGGTCGATCTGAGCTTTCTCTCTGAGGCGCAACGCGCGACTCTGGACGGCGTTTCTTGGCTCGAAGCGGGCCTGTGGCTTGGCGCAGGGCTCTTCTTCTTTATTGCGATGATCCGGCTGATCCGGCGGACGCAAGCCTTCTGGGCTTGGCTGATCGGTTTCGCGCTGTTCGGCGGCCGCTGGGCCTATGCGCAGCAGGAGAATGGCGGCCTGGTTGAAACGGTGCAGAGCGTCGAGGTGCAAAGCTTCGCGCAGCCTGAAGTGCTGGTGGCGACGCCGGACGGGACCGAATCTCAGATCGTCATCCTGGCCGTGATCCTCATCGTTGGGCTGCTGGTGCTTGCGATCGACGCGATCGACCGCGCCTATTGGGAACGCCAAGCGGCATAAGCGAGAAGTTCGGGTCTGATCTGCAAGGGCGCTGGTTGACCCTAGCGCGCGCCTGCCTAGGTTGCGGCCATCTTATCAGCCGCAGCGCGCGGGAGCTTTTGCATGTCCGAACTCTATGATGTTGTCATCGTTGGCGGCGGCCCTGGCGGCTACAATTGCGCCATCCGCGCCGGCCAACTGGGCTTGAAGACGGCGATCATCGAAAAGCGCGGCAAGCTCGGCGGCACCTGCTTGAACGTCGGTTGCATTCCCTCGAAAGCACTTCTGCACGCGAGCGAATATTTCGAGGCGGCGCGCAAGACATTCCCTTCCATGGGCGTCGAGATCGAAGGCTTGGGCCTCAACCTGCCGCAAATGATGAAGCAGAAGGACGAGGCCGTTGAGGGGCTGACGAAGGGCGTCGAGTTCCTGATGAAGAAGAACAAGGTGGATTACATCAAAGGCGCTGGGCGGCTGGTGTCGGCCAACACAATTGAGGTGACTGGCCTCGACGGCGCGAAGTCAACCATCGAGACCAAAAACATCGTCATCGCCACGGGCTCCGTGCCGACGGATTTGCCAGGCATCGAGATCGACGAAGAAAGCATCGTTTCATCGACCGGTGCGCTGACGCTGAAGACGGTTCCGAAGAAACTGGTGGTGATCGGCGCGGGTGTGATCGGGCTGGAGTTGGGCTCCGTGTGGCGCCGGCTGGGCGCGGACGTGACCGTCGTGGAATTCCTCGACCGCATCACGCCCGGGATCGATTCGGAAATCGCGACGGCGTTTCAGCGCATCTTGAAGAAGCAAGGCATGAGCTTCGAGCTTGGCCAGAAAGTCACCTCCATCGAGAAGCTCCGCAGTGGCGGCCTGCAATTGACCATCGAGCCGGCAAAAGGCGGCGCGGCGCGCACGATCGACGCCGATATCGCGCTCGTCGCCATTGGCCGCAAGCCATACACGACGGGCCTCGGCCTGGAGAATGCCGGCGTTCGTTTCGATCAGCGCGGCTTCATCGAAACCGATCACTTCAAAACCAACGTGACAAACATCTATGCGATTGGTGATGTGACGCATGGGCCGATGCTGGCGCACAAAGCCGAGGAAGAGGGCACGGCTGTCGCGCAAGTGATCGCGGGGCAGTGGGGCCACGTGAATTACGACATCATCCCGGGCGTGGTTTACACCGATCCTGAAGTCGCCACTGTCGGCAAGACGGAAGATGAATTGAAGGCCGCGGGCGTGGCCTACAAGGTTGGCAAGTTTCAGTTCATGGCCAATTCGCGCGCCCGCACCAATCACACCACCGAAGGCCTCGTGAAAATCATCGAGGACGCCGCCACCAAGCGCGTTGTCGGCGCGCATCTTGTCGGTGCGGGCGTTGGCGAAATGATTGGCGAGATCTGCGTGGCGATGGAATTCGGCGCGAGCGCCGAAGACATCGCCCGAACCTGCCACCCACACCCGACGATGACTGAGGCGCTGCGCGAAGCGGCCAAGGGCGTCGATGGCTGGACGATGCAGGCTTAGGGCGAAACGGAGATAGGCAGAAGCGTCTCGCCTCCTCCTCGATGGAGGAGGCGCCGCGAAGCGGCGGAGGAGGTGCGCGCGCTGCGTTACCGAAAAGGCCTCATGCGGCTCACCTTCCGCCTCTCGGGCCTCACCTCCTCAGTCAGCGCTTCGCGCTGACAGCTCCTCCATCGAGGAGGAGCAGGGGGCGCACGCCGGCGCCGCGCGAGTCGGGCTTTGACCGCGCGTTTGGGTGTTCAGGACGTGCGGCGAGATCAGGAGGTGTCGGCGACGGCGACGAGCAGCGCCGGCGCGTGTGACATCAGCGCGCGGGGCGCGGTTCCGCGCAGGGCGGTGCGGCGCATGAGGAAGCCGCGCTTCAAGCGGCGCATGAAGCGCTGCACGTAAAAATCGATGCGCGCGGCGACGTGCTTGATGCGCGCGATGCGGTCGTAGCCGAACGCGCTGAGCGGCGGCAGCGCATTGCGCAGCACGAAATTCATCCATGCGCCTTTGTAGGCGCGGCCGGTGAGATGGGCGCCCATGCGGGCTTTGCCGGGTTGGAAGCCCTCGAGCAGCACGCTCGCGCCGATCAGATATTTGAGCCGGCCTTCCATGCGCTCGATCTCGTCACGCGAGCGCTTCATCGGCAGCCGCGCCAACCACAACAGCACAAACGCAAACCACCGCCGCATGAGTGCGGCGAAGGCGCGGAGCTTTGCAGTGTTGATGGGAGGAGCGGATGTCATGTGCGCGCAGTATGCGGGCGGTGTGGAGGGGGTTGGACAGATTTTTTGCGGGGGCTTACGGCGCAAGGGCTGGAGCGGGATTGGCAGGGGGATAGATGGCTTCCGCTTTTCGCCGAGAGCGGACGTCATCGAGGGACCACCGTCATCCCGGCCGACCGAAGGGAGAGCCGGGGCCCAGGGGATCGAAGGGTTCGTCGTTTGCCACTGGGTCCCGGATCACGCTCCGCGTGTCCGGGATGACGGACTTAGTTGTTGGAAAGCGCATGTCCGTTTCGGACCAGCAGCGCGCCCCTCGACATCCGCCTGTGAACATTGCGCATCTCTCACTTTCCAGTGGTGTGCGCTTGGCGTCAGTCTCTGTGCCTACGCGGAGGGACGGACATTGCGGGTATTGAACACGTCGCGCCTGACGTTGCTGGCGCTTGATCCAAGTTTGGCTGCGCTGCAGGCGGGGCATCGCGCGGCATTCTTCAACGCCATCGCCGTCGCGCATGAGCCGTTCTGGCCGCCGGCGCCGTTCGATCAGCCGGGGCTGGCGTGGGCTGCGAAAAATCTGGCGCACGATCCTGACGGTATCGGCTGGTACGGCTGGGTTCTGCTGACTCATGACGGTGAAAGCCGGCCGCCGCGTGTGGCGGGCTTGGCGGCCTTGATCGGGCGCCCGGATGAGAACGGCGACGTCGAGCTTGGCTTTGGCCTGACGCAAGATATGCGGGGCAGGGGGCTTGGGCAGGCAACGATCAAGGCGCTCGCCGGGTGGGCGCTGACGAACGGCGCGCGCCGCGTGATCGTGCATCTGGACGCGGAAGATTTGCTCACGGCGCGGACGCTGGAGAAATCCGGTTTCGCCGATACGCGTGAGCCGCCGTACCCGGGCGTCGCGCGTTGGGCGCTGGCGGCTTAGTTCTCTTTCGGCACAACAACCTTCGTCATTCCGGACGCGCGGAGCGCGATCCGGGATCCAAGGATTAGGAGCGCAGCTTTGTCACCCCCTGGGTTCCGGGTTCATCGCTACGCGATGCCCCGGAATGACGAGGGCGCTTAGCCCTTGCTGCTTTCGATCAAAGCTTCCAAGCGTTTGAGATACGCGAGCCAAGCATTTCGCCCCTGCTTGGTGAGGTGCACGTTGGTGCGCGGCTTCTTGCCTTCGTAAGTTTTCTCGATCTTCACGTAGCCGGCTTCTTCGAGTTTCGAGAGATGGGTCGAGAGGTTGCCGTCTGTGGCGTTCACCTTGGCTTTGAGCTCGAGGAATTGCGCCGGGCTGGCGGTGGAGAGATACGCCATGATCCCGAGCCTGAGCCGCCCGTGGATCACGTCGTCGATCTCGGTGTGGTCGAAACTCATGCGGCTCACACGATGGCCGCGGGCTCGCGCCGCAGCAAGATGAAGCCGGGGATGGCGAGGACGATAAAGTTCGCCGCCGCCGCGACCGGGTAAGCCCAGGAGGCGTTGGCGAAAGCGCCCACGAACAACGCCGCTGCGTAAGCGATCAGAGCGAACAGATTGAGCCAGCGCTCGCGCGCCATCATCGCCGTGGCGCTGAGCGCGGCGCCGAAGAGTGCGAGCACCGGGGCCATGATGTTGTTGGGCGCCAGTGGATCGCTTTCAAGCGCCATGCGGGTGATGCAGCCCAGAGCAATGATGACGATGGCGATGCTGACGCCGGCCCAGATCGCGCGCTCCGCGCGGACGCCGATCGCGGCCGTGCCTGGCTTGTCTGCGTTTCGGCCGCGCAAGGTGATCATGCCGATCGCGGCGATCACCCCGTAGCCGGTCCACAGAAACGCAAACGCAACGCCGCCGCCAAGCGAGATGTGGCCTTCGAGCACGCTCCAATGCAGCAGATAGGTCAGCGCGTTGAGAACGCCCCAGAACAGGAAATGCGACCCGCCCAGCAGAGGCGCGTGCCGGCCTTCCTCGGCAACCGCGCGCACGTAGGCGAGATCAGAGGCGATGTCGTCGCGTGTCATCGAGTGCTCCCTGTGTTCTGAAATGCAAAGTACTTTGATGCAGGGCGAAGATCAAGGGGTGTCAATGGTCAGCCTATCGGCGTCCCCATGCCTTCGGCACAATCGGGAGCGGTTCGCTGCCGCCACGACTGCGGCGCGGCCAGATCGGCTTTGCCTCAGACGCCCGCTGGCCGCATCGTCGGTGCCGGGATTTCGCGGCGATTTGCGCAAAGTCGAATTGAGGAGGCCAGCTGGCCAAGGCTTGCGCAGCGCTGAAGCGGCGGACGCGCACGCAGCGCCAGCAATAAAGCTCCACGCCTTCAGCGCCGAGATCGAGCGCGTTGCGGAGGGTTTTGTCCATGGCCGCTCCCGGAAGCGACCCCATGCGCGTTCAGACTAAGAAACGAGCGCGACGCAGACAATAAAAAACCCGCTCGAAAGCGGGCGGGTGGATCAGCGTTTGAGGCGCGTGCGGCAGAGACGGCGACGTTCGATGCGGGCGAGGGGAGGCCGTATCACTGGAGAGCGCATGCGATCCTTTGCGGTGGGTGAGCCTTAAAAGCGATGTGGGGCGCCCCCAGGCGCCCCACATGCGTTTCGTCTGTTAGACGCTCGGTGCGACCGGAGCAGCAACCGGCTTCGCCTTGCGAGCCGTCTTGCGCTTCGCGGCCTTGCGAACCGACTTCTTGGCCGGCTTCTTCGCGACCTTGCGCGTCACCTTCTTGGCGGCCTTGCGGGCAGGCTTCTTCGCCTTCGCCTTGCGGACGGTCTTCTTCGCAGCCTTGCGAACCGTCTTGCGGGCGGTCTTCTTCATCGGCTTCTTCGCAGCCTTCTTTACTTTCTTAGCCATTTTCGTTTCCTCATCTTTACTGGTGTTGGCACTGGGTTGGGTGGGAGTTGTTTGACTCTCCGAGTGTGTGTGTCTCACGAATTTGGTTTGCGATTAGTTGCTGCAAGTAGCGCGCGCGATTTTTCTCGCACCGATGCGTCGACGTTGTTGTGCACTGCGTGAATGAACTACGCGCCTTGAAACGTATGGCGTTTGAGTGCGTGACGCGCGGTGAAATCGTCACGCGCGCGGGTGCGCCGCGCGATACGCCTGCAAAATTTTTTGCGCTTCGACGCTGGTGTAGCCCTGTGTCGTCGACAGTGATTCGTGTCCGAGCAGGTCTTGGATCGCGCGCAGATCGGCGCCGTTGGCGAGCAGATGCGTGGCGAATGCGTGCCGCAAAGCGTGCGGCGTCGCCGAGGCTGGCAACCCCAGACACATGCGCAAATGCGCGATCGCCGCTTGCGCCATGCGTGGCGACATCGCTCCGCCGCGTGCGGCGCGAAACAAGGGACCATCGCCTTCAAGCGCGTAAGGGCACATCGAGGCGTAGCGTTCGATGGCCTCGCGCGCGGCGGCGAGCATGGGCACGAGCCGCTGTTTGCCGCCCTTGCCGGTGATGCGCAGTGTGTCCGGAAGCGGGCGGTCCTGGCCGGTGAGCGAGAGCGCTTCGCTGATGCGAAGGCCGGCGGCGTAAAGCAAAGTGATGAGCGCCGCATCGCGCGCGCCGATCCACGGCGTTGAGGCGGCGTCCTCGGCGTCGGCGATCAGCGAGGCCGCGCCAGCTTCGCTGACGGGGCGCGGCAGCGAACGTTTCAGCTTGGGTCCGCGCACGAGCGCGAGGCGCGGGTTGGCGATGTTATGGCGGCGGTCGAGATAACGATAAAAGCTGCGAATGGCCGCGAGTGCGCGGGAAATCGAGCGATCGCTCAACGCGTCCGGCCCTTGGCGGCGATGGGCGAGATAGGCGCGGAGGTCGCGCGGTTCGAGCGTCGCGAGATCATGTGCGCTGGGCTCGCCGCCGAGGTGCTGGGATAGAAAACCGAGGAACGCGGCGACGTCGCGCTCGTAGGCCTCAACCGAATTGGCGGCGAAGCGCCGTTCGTCGCGGATGTGCGCGATCCAGTGTTGCAGGAGGTCCGTGGCGGCGGTCATGTGTGTGGAGAATACGCCGCAATCGTAAACAGCCATTCGCGTTTGCGCCGCCGCGGGCGCTTCCCCCGAATCCCTCCAACCCCTAGATTCAACCGGAATGAATCCAACAGCCCGCCGCCGCGCGCTCGACGCGCTGAAGCGCCAGCGTGCGCACCGGCCGGCTGGGCCGTTGTTCGCACCGGATGAGCCGGAGGTTGCGGAGGGCGGGTTGGACCGGGTTGCGGTGCTGTTTCCGCTGCCGTTGCCGGAGCCGTTCGATTATCGCGCCGTGCCGGAGATGGGGCTCGAGCCCGGTATGCACGTAATCGCGCCCATCGGCCCGCGGCTGGTGCGCGGCGTCGTGTGGAGCGTGACGCACAATTCGCAGGGCGCCGACAATCTGAAAGCGATCGAGGAGGTGCTGCCGGGTTCTCCTTTGCCCGAGATGTCGCGCAAGTTCGTGGACTGGGCGGCAAAGTATCTGGTGCGTCCGCCGGGCGACATTCTGCGCATGGTCGCGCGCTCGCCCGAGGCGTTGCTGCCGCCGCCAACCTATACAGTGCTGAAACCCTCCGGCGTGACGCCGCAGAAGATGACGGATGCGCGCGCGCGTGTGTTGGAGGAAGCGGCGAAAGAATGGGTGAGCGCGGCGGAACTGTCGCGTCGCGCGGAAGTGTCTTCAGCAGTTGTTAAGGGCCTAGTTGACGCGGGCGCGTTGGAGAAGGTGGAGCAGAGCGAAGATCCGCCGTTTCCGGAACCGATGCTTTTTCCTCCCCCGCTTGCGGGGGAGGTGTCAGCGAAGCTGACAGAGGGGGCGGTTGATACGCCCCCCCCCCTCCGCTTCGCTTCGCTCAGCACCTCCCCCGCAAGCGGGGGAGGAAAACGGAAGGCGCTTTCAGAGATTCAACAAGCCGCCGCCGATGAGATTTGCGGCTACGTGCGCGCGAACACGTTCTCTGTGTCGTTGCTCGACGGTGTTACTGGTTCAGGCAAGACGGAAGTATATCTCGAAGCGGCGGCGGCGGCGCTCGAGATGGCGCCGGACGCGCAGGTTTTGGTGCTGATCCCCGAAATCGCGCTGACGCAGGCGGCGATGAGCCGGTTTGAGACGCGCTTTGGCGTCAAGCCGGTCGAGTGGCACTCGGCGATTCCGCACAAAGCCCGCCGCCGCGCGTGGCGAGAGATCGCGGCGGGGCGGGCGCGCTTGGTCGTCGGCGCGCGGTCGGCGTTGTTTCTGCCGTATCCGAATTTGCGGCTGATCGTGATCGATGAAGAGCACGATCCTTCCTACAAGCAAGAAGAGGGCGTCATCTATCAGGCGCGCGATCTTGCTGTGGCGCGTGCGAAACTTGGCGATTGCGCGGTGCTGCTGGCCAGCGCGACCCCCTCGCTTGAAACGCTCGTGAATGCGCAATCTGGGCGCTACGCGCACGTTAAGCTGCCATCACGCCACGGTGCGGCGGAATTGCCGGACATTGAGCTGATCGATCTCAAGCTCAATCCGCCGGAGAAGGGCAAATGGCTCTCGCCCAAGTTGGTGCGCGGCGCTGAAGAAGCTTTGATGCGCGGCGAGCAGGCTTTGTTCTATATGAACCGACGCGGCTACGCGCCGCTGACGCTCTGCCGTGCTTGCGGGCACAAGATGCAATCGCCGGACACGCAATCCTGGCTCGTCGAGCACAAATATAGCGGCCGGCTGGTGTGCCATCTCACCGGCTTCTCGATGCCGAAGCCGAAGGCGTGCCCGAATTGCTTGACGCCGGATTCGTTCGTCTCGATCGGGCCGGGCGTCGAGCGCATCGAAGAAGAGGTGCGCGAACTTTTCCCCGAAGCGCGCATCGAGATTTTCTCGTCGGACACCACGCCGAATGGCGAAGCCGTGCGCGATCTGGTGGCGCGGATGGAGAAGGGCGACATCGATATTCTGATCGGCACGCAGATCGTCGCCAAGGGTCACAATTTTCCGCTGCTGACGTTTGTGGGTGTTGTTGACGCCGATCTCGGCTTGAAGGGCGGCGATCTCCGCGCCGGCGAGCGCACGTATCAACTCGTGAGCCAGGTGACGGGCCGCGCTGGCCGCCACGAACGCAAAGGCCGCGCGCTTATTCAAACTTACGCGCCGCATGAGCCGGTGATGATCGCGCTGGCGGCACAGGATCGCGATCGCTTCCTCGCGGCGGAAGCGCAAGAGCGTGAAGCCGCGGGCATGCCACCTTATGGCCGGCTTGCGGCAATTATCGTATCCGCGCCAAGCGAGGCGCTTGCCAACGAAGCCGCGAATATGCTGGGCGCCAAGGCGCCAGCGGCAGAGGGCATCGACCTCTGGGGGCCAGCGCCCGCGCCGCTCACCGTAATTCGTGGAATGCATCGGCGGCGCTTCTTGGCGCGCGCGAACAGGGGCGTGGACGTGTCGGCGTTCTTGGCTGCGTGGGTGGGGCGCGTGAAACTGCATAGCGCCGTGCGTGTGCAGATCGACGTCGACCCGTACTCGTTTCTATAGTGCCGCAATGCGGATTCTCGTGGCGTTTCTCCTTGCCCTGGTCGTGGCGGCTCCGACCACTGCCGAAGAACCCGTTTCGATGGAGCGTCTCACCGCGCGCTTGATGATCGAAGCACTAGCGCCGTCAAGCCACGGCGATTGGGCTTACGGTTGGGGGCCGGTGAGCGCGCGGACGGCGCGGCACATGCACTGGCATTTGTTCGAGCCGGACCCGCGCGATCGGCCGGACGATTACGTCGCGCGGCGCAATGGTTGGATCGATGGGCCGGGGCAGAATGTGGGCGTGAGCGCATTCGGCGGCGAACGGCGCGTGACGGAATTGTCGTTTGAGCTTTCGCGCCCGGATCATCGTGGCGCGGTGTTCGACGCTTTGCGCGCCGAAGGGGCGGGGCTTGAGCTGTTGCGTGAAAGCGAAGATTTCGTCGAGTATCGCTTGTCGATCGCGGAGCGACATCCGGCCAACCTGATGGCGATCGAGCACTGCACCAGCCCGCGAAGCGCCGCGGCGCAGCGTTGCTGGACGATTTATACGTTGCGGTTCGACGGCTAGCGCGAACAATATGGTCCATATTTGGAGCGCCACGTGTACAAACCCTTCGACCTCACTGGAAAAGTCGCGCTGGTAACGGGCGGCAATGGCGGCATTGGCTTGGGCATGGCGGATGCGCTGGCTCAGGCGGGCGCGGCGGTCGAGATCTGGGGCACCAATGCGGAGAAGAATGCGGCGGCGTTGGCTCAGCTCAAGGCGCATGGCGGGAAAGCGAGCGCGCGGATCGTGGATGTATCCACGGAAGCCAACATCGTCGCGGGCTTCGAGGCGCTTCTCAAGGAACATGGGCGCGCCGATTGCGTAATCGCCAATGCCGGCGTCAGCAATTATTGGCGCTCGTTCCTGGACATGAAGGCGGACGATTATCGCCGCGTCATGGCGATCAACCTCGATGGCATGATGTGGACGATGCGAGAGGCGTGCCGGCACATGAAGGCGCGGGCTGAAGCGGGCGATCCGGGCGGTTCGATTGTCGCGGTGTCGAGCATGGTGGCGCATTTCGGCGCTCAGAATACGCCGGACTATGCGGCGTCCAAGGCGGGCATCATCGGTTTCACCAATTCGATCGCGGTGGAGTTCGCGCGCTACGGCGTGCGCTGCAATGCGCTGCTGCCGGGTTGGGCGGAGACGGGGCTGACCGAAGTCGCGCAGGGCAGCGACAAGTTCACGAAAAACGTCATCGAGGGCCGTGTGCCGATGCGGCGGTGGGGCAGGCCTGACGAGTTTGGAGGCATCGCCGTCTATCTCGCGAGCGACGCGTCGAGCTTTCATACCGGCGACAGCATCCGCATCGATGGCGCTTACAGCGTCTATTGAAGCAGGAGCGGCCCCGACTTTCGCCGGGGCCGCAGGAAGGCTCGCGTTCAACTTCTGGGAGCTTAGTTGTTCGCGAGGATCACGCTGGCGATGAGGCCGGTGGCGATCGCGACCATGAGCACGTCGCCGCGGTCATCGCGGACATAATGGTAGCCGCGTGGCGGAGCGCGGAGACGCGCGCTGCGATAATCAACTGCGCGATAGCGCTGATGATACGCGCTCGGCAGACGCTCGCCTCGGCGCCAGGCGTGCCAACCGAATTGAGCGCGGTTCATTTGCGCGCGCGTCGGTTGGCCGTAATACCAGCGACCATTGTAGGTGTAGCCGTTGTAGCGGTTGTTGTCCCAGCGTTGGCCGCGATTGTCGCGGTCGCCACGGTTGTTGCGGTCATTGTCGCGACGATCGTGTTGGGCATAACGGCCCGGCGGATCGGCGAAAGCTGGCGCCGCTGCGAGCGGGCCGACCAGGGTGAGGGCGGCCGCGGCCGCGATCGCAAAACGTTTCATAATTCCGTTCCTTCCAGTTTTGGACGAGGTCTTGGCTGGCCTCATCTCGTGCATGAAAGGTGGGGTTCGGCGGGTGAACGCGCGCTGAGAAGTGCAAGAAAAATCTGCTGATTTTGGCGCCAGTGTGTGGCGTTCGCGGACGTTGAAACAGCTCGACACAAGTTTTTGTGAGCGGCGCCTGGCGGGTCCGAAAAGTGCGAGCGGCGCGGGCCCCGTTTGATGAATCTGGGCGCGAGGAGAACACGCATGTCACTTACGAGAAGCGCCGCCGCCGCGTTCGCGCTGTTGCTGACCGCGAATGTTGCGCGCGCCGATCCGGCGGCGGATGCGCGCGTGGTGGCGGTATTGGACACGGCGTATCAAGCGGCAGTTGAACGCAACGACGCGGAGGCGATGGCGGCGATCCTGCATCCGGAGATGATCTTGGTGGTGGGCCGCGGTGCGGTGATCACGCGCGAGCAATTGCTGCAAGCCGCGCGTGAGCGCAGCTACGAATATGAGCATCAGGTTGAGGATGAGGGTACGCAAGTTGTGCGGCTCTATGGTGAGCACACCGCGATTGTGACGGCGCGGCTATGGCTGAAGGGCGTTCACAACGGCGAGGCGTTCGATCGCCGGGTGTGGTTCAGCGATACTTACGTGCGCACGCCGCAAGGCTGGCAGTACGCGTTTGGGCAAAGCTCTATCGCGTTGCCGACGGAGTGAGATCGCGCATCAGATGTCGTCTTCGCCGACCGGGCCGCCTTCATTCTCGAGGCGATTGATTTGGCGCACGTCGCGCTGGCGGAATTTAAGGCGGACGCCTAGTCCATCATTGCCTTCGGGCAGGAACAGCGCGCCACCTTGTTCCAAAGCGTGTTGAAGTTTGACGCGCGCTTCAACGCCCGGATCGAGCTTTCGCATTTCGAAGTCGGCGATCGCCTCGACGTTTACCCCCGACACATTCGCCAAATGATCGCGCGGCCACTCCACCAGCGCGCGTGCGGCGCGACAGAGCGGGCCAGTGATCATTGCGCGCGGAAGCTCAGCCGGGCGCAGACTTGATCGGGGCTATACGGCAGGACTTCGTCTTGTCCGCTTGGCGTTGTCTCGACTTGGAAGGGTTGGCGCAGACCCACCATGCGGATCGTTCCATCCGCACCGCGATGAATGCCGAGCGCCGCCGGCCCTTGCGGGCCGCAGAGGAACGGCGCGCCCGCCGTTTCGCCTTCGCCGCTGGCGGCGTGGTACAGCGTCGTGACCTCTTCGCCCGCGCCCATCACTTGTGCGAGCGCGCCGCCGGCGGCTTGCACAATCAAATCATGCGGCGAATGGTTGGCTTCCTGGAACGCGAGCGTGCGGCCATCAGCGTGGCGCAGCGTGAGATTGACGACAGCGTCGTTGCCTTCCGAACCGGCGAGCGTCGATACCTCTTGCGTTAGTCGCTCGCCGACGATGAGCGACGTCGCGGCGTCAGCGGCGACCAGCGTAGTGCGGGTGACTTGCGGTGTGGCGCAGGCCGCGAGGAGGAGGCCAAGCGCCAGAATTGCATTACGCATGGCCGCCTCCCTGTTGCTGCGTCGTCTGCGCGGCGCGCTTCACCGCCGCCTTGCGCGACAGCATGTTGAGGCCCTCGACCAGCGCCGAGAACGCCATCGCCGCGTAGATGTAGCCCTTCGGCACGTGGACGCCGAAGCCTTCGGCGATCAGCACCATACCGATCATCAAAAGGAAGCCGAGCGCGAGCATCACGACTGTGGGGTTCTTGTTGATGAAATTCGCGACGGGGTCAGCGGCGAGCAACATCACGGTGACGGCGAAGATCACGGCGGCGAACATGATCGGCACGTGATCGGTCATGCCGACGGCGGTGAGGATCGAGTCGATCGAGAACACGAGGTCGAGCAGAAGGATCTGGAAGATCGCCGAGCCAAAATTCATGGCGACCGGCGCCTTCTTGTCCAGGAGATCATGCGTAGGCGCCGGCTCGACGGCGTGGTGGATTTCCTTGGTGGCTTTCCACACCAGAAACAGGCCGCCGGCGATCAGGATGATGTCGCGCCACGAGAACGCCGTCTCGAAGCTTGGATTTCCGTGGCTGTCCGGCGCGCCGGTCCAGCCAAGGTCAAACACCGGATGGATCAAACCGACGATGATGGCGATGGTGGAGAGGAGCGCCAGCCGCAAACCGAGGGCGAGGCCGATACCGATACGGCGCGCGCGCGTACGTTGCGCCTCTGGGAGTTTATTCGTCAGGATCGAAATGAAAATCAGATTGTCGATGCCAAGCACGACTTCCATCACGATCAAGGTGATGAGAGCGGCCCAAGCCTGCGGGTCCGACAAGAGCGGCGCGATATCCCAATCCATGCGAAGCAATCCCTCGTTTGAACGGTTCATGTAGGGGATTGCCGCCGGAACGGGAAGGGCGCAGAGAAATCCCGTGAGGGAGAACAAAATGGGTTTCCAGGTAAACCCCGTCGCGCGCGTGCATTCGACGCGGAAGGATTTGACCGACGATTTCTGGGGCGCTGTTGAAGCTGAGATCGTGCTGGAGCCGGATTTTGACGAAGAAGCGTTCTTCGGGCTCGCCGATTTTTCCCACGTCGAAATTGTTTTCCTGATGGACCGTGTTGACGTCGCGAAGGTGGAAGCCGGCGCGCGGCATCCGCGTGAGCGCAAGGACTGGCCGCTCGTGGGTATCTTTGCTCAGCGTGGGAAGGCCCGCCCGAACCGTATTGGTCTGACGCGGGCGACGATCATCGCCGTCGAAGGACGTGTGCTGCGCGTGCGCGGGCTTGATGCGATCGACGGCACGCCGGTGCTGGATGTGAAGCCGTGGATGGATGAGTTCGCGCCGATTGGCGCGACCCGCCAACCAGCATGGGCAAGCGAACTCATGCGCGACTATTTCAAGGCGTAGCGCGATGCAAGGACCCATCGCTCAAGCTTTGGCGTTGGTTGCCGTTGGCAATGCGTCCCTTAACGATCGGGATGTGACTGGCTTTTGGCCCAATGCTTCGGTGTTTCGGTTCTCGAAGATTTGCGAGTTCCTTGCGCCATCGCCCACCGACGATGATGCTTGGCTGCCTGTCGCGCAAAACCCGATTGAATGGTTCGACCGTTTGAAGCCTTGGTGCGTAGGGCTGCGGCTCCATGTTGCACCGCGTGCGCCGCAGCCGGGGCAATCCTTGCTGAACGAGCGAATGAGCGTCGGCTTCGTTGGCGGTGGCCCACGCTGGCTCATCGAGGCAGCCGGCAAGGATAGCGCGCAGATATGGCAAGGTTTCGATCGCCTGCTCGACCGCGCCGATCCGCAGCAGAAAATTTGGGCCAACGGTTATTTGCTGCAGGGCGAGACTGAGCCGCAGACTTTGAGCGCCGACCCTTTGCCTTTGGCGCTCGCGGAGTTTGCTTTGGTGCTCGAAGAGATCGAGCAGCTTGCACGCGAACTCCACGCGGAGAATTTCGCGCACTGTTTTGTCGAGGCGCGCGAGGCGCTCAAGTCCGCGCCGCCGCCGGCGGGTTTCTATGACGACATCGCCGAATATGCCGGGCTTGACGCTGATGCGCGTCGCGCGCTCGTGGCGGCTTCAAGCGCTTGGGTGTTTGGCGGAATGGGCAGCTGGAATGATATTGGCGCGCCTGAGGCGCTGAGCGCCCGCTACGAGCGGCAATCAGAGGCGTTGTTTCAAGTGTTGCAGCGTGTAATCGCCGCGATCGCGAACGCGACGTATCGCGGCTAACGCGGGCTGCGGGCGATATCGAGCAATGCTTTGGTCATTTGGTCGGAAAAGCGCACAAGCGCCATCGCGGCGCGCGCCTGCGCCTTCGCGTCGATCTGATCGACGATCGCCGAGGGCAGGTCGCCGCCATCGTTGCTGTTCGCGGCGTTGACGACGCGTGCGCTTGACCGTTCCAGACGATCAAACGCACGCGTCAACGCCAGCGCGGGGGAGGGGGTCGCCGACATCAACGCCAATATAGCGCGCTGCCGTTAAGGGCGCGTTCGGGAAGGTGGTGAATGCGTGAAAACCATGACCGACGCACTGCGCGCCATCGCCGGCGCTTAGTCTGCGTGGATGTCGCGATCCTTCGTCTCTGGCCAGAACACGAGGGTTACCGCTGCCGCTATGGCCGTGCAAACGACAGGGAACCAGAGCCCGGAATTCACCTGCCCTGTGGCCGTGTTGATAGCGAAGACGATCGCCGGCAGCAGGCCGCCGAACCAGCCGGTGCCGATGTGATACGGCAGCGACATCGCCGTGTAGCGGATGCGCGTGGGAAACAACTCGACCAAGGCCGCCGCTTGCGGGCCGTAAAGCGCGGTGGCGGCGACGACGAACAGCGCCATCACCAGGAACACGCCGAACTTCTCTCCGAACACGCGCATGACTTCCGAGACGCTCCAGCCCTGCATTGGGCCGGGTGCGGCGGCGGGGTAGCCAGCGTTGGTGAGCACTTCGCGCAAGGTTCGCTCGAAGCCAGTGCGGGTGGCGCGAATGTCCGACAGCGATTGGCCTTCGGCGCTCACGCTCTCGATCTCGTACTCCTCGCCGATGCGGATGCGTGCAAGCGAGCCTGGCGCGCCCGCTTCCGTGGTGTAGCTCACGCCGGCGTTCGAGAGCGCGCCCTTGGCGATGTCGCACGAGGTCGAGAATTGGTGCGCGCCGCCGGTGAGGTCGAGTTGGAAGGTGCAATCATTGGGGTCGGCGACGATTGTCACCGGCGTCGTGCGCCAGGCCTCGGCGAGCGCGGGATTGGCGAAGCGGGTGATGAGGTCATAGCCGGGGAAGTAGAGCACCAGCATCAGCAGCATGCCGCCGAGCATCACCGGCTTGCGGCCGACTTTGTCCGAGAGGCGAGCGAAGAAGAGATAGAGCGGCGCTGAGAGCGCCACGGTCGCGATCATCAGGATGTTCACGGTTTGGCTGTCTACTTTGAGCGTCCGCTCGAGGTAAAACTGCGTGTAGAAGCTGGCCGTGTACCAGACGACGCCCTGCGCCATGCAGACGCCGAACAGCGCCAGCAGGACGATCTTGAGATTGCGCCATTCGAAGAAGCTTTCGCTGTAAGCGCGCTTGGAGAGGCGGCCTTCTTCCTTGAGCTTCTGGAACGCCGGGCTTTCTTCGAGTTGGAGGCGAATCCAGACGGAGATGGCGAGCAGGCCGATGGACACCAGAAACGGTATCCGCCAGCCCCAGGCGCGGAAGGTTTCTTCGCCGAGCGTGGCGCGGGTGATCATGACGACGGTCAGCGCGCCGACCAGGCCGAAGGCCGCGGAAGTTTGGATCCAGCCGGTCGAGCGGCCTCGATGCTTGGGGTGAGCGTGTTCGGCCACGTAGATCGCGGCGCCGCCATACTCGCCGCCCAGCGCAAAGCCCTGCAGCATCCGGCAGGTGACCAGCAGAACAGGAGCCCAGATGCCGATGTCGGCGTTGGTGGGCAAGAGGCCGATGGCGAAGGTCGCGAGGCCCATCATGGTGATGGTGATCAGGAACGCGCCCTTGCGGCCGCTGGAATCGCCGATTTTGCCGAACACCAGCGCGCCGAGCGGACGAACCACGAAGCCGACGGCGAAGGTGAGGAGCGTGAAAACGAACGCCTGTGCGTCGGGCAGGCCCGCGAAAAAGAGCGGCGCGATGACGGAAGCGAGGGCCCCGTAGACGAAGAAATCGTACCACTCGAACACCGTGCCGGCGGCCGAGGCCATCACCACTTGGCGAAGCTTTGCGGGCGATACTTCGGCGGCCGTTTGCGGCTGCGCGGCGGCGTCTGTCATGCGTTTCCCCCCGCCTGAAAAATCAGGCGCTTTTGTCGCTGATCCAGAGGGCTCGCGGCTGGTTGTCAAGGCCGAACGCGCCATGTTATTCGGCGCCCGCGATGCGGGGTGCGCGGACGTAAAATGCGCGCTCCAATTCGTCGGGGGTTATCCACACCCTCGCTGGCGCCATCCCAGCCGTCGAACTTGCCGTAATCGTGAGCGCTTGGCGTTCGCGAAGCGTGTTCGGCGGCGAGAGCTATTGAGACACACGTGGCCGACAGAGCAGACGGCGAAGCTTCCGAAGCAGCGGCGCGCTACGCGCAGGCCGTGTTCGAATTGGCGCGTGACGCCAATGGGTTAGACGCGCTTGAGGCCGATTTTCAGAAGTTTGACGCGGCCTGGAAGGCCAGCGCCGACCTGCGTGAGGCCGCGCGCTCGCCGCTGATCGATCCGGAAGAGAAATCACGCGCGCTGACGGCCGTGGCCGCGAAGATCGGCATGAGCGATCTAGGCCGGAAGCTGATTGGCGTGGCCGCTCAGAACCGCCGCGCTGGCGAACTGCCAGGCGTGCTATCGACATTCCGTGCCTTATTGGCGCGCCACCGGGGCGCCCGTCAGGTTGAAATCGTTTCCGCCAAGTCCTTGGGCGCGGCGGAGCAGGCTTCGATCCTTGAAGCGCTCTCCAAGCAATTGGGCGCCAAGGTTGAAGCCGAAACCCGCGTTGATGAGAGCCTGATCGGCGGCTTTGTCGTCCGCGTCGGCTCCAAGCAATTCGACGCTTCCGTCAAATCCAAGCTGGACGCGCTCCGCCTCCAGCTGAAATCCGCTTAATCCGTTCGACGAATACGAGGTCATGACGCTCATGGACGTTCGCGCCGCTGAAATCTCCGCCATCCTGAAAGAACAGATCAAAGGCTTCGGCGCTGAAGCCAAGGTCGCTGAAGTCGGCCGCGTGCTGTCGGTCGGCGACGGTATCGCCCGCGTCTACGGCCTGGAAAAAGTTCAGGCCGGCGAAATGGTCGAGTTCCCCGGCGGCGTGAAGGGCATGGCCCTCAACCTCGAGCGCGACAATGTCGGCGTCGTGATCTTCGGCGAAGACCGCGGCTTGAAGGAAGGCGACACCGTGAAGCGCCTTGGCGCCATCGTCGACGTTCCTGTCGGCAAGGCGCTTCTGGGCCGCGTCGTGAACCCGCTGGGCGAGCCGATCGATGGCAAAGGCCCGATCGCCGCCACCGAACGCCGTGTCGTCGACATGAAAGCGCCGGGCATCATCCCGCGTAAGTCGGTGCACGAGCCGATGCAGACCGGCATCAAGGCGATCGATGCGCTGATCCCTGTCGGCCGCGGTCAACGCGAACTGATCATCGGCGATCGCCAAACCGGCAAGACTGCGATCGCCATCGACACGATCCTCTACCAGAAGGATGCGCACGATAAGAATTTGCCGGAGAGCGAGAAGCTCTACTGCATTTACGTCGTCATCGGGCAAAAGCGCTCGACGGTCGCTCAGATCGTCAAGATGCTCGAGGACAAGGGCGCGCTGAAATATTCGATCATCGTCGCCGCGACCGCTTCAGAGCCGGCGCCGCTGCAATTCCTGGCGCCGTTCGCCGGCTGCGCCATGGGCGAGTATTTCCGCGACAACGGCATGCACGCGCTCATCATTTATGATGACTTGTCCAAACAGGCCGTGGCGTATCGCCAGATGTCGCTGTTGCTGCGCCGCCCGCCGGGCCGCGAAGCCTATCCGGGCGACGTGTTCTACCTGCACTCCCGCCTGCTGGAGCGTTCGGCGAAGCTGAACGAGGACAATGGCGCGGGTTCGCTGACGGCGCTGCCGGTCATCGAAACGCAAGCCAACGACGTGTCGGCCTACATTCCGACCAACGTGATCTCGATCACCGACGGGCAAATCTTCCTTGAAACCGATCTCTTCTTCTCCGGTATTCGTCCGGCGGTGAACGTTGGTATCTCGGTGTCGCGCGTCGGCGGCAACGCGCAGATCAAGGCGATGAAGCAAGCCGCCGGCCCGCTGAAGGGCGAGCTCGCGCAATACCGCGAAATGGCGGCGTTCGCGAAGTTCGGCTCCGATCTCGACGCAGCCACGCAGCGCCTGCTCAATCGCGGGGCGCGCCTCACGGAACTGCTGAAGCAGAACCAGTTCGCGCCAGTGCCGGTTGAAGAGCAGATCGTGCTGATTTTCGCGGGCACGCGTGGTTACACCGATAAGGTGGCGGTGAACGACGTGCGTCGCTACGAGGGCGAACTCGTCTCGTGGATGCGTTCGAAGAAGAGCGACATCTTGAACGACATTCGCACCAAGAAGGAATTCGACAAAGCCGGGACGCTTGAAGGCAAGCTGAAGGCGGCGCTCGACGAATTCGCGGGCGTGTTCAGCGCGTGATCGAACCCGCCGCTCTCTTGGCCTGGACAGCGCTTGCGCTGGCCGCGACGCTCTCTCCCGGACCGGACACGCTCCTGGTTGCGAGCCACGCGGCGCGTGGTGGATTGCGCGCAGGCTTGGCGGCGGCGGCGGGCATTGTCGCGGGTGGATTTTACTACGCGGCGTTGATCGGCTTCGGGTTGCTCAACGTGCTGGTGGCAATCCCGGCCTTGTTCCTCGCGGTGAAGATCATCGGCGCTATTTATCTGGCGTGGCTTGGCGCGGGCCTCATCTGGAACGCGCTGCGCGGGAAGCCCGAAACGGCGCCCGCTAAGCCGATCGAGTTGAGCCAGCCATTCATGCAAGCATTCTTGACGAATGCGCTGAACCCGAAGGTGGCGCTGTTTTATCTGGCGGTGTTGCCGCAATTCGCATCTGGTCCGAGCGCGCCGGCGATCGGTGTGCTGCTGATCGCGATCCATTACGCGACAGCGGCGATCTGGATGCCGTGCATCGCCTTCGCCGCAAGCCGTGCGCGCAAAATTTCGTGGAGCCGCACGTTCGTGCGCTGGCTTGAGGGCGCCATCGGCGTTTTCTTCGTTGCCGTTGCGGGGCGTTTGGTGGTGGCGCAGCGATGATGAAGCTTTCAACCCTCGCGCTCTCTGCATTTGCGCTGGCCGCATGCGGTCAGGCAGCGAACGTCGAGCCGGCGCCCGAAGCGCCTGTCGAAGTCGCTCAAAGCACCGGCGGCGCCTGCACCGAAGTGCCGGCTTTGATCGATACCGTCGGCTTTGAGTCGCAAGGGTCGGTCGCTGGTCACACGATCCTTTCTGACCCCGGCACAGTGGCGTGCTCGGAGCCAGCGCTCGATTCCGTCGAGTGCGCGATCACTGGGCCAACGGCCATCCGCGTCGAGACCGGCCCGACGTCGTTTGTAAATTACACGCTTGCGGCAGGCCAAAGCGGCACGCTGACCGTGGGGCCGAGCGGCTCCGCCTGCCATCTCAATGCGAACGGTGGATAGATGCCCAGCTTAAAAGAGTTTCGCAATCGCATCGCCAGCGTGAAATCCACGCAGAAGATCACCAAGGCGATGCAGATGGTGGCGGCAGCCAAGCTGAAGCGTGCGCAAGGCGCGGCGGAAGCCGCGCGCCCGTATGCCGATCGCATGGCGCGCGTGATCGCCAACCTCGCCAGCGCCGTTTCGGGCGAAGGCGCGCCGCCTTTGCTGCGCGGCACGGGCAAGGACCAAGTGCATCTGCTTGTGGTGGCGACGAGCGAGCGCGGCCTTTGCGGCGGCTTCAATACGCAGATCGTGCGCTTCGCGCGTGAGAAGATCACGGAGCTGCAAGCGGCGGGTAAAACCGTGAAGATTCTCGCCGTCGGCAAGAAGGGGCGCGACCAGCTTCGCCGCATGTACGGGTCGTTGATCATCGGCTTTGTCGATTTGTCGTCACACCGCAATGTCGGCGCTGACGCCGCGCACATCGTTGGCGACAAGGTGAAAGAGCTGTTCGACGCTGGCGAGTTCGACGTCGCGACGTTCATCTTTTCGCGGTTCAAGTCCGTCATCAGCCAAGTGCCGACGGCGGCGCAGTTGATCCCGGCGCGCGCGCCGGAAGGCGTGACGCCGCCGGATTTGAAGGGCGCAGTGTATGAGTACGAGCCGAGCGAAGAGGAAATCCTCGAAGCTTTGCTGCCGCTCTACCTCAACGGCCAAATCCTGCAGGGTCTGCTTGAAAACCAAGCCGGCTTCTATGGCGCGCAGATGAGCGCGATGGACAACGCCACGCGCAACGCCGGCGATCTGATCAAGAAGCTTACGCTGCGCTACAACCGCCAGCGCCAAGCCAACATCACCAAGGAGCTGATCGAAATCATCTCCGGCGCGGAGGCGCTCTGAGGGTGAACGCCGCCGCCGCCCCCGCGCACAACGACGCATTCGCGTCGAGCATGGCCGAACTTGGCTATGCTGAGCTTGACCTGCGCGAAGAGCCGGGCGTGCTGGCTTTGTGCGATCAAGCGGTGGCGGACGTGCGCTCCTACGCGGCGCAGGGCTTCAATCGCGTTCAAGATGCCTGGCGCAAGTCGGATGCAATCCGTACGCTCGCGGGCCTGAAGCGCGTGACCGATGCGCTTGCCGTCGCCTACAGCGCAACGCCGTTTCCATTTCAGACGCTGAATTTCGAGCGCGGCAGCCAGCAGGCGCCGCATGCCGACATTTATCATTTCACGCCGGAACCGGCGCATCTGATGTGCGGCGTGTGGCTAGCGCTTGAAGACGTGCATCCCGACGCTGGGCCGCTCGTCTATTTTCCGAAGAGCCACGTGGCGCCAGTGGTGACGGGTGATCGGCCAGAAGGCGTGACGCCGGAAGCAGGCTACAGCACCGTGTATGAGCCGGCGGTTCGCGCCGAGATCGATGCGCTTGGGTTTGAGCCGAAATACGCGCTGCTGAAGAAAGGCCAAGCCTTCGTGTGGGCCGCCAATTTGCTGCACGGCGGTTCGCCGGTGCGCGACGCGACGCGGACGCGGCGTTCGCTGGTGACGCATTATTTCTTCGAAGGCAGTGACTATCACACATTGATGCACGGCGATCAGCGCACCGGGCGCCGATTCCGCCGCTTGCCGCAAGACGTGCGCAACGGGCGTTTCGTTTGGCCGGCCGGCGGGCGTCCGCGCTTGCGTACGATTGTTGGCGCGACACTGCAGCGTGCGCTGCGGCGTGTTTATGGCTTCAAGGCCTGAAGGAGAGCGAGCATGGCAGACGCACTCTACAAGACGAAGGCGATTTCGCAGGGCGGCCGCGCCGGTGGCAAGGTCGCGCTCGCCGAGGGCGGACTTTACTTCCACATGGAGCATTCCAAGGGCCTTGGCGGTTCTGGCGAAGGCGCCAACCCCGAGCAATTGTTCGCGCTTGGCTACGCCAATTGCTTCAACAGCGCTGTGGCGTTTGTGGCGGGGCAGAAGAAGATCGATGCTTCGAAAGCGGTTGTGACGTGCGAAGTCGGCATCGGCCGCGAGGAGGGCGGGTTGGGCCTCTCCGCGAAACTCACGCTCGCCATCCCCGGCATGGACCGCGGGCAAGTGCAGGAGCTTTTGGACGCGGCGCACCAGGTGTGCCCGTACTCAAAGGCCACGCGGGGCAATATCCCGGTTGAGCTGGTGATTGAAGGATAGTGAAGCGCGTTGCACGCCTCGCGCTGATCATCGCGCCGTTTGTGGCCGTGGTCGCGGGCGTGATCGCGGCGAGATTGATGAATTAGGACGGGTGGCCCACGCGGCCCACAGGAACGACGAGGAAGAGAAGAGAGATGACGAAACCCATGAAAGGCCGCGTGTCGCAAGTGATCGGCGCCGTTGTCGACGTCGAGTTCGATGGCCCGTTGCCGGATATTTACAACGCACTTGAGACCATGAACGGCAAGAACCGTCTGGTGCTCGAAGTGGCGACGCATTTGGGCGAAAGCTCGGTGCGCACCATCGCCATGGACACGACCGACGGTCTCGTCCGCGGCCAGGAAGTGGGCGATACCGGCGCGCCGATTATGGTGCCGGTGGGCGAAGAAACCCTCGGCCGCATCCTGAACGTCATCGGCGAACCAGTGGACGATGGCCCGGCGGTGAAGAGCGAGCACAAGCGCGCGATCCACCAACTCGCGCCGGCGTTCGTCGATCAAAAGCCGGTGCCGGAAATTCTCGTCACCGGCATCAAGGTCGTCGATCTGCTGTGCCCGTACTCGAAGGGCGGCAAGATCGGCCTCTTCGGCGGCGCCGGCGTCGGCAAGACGGTTTTGATCCAAGAGCTGATCAACAACATCGCCAAGGCGTATGGCGGTTATTCGGTGTTCGCCGGCGTGGGTGAACGCACGCGCGAAGGCAACGACCTTTACCACGAAATGATCGAGTCCGGCGTGAACGTCGCCGGTGGCGGCCAAGGCTCGCGCTGCGCTTTGGTGTTCGGCCAGATGAATGAACCGCCGGGCGCGCGCGCACGCGTTGCGCTCTCAGGCCTCACCATCGCCGAACACTTCCGCGATCAGGGCAAGGACATTCTGTTCTTCGTCGACAACATCTTCCGCTTCACGCAAGCGGGCTCGGAAGTGTCGGCGCTGCTCGGCCGTATTCCGTCGGCGGTCGGCTATCAGCCGACGCTCGCGACCGAAATGGGTCAGATGCAGGAGCGCATCACCTCCACCACCAAGGGTTCGATCACGTCGGTGCAGGCCATCTACGTTCCGGCCGACGATTTGACCGACCCGGCGCCGGCCACGTCGTTCGCGCACTTGGATGCGACGACCGTGTTGAACCGCGCGATCTCAGAAAAGGGCATTTACCCCGCCGTCGACCCGCTCGATTCCACGTCGCGGATTCTCGATCCGAACGTCGTCGGCCAAGAGCATTACGACGTCGCGCGGAAGGTCCAAGAGACGCTCCAGCGCTACAAGTCGCTGCAGGACATCATCGCCATTCTCGGCATGGACGAGCTTTCGGAAGACGACAAGCTCACCGTCGCGCGCGCGCGGAAGGTTGAGCGTTTCCTGTCTCAGCCGTTCCACGTCGCTGAAGCATTCACAAACTCGCCAGGCGTGCTCGTGGACATCAAGGACACGATCCGCGGCTTCAAGGGTTTGGTGGACGGCGAATACGATCACCTGCCGGAGCCTGCCTTCTACATGGTCGGCACCATCGAGCAGGCGATCGCCAAAGCGCAAAAGATGGCTGCGGAGGCCGCGTAATTGACCGAGAAACTCTCTTTCGCACTCGTCTCGCCGGAACGCGAAGTGTTCCATGGCCTAGTGGACCACGTCGTGGTGCCGGGCTCGGAAGGCGAGTTCGGCGTGTCGCCGAACCATGCGCCGGTGATGAGCATGGTGAAGCCCGGCGCCTTGCGCATTCTCGATGACGGCAGCGAGCGGCGCATCTTCGTCAATGGCGGCTTTGCCGATGTGACGCCGGAAGGGCTTACGGTGTTGGCCGAGGAAGCGATCGATCTGGCCGATGTCGATGCGGCGTCACTGGAGCAAGAGTTGAAGGACGCGCAGGAAGATCTGCGCGACGCCGGCAACGAAAGCAAACGCGCCCACGCCGAACGGGTGATCGCGCGCGCCGAAGCGATCAAGAGCGCACTGGCGCGCTGAGGCTCAACGTCCCTTCTGCCCTGACCACCCGCCCCCTCACCC
This sequence comes from alpha proteobacterium U9-1i, assembly GCA_000974665.1. Lineage (NCBI taxonomy): Bacteria > Pseudomonadati > Pseudomonadota > Alphaproteobacteria > alpha proteobacterium U9-1i. The sequence continues at coordinate 407,958 of BBSY01000002.1, read as the reverse complement.
GCTCCGAACAAGTTCGGAGCGACCTCTCCCCCTCTCGGGGGAGAGGTGACATCATCCGAGGCGCATGATGCCTCACCCCCAACTCTGGCCCGCACTCGTTGGCGCGATCCTCGGCTTTGCGCTCATCGCTTGGGCGAGCTGGTGGCTCGTGCAGCATTGGAACGGTTTAAGCAACCGCAAGCGTTGGATCATCGGCGTCGCCGTCGCGCTGTTTGAAACCGCGTATTGGCTCAACATCTATGCGTGGTTCATCGAACCGAACCAACTCGCGATACGGCGCGTCGAGATCGTCAGTGAGCATTGGCGCGGCGCGCCGATCACCATCGCGGCGCTGAGCGACACGCATGTCGGCGGACCGCACGTCAGCGTGGCGCGGATGGGACGCATCGTTGGCCGCGTGAACGGGTTGCGGCCTGATCTTGTCGTGCTGCTGGGCGATTATGCGGCTGGGCATGAGCCGGAAGCCGAACGGACGCCGGTCGAGCAAAACGAAATCCTCGGCGGCATCGCCACCTTCGCGGCGCTTGAAGCGCCGCTGGGCGTGGTTGCGGTGATCGGCAATCACGATAGCTGGTACAGCCGCCAGAGCATCACCACAGCCTTGCAGGACGCGGGCGTCGCGGCGCTGTGGAATCGCAATGTCGTGATTGAGCGCGATGGCGGCGCGATCATTGTTGCGGGCCTAGAGGACGATTGGACTGGTGAGCCGAGTTATGCGGAGGCGATCGATGGCGCCCCCGCAGGCGCCGATACGATCGTACTTTCCCACTCACCCGATGTGTTTCCTGAAATCCCGGAAGGGGCCGCGCTCATTCTCGCGGGCCACGGCCATTGTGGGCAGGTGACGATCCCGTTGATTGGCCGGCCGATCGTGCCGCTGAACAATCCGAACTACGCCTGCCATCTGACGCAAGAAGCCGGCAAGACCATGTATGTGACTGGCGGCATCGGCACGAGCATTCTGCCGGTGCGCTTTCTCAATCCGCCGGAAATTGTGCTGATCACAATTCGCAGCGCGCACGAGCGCGCAGCAGCTTAGGCGCCTGCGCGTTCGCCTAAGCCGAACAGCGACAGCGTTTTGCGCTTCGGCTTTTGCGGCTTCACGCCAATGCCGCGTGCTTGCATCCAGGCGAGCACGAGATCGGACACTTGGTTGGCTTCCGGCTCGCCGATCAGCCAATGGCTCATCTCCGGAAACTCGTGGAAATGCGCCTGGCCGGTTGGGAAACGGTTGACGATGCGCCGGACCGTAGACGCCGGGTTCACGCGATCCTTGCCGCCGCCGATCGCGAGCACCGGCGCGGAGATTTTGTAAACCGGCGCCTGCGCCGACATCGCATGATCGAGCCACCATTGCATCGCTTCGCGCACCGCGCGGCCGCTTTCCGGCACGAATCGCGCAAAGGTACGCCGCGCTTCATCGCGCTCCAAGCGGTCGAGCGTGTTCGAACGCGCCACCCGATAATCGGGCGGGATCGGCCGACGCCAATAATCGCCAAGCAGCGTCAGGCCAAATTGATTGCCGTGCTCCTCAAGCGTTGTCGGCATGACGCCCCAAGGTGCGGACGGGGCGAGCAGCACAAGGCCTTGCACGTCGATGTGCGTGGCGACGATTTGTGAGACGAGCCCGCCGAGCGAATGGCCGACCAAAACCGGCGGCGCACGCAGCCCGCGCAGATAGTGCCCGATCGCGTGCGCGTATTCTTTCACGCCGGCTTTCGCGAGTTCCTCGAGATCGGCGCCGCGTTCGTGATGCGGAAGATTGGGCGCGTGGGTTTCGAAGCCCGCGGCCTCGAACGGTTCGCGGAAGGCGTCGAACGCCCAGCCGCCGCAAAACGCGCCGTGCACAAACACGACGGGCGTTACGTTGCCTGTTGAACGCTTCATGCGCGGGGCGCTCTTGCAGCGCCGCGCGCGCGGCCAGAAAAAGTGTGAAGCGGTTTTGCGTTCGGACGCGCGCGAATCTTAGATTCGCCTCGGCTTCCGGGCGGCCGACCGGTATCCACTCGGCCTGAAGCCGAGGCAGAACTTCCAATCATGGTTGATCCCCAGCCGTATATTTCTTGAACCGCTTCGCGACCTCTTCGTAGGTGGGCCGCTTGAACGGTATCACAAGATCAGGCGCGGTCTCGAGCGCGCCCCAGCGCCAATCGCTGAACTCAGGGGAATGTACGTCGAGTCTGATGTCAGAGTCGCGACCCTTGAACCGGAAGGCGAACCATTTCTGCTTTTGCCCAACGTAAGGGCCGCGTTGCTTCATGCGCGCGCGCAACTCCGTGGGGAAATCGTAATGTAGCCAATCTGCCGTCTCTTCGAGCAGATCTACATGCTCAGCGCGTACGCCAATTTCCTCTTCCATTTCACGGAACGCTGCGTCACGCGCCGATTCACCTCTATCAACGCCGCCCTGCGGCATTTGCCACTGATACGGGCCTTCGGCGCCTTTGCGACGACCAAAGAAAACCATGCCGTGTTTGTGGAACAACGCGAGGCCGACATTTGGGCGATAGAGGGGGCGAGACGTCTGTATGTTCATCGGCGCGCGGCGCGTGCGGTGAGCACGGCCGACGCGGGCGCGAGTTGATACCCGCGCGATTCAATATCGCGAGCCCAGCGGCCGACCTGCTCCATGGTGACAGGATAGGCAAAGCCCGCGCCGATGGCGCTTTGATTCTGCAGTGCGAGCGCTTCGAGATTCAGCAATTGCTCGTCGATGGCGTCAGCTTCGCGCCGCGCATCGATGATGCGGTCCGCGGCGGTGCTCGGAAGGCCGGCGCGCTGCGCTTCCACGCTGAGCGCGGTGCGTTGACCGATGCCGCTTGAGATGAACACAAGGCCCCGTCGGCGAAGCTCTTGAACGACAGGCGCCGAGGCTTGCGCGGACGTGGCGAAGCGCGCGCCCTGGTAATTGGTGACGCCGAAATAGCCGGCGCCCTTGGACAGGAGTTGCAACAGGCGTTGGCTGTTCTGTTGCGCGGGCGCGGAGGCAAGCAAAGTCTGCGGGCCGGTGTCGTCGGCTTCCGGATCGAACGGCTCCATCGGCAGCTCAAGCATCACTTCATGGCCGCGCGCGCGGGCACGATCGATCCAGGTTTGCAGATCGGCGGCGTAGGGCACGAAGGAGAGCGTTACCGCGGCCGGTAGCTCATCGATCGCCTGCGTGGTGGCGCGTGCATTGAAGCCAAGGCCGCCGATGACGATAGCGATCGACGGCCGTGAGGCTTGCGCGCTGAAGGGTCGTGCGTAGGCCTGCGCCGGAGTGCGGCCGTTTTGCGCAATGATCGGCAGCAGGCCGTTGGCGCCTTGCTCGGTGAGGCCGGCGATTGGAGCGCGCGGCAGTGGCGATGCGGCCGGACGCGCGCCCTGCGCCGTTGGTGTTTCAACGACGGCGACGTGGAGTTGGCCGTCGGCGCCAACCTCCATGCCCTCCGCGCCCTCGTAATAGGCCGGCAGCTCGTCGAGGCCGAACGCTTGCATCTCGCCTTCAGCGGCGGCGGCGCCGAACTCGATGCGCGGCGCCGATTCAGCGGACGCGGCGCTCGGGTCTAGCGCGATGATGCGGCGGGGCCCCGCGGCGGATGGATCGCCAAAGATTTGAATGGAGACGAGCGCAGCGATGCCGAGCACAGCTGCAGCGCCCAACGACGCGAGCTTGTGGTTCACCTGCGGCAATCGAAAAGGCAATCGAATCTGGGGAGGCCGAGGCGGCATCGGAACCTTCACCAAGCGCGCGAGAAAACCGCAAAAAATCGCGCTCGCGCAAACGAATCAGCGAGTTGGAAACATCGCTGAATTCGCGCGCTACGTCACCTATGCCAATTGGCAAGGGTATTAAGCTGTATTGATGAAGTCTTAACGCGAGGCGTGCGCCGCGACCGCGCTTGCGCGTGTGCGGATACGCTCCGCCACCGTGCCGTTGCGCAAGAGCGTGAGCGCGCGTTGCAGCTGGTAATCCTGCTCTGCGTCCCAGTCAGCCGGCGGTTGATCGTCCGGCACGTGCGCGGCGCGGCGCGTGGCGCCGTTTTCGTTGTCGAGCGCGTTCGGCAGATCGGCTTCGGTGATGCCTGCAGGGAGGCTCGCGGGATCCACGCGGCGTGCGGCGATCTCGATGTCGGGCGTGATGCCCGCGCCTTGGATCGAACGGCCAGCAGGCGTGTAGTAGCGCGCAGTGGTGAGACGCAGCGCGCCGTCACGACCGCCTTGCAGCGGGATCACGGTTTGAACGGAGCCTTTGCCGAAAGAATCCATGCCGATGAGCACGGCGCGGTTGCGATCCTGCAGTGCGCCAGCGACGATTTCAGCGGCCGAGGCAGAGGCGCCATTGATCAGCACGGCGATGGGCAGGCCCTGGAGATCGTCGCCACGGCGGGCGTTGTAGCGTTGCACGTCGCCCGGTTGGCGGCCGCGTGTGGAAACCACTTCGCCGCCTTCGAGGAAGGCATCGCTCACTTCAATGGATTGATCGAGCAGGCCGCCTGGGTTGTTGCGCAGATCGATCACCACGCCGCGCAGATTGGCGCCGCCTTCGCGGCGCACGGTGCGGATCGCGTCCTGCAACATCGAGGCGGTGCGTTCGTTGAAAGTGGAGATGCGGATGTAGCCGACATCCGTGCCTTCCATGCGCGCGGTGACAGAGCGCACATTGATGACTTCGCGTGTGATCGGAACGTCGAACGGCTCAACGCCTTCGCGCGCGATGGTGATGGTGATGGTGGTGCCTGGCGCGCCGCGCATGTGCGTGACGGCGTCGTTCACCGTGAGACCGACAATCGAGGCGCCGTCGACGGCGGTGATGAAGTCACCGGCCAGAATGCCGGCGCGGCTCGCGGGCGTTTCGTCGATCGGCGAGACGACGCGGATCACGCCTTCATCCTGGGTGATCTCGATGCCGAGGCCGCCGTACTCGCCACGGGTTTGCACCTGCATGTCACGGTAGGCGGTCGCGTTCATGTAGGAGGAGTGCGGATCGAGCGAGGAGAGCATGCCGTTGATGGCCGCTTCCATGGCCTCTGCTTCATCAATCTCGACGACGTATTCTTGCTCAACGCGCGCGAGCACGTCGGCGAACAATTCGAGTTGACGGTAAATGTCGCCGCGATCGCGATCATCGGGGGCCGACCAGGCCAAAGCGCCCAAGCACGCTGCTACGCCGACGACGGGCGCCGCAATCCAGGCCAGACGCATGTTCCGCTCTCCCCGCGCCCGCGGCGCATGTTAGTTTGGAACCCGTGGGTCATCCCAAGAGTTCCTGTTCTTCTAACCGGAATCAGCCCTCGGCGCACCTGCCGCTTGCACTCCACGTGCAGAAAGCCAGCGTGCGGGATCGACCGGTTGCCCGTTCCGTCTCACCTCCACATACAATTCCGGCGCCGCGTCTGTGGTGTTGGGCATTTCGCCCACGGCTTGGCCAGCTTGTACGCGCTCTCCGACGCGGGCGCGAACCACGTCCAAGCCGGTGAGAACCACAGCGTAACCACCGTCTAGGTTAAGGATCAAGACTTGGCCGTATGAGCGGAATTCCCCCGAATAGGCGACTTCGCCTGCTGCGGGTGCGACGACCTGCACACCGGCGCGCGTTCGAACGGTCGCGCCTTGCGCGGCGGGGCCGCCAGCGACTCTCTGTCCAAACGCTTGGGTCACAGAGCCAGAGGCCGGCGCGAGCCACGCGGCGGGGATGGTTCCGGTCCCGCTCGTCGATGGCGCGGTGCGTCTCGTCGTGGTTGAGGCGCGCTGAACGCGATCTGCGAGCTCACGCAATGTGCGCGCTTCGGCGGTAAGCTGGCGGACACGGCGTTCGGCGGCCGTGGCGTCCGCGACCAAGGTGCGCTGCACGGCGCGGCGTCTCGCCAGCAGCGACGCGAGCTCGGTGCGCTCTTCGTCGATCGCTGTCTGGGCGGCGAGAATTATTTGTTGCTCCTCGGCGATCTGCTGATCGAGCGTGCGGGCTTCCTCAAGTGAGCGCGCGGTTTTCCGCATGTCGGCGTGGAGAGCGGGCGCTGCGGCGCGGGCAAAGATGCCGGCGCGGCTGGCGGTGTGCTCGACCCGGCGCGCGGAAAAAGCGGCGGCGATTAGCGCGGACTCGAAGGCGTCCCGGCCATGCTGGTAGCGGGCGCCCTCCGCCTCCATGCGCAGGCGAAGCGCGGCGAGGCGCTCCTCGGCATCGGCGGCGGCGGCTTCGGCCTCCGTGCGACGGCGGCTCGAATCCACCAAGCGGCGGTCAAGCAGGGCGACTTCGTCACGGGCGGCGTTGGCTTGTTCGCGCAGGCGCTCGGCGCGCGCGCTTTGCGCGCGGCGGTCACGCTCGACCTGGTTGAGGGTGCGCGCGGGTTGGGCGTAAGCCACCCCAGCACACACAGCGAGCACCCCCGCCATGAAAGCGAGGGTCCCGGCGCGGAGCGCGCCGTGAGTCATAACCACCATCCCAAACACCGAGCCCAATTGTGGGCTTTACGCCGGGATCGTTTCAGTCCCGGTGATAGGGATTACCGCTCAAAATGGTCACAGCCCGGTAAATCTGCTCGGAAATCATCACGCGAACGAGACGATGCGGCCAAGTTTGTCGGCCAAAGGCAAGTTTCTCGTCGGCTTGATCCTTCACGCCCTGGGAGGCGCCGTCTGCACCGCCGATCCAGAAGCAGGCGGAAGGGACACCATCATCGCGCCAGCGGGCGAGCTTCTCGGCCAATTGGCGGCTGGCCCATTCGGCGCCGCGTTCGTCGAGCAGGATTTTCCGGGCGTCGTCTGGGGTGGCTCGAAATAGGGCGACCGCTTCGGCCCGCTGGTCGCCTGCGGGCTTGCCTTCAACCTCGACTAACTCCACGGCCTTGAACCCAAGGCCCCGGCCGGCTGCCGCGGCGCGCGCCACATAGTCGGCGGCGAGCTCCGCCTCCGGGCCGCCCCGCAGGCGGCCGACGGCGGCGATCAGGATGCGCACTTAGCTCTGGAGCGACGGTGAGGCGGCCGCGCCCCAAATCTTTTCAATGTTGTAGAAGCTGCGGACCTCGGGCCGGAACAGGTGCACGACCACATCGCCGGCGTCGATCAGCACCCAATCGCCATGCGGCAGGCCTTCCACCTTGATTTCCTTCGCGCCCGCTTCCGCCAGCTTGCGCATGACGTGATCGGCCAGCGCGCCGACGTGGCGCGAGGAGCGGCCGGAGGCCACCACCAGCATGTCTGCGAAGGAGGATTTGCCGCGGATGTCGATGGCGAGGATGTCCTCGGCTTTATCGTCCTCAAGTGAGGACAGGATAATCCGCGAGGCGGTGTCGGCGTCCATGCCCGAAGCCGGGCGGGGGCCTTGGCGCTGGCCTAACCCGGAGGGGGTCGAGGCTGGGGCGCGTTTCATTTCCGGTGACAGGTTCGAGGTTCCTTCTGCTGCCGCTCTGAGCGCCAACGTATCATCCTGGCTTCCGGTTCGCCACTGCCTGGCGCTTTCGAGCCCGAATGGCAGTGGAAGATTGGGTATGGTGGCGCGCCGAAAGCCAGGTCCAAGTGCGGGGCATCCGGGCCTTGTCCCGCGCCGGGACGCCGGGCCGGGCGACGATGGCGATAGGCGCGGCGTAAGCCACCTCCCGCCAATTTTTCCACTGGCGGAAGTTGGCGAGGTTGTCGGCGCCCATGACAAAGGTGAAACGCACGCCGGGATAGATCGCCTTCAAAGCGCGCAACGTCTCGAACGTATAATGGCGTCCGAGCCGGCTCTCGAGATCGGTGACGACGTGCTTTGAGCCATGCGCCATCGCCCCAGCGGATTTCATGCGCGTTGCCAGCGGGCTCGATTGCGGCTTCAGCGGATTTTGCGGCGTGACCAGCCACCAGATGCGGTCAAGCCGCAAGCGCTTCAGCGCGGTTTCCGCGACGTGCGCGTGGCCTTCATGCGCGGGGTCGAAGGTGCCGCCGAAGAGACCGATCTTCATGCCGGGATAAGCGAGGGGCAGGCCGCGTCTCACGGGCGCGTTTGTCCGCTGCCGCGCACGATATACTTGAATGTGGTGAGTTGTTCGGCGCCAACGGGCCCGCGCGCGTGCAAGCGGCCAGTGGCGATGCCGATCTCGCCGCCGAAGCCGAATTCGCCGCCATCGGCGAATTGCGTCGAGGCGTTGTGCAATACGATGGCGCTGTCGACCTCGCGCAGGAACTTGTCCGCCGTCGGCTGATCTTCGGTGACGATGCACTCGGTGTGCTGCGAGCCGTACTGAGCGATGTGTGCAATGGCGTCGTCGACTCCGCCGACCACGCGCACGGATAGGATGGGCGCCAGATATTCGGTGCGCCAATCGGCTTCGGTGGCGCTATCCATCTCGACGATGGCGCGCGCTTCGGCATCGCCACGCAGTTCGCAACCGGTTTGTACGAGGGCGGATGCGATTTTGGGCAACAGGTCTGGCGCGATGGCGCGATCAATCAGCAGCGTCTCCGTTGCGCCGCACACGGAAACGCGCCGCATCTTGGCGTTGACGACGAGGGCGATCGCCTCGTGTGGCTTGGCGGCGGCGTGGACGTAGGTATGGCAGATGCCTTCGAGGTGCGCGAACACCGGAACGCGTGCTTCGCTTTGCACACGCTCCACCAATGACTTGCCGCCCCGCGGAATGATGACATCTATCGCGCCGTCGAGGCCCGCGAGCATCATGCCCACCGCGGCGCGATCGCGGCTTGGCACAATCTGCACGGCGGCTTCTGGCAAGCCCGTTTCAGCGAGCGCCGCGCGGATCGCTTCGCCAATGGCTGTGACGCTGTTGGCGCTGTCTGAGCCGCCGCGCAGGATCACGACATTGCCAGCGCGCAGGGCCAGCGCGCTTGCGTCGGCGGCCACGTTGGGGCGGCTTTCGAAGATCATGCCGATGACGCCGATCGGCGTGCGCACGCGTTGAAAGCGCAAACCATTGGCTTGCGTCCAATCCGCCATTGTCGCGCCGACCGGATCGGGTTGCGCGGCCACGACTTCAACTGCGCCGGCGATGCCCTCAAGCCGCTTTGCATCAAGCGCAAGGCGATCGATGAAGCTTTCGGCCAAACCGTTGGCGCGCCCGCGGGTTACATCTTCGGCGTTGGCGGCGAGGATGGCGCCCGCACGCTGACGAAGCTGAAGCGCCATCGCCTTGAGCGCCGCGGTGCGCGTCTCAAACGTCGCGTCGCGCACGGCTTTCGCCGCTGCGCGGGCGCGAACACCAAGCGCGCGCATCTCGGTGGCGAGGGTGGAAGAGGCGTCGTCCATAGCGCTTGATCTAGGCCGACAGGCGGGATGCGCCAACCCAGTACGGCTTAAGCGACCACCAAATCGTCAGCATGCACCAGGGCCGCGCCTGCGGCGTAGCCCAACGCGCCTTCGATGGCCGCGCTCTTCAGGCCTTTGATCTTGGCGGCGTCGGCCGCGTCGTACCGGGCGAGTCCGCGGGCGATCTCGCCGCCGGCGGCGTCAAGGATGCGCACGGCGTCGCCTTTCTCGAACGCGCCGCGCACCTCGGTGACGCCCGCGGGCAGCAGGCTCTTGCCGGCGCGAAGTGCTGCGCCAGCGCCATCGTCCACGACGAGCGCGCCTTGGGGCGCGAGGCTCCCGGCAATCCAGGCTTTGTAGGCGGCGCGCGGTGTGCCGTGCGGCAAAAACCAGGTCGCGCGTGCGCCGGCCCGTAGACGCGAGAGCGGCTTCGGTTCCGCGCCCTTGGTGATCGCCACGGCGCAGCCGGCGCTGGTGGCGATCTTGGCCGCTTCAATCTTGGTGCGCATGCCGCCGGAGCCGACGCCGGCCTGCGCGTTGACGCCGCCGGCCATGGCTTCGATCGTGTTGGTGATCTCGCGGACCTCGGGTAGGAACGCCGCGTCCGGCTTCAAGCGGGGGTCGGTTTCGTAGAGACCGTCGATGTCCGAGAGCAGGATCAGCGCGTCGGCGCTGATCATCTGCGCGACGCGCGCGGCAAGGCGGTCATTGTCGCCGTAGCGGATCTCGGCGGTGGCGACGGTGTCGTTCTCGTTGATGATCGGAACGGCGCCGAGGTCAAGCAGCGTTTCCAGCGTCGCACGTGCGTTAAGCCAACGGCGTCGTACTTCGGTGTCGTCCGGCGTCAGCAGGGCTTGAGCGACAGGAATGTTGAAACGCTCGAACGCCTGCTCGTAAGCGCGCATCAGCCGCGCTTGCCCGGCGGCGGCGGCGGCTTGCTTTTCCTCAAGCTTCAAGGTTCGCGTGAGGCCGAGCACGCGCCGGCCGAGGGCGATGGCGCCAGACGAAACAATCACGACGCGCGCGCCAACTTTGCGGGCGGCGTCGATATCCTCAGCCAGCGCGTCGAGCCAGGCGCGGGCGGGCTGGCCGCTATCGGAATCGACCAGAAGCGCCGAGCCGATTTTCACGACGATGCGTTTAGCGGTGGCGAGCGCGAAGCTCACGGCGACCAGCCGCTATCGCCGGGCGCCTCGTCTGCCTCGGCTTCGGCGGCAACTTCCCCGCGTTGCTGGCGGACGAGCTTGGCGATCTCGTTGGTAAGCTCACGTACGCCCGCGCCGGAGACGCCCGAGACAAGGCGCACCTCTTTGCCGATTGCGCGCGCAAGTGCGGCGCGTTTGCGATTGGCCTCAGCCGGCGTCATCGCGTCGGTTTTGTTGAGCGCGACGATCTCGGGTTTGTCGATCAGCCCGCCGCCATAGGCTTCGAGTTCGCGGCGCACTGTTCGGTAGGCTTCTGTTGCGCTCTCCTGCGTCGCGTCGATCAAATGGACAAGTGCTGCGCACCGTTCGACGTGGCCGAGGAAGCGCGTGCCGAGGCCAGCGCCGTCGGCTGCGCCTTCGATCAGGCCTGGAATGTCGGCCAGCACGAAGCGTTCGCTTTCGCTGATTGTCACGACACCCAGATGCGGGTGGAGCGTTGTAAACGGATAATCCGCGACCTTTGGCGTCGCGCCGCTTACCGCACGCAAGAATGTCGACTTGCCGGCGTTGGGCATGCCGATGAGCCCAGCGTCGGCAATCAATTTTAGGCGCAGCCACACCGTGCGCTCTTCGCCTTCAAGCCCGGGATTGGCGTGATAGGGCGCACGGTTCACCGACGATTTGAAATAGGTGTTGCCGAAACCGCCATTGCCGCCTTTCGCGAGCAGGACGCGTTGGCCCGGCTGGGACAGGTCGAGAAGCAAGGTCTCGTTGTCTTCCTCATAGACCTGCGTGCCGACCGGCACTTTCAGCACGATCGACTTGCCGTCAGCGCCGTGGCGATTTTGGCCCATGCCGTGACCGCCAGTCGCGCCCTTGAAGTGCTGTTGGAAGCGGAAGTCGATCAGTGTGTTGAGGCCGGTCGCGGTTTCGATCCAGATGTCGCCGCCTTTGCCGCCGTCGCCGCCATCGGGGCCGCCATACTCAATGAACTTCTCGCGCCGGAACGAGACTGCGCCAGCGCCGCCGTTGCCGGCACGGAGGTAAATCTTGGTCTGGTCGAGGAACTTCATGGTTCTATGGCTCAGGATCGGAGCCGTTCTATATGGCGGGCCGACGCGGTTTGAAATGGCGCACGCCGCAGAAGAGGCGCCGAAAACTGCGGCGGCTTGCGGTTAATCAGTTTCCCGGCGCCAGCGCACGGACGCGCGCTGGTCGCCGTTGCCGAGGAAGCTGGTGATCAGCACGAGACGCGGGCGGATGGTCCATTCAACGCGCGTCGATGCTTGGCCGAGGCCGGTGCGGCCGACTTCCACGTACACGTCGCGCGTGAGGTAGACGCCGCCGGCGACAAGGAAGCCGCCACTTTCGTCCTGGCGCACGTTGAAGCGATCGAGGCCAGCGGCCGCGCGTGCGGCGTCCACCAGGTCGAACGACGCCCGGCCCGAGAGCGAGGCGAGGGCCGCTGCGATCTGCGCGGCCTCGATGGCGGAGAGATCGGCGACGGAGCGTCCGAACAGAACCTGCGGAAGGATTTCGTCCTCGGGCAGAGCGGGATCGGAGCTGAGGGTGACGTCGGGATCTTGGGCAGTGCCGGAGAGTACGATGCGTGCGGTTAGGTCAGCGGTGTCGCGCTGGGCGCTTAAATCGATCCGCGCATCGAGCGGATCGCCATTGAAGGCGATACGGCCGCTTTCAATGTCGAATGGCTGGCCGGAGAGAGCGAGTTGGCCGCGAATGGCGTTGGCTTCGCCATAAAGCAGGGGCTTGGCGCTCGTGCCGGCGAGGCGAAGATCAAGCGACCATTCGGCCTCAACACCGCGGCCGCGCGTGAACACGCGCGCCGGCGCGCGTACGCGAACATCGAACGTCGTCGCGTGCGTGCGCGGCGCGATCGGTGGCGCCTCGGTGCTCTCATCTTCCTGGTCGGGTCGGTTGATCTCGATCACGTCGAGCGTCGGGATACCGGCTTCGGGGTTCTGGGCGATGTTCAAATCCGCTGAAATGATGTTCAGCGCGCCGGAGAGCGAGGAATCCAGGCCCCGCCATTGCAGCGCGAGTTCGCCCGACGCCTGCGCGCGGGCATCCGGGCGGTTGACGACACGCATAGTGTCGATGTTTACGGCGATGCGGCCCTCCTGCGGATTGGCGCTGCCGCCTGTCACGGTGAGCCGTCCGCCTGTAGGCGCGCTCGCCGTGAAGCGCTCGATGTTCACGCCGCGCTCGCCGATGGAAACTTCGGCGTCGAGGTTGGTGAGGATGATGCCGCTCAACTTGTCTTCGAAGCGCCCGCCAGCGATCTGGATTCGGCCGTCGCCAGTGAGCGAGCCAGCGCCAAAAATAAGTTCACCTTCGCCATCGAGTTGCCCGGTGAGCTGTTGATCGGTGAGGCGGGCGGCCGCGAACAACGTGTCGGCGGGGCCATGGACCTGCCAGGTCGCGCGGCCGCTGCGTTCCGGCGTCAGCGCAACGCGGATGGGAGATACGCTTGTGGTGACCGGTGCGTTTGCCTCGAAGCGCGCGCGTAGGCCGTCGCTTGAAGCGGCGTCGATAGTGGTTTGCAAACGGTCCGGCGACAGGCTTGCAACGACGTGCATATCCAACGTTCCACGTTGGCGCCCGGCAAAGCGGGCGTCCTCGAAGCGCAGGTCGGCGTTTCCGGCGAGGCCCTCGCCTTGGTTGGCCAGGTTGAAGCGCCCATCGATGCGGCCCGTCGCGGTTTCGCCCCAGATCGCTGCGAGCGGGGCGATCGGCGCGTCTTCGATCGTGGCGCTGCCCGTCAAGTTGCGGCCGCGCTCGGTCCATTCCGCGTTCAACGCGCCGTCGCCTATGGCTATGTTGAGCGCGCCATAGGTGGCGGCGTCCGTCCATGTGGCGCTGATCGGCGCACGCGTGGCGATGTCGACGCCAGCGAGCGCGCCTTGGCCGGTGATGCTGGCGCGCGTCGTTCCATCGCCGGCGGCAATTTGCATGGCGCCATTGAAGCGCAGTGGCGCCTGGCGCAGGCGTCCGCGCAGATCAATTGTGCCCTGGATGTTGCTGTAGGGGCCGCTGGCTTGCACGGCCGCGGCGCGAATGAAGAGATCGCCCGCGCGGGCGTCGGCGATCGTGGCGGTGATCTGGATTGTGTCCGGCGTCAGTGTTGCGGCGCCATCAACGCGACCGGTTATGCCAGGCGTGAGCCCGTCGAGCGAACCTGAGAGCGCGAGCTGCGCGTCAACGCCCGCTGGCGAGAGCGTCGCGCGACCGCTGGCTTCGAGTTTGCCGGCTTGGGCGACGAGATTGTCCAACGCCAGTGACGCGCCGGCGATGCCGACGTCGGCGTTCGCGTTCAGCGCTTGGCCGGCGACGCTGCCTTGAACCTCGGCATGGCCTCGATAGGTATTGCCGCTCGGCGCGAGCGTGAAATTGATGATCGGGTTGTCGATGGTCACGCCGCCGGCGGTGAAGCCGGCGAATTGCGCGCGCGCGGCGAGCGTGGGGCGCGCAATGGCGCCAGTGAGGCGTCCGGTGACGTCGCCGGCGCCGCTGATGATCGCATCGCCGAGATTGAGCGGGCCGCGCGCAGACGCTTCGAGTGCGAGATCGGCTTGGCCGCGCACGATGCGGCCGGTGGCGCCGGCGCGCAGCTGAGCGCCATTTACGCGGGCGTGCTGAACGGTGATGCCGCCATTCTCGTACGCTAGGCGCGCGTCGAGGTTCGGCGTCGCGCCGAGCAATTGCGGGATGATCTCCGGCGCACCGCTGACGCGCGCGCCCTGGCCATCCGCGGCGATCGCCCAGACACGATCGTCGTCTGCTTCGCGCGGCACGGCGAAGGCGCGCCAATTGCCGGCGACCTCCCCGCGCAAATCGTTGGCGATGGCGGCGATCTGCTTGAGACGCCACGCGCCGGAGAATTCGCCGTTCTCGCCGTTGACCCAACCTTGCGCATCGAGCGCCAAAGCGTCGCCGTTGAGTGCGGCGCGGGTGAGTTCGAATCGTTGATCGCCGCGGTCGTAATGGAGTTGCGTTTGGAGGCGTGCGTTGGCGTAAAGCGCATCCAGGCCAGCAGGCGCGCGCAGATCGGCCTCGAGCGTAAAGCGATCCGCGGAGAGGGCCGCTTCGATTGGTCCAGCCAGCCGTGCGCGACGACCAAGCGCTTCGATCTGGCGGATGTCGAGATCGCCCTGAATGGCGGTTGTGCCGTTGAGCTGGCGCAGTTCGCCCGACAGCGTGGCTGCGCCGATTTCGAAGGGAGATTCTCGGGCGATGTCGGAGGCGCGATTGGTGCTGGCGGTGAAGCGGGCGGGTCCGTCGAGCGCGAGGTCGTCGTCAAACGCGCCGCCGAGATCGACGGCGAGGAACGGCGTTTCAGCGTGAGCGGTGAATGCGCCGCGCCGCGCGCCGTTGGCGTTGAGCGCGACCGATGCGCCGATGCGCTGGGCGATTGTCGCGGTTTGCGGAAGTACGCCGAGCCGCGCAGTTGCGTTAAGGGACCACCCGGTTTGGGTCCAGCGCAAATCGCCGCGTGTGAGCTGATCCTCGCCAATGGAGCCGCCGAACGCCGCAGCGCCCGCTTCGGCGCCGCCTTCGCCCGTTGCCGTGAGACGCACGCTCTGCTCGGGCACGCCGAGCGCCCGCGAGAGAATGCCGCCTGGCTGGCCTTCTACATCTGCGGAGAGCGCGCTTGCACGGTTTGCGTCGTAGACCACCAGCGCACGATCTGCTTCGGAATCGAGCCGGCGGAGGTTCAGGTTTAGCTGACTCAGCGCCTTGCTTTCGACGCCGAGACTGAGATCGAGCGTGAAGTGTGCGTCCTCGCCGAACACCGCTTCGGCGATGTGCAGATCGCCGACGCGAATGCCGTTGACGTGTGCATCGACGCCGGCCCCGGTGGGCGGCTTGCGTTCGGTGAGGATGGGCTGTCGGAGAATTGTGATGGCGGCAGCGTGTGCGCCGTCGATGCGAACGCCGCCGAAGAGATCAAACGGGCGCCAATCGAGGGTGACATCCGTCGCTTCAATCCAGACGCCGTCTGCATCTTCGAGCGCCAAACGTTCGACGTGGAGCGCACCGACCCAATCGCCACTGACGCCTTCGAGCTGCAATGTGCCCAAACGCCAAATGCGTTGATTGTCTGCGAAGTGTTCGACGAACCAGGGCGCGGCCGGGCCCAGCGTGATCGCCGCGCCACCCGCCGCGACCACCGCGCCGAGTGCCGCGAAATACCGGCGGCGGCTGCGTTTGCGCGGCGATTCCGGCGGTGGTTCGATCAGGCCCGCGGTGTGCGTTTCCTCCGTCATCAGAACGCCTGACCGAGGCTGATGTAGAGCGCGTAGTTTGGCGTGTCCTCGCGGCGATCGAGCGGGAAGGCAAGATCGATGCGAAGCGGCGCGAAGCCAAGGTCGTAACGAAAGCCGACACCTGCTCCGAAGCGGAGGTCGGCGGCGTTGCCCCAATCATCAAAGGCGTTGCCACCATCGATGAACAGTGCCGCGCCATAGGGGCCTTCGGAACGCCATCGCGCCTCAAGCGAGCCTTCCAGCAAGCCTTGACCGCCGGGCGCGAGAGCGAGCCGTTCGCGGCGTTCGGGAAAAATCGAATTGTATTCGTAGCCGCGCACGGAACCGCCGCCGCCCGCGTAGAATCGACGGTCCGGCGGCACGTCTTCGGCGCTGCCGGCGATCGCCTCGATCCAGCCGCCGCGCGCGCGCGCCGCGAGCGTCAGCTGATCGCGCCGGCCGAAGCTTTCATAGATACGGCCTTCAGCGGTTGTGCGGATAAAGCCGAGCGTTGCGTCGCCTGTCGACACCGAAGGTTCAGCGCGAAACTCGGCGATCGCGCCGTTGCGTGGGTCGAGCGGAACGTCGGTGGTGTCACGGCGCAGATTGCCGAAGCTCGACAGGATGACGGCGTTCTCAACGCCGCCGCCGCCCACGTTTTCGTATTGATTTGCCGCTAGAGAGGCGCCGTAACTTAAGCCAAAGCGCATGCGCGGCGCGGATTCCACCGCGCCACCAATAGCGATGCTATTTTGTGTGAACGCGACGGAATCTTCGCGTTGCGCGGTGGCGAAGAAGCGTTGGGCGCGTTGTAGGCCCGAAGCATGAGGGCGCAGCAATTCGATGCCCAGGCTTTGCGTCAGTTCGCCAGCCGTTGCGGAGAGCGTAAGCGAGTCCGCCCGGCCGCTGAAGTTGCGGCGCGTCCATTCGCCTTCGACGCCGACGCCTTCGGTTGTGGAATAGCCGATGCCGAGCTCGTAGGCGTTGCGCTTCGCAGGCTCGATATCAAGCACGACGTTGCTGACGCCTTCGGCGTTCGCGGGCTCAAGTCGTGTGTTAACGCGCGACACCGCGCCCGTGGAACTCAGGTCGCGACGCAATTGAGCGAGGCGATCGGGCGAGTAGGTTTCGCCCTCGCTCCAATTGCGCAGCCGACGCAGAAAGCCGGAGCGGAAAACGCCGGCGGGTTCGGTGCGGATTTCGCCAAGGCGCACGCGTTGACCGGCGGCGAGGGTAAAGCCGACATCCACGCGTTGCGTCGCGTGATCGACGACAACGCTGCGGCGACCTGCGGCGGCTTCCGCGTAACCATTGTTGGCGAGTGCGGCGAGTGCGTCGGCCTCAGCTTGCAGCACCGCGGCGGCGCGCGCGGGCGCTTCGGCGGCCACAGGCGCGATAGCGCGCGCGGCGAGCGCTTGTGTTTCGCTGGTGGGTTGATCGCCTTCATAGACAAGCGTTGGCGCGCTGAAACGGAAGCGGTCTCCGGGACGAATGACGAGCCGCGCCGAAGGCGGTGTTTCCGTCGCTTCCGGGATCACTTCCGACGCGTAATAGCCCTCCGAGCGCAGCCACGCCGTTGCGCGTGCAGCGGCCTCTTCGGCGATGCGTTCGGCGTCGAACAAACTTTCTGGCGCATCGCGATCGGGCAGGAGATCTAGGATGGCTTCGCGCGTTTCCTTGTTCACGCCATCGATCACGACGGGCGTTTCCGCCCACGCCGCGTTTGGTGCGGCGGCGGCGGCCAGCATCGCGCCGAGAGCGGCGGGCAGGATGGGGATTGAACGCGTCACGAGTCGCAGGAGCCTGACCCACGAAACTCGCGCGCGGTTGGTTAACGCCTCATCAACCATATGGCGCAGCTTTCTGCCGGCCCCTGCTGAGCGCATCAGCCACGATGCGAAGGCGTAACGAAGGCGCTTCTCCGTTGCGGCGATTTAATCAGCCCGACGTCAGCCCCACGGCCCCCGCCGAACATTGTCGCGTGGACCCCATGGCCCGGCATTGATCGCCTCCTGTGCCGGACGCGGCGCGGGGCGGCCGAAGCGGCGCGCCAGGTCCATAAGTTGCGCGATCCGGTTCTGCGTCGCCGGGTGCGTGGAAAACAGATTGTCGGCGCCGCGGCCGGCGAGCGGGTTGATGATAAAAAGGTGCGCCATCGCCGGGTTGCGTTCGGCGTCGACGTTCACACGCTGCTTCGCGTAGGCTTCTATCTTCTGCAAAGCCCGTGCGAGCGCTTCGGGATCGCCACCGATCTCGGCGCCCATGCGGTCTGCTTCGTACTCGCGTGCGCGGCTGATGGCCATTTGCACGAGCGACGCGGCCAGCGGCGCGAGGATCATAATCAGCAAGCCGCCGATCAGATTTGGGCGACCTTCGCTGTCGCGTGCGCCGAAGAACATCGCGAAATTCGCTAGCATGCCGATGGCGCCGGCGATGGTGGCGGTGACGGTCATCGTCAGCGTGTCGCGGTTTTTCACGTGCGCGAGCTCGTGCGCCATGACGCCGCGAATTTCATCGCGTGAGAGCAGCGAGAGCAGGCCAGTGGTCGCGGCTACGGCGGCGTTTGCCGGATTGCGGCCGGTGGCGAAGGCGTTCGGTTGCGGATTGTCGATGATGTAGACTTTCGGCGCCGGCAGCTGGGCTTCACGCGCCATGGTGAGCGTGTCTTCGAGATAGGCGTGCACGCGCGGATCGGGATGACGCGGGTCCACTTCCTGGGCGCGGAAGTGCTGCAACACCATTTTGTCGGCGTTCCAATAGGCGAACAGGTTCATCGCCGCAGCAATTCCCAGCGCCACGATCATGCCGCCGGCGCCGCCGACCATGTAGCCGACGGCGCCGAAGAGCGCCGTCATGGCGGCTAGGAGAAGGAACGTCTTGGTCTGGTTCATCGGGCTCCTCAAATGTAGAACCTGATATCGAGAGCCGGAGGGCGCGCTTCAATATGGCCGACGCTGAGAACGACCCGCAGAAGAAGGTGTTAACGCCGGAAGCGCAGCGCGCGCTGGCGGAAGCCGCGGCGCGGCGAAAGGCGGCGGCGGATTTGCCCAAAGAGCTGGGTGGGCGCGATGGGCCGGAGCCGACTCGCTTCGGAGACTGGGAGCGAAAGGGCCTCGCATCTGACTTCTGAAGCGAGATTGGCGCGCGGGCGGGGAAGGCGGTTGCGACGGCCGCGGCCGCGCGCAGAATGCTATCCATGAAAATTCACACATTGCTCGTTGCGGCGTTTCTTGTGGCGGCGCCTGTTTTCGCGGCGCCTAATGTCGCGTCCGCCGACGGGATCGAACGGCCACGTCAGCGCCCGCGCGCGGCGCCGCGTCCGCAACCGGTTCTCGAAGGCGCCCCGGCGCCCGCTCCTGTGCGAACCGGACCGGAAACGGTGACATTGTCCGAATCATTCTTTGCCGGCGGCGGCGGTGTGGGCGCTGGCATTTCAACGGCGAACGTCGCGTCCACGACCGTTATCATTCGCGGTTCAGGCGCCTCAGCGACGGCCTTCGCCTTTGCTTCGGCCTCCGCGCGTGCTGGGGCCGGCGGGTTCGGGGGCCATCGCGGCGGACAAAAGTCCGGGAGCGGCTGCGGCTGCCGCTAACCAAACCACAACAATCCGAGCGCATGGATTTGCCGGCTTAAGGTAAACCGGTTAAACGCGCCGCCCGTGGACGGCCGCCGCCGGCCAGTGAGGTACAGCCCATGGCGCAGGCACCGGCCGAGGCGCCGCAAACAAAAGACGCCGCCAGCCCCGGCCAAGCCCGCGCCCCGCAAACCGGGGCGCACGCGGGATTCTGGGCGCTAGTGATCGGATCGATCGGCGTTGTCTACGGCGATATCGGCACAAGCCCGCTCTACGCGTTTAAAGAGAGCATCCTGCACGTCATGCAGGGCGGCGCGCTGGAACGGCACGAAGTTTTGGGCGTCGTCTCGCTCATCTTCTGGGCGCTGATGATCGTGGTGACGTTGAAATACGTCATCTTCGTTATGCAGATGGACAACAAGGGCGAGGGCGGGACGCTTTCGCTGATGGCGCTGGCACAACGCGCGCTCGGCAAACGAACACCTCTGTTGTTTCTGGTGGGCGTAATCGGCGCCTCGATGTTTTACGGCGACGCGCTGATTACGCCAGCGATCTCCGTGCTCTCGGCTGTCGAGGGATTGAAGGCGGTTCCGGCGATAGACCAATACATTAGCAGTGAAGCGGTGGTCGCGATTGGCGTCGTCATTCTGATCGGCCTGTTCGCCGTTCAGTCGCGCGGCACCGGCGTAATGGGCAAGTTCTTCGGTCCGATCACGGCGATCTGGTTCGTGGTGATGGGCGCGCTTGGCGCGGTCAATCTGATGGCGGACCCTGCTGTGCTTCAGGCATTGTCGCCAACCTACGCGATCAATTTCGCTCTATCGCACGGCTTCCTCACGTTCGTGGTGCTGGGGTCGGTGTTCCTCGCCGTGACGGGCGCGGAAGCGCTCTACGCCGACATGGGGCATTTTGGCCGCCGTCCCATCCGGTTCGCGTGGGCGGCGCTGGTGCTGCCGGCGTTGACGCTGAACTATCTCGGTCAGGGCGCGCTGGTTCTCGGCCAGCTGAACGAGATCAATCTCGGTTATGCCGCCGCGCAGGTCGCGGGCGAGGCGTTCGAGTTCAATCCGTTCTTCCTTATGGCGCCAGATGCCTTCCGCTTGCCGCTGGTTATCCTCGCGACTGCGGCGACGGTGATCGCGAGCCAGGCCGTTATCTCCGGCGCGTTTTCGCTCACGCAGCAGGCCATTCAGCTTGGGCTCTTGCCGCGGATGGAAATCCGCCGCACGTCGGAGACGCAAGCGGGGCAGATTTATATGCCGCAGCTGAATTGGATATTGTTGGCGGGCGTGCTGGCGCTGACGTTGGCGTTCAATTCGTCCACGCGCCTCGCGGCCGCCTATGGCATCTCGATCACAGCCGAAATGCTGATGAGCACCTGCATGATGTTCATCGTCATCTGGAAACTTTGGAAGCGGCCGTTGTGGCTGGCGATCATCATCGTCACGCCGTTCGCCATCATCGAGATGATCTTCCTCGCCTCGAATTTGCAGCGCGTACTCTCTGGCGGTTTTGTGCCGATCTTGCTGGCGCTCGGCTTGTTGGTGGTGATTTGGACTTGGGTGCGCGGGTCGCGGATTTTGTCCGAAACGGTGCGCCGCGACGAGCCGTTGGCGAAATTGTTCGAGACGCTCTCGGTGCACCCGCCGCACCGCGTGCGTGGCGCGGCGATCTTCCTGACGGGCGATCCCGACGTCGCGCCGGCGGCGCTGATGCATAATCTGAAGCACAATCAGGTGCTGCATGAGCAAATCATCATCCTCACCGTCAAAACGCTCAGCGTGCCGCGCGCGAAGGATAGCGAGCGCGTGAAGGTTGAGGATTTTCTGCCAGATGTGAAACGCGTGACGCTCACGTTCGGGTTCATGGAAACGCCGAACGTCGTCAAAGCGCTCACCGAAGCGCGCAAGCATGGGCTGAAGTTCGACATTATGAAAACGAGCTTCTTCTTGAGCCGCCGCTCGATTGTGCCGAGCGAAAAGAGCGGTATGCCGCTCTGGCAGGATCACCTCTTCATCTTCCTCGCCCGCAACGCGACCAACGCCACGGACTTCTTCCACATCCCGTCTGGGCGCGCGGTGGAGCTGGGCAACCAGGTGATGGTGTAGGTCGCGGAGCCTGCACGTCAGCTGCACAATAAATGCGGTAGGGCCGAAGGTCAGCGCGCGTTAGCGTCCTCACCGGTGATAGCGGTGCGAGGCGGCGTGATGGACCGGATGGGTTTGGCAATTGGCTTGGGCCGGGCGTTGGCCGGTTGGCTAAGCGCGTCATTGGCCGGCGCGGTGAGCGGGCTCTTGCTGTTCAGCATCGCGCCGCTGGGAGGAGGCCTTTTCGGCGACTTCGCAGACGGCCGGTCGCTTGAGACAGCGGCGTTTCTGGTGATGTTCATCTTCGTGTTCGCGCTGGCGGCGTCGGCGATCGTGGCGCCGATCGCGGTATTGGCGATCCGCTCCCTCGGTTTGCCTCGACCTTGGACGGAAATGGCTGTCGCCGCTCTGCTGGCCGCAGTGCTTCCCTTCGCCATCAACCTGCTGACGCCCTCCGCGCCGTTGGAGCAGGCGTTGGCGATGCTGGCGATCACCGTGCCGAGCGGCGCGGTGGCCGGCGGCGTCTATTGGATCGTCGCCGTTGCGCCACTCCACGTCTGGTCGGGCGCGGCCATGTCGCCGCGTTGATTTGCCGGCCCGGCTGTGAAAGGAAGGCCGCGCCTTGGAGGGCGCGAATGGCCGACGTCAAAAAAGTAGTGCTCGCCTATTCCGGCGGGCTCGACACCTCGATCATCCTGAAATGGCTTCAGGAGACCTACAATTGCGAGATTGTGACGTTCACGGCCGATCTCGGCCAAGGCGAGGAGTTGGCGCCGGCGCGTGAGAAGGCGATCAATCTCGGCGTGAAGCCGGAGAACATTTTCATCGACGATCTGCGCGAGGAATTCGTCCGCGATTTCGTGTTCCCGATGTTCCGCGCCAACACGTTGTACGAAGGCCAGTATCTGCTCGGCACCTCGATCGCGCGGCCTTTGATCGCCAAGCGGCAGATCGAGATCGCCAACCTCGTTGGCGCCGACGCCGTATGTCATGGCGCGACCGGCAAGGGCAACGATCAGGTGCGCTTCGAGGTGTCGTATTACGGCCTGAAGCCGGACGTGAAAGTGATCGCGCCGTGGCGCGAGTGGAGCTTCCAGGGCCGGCCCGATCTGATCGCTTACGCGAAGAAGCACAACATCCCGATCGCCAAGGGCAAGGAACAAGACGCGCCGTTCTCGATCGACGCGAACCTGCTGCACACGTCGAGCGAAGGCCTCGTGCTGGAAGATCCCGATGTCGAAACGCCGGACATCGTGACGAAGCGCGCCGACCGCCGCACGATTACGCCGGAAGAAGCGCCGGATCAGGCGGAGGTTGTTTCGATCTCGTTCGAGCGCGGCGATCCTGTCGCGGTGAACGGCAAGAAGCTGAAAGCGCACGAGCTGCTCGCGGAACTCAATCGCCTCGGCGCGAAGCACGGCGTCGGCGGGCTCGATCTGGTCGAGAACCGTTATGTCGGCATGAAGTCGCGCGGCTTCTACGAAACGCCGGGCGGCACGATCCTGTGGTACGCGCACCGCGCCATCGAGAGCATCACGCTCGATCGCGGCGCGATGCACTTGAAGGACGAGCTGATGCCGAAATATGCGAGCATCATCTATAACGGCTTCTGGTGGACGCCCGAGCGAAAGATGCTGCAAGCCGCGATTGATGCTTCGCAAGATAGCGTCACCGGCGATGTGAAGCTGAAGCTCTACAAAGGCGGCGTCCGCACGGTCGGCCGCGCGTCGCCGTATTCGCTCTATTCGAAAAAGCTCGTCGGCTTCGACGAAGCCGGCGGCTACGACCAAACCGACGCGGAAGGCTTCATCAAGCTCAACGCGCTGCGCCTGCGCATTCTGGCGGAGCGGGATAAGAAGCTGGGCAAGAACGAGTAGCGCCCAGGCGCGCCTCTGCTAAGCTTCCGCCCGCGAGGCGGAGGGCTTTTCATGAAGACGATCCTGCTTGCTTGTGGGCTGGCGCTTGCGCTGGCCGGTTCGGCGTTCGCGCAGGGCGCTGCGCCGGTGCAGATTAATCCGCAGGTGCGTGCGCAGGTGAACGCGCCGCGTTTGCAGCCGACGCCACGTCAGCTCGAATTGCTGCGCGCAGCCGGTGCGCCGACGGAACGGCCAAGCCTTCGGGCGGCCACGACTCTCAGCGTGCGCAGCCCCGTCACCGAACATGCCTGGCTCGAATTCAACCGCGCGATCCTCGTTTCGCCCGCTGGCGGCGCGACGGGCCGCGCGCAGTTGGAAGGCCAGTACAACAACCCCGGTTACGTCCAGATCGCGTTCCGCGCTGACGCGACCTCGCGCTACATCGTCGATTGTCAAATCCTCGGGCCGCACCAGAACGATTTCAAATTCATCCGCGAGATTCGCAACGGCGGCACGTTGCGCAACGAAGAGACTTTGTCGGCGGTGTCGAATGAGCGCGTAGGGTTGGTGCTGCAGCCCTTAGGCGCGGCGGGCGTGCAGCAGATTCGTCTGCAAGGGAACGGACGCTCCAGCACGTCGTGGCAATTCTTCGCGTGCGAGATCACGCCTGTCGGCTAGTCGAGTTCGCGGAACGTGTACTGGTCGCGAATGCGCCAATTGAATTATTGGCCGATCGACGGCGCTGTTTGCAGTTCCGTGGCCACATCAAGCGGTACGTCAGCATAGAGATACTTTTTGCCGGTCTTGAACGTTACGGCCAGCGTTTGGCTGGCCGCGTCGTAGAGCACGCGCGCGATGACGGAAGAGGACGCCATGCCTGCAGCATAGCGCCCTTCGCTTAACTCGGCAGCACCAAGCCAATCATCACGGCGGCGTAATGGCCGCTGGCGCCTAGGATCACGCATGTGTGCCACAGCGCACGGCGAAACGGGATCGCATGGTTGAGGTAGAGCAATACACCGCCGGAATAGGTGATCCCGGCAACGACGAGCATGGCGGTTGCTAGCGGCGGCAAGGTCGGCACTGCCGGGCCGAGCACCAAAACCGCCAGCCAGCCGAATGCCAGATAGATCAGGCACCAAGCCCGATCGGATAGGCTCGTCCAAAACACCTTGCCGGCCGCGCCGGCTAGGGCTGCGGCCCAGATTGCGCAGGTGACCCAGAGCGCGAAGTCCGGCGGGAGCAGCTTCACCGTAAACGGCGTGTATGACCCGGCGATCATCAAGAAGATGGCGGCTTCATCCAGGCGGCGCAGGACGCGTCGCGCGGCGGTCGGCTTCGAGAAATTGTAGACGGCGGAGGCGATCAACATCGCCATGAGGCACATCGCGTAAATGGCGCTGGCCGTCGCCATGGGAACGCCACGATTAACCAAGGCAACCGCAACAAGGAGGCCGCCACCGATTAGAGCCGCGAGTATGCCTACGCCGTGCACGATACCGTCGGCGGTGTGTTCCGCCTTGTTCGGATAGTGGTCGACGAGTTCTTCCTCGTCCGCGGTAAGCACGCTCGGCAGCGTCATGGTTTCCTTCTCGCCTCGGCGGTTCTGCTAAGGGTTACGGCTTCAGTGAGTAGATAGTTCCTCCGCATTAAGCTCACATGAGTGAGACCGTGTTTTTCGGGTCGCACAATGATGTGATCGCGTGGCGTGACTGACACGCCACACACGACGCGCAATGGTTGTTCGTGCGTGGCGTGATTTTCGCACGTGCCTGGCTCATGACGAGCAAAGTCCCATCTCTGAGCCCGACAGCGTTAAAGGCCGAAGCGCGTTTGCTAACCACGGCAGGAATTATTCTGCTGACGCTCAGCTTTCCGCTGACAATGTGGTTGGCGTGGCTAGCGATGTCGCCGGAGCTGGGCATGTCGCCGGTTTTGCCGGTGGCCGCCGGCGGTGGGCCACTGACACTTGGCTATTTGCTGTGCCACTTCGCGTCGCGCCGGATGGCTTTGGCGAAGGCGCTCGAGGGCTAAGTTTGTTGCTGAAGTTGTGTCTGTGTCGCGCTGCGCAAATAGCAGCCAATACCTCGCATTGCTAGCAACGCGCCCAGTATTGACACTTCTGTTGATTTGCCCGCAGCCTTCTAATGCTGGCGGCGTTGAAGCACAAGCGCGCGCCTTTGCTTGGAGGCTGCATGCGCGAAGACCAAGGCGCGGACGACTTATCTTTGCGTCTGAAGGGTTGGCGGCTCGCCACGGCGGAAGTGCTCTATTACATGCCGGACCACCCCGCTTTGCTGCAGAGCTTCGTTTGGCAAACGTTGGATTTGGCCCCGCGCTACCCGCGCATTCATCAATTCTTGGACTACTGGCGCCGCGAAATAGAAGCGGTGATCCATTCGGTGCGGCTCGCCACCGGCGAAACGCTCGCGCCGCCGCGCATCGAAGCGGCTGACTACTACCTGCATCATTAGTTACATCACCGCTTTGCGACTGGCGTCACGTCGCGCGTGGGCCCATATCGGGCATCAAGCGGGGACGTTTTGAGGAGTGCGAGCCATGCGGGCTCTTTTGATCGCGGTCGCTGGGTTGGTGCTCGCTGGCTGCGCGACGCAGACGCCTTACCAAGCCGCCGCCGGCGCTGATCGGTACGGCTTTGAAGAACAGCGGATCGAGGACAACCGCCTCCGCATAACCTTCCGCGGCAATTCGCTGACGGATCGCGAGACGGTTGAGAATTACATGCTCTACCGCGCCGCCGAACTTACGTTGGAGCGGGGCGCCACCTATTTCGTCGTCGCGAACCGCGACACCGAGGAGCGCTCCACGCTGCAGGGCGTCGGCTATCAGCCGCGGATGCCGTTCGCCTATCGCTATTTCCACCCGCGCTACGGTTGGCGCTACGCCTTCGCGCGCGATCCTTTCTGGGATGAGCCAAGCTCGTACCGCGAAGTCACACGCTACGAAGCGATCGCCGAGATCGCGATGTTCAACGGCCAAAAGCCAGAGGGCGATCCGAACGCCTTCGACGCGCAGCAAGTGATGGCGAACCTGCAAGGACGCATCGTTCGCCCGCCGGTCACGCCCTAAGGCCCTTCGACCGTGACGCCCCGCGCGCGTAGCATGGCGACGACGCTGTGCGCGCCCGCGAGGTGTGCTGCGCCCACGGCGTAGAAGATGCGGCCTGAGCCAGCGAGCCGGCGTTCGATCTCGATGGTCCACGCTTCATTGCGGCGCGTGATGATCGCGTCCATCACCTCAGGTCCGGCTTCGGCCATTTGCGCGTCAAGTTGGCGGCCAAGCTCGGCGACATCGCCACGCACCCAAAGCGCGTCCGTCGCGTCCAACGACTCCGCCTCATGTTCGATCTGGCGGAGGGTCACCGTGAGAAAGCGCAGCTCATCGTCGGCGGGCAGGTCGGCGAGAGTGCGGATTTGCTGCTCGGTCGTTTCCAGAAAGCTGATGCGTTTGCCGGCGGCGCGGGCCTGGGGGACCAAGACGTTCTCAACACCGGCTTCGGGGGCGTGGCCCTGCGCAATGGCGTAAGCGAATGAGAGCCGCACGGCTGCGAACCACGGGCGGTCGCGATTGAAGCTTTCAGGGGCGATGCGCAGCGTTTGAGCGACGCGGCCGAGCTGGCTGCGTTCGGCGTCGCTAAGCCGCGCGCCCAAATCCGGCGCGCCGTCGGGCAGGCGGCCGTAGCGGGAGACGAGCGCCGCGTAATCGCTGGCGCCGACATCCGTTTCGGTGACCAGCTCCTCGGCAGCCGCAAACGCGGCCTCAAAGCGGGGCCCGCGCCAGTCCAACGCGGGCGGCAGCACGTGGACGCTGCCGAACAACCAGATTTCGCTGTCGGCGTCCGTGATCCGCCAGAGCGCCGGTTCGCCGGTGGCGTCGGGGCTGGGAGTCGGCGCGCAGCCGGCCAAAGCCAGCGCGCCCGCCGCCATCAGGGCGCGAACTACCCCCATCCAATGCCGCATTTGTCACCCGCTCCGCCGGGCTCGCCTTTGCCGGCAAGCTCGGCTAGAGCTTTGCGCCGCTCGCGGATGGGTCAAGACCTGTCCGACAGTCCGCACCCGTAGCTCAGCTGGATAGAGCGCTGCCCTCCGAAGGCAGAGGTCACAGGTTCGAATCCTGTCGGGTGCGCCATCGGTGGACAAAGGCGCCGGCGACGCACAAGGTCGCGCCATGCCCTACATCGTGAACTCTTCGCCCGGAGCAGGTCTCCGGTTCGAACCAAGCTCGACGCTCGCCGACAAATCCGCCGCCATGAAATGGGCGGTTGGGCTCGAAGAGCGCGGCATGCGCCAGATTCGCATCAAGGATACAGTTTCAGGGCTCGTTTATGACGTGGCGAGCCTGCGCGCGGCGATAAAGGCGGAATAAGGCTCGCGAAAATCAAAACCGCACAGCGTCGCGGATCGTGTGCTAGGTTGGCGCTTCAGCAAAAAGTTGGCTTTCGCGTCGTCCGTCCGGGCGGGCGCATGAGCTATTGAAAGCACACAATGGACGCGGCCCATTCGACAATCCTAACAACGTTGCGTCGTGGAATCTGGCGCGTCACCGTCGATGGCGCGTTTTACGGCGATTATCGCACTGCACGTCACGCAAACGACAGCGCCGAAGCAGCGGCTGTCGCGCTGCGCCAAACGGGGCGGGTGGTGAAGGTGCTGACCGAGCCCGTGATCGGAATCGTGTCGTGACGCAGAGCGCGCGACGACATCCAAGCGAAGGAGCGCCTCATGCCCATCCCCGGTGAGCATCTGAAGTCAGGGTGGGGCGTCGTGCGTTTGCGGCCTTGGCATTTGGCGGGCGTGTTTGGCTCAAGCCTCGAAGCGGAAACGTTCGCCGCGAAGCTCGGGCCGTCTTATCTCGTCAAGTACGGTGAGCATGAGTTTGGAACGACCGACTTTTCCTTTGATGGCGGCAAGGCCTGAGGAGTGCGGGATGTCTCGAGAAACCAGACGCGCCCCCGAAACAACAATCAGCCGGCTCACGTTGCTGCAAGCCTCGAAGGCGGCCGACGCCGCCTGGATGGCGGAGGTCGTTGCCGTGTTTGGCGAACGTGAAGCGCGCATGGCGCGCTTCCAGGATCGCGCCAACGGCGAACCGGGAACGAGGTTGCGGGAACTCTACGACAAATTTGTCGCCGCCAGCGAAGCGTACACGTCGACCAGCTGAGGCGTGAGCAAGCGCGGACGCATTAGCTAAGCTTACGCATACGGCAGAAAATCCGGTTATCGCGCTGGCGCGGCGGCGCTTACTTCAGCTGCGATGGATGCGCCGGGCTCTTCTTCCGCTGAGCGGCTGCCGCCCTTGCATGCGCTCCGCGCATTCGAGGCGGCTGCACGCAATATGAGCTTTTCGCGCGCGGCGGAGGAATTGGGCGTGTCGCCGGCGGCCGTGAGCCAGCAGATACAGCAGATCGAGGAATATGCCGGCCAGCCGATGTTCAAGAGGCTGACGCGCCGCGTGGAGCTGACCGACGCGGGCGCCGCGGCGATGCCGTTAGTGACGGAGGCGATGAGCCTGTTCCTGGAGGCGGCGCGGGTGATGCGGCTGCCGTTGCGGGGCAAGCGGGTTTCGGTGTCAGTGGCGCCGTCGTTCGCGTCGAAATGGCTGGTGCCGCGCTTGGAGCGTTTCAACGAGCGCCATCCTGATATCGAGATCTGGGTGCTGGCGGACATGGCCCTCACGGATTTCGCGATCGCCGATATCGATATCGCTATCCGCTATGGCGCCGGCGGCTATCCGGATGTGAACGCCGAGCGGCTGTTGTCGGAGTCGGTTGTTGCCGTGTGTGCGCCGGCCTTGGTCGAGAAGGGCCTAAAGCGGCCGAGTGATCTTCTGGGCGTCGCATTGCTGCACGATGAAAGCCTCGACCGCGATCCGTCGTGCCCGACCTGGCCGATGTGGCTCGCCGCGCGCGGGATCGACGGCGTCGATGGAAAGCGTGGCTTGCGGCTGAACCAATCGAGCCTCGTCATCGAAGCGGCCGCGGCAGGCAAAGGCGTGGCGCTGGCGAAGCGGCAATTGGCGGCTGCCGACATCGCCGCCGGTCGGCTCGTTGCGCCGTTCGAAGGCGACGAGCAGCCGCTGAATTTCGCCTACTGGCTGATCTGGCGGAAAGGCCGAACCGTGTCGCCGGGCCTGAAGGCGTTTCTCGATTGGCTGCGCGAGGAAGCCGGCCAAGGCGAGGTCGATGCCGGCGCCGGCATCTGACGGGCCAGCCCCGCTAAAGCATCGATACAAGCAAGTGGGCTCCATGAGGGCTGACCCAGGGAGCAAATTCGGCCGATGTACCGTTACGACGCCTTTGATCGACGCATCGTCGAAGAACGAGTCGCGCAATTCCGCGACCAGACGGCGCGTTATCTGGCGGGCGCGTTGTCGGCTGACGATTTCAAGCCGCTACGTCTGCAGAACGGGCTTTATGAGCAACGCCACGCGCCGATGCTACGCGTCGCGATTCCGTACGGGATGCTGTCGTCCGCTCAGCTTCGCGTATTGGCGCAAATCGCGCGGCGGTACGATCGTGGTTACGGCCATTGGACGACTCGGCAGAACATCCAGTTTAACTGGGTGAAGATCGAGGAAGTGCCGGATATCCTAGCGCTGCTCGCAACCGTCGAGATGCACGCGATCCAGACCAGCGGAAATTGCGTGCGCAACGTCACGACGGACCATTTCGCGGGCATCGCACCGGATGAGATTGTCGATCCGCGTCCGTACTCGGAATTGATGCGGCAATGGTCGACGTTGAACCCAGAGTTCGCGCACCTGCCGCGCAAGTTCAAAGTGGCGTTTAACGGCGCGCTTGAAGATCGTGCGGCGTCGTCCGTGCACGATCTCGCGTTTGACCTTTACCGCGACGATGCGGGCGACGTGCGGCTCCGGGTGAAGGTCGGCGGTGGGCAAGGGCGCACACCGCGTTTGGCTGTGACAATCCGCGAAGACCTGCCCTGGCAAGAGATGC
This sequence comes from alpha proteobacterium U9-1i, assembly GCA_000974665.1. Classification (NCBI taxonomy): domain Bacteria; kingdom Pseudomonadati; phylum Pseudomonadota; class Alphaproteobacteria; species alpha proteobacterium U9-1i. Next base: position 377,836 of record BBSY01000002.1, on the reverse strand, counting down.
TCACCTACACCGAGGCGATCCTGCGCGCGTACAATCGTTGGGGGCGGCGGGACAATCTCTACAAGGCGCGGATCAAAATTTTAGTTGAGGCGCTCGGACCGAAAGTGTTCGCCGCCGAAGTGGAGAAGGACTTTGTGCATCTCCAAAATGGACCCGGTCGGTTGACGCGGGAAGAGTTCGACCGCGTGTCGGGCTTCTTTGTCGATCCAGCTTACGATGCTGCAGCGGACGCGGACCTTTCCGTGCAGAAGGCGAGCAACCGCCGCTTTCGCCGTTGGTTGGAGCGCAATGTCGGCCCGCACAAGCAGCCGGGTTACGCCGCGGTGACGTTGAGCTTCAAGCGCATTGGCGAAGCGCCGGGCGATACCACGGCCGACCAACTCGACGCGGCGGCCGAACTGGCGGAGCGTTATTCGTTCGGTGAAGCGCGCGTGACGCATTTGCAGAATTTGGTTCTGTCGGACGTCGCCAAGCGCGACCTGTTCGCGCTGTGGCTGGAAGCGGATTCGCTCGGGCTTGCGGAAGCGAACATTGGCCTGGCGGCCGACCTGATCGCTTGCCCCGGCGGGGATTTTTGCGCGCTGGCGAACGCGCGCTCGATCCCGGTGGCGGAGTCGATCCAGCGCGTGCTCGCGCCGTTTCAAGACGAGATCGGCGACCTTGCCATCAAGATTTCCGGCTGCATCAATTCGTGCGGCCACCACCACGTCGGGCACATCGGCGTGCTCGGCGTCGATAAGCATGGCGAGGAATGGTATCAAATACTGGTCGGCGGACGATCCGACAATGAAAGCGCGCTCGGTACGATCCTCGGCCGCTCTGTGTCCGCGGATGAAGTGGCGCCGCTGATCGAGCGCCTGATCCAGGTCTATCTGCGAGAGCGCCGCGCCGGCGAACGCTTCATCGACACGGCTGGCCGCTTGGGCGCCGATCCGTTCAAGGCCGCGGCCTATCCCGCCCCGCATACGGTGGCCGCGGAATGAGCGCGCTCATCCGCCTCACGACCGCCGGCCCCGCCGCCGTGCTGCCGAAGGATGGGCGCGTGTTCACACCGCTCGCCCACTGGCTGGTGACGGAAAGGCGCGGCGACGCCGTATTGTTGGCGAATACGGACGATCCGCTCGTGCTCGCCGGGCATATCGGTGCGGTCGACGCCATCGCGGTTGAGTTTCCGAAGCCCACGGACGGCCGCGGCTTTTCGATTGCGCGCCTGTTGCGCGATCGCGTGGGCTATCGCGGCGAATTGCGTGCTGTGGGTGCGGTTGCGCACGATCAGCTTACCTTCATGCGCCGCTGCGGGTTCGACACGTTTGATCTGCGCGAGGGTGAGGATCCGGCGGCGTGCCTCAAGGCGTTCAGCGAAATCAGCGTTTTGTACCAAGGCGCCTCGGACGATCCGCGCCCACTGTTTCGCCGCCGCGAAGAGGCGCTGAAGCTGTTAACGCAAGGCGGTATGCAATGACGGGTGTGGTGTATCTCGTCGGCGCAGGCCCCGGCGCGGCGGACTTGCTCACTCTGCGCGCCGCGCGTCTGCTGGCGCAAGCTGACTTGGTGTTGCACGACGCCTTGGTTGAGCCGGACGTGCTCGCGTTGGCGCCGCAAGCGCGAAAGCTCAATGTTGGCAAGCGCGCAAATCGGCCATCGACGGACCAAACCTTCATCAATCGGGTGCTGGTTCGCGCCGCGCGCGCGCGCAAGGTGATCGTGCGTCTCAAGGGCGGCGACCCGATGTTGTTTGGCCGCGCGCAGGAAGAAATCGATGCGTGCCGCAAAGCCGGAGTGCCGGTGGAGATCGTGCCAGGGATCAGCGCGGCGTTCGCGGCCGCCGCCGAAGCTGGCGCTTCGCTCACCCAGCGCCGCGTCGCGCGCTCGGTCGCGTTTGTTACGCCGTCGGTGAGCAAGGGCGACAGTGAGAGCGCCGAATGGGCCGACGCCGCCGCTGCTGCTGAATCCGTCGCACTTTACATGGGCGCCACGCACGCTGAACGCGTGCGCGACGCGCTGTTGGCGCGTGGTGTCGCGGCCTCGACGCCGCTGCTGCTGGTGGAAAGCGCTGGCCGACCGGAGACACGCCGCACCGCCGGGGTTCTGGGCGCGCTGGTCGAGCTCGCGGCGCAGACGGGCGCGGGTCCGGTTCTGTTGCTGCTTGGCAATGCGTTTGCCAAGGCTGACGCCGAGATCGCCCCGGAATGGTTTGAGGCGCGCGCATGATCCCGATCTATCTCGATCCACAGCGCACAATGGTCGCGGTTATCGGTCGCGGCGCTACAGCGAAGCGCCGTGTCGAATGGCTGCGCCGGCTGGACGCCGCGCCAGTCGTGTTTTCCGACGCGCCCACCACCGAACTGCGCGAGGCCGCTGGTGAAGCGCTGGCCGAACACTTGCCCGAGCGCGCCGACCTCAGGAATTTCGACGCGATTTGGATCGTTGATCTTGATCAATCGACGATGCGGACTTTGGCCGAAGCCGCACGTGCCGAAGGCGTGCTGGTTAACGTCGAGGACGTGAAAAGCCATTGCGCATTCCATACGCCGGCCATCGTCAGGCGCGGCAAGTTGGTGCTGGCTGCAGGCACCGGTGGCGCGAGCCCCGCCGCCGCGTCGGCGGTGCGCGAAAAGTTGGAACAGACATTCGATTTCGGATGGGCCGAGGCGCTGGACGAACTGGCCGTTGCGCGGGAGAAGCTGCGCGCAAGCGGCGCCGACATGGCCGCCATCGCGACAGATGCGCGCGCGCGCTTACGCCAGCGTGCGCTGATCGAAGCGGCCAAATAGAGCAAGGCAGATGAAGCATTCCACGCTCACCGATACGATCGGCGAGGCGCTCCCAGTCGCCGCGCAAGTCGAGTTTGCGCCGCCAGCGAGCGTGAGCGTCGAAACGGTGCTTAGCGTGAAGCACTGGACCGACAGCCTGTTCTCGTTCCGGCTGACGCGCCCGGCGAGCTTCCGCTTTCGCTCGGGCGAGTTCGTGATGCTGGGGCTGATGAACGGCCCGAAGCCGATCCTACGCGCCTATTCGATCGCCAGCCCCGCCTGGGACGAAGAGATCGAGTTCTATTCAATCAAGGTGCCAGACGGCCCTTTGACCTCGCGCCTGCAATTGATCCAGCCGGGCGATAAAGTCCTGCTTGGCAAGAAGCCGACGGGCACGTTGGTTCACGACGCGCTGACGCCGGCCAAGCGGCTCTATCTGTTGAGCACCGGCACCGGCATCGCGCCGTTCGCAAGTTTGGTGCGCGATCCAGAAACGTACGAACGCTTCGACGAGGTGATTCTCACGCATACGTGCCGCACGGTGGCGGAGCTCGCCTATGGTGAGGAGATCGTGCGGGTCGCCAAGTCCGACCCGCTGGTGGGAGAGTTCGCTACGGAGAAGCTGCGCTTGTTCAACGGCGCCACACGCGAAGACTATACACACACTGCGCGGATCACGACTCTGATCGAGAACGGCAAGCTGTTTGAAGCGCTCGGCGTGCCCGCATTTTCGCCGGAAACGGATCGCGTGATGATCTGCGGCTCGAAGAAGGTGCTCGAAGACCTGAAGGCGCTGAGCGAGAAAGCGGGCCTCGTTGAAGGTTCCAACACCGCGCCGGGCGCGTTCGTGATCGAGCGTGCGTTTGTCGGCTAGGGCATTCCGGTGAAGGACACCGAGAAAAGCGACGCTTGCTGCGCCAGCGCGGTCAATGTCGTGTCGCTCTGAAGCGCCGGCCACACCTGTACGAGCCGCCACGCCGACAAGGAAATCACGACAACACCAACGGCGCCCATAAGAGCTCGCGCGGGTGCGACTTTGGTGATCTTGCCGGCGAATGGCGCAGCGAGAACGCCGCCCAGCACTAAGCCGCCAACGATCGTGGCGAAGAAGGCGATGCCGCCGACGATTTCGAGCCGCCCAGTGACTAATGTCCATGCGAACGTGGCTGATATCGCGACCGTGACGAGAAATTCGGCGGTGTTCACGGTGCCGATAACAATGCGTGGGGTGTGGCCGCCACTGAGCAATTGCGTGGTGACGACAGGCCCCCAACCGCCGCCGCCACTCGCATCGAGAAAGCCGCCGGCGAAGCCCAGCGGCACGACGCGCTTCGGTTGTTCGCCTTGGCCAAAGCGTCCAAGCATGGCGCGGCCGAGAATGATGCCGCCGAGTGCGCCGAGATAGACCGACACCGCGGCCTTGAGCAGCGTCTCGTCGATACCCGTGAGTACGTACGCGCCAAGTATGCCGCCAACGATGCCAGCCGGCGCCAGGCGCCAAAACAGGTTGGAATCGACGTTCTTATGCATGAGATGCGATGCACCGGATGCGCCGGTGGTGACCATTTCGGCAGCATGTACGGCCGCGGACGCGGCGGCTGGCGGGATGCCCATGCTGAGCAGAAATGTCGATCCGAGCGCGCCATAGGCCATGCCCAACGCCCCATCGATCAATTGGGCTATGAAGCCAACGCCGACCAAAAGGCCGAACGTGAACAACGCAGGCGTGGAAAGGAGGCCCTCGATCATGCGCGGGGACCATCACGCACGCGTGTGCATAAGTCGAACAAGGCCCGCCTGAGCGTCGCTTCAGACTGGCTGAATGGTGCGCGAGGGGGTGCGATGGTTATGTGCTCGGGACGCGCATGAAGCGCGTTCGAGAGCTATGCGATGTCGAAGCTGTGGCGGCCGCCTGAGGCGCCCTGGACGGAGGAGCGGGAAACGTTGGCGCAAGCGGGCGCCGCGTTGTTGCGCCGCATCGCCGACGCGCATCCAACCGCTGCGATCGCCACAAGCTTGCAAGCTGAAGACGCCGTGTTGACGGACCTTGCGTTCCGCGCTGGTGCGAAGATCGATCTGGTGACGTTGAACACCGGCCGGCTGCCACAGGAAACGCTCGCGGCTAAGACGGCGCTTGAACAACGTTATGGTGTCGAGATCGCCGCCTTTGCGCCGGATCGCGAAGAGATACTGAATTGGATCGTCAGCCACGGCGCGGACGGCTTCTACGAAAGCGAGAAGCTACGCCACGAGTGCTGCGCGATCCGCAAGGTGAAGCCTTTAGCGCGGGCGCTTGAAGGGCGCACGGCGTGGGTAACCGGCCAGCGCCGTGCGCAGGCGGCGACGCGCACCGAACTTGCCGAACACGAATTCGACGCGACGCACGGCATTGAGAAGTTCAATCCGATTGCTGCGTGGAGCCAGGACGACGTGTGGGCCTATATCGCCCGTCACGACGTGCCGGTTAACGCGCTCTACGCGCGGGGTTATGCCTCCATCGGTTGCGATCCGTGCACACGCGCGATCAGGGCGGACGAAGATGTCCGCGCCGGCCGGTGGTGGTGGGAGCGAAGTCAATCGAAGGAGTGCGGCTTGCACGTTGTGGACGGCGCCCTCGCGAGCGAAGGGCAATTGGCATGACCTACGCAACTCTGGCGCCCGTAGTGGATGCTCCGCGTGAGCCGGCGGCTTTAAGCCATCTCGACTGGCTCGAAGCGGACGCGATCCACATTCTACGCGAAGTAGCGGCGGAGCGTGCGCGCCCGGCTTTGTTGTTCTCCGGCGGCAAGGATTCTGCCGTGCTGCTGCATCTTGCCGTGAAGGCGTTTACGCCGGAGGCGCTGGCGTTTCCGTTGTTGCACGTGGATACGGGCCACAACTTTCCCGAGGTGATCGCGTTTCGCGACAAGCGCGTCCGCGAATTGGGCGTGGAACTGATCGTCGGCAAGGTCGAGGATTCTATAGCACGGGGCACGGTGCGTGTGGCGGGCCCGACCGCGTCACGCAATTCGGCGCAATCGGTGACTTTGCTTGAGGCGATCGAAGCGCAGCAGTTCGATGCACTGTTTGGAGGCGCACGGCGCGACGAGGAGAAGGCCCGCGCCAAGGAGCGCATCGTTTCGCTGCGCGATGCATTCGGCGGCTGGAATCCGCGTGCGCAGCGTCCGGAGCTCTGGAGCCTTTACAACACGCGCGTGTCGCCGGGCGAGCACGTGCGTGTGTTTCCGCTTTCGAATTGGACGGAAGTCGATATTTGGCGCTACATCGCCCGCGAGAAGATTGAGCTGCCGAGTCTCTATTACGCGCACGAGCGCGACGTGGTGGCCAAGCGCGGCCTGTTTGTGCCGGTTACCGACCTCACGCCAGCGGCGGAAGGCGACACGGTGGAGCGGCGCATGGTGCGATTCCGCACCGTGGGCGACATCACTTGCACGTGCCCCGTCGAGAGCGATGCGCAGACTCCCACGGACATCATCACCGAGACCATTTTCGCCGACGTTTCGGAACGCGGCGCCACGCGCTTGGACGACCAAGCCAGCGAGGCGGCCATGGAAGCGCGAAAGCGCGAGGGCTATTTCTGATGACGGTTGTGAGCATGGATCGCCGGGCGTCGCGCGTGGCCACACAACCATCCGACAAGCCAGTGCTGCGTTTCACCACTGCCGGCAATGTGGACGATGGCAAGTCGACGCTGATCGGGCGCCTGCTGTTCGACGGCGAAGCGTTGCTGCGTGACCAGGTGAGCGCCATCGCCCGCGCCAAGCACGCGCGCGCCGCACCGGGCGAAATCGATCTGGCGCTGGTGACGGATGGGCTTGAGGCCGAGCGCGAGCAGGGCATCACCATCGACGTCGCCTATCGCTATTTCGCGACGCCTCGCCGCTCGTTCATTATCGCCGACGCGCCGGGTCACGAACAATATACGCGCAACATGGTCACCGCTGCGTCGCAGGCGGAGCTGGCGGTGATCCTGGTGGACGCTACGCGGGCGCATCGCGGCGCTCTGCCGCGTCAAACCCGCCGTCACGCTGCGATCGCCGCTCTTATGGGGCTCGACGTCATCGTCGCCGTGAACAAGCTTGATCTCGTGAACTATGACGAAGCCGTATTCGACGGCATCGCCGAGGCGTTTGAAGATTGGGCGGTGCGCATCAACCTCGCGCGTCCTCTGATCCTGCCGATCGCCGCCAAGCCTGGTGATAATGTGTCTACGCCAAGCGACAACCTCGCCTGGTGGCGCGGTCCAACTCTGCTGCAAGCGCTTGAAGCGGCGATACCGACGCGTGCGGCACAGGCGGCGTTGAGATTTCCGGTGCAGCGTGTGTTGCGCGCCCGCGGAGACGCTGCGCGCCCGTTTCGTGGTTATGCGGGGCGCATTGAATCGGGCGCGCTGCGCGTGGGAGACGTGCTGCGCCCAGCGGGCGGCGATGCCGTGGCCGTGGTAAGCGAGCTTCATACACCGCAAGGCAGCGCAGACAGCGCGCCGACCGGTGCGAGCGTCACCATCGTTCTGGATCGGGAGATCGACCTGGCGCGTGGAGATGTGTTGGTGCAATCGGCCGATACGGTCGAGACGACGACACGCCTTCAGGCCGAAATCTGCTGGCTCGATACAACGCCTTTGCAGGTCGGGCGTCGGTATCTGCTGAAACAAGGCGCACGCACGACGCAAGCGATCGTCCGAGAAGTGTCGTTCGTGCGAGATCTGGAAGGTTTCGCCGAAAGTTCCAGTGAGGCGGGCGTGAGCGCCAACGATATCGCCCGGGTGGAGCTGCAGACCAAAGATGCTGTGCTCAACGATGACTACGCGGCGTTTCGTGGCGCCGGTGGGTTTGTTCTCATGGACGGCGCCACCAACCAGACCGTCGCCGCAGGCGTGATCCGGCTCTAAACTGCACCTCAAGAGCGAAGGCCACTCGCTTCCTGGCGCGCCGGTGCTTAGCTTCGAGGCATGGGCGAACCCGTCATCTACCGCCGCAGGGCCAACCGCGTGTCACGCGGCGAGCGCGAATGGCGTGTGGAGGACGACGCATTGGTGACGCGCGGCGATTCCGGCAACGTGCGGCGTACGAAATGGAGCGAGATCGTCAGTGTGCGGCTCTATCATGAGCCCACCGCGAGCAAGCCGTTTCGGTATTTGTTTGCGTTGAAGCCGCGCGACAAGGTCACGATCTTGATCGACAACGCACATTACCTTGGGCCCGGCCAATTTGAGGACCGTTCCGATACCTACACGCCGTTCGTGCGCGCGGCGTTGGCGCGGGTGGCTCTGAAGAGCCCCAAGGCGATGGCGCTGATGGGAGAAACGCCGAAGCGCTATTTCTTCTTGTTGTTGCTGTCGCTGTTCGGGCTGTGCGGCGTCGCTTACGTCTTGGTGGCCGTGCCGACGCCGCTGGATGGTTTGTCCTACGCGCCTTTGATCAAGTTCGGCATTGTGTCGGCGATGCTGCCGCTGTTCTGGCTGTGGGTTTTGCGGGCGATGCCGCGCGGCGTACCGCTCGACGACATACCTGACCGCGCGCTTCCGCCAGTGCCGAGGCCGGACTAGGCCCGCCGAAAAACGATGTCGCGGTTTAGATCGGCGATGCGCGGACGGCCAAGCAAGGCCATCGTGCGCCTGAGTTCAGTCTCCAAGATTTCGAGCGCGCGGGAGACGCCCGCTTCCCCGCCAGCCGCGAGACCCCACAGATACGCACGACCGATGGCGACTGCGTTGGCCCCGAGCGCCAGCGCTTTGACGATATCGCTGCCGCGTCGAACGCCGCCATCGAGTATAATCTCCGCGTCGCCGCGCACCGCGTCGGCAATCGCCGGCAGCGTGTCGATGGTGGCGGGCGCTGTATCCAGCTGGCGGCCGCCGTGGTTGGACACCCACACAGCGTTGGCGCCGATCTCGACGCAACGCCGCGCGTCCGCCGGCGTTGAGATGCCTTTCACCGCAAACTTTCCGCCCCAGATTTGGCGCAGCCATTCGGCGTCGCGCCATGTCACGGCACGATCAAACTGCTGGTTGATCAATTCGATCACGCCGCCCTCGACGGCCAGATGCATGAAGTTTGCCGGGCCTATCGGGGGCGTTGTCAGCACATCCCAAAGGTAACTCGGACGCGCCAGCGTCTGCGTCGCGGTGCGCCAATTCACTTCCGGTGGGATAGTGAAGCGGTTGGCCGGATCGCGCTCGCGATTGCCCGCGACGGGGACGTCAACAGTGAGCACCACGCCTGTGAAACCGGCGGCCTTAGCGCGTTCAAGCGTTTCGGCGACGAGACCGCGATCCTTCCAGACATAGACCTGAAACCAGCGCGGCCCACCCGTAGCGGCGGCGATATCCTCCATCGTCGTGGAGGCGATGCTGGAAGTTGCGTAGACGATGCCCGCCCGTTCCGCTGCGCGCGCCACGGCGATCTCACCGCCGCGTGGATGAAACAGCCTCGAGGCTGCCGTAGGGCTGATGAAGAAGGGTAGGTGCATGGCCTGACCCATGATGCTCGTCGCGGTATCGATTGCCGCGACGTCGACCAGGGCGTCCCAGGCCAGCTCGATATCCTGGAAGGCGGCGATGCTGCGCGCCAGCGTCACCTCATCATCGGCGCCGCCATCTATGTAGTCGAATACCATCCGCGGCAGCCGGCGCCGGGCTACACGTCGGAGGTCGGCAATGTTGCGCGTTCGCGCCAGGTCCATAATGTCGCCTTACAGACAAACAATGTTTGTTTCCAGCATGGCCGAGGCGTTCTGAAGCCGCCGGCGGTTGTCGGTGAATTGGAGGGCGCCGGTCGTTCGCCGCTCATTCTGGTCGATGCGTCTCGAAAAGGCGGGCGTTCGTCCCAAGTTGTTTGAAGCCGCATGGCCGAGCGCCGACGGTGCGATAACTTCTGCCGGCGGCTCCGCGCCCGCAGCGGAGAGCTGGAATATGGACGGCGACGACTCGGAGTCGATCATCATTATCGACGACTTCCTGAGCAAGCCGCACGAGATGCGGCAGCGCGGGCTCGAGGCCGTGTTTCCGCGCACGCAAAATTCCCCGTATCCGGGGCGCAATTCGTCGCAGACCTATGAACTGCGGGCGCTGGATCAAATTGTGTCGAAGCTCACGGGCGGCCAAACGCTGGTGCCTGCGCCCAACACCTCGCACGGTTCGTTCCGCCTATGTCTCGCCAACGAGCAAGGCGGCGGCGGCGTGCACATCGACACCTGTCACTGGTCGAGCATCCTCTATTTGTCGCTCCCCGAGCACTGCCAGGGCGGCACCGATTTCTTCCGTCATAGAGCCACGCGGACCATTCGGGCGCCGGTGTTTCCCGGCGAGAAGGAACAGCTGCCAATGAGTTGGGATCAGCTCAGGCAAGATATGCTTGGGCCCAACGCCAAGGATCCGACGCGCTGGGAGCGTGTGCGCCACGTCGAAATGCGCTTCAATCGTTTCGTGCTCTTCCGCCCGTGGCTCTGGCACGACGCCGGGCCGGGCTTCGGCGACAGCCATGAGAACGGCCGGCTGATCTATGTCGCGTTCTACAATTGCATCGACCCAGGCTGGGTCTAACGGCGTGGCCGCGACCAGCCGGCCGCATCGTGGGCGGCGCGGACGATTGATGCTGCGTCCAGGTGATGTGTCGCGTAAAGATCGGGGATGTCGCCCGATTGGCCGAAGGCGCGGACGCCGAGGGGGTGGACCGGATTGCGCTGCACGCCGCCAAGCCAGCTGAGCGACAATGGGTGGCCGTCGATAACGCTGACGATCCCGGCATCGGTCGAGAGCGCGGCAAGCAATGTTTCAACGTGGGCGATCTTTTGGTCGCCGCGCGCTCGCGCTTCCCGCGCGCCGCACCATTCGTTGTAGAGCAGGTCGGGCGATGTCACGGCGAGCACGCCGAGGCCTGGATACGCTTCCATCAATTCGCTCACAGCGCCCATAACCTCAGGCGCGATTGCGCCGGTATAGGCGATCGCCAGCGGCGTTGAGCCTTCGGGGCGGCGCAGCCAATACGCGCCGGAGACGACGTCGGCGCGATCCTGCGCGGTGAGCGTGCGCGGCAATTGCTCGAGCGGGCGCGTGGACAGACGCAGATAGACGGAGCCGCCTTTCTCCGCCTGCATGTGTTCAAAGCCCCAGCGCATGATGGCGGCGAGTTCGTCGGCGTAAGCAGGCTCGAAATAGGTGAGACCGGGCTGACCGATGCCGATGAGCGGCGTGCTGATCGATTGGTGCGCGCCGCCTTCCGGCGCCAGCGTGATACCCGAAGGTGTCGCCACGACCATGAAACGCGCGTCCTGATAGCAGCCGTAATTGAGGGCATCGAGGCCGCGCGCGATGAAGGGATCGTAGAGCGTGCCGATCGGCAAAAGGCGCTCGCCCCAGAGATCGCCAGCAAGCCCAAGCGCGGCGAGCACGAGGAACAGGTTGTTCTCGGCTATGCCAAGTTCAATGTGTTGCCCAGCGGCGTTGCCGCTCCATTTCTGCATCGAAGGAATTTTCGCAGCGCGAAAAACGTCCGGCATGTCGCGGCGCCGGAAGAGGCCGGTCAGGTTCACAAAGCCGCCGAGATTGGTGGACACGGTGACGTCCGGCGAGGTCGTCACGATGCGCTTGGCGAAAGCCGGGTCGGCTTTGACAAGGTCGACGAGGATGCGCCCAAACGCGGCCTGCGTCGAAATCTCCTCGGCCTTCGGAACTGGAAACGACTCGACTGATGGAACCGCGATTGTGGGCGCGGAGAAGCGCCGCTGGTGCGGTTGCGCGAACGGTGTGGCGGCGATGAAGGCGCTCAGCGCTTCAGCGTCGGATGGGCTCAAGCCAGCCATTGGCGCCCATTCATCGCCAGCGCCAATGTTAAGGCTCTCGCGGAGAGCCTCCATTTGCGTCGCGGTGAGCTGACCCGAATGATTGTCCTTGTGGCCGGCGAAGGGCAGCCCATAGCCCTTGATCGTGTAAGCCGTGAACAAGGTTGGAAGATCGTCGTCGGCTTGTGCGTATGCGTCGAGAAGTGTTTCTGCGCAATGACCGCCAAGGCCCGTCATCAGCGCGCTTAACGCGTCGTCGTCATATTGGGCGACAAGGGAACGGGCTTTGTCGCCGAGATCGACGTTGAGTTTGGTGCGCCAAGCCGCACCGCCTTGATAGGTGAGTGCGGCGTATTCGGCGTTGGAGCAAGAATCGATCCAATTCCGCAAGTCCTCGCCGCCGGGCCTTTGAAAAGCTTCGCGTTGCGCCTTGCCGTATTTTAGCGTGAGGACGCGCCAGCCTGCTGTCTCGAAGATATCCTCGAAGCGGTCGAACATACGGTCTGCCGTCGTCGCGTCGAGACTTTGGCGATTGTAATCGACGATCCACCACGTGTTGCGGATGTCATGCTTGTACGCCTCGATCAGGGCTTCGTAGATGTTGCCTTCGTCAAGTTCAGCGTCACCCAGAAGCGCGATCATCCGCCCTTGGCGCGACGGGTCGAGCCAATTATGCGCGGTGAGATAGTCTTGCGTCAGCGACGCGAACGCCGTGATCGCCACACCGAGACCCACTGAACCAGTGGAAAAATCGACGTCGATCTTATCCTTCGTGCGCGAGGGGTACGATTGAACGCCGCCCAACGCGCGGAAACGCTGCATCTGATCAAGGCTTTGACGGCCGCACAGATACTCAATGGCATGGAGCACTGGGCTCGCATGCGGCTTCACGGCGACGCGATCGGTTTGGCGCAATGCGCCGAAATAGAGTGTCGCCATCAACGTCGTCATCGACGCGCATGACGCTTGGTGTCCGCCCACCTTCAGGCCGTCGCGGCTTTCGCGTAGCTGGTTGGCGTTGTGGATCATCCAGGCCGAAAGCCAGCGCAGTCGCGCGTCGAGTTGGTCCAAACGCCCGATGGTCGCGGGGTCGGAGCGGGTGTTGCTGGTCGCGACTATTGTCTCAGCCATGGACGTCCATCGATGTCACTGCAGTCGATTCCAGAGACCTCCGGATCGACGCGTCGCCCACCATCTATGCAAATAATCCGGCTGGGCAAAGCGCGGTAATATGCCGAATCAAGACCCCAAGAAATTACAGCGTGGCCCGCATGCCTCGTCTCATGGAACCGCTACGGCGGGCCCGTGCTTTGTCCTTCAGAGGCAAAAGCATGAACGACGATCTGAGCAGTCCAACGCCCAATCCGGCCAGCATGTATGATACGCTCAGGCAGCTTGCCGAGGATCAATCACTTTCCATTGAAGAGAGGTGCAAGCTTCTGGATCAATGGGAGGATGATGTGCGCATCAGATTGGTTGCTTCGGAAGAGGGTATGACCGGTCCGAACGCCAGGGTGGGGCTTGCTGATATTTTGGAAGCTAAGGCGTCGCTGCCACTGGACACGCGCACGCGCGACACGGCCGGGAAGGCGTAATGCTGGCGCGGGCGGCGCTTGTCGTGCGCGCGGTTGAGGCAAGCAACGCCGATGTCGAGATCGCGCATAAGGACGCTTCTGCGAAATGCTCGAAAACAAGGTGGTGGTGCCGCCTACGTGACTCGAACACGTGACCCCCGCATTACGAATGCGGTGCTCTACCAGCTGAGCTAAGGCGGCTCTCCGTTGGAGGCGGGTTCAATACGCGCCTCGGGCGGGGAGGGCAAGGCCGGCGACGGCCCGGCCCTAGACCTAACGCACGTCCGCGACTTCGACGGTTTCCGGGGCGGTTTCGCGGCGCTGCGGCGGCGACAGCGCCGCCGCTGGCAGTGTCAGCACGGAGCCCAAGGCGTCTTGGTTGCCACGCTCCATGCGCGGATGGATCAGCTGGCCCATATCGCCAAACACGTAGACCAGGCGCGCCCAATCGCTGTCGTCATACAGGAACGCCGGGCCTTCGGGATCGAGATCGGACCAATCGGCTTCGCGGGGCGCGGTTGCGGCCTGCGCGAGCCATGTGCGCGCCGCGTTCTCGTCGCCGCGCCCGCGCGCGACTTGCGCGTAGAGGATGGCGATGCGTGAGGAGGGGTTTTCGCGATACGCGTCTTCAAGCGACGCTTGCGCTCCGTTCCAGTCGCCCTTGTCGATGGCGAGTTCGGCTTGCACGATGCGGCTCTCACGATGATCGCGGCGCTTTTCGACGAGGGTCATCATGCGGCCCGCGCGCGCTTCCCGGCTCTCTCCGGGCACGAGATCGCGATAGGCGTGCGCCAATGCCGGATGCGGGCCGTTCTCCCAAGCTTCTTCGAGGATGGCGGCTGCGCGTTCGGTTTTGTCCTCGGCCACGAGGAGGCGCGCGCTCAACGCGGCGGCTGGCGCGAATGCAGGCGCCATGCGGAACGCCTTTTGCGCCATGTCGGCGGCTTTGTCCGGACGACGCTCACGCTCGGCCTTCTGCGCGGATGCGGCGAGCAGAACGGCGCGACGGCGCTTGGCGATTTTGTCATCGATGAATTTGCGCTTGTCGCCTGCGTCGAGCGTGTCGATGGCGGTGTCCCAATCGCCCGCCTGCACGGCGAGATCGAAGGCGTATTGAAACGGCCATTGCGCCGTCTTCGACGCTTTGAGCGCGGCTTCAGCGTGTGTACGCGCGGCGATACGATCACCGCGCTTCAGCGCCGCGTTCATCAATCCCTTGCGGCCTAGCACTTCGGTGTCTTCGTTCTGCAGCATACCGGCATAAGCGCGCTCGGCGCCGGCGGTGTCGCCCGACACCTCGGCCGCACGCGCTTGCAGCAGCAATGCCAAGCGCGGCTCGTCAATCAGATCCTCTGCCTTATCGGCGTGACGGCGCGCGGCATCGAATTCGCCTGCTTCAGCGGCGATGAGGCCGAGCGCTAAAGCTTCTTGTCCGCGACGCACGCGTTGGCGTTGACTGGCTTTGCCGATGCGTCCGGGCGCATCGATGAGGAACATGACCAGGCGCAGAAGCGGCAGCGCCACCGCAAGCAGCGCCACAAGAAGCAGCATCGCAAACAGGCCGCTGGTATCGACCTGCACGCCGCCCCAATCCACCGTCACGGTGCCAGGGTCGGTGGTCACGATCTGCCACGAGGCCAACATGGCGGCCACGGCGACAATGAGGAGAAGGGCTACGCGCAACATGAGTGTCAGCTGCTCCGCGACAATTCTGTACGGATGGCGGTGATGCGCTGGTCGATCTCGAGCCTGCGCTGAGCGTCGGTGAGCCAACGCTGCGCAACTTGCTTGGGCGCGCCAGAAAGCGAGTTCACTTCCTGCACGGCGCCGGCGAGATCGTCGGCGGCGAGGCGCTGGCTGGCGCGCTCCACAACACCGGCAGGCGTATCGCCTTCACCAGCGCGGCGCACGACAATCCATTGCGCAAGCGCGGCTTGGATACGGCCCCAGAAGCCCGCGCCTGCTTGTGCTTGACGGGCGGCGCGCACGATCTCGTTGTCGATGCGGTCGAAGCGATCGCGCAATTCCGCCCGCGTGGGCGCGCCCGTGCGCGCAAGTGGCGCCAGAGCGGCGACGTTGGGATCGTTCGGCAGCAGCGCGACAAGCGATGTGTAGGCCTGCTCGAACGGGCCCGACGAACGCGCGGCTTCGGATGCGGCGACGACCGCGTACGACGCGCGCGCAGCGGTTGCGGCGGCGCGCGCTTCGGCGGCGACGGCGGGGAGTTCTTCCTGCAAACGGCGGACTTCAGCGGTGAGTGCAGCGGTCTGCTCGCTCGATGGCATTTGCGCCAGCCGGCCCTCTACGCCGCGCAGGCTTGCTTGCAGCGCGAACACGCGCGCCGCCGTGTCCGCTGGCCCGCCGCCAGTGCTCGCGGTTTCGCCCAACGGTGTGTTGACGATGCCTTCTAAACTATCGATGCGCGCATCAAGCGCTGCGGCCACCTCGGCGTTCGCCGGATCGGCGATTGACGCTTGTTGCGGCATAGCGGAGTCGAGCGCCGCGCGCACAGCTGGCACGCGCGGCGCCACCGCGCCGCCTGCAGCGCCTGCGCCGGCCGCAAACACCGCCAACAACAAAGCTGTGCCGCCACCAATGCCGCCTGATGGCCGGCCATAGCCGCGATCGGCGGGCTCGAAGTCCACGTCGATCGGCTCGCCGCGTTGGCGGTCGTCGTCGTCCCTGCTCATGTTTCCCCGCCGCTCCGCCAGCTGTTTCTTCAACCATTTCCGACATTTCGCGTCGGCAATGAGTCGGGTGGTCAGCGCCAAACTTAGGCCCCGTCGCAGGGCCGCTCAAGCGCCTGCGCCTGTTCAGGCGCCTTCACGTGTGAGGGCGGCGGCCAAAAGCGCCTCCTCGCGCGGCTTCGGCGCCACAATCACCCGTTTCCACGGCGCGCGCATCGCAGCTTCGGCCACCGCTTCACTGAAGCAGGCCGCAACCATGTCGGCGCTGTTGGGTGCGCCAAGCGCCACGAACGCCGCCGCTGCACGGGCGCTGTGGAAAAGCACGATTTCGGGGTTTTGCTCGAATGCGGCGGGCAGGGCGGCGGTGGCTACGGCTTCGTAGCCCACGCGCCATTCGGCATCGAAACCGGCTGCCTTGAGTTTGGCGACAAGGTCGCCGGCCACCTGTGCGCCGGCGATGTGAATCAACGGTCCGGCCTGGGGATCGAGCGTCACTTGCGCCAATGCCGCGAGAGCGATCACGTCGCCTGAAGCGCTGGTGACATCGTCAAAGCCAGCGGCGCGCGCCGCATCGGCCGTCGTGTCGCCCACGGCGAGAACGCGCGCGTTTCGGTTCGTGGTCGCTTGAGCAAAGGCGCGCACCCCGGTGGTGCTGGTGAAGAATAACGCCTGTGCGCCGGCGAGGTTTGTGTCGAACTCACGCGGCTCGACACTCAGCAACGGCGCCAGCAGCGCTTCATGCCCGAGGTCGCGCACACGTGCGGCCGTCGCGTTCGCTTCGGGCAGCATGCGCGTGATCGCGACACGCATTAGCCGATGCCCAACATGATTGCGTCGCCAGCTTCGTCGCGGATGCTGCGCCCTAGGCGCTGGCCGAGCTCGCGCACCTGCGGAATCGGATCACCGTTTAGCGTAATCGCTTCTTCCCGTCGCCAGCGCCGCTGTCCATCTGGGGTCAGCGTTTCGCCGATGAAGCTTAAACGCGCGCCGCTAAGCCGCGCGAGCGCGGCGATGGGTGTGCGGCAAGACCCGTCGAGCGCCTCTAGAAATGCCCGCTCTGCTTCGATTTCGATGCGCGCGCCGGCGTCTTCCACTTTTGCCAAAGCCGCTAAAACACGCGCATCGCCGGCGCGCGCCGTGATCGCCAAAGCGCCTTGGCACGCAGCGGGCGGTGTGTCCTGAGGATCGGTTAGGCTCGACGCGCGCGCTTCTAGACCCAGCCGTTTCAGACCGGCCAGCGCGAGAAACGTCGCATCTGCATCGCCACGCTCAAGTTTCGTCAGCCGCGTATCGACGTTGCCGCGCAATGTCACGACGCGGACGTCGGGCCGCAGAAACAGCACTTGGGCCTGGCGGCGCAGGCTCGCCGTTCCGATGACTGAGCCGGCTGGCAAATCCGACAGCGTTCGCGCTTTCAAACTTACAAAGGCATCGCGCGGATCCTCGCGCGCTGGCACGCAAGCGAGCGCAATCGCAGCCGTCAGGCGCGTCGGCAAGTCCTTGAGGGAATGCACCGCCGCTTCGATGCGGCCATCGAGCAACGCTTCGTCTAGCTCCTTGGTGAACAGCCCTTTGCCACCCGCTTCGATCAAGCGGCCTTCTTGTTGGCGGTCGCCGCTGGTGGTGATCGGCGTGATGGCGATCGCCTCCAGGGAGACGCCATTGGCTTCCGCCAGCCGCGCGCGCACCCACTCGGTTTGCGTCAGCGAAAGTTGCGAGCCACGCGCACCAATACGGAGAAAAGGCGAAGACATGCGCATGCTTTGGCACACGAACCCCCTCGCCGCGAGGGGAGGGTGCGTCTACATGCTGCCGCATGGCCGCGCTCACCATCCTGGGCATTGAAACCAGCTGCGACGAGACCGCAGCCGCCGTGCTGCGCCTGGACGAGGGCCGCCCGACCGTACTTTCGGACATCGTGTTGAGCCAGGTTGCCCAGCATGCGCCCTATCGCGGCGTCGTGCCGGAGATCGCGGCGCGGGCGCACGTTGAGGGGCTCGACGGTGTGATCGCGGCCGCCATGAAGGAAGCAGGCCTCGGCTTTGCGGAGCTCGACGGCGTCGCGGCCACCGCCGGCCCGGGCCTGATCGGGGGCGTGATGGTGGGCCTCCTCGCGGGCAAGGCGATCGCCTTGGCGCACGACAAGCCGCTGATTGCCGTGAACCATTTGGAGGGTCACGCCCTCTCGCCGCGGCTCGGTGGCTCGGCGACGTTTCCGTATCTGTTGCTTTTGGTTTCGGGCGGGCATTGCCAATTCCTGGCCGTGCTCGATGTCGGCGTTTATCGCCGCTTCGGTTCGACCATCGACGATGCCTTGGGCGAAGCGTTCGATAAGCTCGCGAAGCTGCTCGACCTCGGCTTTCCCGGCGGACCGCAGGTCGAGAAACTGGCTGAAAACGGCGATTCTCGCCGCTTTGCGTTGCCGCGGCCGATGCTGGGCCGCGAGGGCTGCGACTTCTCGTTCGCCGGCTTGAAAACCGCCTGCGCCCGTGAGGCCGAACGCCTCGGCGCGCTCAGCGAACAGGATAAGGCCGACCTCTGCGCCAGTTTCCAGGCCGCCGTGCTCGACGTGCTGACGGATCGCACGCGCAACGCGATGCGCATGTTCGATCCGATCTGGGGAGCGCGCGGCAGATTGGTGGCGGCCGGCGGCGTGGCGGCCAACAATGCGATCCGGGCGCGGCTCGAAGCGTTGGCGGCGGAGAACCGCTATGATTTCGTCGCTCCGCCGCTCAAATGGTGCACGGACAACGCCGCGATGATCGCGCTGGCGGGGGCTGAACGATTAAAGGCTGGATTCAGGGATGATCTGGCCGCGAAGGCCCGGCCCCGGTGGCCGTTGGACGAAGAAGCCGCCGCCTTGCGTCCGAGCCACAAGCCCGGACGCAAGGGAGCAAAGGCTTAAGCTCAGGCCACGACCCGCGCGGCCACGAACAAAAGCGGGGCCAGCGCGGAGGCGACCAGAGACACCGCCACGATCACGGCCAAGCCGCGGGTCGTCGCCGGTGAAACGTCTCGATGAGACATGGTCTTCCCTCCAAAAGCGCCGAAAAATGCTGCACTTGCGAACAGTCGGCGTAAGCGATGACATGGCGTCATTTTCGTCAGGAAGGAAGCCAGGAAAGCCGGCGGCAGCTATGCAGAAACGGAGATCATCGTTAAGTTCACACCGTTTTTGCAAACGAATTGCAGGCGCGAAGCGGGCATTCTTCGCGCCTGCACAAGGTCCGGCGGTGTTCAGAGTGCGTACCGGTGCGCGAACGCCCGAAGCAGGTCAGGCGACAACCTGCGAAGCGACATTGATCACGGGGAGAAGCGCGGCTGCAAAGAGTGCGGCAGCAGCGGCGACAAAAGCGGTCATGGTCAGGAAGGAAGGGCGGTTGGTCATGGTGATTGCTCCAGGGCTGTTCATGCAGCCTATGTAGCATCACCTAGA
Source organism: alpha proteobacterium U9-1i (assembly GCA_000974665.1). Lineage (NCBI taxonomy): Bacteria > Pseudomonadati > Pseudomonadota > Alphaproteobacteria > alpha proteobacterium U9-1i. Next base: position 358,605 of record BBSY01000002.1, on the reverse strand, counting down.
ATGATGATCAATGAACAAAATCATTTTCATTCACTGATTGCGCAGATTTAATGATCGGCCTCCGCCAGTGTCCGCGCAGCGGGCGTGTTCGCGGTGTCGTTGGCGCGCGAATAGATGCCGTGCAGGAGCAAATTCAGCACGCCTTCGAGCTCGCGCTCCAGTTTCGGCAGCGTCAGGCGCGTGAAGAGCTGGGGCAGGCTGAACTTCATGGTCGCCGCTTGCAGCATCTCGGCGGTGAAGGCGTGATCGCCGGGCGCAAACACTCCCCGCTCGACGCCTTCTTCAAGCAGCGCCATCAGGAAGACGCGCTCAAGCGCCAATTGTTCGTTGGCAAACAGCGGCCGTTCCTCGTGAAGGACCTCCGCGACTTCTAAAATCTTCGCGTTCTCCTCGAACATCAGAAAGGAATCGCGCATGCGCTTGAAGAAAAATTCACGCAGGCGCCGGTCGGGAGACCAATCCTTTTTGCGGGCGATCGCGGCTAACTCGGCGTGCTCGGCTGCATAATGCTTGCGGGCCATGGCTTCGGCGATATCGATCTTCGCTTCAAAGAAGCGATAGATGTTGCCGGGCGACATGCCGCAATCGGCGGCGATCTCGGCCATGGTTGTTTTGCCGTAGCCGTAGTGCTTGATGCGGGCCATGGCGGCATTCAGAATGCGGTCACGGGTGGCGGTTTTTTCGTCCATCCCTCCAACCTAGAGGGTTTTGGCTGAACGTTCAATGAAGGATTCAGCGCCTTTCGAGACCGTCGCGGTATTGGGTGCCGGCGCCTGGGGCACCGCCCTCGCGCAGGTGGCCGCCGCCGCTGGCCGCCGCGTCCTAATTTGGGCGCGCGAGCCCGAAGTGGTGGAAGCGGTGAACGGCGCGCACGAAAACCCGATCTTTCTGCCCGGCATTCCGCTTCACCCGTCGATCCACGCGACCGGGGCGCTCGACGCCGCCGCTGGCGCGCAGCTGATCCTGGCCGCGCCGCCGGCCCAGCACATGCGCGCGGTGCTCAAAAGCCTACGCAGCCATCTCCCCAAGAGCGCCGCTGTGACCCTCTGCGCCAAGGGCGTCGAGCGAGGCTCACTCGCCTTGATGACCGACGTGCTGGCTGAGGAGCTGCCGGACGCCACGCCCGCCGTGCTCTCCGGACCGGGCTTCGCCAAGGACGTGGCGCGCGGCCTGCCGACGGCGATCACGCTTGCGAGCACTGACGCCGCCTACGCCGCGCGTGTGATCGCGACGATGGGCCTGCCGACGTTCCGGCCGTATCTCGCCGACGATCTGGTTGGCGCCGAGATTGGCGGCGCTGTAAAGAATGTTATCGCCATCGCCTGCGGCGTGGCTGAGGGACGCAAGCTGGGCGACGGCGCGCGCGCGGCGCTGATCACACGTGGCTTCGCCGAGCTCACGCGGTTGGGTGAGGCGATGGGCGCCAAGGCGGAAACACTCAGCGGCCTGTGCGGCCTAGGCGATCTGGTGCTCACTTGCGCCAGCCTGACCTCGCGCAACACCTCGCTTGGCGCCGCACTCGGCGAAGGGCGCGCGCTCAGCGACATCCTCGGCGAACGCCGCTCTGTCGCTGAGGGCATGGAGAGCGCGCCGGCTGTGGTGGCGCTGGCCAAGAAGCACAATGTTGAAATGCCGATCTGTGAAGCGGTGGAAGCGATCCTCGCAAATCGTGTGAGCATTGACGACGCGATGAAGGCGCTGCTGTCGCGCCCGTTCAAGGCGGAGGGGCGTTGAAGCCGCCACGCCCAGCGCCGGGCGCTGAGCTGGCGCGTGTCGAGGATGTGCCAGACAACGGCGCAATCGCGCTGCACTTTGAGAACGACTCAGTTCTGCTCACGCGGCGTGGCGCGGAGGTGTTCGCTTACGTGAACCTATGCCCGCATTCGTATTATCATCTCGATCGCGAGGACGGGCGCGTGCTTGTTCAGGAGCAGAGATTCATCGTTTGCCCGCATCACGGCGCGAGTTTTGAACTGACGAGCGGCGCATGCGCTGGAGGCCCCTGCAATGGCGAGGGCCTCCAAACGATCGCGATTGATGTGCGCGATGGCGCGATCAGTCTTCGGGGATGAGGTTGTCGTCGCGGCGGCGGCGCATCAGCAGATAACCGCCGCCCGCCAACGCGATCACGCCAAACGCGATCCACGGAAACCAGCCGGACAGTCCGCCGAAGGCAGTTTGTCCACCTGACGTATCCAATGCCGCTTGTGGCTGCGCTTGCGGCACGCCTGTCACCAAACCCGGCACCGAGTAGGACGACACCGTATCGCTCGCAGGTTGGAAATCTGCGTGGCGGTTGCCTTCGCTGAACGCGACCATGCCAAGCATGTCCGGCGCGGCTGCGGCGATCGCGCCCATCTGATCGGCGCTGCCGATCGAGGTAAGGCACGCCACGCCATTGCGGCCGAGCATTTTTTGCTCGTGGCGGAAATCGCGGCCGCCTTGGCCCGGCGCCGCTGAACGCTCCGCCCAGGAGAGTGACGGTGCGGTGGTTTCAAACGCCGCGGGAACGGCGAAGCCTTCAAACGCGCGACCTTGGTTTTGGCGCGCCGTGCGAACGTCGGCTTCGAAATTGGTATCGGTAAGTCCGGATGCGGTCGCTGGCTGTACGTAGCCAATCGCGTCGTAGCTCACGACCGTGGCCCAATCATCTCCCTGATCGATACGCGCGTTCGCGGGCGCGAGCAGGCCAAGGATCGCGCCGTCGGGCCGTGCGGCGTTGTTGCGGGCGATGTAGGCTTCCGCGACGGGCGTTGGGTAAAAGCGATAGCCCGCCGGTACGTTCAAAACGACGGCGCCGTTCATCAACGCGATCTGCCCGGTTTGGCCAACCGGCGCCGACGCGCCTTGTGCCTGCGGCGCGATCGGCGCCGCGCGCACCGGCGGCGCTGCGACGTTCGGGCCCGCCGTGCCAGTGCCGTCCGCCAATGCGGGCGACGCCATGGACAAAGCGAGAAGCGCCATCAAGGCGTGCGCGAAATACTTTCGCATGGGTGTTCTCCCTACGCTTGGCGACCCGCCGCGTACCCCAGTTCGCTATTAACCAAACTCGTCCGGCTTGTCCCGCCCTACGCAGCGCACGCGGATTGCAGTTCCGCAACAGAGGCCGCCATGGCCTCGGCTATGGCGGCACGCCAATTCGCCAAGGTTGCAGCTTCTTGCGCGGCGGGCGGGTAAGTGACGGCGCGTGATGAGGAAACCACGCCGCCCTCCCGGCCATACGGTCCCGTAACAAAGCCCGCGACCGCGTCAGCGGCGCCCGCGCCTTGCGCGCCATAGCCCGGAACCAAGAACAGCGAATTTGGAAGAGTCTGGCGCAGCGCTCGCGCCTCCTGTGGATAGGTTGCGCCGGCGACGATCATCAGCCCCGACCAGCCGCCGTCGCCTTTCAGGCGCGCCGCAAGCGGAGCGATCATTTCCGCCGTGCGCTGCCAGAGCGGCGCGCCAGCGACGTCCAGATCTTGCAAGTCTCGCGCGCCGGGATTGGAGGTTCGCACCAAAACGGCGACGCCCTTGGCGTTTGCTTCGGCGATCGCCAGGAACGGCTCAAGCGTGTCCTTGCCCATGTATGGGTTGATGGTCACGCAATCGGCGTCGAAGCCCGGCTTGGGGCCGAGGCTTGCGCGCGCATACCCCTCCGCGGTGGTGCCGATGTCGCCGCGCTTGGCGTCCAGGATCACGACCATGCCGCGCGTGCGCGCCAGCGCCGTCAGTTCCCGCGCGGCGGCGACGCCTTCCGGGCCATAGGGCTCGAACAAGCCAAGCTGCGGCTTCAACACGCCGGCGTATTTCGCGGCGATGTCGATAATCTCCGCGCCGAAATTGGTGAGCGCGACGGCGTCGGTGCGTGCATCGCCAAACAACGCCGGGATTTTCTCGGGAAACGGATCGAGGCCGACGCATAGCGGCGAGCCGCTACGGCGCACCGCTTCGATGACGCGATCGGCGAATGCCGCGCTCATCGGCGCTCGGCTTGGCGCATTTCGCTCGGTGCGATGCACACCACCTGCGCCACCGAGAGCGCGCGCCGCATGTTGTCGGATTCCTGGCCGTAATTGTCGGGCGTGAGGCGTGGCGCCGGGCGCCCGTCCGCGTCCACTTGCTCGACGCGGAGCAGGCGCATGAGCGAGGAGGGCGAGGCCGTGTAAATGCGTCCACGCCGCGCCGATTCCGCGACGGTGACGCCAATCACTTGCCCGTTCGACGCGATCGCCGGGCCGCCACTGATGCCCGCAAGCGAACCGCGCAAACCGGACGTGCGGCCAAGCTCGGCCCAAGCCAACACGGGCTCCTCTGTGTCGTAACGGCCGCGCGCCACCAAGGTCTCGCGGCCGATCAGCCGCGAATATGCTTCGCCGGGCCGACCTTGCGGAAAGCCCACGTGATAGGCGCGCTGGCCGACCTGAAATTGGCGCTCCGAAGTGTCCAGCGCGAGTGCAGCGGGTGCGCGGCGGGTTTTCAGCAAGGCAAGGTCGGCGAACAGCGCGACCTTCACTTCCTCAACCGGCGCCGCCGACCCGCGCGACACGATGAGGCCGACATGCCCACAGGCATCGACGACGTGGCGCGCCGTCACCCACCAGCCATCCTCGGAGATCGCGAACGCGCTGCCGAGGCCCGAGGACACCGGCCCAACTTCGACCAGAACTTCGGGATCGTAGGTGGACGGCGGCGGTAGGAAGCCGCCGTTTTCGGATTGTGCATCCGGCAACGCTTCCGGTGCGTCGGCGCGATCATCGACGCGGAACAGCACGAACACCACCGCCGCGATGACGATGATGTAGAGCAGCCAATCCGGAATCAGACGCAATTCTCAACCGCCTCGGAACATCGTCACATTGGGATCGGCCACAGCGCCGGAAACAATAAGCGCGAGCCCGATTTTGACGCTCATCAGGAATACTGCCGCCGCCACGTCGCCTTCAGCGATACGCCGCGGCAGTCCACGCAGAAATATGTCGGCGAAGCGAAACGCCAAGAGCTGCACCAAAAGCGTCACGATGCCCCAAATGATGAGGTCCCACAGGCCGAACGCGTGCGCGAGACACGATCCAAGAGGTATGGCGAGGCCGACGACAACGCCGCCGAACGCCAAAGATGCTGAAGGATTGCCCGCGCGGATCAAATCCAGCTCACGATGCGGCGTCATCAGCACATAGATGATCAGCGAAGCGACAAAGAGCCCCAACGCGACCGCGAGTTGGATGATAAAGTCCGGAAACCCCGAGACGAAGGCGTTTACGGGGGCGGAAAAATCCAGCATCGGGCCCTCTTGGATTGCCGGAACATGAACTGAGGGCCTTGCGCTAGCGGTTCCGGAACCGGGGCGCAAGCTGAACGGAGCAGGTGCATGAGCGAAGCGAGATCGGCTGTGGTGACAGGCTCCACCAGCGGCATCGGCCTTGGTGTTGCCACGGCGTTCGCCAAGGCCGGAATGAACGTGACGCTGAATGGCCTTGGCGATGCTGGGGAAATCGAGCGCGTCCGCTCCGGGCTCGAGAAGGAGACCGGCGCCAAGGTGCGCTATGACGGCGCCAATCTGATGCAACCAGACGCCTGCGAAGCGCTGATCTCGGGCGCCGAAGCGGCGTTCGGGCGCGTGGATGTGCTTGTGAACAACGCCGGCATGCAGTTCGTCTCGCCTGTCGAGGATTTTCCGGTCGACAAGTGGAACGCGATCATTGCGCTCAATCTGTCTGCGGCGTTTCATACCACGCGTGCGTCGATGAAGGGCATGAAGGCGCGCAAGTTTGGGCGCATCATCAACATCGCGTCCGCCCACGCGCATGTCGCGTCGCCGTTCAAGTCCGCGTATGTGGCGGCCAAGCATGGCCTCCTGGGATTGACGAAAACGGTGGCGCTCGAAGGCGCGACGTTCAACGTGCGCTGTAACGCGATTTCGCCCGGCTACGTGCATACGCAATTGGTCGAGAACCAAATTCCCGACACCATGAAGGCGCGCGGGCTCACGCGAGAGCAGGTGATCAACGACGTGCTTCTGGCGGCGCAACCAACAAAGGAATTCGTGAAGGTTGAGGATATTGCAGCGCTGGCTTTGTTCCTGACCACCGAAGCCGCCAACCAGTTCAACGGCGCGTCGCTCAACGTCGACGGCGGCTGGACTGCCGCGTGAGCGCCAAGCGCAAGAAAATCTCGCTCGCCCTCCAAGGCGGCGGCGCGTTGGGCGCCTACACATGGGGCGCGCTCGATTTCCTGCTTGAGGATGATCGCGTCGACATCGCCGCAATCTCGGGATCGTCTGCCGGCGCCATGTGCGCTGTGGCGGTGGCTGATGGATTTCAACGCGGCGGCGCGGCGGGCGCGCGGGAGCGGTTGCGCAAGCTTTGGGAGGCGGTTGCGCGCGCGGGGCAGGCAAATCCGTATCGTCGCACGCCTATGAATGCGTTCGTGAACGCCTTCACGCCGGTGTGGATGCAAAATTCCATGGCCCAATGGGCCGACGCGGCGAGCCGGCTTGCCTCTCCTTATGATTTCAATCCGCTCAACATCAATCCGCTGAAGGATCTCGTGGAGGAGCTGATCGATTTCGAGCGTGTGCGCGCGTGCCGGGAGATCGAGCTGTTCATTGGCGCGACCAACGTCGAAACGGGTCGGGCGCGCATCTTCTCAACCAAGGAGCTGACCGCTGATCACGTGCTGGCGTCGGCGTGCCTGCCGCAATTGTTCAAGGCTGTTGAGATCGATGGCGTTCCTTATTGGGATGGCGGCTACACCGGCAACCCCGCGCTGTTCCCGCTGTTCGATGTAAAGGCGACGCGCGACATCCTGATCGTGCAGATCAACCCGATCGAGCGCCCCGGCGCGCCGCGCGTCGCCACCGACATCGCCGCGCGCGTAAACGAGATTACCTTCAATGCAAGTTTGCTCCGCGAACTGCGCGCCATCGAGTTCGTTGGGCGGCTCGTGGATGACGCGCGCGTGCCGGAAGAGCGCTATCGCAAGATGCTTATTCATGTCCTGAATGAAGACGCGGCATTACGACCGCTTGGCGTCGGCGTCGATCTCAACACCGACATGGATTTTTTTGAGGACCTGTTCGCCATTGGCCGCGCGGCGGCCGAGCGCTGGCTCAAGGCACATTTCGATGCGTTGGGTGAGCGTTCAAGCGTGGACCTGCGGGCCATGTTTCAGGGCGGTTAAGTTCACGCTTCCTTAGCAGCGTCGGCATGATCCTTGATCCATGCGCCTGGATCGCCGCCTTTTCATTGTCGCCGCCCTGTTTGCATTGGCCGCCGCGCCCGCCAGCGCGCAGCCAAGCGGCAAGCAGCAAGCCCCGCCGGACCGCCAAGAGCGGCTGACGTCCGCCGAATCCTACGTGCCGATGCCAACGCTTTCCGCGGCCGTGCTTCACCGCAGCATCGCCCGGGGGACGTTGGTCGTGGATATGGGTCTCAATGTTCCCGACGAAGCGCTTCGCGGGCGCATTCGCGCCGCCGCGCCGCGTTTGCGCGATGCGTTGCGCACCGCGCTCGCAACCTATGCGTCAACCTATTATCGGGATCGCACGTCGCCCGATCCAGCTCAGCTCGCGCGCTTGATGCAGCAGGCGGTGGACCGCACCGTGGGCGCAACCGGCTCGCGTGTGCTGATGGCGAACATCATCTATCAGCAGCGCCGAGGCTAAGCGCCGCGGCAAGCGATCGGCAGGATGTGGCGCGCGGCGCCCGTTTCCGGCGTGTTGCGCCAAATCTGACGCGGCTCGTCGCGGGCGACGACTTGCTCGCCCGCGCCCATGATCTGGCGCTCGACAATGACGAATTGCTCGCTCTCGCAATTGAACTGGTAGTGGATGCGCTCAAGCTCGAAGCGGATAACGCTTTCCGTGGTTTCCGTTTCGCTTTGCCACAATTGCTGCCGGCCGTAGCGTACCTGCAGCCAGATGTCGGCCAGGCCGTCATGGCGGGTGATGGTGCGTTGGTTGAAGTGAATGGTGCCGCCGTCATTGGTGCGCAGGATAAAGAGCCAGTCCGGCATGTTCCGCGTTGTGCTCAGCACCACTGGGCCTTCGTTGACGGGCGCCGCACCTGGAGCGGGCGCTTCGGCGGGCTGGCCGCATGCGGCGAGCGCGATCAGGGCGAGGGCGGCGAGGGGGCGGGTGAAGCTTTTCATCATCTTCCATCTCGGGAGTCGGCTGCAGCCGTGCAAGTCACATGGCTGAGATGCCGCCGTCCACCTTGATCTCCGACCCGGTGACAAAGCGGCTTTCGTCCGAGATCAAATAGAGCGCGGCGTTGGCGACGTCATTGGGTTGCCCGATCCGGCCCAGCGGCACTTGCCGGCCCAATTTGGCCTCGGCTTCGCCCTTGCCGAACATATTGCGGATTGGGTCGAGGATAGGCGTGTCGATGAAGGTTGGGTGGATCGAATTGGAGCGAACGTCCAAACCCTTCTTCGCGCAATAGAGGGCGATGTTCTTGGACAAGAGCCACACTGCAGCCTTCGACGCGTTATAGCCCGGCGACGTGTGATTGGCGATCAGGCCGGCGATCGAGCTGATGTTGACGATCGAGCCGGGCTGGTTTTTGGCGAGGTATTTGATGCCGAGCTTCGCGCCCAGGAAAACCGAATCCACATTGACGCTCATCAATCTACGGAAGCCCTCGAGCGAGAGTTCTTCGATGCCGCCCTCGCGCGATGAGATCCCGGCATTGTTGATCAGCCCGGAGATGCCGCCCATCGCCGCATCCGCGTCGGCGAGCGCCCTGGTCCAACCGGCTTCTTCCGTGACATCGAGCTCGTAGGCTGACGCCGTCCCTGCGCCTTGGCTTGCGTTGATGTCGGCGGCTACCTTTTCAACGCCGACAAAATTCATGTCAGCGAGCGCGACTTTCGCGCCTTCCGCCGCAAGCAGACGCGCCATCGCCTCGCCGAGGCCCTGTGCCGCGCCGGTGATGAAAACCTTCTTACCTGCAACGCGTCCGCCCATCTCGTCCTCCCGTGTTTTAGCGACACTGGGATCAGGCGCTTAAAATCGCAAGCATTGCGCCGCGTCAGGCGTTGGCTGCTTTGTCCATGAACTTCGCGAGCGCGACGTCTTTCTCGGTCACGCCGCCGGCATCGTGTGTGGCGAGCGTGACATCGACCTTGCTGTAGACGTTCGCCCATTCAGGATGATGATCGGCCTTGTCGGCATAAAGCGCGACGCGCGTCATGAAGCCGAACGCTGCGTTGAAATCGTCGAACTTAAACTGCCTGGCGATGGCGTCACGCCCCTCGACGGCGCGCCAACCGGGCAATTGCTTCAGAGCTTCCGCGGCGCCGATCTTGGGCATGACTGCCTCCATTGCTGCAAAACGTGCGCCGGTGGCCGTTGTTCCGCAAGCTAGCGCGCGTTGGTGCTGCAAGAGAGTTAGCGGGCGGAGGTGAAGTCCGCGGTAGGCGGCGCTCGCGTCAGCGCAGGCGCGGCGGACGCGCCAAAATAGAGCAGCGCCGTCGTGAGGAGAATTGCGAGCCAATTGATCCGGCGGAACATGGGAAGCCTCTGCTGTGACGAACAGCAGATGGGCGCGCGGTTACAAAGCGCTCGTGACCCGCGTCACGCCCAAAACAAAACCGCCGGCCAGACGGCCGGCGGTTCCGTTGATGGTCCGAACGCGAAGCCCTAGGGCTGCGTCGGGTTCGGTTGTTCGTGACCCTTCACGACCTGGCCCTTGCCAAGCTTCGAGTTCCAAATCCCGTAGAGGAAATAGACCGCAAAGCCGATGACCAGATAGATCAGGAAGAAGTTGCGCGTCGGCACATGCGCCATCAGCGACATCAGCAGGAACAGGCACATCAACGCGCCGAGCGTGGCGACGATGAGCATCACCGGCAGCGGCATGTTGAACGGCCGTTTCATGTCCGGCCGCGCGAAGCGCAGATAGATCACCGTGATGCAGATGATCGCGAACGCCGCAAGCGTGCCCACGTTGGTGAGGTTCGCCAGCGCGTCGAGCGACATGAAGCCTGCGAAACCCGCCGCCAGGATGCCGACGAGGATCGTGTTGACCCACGGTGTCTTGAACTTCGAGTGGACGTTCGCGAACACTGACGGGATCAAGCCGTCGCGCGCCATTGTGTAGAAGATGCGCGTTTGACCGTAGAGCAGCACCAGCATGACCGATGAAAGACCGGCGATGGCGCCGATCTTCACGAGTGTTGCGAACCACGGCAGGCCGATTTCGTTCACAGCCAACGCAATCGGCGCCGGGTTGTTCAGCATCGTGTAGGGCACGATGCCGACCAGAACGGCCGAGGTAAGGATGTAGAGAATGGTGCAGATGATTAGCGAGCCCAAAATGCCGATCGGCATGTCGCGCGATGGGTTCTTGGATTCGGCGCCGGCGGTGGAAACCGCTTCAAAGCCGATATAGGCGAAGAAGATGGTCGCCGCGCCGGCGATCAAGCCGCCAATGCCGTACTGCGCTGTGTTTTGCGCTGTGACGACATTCCAAAGCGCATCGCCGATCTGGCCCCAGAGGCTCATGTCGGAGCCGGGCGGAGGCGCCGGCACTTGCTCTGGGATCAACGGCACCCAGTTGTCAGTGTTCACGTATGGCGCGCCGATCACGATGAAGGCGATCACCACCGCCACCTTGATGACGACGACGATGTTGTTCACCAGCGCCGATTCCGAAATGCCGACCACCAGAAGGCAGGTCACCGCGCCGATCGCGAGGAGGGCCGGCAAGTTCATAACGCCTGTGGCGATGACTTCGCCCGTGTCGTGATCAGTGACCGGAACGCCGGGCGCTGCTTGGAACGCCGCCGGTATGTGAATGTTGTAGTCCGCCAGGAAGCTGACGACGTAACCCGACCAGCCCACGGCGACCGTGGATGCGGCCAGCCCGTATTCGAGCACCAGCAGCAAGCCCATGATCCACGCGACGATCTCGCCCATGGACGCATAGGAATAGGAATAGGCCGAACCCGAAACTGGGATCGCGGCCGCAAGCTCCGCGTAGGCCAACGCCACCAGCGCGCATAGCGTGCCGGTGATGATGAAGGAGATCATGATGCCTGGGCCGGCGAATTCCGCTGCCGCGCGGCCGGTCAGCACGAAGATGCCGGTACCGATGATGCAGCCGATGCCGAGAAAGATAAGATTCAGCGGCCCGAGTGTTTTCTTCAATTCGCCTTGCGCGTGCTCGGCGTGCATTTGCTCGACGGACTTGCGGATGAACAACCGCCCCAGTCCACTTGGTTTCGTATTCGCCACGTGATCCCCTCCCGTGCGCTCGGTGTTCCGATGCGCCGGGAAGCTAGACGAGGCCTTTGGGGCTCACAAGCACCGAGGGTCGCATTTAACCCGTCGCCAGCGGTTCCGGGACGGTCCAACCCCTGCGCGCGCAGGCAGCGAGCACGGTGTTGCGCAACAAACAGGCGATTGTCATTGGCCCAACCCCTCCAGGGGAGGGAGTCAACGCACCTGCAACATGAACGGCCTCGGCAAAATCGACATCGCCGACCAATTTTGTCTTGCCCTCGCCCTTCTCGGGCGCGGGCACGCGGTTGGTGCCGACATCGATGACGATCGCGCCCGGCCTGATCCAATCGCCCTTGACCATTTCCGGACGCCCGACGGCGGCCACCAGCACGTCCGCGCCACGGCACACCATGCGTAAGTCGCGCGTCTTGGAGTGCGCGAGCGTCACGGTTGCGTTTTGCTCAAGAAACAACAATGCCGCCGGCTTACCCACCAGGATCGAGCGGCCGATGACCACGACGTTCGCGCCGCTGAGATCGGGGCGCTCCGACTTAGCCAGAGTAACGCAGCCCACCGGCGTGCATGGCCTGAGGCCCGGCTTGCCGAGCACCAACTTCCCCGCGCTCTGCTCCGTGAGGCCATCGACGTCCTTCATCGGATCGATCGCCGCGAGCACGGCTTGCTCATTGATGTGCTTCGGCAACGGCAGCTGCACGAGGATGCCGTCGATGTCGGGATCGCGGGAAAGGGCGTCGACCTTGGCGACGAGGTCGGCTTCCGCCGTATCCGCTGGCAGGCGGACTTCCAACGAACGCATCCCGGCCTCGGCCGTCTGCTTCACCTTCGACGACACATAAACTTGGCTCGCCGGATCATCGCCCACCAGCACGACCACAAGCGCCGGCTGGCCGGGGAGGGCCTTCACAGCCGCCGCCACGTCCGCGCGCACGCCTGCGGCAATCGCTTTTCCATCAATGATGCGCGCGCTCATGCTTGCTCCTCGAACTGCGCCAGGAAGGCCGCGATCACCGCTTCGCTGACGCCTTCGATCTGGATCGTCTTAATGCGCGACGTCGCCCCGCGTGCGACGCTCACCTTGCTCTTGGCGACACCAAACGCCTTCGCCAAAAGCGCCTCAAGCGCAATGTTTGCCTCGCCATGCTCCGGCGCGGCGCGTACGCGCGCCTTGAGGTAGGCCAACCCGTTTTGGTCGCGCGCCGCGCCATCAATTCGATCGGCGCCGCCGGAAGGCGTCAGCCGGACGCGCAACGTCGCGGTCAGAGGAACGAGCCTCGCCCGAGCAACAGATTTTCCAGCCAGTACGTGACTTCGTATTGGATAAGGTAGATGACCAGCAGCAGCACCAGGATCGACAAGTCGACGCCGCCCACCGGCGGGATCAAGCGGCGCAGCGGCCGCACGAGCGGATCTGTGACGGCGCTGGTGAAGCGCCAGATCGAAGCGACGAACGCGTTGCTGCGCCCAACGATGTCGAACGCGATCAGCCACGAGATCACGACGTGAATGATGAGCACCACCGAAATGAGGCCCAGGATCGCACGCACAAGTTCGAAGAGAATATGGATCATGCCCCGGCCATAAACCGCGCCGGCCGGATTCGGCAAGGATTGGCGCGCAAAAGCCTGGTGGACCCGAGGAGGATCGAACTCCTGACCTCCGCATTGCGAACGCGGCGCTCTCCCAGCTGAGCTACGGGCCCCTTTTCAGGAAGGCGCGGTATACGGAGCCCCGAACGGGGCGTCAACGGTCAGGGCGCAGGGCCCAAAAAGGCTGGTCAATCCTCGTTCGGCGGCGCGAATTCGATGCGCCGATGGACGCCCGGACCGGGATCGATGCTCGGATCATGTGGTCGCCAGTTCACGCCATCCGTGGAAACCTCGTAGCTGAGGATTTCGGCGTCATCGGCGCATGTATGGGCTGTGTTGTAGAGCATGACGCTAGAAACCATCCATGGGCGTGCCAGGTTCCCACGAGATCAAATGCGCTACCGCCTCGCCATTTTCGATTTTGACGGCACGCTGGCGGACAGCGGTCCGTGGATGGTGCGCGCGATGAACGAGGCCGCGCCGCTCTTTGGCTACCGCCAAGTCAGCGATGCCGAAGTCGAGACGCTGCGGAGCAAGGACAATCGCACCATCATCCGCGAGATGGGCGTGCCGATGTGGAAGCTGCCCCTCATCGCCATGCACATTCGCCGCAAAGCCGCTGCCGCGCCGCCGCCGCCACTGTTTGCCGGCGTGCGTGAGGCGCTGGCGGCCATTCATGCCGCCGGCGTGCGCCTCGCGGTGCTGAGCTCGAATTCCGAACCAACCATCCGCGCCGCGCTCGGCGCGCAAGCCGATTTGATCGCGCTCTATGAATGCAATGCCGGCCTGTTCGGCAAAGCCGCCAAGTTCAAGCGTCTGCTGAAACGCGCCGGCGTCACGCCAGGTGACGCCATCGGCATCGGCGACGAAGTCCGCGACATCGAAGCCGCCCACGTCGCCGGCGTCACCGCCGCCGCCGTGTCCTGGGGCTACGCCACGCCAACGCTGCTGCGCGCGCACGGCGCGGACGCGGTGTTCGAAAACGTGGCGGCGATGGCGGAGTACCTTCGGCATGGCGAGTTTCGCCCTTCCAATTCCGAGGACAGGAATTCGCCGCGATCCCAATAGCGACCTGAAAACAGAGTTCATCGACGATCTCGGCAGGGGAAAGACCGCGTTCAATCCGACAGAGCTTGGAAGGGCGATAGCATGTGTGGCTTTGGCCAAGGACACACATGACGCCCGACTTGAAGCTGACGCCCAGGGATCATTCAGAGATCGCCGCTCAGCGCTTTCTCGCGGCGCTTAGAGGCGCGGCAGAAGCAAAAGCAAACTTCAATCCGGGCCAACCACGCGTGCCACGCGGGAGTTCAAACGGTGGCGAATGGACTCGGATCGGCTCGCCCAGTGTTCGAATGACGACGCCACCACCGCGCCGTGGCGGCCGTGGCGCTGGAAGCGGCGCGCATGTCGATTTCGACTGGGCCGAGATCGAGGTCGGATTTCGCGGCGCCTCGCGTGAGGTGCAGCAATTCTTGGCGCGCAACGAGCACTCGATCAATCGAACGCTTGGTGGTCTTCAAGCGTTCGGCGGCGCCGTCGAAATCCTCGGTGGCGCTGCTTTGGTCGGCGGTGGCGTCGCAACGAGCGAGGCCGGCGTTGGAGTCGTGATTGCTGGCGCCGGCGCCTGGATGGTCGCCAACGGCTACGACAATTTCGATACAGGTTGGCGCGCGCTCCTCACTGGAACGCCACATCAAACGCGCTTGCATACGTCGCTGCGGCAGCTTGGACTGTCGGATGCGCAAGCGAACGCCACTGAAATTCTGCTCGGCGGCGGCGTAACAACAGGCGCTGCGCGCCTTGGTCGACAATCACTCGAAGAAGCCGCGCGCGCGGGCTTGGCGCAGCGAATGGCGCGACAATACGCAACAGAGCCGCTCAATGTTCGCGTAGGTCGGCGCTCGTTGTGGGCAGAGCCCAGCATTGAGCGCCGGGGTATCGCGTGGGAAGCGTATGACGCCGAACGCACTGGTTTCGAACGCTTGCCTCCAAGCTTTCCGACAATCGATCAAATTCACAGAGAGTCTGGCACAGTCATCAGCAACAAGACGCTTGATCTCGCGCTGCGAAGCTATTCGCGACAAGATCGCAACGGTGTTTACAACCGCCTTGCAGCATACGTTGATCGGCTTGCCGCATTTCGCGAGGGGCGCGGGAGTGGAGTAAGGGTGAGTGGCAACGAAGTGGCCTATCGAGCGCTGCACGTCTTGGTGCCCGCCGATGAAGTGCTTCCGGGTCAAGCGCTTCAACTTGCGGCAGCGGAACAATATGCGATACAGAGAGGAGTGAATCTGCGAATAGAATATGCGCACTAATGGCTATGGATTTCGGGCGGGCGGACGTCTGGGTTCGCCGAGATGACGTTGTCATCGTCCCCATTTCCGTTGTTGGGGCGAGACGCGATGGTCGCGGCGTCTGGCTCGGAACGCCGCGACTCGATCGAGCACAAGCCCAAAGAATTGCACTCCAGACAGAAGATTCTGAACTCGGCTCGGCGTTGCGCAGAGCGCTGGTGCTAAGCGAAAACCACGAGCAGAGAGAGGAAGTGAGTTCACTTCCGTCTCCGGACTTCGGCAACTGGCTGGCTGGTGCTTTTGGACTTAAGAGCGTGTCGAGGCTCTACAAAGGCATGTTTTGGTGCGACGTATGTTTGCTCGCTGATGAATTGACGATCGCTCCCACTCGCCGTCGCCGGGGAAGCACGTTTGAAGGCTTTCCACTCGGCGCAGATCGTGGTCACGAGTACGTGGTTTTGCCTGTATCATCCTCCGACGCGGAAATTGGGGCCGGTCTCCGACTAGCGATCAGCCGCTGTCTATGAGCGAGGGCGCTTGCGCCGGCGCGCCCGACAGGCTCTAAACCCGCGCTTCCATGCTCGAAATCTCGGATCTCACCTACCGCATTGGCGGCCGGCCTTTGTTTGAGAACGCCAATGCGTTCATCGCCGAAGGCTGGAAAGTCGGGCTTGTCGGCCGCAACGGCACGGGCAAGTCGACTTTGTTGCGGCTCATCCAGGAAGAGGTGGGCAAGCCGAACGCGCAAATCCGCGTGCGCCGCGGCGCGCGCATGGGCTTCGTCGCGCAGGAAGCGCCACAGGTGGATACGCCGCTGCTCGAACTGGTGATGGCGGCGGACGCGGAACTCACATCGCTGCTCGCGGAAGCCGAAACCGCCACCGATCCGGATCGCATCGCCGAAGTGCATCTGCGCTTGGCCGAGATCGACGGTTACAGCGCCGAAGCGCGCGCCAGCGCCATCATGGTGGGCCTCGGCTTCGAGCAGGACGATCTGCGCCGCGCCGCGCGCGAATTCTCCGGCGGCTGGCGCATGCGCGCGGCACTCGCCGGCGTGCTGTTCTCCGCGCCGGAATTGTTGGTGCTCGACGAGCCGACCAATTATCTCGATCTCGAAGGCGCTGCGTGGCTTGAAGAATATCTGCGCGAGTACGAGCACACGGTGGTATGCGTCAGCCACGATCGCGAAATGCTCAATCGCTCGGTCACGCACATTCTCGCGCTGGACGACAAAAAGCTCGAAGTCTTCGTCGGCGGCTACGATGCGTATCTGAAGAAGAAAGCCGAACGTCTCGCCCAGGCGACGGGCATGAAAGCAAAGCAAGATGCGCAACGCGCGCACCTGCAGAAATTCATTGATCGCTTCCGCGCCAAGGCTTCGAAAGCCGCGCAAGCGCAGAGCCGCATCAAGCAGCTCGAAAAGATGCAGGACATCGCCGTCCCACTTGAGGAGCGCACGATTCCGTTCCATTTCGAAGACCCGACTGAACTTGCCTCGCCGCTTGTCGTGCTGGACGAAGCCGATCTCGGCTACATCGAAGGCAAGCCGGTGCTGAAGCGCGTGTCGCTGCGGCTTGATCATGACGACCGCATCGTCGTCATCGGCCCGAACGGGCAGGGCAAGACGACGCTCGTCAAATCCATCGCCGCGCGCTTGGCGCTGCTCAACGGCAAGCGTGTCGCGTCCGGCAAAGCCGTGATGGGCTATTTCAGCCAGGATCAGCTCGACGAATTGCGCGAAGGCGAAACCGTGCTCGAGCACGTGCGCGATCTCGAACCCGATTGGGCGCCGCCAAAATTGCGCTCACTCGCCGCGCGCATGGGCTTCGGCGTGCAGAAGATCGACACGAAAGTGCAGAACCTCAGCGGCGGCGAGAAGGTGCGTCTGCTGCTGGGCCTCATGGCCCACGCCAAGCCGCACGTGCTGATCCTCGACGAACCGACCTCGCACTTGGACATCGACAGCCGCGAAGCGCTCATCCACGCCATCAACGAATACGAAGGCGCGGTATTGCTGATCACGCACGATATCTATCTGGCTGAAGCCTGCGCCGATCGCCTCTGGCTCGTCTATCACGGCCGCGCGCGGCAGTACGACGGGGACTTGGAAGACTATCGCAAACTCGTCGCCGCCGCCGATCGTCCGCGCGATGAGGATGACAAACACGTCGCGCCTGTCGTCGTCCATGCGGAGACCAAGCCCAAGCATTCGAAATACACGCTGCAACGCAAGCTTGAGGCCGCTGAAACCGAAATCGAACAAGCGCAAACAGCGTTGGCGCGGATCGATGCCGCGCTCGCCGATCCCGAGTTGTTCACGCGCGATCAAAAGCGCGGCGAGTCGCTGCTGAAAGAACGCTCCCACGCCGCAACCGCGCTTGCGAAAGCGGAAGCGGCTTGGCTTGAGGTCAGTTCAGAGATCGAAACCCTTTAATCTTCGTCATTCCGGACGCGCGAAGCGCGATCCGGAACCCAGGGGCAAACGCACAGCTCTGTCACCCCGTGGGTTCCGGGTTCATCGCTGCGCGATGCCCCGGAATGACGAGTGGCGCCGCGCCAGTGCTCAAACCGGATTGAGCGGCTGATCCTTGATCCGATCCAAATTTCCGCTGCCCGGAATGAACAGCCCCTCGATCCGTATCCCGTCCGGGTCTTCGAACAACGTCGAATAATAGCCCGGCGCCCACGGTCCATCGTCCGGCGCGCGCACGATCTTCGCGCCGAAATCGCGCATCGACGCGTGCAGCGCATCCACGTCCTCGCGTGCGCGCATGCGGAAGCAGAAATGGTGCAGCCCCACGCGCCATTGGTCGAACGGCGTGTCGCGATGCTCGGGCGCCGCCGCGCGGATCAGCACGCCGGTGCGCGCGCCGATGCAATAAAAAATCTCGCCCGGCACATCGTATTGCACGCCCATGCCAAACGTCTCGTGCAGCAGCCGAAAGTAAAACGGCCGGCTCGCGCTCACGTCCCGCACCGTGAGTTGAATGTGCGCGATGCCGTTGGGGGAGATCATTCTACCTTGCTCAACACCGCCCGCACCGTATCCACGATCTGATCCACATGGCTCTTCTCCGCCACCAAAGGCGGCGAGAACGCGATGATGTCGCCGGTCACGCGCGCCAGCATCCCGGCATCGAAGCAGCCATTGAACACATCCAGCGCGCGGGACGCCGGCGCGCCTGGGCGCGGTTCGAGTTCGATGCCGCCGATGAGGCCCAGATTGCGGATGTCGATGACGTGTCGCGCATCCTTCAGCGAATGCAGCGCGTTCTCCCAATAGGGCGCAAGCGCCGCCGCGCGCGCGAACAAATCCTGCTCCTGCATCACTTCCAACGTCGCGATCCCTGCCGCGCAGGCGAGCGGGTGGCCTGTGCTGGTGTAGCCGTGGAAGAGATCGACTGGCGTATCCGCGTTCGCGAGCATGGTGTCGTAAATCTCGCGCTTGACCGCGACGGCGCCCATTGGCACGGCGGCGTTGGTGATCGCTTTCGCCATGGTGATGATGTCGGGCTTGATGTTGAAATAGTGCGAGGCAAACGGCGCGCCGAGGCGCCCGAAGCCGGTGATCACTTCGTCGAAGATCAGCAGAATGTCGTGCTTGGTGCAGAGCTCGCGGATGCGTTCGAGGTAACCGACCGGCGGGATCAGCACGCCGGTGGAGCCCGCGACAGGCTCAACGATCACGGCGGCGATCGTTGACGCATCGTGCAGCGCGACGATCCGTTCCAGATAATCCGCCAGCTCCGCGCCGTGCTTCGGCTGGCCGCGCGAGAACGCATTGCGGGCGAGGTCGTGCGTGTGCGGGAGGTGGTCCACGCCCGCCAGCATTGGCCCGTATTGCATCCGGTTGCGCGTGATGCCGCCGACTGAAATGCCGCCGAAGTTCACGCCATGATACGCGCGCTCGCGCCCGATCAGGCGATACTTACCCGGCTTGCCGCGCGATTTCTGGTAAGCAAGCGCGATCTTAAGCGCCGTCTCCACGCTCTCTGAGCCGGAATTCGTGAACGCGATGCGATCGACGCCCTCCGGCAGCACGTTCGCGAGCCGGTTGGCGAACTCAAACGCCAAAGGATGCCCGAGATTGAAGCTGATCGCGTAGTCGAGCTCTTTCGCCGTGCGCTGGATCGCTTCAACGATCTTTGGCTGACCGTGGCCGCAGGCGACGCACCAGAGGCCGGACGTGGCATCGAGGATCTGTTTTCCGTCGCCTGTATAATAGTGCATGCCCTCGGCGCGCACGACCATGCGCGGATTGGCTTTGAACGCCTTATTCGGCGTGAACGGCATCCAGAAAGCGTCGAGCGAGTTGGGGCGGATCGTGTCAGGCATGACACCTTATTGGAGCCGCGCCCGGCGCCGGGCAAGGGGGTCGATCTCGCCTACGCCTCGGCGTCGCCCACCAACTTGGCGATTTCGTCGAGGATGACGAGCCGTTGCCTCTCCAACGCCCCAAGATGGGTCGCGGACGCTGCCTGGACACCGCTTTGGATGTTATGGATTTGGGTCCAAAGCGTGTGGTTTTCCACCATCAGCTTTTTGAAGTGCGGGCTCGACACTTTAAGTCGGTGGATCGTCTGACCGTGCCCCGAAAACTCCTCCGCCAAGGCAAGGTCGAGGTGCTCGGGTTGGGGCATGCGTCACCTCCTACAGGGGAGCGGACGGACGCAACGCCAGAGCCTGCAGCGCATTCGGGGGGCGAATGTTTGACCGAGTTCTGACGCCGCGCCCGTCCAAGCATCACCACACCATGATTTGGCGGCCCAGAAATTGATCCTGCGCAATCAAGCTCCGTGAGTCAGCCCGAACGAAACGCATTGATTGCGAATGACACGCGATACCTTTGAGGGACACGCGGTTCGCCTGCACTCCGATCGAATGCGTCGCGCTCGGGCGTACTCACGCTCTCACGTTTACCGACAATGTTATTGATCTTGCGCAATCGACGGCAACGTCCGCCATTCGCGCCGCGCGAACAGTGGCGATTGGTCGTTATAGTGCGGGCTCTCGGGTCGTTCGCTCGCGCCCCATTGGTGGATGACGCGCGTCGACAGCGTCCCATCGGGCGCCCAATCCATCACCATCATGAAGCCGTCGCCGAAATCGGCGCGCAGGCGGCCGTCCGGTTCTTCGCTCCAACGTAATGCGCGCAGCACGTCCGGCGCGCCTTCAAGCGGCAGATCGATGGCGCCGCGCCGTAGCCGCAGAACTTCGCCCAGGGGCGGATCGAGCCGGCCGAAATGCAGTTGAAGATATTGCGCCGCGTTGCGCGCGGTTTCGCGCGGATCGGGCTCCGGCTCGCCGAGGCGGCGCGCGGTGTAGATCGGATAGAACATCAACAGCGCCAGCGCCGCTTGCCGGTTCTCGGCGTTCGCGCGCAGATCCCACGCGCGCAACGTGTCCTTCACCGCCGCCAATGTCTGATCGTCCGTCTCTAGGATCGCCGTCACCGCAGCGGCCATGCGCGAGCGCGTCGAGTGCGCCACGTCAAACTTTGCGTCGAGCAATTGCTGATCGCTGATACGGGCAAGCGGGGAGAGAATTTCGACGGCGCGGAAGCCGCGGTTGGTGATGTAAGTCTCGATGTAAGGCGCAACCTCCGGCCATTGGTCGGGATGCATGTCGGCCACCGGATCGGTGGACGACCACGGCGCGCCATTGGTGGAGTAGAGCCAGCCCGAACGCGGATCGATCAGCTCCGGCGCGGCGAGATACTCGCCCTGCGGCCATACGAGCGCGGACGTATCTCCGGGCACGCAGCCCGACCAATCCGGCCCTTGCGGCCGACGCGGCAGGATCGCGTTGTAGAGAAAGCCGATGCGCCCGGTGCGGTCCGCGTAGAGGAAATTGAACGACGGGATCGCGTGCATAGCCATGGCTTCGCGCCATTGTTCATAGCTGCGCGCTTTGCCCATGCGATAGAATTGCTCGAGCGCACGCAATTCGCCGGCGCCCGCATAGCGCACCGCGACCCAACCATCCGCTGTTTCGAACGCCGGCCCATGCACGCTGTAGTGCAAGGTGCGCGGGATCGGCACGGTGAACCAACCCATCTTGATCCACAGCCAGATCGTGCGCGTCTCGAAGCGCCGCCATTGGCCGTCGAAGAGATATTGCCCGCGATGCGCGTCGTCGGTGTGCAGCTGATAGAGGTCGGCGAGGTCCGGCAAGTTCACCGTCGCGGCGAATCCGAGATCGCCGTTCGTGCCGAGCACGGGAAACGGCGAGCCGGGGAACAAGCCGCCATGCATGCGCCAGCCGCTATCGCTCGAAACGCCAGCCTCGTACCATGCCACCGGCCCGGCCCATGGCTGGTGTGAGTTCACGATCAGCCGCGTGTGCCCGTCACTTGAGCGCGACGGCGCCACCGCAAACGCGTTTGAACCGTGATCGATCGACTCTGCGGTCGCTTGCTCGCGGCGGCAGGGATGGGCGTCCTTGTTGGTGAGCACACCAAGGATGCTGTCGAAGCCCCAGAACAGCGGCAACGTCAGCGCCGAGCCTGCCGCTACGTCACGCCCTGTGACATTGCGTGCGCCCGGCAACACCTCATCGGGATGCGCCGCGCCATAAGCGTTGAGCCCCGCCGCGTAAGCTTCGGCGATGGCGCGAAACTCCGACGAAAGCTCGCTCTCGTACCCCGCGTCCACCACCTCGCGAATGTTGAACAAATGCCAAAGAAAATCCGCCGGCGCGCCGTCGCGTCCCGCATGGGCGGCGACGCGACCACGAGAGGACAGGATCACAAGCTGGATCGTCTCGAAATTGTCCTCCGCATGCGCGAGCGCCATGCCGTAGGCCGCTTCCGCATCGTCACGCCCATGCACGTGCGGCACGCCGTAAGCGTCGCGCGTGATCGTCGGCGCATACTCGCGCGCCGGCGGCGGCGCGGCGGGTGTGCAGGATGCGAGCGCCAACAACAGCAAGCTGAAAATTGTCCGCACGCGATCCCCCATCTTCGCACCCATCCCCGGGGCGTCGCGCAGCGGCGAGCCCGGGGGCCATAGACTCAGGCAGTTGAAGTTATGGGCCCCGGACTTTGCCTTCGGCAAATCCGGGGATGGGTGGAGTTGGCATTCGGCCACGATCCTGCCATGCGTGACCGGTGGATTACGCCGCCCTCATCGCCCGCGAGACCGAGCGCTTCATCGCCGCGCACCCAAAGTGTGCGGCGCGTGCGGGTGACCTAGCGGCGCATTGGCTAAATGGCGCACCGATGCACTGGATGCGTGATTGGGCGACGCCGTTTCCGATTGTCGTGGAGGACGCCGAAGGCGCGACGCTCACCGACATCGACGACAACGTCTATGACGATTTCTGCCTTGGCGATACGCCCGGCATGTTCGGCCATGGCCTCGCGCCCGTCGCGCGCGTCGCCGCCGAACAACTCCGCCGTGGCGCCACCTACATGCTGCCGACGCAAGAGGCGGCCGGGGTCGGCGCGCTGCTGGCGCAGCGTTTTGGTCTGCCGTTCTGGCAAGCCACGCTCTCCGCCTCCGACGCCAACCGCGCTTTGATCCGCTGGGCGCGCGCGGTGACAGGAAAGCGTGTCATCGTCGTGTTCGACGGCTGCTATCACGGCATGGTCGAGGATTGCTTCGTCGCTCTCGATGGCGACCGCACGATTATGGATCCCGGCCTCGTCGGACAGGTGCAGGACTACACCCAAACCACACGCGTCATCCCGTTCAACGACGTCGCCGCGCTCGAAGCCGCGCTTGCGCCGGGCGATGTCGCCGCCGTGTTGGCCGAACCGGCGATGACGAATTCCGGCATGATCCTGCCAGTCGCCGGTTTCCACGCCACATTGCGCGACCTCACGCGCAAAGCCGGCGCGCTGTTGATCCTCGACGAAACGCACACGCTCTCCACCGGCCCCGGCGGCGCGGTGCGCGCGTGCGGGTTAGAGCCGGATGCGCTCGTGATCGGCAAAGCCATCGCCGGCGGCGTGCCTGCGGCGGTGTGGGGTGTGAGCGCTGATCTGGCGAAACGCATCTCTTCTTGGACCGCCGGCGTCCCCGCCGGCGTTGTCGCGAAGCCTTCGGAAAACAGCGCAAGCGTCGGCGAGGACGCCGGCGGTCCGAGTGGTCGCTCTGGCGTCGGCACCACGCTCGCCGGCAACGCCTTCTCTATCGCCGCCATCGGCGCGGTGCTGCGCGAGGTGGCGACAGAGGACGCTTACGCCACGATGCTGGCCGGCACGGATGAGCTTGTCGCTGGCATCAACGCACTGATCGCCAAACGCCGGCTTCCCTGGTGCGTCGTCCATGTCGGCGCCCGCGCCGAGATCGTTTTCGCGCCCCACCCGCCGCGAAACGCGAAAGAGATGCGCCCGGCGCTCGCGCAGCGCGCGCTTAACCATGCGCTGCACCTTTACTTGATCAATCGCGGCGTGTTGATTGCGCCGTTCCATATGATGATGCTCGTTTCGCCGGCGACGTCTTCGCAACAGATCGCCCGGCTGATCGCAGCCATCGACGCCTTTGCGCAAGAAAGTTCTGAATGAGCATCGCCGACGCCAAAGAGTGCAAAGCCTTCCTGGACAAGCACCCGGAGATCAATTTCTTCGAGATCGTGTTCACGAACATGGCCGGCGTGCCGCGCGGCAAGCGTCTGCGGCGCCACGAGATCATGGCCGTGTTCGAGCAGGGGCGGTTTCTGCCGGGCTCGATCCTCGTCAACGACATCACCGGCCAGGACGTCGAAGCCACCGGCCTCGTCTGGGAAGATGGCGACGCCGACCGCATCGCCAAGCCGATCCCGGGCCGCCTCACGCCCGCGCCTTGGCTCGGGCCGGACGTCGCGCAAATCGCGCTCTCGATGTACGAGCTCGACGGCAAACCGAACGACATCGATCCGCGCCACGTGCTGCAGCGCGTGCTCGATCGCTTCGAAGCCGATGGCCTCGTACCGGTCGTCGCGTGCGAACTTGAATATTATCTGGTGGACGCCAAACGCACCGCCGATGGTGGTATCCAGCTTCCGCGTTCGAACGCGACAGGGGATCGCGATACGCAGCACCAAGTCTATGGTTTGCGTGAAGTGGAGGACGCCTCCGGCTTCCTGCGCGACCTATGGGCGGCGGCCGACGCTTTGGGTGTGCCCCTCGAAGGCGCGATCAGCGAGTACGCGCCAGGGCAACTCGAACTGACGCTGAAGCACCACGCCGACGCGTTGCGGGCGGCCGACGACGCCGTGCTTTACAAGCGCGCAGCCAAAGGCGTTGCGCTCAAGCACGGCTGCGAGGCGACGTTCATGGCCAAGCCATTCGCCGATCGCGCCGGCTCCGGCATGCACCTGCATGTCAGCGTCAACGACAAGGCTGGCAAAAACGTCTTCGCCTCCTCGAAGCCGGAAGGAGAGCCGATCCTCGCTCACGCGATCGGCGGCATGAAGGCGCTCTTGGCGGACTCGATGGCGATCTACGCGCCGAACGCCAACAGCTTCCGTCGCTTCAAAGCCAATTCCTACGCGCCCGTCGCGCCGACTTGGGGCGTCAACAACCGCACGGTCTCGTTCCGCGTGCCCGCCGGCGCGCCGCACACGCGCCATATCGAACACCGCGTCGCCGGCGCCGACGCGCACCCGGCTCTGGCGCTCGCGGCGCTGCTGGCTGCGGTCCATCACGGCATTTCCAACAAGATCGATCCGGGCCCGGCCATCGTTGGCGATGGCTACGCGCAAGCGGAAGGCTCGGCCGAGAAAATCCCGGTGAACTGGTTCGCAGCTGTCGATCGCTTCGCTGAATCCGCGCTGTTGAAGGACTATCTCGGCGAGCGCTTCGTGCGCATGTATTCGTCTGTGAAGCGCGTCGAGCAGGAGCGCTACATGAGCGTCGTTCCCACTGTCGATTTCGACTGGTATCTCCGCACCTGTTGAGGCGCGGACCGCGCTGCTGGGATCACACCAAATGCGCCAGGTGCTGCACGCGAAACTGCACAACGGGTACACGACAGACGCCAACGTCAATTACGTCGGCTCCATCGAAATCGACCAGGACCTGACCGACGCCGTCGGCCTCTGGGTCGGCGAAAGGGTGCTGGTCGTCTCCAACACCTCGGGGGCGCGGCTGGAAACCTATATCATCGCCGGCAAGCGCGGTTCGGGCGTAATTTCAATGAATGGCGCGGCCGCGCGGCTGATCGGCAAGGGCGAGCAGATCATCGTGATGGGCTTCGAGCTCTCAGCCAAGCCGGTGAAGCCCAAGGTGGTCCTGCTCGACGAGCGTAACCGGATCGTCGAATGGCTGGAGGGCGAGCACAATGGGCTGGCCCAGGGCGTCCGCTAGGCGCCCGGCAAAGAAAACGACGAATCCGTGATCACAGATATTGATTGGCGCCGGTATTTGGGTGCTTGTTAGGATGGCGATGGCCGGCCTCGTTAAGGCGGCTTAGTCTCTGGCGCGGGCTGAACAGGTAAGGGATCAAGCGATGCGGAAAAACAATCTCATCACAGGCGCATCGCGCCGCTCACTCCTGCAACAATTCGGCGCGGCGGCGATCGGCATTTCTTTCGCGGGCGGCGTCGCCGGCTGCGGTGGCGGCGGCGGTGACCGCCGGGTCGTCAACTTTTACAACTGGGACACGTACATCGGCCCAACGACATTGGCCGACTTTGAAGCGGCGACGACCGTTCCTGTTGAGATGAGCCTCTTCGCCACCAATGACGAATTGTTCGCGCGCCTGCGCGCCGGCAATCCGGGCTTCGATGTCATCGTGCCGTCGAACGAATTCGTCACCCGCATGGGCCAGGCGGGCATGTTGGTGCCGCTGGACCATGCTTTGATCCCGAACAAGGCAAACCTGCTTCCAGAATTCCAGGACGCCGCCTTCGATCCCGGCCGCCAATACTCGATGCCCTACACATGGCTGGTGCTCGGCATCGGCTATCGCAAGGCGGCGATGCGCAATGGCCAAGTGCCGAACTCGTGGCGCTACATCTTTGACTCGAACCAGTATGCCGGCCGCATCGCGCTGCTCTCGGAATCGGCGGACCTCATCCGCCTCGCCGCCAAGTATAAGGGCCATTCGGTCAACGGCATTCCGGACGCGCTGCTCACAGAGATCGAGCAAATGTTCATCCGCCAGAAGCCGCACGTGAAGGCGTTCCACGAGGACGACGGCCAGGATTTGCTGGCCTCCGGCGAGATCGACATCGTGCTCGAGTACAATGGCGACATGGCTCAGCTGATGGCGGCCGAAGGGGGCGACGCGTTCGACTTCGTGGTTCCCCAAGAGGGTACGCTCATCAACTCGGATTGCCTCTGCATCCCGACTGGCGCGCCCAACGTGCCGGACGCGCACGCCTTCATCAATTACCTGCTCGATGGCGAAGCCGGCGCCAAGATCACGCAGGAAATCCAGTATCCAACGCCAAACGCCGCCGTGCGTGACCGCATGGGTACGGCCTATTCCGACAACCCCGTCATCTTCCCGCCGGCCGACGTAATGGCGAAGAGCGAGTACGGCGCATTCGAAGGCGACGAGCGTTCGCGTCTCTACGAGGAAATCTTCACGCGCATCAGCGCGGCGTGAGGGGCGTACGTGGAACAGACCTGGAGACAAGCGAAGGCGGCGTTTGCGGCGATCTCGATCCCGCCTGTTGCTTGGCTCCTGTTCTTCTTTCTCATTCCGCTGGCGGTGGTTTGGGCCTATTCGTTCGGCGAGAACGTCGGCCCGATCACCATCGACCTGACCGGCACGTTCGCGAACTACATTCGCGCGCTTGAGCCGCTGTATCTCGGCATTTTCGTCAAAAGCCTCGTCGTCGCCGGCCTAACGACAATCCTCTGCCTTGTGATCGGTTTCCCGGTTGCCCTCGCCATAGCGTTCGCTGGGCCGCGGACGAAGGCTTGGCTCTTGCTGCTGATCATGCTGCCGTTCTGGACCAATCTGTTGATCCGGACTTACGCGCTGATCGCCGTGCTGCGCGAAAACGGCTACGTCAACTTCACGCTCGAATGGTTCTGGAATAACGCCAGCGGGCTGATGACTTTGGTCGGCCTGCAGCCGCTGGGCGAATTCACGCCGCTCACGTTGCTCTACAACAATTTCGCGGTCGTCATCGGCTTGGTCTATGTGCACCTGCCGTTCATGGTGCTGCCCCTCTATTCGGCGCTCGACCGGATGGATCGTTCGCTGATGGAAGCGAGCCTCGACCTCGGCGCCGGGCACTGGCGGACCATCCTGCTGGTGGTCGTGCCGCTCGCCGCGCCGGGCATCGCTTCCGGCATTCTGATCACGTTCATCCCTGCCTTGGGCGCTTACCTCACGCCCGATCTGCTCGGCGGCACCGATAGCCAGATGATCGCCAACGTGATCGAGCGGCAATTCAAGCGCGCCAATGACTGGCCGTTCGGCGCGGCGCTGTCGTTCCTGCTCATGTATCTCACCTTCTTCGCCATCGCCGCGCAGGCGATGATCCAACGCAAGTCGGAGCGGAGGGGCTGATGGCCGTGACGGAAGCTCCCGCGAAGGAGGAGAAGCTCAAGCGCGATAAGCCGGGCCCGCTCGAATATTGGCGGCAATGGCCGCTGCGCGTGATTGTCGGCGGCACGTTGCTGTTCCTCTACCTGCCGCTGATCATCCTGATGGTGTTCAGCTTCAACGACAGCCGCCGCAACGTCGTCTGGCAGGGCTTCACGTTCAAATATTACGAGAAGGCGTTCAACAACGACTCGCTGATCGAGGCGTTCATGAACTCGCTGACGATCGCCTTCTTCTGCACGATCATTAGCGTCATCCTCGGCGCGCTCGCGGCGGTGATGCTGTGGCGCTTCAAATTCCCTGGAAAAACCCCGCTCGAAGGCGCGATGGCGCTGCCGATCGTCGTGCCGGAAATCTGCATGGGCGTGGCGATGCTGGTGTTCTTTGCCCGTGTGTTTCCGTGGCCGCAAGGCATGCCGTGGCCCTTGAACCTCGGCGCCATCATCATCGCCCACGTCTCATTCGCGTTCCCGTTTGTCGCTACTGTCGTCCGCGCGCGGCTTGCCTCGTTCAATCGCGAGCTGGAGGAAGCGGCTAAGGATTTGGGCGCAGACGAGTGGCGAACCTTTTGGGATGTGCTCGTACCCCACATGCAGCCCGGATTGATTGCCGGCGCATTGCTCGCATTTACGCTCTCGCTTGACGATTTCGTGATCACCTTCTTCACCGCCGGCCCCGATACGATCACGTTCCCGGTGAAAGTGTATTCCATGTTGCGGTTTTCGGTGACGCCCGAGGTCAACGCCGCGTCCACGATCCTCATCGTCGTCACCGTGGTGCTGACGGCGGTCGGTCTGCAGATGCAGGCCAACCAAGAGAAGAAGGCCTGAGCCAGATGACCGATCTCGCCACCAACGCACCCGCCGCCAAAGCGACGCCGCACATCAAAGACAACGCGATTATCAAGTTTGAAGGCATCACCAAGCGCTTCGGCAAGATGGTCGCCGTCGATAACGTGAACCTCGAAATCCGTGAGGGTGAGTTCTTCGCGCTGCTCGGCCCCTCGGGCTGCGGCAAGACCACATTGCTGCGCATGCTCGCCGGCTTTGAGACGCCCACCGAAGGCCGCGTGCTGATCGACGGCAAGGACGTCGCCGCGCTGCCGCCGAACAAGCGGCCAGTGAACATGGTGTTCCAATCCTACGCCGTGTTTCCGCACATGAAGGTCACCGACAATGTCGGCTACGGCCTCAAGATGGATGGCGTACAGGACAGCGAAATCAAAACCCGCGTCGCCGAAGCGCTCGAACTGGTGAAGCTCGGCGGCCTCGGCGATCGCATGCCCGATCAGCTCTCCGGCGGCCAACGCCAACGCGTCGCGCTCGCTCGCGCTCTGGTGAAGCGCCCGCGCGTGCTGCTGCTGGACGAACCGCTCTCCGCGCTCGACGCCAAGCTGCGCGACCAGATGCGCTCCGAACTTACATCGCTGCAGGAAAAAGTCGGCATCACTTTCATCATGGTCACGCACGATCAGGACGAAGCGCTCGCCATCGCCACGCGTTGCGCGGTGATGAATCGCGGCGTGCTGATGCAGGTGGCGACGCCATCGGACCTCTACGAGTTTCCGAGCTCGCGCTTCGTCGCCGATTTCGTCGGCAGCGTGAACATGTTCGAAGGCGTGCTGGCCGAGGACGAGCCGGGCCACGCGCTCGTGCGCGCCGGCGAATTGCCCGCGCCGGTCTATCTCGATCACGGCGTCTCCGGCGCGAAGGGCTCGACCGTCTGGGTGGCGCTGCGCCCCGAAAAGATTGAGATGCACAAGCGCGAAAACGGCTCAACCGCGATGAAGATGGAAGATGCGCCGCAAGGCACAAACGTTGTGCCGGGAACCATCCGCGACATTGTCTATCTCGGCAGCGAGACCATCTTTGAAGTAGAGCTTGAGGGCGGTCGGCGCGTGAAAACGTTCCGTTCGAACCTCACGCGCTACGACCAAGAAGATTTCACGTGGGACGAGCCGGTATGGCTTGCCTGGCACGCCTGCTCGCCGGCGGTTTTGCTGTCGTGAGCGCACAGAAAGAAACGCTCGTCATTCCGGGGCTCGCGTAGCGAGAACCCGGAACCCAGGGGGTGACAGAGCTGTGTGTTTGCCCCTGGGTTCCGGATCGCGCTTCGCGCGTCCGGAATGACGAAACCAAATGGAACGACCGTGACTCAAACCCGACCCGTCCTTGGAATCATCGCCTGCAATCGCTCCGTAGAGAACCAATCGGCGCAAGTGGTGATGACACGCTATCTGCACTCCGCGCTGCGCTACGCCGACGCCTCCGCGCTGCTGGTGCCGGCGATGCCGGATCTGATGCACGCCGGCGAAGTCGCGCCGCGCCTCGATGGTTTGCTGCTCACCGGCACGCCTTCGAACCTCGATCCGAAGCGCTACGGCGTTCTGGTGGACGACGCGCCCGGCCCGTTCGATCCCGCGCGCGACGAAATGACGGCGCACCTGATCGATTCAATGCTCGAACTCGGCAAACCTGTGTTCGGCATCTGCCGGGGTTTCCAAGAACTCAATGTCGCGTTCGGCGGCACGCTGCGGCGTGATATGGCGGAGAATCCCGAACTGATCCCGCATCACGCACCCGACGACCACAGCTTCGATCAATTTTTCGAGCACATCCACCCGGTGTCGCTCACTAAAGGCGGCATCCTGCACCGCGCCTACAACGAGGATGAACTCAACATCGTCAGCGTCCACTACCAGGGCGTCGACAAGCTTGGCTCTGGTCTCAATGTTGAAGCGCGCGCGCCGGATGGCGTGGTTGAAGCGATTTCGGCGGAAATAAACGGCGCGCCTGTCCTTGCGGTGCAATGGCACCCGGAATGGAAGGCGCACGAAAATCCGCAGAGCCAAACATTCTTCAAGCTGCTCGGCCGTGCGCTTCGCGGCGAGCCGCTGGTCGCCTGATTACAAAAGGAGGGGAGATGCCCCGCAACTACAATATTCCGGAACTGCGCCGGCTCGACCTCGCGCACCATCTGCCCGCGCAGGCCAATTACGGCGAACTCGTCAGCCTCGGCGGCAGCCGCATCATCACGCGCGCGGAGGGCTCAACGATTTATGACGGTGATGGCGTCGCCATCCTCGACGGCATGGCCGGGCTCTGGTGCGTGAATGTTGGCTATGGGCGCGATGAGCTCGTGCAAGCGGCAACGCAGCAGATGCAAGAGCTGCCCTTCTACAACACGTTCTTCAAAACCGCGACGCCGCCGACAGTGATGCTCGCGGCGAAGCTCGCGGAGCTGCTCGGCGGCAAGCTGAAGCATGTCTTCTTCAATTCGTCAGGCTCGGAAGCCAACGACACCGTTATGCGTATGGTGCGCCACTATTGGACGGTGAAGGGCGAGCCGAAGCGCAGCGTCTTCATCAGCCGCTGGAACGCTTATCACGGCTCCACCATGGCCGGCGCTAGCCTCGGCGGCATGAAGCACATGCACCCGATCGGCGGCCTGCCGATCCCGGGCGTCGAGCACGTGATGCAACCGTATCGCTTCAACGAAGGCTTCGGCGAGAACGAAGAGGCGTTCGCCATGCGCGCGGCGCAGGAGATCGAGGATCGCATCCTTAAAGTTGGCCCGGAGAATGTCGCCGCGTTTATCGGCGAACCGGTGCAGGGCGCAGGCGGCGTGATCATCCCGCCGGCCGGCTATTGGAAGCGCGTCGAAAAGATCTGCCGCAAATACGGCATCCTGCTCGTGTGCGACGAAGTCATCACCGGCTTCGGACGCTTAGGCTCATGGTTCGGCTTCCAGCATTTTGGCATCGAGCCCGATCTCGTGCCGATGGCGAAGGGTTTGTCGTCTGGCTATCTGCCGATTTCCGCCGTCGGCGTGTCGGAAGAGATCGTCGCGGTGCTGCGCGAGAAGGGTGGCGATTTCGTCCACGGCTATACGTATTCCGGTCACCCGGTCGCCGCCGCCGTCGCGCTGAAAAATCTCGAGATCATCGAGCGTGAAGGCCTGGTGCCGCGCGTGCATGACGATATCGGCCCGTATTTCAATCAGGCGCTGAAGCGTCTCGATGGCGATCCGCTGGTTGGTGAAACGCGCTCGCTTGGTCTGATCGGCGCCGTTGAGATCGTCTCGAAGCCCGGCACGAACGAGCGCTTCACCGGCAAGGAAGGCAAAGCCGGCCCGGTTGTGCGCGACGCGTGCATCAAGAACGGCCTGATGGTGCGCGGCATCCGCGATTCCATTGTCATGTGCCCGCCGCTCATCATCACCAAGGCGGAAATCGACAAGATGGTGGACATCATCGCCAAGTCGCTGCGCGAGGTTGAGCCGGCGTTGCGGGCCCTGAAGGCGGACTAGACCCCCGGCGCGCCAATGATGCCGCTGCGCACGATTAAGCCCATGCCGTCATTGATGTCGTCGGTGATAGCTTGGCGCAGCGCGTCTGCGTCCTTTGCGACGATCGCCGCGATGGCGGCTTGATGCTGGTCGTTGAAGTGCGCGGTGCCGAGGCGCCCGTAGACCAAACGCATGAATGGCCCAAACTGCAGCCACAGCGTCTCAATCAGCTGCGCCATCGTGGGGCGGCCCATCGCGTTGTAGATCGTGAAATGGAACGCGTGATTGTGCTCCATGTACGACACGGCATCGCCTTGTGCGATCGCCTGATCGAGCGCGGCATCGATCGCGCGCAAACGGCGCAGGCGCGCCGCGTCAATGTAGGGCAGGGCAAGCGCTGAGGCTTCAGGCTCGAGCATCAAGCGGCAGCGCAGTAGATCGTCAAACCTTTGCGCTGTCATCGCCGGCACTTGCACACGGCGCTTGGAGCGAATTTCGACCGCACCTTCCGCAGCTAAGCGTGACAGCGCATCGCGCACCGGTGTTTGGCTTACGCCCAGTTCAGTTGCGAGCCCGCGCGTCGAGAGGCCGTGACCCGGCGCAATGCGGCCGCTTACGAGCTTGCGGCGCAGTTCCGCATAGATCGTCGCGTTGAGGCCTTCGTCTTCGCCGTTGTTGATCTTTTCCATGGCTTAACCTCTTAACCGCTTTGACTGCATGAATTCACCCTCATTCCGCATGAAACGGTCGCAAAGACGCGGGTTGTGGTCGCTTGACTTGCCCATGAGGGCCAAGGGATAGTGCGGCATTAGGTGACTTATGCGCTCCCGCTGCCCTCATTTGAGGCGCGCTGGGCGCGGTTTGCGGACCGCAGCTTGTGGTCCTTTAAGCGCTGACGCGCGCCGCGCTGGCTTGAAAGAAGTTCAAAGCCCAAGGCTCATGGGCGATTTCGCCTCGTCTGGTGCGCGCGATCTCGCGCGCGCCGATATTCCGAGTGTGTCATGACGGCCAAAACGTTTGCATCGTGGATCAAGGAAAACAGCATCGGCGAGGTTGAATGCCTCGTGCCCGACGTGAACGGCGTCGTGCGCGGCAAGGTGTTCCCGGCGCAAAAATTTCTGCAGAGCGAGCGCGACGGTTCACTGCGCATTCCCTCAAGCGTCTACACGCTTACCGTCACCGGCGAATATGCCGACGATCCTGATGACGCGGCCTCCATGAGCGATCCCGATGTCGTCCTGCGGCCCGACATCGACACGATCTGCGTCGCCCCGGGTTACAAGACGCCAACCGCTTTTGTGTTCGCCGATGCGTTTCACACCGACGGCCGGCCTTATGATATTGCGCCGCGCTACGTGCTGAAAAAGGTGATCGACATCTACAAAAAGGAAGGCCTGCGCCCCGTCGTGGCGCCGGAGCTCGAATTCTATCTGACGCAAATAAACACTGATCCCGACCTCCCGCTGCAACCGCCGGCCGGCCGCTCCGGCCGCTCGGAAACCGCGCCGCAGCCTTATGGGCTCGAAGCCATCACCGAATACGAGGATCTGATTGAGACGATCTACGAGCATGCAGAGCTCGCATCGCTCCACCTCGACACCATGATCCATGAAAGCGGCACCGCACAATTGGAGATCAATTTCAATCACGGCGACGCGGTGCATGTTTCCGATCAGGTGCTGGTGTTCAAGCGCATCGTTCGCCAAGTGGCGCTGAAGCACGGCGTCTACGCCACGTTCATGGCCAAACCGATGGAAAACCAACCCGGCAGCGCCATGCACATCCACATCTCCGTGGTCGACGCGAAAACGGGAGCCAATCTGTTCGGCGCGCCGGCCGACAACATGGGCGGCAACACCGAGATGTTCCGGCACTTCGTCGGCGGCTTGCAGAAATATCTGGGCCAAGCCGCGCCGCTGTTTGCACCGAACGTCAACTCGTTCCGGCGCATGCGACCGGACTTTTCCGCGCCGATCAATCTCCAATGGGGCTACGACAATCGCTCCTGCGGCCTGCGTGTACCGATCTCGTCGCCGGAAAACCGCCGCATCGAAAACCGCCTGCCGGGCGCTGACGCGAACCCGTATCTCGCGCTCGCCGCGTGTCTCGTGAGCGGTTACATCGGCATCCGCGACAAGATCGAGCCGTCGGCGATGATCGAGGGCAGCGCCTACGATAAAGCCCGCACGCTGCCGCGTACGCTTGATGAAGCGCTCGACCGTTTCAGCTCTTGCAAGCCGGTGATTGAATTGCTCGGCGAACATTTTTGCTCAGCCTTCCAGCGCATCAAAGCGCATGAATTGGCGCAGTTCGAGGGTGTCATCAGCTCTTGGGAGCGCGATCACTTGCTGCTGAAAGTGTGAGCGAGAGCCGCGCGTGAACGACGGGCTCAATTTTGCTAACTCGTATTACGTCGCGAGCGCCAACTCATTCGCGCCGGCGCCGAAGCTTGAGGGCGAGGCGAAAGCGGACGTCGTCGTCATTGGCGGCGGCTACACCGGCCTTCACGCCGCACTCGAATGTCGTGAGCGCGGCTTCTCCGTTGCGCTGGTTGAGGCAGGGCGCATCGGTTGGGGTGCGTCGGGCCGCAATGGAGGGCAAGCCATCCCGGGATGGCGCAAAGGCGCGGCGGAACTGATCAAGCTCTACGGTCGCGAGCACGCCAAGCGCCTGTTTGATCTCTCACTCGAAGCCCGTCAGGTCACGCTCGACCGTATCGCCAAGCACAACATTGCCTGCGATCTCACAATGAACGGCCATCTGCTCGCCGCATCGAAGTCGGTAGACCTCGGCTGGATGCGTGAGGAAGCCAGAATTCTTGCGCGCGATATG
This sequence comes from alpha proteobacterium U9-1i, assembly GCA_000974665.1. Lineage (NCBI taxonomy): Bacteria > Pseudomonadati > Pseudomonadota > Alphaproteobacteria > alpha proteobacterium U9-1i. The sequence continues at coordinate 323,888 of BBSY01000002.1, read as the reverse complement.
GATTATCCGCACGTCCGCGTGCTGGATCGCGATGAAGCGCAAGCGAAGCTCGCGTCGCCGATTCATCACGGCGCCTTGCTCGACGCCCTCGGCGGCCACCTGCATCCGCTCAACTATGCGCTTGGCTTGGCTGATGCTGCGCGCGAAGGAGGCGTAACGCTCTACGAGCAAACACCGGCGCTGAATGTCGATGGAGCCAACGGCGTTACCGTCACCACGCCATCCGGTGCGGTGCGTGCGCGCTACGCCGTACTCGCGTGCGACGCGTTGCTTGGCAAGCTGGAACCTCGCATCGCCGGGCGCATCATGCCGGTCGCGAATTATCTTATCGCCACCGAGCCGCTTGAAAATCCAAGCGCGCTGATCGCCGACAATCTCGCCGTCTCTGACAGCCGTTTTGTCGTCGATTATTTTCGCATGAGCGCCGACGGCCGCCTGATCTTCGGCGGCGGCGAACGTTACACGCCCAATCCGCCAACCAACATCGAAGCGTTCGTGCGCCCATATATGGAACGCATTTTCCCACAGCTCGCCAACGTCCGCATCACGCACTCATGGGGCGGTCTCGTCTCGATCAGCATGACCCGCCTGCCGCATATCGGCCGCATGGCAAACCTGTTCTTCGCGCACGGTTATTCAGGGCAGGGCGTGCTGATCAGTGCGCTGGCAGGCAAAGTTTTGGCGGAAGCCCTGAGCGGTACAGCGGAGCGCTTCGATGTGCTGCAAGATATCGCACCACCAGAATTTCCGGGAGGCGCGGCTTTGCGCACGCCGCTGCATGTTCTGGGGATGTTGTACTATGCGCTGCGCGATCGGCTCTAAAGCCGCTTCGCCATCACCATGAATTCCAGATCGCGCGTGCGCGGCAGGCCAAAGCGCGGATCGTCCAGCGGGAACGGCGCCCTGCGGTCCGTATCCGAGTAGCCACGCCGCACATACCAGGCGATCAGCTCGGTACGCCGGGTGATGACCGTCATCTCCATCACAGTCGCGCCGAATGCGCGCGCGTGATCCTCCGCCGCGTCGATCAGCTTTCTCCCCAACCCGCCTGCCTGCAAGGTTGGCTTCACAGTCAACATGCCGAAATAGCCGACGCGCTCCTCACCCCGAACGCCCTTGTCGGCCGCAACAACGCAGCCGACCAACGCGCCGCCATCGTCCGCCAGGATCAAACACTGCGTCGCGTCATCGATGATTTCCGCCAGCGCTTCATGATCCGTGCGCTGGCCGTCGAGATAATCGGCCTCGTGCGTCCAGCCGGCGCGCGCGGAGTCTCCCCGATAGCCGCTTTCAATCAAAGCATGCGCCGCCGGAATGTCCGCGAACACCGCACGTCGAAACGCTAAGCTCACCGCGCGAAACTCGCCGCCTTGCGCGCCAGCGACTCGATCGCCGCCCAGTCGCCCGCCGCGATCTTATCGGCCGGCGCCACCCACGAGCCGCCGACGCATACCACGTTCGGCAGCGCTAGATATTTGCTCACGGCCTCTGGTCCGATCCCGCCCGTCGGGCAAAAGCGCGCACTGGCGAGCGGAGCGCCGAGCTGCTTCAACGCAGATGGCCCGCCCAAGGCCTCGGCCGGGAAGAATTTGAAGCACGTATAGCCGTGCTCATAGCCCAACATGATCTCGCTCGCGGTAGCGATCCCTGGCGCGAGCGGGATCGGCGCCCCGCGCCCCGCGCGTAGGAGCGCGGGCGTTGCGCCTGGCGAAAGCGCGTAGCGCGCGCCTGCCTCGATGGCTGCCTCGAGATCGGCTTCCGTCAACACCGTGCCCGCGCCGACGACAAGTTCCGGCGCCTCCGCAGCGGCCACGCGGATCGCGTCGAGTGAGGCCGGCGTCCGGAGCGCGATCTCCAGTGTCTTGATCCCTCCGGCCAGCAGAGCCCGCGCCAACGGTCCCGCGCTCGCCGCATTCTCAAGCGTCACCACCGGCATCACCGGAGAGAGCGCAAAAACGTCCTTTGCTTCAAGAGCTCTCATCATAAGTCCGCCTTGAAAATCGCTTGTGCCTGCGCGCCCCGCTTGTCAAACCAAACGCGCCGAGGATCAAGTATGAACCCGATTGAATTGGTGCGCGCGCTTCACGAAATCTGGAATGGCGGTGACGTTTTCTCGATTGACGCCGTGTACGCAGAGGATTTCGTGGCGCATTGGCCTGCAAGCTCTGAAGTTCCGGAGCGTCGCGGCTTGGAGGGCGTACGTTTCGGCGTGCGGCGCATCCGCACCGCATTCCCAGATTGGCATGAACGCATCGAGGACGTGTTTTCCAGCGGAGACCGCGTCGCCAGCCGATATATTTCCAGCGGCACGCATCAGGGCGAATTCTGGGGCTTGGCCCCCACCGGCCGCCGGATAGAAATCCAGGAGATGTCGATCTACCGCATCGCCAACGGCCGCGTTGCTGAGCAATGGTGCATGTTCGATGAGCTCGCGCGGCTCCAGCAGATCGGCGTCAGCGACACGGATCTGCAGCGATTTGCGCGACGCGGCGAATTCTAGTTTGGTGCGCGACGATGGCTGAATTCATTCCCGTCCCCGCGTTCGACCTCGTGGTTTTCGGCGCCACCGGCGATCTGTCGCTCCGCAAACTGTTCCCGGCATTGCTGCATCGCTATCTCGACGGCCAAATCCCCGAGAATTCCCGCATCGTCGGCGCGGCACGTGGTGAAATGAGCACCGAGGCGTTTCGGGACATCGTTCAGGAAGCCCGCGTCAAGTTCGCCCCCGATGCTTGCGCAGACGCCAAGAAGTGCGACGCGTTCTTGAAGCTCATCACTTATGTCCAGCTTGACGCCAGCGCTCCGGCGGACAAGTGGTCGGGCCTGTCAACGGCGCTTGAAGGCGGTGGCGAAAAGGTGCGCGTGTTCTACCTCGCAACCGCGCCGGCGCTGTTCGTCACCATCGCGCAGCGTTTGGGTGAGACGGGGCTCGCGACGCCGGCGTCGAGGATTGTGCTCGAAAAGCCGATCGGCCGCGATCTCGCATCGGCGCGCGCGGTGAACGACGGCGTTGGGAGGGTTTTCGACGAACACCGCATTTTCCGCATCGATCACTATCTCGGCAAAGAGACGGTGCAAAATCTTCTGGTTTTGCGGTTCGCCAATCAATTGATCGAGCCCGTGTGGAATCGCGACCACATCGACCACGTGCAGATCACGGTTGCCGAGCAGATTGGCGTCGAGGGCAGGGGGGACTATTACGACAAGTCAGGCGCGCTGCGGGACATGGTGCAGAACCATCTCCTACAATTGCTTTGCCTTGTAGCGCTCGAGAGCCCGAACTCGATGGATGCGGACGCGATCCGCGCCGAGAAGCTCAAGGTGCTGTCCGCGCTGAAGCGTATCGGCGCGAAAGACGCTGCGTCGAAAACTGTACGCGGCCAATATCGCGCCGGCCTTGTCGGTGGCGAAGCCGTGCCCGCGTATAGCGATGAGATCAGTGGCAAGACGTCCAGCACAGAGACCTTCGTCGCCATCAAAGCCGAGGTCGACAATTGGCGGTGGGCTGGCGTGCCATTCTATCTGCGTACCGGAAAACGCATGAGCGCGCGCCGCTCCGAAATCGTGGTTCAGTTCAAACCGACGCCGGTGAACATTTTCGGCGCCGGCGGACCTGATCGCCTAGTGTTGCGCTTGCAGCCGGATGAAGCCGTCGACCTTTGGATCAACATCAAGGAGCCCGGCCCGGGCGGGCTGCGCGTACGGCAAGTGCCGCTGAACGTCAGCTATGCCGAACTCAACGTACGCTACCCGGATGCGTATGAACGGCTGTTATTGGATGTCGTGCGCGGCAACCTTTCGCTGTTCATGCGCCGCGACGAAGTAGAGGCCGCGTGGGGCTGGGCCGAAGCTCTGCTTGCGGCGTGGGACGGCGCGGAACCGCAGCCCTACAACGCGGGCACCAACGGCCCGCTGGCAAGCGCGCTGCTTTTGGACCGAGACCAACGCGCCTGGTGGGATCCGGAGTGATTGTCGCTGCGTTTCATGGCATGAAGTGAGCCATGCCGAGCCTCAATTCCACCCTTGAAGCCGTTACTGACCGAATCGTGCAGCGTTCCGCGAAGCGCCGGCGGCGCTATCTCGATCTGATCGATGCTTACGACGCATCCGTTCCAGCGCGAACGCGCCTCGCCGACGCAAACCAAGCGCACGGCTTCGCCGGCTGTGCGGCGATGGACAAAGGGCTGCTCAAAGAGGGCAAGTGGCCGAACATCGGCATCGTCACCGCCTACAACGACATGCTCAGCGCGCATCAGCCGTATGAGCGCTATCCCGAACTCCTGCGCAACGCCGCGCGAAAGGCCGGCGCGACGGCGCAAGTCGCCGGCGGCGTACCGGCCATGTGCGACGGCGTCACGCAGGGCTTCGAGGGCATGGAGCTGTCGCTGTTCTCGCGCGATGTGATCGCATTGAGCACGGCGGTGTCGCTCTCGCATGCAACTTTTGACGCTGCTTTGCTGCTCGGCATCTGCGACAAGATCGTGCCGGGCCTGCTGATCGGCGCGCTGCGTTTTCCGTGGTTGCCAGTGATCCTCGTGCCTGGCGGACCGATGCCGTCCGGCTTGCCGAACAAAGAGAAGGCGCGGCTCCGTCAATTGTTCGCTGAGGGTAAGATTGGCCGCGCCGAGTTGCTCGAAGCCGAAAGCCAAAGTTACCACTCGCCGGGCACGTGCACCTTCTACGGCACCGCGAACTCCAATCAGATGATGATGGAGCTGATGGGGCTACATTTGCCGGGCGCGGCGTTCGTCAATCCCAATACGCCGCTGCGCGATGCGCTCACGGAGGCGGCCGCGACCCGTGCTGCAAACATCACGGGAATCGGCGATGACTATCGCCCGATCGGCCGCGTGATCGATGAAAAGGCGATCGTCAACGCCATGGTCGGCCTCATGGCGACGGGCGGATCGACCAACCATTTCATCCATCTGCCGGCCATCGCGCGCGCGGCGGGCCTTGAGATCGATTGGAGCGATTTCGCAGAGCTTTCCGGGGTCACGCCTTTGATGACGCGGATCTACCCCAACGGCGCCGCCGACGTGAACCATTTCCACGCCGCCGGCGGCATGGGTTTCGTTACGCGTGAATTGTTGGACGCAGGTTTGCTGCATGCGGACATCGCCACCGTGGGCGGTGAAAGCCTTCACGCTTACGCACAAGAACCGTTTCTCATCGGCGAGACTTTGGCGTGGCGCGATGCACCGGCGAAGAGCGAGGACGAAAACGTGCTGCGTGGCGTGCGTGCGCCGTTTGAAAGCGATGGCGGTTTGCGCTTGATGCAAGGCGGCTTGGGGCGCGCCGTGGTGAAAACATCCGCCGTGCTGCCGGAACATCGCGTCGTTGAAGCGCCAGCGGCGGTGTTCGATTCACAGGCTGAGGCGCAAGCCGCGTTCAAACGCGGCGATCTCGATCGCGACGTTGTTGTGATCGTGCGTGGGCAGGGCCCGCGCGCCAATGGCATGCCAGAGCTGCACAAGCTGTCGCCGATGTTGTCGTCGCTGCTAGATCGTGGCTTCAAGGTCGCGCTCGTTACTGATGGCCGCATGTCCGGCGCCAGCGGCAAGGTCACCGCGGCGATCCACGTTACGCCCGAAGCCGCCGAAGGCGGGCCGATCGCCAAAGTACGCGACGGCGATGTGTTGCGCGTCGATGGCGAGGCCGGCGTGCTCGACGTGATCGCGCCGAGTGATTGGCAAACCCGGGCGCCCTCGCAACTCGATCTCGCTAGCAACGCGCGCGGCCTCGCGCGCGAGCTTTTCACGCTCTTTCGCGGCGCCGCCTGCAGCGCCGAACAAGGCGGCAGCGCTTTTCCAGACTACGATCCGATCTAACTCAGTTCAGATCGCGTGCGACGCGAAAACCCAGGATTTCCGCGCGCAAAGTGGGCGTGTGGCGCGAGCGTTGCGCCGAGCGTACGTCGTTCAAATCGCCGATCCAGGCGCCGCCGCGATCCACACGGTCGGCGCAACGTTCCTCGCTAACCTCCGTCGCTGCGCCGTCCCGCCGACCGTAACCGGGCCGCATCACGTCGCCTGTGACGGTGCGTCGGCGCTGGCTGCTTCCGGCGCGCGGCGCGTAGGCGGGCGTGTAGCAATCCTCCACCCATTCCCACACATTGCCGTGCATGTCGTGCAGACCGAATGCGTTCGCGGCCAGGCTGCCGACTGGCGCCCCGCCACGTGGATGGCCATCGTTGCATGGCGTGCGGGCGCTCGGATCGGCGCTTTGATCCCACGTGTTCGCGTACAGACACGACTGGGCCTGATCGCTGCCCCAGCTCCAAGGCGTGCGTGAGCGCGCGCGGGCGGCATATTCCCATTCCGCTTCCGACAACAGCCTATAGTTCTGCCCGGTCAGTCGCGACAGCCACGCGACGTATGCTTGCGCGTCGTTCCAGGAAACGTCGGAAACCGGGAAGGTCAGGTCTCGCGTTTGGAGGTTTGTCCGCGTGCACGCCCCCGCCACCACACAAGCGAGCCATTGTCTGCGGGTGACCTCAAAGCGTCCCACTGCGAACGCGGCGATGCGTACTTGCTGCACTGGGCCTTCATCAGAATCACGCCCGATCTCATAGCGGCTGGAGCCCAGGCGAAATGTACCCGCTGGCGCCACCACCATTTCGGGGCAATAAGCGCACGCGCCTCCGCCACGCTGGGTATCGACAAAGCGGCGCTCCTCCGGCGGGCGCCCCGCTCGCGCGGCGCGTTGCGCAACCGCGACCGCCGGGTCGGAATCGTCGCTTTCGAGCTCCGCCGCCGAGTCGGCGATGATGGCGCCTTCCGCTTGCGCGGCGCCAGGCACTGCCTCAGTGTCACCGCCCTGTTCACACTCGGCGATCGCGCGCTCATCCCCGCCGATAGCGCGGCAGATGTTGGCCATATTCTCGCGCGCACTGGTAAGTTCGGGTCGAAGGCGCAACGCCGCCGCGTAGTCTGAGATTGCGCGCTCCGCATCGGCTAAACGCCAATACGCGTTTCCTCGATTATTGAACGCCGACACCAAGGTCGGACTGAGCGCGAGCGCTTGATCGTAATCGGCGATGGCGCGGGCCGTCTCGCCTTGCGCCAAAAAGATGTTGCCGCGGTTGTAGTAGGCGTTGGCGTCGTCGGGACTGAGCGCGAGTGCAAGGTCAAATTGCTCGAGCGCCGCAGCGCCATCGCCAAGCGCGGCATAAGCAAGCGCGCGGTTAAGAATGGCTGCGTTGAGGCCGGGATTCAGCGCCAGCGCTTGATTGTAATCGTTAAGTGCGTTCGCGGCGTCACCGGCGGCGAGCCGCGCGTTTCCGCGGCCGAGCAACGCGCCCGCGCGCCTCGGGTTCAGTGCAATCGCGCGGTCGTAATCGGCTGTCGCCGCCGCGTGGTTGTCCTGCGCGGCGTACGCGTTTCCGCGATTTTCGTAGGCGCTCGCCATCGACGCATTGAGGCTCAGGGCGGTCGTGTAATCCTCGATTGCGCGCTCGATCTGGCCAAGCCGAAACAGAGCGACGCCACGATTGTTGTGCATCATCGCGAGGCTCGCGCGCGCCTCCGCCTGCCGACGGCCAGTCTGTCCTTCGGCAAGTGCAATCAGCATGCTGCAGGTCCGAACCATCGCCGGGTAATCTGGCTCACCACGCGATGGCGCGCTGCAGCGCACCCTCGACTCTTGCGCGGCCGAGGGGAATGCAGCGAAGAGCAACATAGCCGCGCAGAGCGCTACCTTGAATGATGGCCGCATGCTTCCTCCGTCGCGCGTTGGGCGCGCTATTCCCCCGCCAAGCGTCGCTCGAACGCTTCGTCCCGCGGCGCGGGCGCGAAGCCTTCGCCGATGGAAATTTCCAGGTCGCGATCGATGCCTCCGCCGAGTGGAACACTCAGGTGCTCCACACGCCGGAACGTCGTGAAGTCACCCGCCACCACCGGCGCATAGCCCGGCGTCATGTGCACGACGAGCACACGCGCGCCTTCCTCCGGCCGCATCGGATCAACTTGCTCGGCCGAGTTGCGCGCATCTCCATGCAGCAACCACATCCGCACCGGCGGCAAGGGCAGGCCCGCACGGCGTGCATCGCGCCAATAATACGCAAGCTCGAAATACAATGCGCGATGATCGACGAGCACTGCCGTGAACGGCGGTTCTCCGGGTTGCGCGGCGGCGCGCAGCGCGATTTCACGCGCGGTTTCATCCCAGCCGCGTGCGCGCTTCAAGCCGTTGGCGATAGCGCCCACGCTGTTGGCGAACGCCGTGTTGACCCCAGCGACGCCAATCACCACGCAAAACGCCAGATTCAGCACAATCGCCGCGCTGAGAAACAATCGGCGCGGCCTCGTTTGCATGAGCGCGCCGGTGATCCATACCACTGCGGCCGGATACGCGGCCGCGGCCCAGTTGGCGTTAGCGCGGGCGAAGAAAGCTTGCAGCGCAATGATCAAGAGCGGTGGCAGCACGAACGCCATCAGGAATTTGTCTTCGCCGGTAAGGTCAGCGTTGCGGCGTACCCCGCGCCAGATCAGCCAGAACAGCGCCAGCAACATCAGCGGCCCAATGACGCCCGCTTGGCTGCCAAGGAATTCCAGCACTTCATCGGGGTTGAGGAGATCGCTTTCATTGATGCGCGCGTTGGCGGCCGTGTGCGAAACGGTGACGAAGCCGTTGCCAAAGTTCCAAATGAGGTTCGGCAGCAGCACAACGAACGCGGCCAATCCCGCGATCACGCCCAGCCGGCTCTTGAGCGCGGCCCGGACCGGTAGCGACCACCACGCCGCGAGCGCCGCGCAGAGCGGGAAGTAGAGCATCGCGTACTTCGCCAATGCGCCGATGCCCACGAATACGCCAAGCGTCAGCGCCCAGCTCCAATGCCTCGTCTCAACGAGCCGCCACAACGCGTAAAGCGCCCACGCCCACGCCGGCAGCATCAAAGCGTCCGTGGAAATGAGCCCCGACGAGAAGGCGACCGCCGGGAGCAACAGCCAGCCCACGCCAGACCAGAACCCAGCAAGCGCCCCGTACATGCGCCGACCAAGCAGGAACAAGCCGATTGCGCCCAGCGCGTGCGCCAGGGGGGCGGCGAGCCGCACCGCCCATTCCGAATCGCCGAATGCCAGAGTGGATGCGCCGATTGCCCAGGCGACCAATGGCGGCTTCGAAAAATATCCCCAATCGAAGCTTCTGGACCATGTCCAGTACTGGGCTTCGTCGAAATGCAGGTTGAGCGGCGACAGCCTCAGCGCCTCGATGCGCAGCGCCGTCAATGCGATCAAAATCACAAAGAAAACAAGCGTCGAGGTGTCCGGCAAAAACCTGCGCGCGGTCATTCTGAAGTCCCCGGACAGCCCGTGCCCACAAGCCGTTTAGCCCAAGCGTGACGCTTCCGCCACGCACGTGGCTTTTGCGCTTGGGGGGCGTAATAAAAGTGTCAATTTAGTGTTAATCGAGTGTCCTGGTTCTGCGCCATGAGGCGCTCGTGTTGTTCGGACGGCCGCGAGGGGCGGCCTACGGGGGTATGGAATGTTCTCCAAGAAACTGTTGGCCAGTGCGGCCGTGATCAGCTTTGCCGTTGCAGGCGTTGCTTCGGCGCAAGAAACGACGTCCGCGGTTCGCGGCAATGTTCGCTCGACGGACGGCACGCCCGTCGCGGGCGCGCAAGTCGTGGTCACGCACGTGCCAACTGGCGCGGTCAGCGCTGAATATGCGGACGCTTCGGGCGTGTTCGATTTGCGCGGCCTGCGCGTTGGCGGCCCCTACACAGTTGAAGTGACAGCGGACGATTATCAGGGCCAGCGGCTCGACAACGTCTTCCTGCAAGTGGGCACTCCGTTCCGTCTCGCGCTCGACCTTCAGCCCTCCACCGAAGAAATCGTCGTCACCGCGACGCGCGGTGGCTCCGCTGTCACGATCGGATCCGCAACCTCGCTCGGCCGCGATGAACTCGACGGCGTCGCCACCGTTGGCCGCGATGTGCGCGACTTCGCGCGTCGCGATCCGCTGGTCACGCAAGACGTGGGCCTGCGCGGCGGCGGCGGCTCGGGCGGCGTGTCGATCGCCGGCTCCGCGCCGCGCTCGAACCGCATCACCGTTGACGGCATGGCGGCGGGCGACGATTTCGGTCTCGTCACCAGCGGCCTGTCCACATTGCGCGGCCCGGTCTCGCCGGATGCCGTGTCGCAATTCTCGGTGGAAGCCGTTCCGTTTGACGTTGAGAACGGCGACTTCACCGGCGGCGCGCTCAACATGGTGTTGCGCCAAGGCACGAATGAGCTGGATGGCTCGGTGTTCGTCAATTATCTGAACGAAGGCCTGGTTGGCCAACGCATCGCCAACAATCCAGCGGCGACGACCGTGTCGCAGGAAAACTATGGCGGCTTCATCGGCGGGCCGATCATCCGCGACCGCCTGTTCGCCGCCGCTTCCTACGAATATTATTCTTCGCTCGACACGACCTTGCGCGGCCTCGCCAACGAAGGCTTCGCCAACACGTTCAACGGTCTCGGCGGCGCCAATACGGTGCTGACGCGCACGGACTTCAACAACGTGTTCAATCCGGGCGTCGCTGGTCAGGGTTATGTCGGCAATTACGCCGTCGCTTCGCGCTTCCCAGTCGGCGATTTCGCGCAAACGGCGCCGATCCAAGACGAGAAGGGCACGCTGCGCATCGATTGGGACATTATGGATGGCCAGCGTTTCTGGGCGTCTTACCGCACCGCTGAATCTTCGTTGATCATCCGCGATTATCCGGCCAACCGCGCTGACCTCGACACCAGCTGGTACGCCGCCGCGGACACGGAAGAAGTGTTCACGGCTCAGTTGAACTCGGACTGGAGCTCGGCGTTCTCGACCGAAGTGCGCGCCAGCTATCGCAACTATGAGCGCCGGCAAGCGCCGCCGTCGGGCCAGGAATTCGGCGCTGTGCAGATTTGCTTGGAGCCGGGCCTGGGCACGATCGTCAACTCGGCGACCACTTGCACGAACGCCGCCAACTCGGGCCGCACCATTATCGACTTCGGTCCGGACTCAAACCGCCACGCCAACTTCCTCGACACCACGAACACGCAGTTCAGCGCGTCGGGCGAGTACCAAATGGGGTCCCACCTCTTCAAGGCGGGCTACCAGTATCAAGGCATCGAAGTGCTCAACCTGTTCGTCGCGGGTAGCGACGGCATCTTCTATTTCGACAGCATCGACGCGTTCAATCGCGGGGAAATGTCTCGCTTCCAGTACACGAACACAGCCAGCGGCGATCCGCTGGATGGCGCAGCAGCGTTTGCCTATGCGATCAACAGCGTGTTCATCCAAGACAACTGGGATGTCACCGATCGCCTGTCGTTGAACTACGGCCTTCGCTACGACTTCTACACCTCGAACGATGAGCCTGCTGAAAACCCGTACTTCCTCGCTCGCAACGGCTTTTCGAACACGATCACCTACGACGGTCTCGACGTGCTGATGCCGCGTATGTCGTTCCAATACGACGCGACGGACGATCTGCGTATCTCGGGCGGCATCGGCCTCGTTTCCGGCGGCGCGCCGGACGTGTTCTTGTCGAACAGCTATTCGAACACCGGCGTGCTCACCGCCGGCGTCGATATTCGCCGCACGACGGCAGTCAACACCGCTGGCGGCACCTGCTTCGACAACAGCTCGGGCGTCGACCTCACGGCCGCGCAATGCGCGATCCTGCTGAACGTCAACAAAGCTGACGCGAACCTGTTCTTCGACATTCCGTCGGGCACGATCGCCGGCACGCCGTTCAGCGCGCAAACGATGGTGACGAACGCCGACCCGCTGAACCCCGCGAACGCGGGGCTGGCGCTTGCGAACTCTCAGACCGTCAACGCGCTTGGCCCAAACTTCGAAATTCCATCGGAGTGGAAGGCCAATCTCTCCTTCGACGCGCGTTGGTTCGGGTTTGATTGGGGCCTCGATATCGTCGGCACGCAAAGCCACAACTCGGTTGCGTTTACGGACACGAAGGCGCGACTGCTGGTCGTGCCGAACCCGACCGCCGCCGACATTTTGGCTGGCGTCGAAGCTGGGCAGCAATTCCTGCCGGATGGCCGCCCGCGGTTCGACGGCATCAACATGGTGACGGCGCAGCGCACACTGCGCGGCATGGCTCAAACGACCAACGTCAACGCCAACCGTGACATCGTCGCGTACACGCCCGATGAAACCAGCTGGTCGGTCGTAACGGCCGTGTCGGTGGGCCGCGAGTTCGACAACGGCATCAATTTCGGCCTGTCGTATGCGCGCCAGGAAGGTGAAGATTTCGGCGGCTATGCCCAATTCGGCACCACCGCCAGCGGCTTCTACGGAGAGCAATACGCCGATCTCGACCTGAACGGCTCGGTGCTCGGGCGTCCGAATGGCCAAATCACCGATAGCTTCAAGTTCGACTTCGGCTGGCGCGGTACGCCGATCGGCGATCTGGAATCGCGCCTGACGCTGTTCGGTGAAATCCGTGACGGCCGCGCCATCAACTTCCTGATGGTCGATCCAGTTGGCTCGCGTACGCCGACCTTCGGCGTGCAACGATCCGACCAATTGCTGTACGTGCCGGATCTGAGCAACTGCACTCCCGGAACAGTGGCTGGCGTCGCTTTCAATTGCGGCCTGGTTTCATTCGATACGCAGGACAGCCTCAACGCCTTCCGCACGATCGTGAATCATTTCGGCCTGAGCGAAGGCATCGTCGACAAGAGCGCGCGCAACAATCCGGACGTCACGCAGATCGACCTGCAGCTCAGTCAAGAGCTCCCAGGCCTGATGCGTGGTCACCGCACGCGTCTCACGTTTGACGTGGCGAACCTGGCCAACCTGCTGAACGACGAATGGGGCGTGATCCGCGAGTACGGCGATAGCCGTGCAGGCGGCCGCGTTGCCGACGCTGTCTGCGCGACGTCGACGGGTGTGGCGGCTGCTGCCGGTAGCCTCGTTTGCGAGCGCTATCGCTACTCGAACGTCACCAGCAGCGTGTTCAGCCCAACCACGGGTCCGACCATCAACACCAACGAATCGCGTTGGCTGATCCAAGTCGGTCTGCGCTACGAGTTCTGATCCTTCACGGATCGGAGCGGGAAGGGGCGGCTCATGCGGGCCGCCCCTTTTCGTTTGGGTGCAACGCGCTTATCTGACGGCGTTCGTTTGGAGCGTTGCGCGCCATGTCTCATATCCCGCCCGAATGGGCGCCGCACAAGGCGATCTGGACCGCTTGGCCCTCCGCCGCCGACCTTTGGGGCGAGGATCTCGAGCCCGCGCGCGCCGAAGTCGCCGCCATGATCCGCGCGCTGGCGGAGGACACCACGCACGGTGAGGGCGACCGCATGCGCGTGCTCGCCATGGGCCGTGAGGCCGAAGCCAGCGCCAAGTTGCAGCTCGCCGGCGCCGCTGAAATCATCCAAGGCCGCTTCGGCGACATCTGGTTCCGTGACACCGGGCCCATCTTCGACGGCCGCGGCGGCGCGCGCGCGTTCCAGTTCAACGGCTGGGGCGGCAAATACGTGTTGCCGTTCGATCCCGAAGTCGCGACGCAAATCGTCGACGCCGCGCAGGTGGATATGAAGCGCTACGCTTTCATTCTCGAAGGCGGCGCCATCGAGATGGACGGCGAAGGCACGCTCATCACCACGCGCCAATGCCTGCTCAACCCAAACCGCAATCCAGGCTGGGACGAAGACGCCGCCGAGGATCACCTCACCGCAGCGCTCGGCGTCGAGAAAATCCTCTGGCTCGATGAAGGCCTCGCCAACGATCACACCGACGGCCACATCGACAATCTCGCGCGCTTCGTCGCGCCGGGCCGCGTCGTCGTGCAGCAAGCCTGGGGCAAGGACGATCCGAACGCCGAGGTACTCGACGAAATCGCTCTCACGCTCGCGGCGATGAAGGACGCGAAGGGCCGCAAGCTCGACGTGGTGCGCATTCCCTCGCCAGGCCTCGTGGTCGACGAAGACGGCGACGCCATTCCCGCGAGTCACATGAATTTCCTGATCGGCAATTCAACCGTGGTGGTGCCGATCTATTCCGGCAGTGGCGACGACGCCGTCAACGCGCTCTCGAGACTGTTCCCCACACGGCGCGTCATTGGCTTGAGCTCACATGCCATCCTCACCGGCGGCGGCAGCTTCCATTGCATCACGCAGCAGGAGCCAGCGTGATGCGCACAATCATTGAATCACAAAACCCATCGTCATTCCGGGGCTCGCACAGCGAGAACCCGGAACCCAGGGGCCAACGTAGCGCCGGTTGCCCCTGGGTTCCGGATCGCGCTCCGCGCGTCCGGAATGACGATGGTGTTTGTTTTGGAAGACAGAGCTAATGGCCCGCACCATCAAAGTCGCCGCGATCCAGACCTCGTACGGCGAGGACATGGCCGCGAACATCGCCAAGACCGAGCGCTTCATTCGCGACGCCGCCAAGCAAGGCGCGCAGGTAATCTTGCCGTCGGAACTGTTTCAAGGTCCGTATTTCTGCACGACGCAGGAAGAAAAATGGTTCGCCACCGCCCACGAAGCGAAAACGCATCCGTGCGTCACAGCGCTCGCGCCGCTCGCGAAAGAACTGAGCGTTGTCATTCCTGTCTCGATCTACGAGCGCGACGGGCCGGCCTATTACAATTCCGTGGTCATCGTGGATGCGGACGGCGCGCAACTCGGCACGTATCGCAAGAGCCACATCCCCGATGGCCCCGGCTATCAGGAGAAATACTATTTCCGGCCTGGCGACACCGGCTTCAAGGTTTGGCACACCAAGCACGGCCGCATCGGCGTGGGCATCTGCTGGGACCAATGGTTTCCCGAAGCCGCGCGGGCCATGGCGCTCGCCGGCGCCGAAGTGCTGTTCTATCCCACCGCCATTGGCAGCGAGCCGCACGATAGCTCGCTCGACACGCGCGATCCGTGGCGGCGCGCGATGCAGGGCCACGCCGTGTCGAACGTGATCCCGGTCGTTGCCAGCAATCGCATCGGCAAGGAAGCCAGCGGCCAGAACTTTTACGGCTCAAGTTTCATCGCCGACCATCGCGGCGATCTGGTGCAGAGCTTCGACCGCACGGACGAAGGCGTGCTCGTCCACCAATTCGATCTCGATTTTCTCGACCGCCACCGCGCCGCCTGGGGCTTCTTCCGCGATCGGCGGACGGAGTTTTATCGTTAGGGCAGCGCGCGTTTTTCGTTGCGGCAAAAGGCAATCGGCGCAACATGCCCTCAACTCGGGAGGCTCTCATGCGCCGTATCGCCGTTCTCATCGCCGCCGCAGCGTTGATCGCTTGCGGTCAGCCCGCCACCAACGCGTCGGCCGATAGTGCGCCGCCGCCGCCGCGCACCGACGACATGATTGAGGGTGGTGGGGAAGGCGGCGGCCAAGCGATTGAAACGCAAGCTGCGTTCGTCGCCCGCTGCACGCGTGAGCTGATCGCCGCCAATCCGGAATCCCAACGCTGGGCCGGCGATCAATGCGCCCAGCAATGGCAAGCGGTGGTCGCTGCCGGTCCGTGGGCGGAGGCATTTCTCGCCGTCGCGCCGGCGTCGGGCGAACGCGTCGCCGCGGCGCAAGTGCGCACGCGCGTGACGCAGGTGCGATGGAACGCGCGCCCGGACGGCACGCTCGTCGCGCAAGGCCGGCTCGGCAACGCCGACGCGCAAGTCGAAACCAACGGCAATTTCAGCCTGATGTGGAGCGCCGTGGGCGAGATGAGCCCATACGACGTAATTGAAGCACTGCGTGGCCGCGGCGCGGAGGTGACAATGCTCGGCTGCTCGCAACTCGGCGCGGGCGAGTTCAACAAGGCCTATCGCGTCACCGCAACCGGCCGCGCGCCGTTCCAGCTCTCACTCTACGACCGCGGCGCACCGACCGCGAACGCCAGCTCGTTCTACAACGCGACGATCGTCACCAGCGGCCAAGTGCAAACCCTCGCCCAGCTGCGCGCCGATGGCAGCGATTGGGCGGCGAGCTGCCCGTATTAATGCGCGGCGTCCGCGAGCAAGAGCTTTAGCTCTTCGGCCAAGCGGGCATCGCCGAATGCAAGCGATTGTCCGCCAGTCGCGGCGCTGTCGCCGCGCCAAGTGGTGACATCGCCGCCCGCGCCTCGCACGATCGGAATAAGTGCGTCGATATCGAACGGCTTCAAGCCGCTTTCAACGACGCCATCGATGTAGCCCGCCGCGACCATGCAATAGGCGTAGCAGTCGAAGCCATAGCGCGTGAGCTTCGCGCCTTCGCGGACGCGGGTGAAAGCGACCGCTTCCGCGCCGTGGAACAAGTAGGAGTCCGTCGTCATGATCGTCGCGTCACGCAAACTTGCGCAAGCCCGCGTCTTAAGCGGCGTTCGCGTGCCTCTCGCTATCAACTCCGCGCCGCTGTTCCAGCCGCGAAAGCGCTCGGCAATATAGGGCTGGTCCATAATTCCAGCGATTGGCTCGCCTTCATACGTTAGCGCGATCAGCACGCCCCAGCTGGGCAGGCCGGAGATAAAAGCGCGCGTGCCGTCGATCGGATCAAGCACCCAAACATAACCGCTCTTCGCGGCGCGCACGCCATATTCTTCGCCAAGGATGCCGTGATCAGGGAAGTGCTGCTCTATCAAGGCGCGCATCGCGCTCTCGCTGGCGCGATCGGCTTCCGTCACCGGATCGAAAGGCGCCCCGCCTTCCTTGTGCTCGACTGTATACGCGGCGCGGAAATACGGCAGGATCGCCCCTCGCGCCGCATCGGCGAGTGTGTCGGCGAAAGCGAGCAGACGCTGGGTGTCGTGCGTGGTCACGCACTCGAGCTAACACGGCAAAACGGGCCCGCCAATCGGCGAGCCCGTTTCCCCATTCCCCGCTTAGTCAGAATACCGGGCGGCTTCAGGCCGCGTCGGTGGTTTCGTCCTGCAGCGCCTTCGCGAGGTCGAGCAAACGACGACGCGGACGCTCACCGAGCTTGTAGTAAGCGCGGATCAGTTCGAGCGTTTCCTTTTGGCTGAGCACATCGGCCGCGATCAGATCGCGATCATTGGCCGGCGCGCCCGGAACGCCCGGAGCGGCCACTTGCTGCAAGCCCTCGAAGAAGTAGTTGACCGGCACGTTCAGCGCGACGGCGAGTTCGTACAAACGGCTCGCAGTGACGCGGTTGGCGCCGCATTCATATTTCTGGATCTGCTGGAAGCGGATCCCGATGGACTCAGCCAGCTGCTGCTGGGTGAGACCCAAAAGACGCCGACGGCGGCGAAGCCGCTTGCCGACATGAAGGTCTGTGGCGTTTGCCATAGTCGTAAGGCCCCTGTGTTCACCTAGTGGTCGACGGTTCCCACCGGGGTCCGCCTTGTTGTGTTGCCACAGGGGAACAGCACGTCTCGTGCCGCGCTAATTGCGTGCGTTATGTATTATGGGGCGCGTGAAACACAGCATTTGCAAGCCCTGTGGGCGTGTTTTGCACCGAAACGGCACTCATCGGCATGGGCCTCGACCACAGTATGACCACGGAAGCGCCGTGCTCGCGCCGACGCGCGGCAAGATGACAAATCATGTCATCAAAACTCCTTGCCGCTGTGATCTTGGCGTTAACTCTGAGCGCCTGCGCGTCGACGCAGCGTACGCTTTCGTATCAGAGCGGCTGGCCCGACGCTGACGTGAACGTCGGCGGCTATCGCTACCAAGTTTGGTTTCATGAAACCGATCAGACCATGCTGATCCAGCGCGGCGACCCGCGCCCAATGGGGCAGGCGCTGGCGTTGAACTGGACCCGCTACGCGACCGACAACACCCAGCCCGAAATCGTCTGGCGCGCGGCTGCGGACGCCGTGCTGAGGCAAATCCATTGCGAGGGGCGCGAGGTGACCGGGCAGGATCAGATTCGCGAAGTCTCTTACGTTTGCGGGCCCGGCGTTAACGTCAACGAGGCCATCGCCGCGAACCGCGAGGCTTGGCGGCGCGGCGTCAGCGTGACCGATCCTCGTCCGCGTTAGGCTTCCTTGGCGCGGGCGTGTCGCTTGCGCTCGTGCGGGTCGAGATATTGCTTGCGCAGGCGGATCGCGACCGGGGTAACCTCGACCAGTTCATCGTCCTCGATCCAAGCGAACGCTTGCTCCAACGTGAGCCGGCGCGGCGGGGTGAGGCGGATCGATTCATCCTTTCCGGACGCACGGACGTTGGTGAGCTTCTTGCCCTTCAACGGGTTCACGTCGAGGTCGTCGCCGCGCGAATTCTCGCCGATGATCATGCCTTCGTAGACGTCCTCGCCGTCGGCGATGAACATCTTGCCGCGCTCTTCGAGGTTCCACAGCGCGTACGCCGTCGACTGACCCGTGTCGTTTGAAATCAAGGCGCCGTTGCGGCGGCCCGGAATTTCACCCTTCCATGCGGCCCAGCCGTGGAAGAGGCGGTTCATCACGCCCGAACCGCGCGTATCGGTGAGGAATTCACCATGGTATCCGAGCAGCCCGCGCGACGGCGCGTGAAAGACGATCCGCGTCTTGTCGCCGCCCGATGGACGCATGTCCTGTAACTCGGCTTTGCGCAGACTCATCTTCTCGATCACGACGCCGGAGAATTCGTTGTCCACGTCGATTACGACTTCTTCGATCGGCTCCAACGTGTGGCCGTCTTCGACGCGCACCAAAACTTTGGGCCGCGAGATCGACACCTCGAAGCCTTCGCGGCGCATGGTCTCGATCAGAACGCCGAGCTGCAATTCTCCCCGGCCTGCGACTTCGAACGCGTCCTTATTGTCTGTCTCACGGATCCGGATGGCGACATTGCCCTGCTGCTCACGCATCAAGCGATCGCGAATGACGCGGCTTTGCACCTTATCGCCCGCACGGCCGGCGAGGGGGGAATCGTTGATCGATACGGTGATCGATAGCGTCGGCGGATCGATCGGCGTTGAGGGGATGGCGTCCTTAAGCTCAAGCGCGCCAATCGTGTCAGCGACGTTGCTCTCAACCAATCCCGCAACCGCGACAATGTCGCCGGCCTCGGCGCTATCGACGGGAACACGTTTCAGGCCGCGATAGGCAAGGAGCTTGGTGAGCCGCCCGCGCTCAATCTCCATGCCGTCGCGCGTCATGGCCTTCACGTTGTCGCCGACGCGCACGCGGCCACTTTCGATGCGGCCTGTAAGGACGCGGCCCAGGAAGGGGTCAGCGTCGAGCATCGTCGCCAACAAGGCAAACGGCTCGTCCCGCAACTTCGCTGGTTCTGGTTCAGGCGTATGCGCTGCAATCAAATCGAGCAGTGAGTTCAGGTTTTCGCGCGGTTCGTCGAGCGTCTTTACCGACCAGCCTTCGCGACCCGAAGCGTAGAGAATTGGAAAATCTGCCTGGTCGTCGCTGGCGCCGAGTGCGAGGAACATCTCGAAGATGTCGTTCAGCGCTTCGTCGGGTTCGGCGCCGGGGCGATCAACCTTGTTCAGCACAACGATGGGCTTCAGCCCACGCTTCAGCGCCTTCATCAGCACGAATTTGGTTTGCGGCATTGGGCCTTCGGCGGCGTCCACAAGCAGCACGCACGAATCCACCATGCCCAGCACGCGTTCGACTTCACCGCCAAAATCGGCGTGACCTGGCGTATCGACGACATTGATACGGATCGGGCCATCGGCGTCGCGCCACAGGATTGAGGTGCACTTGGCGAGAATGGTAATGCCGCGCTCGCGCTCCAGATCGCCTGAATCCATCGCCCGCACGGCGCGTGCTTCGTTTTCGCGGAAGGCGCCGCCCTGGGTCAGCATTTGATCCACGAGCGTCGTCTTGCCGTGGTCGACGTGCGCGATGATCGCGATATTGCGCAGGCGTTCGGCCATTTTCGGGTCTTTCAGAGCTCAGATTGCGGGCGGCGTGCGGTTCTGCCTGGGCAAAGCGCCTGCATCAACGGCGCCCGCCGCACAAACGCTGTGCAAAGGCCATCCGTTTTTGCATTGGTGCAGCGCAATATGACAGAATGGCCAATTTTATCAAGCAAATACAGATAGATCGAAGCATGGAGGCAAAAATGACGCTCCATTCACCTTGTCTTTTTGTGCAGTGCAAACTAACTTGAGCACTGCCGATGTTTCGCGACATCGCGCACGCCCCTTTCCGGGCGTTTCCTCCCTATTAAACTTTTCGCCCCGGGCTCGTCCCGGGGCTTTTTCTTTAGGGCGCGCTGCTAGGCGAGGCTCTTGTGCAGGGCCGCTGCAGCCAGCATTTCGGCCAGTCGGGTCATATCGGCGCGCACGCGTACGAATCCGCCGGTCCGCTCGAGTGTTCGCTCATCGAGATAAAGCGCCCGATTGATCTCGATCTGCAGCGCGTGAATGCGGTCGCCGGGTCGGCCATAGGTTTGCGTGGTGTGCCCGCCGGCGAACGGCGCGTTCCGGGCGACGCGATAGCCAAGCCGCCGCAAGGTCGCTTCGGCCAAAGCCGTCACCGAAGGGTGGCAAGACGCGCCGAACCGGTCGCCGAGCACGACGTCAGGGGAGTGCGCCCCGCGAGCGCTTGACGGCATAGAATGGCAGTCGATCAAAACCGCGCAGCCGAACATGGTTTTGGTCTCGTCCACGAGATCCGCCAACTTCGAATGATACGGCCGGTGGACCGCGGCGATCCGGTGCTCTGCCTCCGAAAGCGCGAGTTTACGCCGATAAATCGGTTGCCCGTCGCCGGTCACCCGCGGAATGGCCCCGAGCCCGGCCTGCACGCGCGCAGTTGCGGCCGCCAAAGCCGGGCGGCCCTCAAACATATCGGCATCGAGCTCTGTCGGGTCGCGGTTCAGATCGACATAGGCTCGCGCAACGCTTGCCGAGAGCACCACCGCGCCATGCGCGCCAGCGCCAGCAAACAACTCATCGACATAAGCGTCTTCGGAGCGACGCAGGCTCAACAGGCCTGTCCGCGCGAGCGCGATTAGATCGGGTGGGTACCGGCGTCCGCTGTGCGGCGAGGCAAAAACCAGCGGGGCCGTGCGGCGCAACGGCTCGATCAGGACGAATGGCGATTCAGGCCCGGCCGGCTGTTCGGACCAATTGTCCGGCGCCGCGACCGGCGCGCCGGCAAGCTCAAGATCCCCGGTGGCGTCCATTCTGCGCATTGTTCGCAACGTCGCGCGGGGCGTCAATCATTTGAAAGCATTTGCAGCTGTGAGGCGTCTGGCAAGCCCATCTTTACCAGCGCAATGCTAGAGGTTAGGGCTGTTTGGGGCGGTTCCGGAGCGCATTATGGCGCGCATCCTCTTGGCGGAAGACGACGACTCGCTGCGTTCGTTCTTGGTGACGAGTCTGTCTCGCGCCGGGCACGACGTATCTGCGCATGGCGACGGCGACGCCGCCTGGGAGGCCCTTGAGCACGGGTCGTATGACCTTCTGCTCACCGATATCGTCATGCCCGGTCTCGATGGCATCGAACTCGCGCGACGGGGCGCGGAGGCCGATCCTGGCATGAAGATCGTCTTCATAACCGGTTTCGCCGCCGTCGCCTTGTCAGCCCAGAGCCAAGCTCCGAAGGATGCGAAGGTGCTCTCGAAGCCCTTCCACCTCAAGGATCTGGTCATCGAGATCGAGCGCGTCATCGCGGCTGCTTAAGGCGCTCAAGTGCCGGCTTGAGAACCCCACGCCGGGCCTGTATAGGCCTTCCACCCAACGATCACCTTTCGGGGTAGGGCGCGTAGCTCAGCGGGAGAGCACTACGTTGACATCGTAGGGGTCACAGGTTCGATCCCTGTCGCGCCCACCATTTCCTTTTCTTAAATCAAAGCGTTATGCTGGAAGCGCGCATGTTCGTCGCGCGCACCCAAAATTTGGTAGCGATTTGGTAGCGAAGTCGCCGCGACGTTTTGCGATGTGATGATACGGGTTTGCGCCGCCCTGAGACGTCGCAAGCCACGTCCGGCGCGAACCCTCAACACGCGCGACCCTCAAAAACCGAGCCCGAACGGCAGGCGCAATTCCTTCGGCGCCGGCATGCGTGTTGGATTGGCGAGCGTGCGCGCCGCGTTCTGCGCGCGCGCCTGCATCAACGATTTGCGAATGTCGAGGTGCAACTCCATCGCCTTGAGCGCGTCGCGCCAGCCTGGCTCGAACCGAAGGATGTTGCGCCGAACCTCCTGCGCGAGGCCTAAATTCTTCAGTTCTCTCGCGCGCGCCTTCAGAGCATCGGTCATGTCCGGCGAGCCGTTCGGCGCGCGAAGTTCGGCCAGACGGATCGTCTGCCTCTCGTCGAGTTGAGAAGCGATCAGTGTATCAAGCCGTGTCGGCGCATGCGCGAGCGCCTCGCGCTGAAGCGCTTTGCGCGCATCATCCCGCGTACGCTGGCCCAGCCGGCTGGTCGCCGCATCACGGGCGGCGTTACGGAAGCCGTGCTGGACAAACTCTCGGGGGATCACGAGATCGCGCCCGTCATCGCGTACGCCGCGGAGGACGATGTGCGTGTGAGGGTTGTCGGTGTCGAAATGGTCGACGGCGAACCATTCGAGCCGGGTGCCGAGCGTGACTTCAGCGCGATCCATGACTTCGCGCGTATAGGCGCGCAGGTCGCCAATGCGGCCGCCATTCTCCGCCGACAGAATGATTCGAAAGTGGCGCTTGTCCGACTCCGCCCAATGCCCGGCGAGGCGGGCGCCGCTCACGCTGTCGCGCGCGCCATCGTAAAAGACCGAATGCTCTAGGCGAGGGGATTGGCGGCGATCGTCTTCGCCGCGCGCCTGGGCGCCGTCTCGTTCCGTCTCAGCTTTCGAGTACGAGATCTCTTCACCCCGCGAGGCGGAATCGCGCGCGATATAGCGTGCGTGAGCCTTGAGCGCAGCGCCGCCGCCTTTGGCGTGCGCGAAGTAATGGAGCTTGACCACCGCTCTTTGACGGCCATCGAACGTGAACGCCGTATGCGGCGCGCGTTTTCGAGCCAACGCCTTCGCCAGTGCGCGAGAGCTGCCGATCCGCTTCTGTAGGCTCGCCGACAAGCTGCTGCTACTCGCGCCTGACTTCGCACGAGCCACGCCCTCGTGACGGCCGATGAGACTCTCCGCATCAAGGGGGCGGCTGATGCGCAAGCGCGAACCGGGCGTGATCACATCTTTGCCCAGCGCTCCGCGTAGCAGCTTGCTGGCGCGGAAGCGTTCGTTGCTGGTCGGAGGCTGTGACACGGGCACGATCCGAGTGGTGAGGTGCAAGTGGGGTGCGGGTAGGGTGTCCCGCACCCTGCGATAATGCTTCACACCTCGTGTTTGTGCGAGACATTTCAAGCGCGTGGCGAAAGAAGTGACCCACTCTTTATCTAGCCATCGCAAACTTTCTTTCGCGTGTTGGCCATGCTCACGTCGCAAGTCGTCTCAGGCAATGTCGCATGAGTGCGTAGGAGGCTAGCCGATTGCTATTGCAACGGCGCCAGTCCCGAATGCGCGCGCACGGTGGTCATGAGAAATTGATAGGCGCCTTCGCGATCCTGCGGCCGCAGCGTTGTCAGCAATCGAGCGCTTACCGCCGCGAGCGCGGTTAGAACGTCGCCAGGCTGCACGTGATCGGGCAGGTGGCGCATGACCTCATTGATGCGATTGGCGATGTCGACGGCGAGCTCGGACTCGTCTGGCATGTCCCGCGCTTCCACTGGCCCTTGGATGGCGAGCCGATAGCAGTGCTGAAACGAAAATCAAAGCGGACGCCAGACGCCTTCGATCAAGCCGCGGTCGACGGGTCCCCAGTAGCGCCCGTCAAACGAGTGTTCCGCGTCGCCGAGCAGCAGAACCTCATTGGCCCCTAGCGCCCTGCAGCCGTTCCAACGCGGCAGCTCGGCGCCCATGCTGTCATGCGTCCGCCGCGACATTGGCGGTCCATCATTGATGGTGAGAACATCGCCCTCGGCGCAGACGCGGTCGCCGGCCACGGCGGCGATGCGCTTGATGAAGCGATCCCGCCGACCTTCGAAATCACGGGCGTGCGCCGCCGCCGGGGCCACGTCCGCCGCGCGCACGGTCACGAAAGCCCCGCTGTCGATGGGCGCCTCCGTCCGGACATAGAATCCCACCGGTACGGACGGCGTGTGGTTATAGAGGACGCGGTCGCTCGCCGCAGGCAGCGCAAACGCAATCAAAGCGGCGCTCGCCGCCGCGCCCGTTAGCAACAGAATGAGCAAACGCCTCTTGTGCACGAGGCGAGGCTGCCTCTGCGTGCGCGGCGCGCCAAGGGCATGCACCCGGCTGGCGCGCCGGCCTCAGCTCAGTATTCGCTTGGCAGGAAGATGACGTTGTTCTGAAGCCAGAGCGTGATCTCCGGCAGCGGGAAATCGGTGAATGAGATGGCCTGAGACGTCACGCAATTGCCGTCGCCATCCTCGCACGTGAGAACAGCACTTCGTTCTTCGGCGACTCTCAGTATCCACACCTGGAATTCTTGCGCGCGCACGCGCGCGTCGTGCTGGTGCGAGACGATGGCGTCCAAGAGCCAATAAGCGCCGCCGGCTTCGGCGACGTACTGAGCGCCGTCCGTGTAGGTGATCGAAGGATAGAGCGGATGGCGATACCAGCATTCGCTACCGGTGAATTGCGCGAGATCGCTCGCGCGCAGTGTCCTTGAAGACATGTTCGTGTCTCCTTGATGAATGGAATTGGGGAATGGCGGACGCCGCCTCGGTGAGGGAAGCGGCGTCTCGCGGTTCAGGCGGCGGCCGCCGTGTCGGCCATGCCAAGCGACTTGACAGTGCCTTCGGCGGGATCGATGGCGACGAACACCTTGCCGATCCAGCGGCCGGTCGCCTTGTCCTTCCAACGGTCGTGACGCAGCACGCCGGTGACTTCGGCCAACACGTCCTTACGCATGGCTTTCGCCGCTTCTTGGCTCCGGGGGCAGTAGATCTCGACGGTGAAGCGGTCGCTCCGTTCGCCGCTGCGAACTTCAAGCCAGAGTGAGACGATGTCGGTTGAGCCGCCGCGGAATTCGAGCGTGCGGACTTTGGGATCGTCGATAAGTTTGCCGGTGAGGCTGACGCGGTTCATGTCTGTCTCCATTGAGTGCCCGCTTTGTTGACGGGGCCGCGGGAGCTCGCCCGCGACGGCGCTTTTCGCGCCCGGCCATGAGGCGGCGGCTGCAAGGAGAAAATGGTGGGGCCCGCGTCCGTTAGGACCGAAGGCGGCGAAGCCGCGCGGGGAAACGATTTTGTCCTTGTGGACGGCGACGGCCGGGCGGAGATGGCGACGGCGTGGGTGAGATCTCGCGGCGTGCGCGGAATGCGGGCGCTTGAAGGCGGAGACTTTGAAACGCGCTTCGGCGCCGGCAGATGGGATGATTCCTGCGGTCCGCCTTAGTGCGCCATCGCCCGCGCCCAATCGTTCCAGTCCGGATAGTCGTCCGGCGGCAGCGCGATCTCGCACGCGATCGAGATGGCGACCCGCTGCTTCAGCCGCGCGGCGGCGGCAAGACCTGCTTCGTCATGGTCTGCGGCGATGATGAGCTTGTCGATGACAGGCGGCGGCTCGAATTGGGCGAGGTTCTCCGCGCTCAGGAACGCCCAGGCGCCAGCGCCAAGCGCGCGTCTGGCCGAAAGCGCGGTCTCTAGTCCTTCAGCAACGATGAGCACATCGCCTGGCGCATCGATGCGAACATAGTGACCCATGAGCTTGCCAATGGTGCGCCGCGGCGTCGTCAGCGCCGCTTTGGCCGCGCCATGTGCGGTCAAAAGCGTGACCTGAATGCCTTCAAGGACGCCGTCATTGTTGACCAGGCCCGCGACCAGGGCGGCGCGCCGTTCTCGGTCTTCCAGGCTCGTCATGCGCGGATGGAAGCGCAGCACGTCAGGCCCCGGCAATTCGCCTTCTATCGCACGCGAACGCAAATAGCGCTCGCCCACAGTGCCGGCGACAGCGACGGACTCCTCCCACAAACGCAGCACACGCGCGCGCCGATCTTCGTCGTGCTGCTCGGGCTGCAGCCGCACAATCGGTTCGGAGGCCGAGGCGTGTTCATGCCGCTCGCTCTCGTCCAAGAGACCGAGGTCGGCAAGCTCGGCGCGCACTGCGCGCCAATCGTCGCGCGGGCTGAAGCAATGAATGAGCACGCGCCCATCCTCGGTCTCCAGGAGCGAGACCGAGCGATCGGCTGGACTGTGCCCGGGGCCACGAATAAGCGCGCGGCGCCCGCCTTCGGTGAGGACGCCGCCCATGGCGTCGACGATGCGCTTAAGCTTGGACATCGGTCTCGTCCGGCGCCGGGCTCTTGGCGAGCAGCCAGTCGACCGCCACTTGCGCTTGCGCCGCTGCATGGAAGAAGGCGCGTTTGTCGGATTGGAGAAGGCTCATCCAATTCTCAATATAGGCGGCGTGATCGAAGATGTGATCGGGCGGCAGCCGCAAATGCGCACCCAGAATCGCCGCGCCGATTTCGGCGACAAGTTCTTCTGCAGCGATCGCTTGCTTGAAGCGCTTGGAGAGATCGCGCCCGACGCGGTGGGGTGCGGCGGTTGCATGCACTGCTTCGTGGTTCAAGGTGGCCGCATAAGCCTCGGCGTCGTCAAACACGGCAAGCGGCGGCATGCCGACAACGTCGCGGCTTGGAATGTAGCAGGCGAGATCGCGCGTCAGGATGCGCGTGATCTCCAGCCTGGCAAACCATTGCTCATGCGCAGCGATTGGAAGGCGCGCCTCGTCGCTTGGCTTGGGGTAAAAGTGTTCCGGCAGGCCTTCGACCTGGTCTGCATTGAAGGCGACGTAAGATTTTAAGAAGCGAAACGCCGTTTCGGTCTCGCCGCCATCGGCGCTTAGCGCTGTGCGTTGGGCGCTGCCATAATAGACGACGATTTCGCCGCGCTCGCCCTTCCTGACGTGCGCGCCAAGCTTGATCGCCTGATTGAACGTCAACCAATAGGGCGAGGTGTATCCATGCGCGGCGCTCGCAAACCAAAGCATGATGGTGTTGACGCCTCGATAGCATTCGCCGGTTGCGCGTCGAGGGAGGGCAAGGCCGGTGCGGGCGCCATCCCAAGGCTTGCGCCATGGCATCACGCCGGCATTGAGGCTTGTGAGAATCTTGGTGGTGATGTCGGCTGCGATGTCGCGCCGCTGCGCCACGCAATGCGTGTTGGACATTGGAAGTCTCCTGGGAGTTCGGCAAAGCGTCCGCGCGGGTCGCACCCAGCGCGGACGCCCCACGTTGATCAGTGCTGGGGTGACGCGGCCGCTTCGGCCGCTTGGCCAGTGACGGCGAAAGCGCCTTCGCGCATCGGCGTGATGAGGCATTCCGGGAGCCAGCGGCTTTCAGCGAACGCCTTCGCCACGGCGTCTGCGAACGCGCTCTTCTTCAGCTTCGCCAGCGCCTTGAGTTTCGCGGTGCGTTCTTTCTCGCCGAGTTCGGCCAAGCCTGGCGCCTCGGGGAGGGCGTCCAGCGCATATTGCTTCGGCGTGCGCATCCAGAAGTCAGAACCCGCCGACCAATGCGTGGCCATGTCGAGATCGATCGCCGCCGCGATCAGGTCGCCGGCGCGCTGGCGGCCATCGTCGCGTGCGCTCGCGCCGTCGTGGGTGAGGTCGACGGTCTCAGCCACGAGGATTGCGAGACAGGCAATGAGCGCGTCGCAATCCAGCGCGAGGCACTCAGCGAAGCTCTCCGGCATGGCGCGCGCCGATTTCAGTTTCTGAAGTAGGTCGCCGTCGCCGAAGTCACGCGGCGTCGAACTGATCTCGGGCCCCACGAGGTCGCCGACGCCGGCGCTTTGCTGCGCCAGCATGCAAACCATGAGCGCCAGCGCCGCGTGTCCCTCGCTGGCGAGGCCGGCGCGGATGGCGCGGGTGCGCGCGAGGGTTAAGTCGCGCGTCAGCGACTTGCTGAGGCCGGATCCGATCGGTGCGCCACCGTCAGCGTCTTCGTCTTCATTGTCATCGCCGGGTGCAGCTTGCTTACGCAGCTTGTCGATGGCCTTCATGTCGCCGCGGCGGATGAGCCCGCGTGCGATCTGCGCCTTGCCGTCGCGATCGACGCCGATCACAGCGCCGGCGTGCGCCATCATCGCGGCGTCGTAGACGCGCGTTGCCTCGATGAGGTCGCCGCGTTCCTGGTCGAGTTGTCGCGTTCGTTCCATAGGGTGTCGGCGGCGTCGCCGTCTTCCATGTCTTCAAGTTCGCCGTCGATGCGTTCGATCTCCGCATCAAGCGACGCCATGCGCCGTTTTTCCTTGGCTGTGAGTTTGCGCTGTGTGGCCCGCACGCGCTCGGACGCGCAGCCATCGATATGGCCGCCGGCGAGATTGATCTCCGCCCAGCCCCAGCCTTCGGCCAGGGCCGCGTCGCGCAGCGCTTCAGCCTTTGCCAATGCAAGGCGCTGTACGATGTCGCCGTCTTCCAACAGCACGACACCGTCTTCGAAGAGATCCTTCACGATGCGGCCACCGGCTTCCGTGTAAGCTGCGACGCCGACGAAGAGCGCCAAGCGATCGCTCGCAGGCGTGCGGCCCTGGGTGAGGGCGCTTCGCACCGCGTGCGTGCTTGAGATCGGCTTGCCCAAGCCCTTGAAGACACGCTCTTGCGCGGCGTGGTCCGGATCGAGGCAGAAGGCGCGCGCCACGTCGAGCGTGAGTTCACCTTTGCGATAGGCAGCGCGGATACGAGGGCTCAGCCGCGCAAGTGCAAGACGCTGTTCGACATGGCGCACGGTCGCGCCAAAGCGCTTCGCCACATCTTCGGCGGTTGCGCCGCCGTCGACCAGCGCGGCGTAAGCTTCCACCTCGTCCATGGCGTTCATGTCGACGCGCTGGACATTCTCGGCGAGGGACACTTCCGCGGCCGCAGCCGCGTCAACGACATGGCAGGGGACGGGCCAATCCTTGGCCCGTTCGCCTTGGCGGACGAGCAGCTTCAGCGCCGCGTGCCGGCGTGCGCCAGCGACCACGGCATACTTGCCTGCGTCGCGATCGGTGACGGTGAGGTTCTGCAAGAGACCGTGCGCGGCGATCGATGCTGCGAGCGCATCGATGTCGCGCTTACGCTCGGTGCGGCGAACATTGTCCTCGCTCTCGACGAGCTTGTTGAGTGGGATGTGTTGAATGTCAGACATCAGAGTTCGAGCCTTTGGAACGAGACCCGCGCGGCGGAAGTGCTGGCGCGGGGTCGCTTGCGCGACGGTTCGTCCCGAAGGCCCGCGCCCCAGAGGGGCCTGGGTCGAGGGCTCAGCTTTGAGAGCGGAGCGTCCCTCGACGCAGGGCCCCGGCGCGGGCATGGCCTCTCCGGCGCGCGAGCGAGCACGCGCCTGACGCGCGAGTTGGGGAGAGGCACACGCTCGGCTACAGCGCGCCTCTTGCGAGCCGGGTGAAGTCCGCTCTTAGTAGGCAAGTCACAACTGGAGGTTTCGCCATGCCTGCCAGCAAGATTGCGCTGGATTTCCTCGACTTCTGTGAGAAGCAAACGAGCGCGCAGGTCATCGAGGATCGATTTATCTCAACGCTGCAGGCGCTCGGCTATGAATACGTCGCTTGCGCATCGCATGTAGACCCGCTTCGGCCGCGGCCGGGCGGGGTCAGCGTCGTCAATTATCCTGTCCCTTGGGTGCAGCATTATTCGGAAGCGGATTTCGCGCGGATCGATCCAGTCTTCCTGGCGGCGCGCATTATGTCCTCGCCATTCAATTGGGTGGACTGCCTGGCGAAGATGCGTTTGAGCCGCGAGCAAAAGCGTGTGTTGGATGAGGGCGCGCTCTACGGACTCTCAAAGGGCCTTACCATTCCGCTGCGTTCGCCCGATGTGATTCCGGCCTCTTGCTCGCTGATCGCCGGATCCGACGGCGTCGATCCCTTGGCGATGGCGCATATTCTGATGATCGTGATTTACGGACATGGCGCCATGCATCGCCGGCTCAATCCCGATGCCCTTGCCGATCCCGTCGTGCTGCCGCCGCGCGAGCGCGAATGCCTGACGCTTGCGGGCTGCGGCAAGAGCGATTGGATCATCGGTGAAGTCTTGGGCGTCAGCGCACGCACCGCGCACAACGCGATCGAGCGCGCCAAGAAGCGGTACGGCGTTTCACACCGCGTGCAAGCCGTGGTGCGCGCGGTATTCGACGGTCAGATCATGGTCGACGACCTGACCGGCTAGCCGATTCGAAAGGAGTCAATAGGTCCCGTGGGACCAATTACGCCCTCGCCGAACGCTTCCGCATGCTGGGTCCAAGAGCGGTCGGAGGCGTCATGATCTACATCGTATCGGAAGAAAACCGGCGGCGGTTTCATCACCTGCTGACCGAGATGCACCGTCAGCGAAAGCAGGTGTTCATCGACAAGCTCAAATGGCGGCTGGAAGAAAGCGCCGGGCTCGAAATTGACGCCTATGACCGACACGACGCGATCTATCTGATCGAGGCGGGGACGCCGACTTCGGACGTCAGCGCCTCGGCGCGGCTCTTGCCCACAGTGCGTCCGCACCTGCTTAGCCAACAATTCGCCGATCTTTGTGAAGGGGGGCTGCCTGCGGGGCCCGGTGTTTGGGAAGCGACGCGATTTTGTCCGGCGCCGGACACGCCGGCGGGTCCGCCCCGGCGCGACATGCTCGGGCGCATGATCGCCGGCATCATGGAGACCGCGCTCCTCTTCGGCATCGACCAGGTCACCTATGTCGCCGACGCCGCACTTGCGCCGATGGCGCAGAAAGCCGGCTGGGACGTCCGTGCGCTTGGCGCGCCCCGGGGCAAGGGACGCAATCGCATTCAGGCGTTTGCCGCGAGCATCGATGGCGCGGGGCTAAAGCGCGTGCGCGAAGCCTTCGCGATCACCGCGCCGTTGACGCGGTTCGCCCCCGCCGACCTCGCGCGCGCGGCCTAAAGGGAGGGGGAGAAATGTCAGTCACTGCCTTTACGGCCAACGATACGCTCGCCGCCGATCTCAATGCCCTTGAGCGCGATGGCTTCCTCATGCTCGATGGGCTCTTAAACGAAGGCCAAGCCAATGCGTTGTCCGCCGAGCTTGAGCCCTGGCTGCAACGCACACCGCGCTGCGAGGGCGACTTCCACGGCTGGTCGACGACACGCGTGAATGGGCTTTTGTCCAAGGCGCCGAGGGTCCAGCAATTGGCGCTGCACCCTCGAATCCTGGCGCTCGCCGAAGCGGTGCTTGCGCCGGCCTGCGATTGCATGCGCCTCAACATGACCCAGGCAATCCGCATACATCCGGGACAGAAGGCCCAAGCCCCGCACCGCGATGAAGAGATGTGGCCCGCTGATCCGATGGGCCAAATCTGGTCGCTCAATGTGATGTGGGCGGTCAGTGATTTCACCGAGGCCAACGGCGCGACGCGCATTTGGCCGCGCAGTCATGTCGAACGCTTAGGTCGCAGTCCTGATCCCAACCAAGCGATCTCTGGGGTGATGAAAGCGGGATCGGCGCTCGTCTATCTGGGCGGACTGACCCATGGCGCCGGCGCCAATCGCTCTAACGCCGATCGCACTGGCGTCGTCATCGGCTATTGCGCCGGCTGGCTGCGCACCTACGAGGAACAATTCCTGGCCTATCCGCGCGATGTGGCGCGCTGGTTTCCTGAGCCGCTGCAGCGCCTCATCGGCTATCGCTGGCATCGGCCCAATCTTGGCGGCTGGGAGGGCCAAGATCCAATCGAATATCTGCGCGATGCATCCCAGTGCGGGCCGCATCGCGACGCGCTGCCGCCCGCGATCGCTGCCGAGCTGAAGACGCTGATGGCGTCCACTGATTGAGATGCCTGCGGACGCCAGCGCTGCGCAACGCGCGTATGAGGAAATCAAACGGCGCATTTTGGACGGCGTGCTGCCTGTTCGCTCGCGCATCGATGTGGAGGCGCTGGCGCGAGACCTAAGTCTGAGTTCAATGCCAGTGCGGCAAGCGCTCGGCCTCCTGCGATGGGAGCGCTTGGTCCGCCCCGGCCAGCATTCCGCCTACGAAGTGGCGCTCTGGTCTGAACAAGAACTTGCACACCTTTATGTGTGGCGCGGTGCGCTCCTGACATTGGCGCTGCCCACCTCCGCGTCAGGTCCCGAACTCAAGCGTATGGCGCGCACACAGCCTTACGCTGAAGCGGTGCACGAAATCGCTCGGCTGATCGAGGCCGGCGCCAACGCGGAGCTTTGCCGGGCGGCAATCAACGCGGACGAACGTCTCTTCGCCGCCCGCAAGGTCGAAAGTGAGATCCTCGGTGATGTCCAAAATGAGTTCGAAACCCTAGTCGGCGCACTTGCGGATCGTTCACGCCGGGCATCTGCCTTACTCAAAGCCTACACGCGTCGACGCGTTCAAAGCGCCGGCGTCTTACGCAGGCAAGTCGTGATGAAGGCGCTGCCCAACAATGGTGGCGCCGCAAGCTGATCACGCAACTGATCTTCATGTTTATTAGTTCGGTGATCAAACGAGAACGCGCGATGCTCTTCCTTGGGCAAAGCAATGCCCCATGGAGACGACAATGCGTGAAGACCAAGACGTGATCGAACTCGGCGCGGCGAGCGAAGTGACGCTGGGCATTCCAAAGCAAGATGAGGTCGAAGACCTCACCGAGCGCAACTTCAAGGACTGAGGTCGAGCCGCCGCCGGCGCCGGTTTCACCGCGCGCCGGCGCATCGCCACTAAGCAAAGGAAAGTCATATGCCAGAAGATCAAGGCATGATCGATCTAGGGCTCGCGAGCGAGACGACGCGAGGCATCCCGGTTTGGATGCACGAGGAATCCACCGGCGAGATGGACTATCGTGATTGATGGTCGGACGTCTGCGCGCACCATGCGCGCAGACGAACCCTCAGCGCCTAGGGTCCGGTTGCCGTGGAGTGTGTGCGCCGTCGCGCACGGTGATTGGCTCATCTTTCTGGATCTCGCGCGCAATCGATACCAAGCAACTGCATTGGACGAAGCGCCGGACCTCATTGCCTGCGGACCCAATGAAGGTGCTCTGATGGCGCGAGAGAAGCGATGGCGCTCGCTTCTGAATGAAGGTTTAGTGTCGGTTGTTACGCGAGGGCATCAACCGCCGCCGCGCCGCCGCATCGACCACCTGAGCTGGCGCGACCTATTTCTGACAATCACCGCTTCCGTGTGGGCAAGCCGCATCGTCAAGCGCGGGGCCCTGCTTGAAGCATTTTGCCACCTCAGTGAGCGCAAAGCACGCTTGGCCAAGCGTGTGCCCGACGTCGCGACAGCCGAGTTAGTTCATTCACGGTTTGCTGCCGCGCGCATCTGGATCCCAGTAGCGTACGTCTGCTTGTTCGATAGCCTTGCTTTGATGCATTTCTTGCTCGCCCGCGATGTCCGTGCAGACTTGGTGTTCGGTGTGCGAAGCAGGCCGTTTGCCGCGCACTGCTGGGTCGAGGTGGATGGGATCATTCTCGATGACGGCGGCGAAGCGTGCCATTCGTTTGCGGAGATCGCACGCGTATGACGCCCCGTTTCATCGTATTCCGCTGGACGCCGGCCCAGCGTGATCCGGCGCGACGGGGAAGGGCGCTCGCTGCGAAGCTCAACGGCGACGAATGGAAGAAGGTCCTGGATTGGCGCGGCGTTCTTGCGTTTGTGCATGTTGACAGTCTGGATGACGTCATCGTTCTCCCGGCGGAGTTTGGGTTCATCGCCGGGCCGTTATTTAACCGCGACAATGGTTGCCCGGTGGGCAGCCTTTCTGGCGCCGAGGCCGAAGCGCTTATCACAACAGGCGGATCTGATCTTTTCACAAAATTCTGGGGGCCGTGCTGCGCCATTCTCCACGATCGCGGCCATGACCTGTTCCACGCGTTGCGGGACCCTGCCGGAAGCATGCCGCTCTATGTTTGGAGTTCAGCTGAGCTCAATTGCCTGTTTACGCACGCGGACGACTTTCTCGCATGCTCTGACGAACCGGTCGCCTGCGACGAAACTATGCTTAGCGTCTACATGGTGCAGCCGCGGATCTTGACGCGGCGAACGGCGATCGCGGGCGTTGAGGAACTACTGGCCGGTGAACGCCTGACGCTCGATCGAACCAGTCGTGAGCGCAGTTTCATGCGGATTCCAAAGCGGTCCGGATGCGCTAAGGAAATCGGCGACTTTGATGTTGCGGCGTCGACTCTGAGACGTGCCATCTGCGAAAGCGCTAAGAGCTGGGTTGGATACAACGCACTAAAAGGCGGCCGTCCGATCGCCCATCGCCTGTCTGGCGGCTTGGATTCTAGCATTGTCCTCGCCGCACTCATCGAAGCTGGACGCGCTGACGCCGAGATCGTCTGCTTCCACGAATTTCCGGAATCGACGCCAGAGGGCGATGAGCGATCCCTGGCGCGTGCGGCGGCGCGGCATGCTCGCCGGGAACTGATTGAGCACGAGACCTGTCCGATCAATTTCGACTATGCGCAGATCCTGACGGCGCCGCTTCCTGTTCGTCCGACCCACACGGAGTTCAGTCATGCCAATAGAAGCCTCGGCGATGCGATCGCCGCCCACGGCGCAACCATCGTAACGTCAGGGCAGGGCGGCGATCAGGTGCTTCATCGGCGCAGGTTTGCCGAGATTGCGGTGGATGCGGCGTACGACCGCGTTGGTCTGGCTCGCTATTTCACGATCGCGCGTGATACGGCGCACTTAGCGCGCATTCCGATTTGGTCGGTGTTCGCCAAGACGATAGCGCGACGTCTTCGACCCGAAATCTCGTTTTTCAATGATGCCTTCACCCAGGCGGTGTTGACACCGCCAAGCGCTGTGGCTTTAGCGCACGTTGAATGGAGTGAGCATCCGTGGATGGAAGAGCTTTTGGCCGAAACGCCAGCGCGCGCCGCGCGCGCCGTGCACATCGGCGACCTCTCCTATTATTATGAGGTCTCAGAAATAACTCGCCGCTTTGTCACCGCGCCGATCCTCGCCAGCCAGCCGGTGATTGAGGCGGTCCTCGCCATTCCGCCTTATGTGATGACGCAAGGCGGTACGGATCGCTCTTTGGCGCGGGCGGCGTTTTGCGATGTGTTACCTGAAGAAGTTCGGGCGCGATCTCACAAGGGCGACACGACCCGCTTTCACAACCGTGTGCTTGAGCGGCAGCTCCCCTTCGTCCGCGGTCTCTTGCTCGATGGAGAGCTGGCGCGCAGAGGGCTGCTCGATCGCGCCGCGCTCGAAACCGCGCTAAAGCGTGACTTCATCGCCAGCGGCGCGATCAAAGGTGCGCTGATGTCCGCATTCATGGCGGAGGCATGGTTGAGGAGATTTGTGCAACACAGAGTGCGATCGGTTGAGACCCCTCAGGGCGCAGACGGACCGGCCGTTTGAGCGTTGCGC
Organism: alpha proteobacterium U9-1i; assembly: GCA_000974665.1. Taxonomy (NCBI): domain Bacteria; kingdom Pseudomonadati; phylum Pseudomonadota; class Alphaproteobacteria; species alpha proteobacterium U9-1i. The sequence goes on along the minus strand of BBSY01000002.1, from coordinate 288,742 downwards.
AATGCACGCCACCGCTCCAGGCGTCCAGGCTCGTCGGGGTCTGCCAGTTCGATGCCCCGCAACCAAAAGTCCATCCAATCCATCGTGCGCTGTTGAGCGGCTTGTACTTGGCCCGGGCGCCACTTGAGATGATACGCGCCTGGATAGAGGTATGCATCATAAGGCGCGCCGCGCTCGCGCAAACGCACCATCAACGGAAACGCACGCAGCGCTTCTGCTTCGGGCATATTGAATAGAATAGGGGCCTGGATTTCGTCTGCGTGAAACACTGGCGAGTTGAGGCGCCACCACTTGCGCCACGGCTCTGGAGCGTCGTCCCATGGGCCCGTCAGTCCATTGCGCGCGAGGAAGTATGCTCTTGTTGCTGATGATTGCAGCGACCAGCTGATCGGATCGATTGGCGGAGATGACGCCACGGCTGCCGCGAATGCGGGCTCATCGAGCAGCATCCAAAACACCGTCTCGGCCCCATCGCTCAACCCGGTGATGCCCATGCGCTGCCGTTCAGCGCCGCGTTCGGCAGCGCGTGCGATAAAGTAGTCGAGCGCTTCGCGTTTTGCGCCGCGTTCGATCCCGGCAAGCTCCACTTCGCGTTGGATCGCAGCCATGGTCATGCTTTGCCCACGCGTGCGAAATTCTGGACGGTCAAAATCGAGCACAAAATAGCCAGCGGCCGAGAGCGGCAGGATCGGCGTCTCATCGCCGGTTCCGCCAAGCAGGAAACCGCGCGAGCGATATTGTGAAATGACCAGCGGATAAACGTGGCCGCGTCGCCAACCCAAAGGGTAGATCAGGTTGGCGAAGGACTCGTTGCCCTCCGCGTCAGTGTATTCAAAGCGCTCCAGCCGAGGATGCGCAAAACCCGCGAACTGCGGATTGGGATCGTAGAGTGCGCGCACTGCGCCCGAGCGCCAGTCGATGGATACGACGCGCCGAGGCTGGAACGGCGTGTCTTGCAGGCAAATCAGGCCCGCGTCTGACGGCGCACAGCCGTCCATGCGCGCTTCGGTTTGAAGTACGCGACGTACCGTGTTTGTAGTGGGTCGCCAAATATAGAACCCCGTTAATCGGCGTGCATGCCCCTCCTGACGGCGAAAGACGATCGCGCGTTCACCGTTGGCGTCCGCCCGATCCCAAGTGTGGGTAATCGCCCCAGAGCACACCTCGTCGGCGCATCGAACCCCGGTGGCGGGATCGAACAGGCCAACAGGCGGTTCGTCCGCTTGGAGGGTGGGATCGAGCGGGCGAACGTGCGGCGCCGGGCCCGCGTTGAGGATCTCGACCTGTTCCGTTGTTGCCGCTTCCGTCTGCCGGGTGGAGAGATCAAGGACCCAGCGACCAACGTCTCGATCGATGTCCGGTAGTGGGGCAAGCGAATAGGATGGCGTAAATCGGTCGTCGATCGCAAAGCCGGCGTAGCGTCCACGCTCTGCCTCAGCAGCGAGCGCGCTGCGAGGTGTCGACGTCTCAAACACGAGGTGTTCGCCCTCAATGCGGAAGCGGCGGATGTCTCCGTCCGCGCGCACAAATGTTGCGGCTCCACCTCCGTTCACAGGCGCGCGCCAGATCTCGACCGCGCCGTCGTGTTCACGCAGGTAGAGCACGGATTGGCCATCGGCGGAGAATTGCGGCCGTCGCAAAATGCCGACGCCCGCGCGCCGCCCGCCGTCCGAGCGCAGTACAAATCGGCCGGCGTCGCCAATCTCTCGCACCCGTCCGCTTCGGGTTTCAATTGCGACAACGACATAATTGTAGTCGTTGACCGCGAGGTTGGTGCGCCGCTCCACGACCGCCGCCATACTTCCATCTGGCGAGAGCGCCAGTTCAGAATATGGACCGCCGATGTCACGTATCGCGGTAAGATCGGCAACGCTCACGCCGCTCCGCTGAGCCGTCGCGGGTTCGGAACTCACCCCGCACAAACATGCGGCCAGGAAGAGCGACTGACACAGCTTTCGCATCGGTTCGCTCACCAGCGCTGGCGAAGTTCGAGCGAAACAATGCGGCCAAGCGGTGAGGCATTACTGGCGTCGAATGCGTAGCCGGTCGGGTTGTTGACGAACGGCGGATCCTCATCGAGCGCATTGATGACGTTGAGCGAAAGCTGCAGTCCGGCAGCGTCGCTATCGCGCTGGCGCCAAGTGCGGGCTAGGCGCAGGTCCCACGTGGTTTGCGCATCGACATCACGGTTCGGCAAGGTGACGTTGTCCCGGTAGCCGTTGGCGTAATTGGCCGTCACACCCGCCGCCCAATCGTCCAATCGATAGGTGACGCCGGTGCGGAAGCGCCAGTCGATAACGCCGTTGACGACGTTGCGAAGATCGACAGGCGCAGCGCCCGGGATGAGCACTTGCTCGAACTCCAGCATGCCGCTCGCGTTGAAGAAGAGATCGAACGCGCCCCAATCGCTGTCGAAAGACAGGTCGGCGGAGAGATCGACACCGCGGATGCGTTGACTGGACAGATTTACGAGCCGGCGATCGATGATGAGCTCCACGCCATCGGCGGGCAGGGATCCACTTGGAGGCGGGCCAAGAGCCAGGTATTCCGCCACGAGCGCGGGCGAGGGATCCCGAAACAGGATGCTCTCGTACCCGGCGGGATTGGCGAGCACCGACAAAATGTTGCCAGGCGAGAAGATGCGGTCGGAAAAATCGATATCAAAATAGGTGGCGCGCAGGTTGAGGCCTTCCGCCCAAGTAGGCGAATAATCAAAACCGGCGGTCCAGTTTTCTGCCGTTTCCGGCCGAAGGTCGCCGTTGGAGCCGCCGACAGTCAGAACGCCGGTCGAGCCATTGTCGGCGAGCGGATCTTGCGCCGACGTCGCCGTCGCATAACTCAAGACAAGATCGCCGAGCATCTGCGAAAATTGCGGGCCCTTGAAAGATTGCCCCCAAGACGCGCGCAAGGCGAAGTCCGGCGTCAGCGCCCAGCGCAGGCCAAATCGCGGTGTTGTGGAGTCGCCGTAGTCGCTGGCGTCTTCATGGCGCACGGATGCGGAGAACGTGAGCGCGTTGACAAGCGGAACGCCGTTTTCAGGACCAATGATCGGCGCATGCACTTCGGCGAAGATGGCGTCGATGCTTCGCTCGCCGGGATCTTGAATGAATTGGTTGACCGGCCCGGAAGGGTAGACTTCGCTGCGTAGGATTTCGAAGCGCTCGTCGCGGCGCTCAACGCCGAGCGCCAAACGAATGTCGCCGCCCCAGATGCGCCAGAGTGGTCCATCGGCTTGCACTTGGCTGACGATCGTCTCGGCGTCGTTATGGGTCTCAATATCGAAGGTGATACCCGCGAGTACCGACGCTGGCGTGTTGGAGCCATCGGCGAAGGGATTGAAGGCGGTCGCCACATTGCCACTCGCGAGCGCCGGGACGGCGCCTGCCGCGTAATAGAAATTCTCGTTGAAGATCGCCTCTTCGCTACGGGCGTAAGCAACTGAGCCATCGATCACCCAGTCAGTGTCGCCGACTTCGTAGCGAAGCCCTGCCACGCCCGACCACGCACGGATCTCGGCGCGATTGATAATCGGGCCGAGGTCGTTACCGAGGTAGTACGAGATGGTGAGATTGCCCTGGCCCAGAAACAGGTTGTTCGCTTGCCGATAGTAGTTGGATTCCGGCACTGTCAGATTGGCGAACAATTGCTCGCGCTCGAGATAGACGTCGCGTTCGGACCCGATTACGCGGCCGTAGAGTTCGAGAGACGGTGTCAGTTTTTGCCGGCCGCGAAGGAACACGGAGTGCATTTCCTGGCGCGGTAGGAAGAAGGCGAGTTCATTGACCTCGTTGCGATTGAGTGGGCCGGTCACAAGATCGCTTTGCGTGAGAGATGTGCCGTCCTGACCCTGCGGTATGGGCAAGCTGACCGTGGTCGCGCCAATCCGAATAATATTGCCGGGGTTGGAGCGCGTGCCGCGGAAATCCGTCCCGCCGCGATCTGTGAAATCAGCGGTGGCGAGAAACGGACGGTCGAGCACGTTGAGTTCGTCGCGGGCGCGATACTCATAGGCGCCCATGATCTGGCCGGTTTGCCAACTCGCGCCGAGCAATTGCGAGAATGCACGCTCGCTCGCGCCTCCGCCGGATGTTGCGCCGAGACGTAAGCTCGTCTCAGCGCCTTCGAAGTCGTCGCGCAAAATGAGGTTGACCACGCCCGCGACGGCGTCGGCGCCGTAAGCGGCGGAGGCGCCGTCGGCCAGCACTTCGACGCGATCGACCGCGCTCAGGGGAATAGTCGAGATGTCGATGTACCCGCCGACGCCCGCGGGCGCGAGGCGGTGGCCGTCGACGAGGGTGAGGGTCGCGTCAGCGCCTAGGCCACGCAGATCGACGGTCGAACCATAGGTGAAGTTAGAACGTGCGTTTTGCGTGCCTTCCTGCGTCGCCTCGTTTTGACTTCCGGCGAAGTTTTGCGACAGCGTCTGCAGAACGTCTTGCACAGTGCCGCGTCCGGTTTGATCGATCTCTTCCCGGTCGATTGTGATGACGTGCGAGCCGGCCGGCGCCGCACCTCGAATGCGGGTCCCGGTGACAACAATTTCCTCGCCAGACTCATTGTCGGCGTACTGGGGGCGGGGGAGATCCGTGCGCACGACGCGATCACCTGCGATTTCGATGCGCGGCGCGCCTTGTGGCAGCAGTTGCGCGAGCGCCGCTTCCGGCGTTAACAGCCCGCGCACGGGGCGCGATGTCATGCCCGCGACGTCTTCCTGCGAGAAGAGAATTTGCAGGTCCGATTGCTCAGCGAAGCGGAGCAGAGCGGACGAAAGGGCTTGGGCAGGGATGTCAAAATCACGCTCCGCCGTTGCGGCGCGCGAAGCTTGATCAACCGACTGCGCGGAGGCCGGCCCAGTCAAAGCCAGCGCTGAGACGGATGCGAGCGCCATCACCAGCAGCGAGCGCGCGCCATCGCGGCGCGGACGCGCCGAAGAATTCGTCATGTCTTCCCCCTGACGCCGCTCTCAATTGGCGGCTTCCTAGGGAGAGACGTCACAGCGGCCCGGATTTAGCAGACGTGATGAGGAAAATTTAGCCGTCGCAGCGAGCCAGCGTCGCGCAGGGCGCGCCCATGGCGTGTGCGGCGCCCCGCGTCACCACCGAAGCATTCGTGATGAACAGGCGCCAAGGACGGCGCAGATCAGAATCGAGACGGTGTACCAAGTCGCGACGTAGGACGCGGAGTCGATTGGACAGAACAAGGAATAGGGGATGGCCGCGAGCGCCCCGGCAGCTGCGCCAAGCGCCGCGCCGGCAAGCGACAAGCGCGTCGGCGCCGACTTGCGCGCGGCAAAATAAAGCGCCGCCATAATCGGTAGGCTGATCAATGGAATGCGGATAAGGCAATCTGGCGCGCCGCCGCCTGTCCACAGCACCCAACGAAGGTCAGGCGGCGCGAGGGCGAGAGCGGTCAATGTCACTATTGCAGCAATTGCGATGAAGACCGCCGCGGGCGTGAGCGTGTCTCCCAACTTCACGTTCGGCCGCGCGGCGCGCCAGACAAACGGCAGAAGTGCAATTGCCGCGATCAAGCCGAACGCGACCTTCAGCGATGTTGGCGCCCAGGCGTCCAAGAGGTCGGGCCGCGTTCCTGAACTCAACAGCAGCAGCGCTGACGCCGCGCCAAATCCAGCGAGACCGGCCGCAGCGAGACCCCAACTCCAATTGGCGGCCGGCGCCGGCGCCTGGGCCAGCCGTTTGATGAGGTCTTCAGTGTTCATGGCGTCTCACTCCGGCGGACGAACGCGATCAATCGTTTCAGACCGCGATGCGCGTTCACCCGAATTGAGGTCTCCGACATGCCGCTCGCCGCCGCGGCGTCGCGTGTGGATTGCTCTGCAAGCTTAGTGAGGCGGAGCGCCGTGCGTTGTTGCTCCGGCAGTTGATCCAGCAAAGCGGCGACGTCGCGCGCAGCGTCGCCGGCGTCCGTGCGTTCGTCCGCGAACAGGCCTTCGACGTCGTCGATCGGAATGTGCAAGCGCACGCGTTGGCGCCGCAGGTGGTCGATGAGCTTGTAGCGGGCGATGGCGTAGACCCATGCTGCGAACGGCTGCGCCGGATTGTAGCTCGAACGCCGCTCATGCATGGCGATGAGGGTGTCTTGCACGAGATCTTCGGCGTCAGCGGCGCCGTTCTGCAAGCGCGCCGAAAAGAAGGGGCGAAGGCGCTGGGTCAGCGCAAGCAGCAACCTTTCATAAGCGTGCGCATCGCCGGCGACCGCCTGCCGCATCAGCCGTTCAAGATCGGCGTAGTCGGGTTTGTTCGGCGGCATCCGGCTGACAATCCCCTGGCGGCGCGGTGCAACACAAGACCTGCTGCTCACGTCCGGGAGTGCGGCAGCGGGAGTCATGGGCTTAGGCGGTGATCCGGCGCGGCCGCTCCAGCCACGCTAACGCAGCTGCAACGGCAAGGAACGCCAGCGCAATCATGAACAGCATGCCGCCATCGGTCGGGAGCGCCATGGCGTCGATTTCGCTGACGCTGCGTCCCTCTTGGAGGAGGGCGACGACGCGATCCATCTGCGGAATCTGAATCCCTAAGAAGGGCGACAGGTGAAAGCCGATGGCGCCCAAAGTTACGCCGCCCGCAATGAGCGCGCCGAAGAAGCGCGTGCGAGGAATGACGAGCAGCAGTGCCGCGGTCAATTCAGCGGCGCCTGTGGCGTAGCGGATGTAAGGCTCAAACAGCGCCACGCCGGTCCGCCCGGCAAGGAGTGCAAAGATCGGATTGGGATCAGGGCCGATGAATTTCGGCAGGCCGACGAGAAAGACGAGCGCCCCCGCAAAGCCAAGCGCCAGCGCCCAAGAGAGAAGTCTGATCGGTTTCATGATCGTGTCCTCAGTAGCGTGTGGTGAGTTCGGTGAGCCAAGCTGGCGAGAGTTCGACGAGCGTAGTTTCGATCACGCGGTCGAGTCCCGTAACGATGAGGAGCGCAACAATGACGAGCGCCCAGCCGAGGAAGCGCTTTCCATGTTTGCCGATCGCATTGAGTGCGCCGCGGTGGCGCCCGATCAGAGCGCGGGCGCCATAGCCAATGGCTGCAAGCACTGATGCGGCGCCCAAGCCAAAGGCCGCCATGACAAGCGTGACCGATAGAAGATCATCGCCTTGTGCGGCGAGCGCCGAGGCGGCGCCGAGCGTTGGTCCAACGCAGGGGCTCCACACCAATCCCAGCAACGCGCCCAATCCGGCTTGACCCATAAGGCCATTACCTTCGAACGAGGCGGTTCGTTCATTCGCCCAATTGCTGAGCGGCGCGGCCGCGCCTGCGAACGCGAGTTCAAGCCGCGGCACGACCAGGACAGCGCCGACCGCAAGCATGATCAGTCCGCCGGCAAAGCGCAGCGTTTCGTTGTCGAGACCGATAGCAAAGCCGATGGTGGCGACGAAGAGGCCTACGAGAGAGAAGGAAAGCGCCAGGCCCACCGCCAGAGCCAAGGGCCCGAGGCGGTGCTGAGCCGTGGCGGCGCTCGCGAGGATGGGCGCGAGCGGCAACACGCAAGGCGACAGTATCGTCAGCACGCCGGCCAGAAACGCCAGCGCCGGCGTTAAAAGCGTCATGGTGCGATGGCCGAGCGCATCAAGGTCTCGATGCGATCGGGGCTTGTGGCGGCGACCAGTCGCCCGGTCTCGCGAGCACCAGCATAGGCAATGAGCGTGGATTGCCGGCGCACATTGAGCGCGCGCCACTCATAGCGCTGATTATCGTAATCGATGCGGAAAACAACGAGGTTAGCGAAGGCGGCGTCTTCAGCGATCGTGCGGACGATCGGCGACTGCGCCCGGCAGGTGGGGCACCAAGGGGCGAAGACCTCGACCAGGATCGGACGGCCCTCCGACTGAGCCTGCGCAAAGGCGCCCTGGTCGAACGCGCGATACTCCGCCGCCGCGGCAGCGCCCGTCACAGTCCAAGCGACAGCGATGAGAATAAGGGCGCGGCGGATGATCGTCATGAAGGGCTCCTGGGGATCGCGAGAGTCGGCGGTTCGCTAGGAGTTCGGATCGGGCGGCTTTATTGTTACCTCACGCCGACGCAATCCTTGAGAAGGGCTTCCCAATGCCGCTTGTGAACCCGCTGCCCTTGGGGGCCGACGCCGAAGTCGCCGAACTCGCGAACTTCTTCACCACGACGCTGGGGTTTCCGCCCAATAGCGTACTCACCATGCAGCGCAGACCCGAGATCGCCCGCGCGTTCATCGCGCTCAACAAGGCGGTGATGACCAATAACGGCAGGATCACGAGCGAGCAGAAGCGGCTGGTTGCTTTGATTGCATCACAGGCGGCGGGCTGCCGCTATTGCCAGGCGCACACGGCGCTCGCGGCCGAGCGGTTTGGCGCCAGTGCGGAGCGGCTTGCGGCTCTATGGTCCTATCAGTCGAGTGAACTTTTCACCGAAGCGGAGAAGGCCGCCTTCGATTTGGCGCTTGCCGGGGCCATGCAGCCCAGCGGCATTGACCTGCCACTCATGGAACGGGTCCGCCAGCATTGGGATGATGGCGAGATCGTCGAACTCATGGGCGTGATCGCGCTCTTCGGCTTTCTCAATCGCTGGAACGACGGCATGGGCACCGCGCTGGAAGAGCCCGCACGCGAGGCGGGCGTGCGTCACCTAGGCAGCGCAGGATGGAGCGCTGGCAAGCACGGAGAGTGAGCCCGCACACTTGCGTGTGGACTTGAGGGCGGTGTTCGATGAAACGCACGCCAAAAGCGCCTGCTAACGGTGCGCTCCAGTAAAATTTGTTCGTGATCTTCTGCCACATTGAGTTCGCACAACAGTGCGGAGCTTGTTCCTAGCGGCCGGCTTTATGATCGATGCGCAATTGCTCGAAGAACCCCGCTCTGGTGCGCGCCGCTTCAATCTCATCTTGTGAGAAGAGTTCACCGAGATCATCGAGTGTCGCCGCAAGATAGACTTCGGTGCCTTGGCCGTCGCGGGAGTGTCGCTCGCGCAACCAATATTCGACAACCCGGCAACCGTCCGCAGATCGGCATACCCATCCTGAGCGGCGCAGAATGAAGAACTCAATACTTTCGTGAACCTTGCGGTAGTGCGCGCGCACCGCGTCGAGGCGAGCCTCAGTGAGCTCTGCGAGATCGGCGTCCTCGGCGACAATGTGAAACGTGTCGGCGCCGGCCCAGGATAGGTTGTCCGCGTGCGCGCGTCCAAGCGCTTCAATCTCGGAGAAGCGCACACAGCCAGTGAAGTCAATCACATGCAGCGCGAGCTCGGAATTGATGGAGATGGTTACAGGCAAGTCCGTGACTTTGATCTTCAAGTTGCGGCGCGCGTGACCACGAATCCAGTGCGACTAGCATCAAGTGGGCTTCTGGTCCGTTAGCGCGCGCACAGTGGTATGTAGAGAAATGTGCAGCCTCCGTTCTGGCTCGTAATTCTCTCAAAATGCTCGCAGCAATTGGCGAAAGGCTCTGCAGTGCTCTTAAGTCTTCTTTGAGAGCGGCGAGGTCATGCGTGACGCATTCTGATCGAGTGGGACGCCATGCAGATTCTAGTCGTCGATGACGACGCTCTCATCACGCTGATGGTAAGCGAAAGCCTCAAATTTCACGGGTTTGACGTGGCGGTCGCCGAGAACGGCGCGTTGGCGTTGGAGGCGGTGCGCCAGCGGCGCCCGGCGCTTATTGTGCTGGACGCGGAAATGCCCGTGCTCGACGGCTTTTCGGTCCTTAAGACCCTTAAGGCCGATGCGGCGCTCAATCATGTCCCGGTGATCATGTTGACCGCCCGCCGCAATGCGCGCGACGTCATGTTGGCGCGCAGCCTCGGCGCGTGCGATTATATCGCAAAGCCATTCGACATCCTGAATTTGTTGCAGCGCGTGAAGGCATGGGCGGGCAGGCGCCCTGGCATCGGCCCAAGCCCGGCCCGCGAAAGTGAGCCAAGTCTGGTGTTTGGCGAGGGCCCAGATGAAGCGCACTGGTTGGAGTGAACTGCGGTAGAGCCAGAATGACCGATTTGGAACACGCGCGGCGGCGACAATGACGAACCGCCCACAAGGCCGCAGCGGCGCTCTCGACAGTTCCGCAGTGAAGCTGCTGGCGCTCTTCGCGGCGGCGGCGCTGGTGGTTTTCCTCAGTCAGGAATTCAGCCGCCATGGCGGACGGATCGCTTCGATCTGGCCGCTCAACGCGATGTTGCTGACGGTGATGATGCGCCAGAGCCGCCTGCACTGGCCGGCGATTCTGGCGACCGGCGCTCTCGCCAATCTCAGCGTCAACTTCATCATGGGCGACAGTGGTTTGCGCGCGATCGGATTGACCGGCGCCAATCTGGCGGAGGTCTATCTGTGCGCGCAGCTGTTGTGGCGCCGCGATGGGGTCCCCGACATCACGCGCGCGCGCGATCTCCTTTCCTTCGGCCTCGCGGCGGGTGTCGCGGGTCCTGCCGTCTCGGCGTTGATCGCTGCCGGCGTTCTCATTCAGTCGGCGCCGTTCATCGACACGCTTGCGACCTGGTACGCGGCCGATGCGCTTGGCATGCTCATATTTGCCCCGGCGCTGCTCGTCTTCAGCGGCCCACAGACAGATGCCCTCAACCAAGCGCGGACGCCTTTAGGCGTCGCCGTGACGCTGGCGCTGATTGTCGGCGTCCTCTTCATGGTCTTCGCCCAAGACAGCTTGCCGATCCTTTTTCTGGTCCCGCCGGTTCTCATGTTCGCCACCTTCCGGCTCGGTACGAGAGGTGCGGCGCTCGGCATTCTTTTGACCGCCGCGGTTGCGATCTCGTGCGCAATTGCCGGGAAGGGCCCGACGCAGCTGGTCGAGGGATCCGACCTCGAACGCGTTTTGATGCTGCAAGCCTTCCTGGCGGTGATGTCGCTCTCGACCTTGCCGGTCGCGGCGGCGCTGAGCGATGCGGTGCGCGCCCGCAGCGAAATCGTTGCAGCACGGCTGCGCGCCGAACGCAGCGAGGCCAAGTATCGCGCGCTGGCTGATTATTCGACCGACATTGTTGTGCGTCTTGGTCCTGGCGGGATCATTTCTTATGCTTCGCCCGCGTGCCGCATTCTTGGCGTCGATCCCGAGCACGCGATTGGGAGGTCAACGCTCGATTTCGTCGCTGCGGAGGACCGCGCTTTCGCCGAGAAGGTTTTGGCGGATCTGTTCAGTGGCGCTGAACCAGATCGGTCAGTGCGCCGCGAGTATCGCGTGCCACGGCCAGACGGATCCATCATGTGGCTGGAGGGAAACCCCAGCATCATCCGCAATGCTGACGGTGATCCGGTCGAAGTCGTGACCATCTATCGCGACATCACTGCCAGACGCCAACTCGAACACGACTTGTCGGCCGCGCGAGTAGCGGCGGAAGGGGCGGTCGAGGCGGTGCGGGAGAGCGAAGCGCGCTACCGGGCCATGGCCGATGCTTCGCTCGACATGATTGCGCGCATGAGCCTCGACGGGACGATGCTTTTCGTCAGTCCGAGCGCTGCCGTCGTGATGGGCTATGCGCCGGAGGAATTGATCGGCACGCGTACGCTTGACTATACCCATCCCGACGATGTCGAGTCGGTGAAGACTTTCTTCCGCGCGTTGGCGGCGGAAGGACCCAGCGCCTCGCCGCAGCCTTATACGTTCCGCGCGCGGCGCAAGGACGGGCGGTTCATTTGGCTCGAAGGCATTCCGCGCGTTCTTTATGACGAGCAAGGGCAACCAATCGAGATTCAAGATTCAGCCCGCGACGTGACTGAGCGCAAGCGTCTGGAAGCGGCGTTGGCGGAAGCCCGTCATGCGGCCGAGGCGGCAAATGCGGTGAAGTCGCAGTTTCTGGCCAATATGAGTCACGAATTGCGCACGCCGCTAAATAGCATCGCCGGCTTCTCGCACCTGCTGATGAAAAGTCCGACGATCGAGGCGAATAACCGGCGCTATGCCGAGCTTGTGGCGCGCTCCGGTCACGATCTGCTGCGCCTCGTCAACGACTTACTGGATTTCTCCAGCCTGGAGGCCGGCGCACTCAATCTAGACCCCCAACCCTTCGACGCCGCCAAGCTGGTGGAGCGCAGTGTTGAGGGATTTCGTCCCGACGCTGACGCCAAGGGCGTGGCTCTTGAGGTCGAGATTGACGACGGCGTTGAACGCCGGCTCATCGGCGACGAGTCGCGCATCAATCAAGTCTTGCTCAATCTGATCGGCAACGCCTGCAAGTTCACCGACAGCGGCGCTGTCCATGTCAGTGTGCGTGCGTTGGATCGACCGGGAACGGGTCAAACGCTGCGCTTCGAAGTGAGGGATACCGGAATCGGCATTGCCGCCGGCAAAGAACAAGAGGTGTTCCAGCGTTTCGTGCAGGCAGACAGCTCGATTGCGCGGCGCTTCGGCGGAAGCGGCTTGGGGCTTGCGATCTCCAAACATCTGGTCGAGCTCATGGGCGGCGAGATTGGCGTGGCCTCAGTGGAAGGAGAGGGCTCGCTCTTCTGGTTCACGCTGTCGCTGCCGGTTGCCGACAGCACCCACGAGGTTGCACCGCCGAATCAATCGACGGCCAGTCCAGTGCAGAAGCGGCGCATTCTCATTGCTGATGACGCCGAACTTAATCGCGAGCTGGCCGTGGCTTTGTTGAGCGGCGACGGCCACATCATCGAGTTCGCCGCCGATGGCGTGGAGGCCCTCAGCCGGGTGCAGGAAGGCGGCTACGACATCGTCTTCATGGACGTGCAGATGCCGCGCACGTGTGGACGCGACGCGACGCGCGCCATTCGGGCGCTGGATGGCTTTGCCGACTTGCCGATCGTCGCCATGACGGCGCAGGCGCTGCCGGAGCAGGTCGCCGACTGCCTTGCCGCTGGCATGAACGATTACGTCGCCAAGCCGCTTGCGCCGGAAAGCCTCAAGATGATGGTTTCCAAGTGGCTAGCCGCAGGGCGCCAACCGGCGCCCGCGCGGGTTGAGGCGCTTCCTGCGCACGTGCTCGCCGAGTTGCAGCGGCGTTTCATCGAACGCGCGCGCGTCGATCTTGATGTCGTCCTCGCGCGCAACGCCGACGCCGACCTGCGCAGTGTCATTCATCGCGCCGCCGGCACCGCTGGCAGCCTGGGCTATGGCGCGCTCAGCGCGGCCGCGCTCGCGCTTGATCAGAAGTTGAGCGAAGGCGAGAGGCCCAGTGAGGAGGACTGGGCGCTCTTCATCCAGGCGCTGCGGGAGACGTTAGCGGCGTAAAAAGCCGCACCGGCCGCCCGAAGGCAGCCGGTGCGGGATAGCTTAGTGCTGTTTTTTCAATGCGCACAGCGTCGGTCGCGAGCAGCGGGGCTGGGGCCAAGATGGCAGCCGCTCACGATGCGTTGGCAGAGAGCCTTTAGGCTCGTAGTCTCGCAATTGCCTCTCGATGCGGGACTGATTTCGGTGAAGTGCAGATGCCGGGCGCGGTAATTTTGGTCGCCGAGGACGACGACATCTTGCGCGCCTTCATTGCCGAAGCGCTCAAGGCGCATGGCTATGTCGTGCGCGAGGCGGCCGATGGGCCTGCGGCGCTCGAACTGGCTTCCGCCCACCACGCCGACGTACTGGTCTTCGACCGCAATTTGCCGGGATTGGATGGGCTCGAGGTCTTGCGAGCGCTCAGAGGCCGCGGTGTTAGCACGCCCGCCATGTTTCTAACCGCGATCAGCGGTCTTGAAGAACGTGTGCGCGGGTTAGATTCTGGCGCTGACGATTATCTAGCCAAGCCCTTTGAGATTGAGGAATTGTTGGCGCGCGTTCGGGCGCTGGCGCGCCGTCCACCGGCGCTTGCCGCCGACGTGATTTCCTCGGGAAGCCTTCGCCTGGACATGACGAATTGGCGGGCTTTCATCGGCGATGCAGAACTTCTCCTCACCGCCCAGGATATGACGCTGCTTGCTCAGTTTCTTCGCCGGCCTGGCCAAGTCTTCACCCGCGAGGCATTGCTCAATCAAATGGGCGCGGGCGAGGACATAACACCAGCCGCCGTCGAGCATGCGCTGAGCCGTTTGCGAAAGAAACTTGACGCAGCAGGCGCCCGCAATGTGATCGAAACCGTCCGCGGCGTCGGCTATCGGCTGAGCCGCGCCTTCCGGGATGGTCGAGCGTAACGGCGCGCAAAGCCTAAGACGCCCCGCGGCTATCTCGAACGGACTACTCCATCGGGCTGAAGCGAATACAACAACTGGTTAGAGATTGAGTTAGTCCACTCCGCGTACAGTCCTGCCGCTATGACCCGCGACGAAGCCGACTTTATCAGCGACGCGGCCGCTCTTGCCGACACCGGATTCTTTCTCACCATGGGAGAGTTACACGCGGTTTTGCGCATTCTGTGGCCACGTGGCGCAAGCGTCTGGCTCAAGGATGACCTGTGGCATTGCCTGGACGCGCGACGCAGAGCGGCCGTCGAAAGGCGCGCTGAACGAAGCAAGGCCGCCTGACAAGCGGCGGCGTCACCGGGTGCAAGCTTGCGAAGCCGCAAGTGCGCGCCCCTAAAGGAAAGCGCCCTGAAGCACATCAGCTTCGTGTTACGGGTCGAATGTCGCCGCGGATGACAGCACGATTTCATCGCCGCGGCGCTCGGCTTTGACGGCGAGGTTGTCACGCAAGAGGTCAAGAAAGGCCTCAAGGTCGTTGGCGCGCAACAGGCCGCCGACGCGGAGATCGGCCAGCGCCGGATCGGCGAAGGTAAAGCGCACGCCGCTCTGACGCGTCACATCCGCAACCGCCTCGGAGAGGGGCGTGTCATCAAAGGCGAGCATGCCTTCGCGCCACAAGGTCCGGCGCGCGAGCTGCTCTGCGGTCGAGGCGTCGACAGCGACATCCGCGCGGCCAAACATGATCTCGCTGTTGGCGCCGGCGGTGACCGGCGAGGATTGACCAGTCCAGGTGCGCCGCGATGCGCGTGCGCCGTCAGACAGCAGCGCGACGCGTGCGCCGTCGGGCAAGAGCTTCACCAGAATCTCGCCGCTCAAAGCCTGGATCTCGCCGGACGGGGTGGCGATCGAGAAGACGCTGGCCCCACTCTCAGCAATCGAAAACAGCGCCTCGCCAGCCGTCACGCGCGCTTCGCGGCGGTCCTCGCGAATGCGCGCTTCGATCCGAGAACTTGCATTGAGCAGAACGCGCGTGCCGTCGGCCAATGCAATCTCGCGCCGTTCGCCTATGCCCGTCTCGAAGGCCTCGGCATTGTCGCCAGATAGCGCGACATAGCTTCCGATCCCGACTGCCAGTACGCCCGCGCCCGCGGCGAGGGCGCGGCGGCTGATCATTGGCGCGTGGTCATTGGCGGGCAGCTCGAACGCCTCAAGCCGTGCCAGCAGGTCGAGCTTGTGCCAGGTGCGGCTTGCGAGCTCAAAAGCGGCGCGGTGATCTTCGGATCTCGCAAGCCAGCGGCGAAAGGCGGCGACATCGCGGGCGTCAAACGCGACGCCATCGAACTTCACCACCCAATCGGCGGCCTCACGTCCGATCCGCGTCTCCCGTGGGCTGGTCATTGCTTTCTCGTCGAGCCAGGCTCGCTGATACCAATGGTTCCCGCGGTGCTCGAATGCAAGGCTTGGCAATCGCTCGGAGGGATGGGCGCACGCCGGCGGTCGCCTCCTTGCATCAGCCGCTGGCGGCATCAGTCGTGTGAACAGCGACCCTCGACCGCACAGCGTTCTGTTTTGATTCCGCGCAATTCTTCGACCCTGGCGCCGCAAGAGGGCCTGGCTTTGACGCAGCATTGCTGCTGCAAGTGGGCGCTACGTTAACGCTGTCCTTTGCCACTCTCATAACCACACGTGTGCTTGGCTCTGGGCTATGGTCAGCGTCCGATCAGAGCCTGAGCTTGTGAGCTGCCTCTGCGGCGCACTCTATGAACGTGTATGGGTCAGCCTCCCGATTAAGGATATCGGCGTGTTCGACTGTGGCGTGTGCGGCCACCGCTTGGAAGTTTGGCACGGCCGCACCGTTCCGATCTTTCGTGCGATTGACCACATAAAGCGCCCGCGCTTGCTTGGATGATTGCGCAAGGGCGTGCGTTGGCCTCCGAATTTCGCTGGTGGTTACGGGCTCATTCACGCTCTCGCTGCGTCCGCCAGATTTCGCCCCAGCATTTCTCCTGCACGATTTTTTAGCCGGCAGTCCGACACACTTCGGCGATGAACGGCGCGCTTATGCTGATGCTGGTCTTGGGCCCGGTCGCACTTGCGGCAGCGGTGTTCGGCTTCTGGCGGCCGAAGGGCATTCTCCGTCTCGCCGGCCTTGGCGCTCTGGCGGCGATCGTGGCGCCCTTCCTAATCGCTTATGGCGTGGGACCCTTTCTCGGATCGGGAGCAGGCCTGGGCGCTGCCCTCATCCTCTATGCTGGCTCTGCTTTCGTAATGACGCTCGCTGTGTTTGCGGCGCTTGGAGCAGGGTTTCGGCATGGATGGAATGCGTTGCGCTAGCCCGCTGAACTGCTGCTAGAGCTCCATGCGTTCATGGCTGGCCTTAAGCGGCGCGCTGGAGTGGGATAACACGTTCGCGACCGGCGGACTGACCATCGCCGCGGCGTGCGATGGTCAAAGCTTCCTTGAGACGAGCAATGCGTGCTGATAAGGCGCAAACCTCTTCGCTGTCGCCTCTTTCACGCGCCCGCGCCAGGTCCAGTTCGAGTGAATCGATCTCTTCGCGCACCAACAGCCTCTCAACTACATTCATGCCGCTCCTCCTTTGTCGCTTTCGTTAGTGAAGTTCGGCGTGGTTGAGGCAGAGCGCAACATGGGCGGCTATTGAAAACGGCAATGACGCCAATCGCGGGGGCGCGCGTCAGCAGCCCCGGGCCGGGCTGAGCCTGGAAAGGACGCTCTTGCCGGCGGGTTGCAGGGCGCGTGTTGGTTCGCCAAGGTTGGCGTTTCAGGCGCCATTGCGTGCGCGCATGGCTATGATTGAAGAAACTTGATGCCCATGCCGCGTGCGTTCTGGCAGTCCCGACGCCGACATTGGGGGCAGAATGCTGGAGACGCTTGCGAGCCTTGCTGCGGGCGCAGCAGCCAATCTTCTGACGCCTGCGGTATTGTTCTTCGCCCTCGGCGCGATTGCTGGTTGGCTTAAGTCCGACCTCACCGTTCCCGAACAAGTGGCCAAGACCTTGGCGCTTTATCTGATGCTCTGCATCGGCTTTAAGGGCGGCGTCGAAGCGCGCGCCAGCGGGCTGACGCCAGACCTGCTTTCCGCAGGAGGGCTTGGACTTGTCCTGAGCTTTGCCGCGCCGTTCGCAGCTTACGCAGCGCTTCGCGCCATTGGCGCTCTCGACCGGGTGACGGCGGCGGCTACCGCGGCGCACTATGGCAGCGTCTCGGTTGTCACTTTCGCTGCAGGTTCGGAATATCTGCGCGGCATCGGGGTCGAGTTCGGCGGCTATATGGCGGCTGTGCTCGCCTTGATGGAAACGCCGGCAATTTTGGCCGCGCTCCTGATCGCAGGCTCACGCCAAGGCGCCGCACAGGCGCGCCTTAAGCCTACGCTTTGGCGCGAGGTGTTCTTGAACGGCGCGGCGGTCGTGCTTGTTGGCAGCTTCGTCATCGGCGCGATCACCGGCGAGCGCGGCATGGAGCGGCTTGATGTGTTTGTCGGGGCTCTCTTTCAAGGAGCGCTTTGCCTCTTCCTGCTCGACATGGGTTTGGTCGCGTCACGGCGGATCGCCGAGGCGCCTAAGCTCAATTGGCGCCTCATCGGGTTTGCGATGGGCTGGCCACTCTTGAGCGCGGCGGTCGCCCTCGCTGCGAGCGCGGCTCTAGGGTTGTCGCTCGGAGACGCAAGCCTCATGGCCATTCTCGCGGCGTCAGCGTCCTATATCGCAGCGCCGGCGGCCATGCGGATCGCGCTGCCTAAAGCGGATGCAGGCGTTTATCTTTCCTTGTCGCTCGGGGTGACGTTCCCATTCAACTTGCTGGTCGGAATCCCTCTCTACCACGCCGCCGCACGGCTCATGTACGGGTGATGTGAGATGCACGTTGTAATCCGCACCAAGCTCGAAATCTTCGTCGAGGCGCATGCGTTGGGCGAGATTGAGGGCATGCTAGAACGCGTCGGCTTCAAGGGCTGCAGTGTCTTTGCAGGCGTGGAGGGGACAGGCAGTCATGGGACTTGGCGCCAAACTGGCGTCGATGAAGCCGGGATGCGTCTTGTCATCACCATAGGATCGGAAGCGTCGGCTGAGGCGGCTCTAACCTGGCTCGGCGACTATTTCAAATCCTATCCCGGCGTGGTGGCGACAAGTGAAGTCAAAGTGCTGCGCCCGGAGCGCTTCTAGCGAATCGTTCGTCCCGCGTGTGGTTTGTGCGCGCGCTGCTTGCGGCGTCTAGGTCTTGGTCCAGGCGAGCGCCCCAATGAGAACGAGGTTCAAGCAAGCGACCAGATGGATCGCCAGCATGAAGCCTTGCGCAAAGAGTGCATCACTCATGGATGAAGCGATCGCGCCAGGCGGCGCCCTGGCGGAGTGCACGAAGCCGGATGCGTGAGCGCGTACACCATTGGGTCAGTCGAAAATGTCGAGGAGATCGAAGCCGCGCTTGCGCCGTCTCTGCGCACCGTGGCCACCCTCGCCATGTTCGCCGCGCTCACCGTACTCTCCGTGCTCGCCGCGTTCGCCATAGGCGTCGCGCCGCGCGGATGGTGGTTGATGCGCAAGCGGCGCGGGCGCTGGCACAGACGTGGCGGACGGCTCGGCATCACGCGCGCCTGGGATGATCTTCTCGAGTTCACCGCGGTCGAGCCACACGCCCCGGCACGTCGGGCACATGTCGAACTCGACGCCTGCGCGATTGAGCGCTTGCATATTTGATTGGCAGTTTGGGCACAGAAGCAGCGGCATGCGGGATAACTCCAAGAAAGACGCGGCCCCCGGTCCGGGGAAACCGGGGGCGCGCGAGGCTAGAGCCGCGCAAGCGGCTGTTGATCGCGAGGGTGTGTGGCGAGCTCGTCCTTGATCTGGAGCTTTTGCTGCTTCAGGCGCTTGACGCGCATGAAGTCGGGCAGCGGACGCTTCAGCTCTAAGGCGAGATCGGCTTCGATCGCGGCGTGGCGCCGCGCAAGGCTCGCCGGGTGCGCGTCGGCGATCATGCCCGAAGGCCGCGCTCAGTGCGCTCGCGGCGCGGACGCTCGTCGTCTTCATCGTCCTCGTGCGGTTTGCGGCGGCGCTTCTTCACTTCGACCCGAAAATTGATCTCCTCTTCGGGACGCTTCTTGGCCCGCATCGCGGCATGCATGGTGCCGATTGCGTTGATCATGGTGCTCCTCATTGTCCACTCCGGCGGCGTGATTGTCCGCTTCGGAGCGATGTCGGGCCGACATCGCGACACATGCCGCCAGAGGGGCCCGGCCCGCAGATGATGAGTTGGGCGGGCGCCACATGGCGCACAAGCATCGCGCCGATGAGATTGCTCAATAGCTGCCATCGGGCGCAAACCGCTCGATGCGGGGCGCAAGTGCGGCGCGCGCGCTTGAACTGCACGAGCGCCATCACTCACAACATCGGATCAATCCAAGTTAGCTCGCGTCCGCATCACACGCGCTCAGGCTTTGGCGCGCGTGTGCGGTAGAGCGAATAGATCATCGCGCCGCCAATCAAGGCCAGCGTCATCATCAGAGCCCAATGCGGCTCGAAATAAGGGGCCCAGCCAAGTTCTTTCGAGAGGCCGAAATTCCAGATGATCTTGGCGCCGATCAGCACCAGCACCAGAGAGAGCCCATACTTCAGGTACTTGAAGCGCTCCACGGCGGCCGCGAGCATGAAATACATCGACCGCAGGCCAAGGATGGCGAAGATGTTGGACGTGTAGACGATGAAGGGGTCGCGGGTGACGGCAAAGATCGCCGGCACTGAGTCTACCGCGAAGATGATGTCGGCGGTCTCCACCATGATGAGCGCCAGAAAAAGCGGCGTGGCAAAGAGTACGAGCTTGCCGCTTGCGGGATCGGTGCGCCGGACGAAGAAATTGTGGTTCTGAATCGTCTCGGTCACGCGCATGCGCCGGCGCACGAAAGCGAGGAGCTTGTTGTCTTCGAGCTTCATCTCCTGGCCATGGCCGGTGAGCATCTTCCAGCCGGTCCAGATCAGGAAACCGGCGAAGATGTAGAGCACCCAGGTCCAGGAATTGACGACGGCCGCACCCATCGAAATGAAGAGGGCGCGGAAGACGATGGCGCCGATAATGCCCCAGAACAGCACGCGGTGCTGATACTCACGCGGCACTGCAAAATAGGTGAAGATGAGTGAGATGACGAAAATGTTGTCGAAAGCGAGCGCGGTCTCCAGCAGATAGCCCGTGAAGTACTGGATGACGGCCTGCTGATTGAGATTGTCGGGCGAGCTGTAAAAACGCGGGTCGGGCTCATAGACAAAGCCGACATAAAGACCAAACACGAGCGCGAGCGAGGCAAAGCCCGCCCACATCATCGCGCTCTTGGCGGGCGAGACGACGCCGTCTTTGCGATTGAGAAGGCCAAGATCGAGCCACAGCAGAAAACCGATGAAAGCGAGAAAACTCAGCCACAACCAAACCGGTTGGCTCGCATATTCAGCGGTGAGAAAATCCATGGCCCGGAGCTCTTTCAAGTGAGGTCAAAAGGGGATTGCGCCCGCGCGCCGATGCACGCGGGCGCAAGAGATCGCGCGATGTTGCTATTCTTCGCGCTGCCCAAACAGGGAGAGCAGCAATTGGAAGAGGTTTATGAAGTTGAGATAGAGGCTGAGCGCGCCCCAGACTTGCGCCTTCGCCGCCGCGTCGCCGGAAACGCCAGCGATGTACTCGGTTTTGAGGCGCTGGGTGTCAAAGGCGGTGAGGCCGGCAAATACCAAGACGCCGATCACCGACGCAACGAAATGCAAGAGGCTCGACTGCACGAAGAGATTGACGAGGAAGGCGATGACGACGCCGATGAGGCCAATCATCAAAAACGTGCTCATGCCGGAGAGCGATTTTTTTGTCGTGTACCCAAAAAGGCTCAAGGCGCCGAACGCCGCCGCGGTCACGAAGAAGATCTGAGCGATCGATTGGCCGGTGAAGGCTTGGAAGAGGACGGCGAGGCTGACGCCCTGCAGTGCGGCGACACTCCAATAGATCGCGTGGGTCGCGCCAGTGCTCAGGCGCGCCGCGTTGAACGAGGCCAGCAGAAGAAGGCCGAGCGGGGCAAACAGCGCGACCCAGCCGAGCGGCGTAAATTGTCCAGGCCCTGCAAAGAAAAGCGCGCTTGCGCCGCTCGCGATCAGAAAATAAGCGACCCCGCCGCTGAGGCCGAGCCCCGCAAACACATAATTGTAGATGCCCAGCATGTGCTGGCGGAGGCCAGCGTCGTAGAAGCTGTCCGCCGACGCTCCGCGTGCTTGCGTTCGCGTGTCCTGGTTCTGGAAATCTTCGAAGGCCATTTCGCATATCCTCTGTCGTGTTCGCAAAGTTTAAGGATCGCGGACGGAGGGCCTAAATCCCAGCTACGGGATTCGGGGGGCGAATGGCGCGAGATTTGGGCGCGCTCCGCTCCGCAATCCTCCAGTCCGACATCGCGGCGTGGCGCCGCCAGAGGGGCCCGGCCTGGTGATCGAGAGATGGGGAGCCGGTGGCGCGTGTGAAGCGCGCCAATGATTGGTTCTTTCAATGCAAGCCATCACGTTTGGCGATTGCGCTCTTAGTTCGCCGCGCGCGCAGCATCGAGCGAGGCCAGAATGAAGTTTGCGAGCCGCTCAGCGGCGACCGGAAGCGTCTTTCCGGCGCGAATGAGCGCGATCTCGGCGTCGGCAAGCGATGGAAACGCCTGCTCAGGACCGAAGATCATCAAATCCTCTGGGACCATTTCCGTGGGCAGCGCTGTCACGCCAAGCCCTGCGCGCAGGGCTGCATGCTGGCCGGCGAGCGAGGGGCTTGTGTAGGCGATGCGCCACGGCATTCCCGCTGCATCCAACGCAGCCGTTGCGCGCTTACGATAGACGCATGGCGCGGGTGCTGCGATCAACGGCACAGGCGCGTCCTTGGGCAATACGTCTTCGCCGGCGCCGACCCATACCAGATGCTCGCGCCACACCGGAACACCGACATCGGCGCCAACGGGCTCGCGCTTGATCAACGCCAGATCGAGTTCACCCTGGCTCATCTTGTCCATCAGCTTCAGTGTCAGATCGCAGGTGACCGAGAGGCTGACATGGGGGTAGGCGCGCGCGTAATCGCCCAAAATGCCCGGCAGATGCGTCGTGGCGAAATCCTCCGGCGCGCCGAAGCGCACTTCGCCTTCAAGTCCGTGCTCCAACATCTCGCCGACAATTTCGTCATTGAGGCGCAGGAGCCTGCGCGCATGCGTAAGCAGCGCCTCGCCGTGGCCCGTCAAAACCACCTTGCGCGGGTCGCGCGTGAAGAGTTCTGCGTCCAATTGTTCTTCCAGCCGTTTGACCTGCAAGCTCACAGTCGATTGCGTGCGCCCCAGCCGCACGCCGGCGCGGGTAAAGTTCTTCGCCTCCGCGACCGCCACGAACGCGCGGACAAGATCAAGATCGAGATTGACGAGGCGAGGCTTCTGACTGGGCATTGTTGCAGGCCTATGGTGCGAATTTCAGGAATCAGCTGCTCTTCAACACGCCTTTGGTCAATTGCCTGCGTCGCCGACCGCGCCGTCGATCGCCGCGCGCGTCGCGCACTGAACCAAGGCTTGGCGCGTCGCTGCGTCAAGCGGCTCGGCGCTCTCGCTGGAGGCGGGAGGGCCTTCGCCGTTTACGCTCGCCGCAACCGCGGCGCGGAGCGCGTCCAAGTGCTCGCTCGTCAAGTCGGGCCCGAGGCGCTCTGCAACGCAGCCGCAGAAGGCCTCTGATTGCCCAGCGAGCATGCACGCCGTTTGCGTATCGACCGCGCCCATGCCGGCTTCGAGTGTCTCCTGCGCGATATCGGCCGCGCCTTGCTTAGCTTCTTCAAGGCTTGCGCCGAGGTCGCCGCAGGCGGCCAGGGCAAATGCCGCTGCGGTCAACAGAAGCGTGCGTGCGATCATTGCTTTGGGCTCCTAATGGGTTCTCGTTCAAGCACATGAAGGTTTGCGCCGGTCATGGTCGGACCGAATTCTGGACGGTGGCGTTGCGTGTCTTCCACAGCGAGTAGATCACGCCGCCGGCGATAAGCCCCATCGTGATGGTGAGCGACCATTCAGCCGGAAACTTGCCGCCCGGGAAGAGATCGCCGAGAAAGATCTTCGAGCCGATAAACACCAAGGTGAGCGCGAGCGCATATTTCAAGTATTTGAAGCGCTCGACAATGGCGGCCAGCGCAAAGAAAAGCGCGCGCAAGCCCAGAATGGCGAAGATGTTGGACGTATAGACGATGTAAGGATCGCTGGTGATGGCGAAGATCGCCGGCACACTGTCGATCGCGAACACGAGGTCGACGATCTCGACAAACAGGAGCGCCAGCAAGAGCGGGGTCGCCACCCACTTGAGCTTCCCCGTTTTTGGGTCAGGGAGTTGCACGCGAAACTTGGCGCCATGCAAATCGGGCGTGACCTGGAGACGCTTCTTCAGCCAAAGCAGAATCTTGTTTTCGCCGACGTCTTGATGCTCGCCGCCTTTGGCGAACATCATGATGCCGGTGATGATCAAGAAGACGGCAAAGACATAAAGCACCCACGAAAATTGTGAGACCAAAGCGGCCCCCAGGCCGATCATTAGCGCTCGCAGCACGATGACGCCGATAATGCCCCAGAACAGCACCCGGTGCTGGTACATGCGCGGGATCGCCAGATAGGCAAACACCATCGAGATGACGAAGACGTTGTCGAGCGCGAGCGTTTTCTCGACGGCAAAACCCGTGAGATAGAGTTGAACCGCGGTCCAGGCGCGCTCGGGCCCCGACGCTGCGAGCAATTGCGGGTCAATCGAGGCTGTTGGCGAGGAATTGTTGTAGAGCTGCCAGATCACAAACGCGAAGCCGAGTCCGATCGCTATGTAGAAGGCTGAGAGCCGAAGCGATTCCGCGACGCCGATCTCATGGTCTTTGCGGTTGACGACACCGAGATCGAAGGCGAGCAGCGCCATGACTGCGCCGATGAACGCAAGCCAGATCCAATTGGCCTTGCCGAGAAATTCGGCGAGCAGAAACGTTTGGACATAATCCATCGGGCGTATTCCCTCTGTCGCGTCAACCGACATCGCCATGGATAGTCCCATGACCAGAGGGGCCCGGCTGCCGGACGGATTTCGGAACTGGATGCGCGCCCGTCAAGGGCAGCGCGCGTTCGATTGCTCAGATTGAGAAATCAAATGATTGGCGGGTTTGGTTTCCGGCGCACACCCAAATGGGTGCGGGCGAGGGCGCGCGGCGCTGGCGCCAATGCATCGATGCGTGCGAGCTGAACAGTCACTTTCACTCGGCCTTTCACTGTCTATATCTCGCCAATGAAGGACGAGACGACCAGCATGAAGCTTAAGCCAATCTCGCGGCGCACCCTTATCGGCATCGCCGGCTCGAGCCTGATCGTCGCCGCATGCAGCGATAACGCCGCCACAGGCCGGCGACAGTTTGTTCTGATTTCGGATGCTGAACTGGCAGCGCTTGGGCAGGAAGCTTGGCGTGACGCGCTTCAGCGTTTGCCGCGCGTGGATGATGCGGCGATGCAGCGGCGGCTTTCGCGTATCGGCCAGAAGATTGCCGAGGTCTCGCCCACGGCAACCGACCACGACTGGGAGTTCGTTGTGTTCGACGCTCCTGAGATCAACGCGTTCGTGCTGCCTGGCGGCAAGGTCGGTTTCTTCCGCGGCCTCATCGACGAGGCGCGTTCAGATGACGAGATCGCTGCGGTCATGGGCCACGAGATCGGTCACGTCGAAGCCCGTCACGCCGCGGAGCGCATGAGTCAGCAAGCGGCTCTCGAACTTGGCGTTTCGATTGCCGCAGCAGCGCTATCGGAGGAATACGGACGCAATGCGGAAACGATCGCCGGCGCGTTGGGAGCAGGCGCCCTCTACGGCGTCATCCTGCCCTATTCGCGCATGCAGGAACTGGAGGCCGATCGCCTGGGCGTCAGGTTGATGACGAGCGCCGGCTACGATCCATCCGGCGCGCTTTTGTTTTGGCGGCGCATGGCGAGCGATGGCGCCGGCGCGTTGGAATGGATGTCCACCCATCCCGCCGATGCGCGCCGGCTTGCTGAACTCGAAGCTCTGGTAGGGCAGAGGGAAACGCAGTGATCGCGGCTTAACCGGGCTGACCGTGCTTCAGTCACCGTTGACCACATCGAACAATTAAAGGGAAGCACGCCCGGCCGATTAAGGCCGGGCGTGATCAAGAGAAGCGAGCACGAACGATTACGCAGCCGGTGGCATCACCACAGTGTCGATCACATGGATGACGCCGTTCGACGCGTTGAGGTCGGCGGCCGTCACCGTCGCGCTGCCGCCGCCGGCGTCGGTCAGGCGAATTGCTGAACCCTCGCGCGTTGCGGTCAGCGTGCCGCCTTGTACCGTGGTCAGCGTTGCTCTGCCGCCGCCGGCGTCGATCTGCGCGCCGAGGTCGGCGGCGCTCACGCGTCCAGCAACGACATGATAGGTGAGGATGCGCGTCAGCGCGCCGCGATTTGCAGGTTGCGTCAGCGTCTCCACGGTTCCCGCAGGCAATTTTGCAAAGGCTGCGTTTGTCGGCGCGAACACGGTGAAGGGACCGGGGCCCGAAAGCGTTTCAACCAATCCGGCCGCCTGTACAGCCGCCACCAGCGTGGAATGGTCTGGCGAGCCTATCGCCGCATCGACGATGGTTTGACTGGGTGTTGCAGCCTCCGCGGCGGGCGGGGAGGTTTCGGCGGTCGGCGCGGTTTGTTGAGCGCATGCGCTGAGGGATGCGGCCGCTACGCAAGCGGCTGCGAATATCGATCTTTTCATGGGGGCTCCGTTGTTCAACGCTGTTGCTACGCAGCGTGTGGCGCCGTGGATCAACTCGCGCGCGGCCGTGAGGGGAACTTCGTTGCGGCCCAGCACGAGGCCCGCGCTGCCGAGCGAGCCACGAACGATCCGGCGCGGATCCAATCCGGGCGCTCATGCGTAACAACGCTCATCTCGCGCAATTGGAGTCGTGCATGAAATTTGTCGCCGCCCTAATCGGTGCGCTTGCAGCGGCGGGCGGCGCCTCCGCGCAAGAAAATGAGTGGCGCGTCACGATGGGCGCAGGCGGTATCTTCGCGCCCGCTTATGAAGGCGACGACGATTATCGCCTCTCGCTCGTGCCAAACATAGAAGTGCGTTACGGCGAGAGGTTTACAGCTTCAGTCCAAAACGGCGCGCGCTATCGCGTTGTCGATGCGCCGGTGTGGCGTTTGGGACCGATCGCGCGCATCAAATTCGCAAGGGACGAGGATGGCGCCCAAGCCTTTGCAGTGTCCGGCGAGGATAGTGATGATCTGCGCGGCCTGGGCGACGTCGACGCCAGCTTAGAGCTTGGCGTCTTCGCGGACTATGTGCTGGGCGCTGTTACCTTGAGCGCTGAGGCCCGCCAAGCTGTGTCGGGGCACGAGAGTTGGGTTGCAGACCTCGGCGCGAGCTGGAGCGGGCGCAGCCGGGCGTTTACGCGTGACATCATGTGGTCGGCTGGACCCCGGGTCCGGATGGTCGGCGATGGCTATAACGAAGCGTACTTTGGCGTCACAGCAAGCCAAGCGGCCGCATCTGGCCTGCCGCTCTACGATGCCGCCGGCGGCCTTTATTCGTATGGCTTTGGCGCGAGCGCCGTCGCGCCATTGTCGTCCGATGGCCGGTGGGCGCTGGTGGGGCTCGCAAGTTATGATCGGTTGACCGGCGATGCAGCCGACAGCCCGTTGGTTCGCGAGCGCGGCGCTGCTGACCAAGCCACGCTGGGACTCGTGCTCAGCAGACGCTTGTAAGAGCGCGCCCGGAGAACCTCGGCGCTCACGTGGTTTTGGACAGCGCGCGCGCGGGGCCGCTGCGCCTTAGGTCAGTGCAGCCGTCGTTAGGTCAGCGCAGCCCAGCCCATGGGGGCATCACTGCCGCTGCTGCTTCAAGGCGCGTGATGCGCGCCACAGCAGGAGCACGGCAAGAAGAGGTGCGCACGCGGCGGCAAACCACGCCGCCTCCGGCCGGTGATCACGTTCAGCCGCGAACACGGCGATAAGGCCCCAGATCAAGGGCAGCGGGTAGGCAAGCGCGTCGCTCCGCAGCAAGACGAAGATGGCGACCGCGGCTGAGGCGGCGAGGGCCCCAATCGCCCACCATGTCGCGAGGTCTTCGCGCACGAAGCCTTCGGACGTGAGAACCGTGACGGCGTTGAGCGCGGTCGCGATCGTGAGCCAACCCGCAAGCAGAGCAAGTGGCGTCACAACCATCATCGCATCGCGCCGGCGCATTGCCAGAGGCGGCGATATGAGCGGGATGATGAGCGCAAGGGCGGCGAGCGCGATGAGCGCGACGGTCATCCAGCGCCAATCGGCGCCGGCCGCGGCGAGCCAGGCCCCGATCGCGAGCATGGAGAGAGCTGACGGCCAACCAAAGCGCTGCAAAACTTTATCGTTCGCCCAGCCGGGAACGAGTTGGTAGACGGCGTAGATCAGCAAGCCCGCATAGATGAGGCCCCAGATCGCGAACGCGTAGGATGCGGCCCGGACCGTACTTGCGCCGGCGTTTGCAAATTCCGCCGGCGTCAATTCAAGCGCGCCGGTCGCCTGCAGGAAAGACGCGCCAATCGCGATGCACGCGGCGGCGAGCACGCTCAGGCGTTGAAATAGGGTCACGGTCATTTCTATCTCCGATGCAAGCGATCAAAGCGCGTGGCGCGGCGTCCCGTTCCCTTGTTGCTCAAAAGGGGATGGTCCTGCCGTCCCAGGCCAGAAGCTGGCCGGACTGGGAAGCCGTCAATCCATCGATCACTTGAAGCAGATGCGCAGCGCTCGTTGGAGCACTGAACAATGCATCTGGGCGAACGGCTGCTTGAAACGGGCGCGAAAGGCCGGTGTCGACCGTGCCTGGATGGAGCGTCACGCAAATCGCGCGTTTGTTCTTCATCGCGAGTTCGATGGCGCAAGTGCGGATGAGCTGATTGAGCGCGGCCTTTGAGGCGCGATAGCCGTGCCAGCCGCCCAGTCTATTGTCCGCGATCGAGCCCACGCGCGCCGAGAGAGCCGCGAACACGGACTTTCGCTCGCGCGACAGAAGCGGCAGCATATGCTTGGCGATAAGCGCAGGCCCGATGGCGTTAATGGCGTAGAGCCGGGCCAAGTCAGCGCCGCCGAGCGCGCGCATGGTCTTTTCCGGGACCAGCGCGCCATCGTGCAGCAGGCCCGTGGCGACGATGACGAGATCGAGCTCTCTTGACCGCGCCGCGATCTCTTGCGCGGCGACGCTGATCGATCCTTCATCCTCGAGATCGAACGCGAACGGCAGCAGTTTCGCACCCGCGCCGGGGGTAACGCGCGCGCCGGCGTGGACGGAAGCACAATGTTCATCGGCCTGCAGCAAGGCGACGAGGGCTGCGCCAATGCCGCCGGATGCGCCGAACACGGCCGCGCGATAGCCAGCGCCAAATGAGTGGAGTGCGGTCACGTGACGGCGGCTCTTCCAATGCCAGTCGCCAATTGAGTTGTGCCCTCGGTCGTTAGGCTGGCATTGCCGCGGCAGCGGCGCGAGCAATAGCGTACTCGGGTCCAGTCGCGGGCCCATTTCTTGCGCCATGCGAAAGGCCTCGCGCACGACGCGCAGATCTTTTGCGGCAGCTGCGCCTTGCCGATCCGCTTGCCGGCGAGGGTCTTCACGTGATGGGAGTCACGGGCTGAAGCGCGATCATGACTTCGTTGCGCCGCGCCCAGGGCAGGGTCCAGGGCGGATTGTAGAATGCGTAGCTCAACGCGCCGGTGGGCGTCTCGCCGCGCGCTTCGATGCGTTGGCGCAATTCGTCGGCGTGGCGCGCCAGATTGTTTTGCGTGGCAAGACCGCTGAATCGCAGCACCGCCACACGGCGGCCGGCCTCTTCACGAAGCACAACGCTATCGTCGAGCGGGCGCGGCATGTCTTCAAGACGCGAGCCTGGCGGCATATAGAAGGTAACGACCCAACCGTCGTTGGAAGCGGCCTGCGCGACCGGCGCTGTCATGGCGATGCGTTCGCCCTCGGGCCTTTGTGCGATCGGGGCGGTCATGGCGATCTCGCGATTGGGTTCGTTGCCGCCGAAGATGAAGCGCGCCAGACGGCGGAAGCCTGTATTGATGGCCGCACCCCGTTCGCCGGCGACCCGGGTCTCCGCCACCACGGTCGGCGCATAATCGCGAATGGAAAAAGAGCCGTCCTCGTAGACGAGGGACCATTGCGGTTCCTCGACGGCGTTTGCGGCGGGGGCGGCCATGACCAGTCCAATCAGGCAAAGCAGAAGCCAAAGTGATCTCATGCCTGCTCATACGTAGGGCGTGGCGGTTGAGGATCACCCAGGCGCCCTAGGAGAGCGCAGTAGAAACCAACGCCCGCGCCCGATTTCCGGCGCGTTCGCGGCAGCACCCTTCCTTCCCGCTCCGGCGCGAGGTTCAGTCGCGACGCGAAGCCTCAGCATCGCCCATAGCGCAGCGGCGCCCTGCGGCAGTCCATGTCGGCGCTTGAGGTGCAGGCAATGCGGCGGACGGCCTCCAGCGCCAGGGGGGCCCGGAGCAGGGGGAGATTGGAGCTTTGAAGCAGCGGCCGCGGGAGCGCGCTCGTTTGCAAAATCTTACCTCGCCCAATGTTAGGCGCCTCGCGATGGTTTCCTACGCGCGGCTTGAACGGTTTTGGGAGCGGCTTTCGGGCGATGCCGGCAGGGGCGTCTCGCTCCTCCAGTCCACGCGCAAGCGGCTGCTCACATTTACCGCGCTGTTGACCTTTGCTGTGGCGCTGCTTTGGGTGGCGTTGACGGGACCTGCAATGCTTCAGCAGCGGCCGCTGCTGGCGCTCGCTTGCGCCACGGTCCCTTTTCTCTTTCTACCGTTTCCCTATCTGGCGCTGCGCACGTCGCTCGATCTCGACATCCTCGCCCTAGGCTATCTGACGACGCTCTATGTAGCCGTCGCATTGACTGCGGCCACTTTAGGGGGCGCCGTTTCGACCACGTCGTTTTTTCTCTTGTTGGTCCCTTTGCTGGCGACCTTGCTCATGGGCATTCGGGCGGGACTGTTTTGGGTGGCCATCGTCGCCTTGACGTACGCCGGCCTCGACATCTTCCGCGGGCTCTTGCCTGGGCCCGCGTTCGAGCTCACCGGAAACTGGCCGAACGACCAAGTGGGCGTCTCGGAAGTTTCGCGCTGGAACGCAATCATGTTGACGCTGCTGGCGCTTGCGGCGAGCCTTTCAGTCGCCAATTTCCGCGCCGTGGTCTCTCGATCGAGCGCGCTTTTGGCCGCCGCCGCCGGCAAGACGCAGGACGCCGTTCACGCGCGCGCCGTCGCCGAGACAGTGAACCGCTTGCGCGCTGAGTTCATCGCCAATGTGAGCCACGAGCTGCGCACGCCGCTCAACGCCATTATCGGCTATAGCGAGCTTTTGATCGAGACCGCTGGCGAACGCGGCGATGAAGTCGGCGCTGCCGATAATCGCCGCGTGCTTGAGGCGGCCGCGAAGTTGCGGAGCATGGTCAACGACATCATGAAGCTTTCGGCGATCGACGCGGGGCGCGTGGGCATCGAGATGGAAGAGGTGAATATCGAGGCCTTAGCGCGCGATGCGGTGGCCGCTTTGGCGCCAGCGGCGGCGCGCAATGGCAATCGCATTGATCTCTCGTGCGAGGGGGATCTGACCCAGTGCCGAACCGACGGGGTCAAACTCGATTCTTGTTTGCGCACGCTCCTCTCGCACGCCATTGCCTTCACCCGGGATGGGACCGTGAGCGTTCGCGCGTCGGCCACGCAGGAAAGCGGGCGCGCCGTGCTTTGCCTTGAAGTCGAGGATAGCGGAGAGGGCGTGGAACAGGCCGCGATTGAGTATCTGTTCGAGCCCTTCGCCCAGACCGGCGACGCCAAGCTCGCGCGTTTGGATGGACCAGCGCTTGGGCTGGCGCTTTGCCGGCGCCTTGCCCGGCTCATGGGCGGGGACCTCGCCGCCAAGCCGTCTTCGGCAGGTGGCGTGCACTTTACCCTCACGGTTGCGATCAATGCCGACGCTGAAAGAGAGGCGGCTTAGGCGCCAGCGCCTCCGCCGGGACCGCCTTCCGCGCGCTCGAACGCAGCCATTGCCGCCGCGCATTTGGCAAGCGCCCTGGCAAGATAGTTCGGCACGTTATGGCGCGACACGCCAAGGCGTTCGCCGATCTCAGCGTGCGACAGGCCCTTCAATTTGAACATCACGAGGGCTAGGCGCTCCTTCTCGGGCAGGGCCAGCACGATGGCGGTCATATGTGCGAAGCGCTCGCCTTCGATCAGCATCTGTTCGGGCGTGAGACTGCCCTCAACACCCAGCCGATCCAGTTCGCCTTCGTCCACGAAAGAGAGCCCGCCGCGCTCATGCTTGCGCAATTCGTCGATCGCCAGATTGCGGGTGATGCGTGCGAGATAAGCCCGCGGCTCTTCGATCTGGGCGGCGTCCACTTCCAGCATCTTCGTAAAAGCGGCCTGGACCACATCCTCGGCCGCGATGCGCCCCCGGAAGCGCCGCAGCCGCCGCAGCAGGCGAGGGCCCTCGGTGGCGAAGAGGCGGGCGAGATCAGCCGGCTTCACCGAACGTCTCCCGGAGTTCCAGAAGCCGAGCAACCAGCCGGTCGAGTTCGCTCACATGGAAGGTCTCGACCAGACCAACAATCTCAGATCCCTCCCGCTCGCCATAGACCAGTCCAGCCCAGACGAAGTCGCCCTCGGTCAGCATTGTTGCGAGAGCGATGTGATCTTCAGGAGTTGCCCGGTCGACGCGCCGAACGACAGCAAGTCGTGTAGCTGACAGAGCCACGGCATGGTCGGTGGCTCGCGGACTCTCATAAACCGCGGCAACGCAGCTCAAATTGTGCGCTGTCAGTTCGCTGTGAAGGTCGCCAAGCACAAGCTTCACCATCAAGCCGAAAATGGCATTATCCTATTGTCGGCTTACCCCGCCCGCAATGGGCCGTCGAAGCAAAAAGACGCGCGTAGCGTCTCTGCATGACGATAGGTACCAGCAGTTTATCGAGCTGCTGGTGCAGCGCCGGAAGGCATCAGGCCTCAGCCAACAGGGCGTTGCTGATGCGCTCGGCTGGAACCAGTCTCAAGTGGCGAAGATCGAAACGTGTCAGCGACGCATTGATGTGATCGAGCTTATTCGGTTCGCCCAAGTCATCGGAATGGACCCATCGCGCTTGGTCTCCGAGGTGAGAAAAGCGATGATCAGTGCCGGCGAGGTCGCAGGGTAGTCTGCTTGGGGGCAGAAGCGGATATCTCTGGGAACGTTGAGAGGCGGTGAAGCGGACGCGGGCCAAAGTGATGGAAATGCTATGCAGCAAGTGGGTGTAAGCGGCAGTGTCGCGCGAACGAACGAGCCGGCTTTCGTCCATGAGGAACTGACCATTGCCATGCGCCGTGAGGTGAGGCTTAGGGGTGACGCCCGCGCAATCGCTATGCCTCCGACATTCGTAAGGCCATTAGAAACAGCGCGCTGATTGTCGGTTGCTCACAAGAGTACCGAACACTCGAACCTCAACGCGCCCCCAATGCGGTTGGCTTCTCGCGGACGTCGTTGGAGCCGACACAGGCGCAGGGACCGCCCATTGCCGCCCGGGACAGTGATGACAACGGCGTTCGACATGCTATCCAGGGTGGCAAGCGGGAGTTGTTGAATGAACGGACGCGCAGACCTATCGGAGATTTTTCTGAGTTATGCGCGGGAGGATCGCGACCGCGTTGCTCCGATTGTTGAGGCGCTGAAGGCTGAGGGCCTTCCAGTCTATTGGGATCGGCAGCTCGAGTACGGCGGCAACTGGCTGCAAGAGATCAACGCGCATCTTGATGCAGCTCCCGCGATTGTCGTGATTTGGTCGCAATACTCGATCGCATCTCCATTTGTGCAGGCGGAAGCCATGAAAGGGTTCGACCGCCAAGTCCTGGTGCCGATTAGCATTGAGGCGAATCTTCGCCCGCCTGCACCATTTGGCATGGTGCAGGGCGCGGACTTCGCTGCCGGTGTTGATCGCAACGACGGAGAATGGCGCATCCTCGTCGATCGATTGAAGTCCCTTGTCAGGAAGGCCGCCGCTGACGGAGTGTCGGCGTCGCCTCATGCGTTGTCTGACACAGTCCGCGCGGCGCGCACTGCACACCAAGAGAAAATCGCAGGGATCGCGGGTCCGCTGCGCGGGATCGCCGCCGGCTCTGACGTTGCGCAGCCTGAAATTGCACGCTCAATCGACGCGGTGCTTGAGCGGCTTTCGCGCGACGACCTTTTCACCATCGCGGTGGTGGGGAGGATGAAGGTCGGCAAGTCGACGCTGCTCAACGCGTTGCTAGGCCCGACAGAGCGGGTCAGTGAAGCGCCGCTACCGGTCGAGGATCTGCCTTGCACCGCGACTTTGATCAAATTGCGCTATGCGGACGAACCCTATTGCCGACCGTTTATTTGGGATCAGAGCCGCAACAGCATTGGCGCGGCGATGACGGACTGGTCGTTTCAAGACTTCCATGAACGTGCACGGATCTACCTGCATGGAGGTGAAACAAACATCTTCGACACGATTGCCGAATTCGAGGTAGGTTGGCCGTCCAAGTTGCTGCGCGCCGGCGTCACGCTTATGGATTCGCCTGGCATAAGCGAGAATCCGCGCCGCACCGAACTGACTCGCCAAGCTCTGGCCGAAGTTGATGCGGCGGTCATCGTCTATCGCAGTGAACCTTTGGCCGGAACCGATGAGATCGAGTTCGCCGAAGAGGTTACAGAGCGCGCCGGCAAGACGTTTACGCTGGTGAATATGCGCGGCGATCATACGATGCCGCCGTCGCCCAATCTCGAGAAGGTGGTTAGAGCCAGGCTGAGTCTGGATCCTCATAAGACGCTAGCGGAGCAGGAAGTCTTCTTTGCGCATTTCCGCGACGGACTGAAGGCGAGCTATAAGCGCGACGGACAACTGTCGGAGCAATCGGGGCTCGGCCCGATCCAACGGCGCTTAGCGGCGTTCTTGATTTCCGAGCGATATCTGGCTCACGTCTTAAAGGCCTTGCGGGAGCTGGCGCCGCTCGCACAAAACTTAGAGCGTTCGACCGAAGCCCTAATCGCGGGGGCCACGGCTGACGTTGGCGCATTGCGCGACACGATCAAGGCGTGTGGCGATGATTTGGCGCGAATCGAGCGTAAACAAGCTTCGATTGAGTCGTTGTTATCGAGTTCGAAGGAGGCGATTGAAGCGGCCGCGCAGCGAAGTTTCGAAGCCAAGGTTGGCCAGATCGCGTTCTCCCTGCCTGATCGCCTCGACGGCGTTTCGCTCGGTGTTGACGGGTTCTTGGACAAGCTTGGCGCAGGCACGATCCAGAATTCGAAATGGGTTAGTCGCACTGCCGACAAGATCAATGCGCTCGTTCGCTCGGATTTAGAGACGTGGGCAAGCGCACCCACCGAAAAAACGGGGCTGGCGCAAGATTTGAAGCCCACAATGGACCAGATGTTGTCGGCGCTGCGCGCGCAAGCTCAAGAGATCGCCGAGATCTTGCAAAACATGCAAGCGAGGATCACGGCGCTCAAGCCGAGTTTGGGTGGTGAGGGCAAAATAGTCGGCGAGATGGAGATGGCCGCGTCGGTTGTATCGGGCGCGTTGCTCTTTGGTCCGCTGGGGATTGTAGGATTAGGCGGCTGGCGCGGCGTCGCGGGTGCCATAGGTGGAACGTTAGCGGCGGGATTCGGCGTGGCGTTGGTGACAACCTTACTGCACATAGCGTTTCCGCCGACGCTCATTGTCACTCTCATTGGCGCGGGGGGCGCGCTTGCGGGCGCCGTGTTTGGTTCGACGGCCGACATCGAAAAGCGGCTGAAGAAGAAGGCCTGGGCTGCGGTTGAACCCAAATTGCGCGAGCTTGCGCAGAACACTGACGCTAAGGCGCAGCTGCGTGCGTCAATCGGGCAATGGTTCGACGAAATTCGCGCGCGGATGGCGGGGGGACTCGCGGAGATCATCAACATTCAACGGGCCAATTTGACCCGTCTTGAGCAATTGACGCGCGATAGCCAAGACAAAGCGCAATTGATTGAGCGGTTGGGTGCACAGCGCAGCGAGACTTTAAGCGCCTTGAGCGTCATTGCCACGATGGACGAAGAGGTGAGCGCGGCCATGAAGAAGGCGGGTTAGCACTAGGGCGTCTCAGGGGGGTAAAATATGACGGACGCGCTCGCAAACGACGCGCAAATGCGCGCGCGTGCACGGCTTGAGGATGTGGCGCGTGCCGTTCGCTCGGCCGTGAGCGCGATGCCGCACGATTGCCCGCAAGGTTTGCGAGTGCGTGTCGAGAAGGTGCTTAAGGTTCTCGAGCGCGAAGAAATTCACATTTGCGTGTCGGGCCTTTTCAAGGCTGGCAAGTCGACACTGATCAATCAGCTGGCACGATGGCCAATTTTGCCGTCCGGAAGCTTGCCTGAGACCGGGGCCCCTGCGGTATTGCGTCGGCGCTCGCCTCAGCAAGTGCGTATCCAAAGTCGATCCGGGGCTATGCAAGAAATCGAGGCGAACGCGGAAACGCTAAGCCGGCATACTTCTCTCTACACAGAAGATGGGCGTCGGCGCGAACTCAACGAGATGGCTCTCCAAGCTGAGATTGACGCCCCGCGCCTAGAGATAGCCCCGAATGTCGTGCTCGTGGACTTGCCGGGCCTTCGCGACACGCGCGAGATGGACGAAGTGGCGCTCGATCTAGCTTCGGAAGCGGA
This sequence comes from alpha proteobacterium U9-1i, assembly GCA_000974665.1. Lineage (NCBI taxonomy): Bacteria > Pseudomonadati > Pseudomonadota > Alphaproteobacteria > alpha proteobacterium U9-1i. The sequence goes on along the minus strand of BBSY01000002.1, from coordinate 252,976 downwards.
TCTCATATTGTGGGTATTTCGCTCCGAGCCGGCCTTCAGCGAACAGGACAGCGCCTTCTTGGCCTATTTGGTCGAGATGTGCGGGGCGCACGTCATTCAATTGGTGTTGAACGCGATGACTTCGCAGAAAGGGGCAAACGCTTGGCGCGAATTTCTCCGCGATGTCGCGCCTGCACACCGCCAAGCGCTACGCAGCGCCATAGGCGAGATAGGTCTCGATGAGCGCCATGTTGAGAAACTTTGCATCGTCGATGCGACTCTAGTGCGCAAAGCGTTTATTGGCGTAACATTTGGTGGACGTGAGCTCTTCAGATTGCTCCGTTCAGTGGCGAGACGCTCGGACTTGACGGTGAAAGCGGCGCGTTTTGTACGCGTGGCACGTACCCTCGACGTGTGCGCGGCGTGGGCGCTTGAGGCGCAGACTGAAATTGAGGCGGCCTACACGGAGGCCGCGAGTAGGTATGAGGTCTATCGTGCGCGTATGGATCGACGGGATGCCATCCGTGCGGAGATCGATGCTGCGGTTGCGCAAGCTTTCCAAGGTCTCGATGATGAGATCGCGCGCGCAGGACGAGATGCAGCGAGCGGGGTTAGCGAGAACGGGTACAGCGTCGGCGTGAATGTTGCTGGGCCGTTGGTCAACGGCGCGACCTCAGCGGTTGAGACGCGCAGGAAAGGTCTCATCGCTCGCCTGGCCGCAATAGGGAGTGACCCTGAAGCGGTTCCGCTTGATGCAAAGATGGCAGGTCGAATCGAAACGGCGTTTTTGCCAGAAGGATCGGGCGCGCAATCGCCACGCGCGCGATTTGAGGCGGTGATCGGCACGGTGAGCACACGGCAACCGAAACTCTCATGGGGCCGCGTTGCGAGTTGGCTAAAGGGCCGCGATAGCGAGGTCGAGGCGGCTGCAAGTGCGACGCGCGGTGCGGTGCGGAGTGCAGCATCGACCGCGTCTCGTGCGGCGCTCGCTTGTCAGCCGCGGGTGCGCGCGCTTGCCAAAGAGCTGCTAGAGCCGCCATCCATCACCGTTGTTGCTCCGCCTGATGAGCGGCCGCGGGAGCGGCTCGCCGACTTTGTTTCGAAGGTTGATCACGCACGTGCGCGGGCTGTGGCGTGAGGACGCGCACGTTTCTGACCGTAATCGCTAGAGGTGATCGAGATGGCTGCACATGTGCGGCAACGTACGGCGAGGTCGCAATGTCGCGTGTTGGAATGCGGCGGCGGTTCGACAAGAGAAATGGGAGACGACGGCGGAATTGAACTGTCGACCCGCGGCAAGATGGTGGGAGGCAAAGGATCAGAACCGCGACACTCACTTCTGCGTTGGGGCAGAAAGAGACGTTGCGAATTGCATGAGTTTCTCACAAGCAGTCGTTCATGAAGGGCGCGCGCTCTTAGTCCCAGTGCAGCAAGGAGACGTTCTTCAGCGTCGGGAAATCAAACGTCCTACTGACGCCGTCGCCTTGGACTGCGAAGCGAAACCCGCCCGCGGCGCCCGATGCTTGGCGGTCCCACTTTTGGCTGATTGATCCATAGAGGTCTGAACGCAGCTTTTCGTTCGCAGCTTCGCTCGCGACGACGATGAGTACGCGCAGCCGTTGATGCGTGTGCTCTTCTTCGAACGCATAGAGAGGCAGTCGAGCTACAGCAACGATAGCGGCGGCCAGAGGCGCCACCGCGACGGGCGCCATCGCCGCTTTTTCGGCGCCGGTAGGGTCGAGGTACGCGGTAAGGGCTTCAGAGGCTAGGACGAGAAACTCAAGCACCGACCACAGAAGGGACGGAATCGCGATCACGCGCGCGCCGTCAGGAGGGAGAGACTCAAGCCCCACGCGTTCTGCAGATACGCTGGTCAACACCAAACCGTGCAGCACGAGGGGGACGTCGCCAAGTATAAAACCTTGTCGCACTAGCGCGAGGCGCCACTGAGCGTGCTTGATCTTGTTGGTGATCATGGAAACGCGGTGGCGTACAGGCTTCAGCGCGCGCTCAAGCCGCTCGGCCGCCTTGTCAGGATTGTCACCTCGGATGCCTGCGAGTTCGCGCGCAATAAATTTCAGGTCGTCAGTGTGTTCCGCGGCTGCGTAGAGTGCGAGCTCCAACGCATCAATAAGCTCCTCATCCCTCGGCGCGCCAAGATGATCGAGCCCCTTCGATGTTTCCTCGCGGATGCAGTCTTCTAACTTCTTAGCGGCCCGTGCGGTCTTCTCTCCGATGCGAGCGATTGAACGATTATAGCGGGCGAGGGCGACCTGCTTTTGGCCCTGGTGCGTGGTTGCGTCGACGCAAAGGTGGCTGAGCAGGCTCGCAGCGGAGAGCGCGCCGCGTCCATCCTCATCTAGATCAATCTCGCAGGTAGACTTCATGTGCGTCCCGGCCGTACGCGCGAGCGAGTGCGCGGTTCAGAAGAAATTGCCGAACGGCCTGAGCAGGGCCACGGTTTGCGGCAAGCCGGCGCGTTCCAATAGCGACAAAAATTCATCTACGCTTCTTTGCGGGTTGACCAATGCGTGCCGCGCATCATGCACCGCGCTGATGGCGCGCGCGGTGTCAAGGTCGATGAGATGGGCGATGAATTCGTCCGGGTGCTGGGCGTGCAGCTGAAAGCGATTGAGCACGTCGGGGGGGAAGTCGCGCACATTGGCAGTGACAATGACGTCGGCGCGGCCATGCGATGCGGCTGCCAACACATGCGCGTCGCTGGGATCGGGCAGCAATGTCTTGAAGGGCTCGAGGAGATATTCGTAGCCGGACACGACCGCATCGCGCGCATGTTCATCCATCAACGCGCGCGTCTGCTGCAGCTTGGCTGGATCTATGCTCGGATTGTTGCGCTGGACTGCGGCGATCCATTCGTCATGGACCGCCGCCGACCACTTTGCCCGAAACAAATCTCTAAGCGCCAGCCGCATGATGAGATCACGCAGCTGGAAAGGGTAGAGCACGTTGGCGTCGAAGAACGCCGTGAACGCTGCGCCATGTCGCACTTAGTATTCCGGATCGATGTCCTGGCCGAGGGTGGCTAGAGCGTCGAGCGCTTTGCCGCGATCGGTAGAAACGAGAGATTTGTAAGCCAGCAGATCTTCAATGCGCACCCGACGGTGCGAGCCCGTCTTGTGATGCGGGATTTTTCCTTCGTCGAGCAGCGTGACCAGATAGGGCCGTGACACATTCAAGAGGTCGGCCGCTTCCTGAGTCGTTAGCTCCGCATGGATCGGAAACAGCGTCACGCACTCCCCGCGCGACATGTGCTGCAGGATATCGACCAGCAGGCGCATCGCCATCGTAGGCACCTCGACGACTGAGGTGTCGTTTCCTTCGTTCAGCACCTTGAGCCGGATCGCCTCGCCCGTGGCGGGGAGGTGTTGGACAAGGTGACGGCTCGCTTCCCGCGCCAAGGCCACATCCTCGGGCGTCGGCTTGTTTTCAGTGGTGCGAACCCGCGTAGCCATGGTCGGCGTCTCCATTGGTTAACGGTGGTTTACGGTTCAGTCCCGGCACTCTACGCACATGGCGTTTAAACGCAATAAACGAAATGACTTAACGCTGTGCACAATTTGTTTCCTCTGTCGTTTCGTTTATTGCGTTGACTGTTTCGTTTATTTCGAATATAATGCTTCTTAGCTGAGCTTGGTTCCTTGGCGTGGCGGAAAGCGTCAACGACTCGTGCTAGAACGTACGCAGAACAGGATTCGCCAGTGTCGCTGCCGCTGAAAGACCAAAACGCGCTCCGGCTCTACGCCGTCGTCGCCGCCAACCTGGTGGCCTTCTTCGCGCTGCAGCGCTCGGGCGCCCTCGCCGCGGGCGATTGGCTAGGGGCGTTTGATGACTGGCAGTCCGCAGCGCCCGCTGCGCTCGGTCTCATCTTCATCGGCATTCTCAATGCTCAGGTCGATGCGCTCACCAAAGCGCGGCTTATCTATCTGCGCATCAACGATCCGTTGCCGGGCGCTGAAGCCTTCACGCGCTGGGGACCCGGCGACGAGCGAGTCGACATGAGCGCCTTGGCCGCGAAGTTTTCTGCGTTGCCGATCACCGCGGCCGACCAGAATCGGCTTTGGTATCGCATCTTCAAATCGGTCGAGAGCGACGCCGGCGTCGAGCACGCGCACCGCGAATATTTGTTCACGCGAGACTATGCCTTCCTCGCGGCGCTGATGATCCCGATTCTTGGGTTGAGCGCGCTCTTCAGTTTTCCGAGCGCCGGACACGCCGCGCTCTACAGCGCAGCACTCGTCGGACAGCTCATCCTGTCCGCCCGTGCTGCGCGCCATCACGGACGCCGGTTGGTATGCACCGCGCTTGCGGTCGCCGGCGCGCGAACGGAGGGGCCGCGCGCGGCCGTACCAGCATGAAGGTTCAGATCTTTGACGTAAAGCACGGCGCCTGCGCCATGATCACCGGCCCGAACGGCAAGCACTTGATGATCGATTGCGGCTTTCGGGAAGGCGCTGATCCCTGGTTTCCGTCCGTCGCCTTCGCCGGCAACCGGATCGAAATGCTGATCGTGCAAAATCTCGACGAAGACCATGTCGATGATCTTCCCTACGTCTGGGATCAGCTCGAGATCGGCGCCATCTATAGCAATCCAAGTGTCGATGCCGCCGCACTGAAGGCGATGAAAACCCAAGGCATGGACGATGGCGTGGCCAAGGCGCATGCGATTTTGAAATCGCTCGGCCCAGGCCTGATTGGTCTCCGTGCTGACCTCGGCGGCGTTGGCGTCAGAGCCTATTACAATAGCTATGGCTACCCCTTCACCACCACCAATGACTTGAGCGTTGCGGTATTCGTCACGTATGGACGCTTCCGCATTCTGTTCGGCGGCGATCTCGAAAGGCCAGGTTGGCTCGAACTCTTGAAGTCGCCGTCGTTTCGCGCCGACTTGCGTTCGGTAAACGCTATTGTCGGCTCGCATCATGGTCGCGCCAGCGGCAAGTGCGATGAATTGTTCGACTATTGCGCGCCGGACATCGCCATCTTTTCCGACGACGCCAAGCAATACGAAACGCAGGAGACGGATTCCTGGTATCGCCACCGCGTCAACGGCATTCCGGATTACTCTCGCGCGCCGCGGGCGCCAGGCGTGCCGGCGATGCGCCACGTCTTAACCACGCGCCGTGATGGCGCGATCACAATCAATGCGAATTTGACTGGACTCTATGTGGTGACGCCGGAACGGTCTGCCGATCCACTCGCCGAACTCGATGCAGCCATCCGCGCGGCACGCGTGCTGACCAAGGTTTAGGGCAGGGGCCATCTCCATGATTTCCGCGAGAGTACAAGCAGCGCCGGCGAACAATGCCACGATGCCATTCGCGCAATATCAGCGTGCGTGCGAGGCCATGGGCATCAGTGATTGGTCGCCGGAGATCATCCACTACACATCGCTGGAAAGCTCGCTTCTATTCTGAAGAGCAACGAACTCTGGTTCGGCAATCTGCTGGATCTCAACGATACGCAGGAATGCGATCACTTCCTGGATACGGTGATCCCGGAATTCCCGCGTTTGATCGAGGGCGGCGCCGCTTATAGCGCCTATCTGCCCGTGGTGCGTGAGATGGTGCGCTCGCACACCTACGTCTCTTCGTGGTGCGAATACTTACCGGACCGCGCCGATGGAAAGCTAAGCATGTGGGGCCGCTACGCCGATGACTGCGCGGGCGTCGGAATCGTTGCCGACAGCTCGCCGTTTCTACCGTCCGCGATCAAGCCGGCGAACCTTGGCTTCCATGTGTTTTCCTCGCGCGTGGATTATGTGAAGAAGCAAGACGTCGTCGCTCACGCGAAGGATGTGATCGATCGGCTATCGCGCGTGCACATGTTTCCCGTGCCGGTTCCGGAAGCGCTCGCCGCGGCCGTGGTTGTGGCGGTGAAAGCTGTGTGCGTGAAGCACGATGGCTGGTTCGAGGAGGAAGAGATTCGCTTCCTGCATTTTGGAGGTGTGCCAGGGCTCTCAAAGCCGGAGGCGCTTCGCCACAGCGGCGGGCGCCAATTCTTCGCGCTGGGCCTGCAATCCTATCCCGACGCCCAATTCGATTTCAGCCCGGCGCGCATCCTCAAGAAAGTCGTGATCGGCCCGAAGGGGGATAAGGCCGCGCGCGCGGCTGAAGTACGCCGCATGTTGGATGCGCACGGTCTTCGCCACGTCGAGATCGTGATAAGCGGGATTCCGTACCGCTAGCCGCAACGCGCGGTGGCTCAGTAGCTTGAACTAGCCACGAACTGGGCTCATTGGCCCGAAGCTGCCGTGAACGGGGCTATGGCGGACTGGGGTAGTTGATGCGATCTGGCGAGTCGAACGCCGTCCGTGGAGCAAGCAATGGTTTTTCGCGTCGCAGTACTCGCCACCGTTCTGGCTCTGAGCGCGTGTTCAGTTTCACAAGGTAGCAATGTCACCGCCGCTGCGCCCGTCGAAGCGGCTGTGGCGGAGGGGCCGCCCACAGTGGACGGGGTCTACATTTATCCTGATTGTGAAGGCGAGGGCGGATGCAGCTACAGAAACTGGCGCGTGGTTCAGCCGACGTCGCTGCTTGCAGAGCGATCGCGGAGGGTGGCGGTGATTGGCACGTTGACGCCCGGAGAGTGGGTCCACGTCGAAACAGTTGAGACACGACTCGTTCCGCAACCCGGCGTCATGCGCGAAGACACACCCAACATCCCGGCAGGAGAAGTCTTCTATAGCGTCCACGACGTGGGAGAGGCTCTGTTGCTCGTTTGGCTGCGCGGCGAGTACGGCATTGTGGAGTACGAAGACCAGGACAAGATCGACTGGCGCCGGACGGACGTCCCGGAGGCGCTTAACGAGACGCTCGGAACTTGGGCGCGGGTCACCCGAGAGAACGATCACACTGGTTGGGTCCTCGTCGTGTACGGGCAATTTGAGTGCCTGGGTTCGCTCGCGGGAGACGAAGGTTGTCGTGACTGATCTTAGAGAAGCATTCGCGCGCCGAGTGCGCGCGCGATTGGAGAAATCAAATGCAGGTTCGTTTGGCGTTGGCAACTGCGTTGGCATGTCTTGTCAGCGCCTGCGCACAGATCGGCGGCGTGTTGGGCGGTCGCGAAGAAACAAATGCGCAGCAAGCCCCGGCATCGGCGCCGGAAAATGCGCCGACTTCGCTGGAAGGCCTCTGCGCCGCGCTCCTGCCCGACGCCAGCCTTGAGGAACTGCGCGCCGTGCTGGGCGACGGTGTCTCCTATGACAACGAAACCAGCGATTTGTATATCAATCCCGGCACGAGCCGCGCGCTGTACTACGCCTCCAACGGCGACCGATCGCTGTCACAGCGGGGTTTCGATTTTGGCGCGGTGGGGGAGTGGTCATCGGGCTGGACGCTGCATGGCCTGAGAATCGGCGACAGCGTAGACGCGGGGGAGCGTGCAAACGGGCGGCCGTTCTTGAGGTCGGATGACGGAATCGACTGGGGCGGCGGCGCGCTCGCTGGCGACGCTTGCGACTATGCGGTCACATTCGACTCCGACGCAGAAGGCTTTGATTGGACCCGCTCCGACGATCCGGCGGTGCGGGCGCGCGCGCCGAAGATCAGCGGTTTGTACCTGCGCTGGCGGCGCGAGGGCTACACGATCCCGCACCCCCCGCTGGCGCCGCCCGTACCTGTCGACACCCGACGCTCGTTTACGGAGGTGTGCGACCTGCTCCGTGAAGACATGAGTCCAGCCGAGCTGCGCCGCGCGTTCGGCGCGCGGAATGTGCGCGAGTTGCCCCAAGATGATTCATTTTCGCTGTCGGTGGCCGTCTACCCGAACGATCCGCAACGCATCTTCCGCGTCAATTTCGCCGGTGGTGGAGAGTATCCCTGGCGCATCTACTACGTCGAGATCGACAGCCCGGTCTCGACCTGGGCGTTGCCCAACGGCCTCGGCATGGGCGACCGTCTCGACGCCGTCGAGCGCGGGGCGGACGGGCCTTTCGACGTGCAGCAACAGGACAACAACACCGCTCGCGGTCCCGATTGGAATCACAATGGCGCCGGCAGCCTCGGCGCCTGCAGCTATCACGTCTCACTCGACCACGACCGCGCGCTGTTCGACACTCCCGTCAACAACTCGGCAGATCCCGCGTTCCGTTCGTGGCGGCCGAGGCTGAGCCGCGTACGGGTGGACTGGCGGTGGTTTTGAAGGCCGACGCCGACGATGCGCGTCGCTTCAATTCATTCTCATGGGTACCGAATATATGGCGTTCGGCTATGTCCGGTGACGGCGAGTTCGTGCCGAATGCGAAAAGGTTAGCTAATGTCTGTTAAGCGGCGCGATCGAGCCAGTGTCTCAAACGGGGATTCTCCGGACTCTCTCACTCCGGATCAGGGTCGGCCAATCGCGCAAGAGCCATGAGTCCAATGATACCCGCTCCAAGTACGCAAAGCGCCTGTCTCCAGAGTTCGGACGGCACGTGCCCAGCGCCGAGGTTGGTCAGGATGAAATAGCTCATCAGGGCGGACGGCGTGACGAACGCGATCGAAAGCCCGACCCTCAGGATTGGCTGCGTGACTGACGCATAGAGCCAACGCATCAGCCAAAATGCCATGAGCGCAGTAACGCCCCAGACGACAATTGCGCCGAGCCACCCAGCGCCAACCTCAAATGCGTATCGCGCCACGATCAAGCCCGTAAGACACGGGAGCGCATATGTTGTGACCTTGTAGAACAGCCACACCAGCATGAAGGTGAGAAGAGCAAGCGCCAGTCCCGTCATGCATGGAAGGACGCGGCCATTGTCGAAAATCAGCAATAGGTCCCATCGGACCTATTGACGCGACCCAAAATCACTCTCGCTTGTCGAAGCCTCGCCCTTTCAACCTCGATCCAAACTTCTTGCGGCGCTGATGCTGGCTCAGGGTCTTTCCATTGAGCCGCTTCACTTTCGCGATCGCTTTGACATCCTTGAGCGTCTTCACCTTATGGCAGGGCGCGCACATCAGCTGATCGGGCTTGCCGGGCTTCAGCGCATTGGGCGTAGAGTGCTCAGCGATTAGGCCCTCTGTCGCGCCGCATCCTCGCACGCAACACTTGCCGCCCTGAGCTTCGAGCAGCGCGTCGTACTCGCGTTGTGTGAGATAGAGCCGGATCACGGCGCGTCGCCCTCCGAAGGGGAGGGAAGCCGCTCGATTGAACGTGCGACGAAGGCTACGCTATGAAACGCTAGGTCGCCGACCTGACGCCGTCGCTGTTCGATCTCGCCCTCGATGCTGACGAGATCGCCTTCGCGCAAATGCTGCAGGATCTTGGTTCTGAGCCCTAGATCGCGCGCGGCGCACAAAACCCAGGCCACGCGCGACGGCTCGCCATCGCGGTCTAGTACCGAAGAGATCGCGAGCGTCAGTTCGTCTGGCGCGGCTGTTAGAACGCAGCCGATCGAGCCGGTAAGAGAAAAAGAGAGCATCGGAGGGAGCCCAGCCGGGATGCGCCGGCGGCGCGCCGCGAGCCGTCCCCGCGACGCTTACCCCGAGCGCATGCGGGAAGAGGGCGGGCGCAAGGGCGCGCGTCAGCGCCCGAAGGCTTGGCCCTTGCGCGCGCCCGACCGCGTGCGACCACCTTTAGCAAGCGGGGACTGCGCGTTGGACGGCCGGTCCGAATTCGGTTGAGCCCGTTGCGGGTTCGGACCTAACCTCTGGCGAGGGGAGATGGGATATGGCGGATACGAAATTCAAACGGCGTGCGCCGGTGGTGCTCATTCTGCTCGCCTTGATCCTCACGGGGATCACCGGGGCGCTGATCTATGCGAGCGTGCAGGGTCTCTATTTCTCCAACTGGCTTGTACCCTACTGGAATGAACTCACCGATGCGCAGGCGACGATCCTTGCGCAGCTCATCTTCCTTCTCGCCGCAGCATGGGCGGCGGTGCTCGTCCCGCTATTGTTTGCCGGACGTCTCCGCTCCCTCGAAGATGCTGCAGCGTCGGCGCAGGACGCTTACGATGAGATCAAGGCGCAACTGGTTGCCAGCGCCGAAGAGTCAAAGCGCCAACTTCGCAATATCAGCCGCTATCAGCTCATACAGCTCGGTTTCTTCCAGAACGACGGTTCGCTCAACATCTATGAGGACGCCGCTTCGAAAAAGGAGTTCATCGACACGGCGTGGACCCAGGTCGAACCCAAGGTGCAGCAAGCGCTTGAATTGCTGCATGGTGCCACGCGCAATTCCATATCGAGTTCAGTTTGGCGCAGCGCCGATTGGTGGACGAGAGTCAAAACCTCGGGCGCGCTCAATGATTGCTTCGAATCCTTCAGGGCAATTTCAGATACGAAGGCCGCTGTCTCCAAAGGCGCAGACGCGACGTTTGACCAGTTAGTCAAAGTGAACGAGGCGCTGAAACGTATCGCGGCTTTTGAGCCAGCAAAAGTCGTTGCTGTTCCTGCGCAACCTCTGCCCGTCGATGTCTCTGCGCTACCGCCGCCCACGCCCGAACAGCAGCAACATCCCAACTGAGTTTCGCTGCCTGACAAGTGTGGTGCCTCAGCGATCGTGGCTCGCCTTGGGCTTGACTTCCGCCGTTGACCAGTTGCGCAGAGGGGCGTGGAACCGCCCGTTCTGAGCCGTTAGCTCGTTGTCTCCGACGTTCGCTTCTGGTCGAACGCGGCCGCTTGAAGCGGTTCATCGGATCGCATCAAGTTTTGATGGACCACATCCGTACAAGATCGCTCTGCCGTCGTACTCCAGCCTTCGAAAAGACGGTCTGAAGCTGCGATCTGACAGTCGCGACCGATGCTTTGCGCTGCTTGGCGATTTCATCGACGGTAAAGCCGTCGGCGATCGCGGTCGCAACAGAAGCTTCCGCCGCGGTCATTAGATACTTTCCCTGCAATATGCGCAGCCGTTCAGCCCTGTTGGCAGGGCGAACAATCATAAGAGCGGCCGCGGAGCTGGCAACAATCAAATGCCCACGCGGTAGTGGATGTACTTCGACCGCAAAGAGCGGCTTGGAGGAGAGCAATATTGCGTTAGTGATGTTTGTTGTATCGGCTGATGGTGGCAGGGTGCGTGAAAACGCGGTAGCGAAGGCCCTGGTGTCATTCGCGTCCGCAAATTGTATTCGCTGTCGGCGGACTCGCGCGACGTCGCCTTTCTCGAGCATCGCCGCCGCTGGGCGCGACATGCCGCAGACGCGCCCATCTGCTTTCAACAGAACGGCGACTGCATCGAGAGCGTCCAACGTATTCAGAATCGCGTTGCGCTCATTCAGCGCAAGATTGGCGTGGACACGGATCGTAGCATGCAGGTGAGGCAGTAGAGCGCCAAAGGTGCTGAAGGCCTGCCTATCTAGTGGCCCTTGCTTTGCGGAGCGTGTCACCGAGGCGCGGACAAATGCGTGTTCATCGCGCAGCAGGACAGCTTGACAGTTGAACGGCAAATCATACGGCTCATAGATGTCCTGATAGATGGGGCTGCGCTTCCGAGTATCCGCGTCGACGTAGTCTTGGTCAGCCACCAACGCCATAATGGGGGCTGTAAGTCCCGCGGCGAAGCGCGGATTGGCGAGCGGGTCGAATCCGTAAGTCTCCAGGAGGCTCGGGAAATCCTCTGGCACTCCTGAAACCCAATGGCCCGTCGGTTGATGCGCCGCATCTAGCGCAATAAGCTGGCCAGCGCGCGCGCCGCATGCTTCGGCCGTTGCTTCAAGGGCCGCAGGCCAACGGGTCGTGTCAACCATCGCTTCAAGCAGAAGAGATCGCGCCCGACCTACTTTGTCTCCCGGCGTGAGCGGCACTCCTCCCTCCGCAGTTTGCCCCTGAGCGAGCACCGGATTGACCGGTTTGCCATGGGTCGGGTGACCCACCTACGCTAGTCGACCAGCCCTTCGCCGTCATCAAAATTGATGATGACCGCACTTGTGCCCGCCGTAACTTAGGCTGCGGACGAACCTCACAGAGGGAGAGGGTGGGGCTAGGGATGAGGTGCGGATACTTCTCAAGCGATCCGGGTCAGCCGCCACACTCTTGGCGCTGGCGCTACAAATTCAATCGCGGCGCTGACAAGTGACGATTGAGCTGGCCTGGAGGCGATCGATGACACTGTTCAATCGCCGAACTCTTCTGATCGGAGCTTGCGCATGCGCCGCGCCAGGCACAGCCCACGCGTCTGGATCAAGGGGATGCCAAGTGCGAAGTGCAGCGAGGCCGAACGGATTTAGACGGTTCCAAGATATTCAGCTTGGCGATGAGATCGACCAAACGACGGGCGATGCCGCACTTGACCGCGCGCTTGGGCGTGCACTTATCCGCGTGCGGGATTTTTTTGGCGTGCGGCCGGGTGTGGGCGTCTATGACGACAGCGACTATCCACAATCGCTTGCGTCTCGGGAAAGCTACATAGAAGGCACGACCGGCACTGTGTGTTTGGGCGCGACTCAGATGCGTCAGCTGATGGCTGACGCCGATGATGGCGGGGTCTCGGTTGTCGCGGTGTTGGCGCACGAGTTCGCACACATCTTTCAATTCCAAAACGGCATGGACGTCCGGCTTGCGCCTGGTCAAGGACCAGTCAAGCTTCTGGAGCTCAATGCGGATTTCTTTGCGGGCCTCTATCTGGCGCATCTCCAGACGTTGGCTACTGAAATTCGCCTGTATGACTCGGGGCGCGCTTTCCATGCGCTAGGCGACACCAATTTGGGATCGATCGATCACCATGGCAGGCCAGATGAGCGCGTTCGCGCCATCGAGGCTGGCCATCAAGTGGGCTTTCGTCGCCCCGACGGCCGGCCGGCGGAGGCGCTCGAAGATTCGATCCGCTTTGTTGAATATTGGTTCTGATGGTGTTGGGAGTCGGGCGCGCAAATATACTTCACTCAAGGGGGGGTGCACATGGACAGACGCGAGCTCTTAATGACGATCGGCGCGGGGCTGGCATTCATGCCCTCAGGCGCATTGGCACAAGAAGATGACGCGTTTGCGCGAGCCTTAGCCGAGCTTGCCGGAGATATGGATGCGATTGAGGCAGCCAATGGGGTCAGGGAGCGATTCCAGCGCGTGGCGGGCGATCCGGTTGGCGCGCGTCAGGCGTCCAGTTGGCGCCGTGCTAGTGACAATCCGATCTCCGCGCGTGCACGGGAGCTTATCATCACCTGCGAGGTGTCAAGTCAGGGTGCCTATGAAAGGCGCTACCAAAACCCGGTTCGTCCAGGCGGGGAATCAGGGGTCACCATCGGTATCGGCTATGATTTGGGGTACGCCTCGCCGCAGGAATTTGGCGCTCAATGGGGAGGCCTGCTTGATCCAACAACGATCGCCACGCTGTCGAGCGTCTGCGGTTTGAAGGGCGCTGATGCCCAGACCGCGTTGCCAAGCGTGACGTCGGTTGTGGTGCCTTGGACGCAAGCGCTTTCGCAGTTCGATGATTTCCTGCCTTATGCCGTTGGAAAGACCGAAGACACGTTTCGCAATTGTGCCGAGTTGCATCCTGCCGCGCTCGGCGCGCTTGTCTCATTGGTGTACAATCGCGGACCAAGTCTGTCTGCCACGGAGGAGCGCCGCATCGAGATGCGTGAGATCGCGAGGCTCACGCGCGAGAGAAATTTCACTCCTATCCCCGCGCAAATTCGAAGCATGAAACGACTTTGGCAAAACGACCCCAGCACACGAGGTCTGGTGCACCGGCGAGAACTCGAGGCGCTCCTGTTCGAAGAAGGCCTTGCTTAGTCCTTCAGGCTCCTTTCAGGAGCCCTGTTCTGCGGAGATTAACATGCGAAGCAAGATCGCGCTTTATGGAGTTTTTTTCGTTGCGGCGATGCTCCTCACTGCGATTTGCGCCGTCGCTCAAGAGACCGCCCCTGCGCAGGAGGCGTCGCCACAAACGTGCCGAGATGGATCTCCCCGCGTGATGGGCGAATGCCCCTACGAGTCGACCACACCGAGCTTGAGTACAATCCCGACCGTGGAGCGTGTGTGTCCTGACCTATCACCTCCGCGAGCTGACTCGGAGCTGCCTGCGACGGTTTGCATCCGCAATCTCAATGTAGACGTTGGGGCCTATGAAGTGACCTTCGCTCAATGGCGCGCCTGCGTCGCGGATCACGATTGCGAAGATGTGGCAACACGCGACGAGTGGGACAACGACCTTCAACCTGTGACTATGGTGACTTGGAACGACGCACAGTCCTACGTACAATGGCTGAGTCGACGGACCGGTGACCGTTATCGGCTGCTCACGTCCGCGGAATGGGAGACTGCGGCGCGGGGGGGAAGGCGAGGACAACGTTATTCTTGGGGCTCTGCCCAACCGGTCTGCGATCGCGCCGCGCTCAGTGGCGCCAACTTCCTTGGCTGCCACGACGGGCCGATGGACGTCGGTTCTTTTCGGCACAACGACTTCGGGCTTTACGACATGCATGGCAATGTCTTGGAGTGGGTGGAGGACCCAATGGGGGCCAGGCGCATCATTCGTGGCGGTTCTTGGCAGAACACGCGGGAGCAACTCGCTCTCAGCCACTATCAGGCGCTCGATCCTGGCCCTCTAGAGGGGCGGCTGGCTTACGTCGGCTTCCGCGTCGCCAGAATCCCTTAGGATCAATCTTCTTGTTCCTCTCAGCGCTATCGTCTGTGAAGAGGGCGTCGTTCGGGCCGCTTTAGAACTCAGATTTGGCGATCGTGTCCGATCCAATAAGGTCGTGCAGGCATCGTTGAAGACTTTTGCCTGAGTCTTCGAGCGGCAGGGCCACGAGGGGCAGTTTGAAATCTGCAAGTCGTGGCTAAGGAACTCGCGCACGCGTTGAAGGTCGGGATCGGCGCCCAGACGAGGCTTGGGCAAGACCCGTACCGAACGACTATGGGCCGTGTGCACGACAGGGCCTATCGCTGGGCCGGAACCGCCGACGGTCGCCTATTTCTATTCGCGCGACCGCACCGGCGCCCATGCCCAAGCGCATCTCGGACGCTACGCCGGGCTGATGCAGCCCGCGCCTATGCGGCCTTCAGTCCGCTCTAGAGGCGTTTGGTCCCCGGCACATCGCCTCCTGTGTCCCATTCACATCATCAAATCGAATGATGCGCGCGCTGCGAATCTTACTCATAGCCTAGAGAAATCCCGTTAGGAATGGTCCATGCAACGGTCGTCGGCGCCCGCAATTCTGGTCTTGGCGGTTGCGAGCGCGATCCTGTTCTGCGCCCAGCCGGCGTACGCTCAACGGCAGGCGTCCTACGTGCCGGTGTACGATCAGTTGCTTCCTGAGGGCGTTACACCCGAGGCCGCGCCCGACGATGCCTTCGCAAATCTTTCGGGCAAGACCATCGTTGTGGTCCCCTCCACCAACTTCAATACGTACGTTGGCGTGTGGACTGATTTCTACGGTCGGGGTCCGCCCCAGCCGTGGGTTTCTGAAAACAACATGACAGTCGCGCGTCATGCGAGTGACCCTCGCCACCTTACAGATCGTGTCATGGCAGCGCTCCAACCACACTTTGCCGATGTGCGGGTCGCGTCTGACCTTGCCGAAGCGCGCGACATGGGCGCCGAGTACATCGTCGTTGTCGACTATTGGACGACCTGGCGGGCCTGGGCCATGAGGCAGCGCACGCGCGCCGGTGTGCATTTCCTTGACGCGCAATTGCGTCAGGTGATGGCGATAGAGAACCAAGTCGATGTGCCGCTCGTTCAGTCGATGAGCCTCTCGGTTGATCGTGCCTGGGAGAACTTGGCGCAGACAATGACAAATTCGCTCAGTCAATCGACCGAGCCGGTGATCGAACAGCTCCAACAGCGCCTCGCAGGCGCGCATTGAATGATGCACCGCTTTCGGAGAGCATTATGCGTACACTTCTAATTGCTGTTGCGACTGTTCTGTCGTGTGTCTCCGTCGCTGCCCAAGACCTGCCAGATGCTGACAGCCTTCGCCGTCTGCGAGCTGAGGATCCCGTCGCGGCGCGTGACCTCCAGGACCAACGTATTCATGAGTGTCTGCGTGGCGAGATTGAGAGTGAGCGGGTCATTGACGCGTGCACTTGGGTGATCGACGTCGCTCGTGTTGCAGGACCATTGGCTGGGGAAGCCTACGTTCGGCGTGCCCGGGCTTACGCTTCCTTCGGGGACCTGAGCGCGGCAGACAGCGATTTCGACAATGGCATTGGATATTGGGACCAGACCCAACCCGACGAGCCGGCCAATATCGAAGAGTCTGGGCCTAACATCAGCGCGGCGCCGCGCATTCGGACGAGCGCGGAGGAGCACGCCGACGCCCATTGCAAGCGAGCAGAGTTTTATTGGCGCCGTAATGACTTCGATCGCGCCCGTGCGAGCTTTCAGCGGGCGCTTGAGTTTCACCCAATCGCTTGCGCGCAGGAGGGACTGGAGAGCGTCTCCGCGAACCGCCCGCATCCTCGAGGGCTGCTGCGCAATCGTGGCGGATACGATCCGAACGCCAATCGGCTGGATCTTGCGGTGCTGTACGCGGCTTGCTCTAGCGAGCGCGCTGCAGCGCTGACGGAGACGTTCGGTCCCAACTCCAGCCCTGAACAAATAGCAGCCCTCGATCAGGGGCTCCGCAATTCAGCGTTGGCCTCGCGCGATGTGGACGCGCTGCACGACCAGTGGCTATCGATGAACGGTGGCGGTACCGCGCAACACGGGCTCATCGCTTGCCTAACACGAGCGAGGATCGTTGGAATCGAGCCGGAGCATGATTTTGCAGCTCAGCCGGCGGCCTCACCCGATCCGTTCGCGAACCTGCCGCGTCGCAACGCAAGCGCCGGCACGGCGATGCTTGCGGACTCTGCCGACCCGAACCGGCGCGCTGTGCGACAGCAGGAGCTTGCTATGCGCGCCGCCGAAACCGAGCGCCGCCGTGCACAGCGCGCCGCCAACAACGCCGCGATGTGGGATACGATTTTTCAGGTCGCGGTGATCGGGCTCGACGCGTACGTGCAGTATGAAACGGCCCGAGCACAGACAGAGGCTGCTCTTGCGCAACAAAGAAACGCGGAGGTTCCGCCAACGACATACGCGCAAGGCGGTTACACGGTTGAATCCGCCCCGTCATCAGGTGGGACGTGGGTTGAGGGGCAAAACTCCAGAGCGCAGGAGCCGGCAGGCCAACGCATCTACGACACGCCCGAGCAGTATGCGGCTGCGACAGGAGGTGGGGGCGGTACTCAAGGTGGCGGCGCCGGTCGGCAATATTTGAACCCTCAGACAGGCCGCCCGTGCGTCACTCAGACTGGAGCCACGACCGGACAGCACGGCAACGGCGATGTATGGTATCGCATACATTTTTCCAATTCCTGTGGGCAGACATTCAGTGTGAGCGCGCGGCGGGTGCCGGCGCCGAATGGACATGGTGCGGACAGCGACGGTGTGAGCGGAACCGGGATTTTACCGAACGGGCAAATGGACCTGACTTGCATACACTACGTGCAGACGGGTCGCGGCTGCAGTGGCTTCTCTGAATGGTGGGTGAGGTAGTCAGGAGAACGCCGAGATGAAAGGTCGCCGCTTTCCGAGGATGCAGATCGCATTATGCGTGATCTTTGGACCATGGTTTGCCCGAGACCTTGTGCAGGCGCGCGCTAACGGCGCCACTTGCGCGAACAGTTGACTGCCGCGCCTCACTAGTGAGCGCATGTTCTCGGTCTAGGAGCTCACTCAGTTTCCGTAACCGTGGCATCGGGACATGCAAGTGCATCGAAGGGAGCATGGAAACCCTATGAAGTCATTTGCCGTCGTCGTGGTGACGCTCGCGCTCATTGTTGCGCCAACTGCTGACGCGCAGCGGCTCGGCCGCCGCGCTCCGCATGCGACGCCCTACAGCGGTTTACTGCCAGAAAATGTCCAACTCGATCCCGCGCCGCCGCTTGACGTTGAACATTTGCGACGGAGCAAGGTCGTTCTTGTCCCTTCGAGCAATTTCAACGACTACGCCCGTCTTTGGGTAGAGTACTACGAGGGGGGTGGCTTCGAGCGAAACTGGGCAGTGCAGTTGCTGAACGTGCAGCGTGAACAGGTGGCAGGCCAGCAGCAAAATTCTGATCCCCGCGCTTTCGCGGATCGCTTTGCGGAGGCGTTACGGCCGCATGTCGGCGAACTGGCTGTTGCCGAAGACCTGCCGTCAGCGCGTGAGCAAGGCGGCGACTATTATTTGATACTCGATGCGTGGCTGAGTGCGCCAGGACAGGGTTCACGTTTTCGCGTAGCAGGCGGCGCTCATCTGCTCGACGGGTCTTTGCGCCATGTGTTCTCGCTTGAAGGCGCAGGCGAGGCCCGACGGGATGGAGGGCTGTTTTCTAATCAATTTGAAGTCGACGCGCGGGCGATGACGGATTCGATGACCGGATTCTCCGACACAGTTCTGTCTCAGCTGGCTCAGCGCGTGGGACCTGCGGCTCCTTCGTGAAACGCCCGAGCCGCGCACACGAGGCAAGTCAACGATCCATGGCCTGCGTTTTTCAGGCCGTTGTCGACGTTCTGGCTAACTGGTTGCGGCTGTGGTTAGCTCGGCGGCGTGTCCGGGGGGACAGCTATGGGCGGCATCTTCATAAGTCATTCGAGCAAGAACAGCGCAGAGGCCGAGCGGCTGAGCGATTGGCTCGAACAACAAGGGTGGGGGCGCTCACAGGTCTTCCTGGATTTGCAGGACCTAAAGTCCGGCGATAGCTGGCGCGATGTGCTCAACGCGATGGGCGACAAGGAAGCCGTCATCGTCTGCCTATCGAACGAATGGCTCGGCTCGCACGAATGCGTGCGCGAGTTCACGCAAGCACAGGAACGCGGCAAGCCGATCCTGCCGATCTTCGTCGCTCCGGTGACCGTGCCTATTCCGCGCTTCATCACCGACCTGCAGATTGGTGATGCGACAAAAGAAGGCGGCTTTCAAAGTTTGCGCGACAGCCTGCTCGCCAAGCGCATCACACCGCAATCTTTCGCTTGGCCGCCGCCGAATGACCCCACACGCTCGGTCTATCGCGGATTGCAGGCGCTCGATGTGCAGGACGCCGCGATCTTCTTTGGCCGCGACGCCGACATCGCACGCGGGCTGGATGAATTACGACGCCTACGCAACGGCGCGCCGCAACGCTTGTTCGTGATCCTCGGCGCGTCAGGCGCAGGGAAGTCATCTTTCCTCCGTGCCGGTCTGATCTCCCGTCTGCGACGGGACGAAGAGAATTTTCTCGTGCTGCCGATCGTGCGCCCAGACCGCGCGGCAATCACCGGCACACAAGGCTTGCTCGCAGGCTTGCAGAACGCAGGGACCGCCGGCGTCCAGCCGGCATCTTTGACAGCAAACGCCCTCGCCACAGCCTTCGCCGAATTACGCAAACCAGTGATGGAGCGGCTTGCATGCAATGCGTCGGCCTCACGCGAAACCTACGCGGCAAAACCGCCGACAATCATCATCCCGCTTGACCAAGCCGAAGAATTGTTCAGCGCTGATAACACCGAGCGCGCGCAATTTTGCAAGATCGTCGCGGACGCCATCACACAAGACGACAACGCGCTGATCATCGCCACGATCCGTTCGGATTCCTACGAGGCGTTGCAAAATGGCTTGATGCCGGAGAGCCAAAACACGTTCTCTCTCCCCGCCATCATCGCCGGCGCATTCCAAGAAATCATCGAGGGCCCGGCGCGTCTGGCGAAGCCGCCGCTGGCCGTCGAACCCGCGCTAACCCAACAATTGCTGACTGATCTCAACGCTGCCGACGCGCTCCCCTTGCTCGCGTTCACCCTGGAGCGGTTGCAGAGCCAATTTGGCGCGGACGGCAACCTCACGCTGACGGACCATCGGGACAAGCTAGGCGGGCTTTCTGGCGCCATCCAATCGGCGGTCCATGCTGTTTTGGGGCCGCAACCCAGCAAGAACGATCTTGCGCTAGCGCGGCGCTTGTTCGTGCCGAGCTTGGTGCAAGTGGACCAAGATGGCGTCAAACGCCGCGTAGCGCGTCGCCACGACCTTCCCGCTGATGCACAAACCTTGGCAGAGCGTTTCGTAGCGCAGCGTCTATTGGTGACAGACCAAGGAAATATCGAAGTTGCGCACGAAGCGATTCTGCGGCAATGGCCAGCGCTCGTTGGTTGGATCACGGAAGAGCGCGGCGCGCTTGTGTCACTCGACGGCGTGCGGGCGGCGGCGCGCGATTGGCGCGAACAAGTGGGGGACAAGAAGAAGGCGCGTGGCGAGAGCTGGCTCCTCCATCGCGGTGACCGGCTGAAAGACGCAGAGAAAATTGCAGCGCGCACAGACTTCGCGTCGGCGATTGACGACGATATGCGCGCTTATCTCGCGGCCTGCCGCAAGGAGGAGCGGCGCGCGGCAGGAAGCCGCTTGCGGATGCAGGTGTTGGCCGGCGTATCGGCGCTTGCGGTGATCGGCTCGGGCTTTGCGTTTGTCACGCAGGACGATTGGCGACCCGAACTCCATGCTTGGTGGAACTACAAGCGTTTCGCTCATTCAGGCGGGCAGTTAAGGGACCTAGCGCATGGCGAGACATTTCAAGACTGCGAGGAAGGCTCAACCGATTGCCCGCTCATGGTCCTGATCCCAGATGGCACATTCTTGATGGGCGAGGCTCCAGAACAGACAACCGACGAGCAAGGCCAAGCGGTAACCGCACTCTATGAGCGCCGCCGCATCTCGATCGCGCGCTTTGCCGTGTCACAGCACGAGGTGACGTTCACGGATTGGCAAGCCTGCGTGGCAGGCGGCGGCTGTCGCGGCGCTGCTGAGCCTTCGGATTCTGATTGGGGCCGCGAAACTCGACCCGTGATTAACATCAGCTGGGTCGATGCACAGGATTATGCGCGCTGGCTTTCGCAGATGACAGGCCAGCACTATCGCCTGCTGACCGAAGCAGAGTGGGAATACTCCGCTCGCGCCGTCATCTCCACAGATGATCCGCGCAACGGCGAAAACTGGAGTTTCGGCAACGACGAAGGTCGATTGGGCGACTTCGCGTGGTTTCGCTCAAACTCAGATAATCAGTCCCATCCTGTCGGAAGAAAACGAGCAAATCCGTTCGGTCTCTTCGACATGCACGGCAACGTGATGGAATGGGTGCAGGATTGCAGCGTCCCATACGATCCGTCGAAACTTGATGGCTCGGCCGTAGAGTCAGACCCCGAGATGTTAGGTAGTGCGACGCCTTGCTCCTACCGAGTAATCCGCGGCGGATTTTGGGGTTCCGGACCGCAAGGGCTACGTTCGGCAGACCGCGCGGGATTTGCACCGGTAGGCCGCGACCAAGGCATTGGCTTCCGCGTCGCTCGAACGCTAAAAAAACTATCCCACACCCCCAACCCCGGGCGCATACTTCCTCGCGCACATGCACCCCGTTCCGCCTCCGCCGCCAACATCGCCGCCTCTCTGAGCGCGGCTGCGCGCCATGTTCGAACGCATCATCGCCGTCATCGGCGCGCCAGAAATGGGGGAGCGGGCAAATGACCGTCTTCGGCGAGAACTAGCCCGTCGCATTCTCGCGTCGAATGTCCGCTTTCGGCGCGAGAGCTGCCTCCCGTATAGAAGGTCTCTTGTTCGGCTTCTAGCTCCGCTCCTGCGAAGCTTGATTGCGTCTGCATTCAAGCTCACTGCTGACGTGGTTGCGTCAGCGATCGCCGCCCGCAGGGCCGAGACGCGCACGTTTCTCACGCATGGTGCGCGGCTCGGTCGCGCAGCGACAAGAGCGCGGCCCGCGCGCAAAGCGCGGGCGACGCCCGAGAGAGCCATTCTCCATGCCAGCTTGGCCGATCTCATCCGGGTCAATGCGCTGGAGCTTGGTAACGCCTGAGAGGCTCACGACCTCCCCGCAAAGCTTCCCGGAGCCCACGCGGGAAGAGGGCCGGCGCAAGGTTGCGCGGAGCGCCCCCGTTAGGCTTGGCCACTGAACGCGTTCGACCGCGTGCGATTATGCAGCGTTAAGTGGGGCTTCGCGGACATTTGCTTCTGGCTCGAAACGGAGGATCGGGTTTGGTCGCTCGTCGACGCTCGATTGATCCGGTGCGGTCACCGTGGACAGGTGGGTGTCCAGCGTATTTCGGGATCGCTCCAATGATATTTTCTGACACCAGCGCAACGGTGGGCAATACGCCTCTGGTCGATCTTCAGCGCCTCGCCAACGGATTGTACGGAAGGATCGTCGCCAAGCTCGAAATGCGCAACCCGTGTGGAAGCGTCAAAGATCGCCTCGGTGTTGCGCTGATAGAGGATGCTGAACGTCGCGGGATTCTGCGCCCCGGCATGACGATCATTGAACCGACCGGCGGAAATACCGGGATTGGCCTGGCGCACGCAGCTGCAATTCGCGGCTATCGGCTCATTCTAACCATGCCAGATGCGATGTCGCGTGAGCGTGTCGCGTTGCTGCGTCACTTAGGTGCGGAGGTCGTGCTCACGCCCGGCATTCTCATGACCGACGCAGTTCGTCGCGCGCGTGAGATGGCAACCGAAATACCCAATGCCGTGCTGCTCGATCAGTTCGCAAATCCAGCAAACCCAGCATTACACCGCGAAAAGGCGGGGCCCGAAATCTGGGAGGAGACCGATGGCGCCGTCGATGTGTTCGTGTCGGCGGTTGGAACAGGCGGGACCGTGACAGGCGTTGGTGAATTTCTAAAGGCCAAAAAGCCAAGCGTGCGCATTGTTGCCGTAGAGCCTGCGGGCGCAGCGGTCTTGTCCGGCGGCGTTGCGGGAAACCATCAGATGCCGGGCATCGGCGTAGGTTTCATTCCTCAGGTCTTGAATCGCGACGTATTGGACGAAATTGCTGTTGTGACCGACGAGGAGGCCTTCGCATGCGCCAGAAATCTCGCGCGCGCAGAGGGCATCGTCGCGGGCGTGTCTTCAGGTGCGGCCCTTCATGCCGCGCTGTTGGTCGCAGCGAGACCTGCGTTTGCCGGCAAGACGATTGTGACGCTGCTCGCCGATACGGGCGAGCGCTACATTTCATCAAACCTATTTATGTGACCGCTTCCGGCGATCCCGCGCCGAAGCGCTCGCAGCCTTACTGGCGACAGCATTGGATCGACCGAGCCTGTCGTGAAAATGTTACCGGCGGGCAGGCGATGGCCCAACGCAGCCATTCGCTACTGCAGCGTAGGCTCGAGTATCGGCCCGCGCGCTGTACGAGCGATTACACGCGTGACTTCCTCCGCGACCCTGCAGACCTAATTTGCTAGCGTTCTAGTCGCGGTGGTGCGGGGATGCGACTTGATGCGATTTGGATTGGTTTTAGTTGCGGCGCTTCTGTTTCAAGTCAGCGCCTGTGCGCAGGTGGGTGACGCAGTTGGCGCCGGCGCGCAACAAGCCCCGGAATTCCTGCCCGACGGCGGGCCGCCCGTCGTGAACGGTTTTTTCGGCGAGGCCACGCCAAATTAGCGGGTAGGGCGTGACGGGCTGGACTGGAGCGCGCCGGCCGTTCGACAAATATGGCGGTCGGCGCGGTACTGCCCCCAGCGGACATCGGCGTCTGGCCGCTATTAGAAGCCAGGCCGCGCGGCGACCATCGGTGGTGCTCGCTGGAGTGGACACGCGCCGGCGCACGTAGCGTGCGCTCATCGCGGAATGGTTCCGCCCGACCTTTGCGCGCGAACCAGGACTGTCAGATCCCGTACAGACTTGGCGAGCGCATAAGCAATAAATGCCGGTTCTCAGCAACATCGTCCGGGTCACGCCATGGGCCTCTCGTTGTCATTCCGCGATCAAACCGCGCCGATGCCGCCGTTTCGGGGCGTCTGGCGGGGATGCTCGGTCGAGCATGTCGTTCTGAACAGCACAGACGGCTACGACTTCCGGTTCTCGGGCGAGTCCCATTATTTGGCGCTGCATGATCTTAAACTCCGCGACGGCGAACTGCGGGTAGACGACATGGCGCCGGTACGCTCGCGCGACCTGCGCGACACCATGACGTTTTTGCCGGCGGGGAGGAAAGTCAGCGGTTGGTCGTTGCCTTCGGTTCGTGAAAACGCCTTCACCGCCGTCTATTTTGATCCGGCGTTGCTCAATGACGAGTTGGAGGCGCGATATAATGCCGGACCGCCGCCGCCAGCGATCTATGCGCGCGATGTCCGGCTTCGATCAACGCTGACCAAGTTGCGCGACCTGACGATACAAGGCGGCGACGCGCTTGCGGCGGAGAGTCTGTGCATCGTCGCGGCGATAGAAGTGTTCGGAATCTCTAAGCCGCCAGTCAGCGGTCGGCTGTCGGCGAGGCAATTGGCGGATGTGCGGGCCTATATCGACGCCAATCTCGAAAAGTCTATCAGCCTTTCCGAGCTGGCTCGTGTCGCTGACTTAAGCCGATTCCATTTCTCGCGAGCGTTCAAGGCCTCGACGGGGTGTTCGCCGCACGCATTCGTAACGGCGCAACGCCTTGAGGCTGCAAGTCGGGCCCTGCGGGATTCGGCTCTCCCCATCGCGCATATCGGCCTGACTGCTGGGTTTGGCAGCGCCGATCAATTCCGGCGCGCTTTCCTGGCGGCCTACGGAATGTCGCCTCTGCAATATCGCCGGAGCCAGACCTGATGACGCAAAGAGATATCGCCATGGAACACGTCCTCGAATTTTGGTTTGAACGGGTCGTCCGGCGGCTTTCCTCTCGCGACTATCTGGAGGTTTCGCACGTGTTGGTGGTCGTCACCGATCTGCTGACAGATCTCGACATAACGGACGCCGACGCCTTGGACTATCTCGAAAGCGAGTTGCGCAGGGTGCACCCCGAAGCGCACGACATTTGCTTCGTCCCGCTCGGGCGGGCCCCCATGCGGGCGCGGTAATCCGTTTCGCTGGGATGTTGCCCTATTCGGCTTCGTGGATCGTTCATCTAAGCGCGCAAAGTCGCTTCGACGAACCTTGGCTCGCTCTCAACGAACAATGCTAGTCTCCCGCCATGGATGCGGCGGCCAATTCTCTTGAGCTTATTCTTCGCGGCGCCGCGATCGGCGCGCTGATCGCGACGGCGTTTGGTCTTTGGCGCGGCGGCAAGGGCCATTCCGCCCGCCTTGCCGGCATATTGTTCTCGCTCTCGGTGCTGGCCTACGCGCTTCAATCGTCGGCGCAGGCGCGCGCCGCCATCGGCCCCCTTGAGCCGTTCGCGCACTTCATGGCGCTCGGCGGCGGCGGCCTCTTCTGGCTTTTCATCGTCGCATTGTTCGACGATCGCGAAGTCTCACCGGTTACTCTGGCGCCCTTCGCCGGACTGACATTGCTCGGGCTCTTCGGCTGGCTTGGACCTCGCGACCTCCAACCCAGTATCTGGATTGTCCACAATCTTGTCGAAGTGGCCTTTGCGCTGCACGCACTCTTTGTGATCGTGCGCAGCTGGCGCGGAGATTTGGTCGAAGCGAGGCGCCGCCTCCGAGGCCCATTCCTGGCGGCGGTCACGCTCTTTGTTGTCGTGCTTGCCGGATTTGAGATCGGCGAAGCCTTCGGCGTCGAGGCCGATTGGTACGAACTCCTCGGCGCCTCGGCGCTGGCTCTTTTTTGTCTCGCCGGCGCGGCCGTCTTCCTCCAGGCCCAGCCGGCGCTCTTTGGGGCGGCGGCGCCCGCAGCTGCGCCCGAGCCTCAAATCGACGCCGGCGATCAGCATGAACTGGGCCGCCTCGACGAAGTGATGGGCAAAGGAGAAGCCTGGCGGCGCGAAGGCTTGACGATCGGCTCGCTCGCGGCTGAAATTGGCGTCCCCGAGCACCGCTTACGCCGGCTGATCAACGACCGGCGCGGCCACCGCAACTTCGTTGCATTCGTGAACGCGTATCGGATCGGCGAAGCCAAACGCCGCCTTGCCGATCCCGCCATCGCCCGCATCTCGATTTCGGCGATCGCCTTCGAACTGGGCTTTGCCTCACTCAACCCGTTCAATCGCGCCTTTAAGGAAGCAACCGGCCAGACGCCCAGCGAATGGCGCAAACATGCGCTGGGCCAAGGCTCGTCAATTCCAGAAAACCCTGGCTGATTTCGAAACTGGCGTGGGTTTTCCGGCCCTGGCGAGACGCCAAGCCTCCAATCATGACGTTGTGAGCCTCCATCCAGGAGGATCACATGAGCGCCGACCTTATAGCTTTCGCCGACCGCTGGCGCCTCAGTCTGACCAGCGACCTTTCCCAATACGCCATCTTCGCGATCGGGTTTTGGCTGATCGTCTGGGTGCTGTTGGGCAGGGTTCTGGCCAGCCGCAAGATCAGACCCGAGACCCCGCCCGCCCGGCAATTGGTTCTCGAATTCATCGTCTCGCTGCGCTCACTCGCGATTTTTTCCACAATCGGGGCGCTCCTCTTCATGGCTGATCGGGCAGGGTATCTGCCCGGGACAGCGCTCGCCGCGAGCTGGGGATGGGGCTGGGCCATTGCGTCATTCGTGGTGATGGTGATCGGCCACGATGCGTACTTCTATTGGACGCATCGGCTCGTGCATGACCCCAGACTCTTCCGGAGCTTTCACCGCCGGCACCACCGCTCGCACAATCCCTCGCCCTTCACGGCTTATAGTTTCGACGTCGCGGAAGCTGCGATGCAGGCGCTCTTCGTGCCGATCTGGATGGTGCTCGTCCCGACCGAATGGGCGGTGGTTGGCGTCTTCATGCTGCACCAAATCGTGCGCAACACGATGGGGCATTCGGGATACGAACTCTTTCCGGCCAACGCCGAGGGCAAGCCGCTGTTCGGCTTTCTCACCACCGTCACCCATCACGACCTTCATCACGCCGAGGCGCGTTGCAATTACGGGCTCTATTTCACCTGGTGGGATCGGCTCATGGGCACCGAGCATCCTGACTATCTCGAGCGCTTTGCTTCCGCCACGCGCCGTGTTTGCGGCGTGCGCAAGCTGGTTCGCGCCAATGTCGCGGCATACTTGCTCGCCGCAGCTCTGGGCGCCGGCGCTATGATGCAAGACGCGCAGGCGCAATCGGCGACGCGCGTCCACGACGATTGGGCGACAAGGGGACTAGGCGGCGTCGTGCGCCTGACGCCCTGCGCGTCAAACGCAGCGCATCTGTGCGGGCGCCTGATATGGCTCTGGGATGCGTCAGAAGTCGCGCCCGATGCACTGGGCTCGCTCATCCTGCGCGACTTCGTGCTTGAGAACGGCGAATGGCGTCGCGGCACGGTGCGCAATCCTGAGGATGGGCGCACCTATTCGGGATCGATCCGGCTTGAGGGCGACGTGCTCCGCTTGCGCGGCTGCGCCGGACCATTCTGCCAGACCCAAGTTTGGCGCCGCTTGAGTTCGATCCCGCGGCCATGACATTGCGCGAGCAAACCGCAGAGCCCACGTCTCATTCAGGCCACCAAGAGCAAAGCGCAATGACGGACGCCCACTGGGATCGTGTCTATACCGAAAAGCGCGCCGAGGCAGTGAGCTGGCGCCAGGACGAGCCCGCGCTTTCTCTAAAGCTCATCAAGCGCACCGGCACCGGTCATGACGCGCCCATCATCGATGTCGGCGGCGGCGCCTCCACCCTGGTCGATCATCTGCTGAAAGACGGCTATCGCGATCTGACAATCTTGGACATCGCCGCGCCCGGCTTGGAGCAAGCCAAGGCGCGTCTCGGCGGCGCAGCCGAGAACGCAAAATGGATCGTCGCCGATGTGACGGCGTGGCGCCCGGCGCGAAAGCATCGGCTCTGGCACGATCGGGCTGTGCTGCACTTCCTCACCGATCCAGCCGCTCAGGCCGCATACGCCGAAACGCTGCGCACGGCCATCGATGGGGATGGCTGGGCGATCATCGCCGGATTTGCGCCGGGCGGGCCCGCTAAGTGTAGCGGGCTGGAGGTTGTCCAGCACGACGGCGTCAGTCTAACGAAACTGCTGGGTGACGAGTTTCAGCTGATGGAAACGCACGGCGAAATCCATCTGACGCCGTCAGGCGCCGAGCAGGCATTCCGCTATCATCTGTTTCGCCGCAATGCAGGAAGCGCCGCGTCATGAACCTTTATGAGCGCTTCTTGCTGCCGGCGTTTGTGACAGGCGCATGTTCGTGTTCTCCGATCGACAAGCAACGCCAAAAGATCGTGCCTGCGGCTGAGGGCGTGGTGCTTGAGCTGGGATTTGGCGCGGGTCTCAACCTGCCGCACTTTGACGCTTCCAAGGTACGCAAGCTCTACGCGCTTGAGCCCTCGCAAGGGATGGTCAAGCGCGCGAGAGACCGCGTACGCAACGCTCCGTTCGATGTGGAGATCTTGACGGAGACGGCAGAGAACATGCCGCTCGGGGCCCAGAGCGTTGACACCGTGCTGATGACCTATTCACTCTGCACCATTCCTGGTGCGGTGAGCGCTCTTGAGAGCGCGCGCCGGGCCCTGAAGCCCAATGGGCGATTGCTGTTCTGCGAGCATGGCCTTTCTCCCGACCAAGGCGTGCAACGTTGGCAGCGGCGCATCGAACCGGTCTGGAAAGTGATTGGCGGCGGTTGTCATCTCTCGCGCGACATTCCCGCGTTGATCAGGTCGGCCGGCTTCACCATCGACAAGCTCGAAACCATGTACCTGCCAAAGTCACCGAAATGGGCCGGCTACAATTATTGGGGTTCAGCGCGCGCGATTTAGCTGCGCGGTTTCTACTTTCCAGAATTTGGCGATGCATCGCGCCGATGCACTCGCGCGGGGCGCCTTCGAGAGATTGTATTCCGATCGCCAGATCGTCTTGCTGAACCTCGACCGCATCTATCAAAACGGTGGTGGCGCACATTGTGCAACCCACTTCGTTGCGGATTCGGCGCTCGAAATATCCGAGATGATCGGATAGGCTGCGCGCCATGAATCCTCCGCCCTGGACGGTCTCGCGCTGGTTCAACACGCAAGCGCCCGTCACACTCGAAAGCTTGCGCGGCCGCGCGGTGTTGGCGGTGGCGTTCCAGATGCTCTGCCCGGGCTGCGTCAGCCAAGGCTTGCCACAAGCCCAACGCGCACGCGCGACCTTTCGCGAAGACGATCTCGCCATCGTCGGATTGCACACCGTGTTCGAGCACCACGAAGCACAGGGCTCGGCGACCGCCTTGGAGGCGTTCCTGCACGAGTACCGTATCAATTTCCCAGTCGGAATCGACGCGCAGGAAAACGGCTATCCAGTCACTATGCGCGC
This sequence comes from alpha proteobacterium U9-1i, assembly GCA_000974665.1. Lineage (NCBI taxonomy): Bacteria > Pseudomonadati > Pseudomonadota > Alphaproteobacteria > alpha proteobacterium U9-1i. The sequence continues at coordinate 223,966 of BBSY01000002.1, read as the reverse complement.
TTATGGCATGCGCGGCACGCCAACCACGCTGCTCTACGACCGCACCGGGCAATTGCGCTTGCACCAGTTCGGTCACCTCGAAGACATGGCGCTCGGGGCCGCCATCGTCGCGGCAATGGCGAGTGAAGCGCCGCTCGATGCGACCGGCCCGGCAAGCGCCGTCGCCTGCGGGCCTGACGGGTGCGAGCGCAAATCACTCTGACGACGTGACCTGCCTCGAACGACGCTCTACGGCGTGGGGTGATTGTACGCTACCGGCGAACTTGAGCTCCAATTGACGGGCCGGACGCGAATGCCTCGATTGGAGCGCGGTGGCCCCTCGAGAAATTTCGCCGATGGCGCATCTCTCGCCCGTTCCCGTCGTTCGCACCTGCGACCGCTGCCGTCTACGTCGCGGCAAATAACAAGGGAAAATTCGTGCAGAACGTGCCAAAATGGCGGCATGCTGTTCAAGCCGTTGCCCGACCCTGACAACCGGAGAGCCCTGAAGCACTACCTTTGGGGGGCTGAGACTATTGTTGTCCATGACCGCGCGAGCAGCGCTGCCTATAGCAGGCACACCGCTCCGCTTTCCCTGAAGCTCGTCCGCAGCGGAAGCGAACGATACAATGTCCATGGGTTTTATGAGGCGGTTGTCCCGGGCGAATTTCTGGTCGTCAACGAAGCGCAGCCCTATGAAAGCGCTATCGATGCCGACGCACCTGTGGAGACCATGTGCGTGTTCTTTTCGCGACAGGAGGCGTCGGACGCTGCGCGTCTCCAGATAGTCGACGCCGCGCTGCTCGATGATCCAAACGTTGAGGCGTCAAAGGTCGAGTTTCCGGCGGTGAAGCGCACCGCAGATAGCGGACTGTGGCGGGTGATGGGCGCCGTTCCTACCCTGCGCGGCGCGCCTACTCTTGCGCGGCAAGAATTCTCCGCGCGCCTGCTCACGGCTTTGATTGATGACGAGCGGCCACGCTGGCGAACCAAGGACAAGCTCGACGCCCTGCGCCCGGCCACGCGCGCGGAACTGTATCGCCGTTGCTTGATTGGGCGCGCCTTCATCGACGCGGTCTTTGAGACTGACATCGCCTTGCCGGATATTGCCGGAGCGGCCGGGCTCTCGCGCACGCATTTCCTACGGTCATTCACGAGATGTTTTGGGCAAACGCCCTACCAAGCGCTTCGTCAGCGGCGCTTGGAGCGCGCCGCAGAGCTACTGCGAAACCGCGTCGGAAGCGTCACTGATGTTGCGCTAGCTGTTGGGTACAACAATTTCAGCGCGTTTGCGCGCGCCTTCCGCGCCTTTCATGGCGTGGCGCCGTCGATGTTCGCCCGCTGACTAACAGCAAGCGGCCCTTCGAGGGTGCGACCTGAGCGCCCCCTCGTCCTCGCACTTTGCCTCTGTTGCCGATGGCGCTCAGCCAATTGCCGGCGTCGCTCGCCCGCGCCCCGTCTCCTTCAATCACGCCAATTGACGCAAACAGGTCGTGGAAAAACTGAGAAATGCTGGACCGGCCATCGGGGTCCAGTGTCACGCCGCGAGCGAAGGCGGTGAAATGGCGACCATTGAAGCCGCGACGACGGTTACGACGCAGAAGGTGCGGATGCGAGGAACGCTCATGGGGATTCTCCATTCGTTCGCCGGCGATCTGCCAACGGAAAGCGCTCAAGCTGGCCCGCGAGGCAACGGCGTAGCCGCTTGGGAATTCAGCGCTGCGCAGGAAGTGCAAAGTCTTCAGGTCGCGTCGACATGATTGGTCCGCGCGACAGAGCCGCGACGCCATTCGCACTTTCTGCACAGCCGCCCGCTGGAAGGTCGCAATAATGCGGTGGCGTGGGAGGCGAACATGCGGAAGCCAATGGTCAATCGGCGCGCTGCTCTCGGCGGCCTAGCCGTCGCAATGGCCGGAGCGGCGCACCCACGACAAAGGGTTCAGGTTCGCCATCACGGCGTGATCATTCGCACGCCAGAACTCGATGCCGCGCTGGCATTTTATGCGGACGGACTGGGCTTTTCCATTGCTGACTTTGAGCCGCGCCGCAGATGGGCACGCCTTGTCAGCAACATGCCGATCTATTTGGAAGCCGTGGGCGCCACGCGGCTCCACCCAGAGAACGTCGCCAATTCGGAGATAACATTCCAGTCGAACGACCTCGACGCAAGTATCGGCGTGTTGCGGAGCGCCGGGGCGCGGCTGACAACGAGCGAACCGTACGTTACCGCAGTTGGTCGCTCGATACGGTTTGCAGATCACGCAGGCGTCGTCCATCACATGATGCATTCGGCGCGTGCAGCGCCGTTATTCGCGGAACCGCGCATCTACAATTGCGGCTTCGATGTTCCAGTCGCGGCGATTGCGCCAACAAGGTTGCTTCTGGAAAGCGCACTTGGATTTGTAGCAATGACGGAGCGGTATTTCCCACCCTCGGTGCCCTATCTGGAAGCCGACCGTTCCTTTGCCTTCATGTTGCATCACAATCAAGATTTCGAGCCGGACTTGCGGCCGCGCGAGACGCCAAGCCGCGATGATATCGGCGTCTCTTTGGTTTTCACCAGCACGGACTTACGGGCGACAGCGCGCGCGGCGATCGCGGGCGGGGCGACAGTGCTGGACCGAGGCGCCCGAACGATTGCGCTCGGTCACCGGATGAGCTTCGCGACCCCTGGCGGCGCGCCGTTTGAAGTGTGGAGTTGGCGATGATGTTCAAACCGCGTTTCTTGGTTTGCCTCTAGCGCAGGTGCGAGATGCGAATTGAGAAGATGTTGAAGTTTCTGGTGCGATCTCTCGTGACGAGCCTATTGCTCGCGATCCCCACCATCGCCAGCGCGCAGACAGCGCAGCAGCAACAAGCGCCGCCTGCGCCGAGTTCCATGCGTCGGCAGGCGCTGGAGGCCGAGGTAGGGCGCTTGCGCGCTATCATCCAGGGCGGCGCGGTGGCGCCGCAGCGGCCCGTTGGCTGCACGAGCGCGGAGAGCCGTCAGTTCGACTTTTGGTTGGGCGAGTGGGACGTGTCGCCTGGGCAGTCGCCCGTTGTGATCGCGGAGAGCACGATCACATTGCATGACCAAGGTTGCGTCATTCTTGAAAACTGGCGGCCCTTCCGCAACGCGCACGGTCACTCCATCAACATCTACGATGCGACGGAGGGCAAGTGGCGCCAGACCTGGGCGGACGCGAGCGGGACGAGAACGGAATATGCCGGATCCGTCGACGCAGACGGAGTGATGCGGCTCGACAATTTGAGCCCCTCGCCGTCAGGCGCTCCGCGGGCAAGACAGCGCATGAACTTTCAGCGTGTTGACGCGAATGCTGTGCGCCAGTGGGGCGAGACCTTTGATGCCGAGCAGCAGGCTTGGACCACGACGTGGTCGTTCACTTATCGTCGCCGCGGCGCGCAGTAGAGCATGTTGACACGTAGAGAAGCGATGGTCGCTGCGCTCGGCGCGAGCTTTGCGACGTCGTGCGCCAACTCGCCGTCTCCGCAGGGCGCGGCTGAATTTCGCGCGGCCAAGAAATTCGTGCCGACTGAAAGCGGCATCCGCATGGCGTATTTCGAGGCGGGCCGAGGCGCGCCAATCGTGTTCTTGCACGGAAACCCCACGTCTTCTTACCTTTGGCGGAACGTTATCCCGCATCTCGCGGGTCTCGGTCGGTGCATCGCACCCGACCTCATTGGCATGGGAGATTCCGACAAACTGCCAGATTCAGGTCCCGGCAAATACAACTTTTTCGAACATAGTCGCCGCTTGGATGCGTTTTTCGACGCAACGGGCGTGCGCCGGGACGTCACGCTTGTTGTGCATGATTGGGGCGGCCCGCTCGGCTTTCACTGGGCGATGCGCAATGAAGCGCGGGTCAGAGCGATCGTCTTCATGGAGACGTTCGTTGTGTCGCAGAATGACGCCAACACGCCGCCATTTGCGATGCAGTTCTTTTCGCGCTTTCGCACATCCGAGGCCGAGCTTGATGTTCTCTCGAACAACACTTTCGTAGAGGCGGTGCTGCTGCGCCAGTTTCCGAGTATGTCCGAGGAAGACCGGGCGGAGTACCGTCGGCCGTTCGCGCAATCGGGGGAGGGACGCAGACCCACACTCGAATGGCCAAGACAAGTACCAATCAATGGCGATCCCGCCGATGTTCATGAGGCGACGTTGCGGTTTTTGGGCTTCATGTCGGAAACGCAGATTCCGAAATTGTTCATCCGCGCGGACCCGGGAGCGCTCATTTTGGGCGGCAGGGAGCGCGTTCCACGTACATGGCCAAGAGTGACGGAAGCTGTCGTGCCGGGCCGTCATTTTGTTCCAGAGGAATCGCCCAATGAGGTCGGCCGTATCGCCGCCGCTTGGCTCAGCGCGATCGAGGGATAACATGATCGCAATGCGCAGTTTCGCCTGTTGCTTGGCGCTCGCGGTCGGCGCTTGCGCGCAAAGCGGCTCTGGTCGCATTCTGGAGCGCGCTGCGTCGCTCCCGCCCGGTCAGACGAAGCCGCTCGAAATCTGGCTCGCCGAGAACCCTGAAAGGAGCGCTCTGCGCGCGGCGGTCTTTGGCGAACTCTGTGACGCGGAGAGCCGTGTTGGCCGCTATCGCGCAGCGGCGGACGCCTGCGCCGCAAAGGCCGATCTGCTTGGCGAAGACGTCTCAAGCGGGCTGGCGCAATCAATTGCGTTCTGGCGCGCTCTGGCGCCGCTGCCGCCCGTTGAGGTGAGGGGTGAGTTCGACCAACCACTGACCTATGGTTGGACGGGCATGGCGGAAGTTGCGGTGGAGGCGGGCGAGACCCTTACCGGCTGGGGCGTCGATTCCGGAGCGGAAGTTTCAGTTGTTCGTGCGAGTGATGCGGCGCGGTTTGGGATCCGTATGCTTGAGGGTGACCTAGGCGTCTCCGGCTCGACCGCTGGCGTCGCGGTGGGCCGCCTCGGCATGATCGACACCATGCGAATTGGCGCTGCCGAAATCAGCAACGTGCCGGTTCTGGTTCTGCCCGACGACAACCTGACCTTCGAGGGACGGCAAATTCCTCCGATTCTTGGAATGCCGACGCTCTACCCGTTTGGTTCACTGGCTTTCATCGATCATGGCTCGCGACTGCGCGCCGGTCCGCGTGACAGCGTAAGCCGGGGCAGACCGATGCTTTGGAACGCCTCCGGGTTCGCAATTGAACTCCAATTGGAGAGCGGCAGTCTCCGCGTTCACCTCGATACCGGCGCCAATCGCACCGCGCTTGGAGCAGCAGCGCTTGCACTTCTGTCGCCGCAGCAGAGGCGCGCACTGAACCGGCGTACCGTTCGCGTGGCCGGCGTCTCGGGAGCAGAAGATCGAGTGGTCGGGGAATTGGCCCAGCTCGACGTTGGTGTCGCGGGCGCCGTTTGTCCAATTCGGGGCGTCTCTATAGGCGACGACGACGCCGGGGCACAGGGCCGTGCCGGAATTGACCTCATCAAGGCATGCGACACGATTGTATTGGATTTTTCGACGATGACGCTTAGCGCGCGTTAATGCCGCGAGGACGCTGCGATCCCGCGCCCGGTGCTGCGTAGATGAATCGATTGTTGGGCGCGTTTCTCGGTTGGAGGTCCGCTTGCGTAACATAGATGTGGCGACAGCGTTCGTGAGCGCCATCAACGCGCATAACGCGGAGCAGATTGCGAACCTCGCTTCGGAGGACCATGAATTCATCGACATTTCGGGCCGATCAATTTGCGGTCGCGAAGCTGTTTGCGCGGCCTGGCGAGGATATTTTGCGTTCTGCCCAGATTATTGGGTCAAGGCCGACGAAGTCATCGGCGGCGCCAATTGTGTTGCGCTTTTCGGCGCGGCAGGCGGAACTATCATCGAGGCAGGCCGCCGGTATGCGGCGAACGAATGGCGCATTCCCGCAGCATGGCGGGCGGTGATCAGGCAGGACCTGGTGGAGTGTTGGCAAGTCTATGCCGACCTAAAGCCGGTTTACGACATCGTGGACCGACTGCAACGGAGCGGTCGAGATGAGTGACAGGATCGAAGTCTAGCTTGCAAAATCGTTCGAGGAGGCGCGGATGCGATTCTTATTTGCGTCGTTGTGCGCATATGCGGCGATGGCGGTGTGTGCAGTTTTCCTGTTTACCATCGTATTGGCGGAGCAGTTTGCTCCACTGGTTGGTTTGTTTCGATCCGCTGAAGCGCAGCAGCAGACCGCGATTTGGGCTCTTGCTGCACAATGCTTACGCGCCTTTGTCTTCGCGGGAATAGCTGTCGTGCTGCATGGGAGGAGGCGACTTCCCGTTACCACCGGCGCGACCTATGGATTCTTGCCGGGCTGTTTGTTGGCACCTTCCATGTCGCCAACACTGCATCGCTGCCGTTGCCGTTCGAGACGGGCGTCGCGTGGGTGGCGTTCGATACTGGGCTGCAAGTGCTCGGCGGAACAGTCTTCGCAGCCGTATATCGCCCGGTCGACGAAGCCCAATAACTTCAAAATGAACGTGTCTGGAACTCGTAGTCCGTCAAGGCGTGCAAGGGAGGCCTCAATGAAGCGTGGAACATTTATTGCCGCGCTGGTCGCTGGGTGCATGACACCCGTATCGACGGATAGAGAAACCCACGCGGTGCGGGTGATGGGAACGCGCATTGCGTTTCAAGGACGCCGGGGACGATCGCCAACGATCGTGTTTGAATCCGGGCTCGGGGATGGATTTGAGGTGTGGCGCGGCGTTATCGACCAGTTGGGACCCGATGCCGCTTACTTCGCCTACAGCCGCCCTGGCTATGGAGACAGCGAGAGCCTCCAACCTCCAGCCACCGCGCGCAATGCAGGGCAAGCAGCGACGCTGCTCGACGTTGTTCTTCATGCCGCCAGCGTTCGCCCACCTTATGTGCTGGTGGGGCATTCGCTGGGCGGACTTTATATCGCACAGTTTGCGGCGCTCCATCCTGAACAAGTCGCCGGGCTTGTGTTTGTCGATGGCCGTCCGCCAACGTTTCGCGCGGCGTGCGATGCGCGCGGAATACGTTTCTGCAGCACCCTCGGCAGCGCGCCGCCGCCGCCGACCTGGCCTGCGCACATTGTCGCTGAAGTGCAAGGCATTGGCGTCTCGGAGGAAGCTGCACCCGCCATGACCGACATCGGCGCCATTCCGGCCACGATCATCACCTCAACGAACGTCTGGCAGGGCGAGCAAGGCGACGAAGGGTTCGCGCTTTGGCTTGAGAGCCAGGAGAGTTTTGCTCAAGGCTTCAAGCGCCATCGCCTCGTGCGCGCGGAAGGGGCTGGACACTATGTCCAACGCGATCGGCCCGCTTTGGTGGCGCGGGAAATAGAGGCGTTGGCCGCGCGGATCCGTTAGAAGGAGCGAGTTCTGAATCCACTGCGGCAACAGCGTGAGGACCTCGCGTCGGGCCGATCAGGGCTTATCCTCGGGCGTGCGGCCACTGACGAACGCAATTTCGCACTTTCGGCACAGCTCATCGCTCATGCGGCGCGAAGATGACGATGTCTGGAGGTGGGCAAATGGGCGACAGGATATCGATGAGGGATAGCGATAGCACACGATCGGCGGCGCGCTGCGCCTGGATCATCAGCGCAGGGTTGGCGCGTAACGCAGTTATGTGGCTCGCCTTCCTTGCCGTGGCTGGGTGCGTCAGTGCTGAATTTGCGGCGCAGGATCGGGTATTGCACGCATCGACCTCGCAACTGACCTATCAGATTGGCGAGCGAAGGCCCGAGCTCTTGCGGTCGAGTCCGGTGGGCGATCCTTTTGTCGTCGACGCACCGATCGCTGAGGGGCGGCGCGAGAATGTTTGTTTCCGCGCCGCCGGCGACGAGGAGTGTTTTCCGTTGGGTGTGAGCGAGGCCGTGAGCCTTCGGATTGAGCAGGGCGGCACACACAGAAATGTACGCGTCGTCGGCGTGCTGCATGTTCCGGCGGCGCGCTTTTCTCCGGAGTATCAGGCTGCGAACCGTGGTCGCTTCCAGGTTCTACTCCCGGAGGTGTATGAGCTGGTAAACATCGGGATCGCCCTCACCGACTACGCCGCCGCGAATCCGGGGTTGGTGGCGACCGATACTGACTATTATTCACGTGCCTGGGCGCACTTCGAACCTTACCGGGGACACCCATTCGTCCAGGCGCTTAGCCGGGGGATGCAGGAGGACGTCTTCTGGTATTTCAGATACAAGATGAACGCGTTTGCGTTTGAATTCGATGCCGAGGGGCAGATCGTTCGCAGTGTGATTTATGATCGCACCGGCTTCTACGATGAGCAAACCAACGACCTCTTGCCCTTGCTGACGATGTTGCAGGATTTCGCGCAGGATACCGATTTCCGCTCATTTTACCAACAGAACCGTCCATTCTACGATGAGCAAGTCGCGTTCTTCGAGACTGACGCGGATGCCATGACGATGTGGACGTGGCTCATGGAGCGCTTTCCCAACGTTCGAGCTTACGATGGCGTCAAGGTTGTCTTTTCGCCGTTGGTTGGGCCAAACCAATCCGTGACGTGGATCGAAGAAGACGGCTATCGCGAGCTTCAGCCGCACATCAATTTCCCCTACACGCAGCGAGCGGAACTGAGTGCGCAAGCTGCCGCGATCGCGCGTTCGGAGATATTGTTCACTGAGGTGAACCACGGGTTCATCAATCCGACTGCGGACCAATATCTTGCCGACATCGAAGCGGCGCTTGGAGAGCGAAGCATTTGGGCTGACGATTCGAAGTCCGCATCCAATTACCCCAACGCCCTTTCGCTCTTCCTGGAATACATGAACTGGGGTCTGATCAGTCTTTATGAGCATGACAGAATGGTCGAGCCAGATCGAGGAGTGTCGCGCGCGCGCGTTGTGCGCGTCATGGTGGAAAGGCGGGGGTTCAAGCAGTTTGCAGCGTTCGACTCCTTTCTTGTCGATCTCTACGCGAACCGAGACGTCGGAGAAACGATTGCAGATCTCTATCCAAGAATTATTGCCTGGTTCGCGACGCAGTCGGTTGGAGCAGAGTAGCGACGTGCATGCGGTCGGGTGGGTGAACGTCAAGAGGGGGCATTTTGCATGAACTGGATCTGGCGCGCCGGCTTGGCGCATATCCTCATAGGATCAGCGATCTTGTTCGGGACGCTGCATCCGCTCCGCGACATGCTCGAGCCCGCTGACCTTCATCTTGCGATCGTCGGCTCCGCGCTGCAGGCCATGCAGGGCTTGGGTTTGTTGATCGTGTCACAGTTGTCGAAAACAAGATGGCCCGCAGCGCTCATCGCCGTAGGCACGGCCTGCTACGCCTCGATGCTGTACGTCATCATCTTTACCGGATTGCATCCGTTCGACCCACTTGTACCGGTCGGCGGCGCCGTGATGCTCGCAGGCTGGATCATGCTGCTGGTGACGCCACGCCCCAAATAAGCTCGCGCTAGCGGCGGTTTGGGCTCAAGCGGGCGGGGGCGCTCGCTGATCCCAAGTTGGGCGAGCGGCGTGTCGGCGGGCGCTCAGCTGATGTCATCGCGCCAAATCGGGCCGCCACTAATGCGTGGCGCGCGGTGGGCGAGGGGCTGGCGCGAGTGCAACGGTGAATTCGAGTGCTTTGCCCCTGCCAGATCGCGCTTGCGCGCGTTCCAGCAAAGCGTCCAACTCGGCGTTGAACTGAATTAGCGCTTTGCGGTCGAGGCGCATCTGAATGCGACGGACGGACGTGTTTCGCACTTGTCCGTCCGTGACGGCCGCGTCGGATGAAAGCGCGGCGGCGACCGAACGGGCTGCCGCGGTGAGAAAACGCCTCGCCACCTGGGCAAGTGCAGCGCGACCAGCCGCGGTCCGTGACGCTGCACGCGCGGAGAGCTGCTCCGAGATCAGTCCGTAGAGTTTTTCCGGCCGGCGAGCGCTTGGCCGTGTTGCAACGAGGCGCACCAAGCCTACGCGTTCAAGCTGGTCAATGTGGTGGTAGACGCCGCTGACAGGCTGGCCGATATGAGCCGCCATTTCGCGGGCCGAAAGTCGCCCGTGTTGGGCGAGTGCGCCGACGATCCTCGTTCTTGCTGTGGAAGCCATGACGCGCAGTTGTGCCGCTGAGAGTTCTAGTGGAGGAGCCATGATGGATAATTCTAGGATTGAAATATTATTGAAATATTGCAGAGTCATCCTCTGCTAGGAGGGTGTCACATGAAATTCACTGGGTTGGTTGCGGGTGCGGCGATTTTGTCCGTTCTGGTGTCGGGATGTGTGAGCGGCGCCTCACTCGAGAGTGAGACCACGGCGGCAGTGACAACAGGCGCGGCCTGGGAGGCCTGGCGTGCTGGCAATGCAACGCAGAGCGGGGCGCTTGGCGAGCGCCTTTTCGATAATCTTGCGACAACCAACGAAGGCCGCCATGTCGCTGCTTTATCTGCGCATGTGCGCGGCGACTACAATGCCGCAATCGCTCACTACGAGGCCATCGGCCAAGACTATCCGCGCCGGCGTGAATTGCGCGGTGCGATCTTTGAGTCTTACCTTCACGCTGACCGGCCGACCGATGCGCTCCGCTTCGCAACCGAAACCGAAATGTCGGCCAACGCACGAGTGCGCGCGCAAGCGCGCGTGGACAATCCTATCACCGTGAATATTCCCGGCGTGGTCGGTCTTGGATTTGAGAACGATGCGTTGACGCCCTTTATGCCCGGCGTCGAGGGTCGCTTGAACGGTCAGAGCGCGGTGTTCCGCTTCGACACTGGCGGTACATTCGTCGCCATGTCTCCAGCACTTGCAACGCGGTACAACGTGCGCTCTGCGCAATGCGCGCAGGGCTTTGCCAACTTACAGGCAACCCAAGTGTGTCAAGGCGTCGCTGACATCGACTTGGGGCCCGTGCGTGTCACCAACGCGCCGGTGGCGGTTGTGTCTTCGCTGCCGGCGGAGCAGCTTGGCGTTGAACTTGGTCCAGTGTTGGGGACCAACTTCTTGCAACTTTTTCTCGCCACGATTGACGCCCCCAACGAACGGCTGCTTCTTTCGCCGCGCGGGAACGCTGCGGCCAACGGCCAGCACATGGCGCTCGTCGGGGGAACGCGCACTGAGATCCCGTTTTTGTTGTGGTCGGATCATTTCATCATCGCCCGGGGTGGCGCAGGATCCAGGCGCGATCTTAATTTCTTCGTCGATTCCGGGCTCGTGGCGGTTGCCGACGACGGTGTGCAGGCGGGTTTATTGCTGCCACACTCCCAAGCCTCGGTGTGGGCCGGCGTTTCAGATCCGTCTGCCGCCGGTGCGATTGTGGCGTTGGCGCCGGACATTTGGCTGGGCGAGGCTTCGCAGATTGGACAACGCGCCATGGTGCTTCCAGACGCGGCTTGGGGGTCCTTCGGAACGTTTGGCGGGATCGACGTGCACGGCCTGATTTCCTACGGGTTCCTCAAGCACTACGCGTGGACGTTGGACTTCGACCGACAGGTGATTGTGCTTACGGCGGTCCGTGAGTAGTCGCCGGCGACGACGCGTCGTTCGCCTATCTAGGTGATCAACGTCTCGACTAGATGGTGGCGGCCAGTATGTAACAACCGCAACCATGGTTGGCCTACGATTTTGTCGAGCAAGGCGTGCAACGCTGGCAGAAGCGCATCGAACCGGTCTGGAAAGTGATTGGCGTCGGTTGTCATCTCTCGCGTGACATTCCCGCGTTGATCAGGTCGGCCGGCTTCTCCATCGACACGCTCGACACGATGTATTTGCCAAAGTCACCGAAATGAGCCGGCTACAATTATTGGGGTTCAGCGCGCGCAACTTAGTCGCGACGTTTGGACTCTCGCTTCACTGCGACTTGCGCCAGTGCGGAAAGCCCTTCGATGGGGCCGGATCGGTGATCGAACCAGGGCACGCGCTCTTCGGCGAAGAACGCGCCGGTTGGCGCAAATTCGGCGACGCGCTCGAACACGCCGATGTGGAAATGGGTCTCGTTGGGGGGCGGGGATTGCGGCAGGTGGGGTCGAGCCGCACCGGCTGCAGAAGCCGCGCTCCACCCCAGGCGAGGACTCATACTTGGAAATCGCGCCTTGAGTTACTCTAACGGCGTCATCGCCTAACGAGACGAATACAGAAGATGGGGCGCCGCTGTGCGCCCGGAGAAGTGCGCGAGCACGTTGTGATCAGGAGGCAATCGGGTCCGTGCCGGATCAGCGCGGCCAAGCGCGACAGAGCGGCGTCGCGTCTGCGTGGGGCCGTTGTTGCGAGGGCCTAGGTCACTGGCTGGACTTGAGAGCATAGGCCGATCGCGGATGCGATCGGTGGGCTGGCTGGGGCGCGACTATTCTCGGGCGGGAGAGGTTCGCACACGACCTGACCATTCTCGATGAAGCGGATCGTGTTCGGCAGTGGTTTCGCGACTGCGACGGCTATCGGCCAGTTGAACTCGCCACCGCTCGGTGCGGGTTCTGTAAGCTCGTAGCTAACCTCCAATACGGCGTCGGTCCGACGAATGCCTTGAAGGCGCAGATCTTGGTGGGGTCCGCTTCGACGAAGCGCGCCAACAGTAAGACTGCATGGTCGCGCCACATGGCTTCGGGCGGCTCGAACAATTGCGAACTCTCAGTCGCCGCCGACTGCATCACCGATCGCCATCTCTCAGCGCTTTCGAGTGTGGTGCAGAAGGGGCGGCCACGCGTTATGAGACCGCCGAACATGAAGGCGTGCAACACGATTATGGGCGGAGCCTGCTTCCTGGCCCCGCCCAAGCAAGTCTCGTGTATTGTCAGTCGTTCGAGGGGCGCCACGTAAAGCGGATGCCGGTGGCGTAATCGGGGCTGCCGTCGGACAGGCCGCCCGACGCGTTCACGGACATGCGCACATTGCTCGTGAGCTGTTGCGTCACAAAGACGCCAACTTGAGCGGGATCGTCACGGCCAACGATGGCCGCTTCGCGCCAAGACCCGAAGGCGCCCAGCTGCGTGCGCTGACCTGTTCGCATCCACGTATTGGCTGAGATCTGCCAACCGTCTTCGCGCTGCACCCCTGCACGATCGCCCAAGAACCGCCGCGCAAGCTCGACGGATCCGCCGCCACCGCGCTTGTTCACGCCAACCTCGCCGGCGAGCTGGTAGTCTGTCGCGCCAACACCGAGCCCCGCGTCTTCGTCCCCGGTGGAAGTTATTCCGCCGCTCGCAAACATGGTGGTTGGGATAGCAAGCTTGCGGGCTATCTGATCGAGGTAGATGCGATTCGCGGTCATCGACCATGCCATCGACGGCTAGGGACGGTCGCTTCCCGCGATCGCGCGCCGGTCTAGCGGGCAGGGCGCCACGGGCCGGAATGGAGCGCGCCAGCCATCGGAGAGAAATGTCGGATGGCAAACGGCTGTCCCATTTTAACCGCTCGACGTTCGTAGGCGCCATGCCGCGCATGTAATTGTCGGCGCGCGCCGCTTCGCGATTCGCAACATCGCCCCGGTCGATGCGTGCCCACACTCAAGTTGGTTCGTTTTGACGAACTATCTGAGTTGAGCGAACAATTCGCACATGACGAAGCTTGATCAATTGGCGCGCGAAGTGCAGCGGCACTATCCGCGTATATATGTTGCCTGCCATGTCGATCACCGGGCGCGGCGCGGACAAGGTCCAGCGATTAGCGCGCGAGACCAAACCATCCTGGCTCATGTGCCCAATGCTGGCGAGCGACCGCAATCGCTTGCCGCTCATCTCAAGGTCGTTCCTTCGACCATGTCGGCGGCCCTGAAGCGGCTCTCCGCGTTGGGACTTGTCACTATGACGCCCGAGGCCAAGGACGCTCGGGCCAAGATCGTTCGGCTGACCGAGGCCGGCCGTGCGGCACTTTCCGAGACATCGGTGTTGGAGCTCTCGCGGGTCAAGACGGCGTTGGCGCGCCTTAGCGCGGCAGACCGGCGCGCGGCGGTAAATGGTTTGGAATTGCTGGCTGATGCCGCGCAGGCCGCTCACAAGGGGGATAAGTGATATGCTTCGTTGGGTACTGATCATCGCGGGCGTTCTGACAGCTCTTGCCGTTGTGATCTATCTCATTGGGATGGCCCTCCCGCGCACACACACCGCGCAGATGCAAGGCGTAGTCGCCAGGCCGGTCGCGGAAGTGGCGGCGATCGTTCGCAACGTTCGTGACTATCCGAGTTGGCGAGGGATTGTGGTCGAGAACATCGTGGAGACGGCGGACGCCATCACCTACGTCGAGATTGCGGATGGCGACCGCGTCGCCTACCGGCTGACGGAGCCGGTTCGCGACGGCCAATTCGTGACGATGATTACAAATCCTGATCTGCCATATGGCGGCGGCTGGACGATTGCGCTGTCGCAAGACGATGCAGGAACCCGCGTGCGCATCCAGGAAGATGGCGAAATTCGCGATCCGATCTATCGCTTCTTCGCTCACTTCGTTTTCGGCATGACGTCGAGCATGAAGAACTATCTCGAAAACCTGGGCGCCACTGACGTAAACGAGCCGAGAGCATGAGCTATGTCGGAAACCGAGTTTGAACAGCGTGTTCGGCGCGCGTTTCGCGCAGAGATAGCCGCCCTGGCGCCAGCGACGTTGCTCGATATCGGGTGCGGCGAGGGCGATTTGTTACGGGAGGCGGCCTTATGGGGGACGACAGTACGCGGCGTGGAGCCCGACGCCAGCGCCGCGGCCAAGGCGCGTGCGTATGGCGTCGAAGTTCTGGAGGGGGAAGCGGAAACCCTGCCCTTTAGCGACGGCGCATTCGATGTGGTTGTGTTCGAATATTCCGCCCATCACGTTCGTGATTTGCGCGGCGCGATGGGAGAGGCTGCGCGCGTTGCAAAGCATGCGGTTTGCGTACTGGATACTTGGCACGATCCCTCGCGGCCCCCGCAGGTGCTCGCGCTCGAGATTGACGGCTGGTTCAAAGAAATCGACCGGGTTGTGGGCAAGGTCCACAATGCGTGCCCTACAGCACAGGAACTCATCGACCACTTCCCGGCGACATGCTGGACGTTTGAGTATCGCTGCCACGCGACAACGAACGCCGTAACGCTCGCCGCGCTCGAGACGAAGATGCAGGATTACAGCAAGTTGGTGTCGCCTGAACCACGCGTCGTGGCCTCTTACGAGAGGCTATTGTCGAATGCGCGGCGGATTGGGGTAGAGGAAGCAGGCGCGATTCTGTTTAAGGCGCAGCGGCAATAGCGAGGAATGCACATGCGTCGGCAAGCCTTGGTTTGGTCTGGCGCGCTGGCGCTCTTGATGGCCGCGATGTTCGCCCCTGTTTGGCGGCTCCAGCATGAGTCCGCAGCGCAAGCCCTGATCGCGGGCAATGCGCAGGACGTATTTCAGTGCGCTTTCAATATCGATCAGTGGCCAAACTGGCGCCCGGACGTGCATACCGTTCGGCACTTGGAAGGCGACGGCTTTCGAGCAGAGTTATCCGGCCCCAATGGTGTGAGTATCTATGCGTTCGATCTCGACTTTGAGGCGCGCACTGGCGCCTGGCAGTCACGCGACGAACGCTGGCGGATCGACGTCTCGGACGACCGACGCGGTGCGCGTGTCGATGTCTCGCGCGCGGCCGAGGTCCGGACGCTTGCAGGGTGGTTTGTGGCGATGGCGGCCAAGGACTCAAGTTCACCTCAGGTCTTGCTCAGTGCATTGGCGCAGCGCTGCGAGAACAATGCCCGCGCGGCGAGCGCGTTACTGGTCGACACGGATGGGTCACTCGAGAAAAATTGCTCAGTGCCGGGCCGTGGCCCTTGAATGACTGTCTTCGGTATGATGGAGATGGTTTGACGTGATCCCAACGAAATCACCGACTCGAATGGGAGAAAGTAGGCAGGTTGCGAAAATCTGAGCGGCCTTATCTTTCGATGTCAACTCACGCGCCGAAGAACCGATGTGCAGCGCTCATTCTCTCAGGGGTGTGTTAACAGGCGGTCCACCGAGTTTCCGTTCTGGGCTAATGCTGCTGCCACACGACGGCGGTAATCGTAATAATCCAGCGCTACAGGATGTGCACCCGACGCACGCAAATGCGCGGCGTCGGCGTCCGAGAGGCTACTCTCTTGTGCGACATAGTCTGGGTAGCCTTCCTTAACCCAAGCCGGCAACGTCGCGGCACGCAGCTCCCCGATATGAAGTGCGACCATCAAGTGAGTGGCCTCGTGCGCGATGACACCGGACACGGTTCGCGCGCCGCCAATATCGCGGCCGTTGCTGACTTCATCAGCGGCAACATTCGCGTGGTTCAAAACGAGCGCATTCGTGAAGGGGCGCCGAAATCCGAACGCGCCGGCTGATTGCAACGCCAGCATACGCCAACGCCAACCACCACTGGTGAGATAAATGTCGAGCTGGGCATGAGGATCATAGATGGGGCTCTTGGCCAACAGCGTGTCAGCGCGCTGCATCACCTCGCTGAGGCTCGGCGTGATGGGCGTCTCGGAGTACACTGTCGCGCCGCCAATTTGTGTTTGGTATGGAAACGCCAGCAAACGCGGTGCGTACGCAATGCTGCACACCGAGATCACGGCTGCCATCGTGGCCGTCCGCAAGGCAATTCGGTGAGAGGTTTTCAAGCCGCCCTCGCTGATAACGCCGTAAACCGAGACACCCTAACTGCCGACGCGAGCGGCGCCAAGCGGCGATCCTAGGCCAGTATGTCGGGGGCGGAGCCATTGACCGGATTGAATCGAGCACGCCATTCGAGAATTATTGCTTGGCGGCGGGCCGTGGCGTTGGGCTACTCGCTAAGAAACGTAGATATTCGGAATGAGCAGCCCGCAACCCCGGTTCGGCGCAGACTTTCGCCTCGTTGAAGGTTGGCTTAGGGCCCGTTCTGTTGCGCGCGGCCTGCCTCAACCTGTCTACGACAGTGGCGGTCTTCGGCTGGACACTGGAAGTTTAAGCGAGGCGCGGCGCTTCGTTTTCGCGACGCCGGGAGAGAACGTCCGGTCGGTCGCCGCCCGAATTTCCACGCCGCGTGCGTTCATAAAGGTCTGCACGTCGACTGAAGAACTTGTTGCGTTGCTGCCTGCGCATTGGCAGGTCCACGAACAGCGCTTCCTCATGACGATTGGCAAGGTTAGTGGAGGGACCCCGAAGCTCCCAGGCGGGTATGCGCTGCATCGCGACAAAGATGGTCCTGTTACATCAGTGCGCATTTTAACGGATGTTGGCGACGTTGCTGCACAAGGGTTTTCCGCCGCGTTCGAAGATTTCCACGTTTACGACCGGATCGAGACCAGCGCTCCTCACCGTCGGCAAGGTTTGGCCCGAGCAGTTATGCAGGCACTCAGCCCGCCGGTGAATCGGGAGTTTCTGCACGTGCTCGTCGCGACAGCGGCGGGTAAGCGGCTATACGATATGCTAGGCTGGATCACCCTTTCGCCATATGCGACGGCAGAATCGCCCTCAAATCTTGCCACGCCCCAGAGGGCATCCGTCCGATAATGCACCGATAGCGGGCATGACCGTTTTCGGCGAATAACGGACCCTGGGCCTTCCAAGAGTGGGACGCAGGGCTGGAATGTCGCCTCCTGGCCGTGAGTTCAATTGGTCGCCGCAGTCGCGCTGTGTTGTGATTGGCGCAGATGTGTGAGGTCTGGCAACTGTGTCCGCTCATGCGGAGAGAGCCTGAGTGAAAGTACGCCCGCTTCTTCTTTCGCTCCTGGCCGGATTGGCTGCCTGTGTTGATGGCTCGGGGCGTGGCATTGCGACTGTTGATGCTTGCCCTATTGCGCCCGAACTTCACTACTTTCCGGCTGGTCGCTTTGGCGAGAGTGATCAGTTTGTTCGGCGATGGTATTCCCGTCATCTGGCGGTGATGCGTGAGCCTTCGTTGTATTGTGGAACGCCGAGAGCTGATGAACTTTATCGGTTTGTTTGGCTCCGTACCTTCGACAACCCAATTGCGGTGCGGGTCTCACGAATAGGAGATAGTTACACGCTGAACGCCGTCAGCTTGAGCGGTGCAGGAGGTTATGACCCCGGGGCCGTCAGCAGGCAGATCGAGCGTCCCCTGTCTCGGTCCGAGTGGCACGCGGTGCTCGCACAGTTGGACCGCGCCCAGTTCTGGACAATGGACACAAGTCTGAATGACGCTGGCAACGATGGTTCCGAATGGATCGTCGAAGCTCGTCAGGCGGGCAGATATCATATTGTAAGCCGCTGGAGTCCGACGCCGGAAGATGTGGGCGTCCGGCCCGTAGGCATGTTGATGCTCGAACTAGCCGGCCTGGAGGAGGTCGGCCGCGTCTACTGATTTCGCACGAAGGGCTCAATGGTCTTTCGGCGACATCACGCCGTAGCGCAGCAATGTGATCTACGGCACGATGGAGCGAGTAAGTCCGTCGTACCGTGGTTCGCACCATCGCAATCCCGTGGTAGGCCACTCCAGTTTTTTGGGGGGGACCTAAGGTGATTGCCGAACTGCTTGCGTTGGTGTCGGCTGCCTTGTTCGCGGGGGCCGCATTCTACATCAATGTCGCCGAGCAACCCGCGCGACTGTTGCTGGATGACCGAAGCCTCCTCACTCAGTGGAAGCCCAGCTACAAGCGTGGCTTTGCGATGCAGGCATCGCTGGCAGTGGCATCTTCGCTCCTGGGATTCTGGGCGGCGTGGCAAGCGCAGGATTGGCGCTGGGCTTTAGGGGCGGTGCTCATTCTGTCAAACTGGCCCTACACGCTGCTCGGCATCATGCCGACCAATCATCGGCTCGAAGCCATCCCCAACGAGCAAGCAGATGCGCGGTCGCGAAGTCTCATCGTCAAATGGGGAGGTCTTCATGCGGTACGTACTGTGCTCGGCTGCGCCGCCGTCGTCGCGTATTTGTGGGCGTCGCTGTAGCGCGCAGCGTCTACTTATGAGGACACTGCGTGAGAATCGCTATTGTGCGGCCCAAAAGGAGATCGATGGTGATGCAATCTCGCAAGTCCTGCGTTGCGTTGGTCGCGGCCTGTTTTCTGGTTGCGAGTTGTGGTCCAGCCCTAACCGACAATCCAGAAGCCGAAACCATCGAAAATCTGGGGCCACAAGCGTCTGAGACCAATTCGGCGATGCAAGTGGGTGATTGCGTGGAAACCTCAATCACCTTGGTTGGCTCGCGCCTGGAGGGCGTCGCCGATAGCGGCAGCGGCGTCGAGTTCGCAAACGGCATGAGCCAAGTTTCGTACGACGTCCTGCCCGGTGTTTCGAATTCGCGCGTGGGCGATCCTGTTCGGCTCTGTCTCGTCAGCGTGCCGCAGAATTGCCCGCCGGGAGATGACCGCGGACGTGTTTATGCCGGCACTAATTTGCGCACCAATGAGACTTGGACGGCGCCTGACAGCCAGCACATGTGCGGTGGCGCCTAAAGTGGATGAACTATGTGACATCATGTGGAAGTCCGGGGGTACCAAAATGTGCCGTGCAATTTATTGCGTCGTCCTAGCGTCGTCTTTAGCCGCGTGCGCGCCGGCCAGCGCTCCTCAAACTGAGGCGCAATCGGGGCCCCAACCCCCGCAAGCGCTGAGTGAGCAATTTCGTGACTGCACTTGGGGTGAGGTGCGCGCTGCTGGCGTTTCGGTCTGGAGCTTCGCGTGTGCAGAACAGCGCCTTGTCGGCGACGAAGCGCTCCCGGGATTCGTTCGCGAGGACGGTGGTCAGCACTATCCGGTGATCCGGCTGTTTGAAAAAGAAGAGGGGGCTCCGATTGAAGCAGCGTTGCCGGCTATTCGCGCTGCTTCGCCCGGCGCTGAAGCTTGCGTGTTGGAGCCCATTAGCGGTGAACAAGACCGTTATCAGCTTGTGCCGACCGGTGACGCGCGCCGCGCCTACGACGCTTACATCAATGGCCAGACTATCAATGGCCAGACCGAAGAGCCCCCTTTCCCATGCGGCCCACTTGGCCCGTCAGAGGCAGGGATGGTGATCATTGAAGTCGTCGACGGCGCCCCAAACAGAGTGGCGGTGATCTCTACGCCTTCGGACATTCCAATCTTCGATTGGAACACTCTGCGTGCGACGTCTTGATCGCATGGCGCCTTGATCATTTATTGTCGCGCGCTGATGGTAACGCAACGTAGCGCTATGATCTTCGGGAGCGGCCGATGTCTATTCGCATTGCGGTTCTGTTTCTTTGTGTGGTTCTGTCCGCGTGCAACGCCGAGGTGGCGCCGGTTGAATCGTCTGCGCGCTCCAGCGCGGTGGTTCCCGCGACTGATGAACCGCCAACCGTTGACGGCGTCTACACTTTCCCTGGTTGTGAAGGTGAGGGCGGATGTCCGTTTCAAAATTGGCGTACGATTGAACCAACGACCTTGCTTGCGGAGCAAAGCCCAACAGCGAGCGCTCTTGCCACGCTGACCCCTGGCGAGTGGGTCTCCGTCGAAGCGGTTGAGACGAGGCTTCTGCCGGTACGCGGCGTCGTGCGTGAAGACGCCCAAAATCTGCGCGCCGGCGAAGTCGTGTATCAGCTCGAGTACGAGGGCGAAGGCTACTCCACTTATTGGGTTCGCGGGGAACGAGCCAGCTTGGGCGATTCAGTTCAAGTCGAGTGGGAGCAGCAGGTCGTGTCACCCGCCGTGCAGGCGACGCTTGGACTATGGGCAAGGGTCAGGCGCGAGAACGGCCAAGTCGGATGGGCGCACGAGGCGCGATTTGAGTGCATGGGCCAACTTGCAGGTGACGAAGATTGCCGAGGTTGAATATTCCGTGCGGCGATGCGGCGCCCTGCTGGTCGTGGCATTGCCGAGGAGTTGAGCGGCTAGTTTCGACCGATCCGTCCTGACTTGGGCTAACGCACTCCCGCGCCGACAACCGGGCGCGCGCTCACGCGGCCAGTTGGCGCGCTCAGACACTCGCCCCTGGAAAGCGTAAGGCGGGACGGAAAATTTGGGCCTGCGAAAGACACTGTTGCAAGACCCCATCGACGCCAGGTGCGACCTTCGGCGTCGACGAGCGCCGCGGCACAGGTGGGTCCAGCATCGTCGGCTTCCACCCAGTAAGCCTGGTAGCGGGAGCGTCCCTCGTATTGTCCGCCGAGGCCCACCACGAAAATCTGACCCGGTTCCAGTCCTTGCTCGGCGCGATAAGTGAGCACTGCGACGTCACCGACATCGCGGTCATAGGTCAATTGGTTCCCGCTTGGCAGGACCCACACCTCGTCCGCAGACGCTGGCATTGAAAACAGCACGCCAAGAGCAAGCGAAACAACCCCAATCGACAATCGAGCTTTCATGAAATTCCCCAAGCCATAGCCATACACCTAAGCGCAAAGCCAAGACACGGTCCATCGCTAGTGGCCGAAACAACGAAACCGCGTCTTGGCGCGCACAGAATTTTCCCGCACTAGGAGTTGAGCGGCTAAGACCAGTCGTGAGCGAATGACGGTGCGTCTGGTTTGAAGAGCAGCTCTTTCAGTGCGGCAGGGGGAAATATGCGTCGAATTGTAATCGCGGTCATGGTCGCTCTTGTCGTTGCCTGCACGCCGGCGACTCAACAATCAGACATCCGGCCGTTGGCAGAGGGCGAAACCCGCATCGAAGGCGTTGTCAACCAAGTCGAAGACCAGGGCTACCCGCGTTTCACCTTTGCCGTTCAACCCGAGAGCGGCAATCCAGTGGGTCTCTATCTCAACGCGGAAAGCCACGCCGACCTTGGCGGCAAGGAGCCGTCGAGCTTTGCGGGGCAGCCTGTTATCGCGTATTACACGACTGCTGACGACCCCTTGGTCGTTGACGTGGTCAATGCCAGCGGCGCAGCCGTTTTCGGAGAGAACATTCCCGCGTCCGCGGAAGATCTGACAGTCACCGGGGCGCTGATTGGAGCTGAGGCGACAACATCTAGTGACTTGCCCGATGTCATCACAGTCACCGACGCAGCAGGCGCTGCGCATACTTTTGAGATGTACATCATGCCTGAGCTTGCAGGGGCAAATGGGCAGCAAGTGACAGTTCGCTATCGTCCCAACGAACGCCGGGAGATCACCCTGCTGCGCGTCGTTGGCGCAGACTGAACTGCGCAGCAGCAATGATCAGGTGACGTAGGCTGGTCTATTGGGGACATTGCGCTTGCGGTCGATGCATGGTTCTTCAAGCTGGCTGTTGGTTGTTTAGGGGAGGGGCTGATGCTGATCCGCCGCGTTTCAATTTCCGCACTTCTAGTAGCTGTCTGCTTGACCTTAGCGAGCTGCAATCGCGCCACCGACCCGGAGACGGCGGCGCCTTTCGTTGCTACGGATGGCCAACCCGAAGTACGGACGGCGCTCGCGCAGGATGATCCAACCCTCGCGGCGCTTGGGGTGGTAAGGTTTAACGACATGCCGAACCTTTCGAACATCGCGTCAGTGCGCCTGTTCGGAATTGGTGGCGGCGACCAGGCGATGAACGGTCTTAGGGTATACCTGGGCTTCGTCTCGCCCCACGATGAGAGAGCTTTTCTTCTGGGCGACTTCTACGACTATCGTTTGATTGCTGCATCGCCGGGACGCATAGATTTGGAAATCGATGAATCCGTCATGGATGACGCGGGTCAAATCAGCCAGCGTACACATCGCGTCATCGTCTCTTGGACCGAGGTGGCGCAGGAACCATCTCCCAACCCGGAATTCCCATCGGCGGTCACGATGACGCCCGCACAATAGGCGTTGGTCTTGGGATAACTCATGGGCGGGGCTGGTCGTGCGTAGACTTGTTTCGGTGAGTGCGCTTGTGCTTGCAGTGCTCTGCGCAGTTGGGTGTTTGACGCGAGCGCCCACACCCGCCGCAGGGCGGCCCGCATCTTCCGGCGGCGCGGGACAAAGCGCTGATGCCGCGGCGCAATTGTACCGTGAGGCCGTGGATGGTTTGATTGCCGCAACTCGGACCCAGGACTCATACCAGAGCACTTCCATGCGGGAGTTGGAGCCTTGCAAGTTTGCTTTTGAGATTAGCGGTCGCTAGTCCTCATCGAAAAACTTACGCTGCGGCGTCCTGCGGAACGCCTGGCATGCGGCCTTGAAATCGTAAGGCGCCTGGTGCGCGCAGTCGGGCCATTTCCCGCTCTCAATCCAGAAGTTGGCGAGGCCCAGCCGCGCGCATACCTCGGGGAAGCGCGCATCATTTCGGAGTTCCGGCATGTTGGCCTCGAACAGCATCGCGGTGCGATAGCCGTCGGGCCCCATGACGTCCTCATCGGCGCCAGATGGGCCGAGGCGGCAGGTTGCGGCGGCGCGATAAGCTTCATCCACGAAGCCCAGATGCGCGGCGTATACCAAGCGTGCAACATCGACAGCGCCGGTCTTGGCGATCCGATCCTCGAAATCGCAGCGCCATGCCATGCGGGCGTCGCCGGTCGGGTCGCGTTTGGCGCGCACGAATGGGATGGTGTCTTGAAGCTCGCGCAGTGGTCGTGTGGCGGCGGCTGCGAGCAGGCGGTCGACCGCCTCCCAATCCTCAAGGAACGCATACGCCCTGAGCAGGCTCGATACGGGAAAGCTCATCGAAGGCAAGCGTTCGACCAAGTCCGAATAGAGTGGCGCGGCTACGTCAGGGCGTCCGCAGGCCATGTAGGAGAGCGCCATCAGATTGATGGTCATGGGATCGAGCGGGTCGAGCGCAAATACGCGCTGCGTCTCCTCCAGGCTCTCGCGCATGCGTCCTGTGTGGCGGAGCAACCAGCCGACATAGCGCTTGCCGTCACCCGTGCCGGGCGCCGCACGTAGGCGATCGAGGAACGTATCGAACGCCGCGAAGTCACCGAACGGGCGCGTCACGAAGCAACGAGCCGCCAGCGCATCGACATTCTGAGCGTCAAGCGCCAGCGCGTGCGAGGCATCGCGCACCACGCGTTCGGCGCTCTGGGCGCGCTCAGCGAAGGGCAGGTACAGGTGAAGGAACGCGCGCAGGTAAGCAAGGCGGCCCCAGGCTTCGACAAAATGCGGCGCACGCTGGGTCGCGACTTCGAGCAGACCCACGCCAGCGGCCAACTGGTTCGGTTCATAGGACGTCGGTCTTGCGCGCAGGTAGAGATCGAACGCGTCGGGATCGATCGCGCGTGTCGAGGTGCGCTTGAATGTTCGATTGAGCGCGGAGGCGATATTCTCAGCGATCTCATCTTGCACAGCAAGCATGTCGTTCAGATTACGGTCGTAGCGCTCCGACCAAATTGTCTCGCGTGAGAGCGTGTCGATCAGATGCGCGTTAATGCGCACAGTGTCGCCTGCGCGGCGGATTGCGCCGTCGAAAACGTGTGAGCACTTGAGACGGTCGGCGGCTTCGGCTTTGCGGTCTCCGCGAAACTGGAAGCTCGAGGTGCGGCCAATGACGCCAAGATGGGCGCCGCGGGCGAGCCGCTGAATGATCTCGTCACTGACGCCGTCGGCGAAGAACTGCATGTGCGCCTCGTCGGTGTCAAAGGCGAGCACTGCAATGACCGGCCGGTCTGTGGCTTGCACGGGTCTGTCGTTCAGCAACGGCAGGGCAAAGCGATAGCCGCGTCCAGCAATCGTCGCGATTGCGTCGCGCCCTAGCGCCTTGCGCAAAGCCGACATCTGGACCGTGAGGTTGTTCTCTTCGACGGTGGCGTCTGGCCAAACCAGCGACAGCAATTCTTCTTTGCTCACAACGCGGTCGCGATTGTCGATCAGCGCCAGCAACAGGTCGAACGCCCGCGCGCCAAGTGATATGGCTTCGCCCCGCACCAGGATGCGCCGTTCGTCCGGAAGCACCTCCAGACCGGTCGCCGCGTAGATTTTCGTCAAGTGCGCCCCAGCTTCAATCAGGTCCCGCGTGGGCCGCAAGCGCGCGCGGATTTAGCATCATTTAGGCCCCGCTTAAGGACGCCACGGACGGAGCGAGCCTACCCTCAACTCATCTTGACGCCAATCGGCGCGGAGCAACAGAAGGATTTTCCAATGAGCAGCGGGGTCAGCAACGCCGACGTGGTCCGCCGGGGATACAAGGCCTTCAACGAAGGCGACATCGCGACCCTGAACGAGATTTTTGACCAAGCAGCGTCCTGGCACACACCGGGTGCGACCTCCATCGCTGGCGATCGGCGCGGCCGTGACGCCGTTTTCGCGCAATTCGGACGCTATGGCGGGGAATCAAACGGCACGTTCAAGGCGGCGCTCCAAGATGTGCTCGCTACCGACGGTGGCCGCGTCGTCGGGATTCACCGCAATACGGGCGAGCGCAACGGCAAGCGGCTCGATGTGTCTTGCTGCATCGTCTTCGAGGTGAAGAACGGCAAGATCGTCTCCGGCCGCGAGCACTTCTTCGACCTTCACAATTGGGATCAATTCTGGGCGTGAGAGGCAACCGGGCTTGGCCCAAGTGGAGGCGTTCGATATGGCCAAGCTGAAGATCGCGACGCTTCACTGCTTCGGCAGCAACCCGACAAAGCACGCCACGCAGAAGTGGCACTTCACGCACTGCGCGCGAGCGTGCGCAGACCTCGCTGACTGGGTCTATCCGGCGGCCCCGCATCAAGTCGCACCGGAAATGGTTTACGATCTTATCAAGAACCAGATGGGCTGCACCGACGAAGAGGTCGAAGGTTTCGGCTTCGAGGACCCGCGGATATGGTTTCGCTTCGCAGACGGCCGTTACGACGGTCTTGAGGTCAGCATGGCGCACATTGCGGACGTGTGCCGCCGCGAACGCCCCGACGGTATCGCCGGTTATTCCAACGGAGCGGGTATTGCGCTCCTCGCGGCAGCCGCGTGCGAAGGAGGGCGCGAGGCGTTTCAGTCTATCCGCTTTGTTATGAGCTTCGCCGGCCCGACCTCGCCGACGATGCAGCGTCACATTCGCGAATATCTGGGTCCGAGGCGCGACCAGCTCACCATGCCGGCCATCATCTTTGGTTCGCGGCACGATCCCATGCTGGCCTTGGTCGATCAAATGGCGGCGGACGTCTTCGAGCGCTGCGAGCTTGCAGTGACAGACGAGAAGCGCCCGTGCTCCAACCACGCGCTACCGGATGCCCCGGCCTGCTATGCGTCCATCGTCAAGTTTCTAGGCGCGCGGCAGACGCACGTTGCTTGCTAGGAGGCTGCGAGCGGCTGGATGGGAGCGCGTCGGCCGCTCGCGCAAATCGAGCGCACGACGTACGTTGGCCGAAATCGGTTTGGCCTCAGCGCAGTGTGCGTTGGCCGCGGCAAGGAGCCGGCCTCTACTGCCGCTGGCTCTCAAGCATTTGCTCAGTTATCCAGCGCGCATTGGCGCCAATGGCGTCCTCCTGAACGTCGCCACAGGGGCTAGCGACAAGGCGCCCGCCTTCACGGCGGGATGCAAACACCAAAAGCACTTGTCCTGGTCGGATGCCCAGATCGCAAGTCATGCATGAGACGTGCTCATAAATTTGGGCGAAAAGTCCTAGATCGCCTTTCAGCACATCGAAGATTTCGAATGTATGGACAATGAAATCTCCATCCCATCCGTCTTGTAACGAGGCCGGCGGCCGCGTCGGAGGCAATGGCGGAGCGGCGTCCGTCAAGAATTGGCTCGATATCGGTCGCCCACGGAAGATTGCATCTGCTTCGGCGATTTGCGCGGCCCTGGTGGTGTCAATGCAGGTGAGGGCGAGGGCGTTTGGATGACACAGAGCCGTCGCGGTCCAAGCGACGATCATCGTCAACAGAATGCGGTGCGGCATGAGCACGCGTGAAGCATAATGCGATGTCGCGGAATTAAGAATCACAGATGCGTGCTCGCCAATCGTGGGCGCTTATCCTGCGAACGCCTGAACGCCGACCTTCTCCAGCTGGTCCCAGCGTTCCACCAGGCAAGCCAAGCTTTCCATGCCTTGTACATAACAGAACATGGGCTCGGCGCGCGCGCGCATCTCCAGGTAGGTCTCGCGATCGATCCAAGATTCTGGCGCAAATTCGAAGCCGCCCGCGCTCGTCGGCGGTTCGCGCTCAAGCGGCCAAGGGGGCAGGTCGGTTGTCGTCTCGCCGCGCGCCCCATAACCGATCCAGGCCTGCAACGCGGCCGCCATGGGCGTGCGCGTCGTTGGCGCGGTCAGTCCCATCACCTGAGCCGCGGGCCGCGCATCGGTCCAGACAACCTCGCCGTCGGAATCGCGAACGACCAGGAGCACCACTGACTGGGCGCAAGTCGGACCCGTCGTGCTGGCGGTGACGGCGTAGATACGATTGTTGGCGCCGCGCCAGGCGCCGCTCGCTTCCGCATCGCAAAAGGCGCTCGGTCGGCTTTCAAGTCGCGCGCTGATCACACGTTCAATCAGCACCGCATGCGTGTAGACGGCGAGATGACCGTAGCGCCCCGGTGGACTGAGTCTGCCGTCGAACTCGACAAGAACACGGAAGCCCTCTCCTGGCTCGGACACGGTTGGCAGGACCTGCGCCAGCGAGGCGCGCGCGTCGGGCGTTACCGCCGCCCAGTGCGGCTGCTCGTTCTCTCGGCCCGCTTCAACAAATAGCTGCGCCTCCCAGCCGCTGACGTAAACGCCGCGAAATCGCCGCGTCTCCGAGGGCGGCTGTTGCACGCTTGCAGTATCGGTCGGCGCCGATTGCGCCCAGGAAGGACTTGCGGGCGTGACGCAAACGGCGAGCAAGAGTCCAAGGAGACGCAAAGTTTCCCTCATCTCGCAACCCTACGCTTGTGCCGCCACAATACAATGACGCCGCGGATCGCGGTTCCGTGATGCCACTCGCCCGAAGGCAATAGTCGTTGGACGTACAAGTCGTGTGGCGTAGGGTGCAGGTGAGCTATGTCGGGATCGGACGGCCCGCAGCGTCGAGAGGTACGTTGCGACGTTCGACGTAAGCCCCGAGGAATCGGCGCGATTGGGCGGCAATCTCTCGACGCCGGCGGAGTACAATCGCCACTTCTGCGATCGGTTCGCCGAGATGTCCATGCACCAGGCCGAGCCTCCTCGCCGTGCTTGGTGTGAGCCGGGGCGCTACCAGCGCCAGCCTCGCGTCGTGGACGCTGCGGACGTGCCCGAGATACAGCCTGCTTCCGGGACCGCCGGCGAACACATCGGCGCATGCGCGCTGACGACTGTCCGATCCGTGGGCCGGAGAGCCGGCGACAGCGGCAGCGTCATCGAGTACGAGAATGGCCAGTGGCAGGTCGACTACAATGCGATTGCGGGCATTCACAACTCGCGCATCGGCGATCGGGTGGTGCTCTGCCTGATCGAACTCCCAGAGAACTGTCCACCCGGCGACGACCGGGGCCGAACGTACCATGGCGTCAACCTGAGGACGCACGAGTCCTGGAACGCCATTGATTCTGAGCACTCCTGCGGCGGTGCTTGATCGCCTCGCGGCGGCGAACGCGCTTAGGAAATAGAGCGAGAGATGCATCGTGCCACGATGCACTATCCTCACACCCTCGCCGAGATGGCGGCCATGGCTGCGTTGGCGCCCTGTGCGACGCACTCCGTGGAACACGTGGGCCAGGACACATACCGGATCACGATCAGCGCGCCGGTGGAGCAAAACAGAACGCCCGCAGAAACCGCTCTTTCCGCTAGGCGCGTGGAGGAGGTGCGCCGCGAGTCAAACCGCCGGTCGCACCAGTAGCGCGCACGGGGGCAAGCGTCAGAACGGCAAGGTTGGATGGGTGCACGAAACGCGGTTCGAGTGCATGGGCCAGCTTGCAGGCGATGAGGATTGTCGCGACTGACCTTTCTTGCACGCGTTTGGCGGTCGCGCGCTGGATTATGGCGGGCGTTGGCCGCGCTCGCCGATCGGCGAGAAATCCCACATGACGGCAGCTGATGCGTTCTCGCTGGACTAACGCACCCGGCGGCGATTCGTGGATTTCGTGGTCTCAACCGCGACAGCGCCGCTTGAGCGGAACGGAGTCCGCGCGCTCCGCTGTGCGCTCACCCGCTCAATCGGACAATTGATGCGCCAAATGAGACCTGTCGGTGCGAAAACGATTTCAGCCGTCGCAATTGCCACCGGCCCAGTGCGCCGACATAGTCTGTCAAGTTGCGGGCTTATGGAGGCAATCATGCGGGTGCTCATCGCGGCGGTGCTTGTGTCGGCTCTCGTGGCGTGCGGGGCGCCAACGAATTCGGCGCCGCAAGCGCCGCCCAACGCAGAAGCGCCCGCGGATCTGCCTGATGAAATGACGCGCGAACATGCGGCGCTGCTCGAGCCTCTGGCGCCCGATGCTTATAGAGCGATAAATTTCGGGCTCTATCACGTGTTCTCGACTGAGAGGGCGCAACAAGGCCGCCCGGTCTGCGCCGTGCTCGACACCGCCGAAGCGTGGCGCGGCGCGCTGCAGCCCGCAGCGAATGAGAACTCACGCTTGTTTGAGCCGCCGGAAGCGAGTTGGCGCGACCACGCGGTCTTGCTCTTGTCGCGGTACGTCCGAGCCGACCTCACCGATGGTTTACGCATCTTGGGCGTTCATCGCACTGCCGACGCTCTGGAGGTCAGCTACGACCTGAGCGAGCCTGCGCCGAGCAACGGCGAGTTCAACTGGCCAATCGCTGTTCAAGTCGCCAAGCCGCTGCCGCCGACTATACGCTTCGTCGAGAACGGTCGGGTCGTGTGCGAGGCCGCCTCTGGCGGCGCGTGAAGCGCGCTAATAGCTCGTCGCCGACCGGTAGAGTGCGACGGACCCATGGCGCGTCTCGAAGCTGGCGCTGTTAGCGGTTGGCGCGTTGGACAATATGGCGCGCGACGCCCAAGAATACGCCGCGTCCGTTGCCGCGTCGGACCTGGCACAATTCGGCGGGAATTTCCGTCGCGCCGCGACGGGTCTGAATGACGCCGGTACTGTTGTAATCGCCGGTTTGCGTGATCGACCCGTCGAGATTGCGTCCGATCTGGATGAGGCACGCCGCGTTGTTGTTGCCGTTCTGCGCAATGGCGCCGGTGTTGTTGCGGCCGAACTGACGAATGCCGGCCGTGTTGCCCTGACCATTCTGGGCAATCACCGCACCGTTGTTGGCCCCTTCTTGTTGGACGCTGGAGCGGTTTTCACTAGCGCTCATCGCCGCCGCATAGATCATGGCGGGGATGTCACGGCGCTCTTGGGCGTGCGCTTGGCCCGCCATCAAGGCGGCCAGCGAGGCTGCCGCAATCATTGCGCGGATAGAGCGTTTCATCGGCCTCTCCTTAGAGATTGAAGCTGCGGCGGCACAACTGGCCGCTGTCGTCGCGGAGCGTTAGGGTAGCGCGAACGCGGGCGCCGCGTTCGACGCTGATCTCGCTCTCGCCAAGCAGCGCTGACGAGCCGGCCGAAAGATCGAGCGCGCCGCTTTGACTGATGTCGGAAGAACCGGCGGCGCCCGATTTCGTGATGACGAGATCATACTGGCCGGAAACATCGCGGTCGGCGAAGGCGCGCGCCTGAACGAGAAGGCCGTTTGCCGAACGGCGGGAGCGGACTTCGCAAGTCACCGCGTCATTGTGCGATGCGCGAGTTGCGCGTTCGACATGCGCCGGCGCGGGTGCGGCGGTTTCAGACGCCATCGATTGCGCCATCACAGGCGCGGGCGCAATGGCGTCAGCGGATTCCGCTTCGGTGCGCGCTGCGGCTGAGCAAGCCGAGAGCGCCGCAATCGCGACCATCGCGAGGAGAGAGAATTTCGACATGGTTTGTGCTCCCGTGGGAAAGCCGCGGGAAGGCGTGAGGAGGAGCGCCTTCCCGCAAGCCTGGATCAGTTGTAGCCGCTTTGGACCACGACCGAGATGTTGCCTTCGCCGCGTTGGCGCACTTCGACATCTTGACCGTTGCCGATCTGGATGATGCCAGAGGTGTTGTTGACGCCGTCTTGGTCGGTGACGGCGCGGCTGCCATTGCCGATCTGCGCGACGCCGGCGACGTTGCCGCGACCGGTCTGGATCGTGTCAGCGCGAAGATTGCGCCCTTCCTGACCAGTGGCGGAGAAATTGTCCGAGCCGACTTGGGTGGTCGCGACATGATTGCGCGTGCCGTATTGGTCCATGCGCATGAAGTTGCGGTAGCCATCTTGTACGCCGCGCGCGTAGTGGCGCCCGCCGCGTTGATTGATGACCGCGCCGTTGCGGTCGCCGGTTTGTGCTTGGCCGGCGGCGTTGGCGTATCCTGATTGGGTGACGACGGTGCGGTTTTGCGCGTGCGCTGCGGTCGCGCCCATCGAAGCAAACAGAGCAGCGGCGGCGACCGCCGTAAGCAAACGTTTCATTGATCAAGCTCCCAAAGTTCAATTGCAGCGTTCCCTCACCGACGCTTGAACGAGTGCAAAGATGTCTTGGCTGAGATGAGCGGTGCTTGAACGAAAGACTCAGCGTGCAGTTGAGGCAGCGCCGATTGCAAAGCTCGAGTCGGAGCGCACAAAAAAGCGCCCCGGAGATGGCTCCGAGGCGCTCAGTTGTGTGAGTTGCAAGGAAGGAGAGATTGCGCTCAGTTGTCGTCCAAGATCACGCTCAAGATGACGCCTGTGGCGATAGCGACAAGAAGATAATTGCCGCGATCGTCTTCAACATAGCGATAGCCGCGCGGCGGCGCGCGGAGATCACAATCGCGCCAGTCGACCTCTTCGTAGCGGTCCCGATAGTAAGAGGGCAGGCGATCGCCGCGCCGCCAGAGGCGATAACCGAGATCGTAATAGGGGTCGTCGTAATGGGCCGCGGCCGGGGCGCCGTAGAACCATTGGCCGCGATAGGTGTAGCCATTGAACGCGCGCGAATTCCAATGCCCGCGCCGGATCGCACGCTGGAGATCTCGCCTGTAGCGATCCGTGCGCCAGTCGCTATCGCGATAGCCGCGGTCCCAATCGTCGTGCTCGCGATAGCCACGGCGATCTCGATAGTCTCGGTCATGGTCGCGCTCGTAGTCGCTGTAATGGCGATCGCGCTCGTGCGCAGCGGCCTCGGCGGGAACCGCCAAAGGGGCCGCGAGGGCGGCCGCCGCGAAAGCTGCCGTGATGATGCGTTTCATGAAGCACAAGCTCCCGTCATGCTTCCCTCTCGCGACAAGATTTGGCAAAGCAGCTGAACGCGCGGTGAACCGGAGCCTTCGTCGCTGCCGCGGCGGCGCGCCAAGACGTTCGCTTGGTGGGAGCGGAGTGCGAGGCCGTGCCCGCTGCGTCGGCTGCGTGACGCGGGTTGCGCCGTGCTTTTCTTGGATTTTCGGCACACGACGGGAGCGGACGGTCGTAGCGATCCGGAAACGCCGCTGCGGTCATGGGCTACACAAACGCGCGGCAGCGGTCGAAGCGACCGCCTACTCGAGTGACGCCCAGCTGGCTCAATCGCTCTCTCGCTGCACCCACGCGCACGTGCAAGCCATGCGCAAGCGTCCGACCGCGCGGCGGGCGCGAGATTGCTGTTTTCTGCAATTCAGCGAGGCCTAGCGATCGGCCGCATCAAGATTGCCGCGGTCCACGACAGGGTTCTACTTCGACCGCAGCGAACAGGGGCCCGCAGCTGGCTGCGATCAACCGCCGTCACTGATTCGCTTGCGTGGAAAATAGGTCATGCTGCAGTTCGCGGCTGAGCGTCCGGCGCGTAAGGTCGGCCGGTGTCCAGCGGTCTCAAAAACGTCAGCCGAACGCCTTCGGGGCGTCGCCGCGCTGTTGGAATAATACAAAGTCTTGTTGGTGAAGCGTTCCCGATCGAGCACGACTGTTCAGGTTACGGTCCCCTTTCGTCTCGGCGTCACTTCACACTACGCACGAAGGCCCACCTTGATCACAATCAAGCGTTCTCGTCGTCCGCTCCCGTATTGGTAGCAGTCCGCGCCGTTATCGCTCAGCAGGCGCCCGAGGCCGGACCGGCATGATCGCAATCTTCACTCTTCAACTCGGCATGGTCGCGGGCGCCTTGCTTTGGCTCGCATTGACTAAGGCGCCAAACCGGATCTGGGCGATCGTCATCACCGGCGCATGCGCGCTCGTCTGCGTTGGCGCCGCCGCCGTGGGCATTTGGATTTATCCTCCGCTCTGGCTCTTCGGCGCGCTGGCGACGGGCGTTCTCGCGGCAATCGCGCTTCGTGCGTGGCGCCGCGCAGGGAGCGCGCATGCGCACGAACCCGCACAAACATTGCTGCGTTGGTTGGGCGCACCAGTGTGGTTCATCGTCGGCGGCGCGCTCATCTGGCAAGGGATCATTGGGCGGGCCCCGCCCAGTACTGACTTCGTCAATTTGGCGCCGCCCCTGCGTGGCGGGGGATATTGTGCGATCAGCGGCGGCGCATCGCCCCTCTTGAACTTCCACATGGAAACCCTTGCAGCCGGCAAGGAGGCGTATCGTGGTCAAAGTTACGGCGTCGACTTCATCGCGGTGTCGCGACTGGGGTTTCGAACCCACCCGGCGTACATGCTTCAGCCTGCGCCGCGCGCCGTCAGCGCCTATCGCATATTCGGCGCCGAGGTGTTCTCGCCCTGTAACGGCGAAGTCATTGTCGCGCATGACGGGATGGCCGATCAGCCCGCGGGCGAGCCTAATCTGTCGCTCATGGCGGGCAATCATGTCGTCGTGCGGTGCGATGGACACGATGTTCTGCTCGCGCATCTGCGACACGGGTCAGTGGCGGTGTCCGCGGGCCAGCGCATCGAGATGGGTGTCCGCCTTGGCGAAGTCGGCAATACCGGCGCCACTGATGAACCGCATCTGCATGTCAGCGTCCAACGGGCGGTCAATCCCCAACCAGACTTCAGCGGTGAGCCAGTGCACGTCATGTTCAGCGGGCGATTCCTCGCGCGCGGCGCCTGTCTTCCGGACTGAACGCGATACCCAGATCTCGCGTTCATCAATGCAGACGCAATGGCGCGGGCCCGTATGGTGGATATGATCCGCTACCAAGCGACAGGTCAGAAGCGGAACCGTTCGCGGCTTCGTGGTTGCAGGACGCCAGCCAGTTCGCATTTCCCCAAGCGCGCGATTTTCTCGACGACGGATCACAATATTTCGCACTGATCAATAGGTCCCGTGGGACCCATTGAGTGCGCCGCGCGCCGCGCGCTTGCTCGCACGCGAATGGCGGACGCGGAATCAGACGAACCCCGCGCCGGTATTGGAGCGGAAGCGATGCGGCGCGCAATGGCGATCAGCGCGGGGGGAGCGATCAGCGCAGCGGCGTTGATCTGGGCGTCTTCGTTCATCGCCGACGTGTTCGATCATCAGCCCGCATTGGGTGATCCCGTGATCGCAATCGGCGGCGTACGGCTCTACGCCCCGTGGCAAATATTTCTCTGGCAGGCGCGCTGGAGCGAGGCGTATCCGGGTCCCTTCGCCATCGGCGAGCTCATCATGTTCGCAGGGCTCATCATCGCTTGCACGGTGAT
Organism: alpha proteobacterium U9-1i; assembly: GCA_000974665.1. NCBI lineage: Bacteria > Pseudomonadati > Pseudomonadota > Alphaproteobacteria > alpha proteobacterium U9-1i. The sequence goes on along the minus strand of BBSY01000002.1, from coordinate 189,844 downwards.
GGCGCTCATCATGCGCCGCGGTCACGAGATGAAGCCCTTCGCCCCAGGCGCCTGGGGCGACTTCGAGGAAGCAAAGGCATGTGGCCTCTTTGCGCCTTTAGGCGCCGTGCTCGGCAAGCTCGACGGCGAGATCCTCTGCTTCGACGGCCCCGAACATCAATTGCTGATCGGCGCCTCGCGATCGGGCAAGGGCAGGGGCCATGTGGTGCCGACCTTGTTGGCTTGGCCGCATTCGGCGCTAGTTCTCGACATCAAGGGCGAGCTCGCCGACGGCGATGAGCGCCACGGCTTTCCGGGCACAGCCGGTTTCCGCGAAACGTTGGGCCCAGTGCTGCGCTTTGCGCCGACCCACGCAGACTCCCACGCCTTCAACCCGCTTCTGGAGGTGCGCCGCGGCGCCAATGAAGTGCGCGACGTTCAAAACATTGTTGAGATCCTGGTCGATCCGGCAGGCGACGCTCGTCACCAGGATTTTTGGGACCGCTCCGCCAAGCACGTCCTGGTCGGCGTCATCCTCCACGTTCTCTATGTCGAGCCCATTGAGCGCAAGACGCTTGCGGTGGTGCGCGAGAAGCTCCGCGATCTCGACGCCACCGCCCAGGCGATGAAGTCGGTCTATCATCGCATCTCGCCCACGAGCGGCGCGCCCGAAGTTCATCCCGAAGTTTTGCACGCGGCCGAGAGCTTCCTGGCCGGCGAGGAGCGGATGCAGTCCGGCATCAAGGCGACCGCGGAGAGTTTCTTCGGATTGTTCGCCGACGAGATCGTGGCGCGAAAAACCGCGCGTTCTGACTTTCGCATCGGCGACCTCATGTGCGGCGCCCAGCCGGTCACGCTCTTTTTGCAACCCCCGCCATCGGACGCGCTTCGTCTCGTGCCGCTGATGCGCCTCCTCATCAACCAGATCGCGCGCGCTTTGATGGAGCATCAGACCCGCGATGCGCAGGGGCGGACAAAGCGCCATCGCATGCTGTTGCTGCTCGACGAATTTCCAATGCTTGGTCGCATGCCCTTCTTCGAGGTGATGATGGGCGCCATGGCGGGTTATGGCCTCAAAGCCTCGCTCGTGTGCCAGTCGCTGCATCACATCACCAAGGCCTATGGCCGCGAGAATGTGATCCTTGATAATTGTCACATCGTAACCGCGTTCGCGGCCGCCGACGACGACACCAGCGAACGTATTTCGCGCATGGCGGGCGAGGTGTGGGAGCTGCGCGAAAGCGTCAGTCACCGCCGTCCACGCCCGATCTTAGGGTGGGCGTCTGGCACAACGACGTTGCGCGAAGAGCGCCGCCCGCTGATGACGCCGGCGCAAGTCCGATCTCTGCCGCGCGATGAACAGATCATCTTCGTCTCAGGCGCCAAGCCGCTTCGCGCCAAGAAACTGCGCTTTGATGAAGAGCAAGTGTTTCGCCGCCGCTTACGTCCCGCGACCAAAGCGCGTCCGACCTTGAGTATCGTGCATGATTGGCAAAGCGTGCGCGCCATCGGCCTCGTGCCGAAGCCCTCGCCGCCGCCGCGTGCGATGGCCGCCTTGGCCAAAGAGAGGCTCAAAGCCCAGCCCGATCTCTTCGACGCCGAAGCGGTCAAGCCGCGAAAGATCTCCGAGATCGCGCTCGCCGGTTTCCGCGGGCCTGACGGCGCAGTTCTGCCGCCGCCGCACGCGCACAACGAGGCGAGTGGGCCGCCTGTCGCATCGCCTCCAGCCGAACACCCGGCGCCGCCGCGCCGGTCGCGGAGAATTTAAACATGCCGCGATCGGGCATCACCGTCTATCTGCCGCCAGAGCTCGAAGAGCGGATCGCGGGTCTTGCCAAGGAAAGGCATTGTTCGGAATCGAGCCTGATCGCGGACGCTGTGAAAGCGCGTTTCGATAAACGCACGCTTGAGAGCGCCAGCACCGCCGAACGCGAGCGTTTTCGCACCGATGCGCGGCTCGACAAGGCGATCGGCGAAGCGCTCATCCTGAAAGAAGTGCTGCTGCTCTTCGTGCGGGTCTGGCTTGAGCATAACCCGCCGATTGATCCGAGCTTAGAAGAAAGCGCGGCTGCCAGCGCCGATGCACGCTTTGAACGGTTTCTGGATTTTGTCGCCCAAGGGCTCAGCCCCGGCAAATCCGTCGCCTCGCGCGAACTGGTGACGCCCGCGCTCAATCGCGGAGATGCGGCGCACCGCGGAACGCTGGAGAGCGCGACATGAACGCCGCGGTCGCCTCGATTGGCGCTGCGCGCCGGCGCTCGGCTCTGCAGCGCGCGCTTGGTGCGGCCATCGCCGATGCGCTCGACGCCGATGATGTCGTCGAGGCGCTCGTCAATGAAGACGGCGCCATCTGGTTCGACCGCGCCGGCGGCGGGCTCGAACGCACCACTTACACACTCTCCGCGCCTGACCGCGAGGCCGCCATTCGTTTGCTGGCGCACGAAGCCGGCGAGACCGTTGGCGAGGACCGGCCGATGCTCGCAACCATCCTGCCTGACAGCGCCGCCCGCGTGCAGGCAGTCTTGCCCCCGCTCGCGAGCACGCCGATCCTCGCCATCCGCAAACGCCCGCGGCTTATCTATCGCCTGGATGACTATATCGAAGCCGGCATCGCCACGGAGGCGCAAGCACACCTTTTGGCGTCGGCTGTGGCGCTTCGCCGAAACATCGTCGTCGCCGGGGGCACGGGATCGGGCAAGACGACGCTTCTGAATGCGTTGCTTGCGGAGCCTTCGTTCGACGGCTGCCGTGTCGTCATCTTGGAAGACACGGCCGAGCTCCAATGCTCCAGTCCAAACACAGTTCAATTGCTGACCAAGCGCACGGCGCCTGAGATCGGCCTTCGCGATCTCGTGCAGATGACATTGCGCCTGCGTCCTGACCGCATCGTCGTCGGCGAAGTGCGCGATGGTGCGGCGCTTGAAGTGTTGAAGGCTTGGAACACCGGTCATCCGGGCGGGCTCTTGAGCCTCCACGCCAATTCGGCGGAGGATGCGCTTTCGCGCCTGGAAGACCTCTGCATGGAAGCGAGACCAACACCGCCGACCCGGCTGATCAATTCCGCGGTCGACATGGTCGTCTTCATTGCGCGCCGCGAAGGCGGGCGCGCCATCACCGAAATCATCGATCTCTGGGACCAAAAAGGAGGGACGAGATGAAAGTCTCGGCGTTTCTGCACGCAACAGCGGCCGCGTGCATTGTCATGGCCTTCGCCACATCGGCGCATGCGGCGGGCTCGGGCATGCCCTGGGAAGGCCCGCTCGAACAGGTGGTCGATTCCATCACCGGTCCTGTCGCGCGCGCGGCGGGCGTCATCGCCATCGTCATCGCCGGCGTCACCATCGCTTTTTCCGAAGGCGGCGGCGGTGTCAGGAAGCTCGCTTGGGCGGGCTTGGGCATCGCCATCATGTTCGCGGCGGTGAGCTGGGGCCTCACCTTCTTCGGCTTTGCCGGCGGCGCGATGATCTGACGGAGCGACGTTGATGGACGACATCCCCGAAAACTATGTGACGCCGCTTCGGACCTCGCTCACGCGCCCAATCCTGATGGCGGGCGTGCCGCGCGGTTTCGCGATTCTCAATGGCACGGTGTGCGCGGCGATCGCGTTCGGTCTGCAGCAACCGATCATCGGGGCGCCGCTCTGGATCGTGCTGCAAGGGTGCGCTGCCTGGGCGGCCGCGCGCGATCCCTGGTTTTTGGAAACCTGGCCGCGTCATCTCGCCAAGCCAATCTATTTCGCGAGCTGAGTAGAAACCGATGCTCGATCTCCGGCCCTACAAGCAAATCGGCGCAAGACTCTCCGATTATCTGCCCTGGGCGGGTCTCGTCGCGCCCGGCGTCGTCTTGAACAAGGACGGCGCCTTTCAGCGCACGCTCACCTTCCGCGGACCCGATCTCGATTCATCGACGTCCTCGGAGCTGATGGGTCAGAGCGCGCGTCTCAACAATGCGCTCCGCCGTTTCGGCTCAGGTTGGTGTTTGCACGTCGAAGCGCGCCGCGCCCATGCGCCCGGCTATCCAGACAGCTTGTGGCCCGATGCGCTCTCTTGGCTGATCGATGAAGAGCGCCGCGCTGTGTTTGAACAGGCCGGCGCGCGCTTTGAGAGCCGCTATTTCCTGACGCTCGCTTGGCTGGCGCCGGCGGAGCGGCAGGGCAAGCTTGAAAGCGTCCTCTTCGAAGGCGGCGAGACCGGCGCTGCAAACCAGATCGACTATCGCCGTCTGCTCACGCAATTCGAAAGCGAGACCGACCAGCTTCGTGATCTCCTCGAGACGATGACGCCATCTGCGCGCTGGCTGAGCGACGAAGAAACGCTGAGCTACCTCCACGATTGCGTCTCGGATCGTCCGCACCGTGTCGCCGCGCCTAAGACGCCGTTCCACATCGACGCGCTGATCAGCGACACCGCGCTTGTCGGCGGGCTCGCGCCCAAACTCGGTTGTCTCGATCTCGCGATCATTTCGGTGCGCTCTTACGTCACCGAGACCGAGCCAGGTCTCTTGGACGCGCTCAATCGCTTGCCGATCGCCTATCGGTGGGTGACGCGCTTCCTGCCGCTCGACCGCGAAGAGGCGCGGCGCGAACTCGAGAAAATCAGGAAGCGTTGGTTCTCCAAGCGCAAAGGACTGGCGACGTTGTTGCGCGAGGCGCTCTTTAAAGAAGAATCCGCGCTCTTCGACAATGATGCGTCGAACCAGGCCGACGACGCCGATGCGGCGCTGCAGGAACTGGGCGCCGATGCCGTCTCTGCGGGCTACACCACGCTCACCATCGTGCTGGCCGAAGAGGGCGAGGAAGCGCTGAAGCAAAGCGTCGCCCGCGTCCAGCAAGTCGCCGATGGCCTGGGCTTCGTCACGCAAGTCGAAGGCGTCAACGCGGTCGAGGCCTGGCTCGGCGGCTTGCCGGGACAAGCCTATGCGGACGCACGCCGCCCCATCATCCTCACGCCAAGCCTGGCGCATCTTCTGCCTCTCTCAGCCGTGTGGGCGGGACCGGAGCGCAACGCCCATCTTGATGCGCCGCCGCTCATGTTGACGGCGACCGATGGCGCTACGCCATTCCGCCTTAACCTCCATGTCGGCGATGTTGGCCACACCATGGTGGTCGGTCCCACGGGCGCCGGAAAATCGGTGCTGCTGGCGACGCTCGCGGCGCAATGGCTCCGCTACGAGGGCGCGCAAGTTTATGTCTTCGACAAGGAGCGTTCGTGCCGCGCCACCATCTTGGGATTGGCCGGCGACTTCTTCGATTTGGGTGAAGACGGCGCCTTGGGTTTGCAGCCGCTTGAGCGCGTGGACGACGCCGACGAGCGCGCCTGGGCGCTCGACTGGATCGCAGGGCTGATCGAAGGCGCCAATGTCGCGGTCACGCCGGATCTGCGTCGCGAACTGTGGCGCGTACTCGAGCTTCTCGCGGCGCGCGCCAGCGAAGACCGCACGCTCACTCTGTTTGCGGCCTTGGTGCAGGACGCCTCGGCGCGCGCAGCACTCGCGCCTTATACCCATGCAGGTCCCCACGGGCGCATCCTCGACCACGACCGTTCCAGTCTGGCGCACGGTCGCGTGCAGGCGTTCGAAATGAACGAGCTGATGAAGAAGGGCGCCGCGGCAGGGGCGGTGCTCGCCGCACTCTTTCGCATTCTTGGGCGCCGCTTCGACGGCAAGCCCACCTTGCTCATCCTCGACGAAGCCTGGCTCTTCCTGCGCGACGCCTTCTTCTCGGCGCAAATCCAGGAATGGCTGAAGACACTGCGCAAGCGCAACGTCGCTGTCGTGTTCGCGAGCCAAGAGCTTGCCGACGTTGAAGCAAGCGGAATCGCCTCGACCATTATCGAAGCGTGTCCGACGCGCATCTATCTTCCCAATGACCGCGCGCGCGAGCCCAGGTCCCGCGCCTTCTATGAGCGGCTTGGCTTGAACAGCCGCCAGATCGCGCTGATCGCCAATGCAACGCCCAAGCGCGACTATTACATTGTCAGCCGCGAAGGCTGTCGCTTGTTTGAGTTGGGCTTAGGTCCTGCGGCCCTCGCCTTTGTTGGCGCCTCACGCCCCGAAGATCACACGCTCATCGATGAGGTCGCCAAGCGCGCGCCGGGGGCCGCGTTCGCGCCAGCGTGGCTCGATGCGCGCGGCCTCAACGCCGCCGCCGAGGCCGCGCGGCGCTTCAACAGCGCAGCACCCATCCAACAGTTCGAATCACAACCGATCGCCGCAGAATAGGAGGAGAGTTCATGCGTTTCTCATCTCGCACATGGATCGCCGCGAGCCTTATCGCGCTTGCCATCGCCTCTGGCCCTGCGACGCCCGCGCGTGCGCAGATGGCGGTGATCGATCCGGCCAATTTGGCCCAGAGCATCACCCAGGTCTCGCACATGGTCGAACAATTGCGAAACCAGGTGACGCAGATTGAGCAGGCGACAGCGATGCTGCGCCAGAATCCGCTGCAGCTCTCGCCGGAACTCTCACAATCAATCGGCGAGGCGCGCGCCTTGTTCGAAAGCGTCGAAGGCCTTGCCTTCGAAGCCGATCAATTGGGCGATGATCTGCGCACGCTCTATCCTGAAAGCTGGGCCGAGCACGATCTTGAAGACGTGCTCGCTCAATCCGACCGCTGGCTTGACGAAAGCCGCGCCAGCCTTGAGCGTGCCATGGCGGCCGAGGCGCGCGCCGCTCGTTCCATCGAGGGCGCGCGCGGGCGCATCGACCGGGCCATGCAATCGTCATCGGCCGCTGAAGGCCAGACAGGCGCAATCCAGGCCGGCAATCAATTGCTGGGTCTGCAAGCGGCCCAACTCGCTGAGATCCACGCACTGCTTATCGTGCAAGGCCGCGCGCTTGAAACCGAGCGCATGGAGCGGCTCGCGCGCGAAGAGCGCGCTGGGGAAATCCGCCGCCGGGCTTTCCCGACAGAGCAGCGCCGCGCGATAGATCCCGCGCGCACGGCCTTCTGAGCGAGGAGGGAGCGCGCATGGACCCGGCGACCGTCAACACCTTCCTCGACCGCTTCCTTGCGCTCGCGGACTCTGGCTTCGGCCTTATCGCTGGCGACATCGCTTACGTCTTGAATGCGCTCATCATCATCTCGATCACGCTTGCGGGCGCGCAATGGGCTTTGGCGCAGGAAGCGCCGATGGCGGCCTTCTTCAGGAAGGTGCTGTTCGTCGGGTTCTTCGCGTTCCTCATCAACAATTGGGACGCGCTTTCGACCGCGATCAATCAATCGGGCGCCATGCTGGGATTAAAGGCCGGCGGCGACGGCATGAGCATGGCCGATCTGCACAATCCTGGCCGCGTCGCCGAGATCGGCGTCGAAATGTTTGGGCGCACCGCAGCTCTTGGCGAGGGCATGAACATCATCACCGATTTCGGGCCGCTCATCGTCATCTATGTCGCGGCTTTTACGGCCATGCTCGGCTTCTTCTTGCTGGCGTTGCAGGTCTTCGTCGCGCTCATCGCTTTCAAGCTGGGCGCGCTTGCGTCGTTCGTGGCATTGCCGTGGGGCGTCTTCAGCGGCACCTCATGGGTGGCGGAGCGTCCGATCGGCTGGGTGGTCGGATCCGCGATCCGTCTTTTTGTGTTGGCCTTCGTCGCCTCGATCTCGGTCACGTTCGTCGACAGCCTGCCGGCGACCATGACGCTCGACGATGGCGGCGTCCTCAACGTGCTGCTGTTTGGGCTAACAGTGATGACGCTTGCCTGGTTTGCGCCAAACCTCGCCAGCGAGGTTGTGCAGGGCCAGCCACATCTTGCCGGCGCCGATGCGATGCGCGCGGGCCAAGGCGCGGTCACGCACGCTGTCGGTTACACGGCGGTGACAGGGTGGACGATCGCCAAGGGCGCAGGCGCTCTCGCCGCGGGCGCACGTTTCGCGGGCCGCGCCGCGCGCCGCGTTGGCGGCGGCGGCGGCGCCCAACGCGGCGGCGGACAAGCCGCGATCAATTATGCGGGCATGCAGCCAAAGCCAGCGCCGCCGCCCGCGCCGAGCGGAGGAGCCAAGACATGAGCTTTCCTTTCAGAGCGCCGGTCGCCAACACCAAGCCTGCGCCAGCGGAGACGCCTTACCGGCGCGCCCAACAGGAATGGGACGCGCGCATGGGTTCAGCTGTGCTCTCCGCGCGCACCTGGCGGCGCGTGGCCTTCGCGTGCCTTGGCTTGGCGGGCGCTCTCGCGATCGGCCTCACGATCGTCGCGCTGCAACAGCGCACTTTTGTTCACGTGGTCGAGGTCGATCCCCAAGGCCAGGTCCTCAACGTGCGCGTTGCCGATGGGCGCTGGAGCCCGAGCGAAGCGCAAACCGCCTATCATCTTGGCCGCTTCGTGCGTCTGGTGCGCTCGCTGCCGACTGACGGCGTCGTGCTCAGAGAAAACTGGCTCGAAGCCTATAAATTCCTGACGCCGCAAGCTGCGGCGCAACTGACCGAGATCGCGCGCCGGGACGATCCCTTCCTCTCGCTCGGGCGCGTCGGTCGCACGGTTTACATCCGCTCGATCATCGCGCGCTCGGACCGCTCTTACGAAGTGAGCTGGATCGAGCGCAGCACCAATGGCTCGGGCATGGATGACGGCGAGGCTTTTAGCGGCGTCTTCACGGTGACGACGCGCCCGCCGCGCAATGCCGATGACATCGCGATCAACCCCTTGGGGCTTCTGATCTCCGATTTCTCGTGGAGCCGTGTGCGATGAGACAGCTTCTTTTCGTGGTGGTGAGCCTCAGTGCGCTCGCCTATGCGTCGAGCGCCCCTGCACAAGACGCGCAACAGGCGTGCCGGCCGCTTCAGCCGACAGCGGCGGAGATCATGCCGGCTCGCCCGCGGGGCCGACCGGTAAGCGTCCCGCAAGTTTGGACGGACGCCAACGGCGCGGCGCGTCAGCGTCCCGAGCGCGAGGGCTTTTCGTCCGCGCGCTACATCTACACCTATGCACCTGGCGCTCTCTACGAACTTTACGCCAATCCAAGCTTCATCTCGACCATCCTCTTGGAGGAAGGCGAGACTCTGGAGGACGCCGCCGCGGGCGACACCTCACGCTGGCAGTTAAGCGAAACGACGAGCGAAGGCGCGGAAGGTGCGCGCACCATTCTCCTCGTCAAACCGAACGCCGCCGGGCTTCGCACCAATATCGTGCTGGTCACCGACCGGCGCACCTATCTGGTGGAGGCTGTCGCCCATGCGGGCGAAGCCTATTCGGCCCAGATCGCCTGGTGCTACCCAGAAAGCGGTTCGGATCGCGCGCCGCTCACGAGCGCTGGCGCCTTCAATTTCGAGTATCGCATTCGCACCACGCGGGGCGCACGTCCCGCATGGGCGCCGAGGCGCGTCTTTGACGATGGACGCCGCACCTGGATCGAGTTCGACGCTGACACTGAATCTGTGGATCTGCCGCCGCTCTTTGTCATCACGCCCGAAGGCGTTGAACTCACCAATTATCGCATCGATGGCCGGCGTTACATGGTCGACCGCATCTTCGATGCCGCTGAACTTCGCCTTGGCGTACGCGCCCCCGTCGTGGTCCGCATTGAACGCACAACAAACACGCCGCCGACGAGGCGGATGCGGCGAGGCTGGCCATGAGCGAAGCCCAAGCCGCCCGCGCGGACCCATCGCCGCCGCAACCGGATCTCGCCATCCGCACCCGTCCGCCGTCGCCAAAGCGCTTGTCACGCAAAGTACTGTTGGGCGGCGCCGTCATACTGGGCTCAGTCGTCGCCGCGGCGTTGCTGTTTGGTCTGAGCGCATCCCCAGCCAATCGCGGACGCGACGATGAAGCCATCGCCACCGCGGGCGGTCCGCCAGAATCGATCCAGTCCGCGCCCGGCCAATATGCGAGCGCTGATCTTCAAGGCGGCAACTCAGATGAGATACTACTGGAAGAAGAACCCGCAGAAACCCTGGCGGCGCCCTCTGACCGGGCATGGTCTGGGCAGTCGGGCGCGAGCGCGCCGCCGTCCGCGCCGCCCCGCCCCGACCCACAAGACATCGCGCGCATGGCGCCGATACTGTTCAACGCCGAGCGCGAAACAGCAACCGCCCAACCCGACGATGAGCGTTTGCCCTCGCGCCTACGCCCGCCGCGCTCGCGCTATGAAGTGATGGCGGGCGCGGTGATCCCGGCAGCCCTTGCCACCGAACTCAATTCCGATCTGCCGGGCAGGGTGATCGCACAGGTGACGGCGCCTGTGTTTGATAGCGTCACCGGCAGGCATCTGCTCATCCCACAAGGTTCGCGCCTGATCGGCACGTACGATAATGGCGTGCGCTATGGCGACCGCAGGATTCTGTTAATTTGGAATCGTCTCATTCTGCCCAACGGCTGGTCGATCAGTCTGCACGGCATGCAAGGCGCCGATCCAGCGGGCGCTTCTGGCCTTTCAGACCGCACCGATCTGCATCTCGATCGTCTGATCGGCGCGATCGGCATGTCAGCGATCATCAGCGTCGTCGCCAACAATGCCGAAAACGAGGATGACGGCGCCTCGCTCTCACAAAATATCGCCGATGCGGCCGCGCAGGAGGCGGCGCGCACTGGCGGACGGATCATCGACCGCGAACTCCAGGTGCGTCCGACCTTGCGCGTGCGCGCCGGCGCGCCCGTGCGCGTCCTGGTCATGCGCGACATTACCTTGCGTCCCTATCGCGAGAGCCGAAATGACGGCCGGTGAACAGGGCGCCATTGTCGCCGTTTCGCCGGCGAAGCCGCCGACAGGCGCCCGCGCGCGCGACGGCGACAAGAAGCATGCGGGGTCAAGGCAACTTTCATTGTTTGATGTGGTGGACGCTGAAGCGATTGCCGCTCCCGTCGAGGTCAAGGCGGCGCCGCCGACTGTCAGACCTATTGCGGCCAAGCCCGCCTTGAGCAGCAACTGCGCGCGCAAGATCGACGAGCGGCCATCGCGTGTGCTTTGCGTGGATGACATGCCTGCCTATTCGGACGAAGCCCATGAGAGCGTCGTCGCGGCGCTCGAAGCGCTGCCGCAGGCCCAGCTCTGGTTCACGTACAAGGACATCCAAACCCTTTTCGGCGTGTCGCGCGCGACGGTGGCGCGGCGCCTGCGCGAGGGCTTGGTTCCCGGCGTCCGAATGGCCGGCTCAAGCGTGATGGAGGACGCCGCTGTCCGGCGCTTCGATCGCGGTCAGCTCAAATGGCTGCTCCTGGCCCTGCGACATCGCCCGCGCCAGCACGGGAGGTGAGCAGCGGGGCCAGAACGCGCCCTTGCCTTGTCAGAAAAAATCAATATATTTCTGACATAGAAAGACGCTGAAAGCACATCTAAGCAATGGATTTACCAGCAAAAATAATGCGCCGTGTGCGAGGTCATGGTCGAGGGGGAATGATCTTTACCCCGGCCGACTTCGTGGACCTCGGCGGCCGGGCTGCGGTGGATCAGGCGTTGTCGCGCCTGGTCAAGGCCGGAACCCTGCGCCGGGTGGGGCGGGGGCTCTATGACTGGCCGCGCCAAAGCAAGCTTTTGGGCGGGAATGCACCCGCCGCCGCCGATGATGTCGCCGCCGCCGCCGCCCGTCGCGTTGGCGCAACCGCCGCGCCCGATAACCTGGCGGCGGCGAACGCTCTGGGGCTCACCACGGCCGTGCTTTCGCGGCCCGCCTACATGGCCAGCCGCAAACTTGGCGACCGCACCGTGGGGACCTTGCGCGTCAGGTTTCGGCCAAGCGGCGTAAAGCTTGCCCCGCTTCTAAACACCGACGCCGCCGTGATCGTGCAGGCTTTGGCATGGGCGCGCGACAGCGGTTTCGATCTCAATGAAGCAGCCGCGAAGATTGCGCGCACCGCCTCCGACGCAGCGACATCCGCGCTCGCCGCTAACCTGCGGCGCCTGCCCGTGTGGGCGCTTGGACCTGCGCGTGAGATTCTACGGAATCGTGGCACATTGAGCGCCTGAAAGGCCGCTCGTTGTCGCGCAGCATCAATTCCGCATTCGCCGAGTTCGACGCGCTGGGGGCGCGCGATCGGCGCGACGCGTTCAACGCCGCGGCGCAGAGCCTGGGCGCGAGCATGCAGGCGATCGAGAAGGACTTCTGGGTCTGCCGTTCGATCGACGCGATGTTCATGGGTTTTGGCCGATCGGCGCGTCCTAAGCTCTATTTCAAGGGCGGCACTTCGCTCTCCAAGGGCTACGGCCTCATCAAGCGTTTCTCGGAAGACATCGACATTGTTGTTTCGCGGCGTGGATTGATGATCCCGGACGAGGCCGATCCACTGGCGCAGGCTTCGGCGACGAAGCGCAAGAAGGCGACCGATGCGGCGATGGAGAAGTGCTGCGCCTTTGTGTCCGGCCGCATGCGCACGAAGCTCGCCGCCATGCTGCCGATGTGCCGCGTCGAGGTTGACGGCGCCGATGAGGACGGCTGCACGCTGCAAATTCACTATCCATCGCTGTTGGACGCAAACAGCTACATCGCGCCTTGGGTCAAGATCGAGGTTGGCGCTCGCGGCGCCATCACCCCGTGCGCGGAGCGCGCCGTCGAACCTTATGTGCAACGTGTGCTGGGCGCAGATTGGGACTTGGCCACCAAGGCCGTGGCGATGATCGAAGCCGAACGCACCTTCCTCGAGAAGGCGCTCATCCTCCACGGCAATCATTGCCGCATGCGTGACAATCCCGACTGGAAGCCTTCCGATCGCAACCACATGGCGCGCCATTATTACGATGTCGCGATGATGCGTGACACCAAAATAGGCTACGTCGCGGTGCGCGACGACACGCTGCTTGAGGACGTGCGCCAGACCAAGATGAAGATGTTTCCCGCGCCTGCAGATAGGCTCGTGGAGGCCAAACGCGGCGCCATTCTGCTGACGCCGCAAGCGAAGTTGCGACGCCTGATCGAGGTCGACTATGAGGCGATGGCGGGCATGATGTTCCACGACCCGCCAGACATCGCGTGGGTATTAGACGAGATCAGTAAGCTTGAAGCCGACATCAATGGCGTGACGTAGATCCGCGCCGATCTCACGCACCTTGCGCAGCTGGCGCTTGGTCATGATGAATTGGGACGATCAAGCGGTTCGGGCGCGCGATCAGGCTTTGGCGTTGAATTGGTCGAACGCGCGCAGCGCGTCGGCTGCATAATTCATGCTGGGGCCGCCGCCCATTTGAATGGCGACGCCAAGCGTCTCAGCCACTTCAAGGCGCGTCGCGCCGGTGCGGTGCGCGCCGCGCGTATGATAGGCCACGCAGCCATCACAGCGGATCGCCACGGAAATGGCGAGCGCGAGCAATTCCTTGGTTTTCTTGTCGAGCGATCCGGGCGCTTGCGCGGCCTTCGACAAGCCGGCGAACGCACTGACAGTATCGGGGATGAGCTTGCGCAATTCGATGGCGTACTCGTCGATCTCGGCAATGCGTGCGCCATAATCGGTTGTCATCTGTGTCGCCCGTTCCTTCAGCGCAAAGAGCAAGCCGCTCCGTTGTGACGCGGAGCGGCGTGCCTGACCGAGCGTTCCGCGCCTCCACGGTGCGGGCGGCTGGCCATTCAGCGCGCGGGGGCGCCGAACTCAGAAAAACACGCCGCCAAAATGATGCGTTTGATGAAGGTCAAGCTTGGAGCGCGTTGCAACGTCGCAGGGCCTGGATCGGACTTTCGGGTCCTTGTCTTTGATCGCAATCAATACGCGTTCTCGAACCGCCGCCACGCTGACGCTGGGGAGATGTGTTGATGGACAGAGCGGCTCTCGACCTGTTGCATCAGTGCGAGTTGGCGCGCGGCCGCGGCAGTGACTTTCCAACCATCTGGCTGACAATCCTGAGGACGCATCCGCTCGTGACCGGCTTGCCGGGCCATGAAGTCCGTGACGGGGAGGCGTTGATCGTGGTGCGGCTGCTGACGGGCGAGAAGCTCGCCTCGTCACCGCTTGGGTTCCGGTTCATCTGACGTCTTGATGCGCATCAAACGGCGCTGTCCGATCAAGTCCTAAGCTTGTTCGCCATGCGCACCATTATCGAGCCCTTCCGGATCAAATCCGTTGAACCGATCCGGATGACGAGCATGGCAGAGCGCAAGGAGATACTTCTCCGTGCTGGGTACAATCTCTTTTCCATCCGCGCTGAAGACATCATCATCGATCTCTTGACCGATTCAGGTGTCGCCGCGATGAGCGCCGAACAATGGGCGGCGCTGATGCGCGGCGATGAATCTTATGCCGGCTCAACCTCCTTCGGGCGTTTCGAGGCCGCGGTGAAACGGCTGATGCCGTTCAAGCACGTCATCCCGACCCACCAGGGGCGGGCCGCAGAAGCCATCCTGTTCGCCTTGCTCGGTGGAGCGGACCGTCTCATTCCCTCCAATACCCATTTCGATACGACGCGCGCCAATATCGAAGCCACAGGCGCGATCGCTCTCGATCTCCTGGGCGCCGAGGCGGACGAGCCCGCTTCGGATTACCCGTTCAAGGGCAATATGGATGTTGAGCGGCTCGAAAAGTTGCTGGCCGCCGAAGGCGATCGCATCCCGTGTGTGATGATGACCATCACCAACAATGCCGGTGGCGGACAGCCCGCCAGTCTTGCCAACATCAAACGCGTCGCCGCTTTGGCGCACGCGCACGACAAGCTCTTCATCATCGACGGCTGCCGCTTTGCTGAGAATGCCTGGTTCATCAAGCAAAGGGAGCCGGGGCAAGGCGATCGCCCCGTACCTGACATCGTGCGCGAGATCTTCGCCTGCGCTGACGGCATGACGATGTCGGCAAAAAAGGACGCGTTCGCAAATATTGGCGGCTGGCTTGCGCTCAACGACGATGATTTCGCCGAGCGCGCGCGAACCCGGCTCATCCTGACCGAAGGTTTCCCGACTTATGGGGGCCTCGCCGGACGCGACCTCGACGCCATCGCCCAGGGTTTGAGCGAGATCGTGGATGAAGACTATTTGCGTTATCGCGTGCGCGTGAATGAATATGTGCTGGAGCGTTTGATCGCGGCCGGTGTGCCGGTGGTGCGCCCAGCCGGCGGGCATGCGGTCTTTCTGGACGCCGGCGCCATGCTTTCCCACATCCCTGCGCTCGCCTATCCCGGCCAGGCGCTAGCGGTGGCGCTCTACGAAGAGGGCGGCGTGCGCGGGTGCGAGATCGGCAGCGTTATGTTCGGCCGCCAGCCCGACGGCGGCGAGCGCGCCGCGCGGCTTGAATTGGTGCGCTTGGCGATGCCGCGGCGCGTCTACACGCAATCTCATGCTGATTATGCCGTGGAGACGATCCTCGCCGTGCATGAAAAGCGCAAGACGCTGAAGGGCTTGCGCATCGTGCGCGAGCCCAAAGCGCTCAGGCATTTCACCGCGATCTTCGCCCCGCTCAGTTGAAGTGGCCCAGCGACTTGAAGATCTTGTCGGGGTTCATGATCCAGCGCCGGTCGAGCGCAAGCTTGATGTCCGTCATGACATCGACTGCCGGCCCAAGCTCTTCACGCAGCGACTCGCGCTTGCCGAGGCCAATGCCGTGTTCGCCGGTGCAGGTGCCGTCCATGACGATCGCACGCGCGACGAGCTTGTCATTGAAGCTTTTGGCAGCGGCGACTTCCTCGGCGCTCGCGGCGTCAATCAAGAGGACAACGTGGAAGTTGCCATCGCCAATATGTCCCAGCACGATGGCCGGAAAGGAGAGGGCGGCGATATCGCGCTTGGCGGCGTCGATGCAGTCTGAAAGCTGGCTGATGGGCACGCAGACGTCCGTCGACCATGGTCGCGCACCTGGTCTCAAAGCCAGCGCCGCCAGACCTGCATTGTGCCGCGCTTTCCAAAGGTCGGCGCGCGCTTCACTGTCGAGCGCCCAGCGAAACGCGCTGCCGCCATGCTCATCGGCGATCGCGTGGGCGCGGGCGGCGCAATCCTCCACCTCACGCGGCGATCCGTGGAACTCCAGAAAAAGCGTCTCGCGCTCCGGGTGACCGGTCGAGAATGCGCGGTTCACTGCACCGATCGCTGCGGCGTCGAGATATTCCGCGCGCGCCAAAGGCAAGCCGCATTGAACGGCTTCAATCACCGTCGCTGTCGCGCCGTGCGCGGTCTCGAACGAACACACCGCTGCACTTGCCGCCTCGGGAACCGGGTGGAGCCTCAATGTCACCTCGGCAATGACCCCGAGCGTGCCTTCACTGCCGACAAATAGGTGGGTGAGATCGTACCCCGCCGCCGACTTGCGTGCGCGGTTGGCGGTCTTGATGACGCGGCCATCGGCGGTGACGACCGTAAGCGCGATGACGTTTTCGCGCATGCCGCCATAGCGCAACGTCGTCGTGCCCGAAGCACGCGTAGAGGCCATGCCGCCGATCGTGGCGTCTGCGCCCGGATCGACCGGGAAGAAGAGACCCGTGTGTCTGAGCTCCTCGTTCAAGGCGAGGCGCGTGAGGCCCGCCTGCACCGTGCAATCCTGATCTTCGAGACTCAAGCGCAGCAGCTGCTTCATGCCCGAGACGTCAATCGCGATGCCGCCGCGCGGGGCGCCCACATGGCATTCGAGCGAAGTGCCCGCGCCATAGGGGATGATCGGGGCGCCATGCTCGGCGCAGGCGCGCACGATGGCGATAATCTCTTCCAGGTTCTGCACCATGGCGACGGCTTGCGGCGGCAACGCCGGCAAGTGCATGCCCGCGCCTGCGTGCTGGTTGCGAATCGCCTCAGCGAGGCTGAAGCGCGCGCCCAGCAATGTCTGAAGCTGGGCGCTGAGCGCGTTGGGTAATGTGCTCACCGGATCATCACCTCGATCAGGGCGGGGCCCGGCGTGACGAAACTGCGTTCGAGCGCCGCGACAAGTTTGGCTGCCGTTTCGACCCGCTCGGCGGGCACGCCGAAGCCGCGCGCCAGCGCACAAAAATCGATCGCCGGATGTTTAAGGTCGAACAGAGCGCCCGCGGCTTCCGATAATTCGTTGATGCCCGCGCGCATCATTTCCAAACGCAAGATGGCGTAGGCGCCATTGTTGAGGATGACGTTGGTGATGTTGAGGCGCTCGCGCGCCTGCGTCCACAAGGCTTGGATCGTATAGAGCGCGCTGCCATCGGCCTCGAGCGCGATCACGCGCCGGTCTGGACATGCGATGGCCGCGCCCGTCGCCAACGGCAGCCCCTGACCAATCGCGCCGCCCGTCAGTGTCAGCCAGTCGTGCGCTACAGCTGACGCCGCGGCCTCGTAACAGAAGAGCCCAGCCGTGTTGGACTCGTCGCAGACTATGGCGTTGTCCGGCAATGTTGCGGCGATGCTCTGCGCCAAGGTCATGGGATCGATGCCGCCGCCGCCATTGGGCTTGACGGGCGCCTCACCGGCGCGAGGCAGATCAATATTGGCGTGCATGAGAGCTGCGATCGAAGTGAGCGCGCGCTCGATGTTGAAGCCGGGCGCGGCGAGCTTCAGGACGCGCGCATGATCGGGCGCAAGCCTGGTGGGCCGGCCGGGAAGGGCGAAGAACGCCACTGGATAGGCGGCGCCCGCGAGAATGACCGTATCGATGTGAGAAAGAGAAGCGGCAGCCATTTCGCTGAGATAGGGCAGGCGTTTCAGGCTCGCTCCTAGACCTTCTCGTCGGACGCGCACAGGGAATGTCTCGATCAAAGCGAGCGCGCCAGTCTTGGCGGCGATGCGTTGCGCGGCGGCGCACGCGTTGGCGGACAAAAACCGCCCGCCCAGCAAGAGCAAGGTGCGCGGCCCAAGCAAACGCGCGGCTTCCTCCAAATGGCCATCATCGAAGCTCTCGCGCTGTTTGAGCGGTGGCGCGGGCGCGGCGGGTTCTTCATCGCTCCAGGCGATATCGGCCGGAAGAATGAGCGTTGCCGGACCGGTTTGACGCGCTGCTTCGATCGCCTCCTGGGTGAGGATAAGCAGCTCGGCGGCGCTTTCGGCGGTCCTCAGCCATCCCGACATTGGCCGCGCGATCGATGCGATGTCGCTGGCGAGAGGTGGGTTGTTGACGCGATGATAGGTGGCGTGTTCGCCGATCAGCGAAACGATCGGCGTTCGCGCGCGATAGGCGTTGTGCAAATTGGCGAGGCCGTTGCCGAGACCAGGCCCCAGATGCAGCAGCGTCAGCGCCGGCGCCTGCATCATGCGGCCGTACCCATCGGCTGCGCCCGTCGCCACCCCCTCGAACAGACATAAGACCGGACGGATGTCCGGCGCGGAATCGAGCGCGGCGACGAGATGCATTTCGGAGGTGCCAGGATTGGCAAAGCAGGCGCGTACGCCCTCGCGCGCGGCGAGGGCCAGGAGGCTCTGGGCCGCTTTCATGCGTGCGCGCCGCTGAGGCTCGCTTCCACGATCCGACGCGCACCCGGTGCGGCGTTCATCAGGCGAAGGCCCGCGCCGCGCGCCCAACGCGCGACCATGCGTTCGTCAGCGTAGAGTTTAGCGATGGCGTTGGTGGCGGCAAAGAGCGGGAGCGTGGCGCGCCTATGATCTCGCTCGTAACGGGCAAGGCCCCGGCTGGCGCCAATATCGCGACCCTCCCGGTGCGTGGCGAGGATCTCGCGCCCAAGCGCAAACGCGCCCTTCAGGCCGAAATTGAAGCCATGCGCGGTGACTGGATGCATGCCGACCGCAGCATCGCCCAGCAGTGCAAATCTGGGCGCAACGAAGCGATCGGCATAGACGGCAATTAAGGGATAATAGAAGCGCTCGCTGGTCAGCGTGATCTCGCCCCAGCGGCGTTGCGTGCGGCGTTCTATCTCGCGTGCGAACGCTTCCGCGCTCAATGCTTTGATTCCCGCCATGTCGAGCGTGTCGAGGGTCAGTACGAAGGATGATTGGCCCTCCAGCAGCGGCAACATCGCAATGGTTTGGCCGCGATCGAACCATTCGGTGGCGACGTTGTTGTGCGCCTGTGTGTGGCGCACGCGGCAAACCAGCATGGTGCGGCCAAAGTCGACTATGTGCGCGCCAATGCCCTGGCACTGGCGCAAGGACGAGAACCGGGTGTCCGCCGCCACTATGAGCTTGCCTGCGAGCGTGCTTTCATTTTGCAGTCGCAGGCTGGCGCCTTTGTCATCGATGTCGCCGATATGCGCCGTACGCCCCGCGAACAGATCGCAATCGCCTTGAACTTGGACACACTCGAACAAGGCACGGCGGAGCGCGGCGTTTGAGACGAGCGCCCCCAACGGCTCGCGCGCGCGGCGATCGGTGAAGGGCAAGACGAAAGACGAGGCGCCGTCCAGCACTTCGGCGCGCACGAGCGGGGCGGCTTCCTTTGCCCCAAGGCGCTGCCAAGCGCCAAGTGTGCGCAGTCGTTCGATGGATGCGCGGGTGAGCGCGATCTCGCGCCCATCATAGGCAGGTTCGCTCAGTGCTGCTTCGGACGACTTGTCAATAAGCGCGATGCGGAGCGGCGCTCCCGCTAGCCGCGCGGCGAGGCTGAGGCCCGCGGGTCCGGCGCCAACGATGATCAGATCATAATCGCTCATCTGAGCTTCCTTCGCGCTCACGCCGTGCTTGCTTGGCGTGACCGCAGCAAAAGCGGGGCATAGACAAAGACAAACCACCCAAAAGCGCCGCTCCAAAGCGCCGCCGATAGCACCAACAGCACGGTGTAATGCTCGGGGAGGAATGGCGCTGCGACGCGGACCAATGTGGCGAGATTGACCAGGATGTAGATGGCGCTGATGCGCGGCGTCGCGGCAAGCTTCTGTCCAGTGTGCCCCAGACTCGCGCGCGTCATCACCGCAAGCGTCATGACGCCGAAGGCGCCGGCGGTGATGGCGTGAAGGCCAGACGCCGCCGGCACAACGGACGGGGCGAGGATCGCGAGACCCTGTAGCAAGAGCCCCAATGCAAGCCAGAAATATCCAAGGTGAAGGATGAGCACTAAGGGCTCTTTTGATGTCCGCCAGCCTTGCCAGCGCGCCAGCCGTATAAAGTGAAGCGCGCCCGCGAGCGTGAGCGCCAAGCCTGCAGCGTAGAGTGTCGGCGAAATAGCCCAAATGGTCAGGCCGATCGCGCCAATCGCGAGCGTGACCGCGTCGAAGCGGCTTGGCGATGCGGGCTCGGGAAGGAGTTTTTGCTTGGCCATCCAATTGCGCGTGAAGCTCGGCACGAGGCGCCCGCCGATCAGCGCCACGAGCGTTGCGACAACGGCGATGCCGATGCGCTCGCCGAGCAGCGCCAGCTCTGGATCGACGCCGCGCAAATGCGAGAGCAGGTTGGCGCTGGCGAGCACCGTAAGCAGCACGAGCACCGGCGCGTTTCGAATATTGCGGCCCGCAATGATCTCACGCCCGATCACGGCCGCGAAGACGAAGAGGAAGGCGCTGTCAACGATTGAACCCGCGGCGAAGCCCGGGATGAGCATCGACGCTCGTCCGGCGCACCATAAAAGGACAAGCGCCATAAGCGGTGCGCCGGTCACCGGAAGCCGTCCCGTCCAGTTCGGCACCACCGTCAACAGGAAGCCGGCGATGACGCCGCTCAAATAGCCGAACAGCATCTCATGTGCATGCCAGTCGCGGTTGAAGTGCTCGATCGGCAGCCATCCTGCAAAGGCTGCAACCCAGACCGGAACCACAAGGGCGGCCCAGAGCGTGGCGAGCAGGAAGAAGGGGCGAAAGCCCATGCTGAAGAGTGGATGGCCCTGATAGGCCCGGTATCGTTCTGCTGTCGTTGTGGTCATGGCCTCTAGTTTCAGACGGCGCGCGAATGGGGCGTGGCGGAAGGCGAGGCGTAGGCGTCAAACGCCATCGCCGCGAGACGGGAAAATTGGCGCATCGGCGAAGGCACTTTGAGCCTACCGCCACTGATCTCGACTATGCCCGCCGCGGCGAGCGGAGCGAGGTCGCTATACGCATCGGGAAACATGTCCCAACCGCCCCACGGCGCCAGATCGACTTCGAGATTGCACATGATCGATTGGACGATAGCGCGGCGGCGTAAGTCTTCGGCGTTCAGCGCATGTCCGCGCGCGATCGGCAATGTCCCAGCCTCAACCGCATGGCGCCACGCGCCAATGGTGGAAATGTTCTGCGCGTAGCCGCCCGGAAACTGAGAGATGGCCGAGGGGCCAAAGCCCAGCACCGCATTGCTTTCGTTGGCGACGTAGCCTTGGAAATTGCGATGCAGAGAGCTTGCGCGTGCGGCCGCCGCGAGCGGATCGCTGGGAAGCGCGAAGTGATCGAGGCCGACGCTCTCATAGCCTAGCTCGCAGAGCATGCGCCGCGCCAGTTCGGCCTGGTCGTAGCGCTCGCTGACGCCGGGCAAGGCCTCGGCATTGATCAGACGCTGCCGGCGCTTAAACCACGGCACGTGCGCGTAGCCGAAGAGCGCGATGCGCTGTGGCTTCAATTCCGCCGCCAATTTGATGGTTCGCGCCACGTCCGCGCATGTCTGCAGCGGCAAGCCATAGATGAGGTCAAAGCTAAGTTCGTTCAGCCCCGCTTCGCGCAGTGTCTTGACCGCGTCGCGGACTTGCTCGAACGGCTGCACGCGCCCGATCGCCTCTTGAACGTGCGCATTCAAATCCTGAACGCCGAGCGACACGCGGCTGACGCCCGCGGCGGCATAGGCGCGGGCAAGCTCTGCCGTGACGTGACGCGGATCAAGTTCGATGGCGTGCCTGGCGCCTGGCAGAATGTCGAACCAGAAGTCGATATGGTGGACGAGGCGCAAGAACTCCGCTGCCGAGAGCACGTTGGGTGTGCCGCCGCCCCAATGCACTTCATCGACTGTACGCGAACCCAGCGCCGAGGCGACAAGGTCGATCTCCATCATCATCGACGTGACAAAGTCACCGCTGTCGCCGCCTCGTGTCAGGAAGGTGTTGCAGCCGCAATACCAACAGAGCTGCCGGCAGTAGGGGATGTGAAGGTAGAGCGAGAGCGTGGCGCGTTCGCCGATCGACCCCAGCCATCGCCTAAAGATTTTTGCATCGACGGCCGCGTCAAAATGATTGGCGCTCGGATAGGATGTGTAACGCGGCGCTTGCCGCTCCGCGTAGGGGATAAGGTGCGGATCCATGGCGCATGATTGGCCCCCCGGCGCGGAGAGCGATTGATGTTGGTCAACTGGCGATGCGGCGCAAGCGCGCAGCGATCAAGGATAGAGCACATCGACCAGGGCGCCGGCCGGAGCTTCGGGCGCGTCTGGCGCGCGCACGATCAAGGCTTGGGCGCCAGCGAATACCGAGAGAAGCGATGAATCCTGTTTGGCCGGCGCTGCGATCCAGGCTTGACCGCTCTCGTCGGTGGCGGGGGCGGCGCGAAGATAGGTCTCGCGCGATCCGTTGGCGCTGAGCGGCGTTCGGGTGCGGGCTTTGCCAACACCCGCCGACATCATGGGATCGCGCCCGCACATTTGCTCGATGAGCGGACGCAAGAAGAGGCGGGCGCACACAAAGGCTGAGGCGGGATTACCAGGCAAGCCGAGCACCAGCCGTCCGCCAATGCGCGCAAACCAGGTGGGCTTTCCCGGCCGCAAGGCGACCTTCTCGAATAAAAACACGCCGCCGAGGTCGCGCACGGCGGGGCGGGCGTGATCATGGTCGCCGACAGAGGCGCCGCCAACGATCACGGTGAGGTCGTGTGCCGCGATGGCCTCGCTTATGGCATTGGCAATGTCCGGGGCGCGATCTGCAAGCGGCCCGATGCCCGTGGCATCGCCGCCCCATTGCTCCGCCAAGGCCGCGATCCCGACGCTCATTGAATCGAAGATCTGATCTTGCGCGGGCGATTGGCCGGGGGAGACGAGTTCGTCGCCGCCGCTTAACACCGCCACCCTGGGTCGGCGCGACACCAATAAAGACGTGCGTCCGGCGGCGGCGGCGAGCGCAATCGCGGCGGCATCGATGAGCGCGCCAGCTTGCAGAAGACGATCGCCGGATCTGAAATCCACGCCGGCGGAGCGCACATGCCGGCCCTTTTCGACAAGCGGCGCGGTCACGATTTCGCCGTCGCGCGCGGCGTCCTCTTGTATGAGGACGCAATCGGCGCCGGCCGGAAGGGGCGCGCCCGTGAAAATCCGCGCGCATTCACCGACGCCGAGCGGGCGACCCAGCGCACGCCCGGCGCCGGCTTCGCCGATCATCCGCAAAGGGCCGGGCGTGTCGATGGCGCGGAGCGCATACCCGTCCATGGCCGACGCGCGAAACGGCGGCTGATCACGCGATGCCACCACGTCTTCACGTAAGGAGCGGGCCAAGGCGGAGCGCAGGGATACGTTGACGGTGCTGCATGGGGCAGCGCTTGCCAGCATGAGCGCGCGCGCCTCGGCGACGCTGATCATGCATCGCCCCTGAGATAGTCGCCGCTCGCCCCGCCATGCTTCTCGGTCACGCTGATCGCCTCGATCGTCATGCTGCGATCAACCGCCTTCAGCATGTCGTAGAGCGTAAGGCACGCCACCGAGACCGCGGTCAGCGCCTCCATCTCAACGCCGGTCTGGCCGGTTAGGCGCGCGTTGGCGGTGACGACAAACCCAGGAATGCTCTCATCTGGCGCGACGTCGACAATGAGACTGCTCAACGCCAAAGGATGACACAATGGGATGAGGTCCGAGGTGCGCTTTCCGGCCATGACACCCGCGATCTCGGCGATGGCGCGCACATCGCCCTTTGGGGTTTCGCCGCTTAGCGCACGCCGCAGCGTTTGCGCCTGCATGCGAATGCGTCCGCTCGCGATGGCTTGGCGCTCCGTCGCGGGCTTTGCGCCGACATCGACCATGCGAGCGCGGCCGTGCTCGTCGAGATGGGTGAGCGATCTCTCCATTTCAGCGCTCCAATAGACGCGGCATGATTTCAACGAGATTGCAGGGCGTGTGACGGCTATCGAGTTGCCAGCGGATGATTTTCTCCCAGCCGTCCCGGCAGGCGCCGTTCGATCCTGGCAAGGCGAAAATGAACTTACCATTCGCGATGCCCGCGCAAGCGCGCGACTGCAACGTCGAGAGCCCGACGCTCTCAAAACTCAACATATGCCAAACGACCGCGAACCCCTCGATCTCCTTCTCAAACAGGGGACGCAGCGCCTCTGGCGTGATGTCCCGGCCGGTGAGCCCAGTTCCACCAGTCGTCACGACGACATCGATGTTCTCCGCCCGAAGCCACGCGCCCACCCGGCCACGAATCTCTTCGACATCATCGCGAACAAGGGCCCGCTCAGCGATCCGATGACCATCTCTGGTGATGAGATCGGCGAGCAGGGCGCCGGAGGTGTCGCTTTCGACATCGCGCGTGTCGGAGACGGTGAGCAATGCTACATTGACTGGCTTGAACGGCAGCGACTCGTCAATCCGGCAGGCATGATCCTTCATTTCGCACGCTCCTCCCGGCGGATGCGATCCTCCGCCGTCGGTTCGATCCAGTGCGCGCCGTCAGGTCCGGTCTCACGTTTCCAGAACGGCGCGTCGGTTTTGAGATAATCCATGAGTTCTTCGACGGCCGCGAAAGCGGCGGCGCGATGGGCGCTCATGGCGGCCACCAGCACGATCGGTTCGCCGGCGGCGACGGCGCCGGCGCGATGGATGACGAGCAGGTCGCTCACATCGTGCTTTTGTCCGGTCGCTGTCGCCAGGCGGTTGATCTCGGCCTCGGTGAAGCCCGGATAGTGCTCAAGCTCAAGTTGGGTGACCGCACGGTTCTTCGACCGCCCACGGCAATAGCCGATGAAGGTGACGGCAGCGCCGCTCGCATCGCCGCGCAAGGATGAGAAGCGCGCGACTTCTGCATCCGGCGAGAACGGCTCAAGGCTGACAGAAGCGCGGATCATGTCGCCAACGCCGCCGCGGCGATGCCGAGCACGACGCCAAGCACGCGCAGCACGCCACTCTTGCTCAGACCCTTGAGGCTCCAGTTCGTGCCGATGAACGCGCCGATGATCGCCGCCACCGCCATCCAGGGAAGATAATCGGGCAGCGCCGCCAGCGAGGACGCGCGGCCCGCCAGTCCGGCCGCGGAGTTGACGACGATGAAGCACGCCGCGATCCCGGTCGCCCGCTGTGGGTCGGCCCAGCCGGCGAAGACCAGAAGCGGAGAAAGATAGACGCCGCCGCCAATGCCGGTCAGCCCCGCTAGCGCGCCGAGCAATGCGCCCGCGGGCAAAGCAACCAATGCGCTAGGCGGCGCACTCGATTTGATCGCATCAAGTTGAGGCCAGATGAGATAACGCGCTGCGGCCGCTGCGAGCGCTATGGCCAGCAGCGGGCGGTAAATGTGCTCGGGCACATCGACGCTTCCCGCAAGGAACGCCGCTGGAATCGCGGCCGCGGCGAAGGGCCAAAACACGCGCCAATCGAATCTGCCGGCGCGGACGAACCGCCATGCGCCTAAGCCGGCAACCAGAATATTGAGAACAAGCGCTGCAGGCCGCACCTCTTCAGGCGCGAGACCCGTGAGCGCCATAAGAGCGATATAAGCTGAGGCGCCGCCATGTCCGACCGAGGCGTAGAGCGCCGCGGCGGCGGCGATTGCCAAGCAGAGGAGGACGACCGTCTCTGTCACTCTAGCCTCCGCTCAATGGAGGCATGAAGGCAATCTCACGTGCGCCGCGAACGCTCACGGCCGGGCCGTTGCGAAGGACTTGATCGACGACGACGTGGATGCCGCCCGCCTGCAATGCGGCGCCGAGATCGGCGTCATCATTCGCAAGCCATGCACGCAGTTCGCCCACTGTGCCAATGTCGGCTGGAAGGTCGACCAGGCGTTCGCTTTCACCGGCGACGTCGCGCAAACGTCCAAAGAAAAGCAATCGTGTCATCCGCCTGTCACCGACATGTGGCGCGCGGTTGCGGGCACGCGGAGCCGCTCGATGTGAAAATCATGACCTTTGGGCCGCAAGGCGATGGCGCCGTCGATCGCCGCTTGAAGCGCTGAATCGCCGCCATTGACGCGCAAGGGGTCGCGCAGATCGACGGAGGTTTCGTGGCCGAGGCAAAGATAGAGTCTGCCCGTGCAGGTGAGACGCACGCGTGAGCAGGCTTCGCAAAAATTGTGGGTGAGGGGCGTGATGAAGCCGAGGCGGCCGCCCGTATCCTCGACGCGCACGTAGCGCGCCGGGCCCCCGGTGCGATCGGGCAAGTCGGTCAAACGCCAATAGCTCGCCATATCCTCGCGCACGCGGGCAAGCGACAGGAATTGGTCGGTGCGGTCTTCGTCGATTTCGCCGAGCGGCATGGTCTCAATCAAAGTGATGTCGAAGCCCCGGCCATGAGCCCACTTCACCAGTTCCGGTATTTCATGGGCGTTGTCGTGTTTCAGTGCGACCGTGTTGATCTTGACCTTGAGGCCAGCGCGCTCGGCCGCATCGAGGCCATTCAAGACCTGCTCCAGACGATCGCGGCGCGTGATGTGCTTGAAATTGTCACGGTCGAGTGAATCGACCGAGACATTGACGCGCCGCACGCCCGCTTCGAAGAGGGGCAGAGCGAACTCGGCGAGCTGAACGCCATTGGTGGTGATTGTGATCTCATCAAGGCCCGCGCCTAGATGGCGTTTGACGCTCTGCAAGAGGTCTATAAAGCCGCGGCGGACGAGGGGCTCGCCGCCGGTGAACCGCAGGCGCCGGACGCCGCGTTCGATAAAAGCGGTGCAAAGCCGATCGAGTTCTTCGATAGAGAGGAGTTCGTTGCGCGGCAAAAAGCGCATGCGCTCGCTCATGCAATAGATGCAACGTAAATCGCAGCGGTCGGTCACCGACACGCGAAGATAGGTGATGGCGCGACCGAAAGGATCGATGAGCGGCTTCATGCGCTGCGCTCCAGTTCGGCGAGCGCAGCGGTCGTATTGGCGTTGGCGAAGGCCAAGGCGTCATCGAAATGAACGGCCGCGGCGCCGATCTCCCGCAGGAATGCTCTCGCCGCCGGATGCTCACCGGCGTCAAGGCGGGCTTTGAGAGGTTCAAGCAGGTCAACGCGCCAGAGCGCGCACAGCGGATGTTCGCCTTGGCAGGTGAGCGCATAGGCGGCCGGTGCGGCGCCGATGCCATCCGCTAGGCGTTGGACAAAGTCGCCGGGCAGGAGCGGCGCATCGCATGGCGCGGTTGCGATGAAGTCAAAGCCTTCATGCTTTGCCCAATCCAGTCCCGCAGCGACGCCCGTAAGAGGGCCTGCGGGCGCGGATACATCGTCGCTGAGGACTGAGACGCCCCAGGCGTGTGCGCGCGCGGCGGCTGCCGACGCAGGTTGTGCGCTCACGGCAAATCTCGGCAAGTCCTTGAACGCCAGCACAACGACTTCCATCAAGGTCTTGCCGCCGAAGAGAGCGATCGCCTTTTCGCCGCCAAAGCGCGACGACTTGCCGCCAGCGAGCAGAACCCCGGCAATGCGCGTTTCAGAGATTGAGCATGGGCGGTTCATCTGGGATTCGACCGAGAGAGTTCCGAGAGCCAGATCTCAGCGTCGGCGTCGGCGACGATATCGCCGCCGCGGGGCGCATGATTGTCAATGAGGGGGTCGGGCTTCGCGAGGTTTTCGAGCGCAGCGATACTGCCGAGGCTGACGACCGCGCCCTGGACCGTAACGCCGTGCTGCTGCAACGCTGCAAAAGATCGTGACAGGTTCTCAGGCGTCATGCCGAGAAGAGATGCGAGCACGCGCTTTTCGTGATGAAGGCGCACAACACCGCCTGAATTGTCGGCGGCGCGTAAGGCGAGCAAGTAATTGGCGAGCCGCTCGGCGCCATTGCGCAGCTTGATATTCTTGATGTTGCGCACAAGCCCGCGATAGCAACCGGCAAGATCGCGTGAGACCGCCATGGCAAAACGCGTATCGAGCCGCATCGCGGTGCGGATCGCGTCGCCTGGAATCATCAGGATTTCGCAGCGCTCCAAAGTGCGCGCTGACATGAGCGCGGCTGCGTCGAGAACAACCGCCGCCAGGATGAACGTGGAAACCGGCCTTAGGATGGTGAGCACGGTCTCGTGGTCATTCCAGGTGCCGTGGAGCTCAACCTGGCCGTCCAGAAGAACGTAGAGAAAATCTACAGGATCGCCCTCAAGCAGGAGCATTGTGCCGGGCGGAAACCGTTGCAGATGGGCGCCTGCGGTTGCGACGCGGAACGTGTCGGGCGCCACATCCGCAAAGAGCGGCAGTCCCTTCACTCTCTCGATCTCACTCGCGCGCACGCCGCTCTCCCGCCTTGGCGAGGTCAATCTGGCGCCGTTCGGCGCCGAGCGATTTGATGCAGATCAAGTGAGAGCGGCGGCTTAACCAATGCCAAGCCCCAGCTTGATATTCCGCAAGGCATAGGCAGGACATCGATCAATCAAGCCTGCGGCCGGCTCGCACAGGTGCGCTTTTCTCGCGCGCGGACCGCCGCCGCTTGATCCACATCAAATGCTTCGCTCGCGAATGATGGTGATGGTTTCCACGAAGGACGGCGCTTAGGCGCCGCGGCGAACGGGGCGACCGTCATGATGTCACTGAGCGAGCAACCCGCCAAACAGAGCGGCGCAGATGGCGCGCTTTGGCTGAGCACCATCGCTTTCACAGCGTGCTTTGCCGTTTGGACCATTTTCTCGATCATCGGCGTCCAGATTCAGCAAGATCTCGGCCTGTCCGAGACGCAATTCGGCCTTCTGATCGGCACGCCGATCCTGACCGGATCGCTCATTCGGCTGGTGCTTGGCGTTTGGACCGACCAGTTCGGCGGGCGGCTTGTCTACCTCTTGGTCATGCTCGCGGCCGCGGCGGCCACCTTCCTGCTCTCATACGCCGAGACCTATCCGCAATTCCTGCTCGCAGCGTTGGGCGTGGGCATTGCTGGCGGCTCATTCGCCGTTGGCATCACCTATGTGTCGAAATTCTATCCGGCGGAAAAGCAAGGCACCGCGCTTGGCATTTTTGGCGCCGGCAATGTCGGCGCCGCCGTCACCAAGTTCGTCGCGCCCTTCGTGCTGCTTGCATTCGGCTGGGAAGCCGTCGCGCAATATTGGTCAATCGCATTAGTCGCGATCGCAATTGGCTCTTACTTATTCACGAAGGATGATCCCGAGCTGATCGCACGGCGGCGTAGCGGCGCTCGCCCACGCTCGATGCTGGCGCAGTTCGAGCCGCTGAAGAACGTCCAGGTGTGGCGCTTCTCGCTCTATTACTTCTTCGTGTTCGGCGCGTTCGTCGCTCTGTCGCTGTGGCTGCCGCGCTATCTGGTCGGCGTCTACGATCTCGACTTGAAGACCGCGGGCATGGTCGCGGCGGCGTTCTCGGTGCCGGCGTCACTGTTTCGGATCTATGGCGGGCATCTCTCGGACAAGGTTGGCGCGCGGCAAGTGATGTATTGGACCTTCCTGGTCGGCATCGCGGCGACGTTTCTGCTTTCCTACCCACCGACCGCTTATGTGATCGACGGCATCGAAGGCCCGATTGCCTTCCGGCTGGAGACAAGCCTCGTCGGCTTCACCATCATCGTTTTCGTGCTTGGGTTCTTCATGAGCTTGGGCAAGGCGGCGGTGTTCAAGCACATCCCGGTCTATTATCCGAAGGACGTCGGCGCGGTTGGCGGTCTTGTCGGCATGATCGGCGGTCTTGGCGGCTTCGTGCTGCCGATCGCCTTCGGCATGCTGAATGATCTGACCGGCATCTGGACGAGCTGCTTCATGCTGCTCTTCCTCATCGTGTCCGCTTCTCTTGTCTGGATGCACTTTGCGGTCCGCCAAATGGAGCGCGAAGCCGCGGGCCAGATGCTCGACGTCCTGCCGCAATTTCCAGAAATGCAGCCGATCCACGAGCCGGCCAAGCACAAGCCGGCGATGGCTGGGCTCATCACCGATTGGCGCCCCGACGACGCAGCATTCTGGAAGGCGAAGGGGAGAGCCATCGCCGCGCGCAACTTATGGCTCTCCGTACCTTCGCTTTTCCTGTCGTTTGCCGTCTGGATGGTGTGGTCGGTGGTCGTGGCCAAGCTCCCGGCCATTGGCTTTGACTACACAACCGATCAGCTTTTCTGGCTTGCTGCACTGCCGGGTCTTTCAGGCGCCACGCTTCGCATCTTCTATTCGTTCATGGTGCCTGTGTTTGGCGGGCGGCTCTGGACGACGCTGACGACATGGTCGCTGCTTGCACCCGCGCTTGGCATTGGCTTTGCCGTCCAGAACGCTGAGACGCCCTACTGGATCATGCTGGGCTTGGCGCTTCTGTGCGGATTGGGCGGCGGCAATTTCGCGAGCTCAATGTCAAATATCGGCTTCTTCTTTCCGCGCGCTGAGAAGGGCAATGCGTTGGCGCTCAACGCCGGGCTCGGCAATCTAGGCGTCAGCGCCATGCAATTCCTGGTGCCGATCGCCATCACCATGGCGGTGTTTGGGAGTTTCGGCGGCGCCGGACAAACCACGCAAGCTGGCGGCACGATGTTCATGCAGAACGCCGGCTTCATTTGGGTCCCGTTCATTGTCGTGTCCGCCTTCATGGCTTGGTTCGGCATGAACGATCTGTCGACCGCGAAGGCCTCCTTTGCTGAGCAATCGGTGATCTTCACGCGCACGCAAAACTGGATCATGTGCTGGCTCTATACCGGGACGTTCGGCTCGTTTATCGGCTTCTCCGCCGCGTTCCCCCTGCTGACCAGCACGCAGTTTCCCGAAATCAATGTGCTGCAGATCGCCTTCCTCGGGCCGCTGGTCGGCGCCTTGTCGCGCTCCTTCACTGGCTGGATATCCGATCGCTTCGGCGGCGCGCGGGTGACGCTCGCTGTCTTCGCCATGATGATGCTGGGCACGATCGGCGTCATCTACTTCCTTGCTAACAAGACCGCGCCCGGCGCGTTCTGGGGCTTCTTCGCCTGCTTCATGCTGCTCTTCTTCGCGAGCGGCGTCGGCAACGCATCCACGTTCCAAATGATACCGGCCATCATGCGGAAAGAGATCGCGCGGCTTTCGCCTCAAGCTTCCCCCCAGGAGCAGTTGAAGCAGGCGGAGAAAGAATCCGCGGCCATTACCGGTTTCACGTCCGCCATCGCCGCCTATGGCGCCTTCTTCATTCCGAAGAGCTTTGGTTTTTCGATTGCTGAGACCGGCAGCGCGACCGCCGCTCTTATCGGCTTCCTTCTCTTCTACGTCTCCTGCCTTGCCATCACGTGGTTCGTCTACGCGCGGCGCGGCGGCTTGCTCTTCGATGTCGAGAACAAAGGCGTGTCGCCGGCGTCGCCCGTCAACGTCGCTGCGGAATAGGACCTGAACGCACATGAGCCACACACTCGACCGCTTGGCCTTCTTCACGCGCAAGACCGAACTCTATGCGAGCGGCCACGGCGTGATGAACGACGAGGACCGCTCCTGGGAAGAGGCCTACCGGCGGCGCTGGCAGCACGACAAGATCGTGCGCTCGACGCACGGCGTGAACTGCACGGGGTCCTGTTCGTGGAAGATCTACGTCAAGGGCGGCATCGTCACCTGGGAAACGCAACAGACTGATTATCCGCGCACGCGTCCCGACCTGCCCAACCATGAACCGCGCGGCTGCGCGCGCGGCGCGAGCTATTCTTGGTACCTCTATTCCGGCAACCGCGTGAAATACCCGATGGTGCGCGGCCGGCTGCTGAAGCTTTGGCGCGCGGCGCGCAAGACGATGCCGCCGGTTCAGGCTTGGGCGTCGATTGTCGAGAACCCGCAGCAACGCAAATCCTACACCTCGATCCGGGGCGGCGGTGGCTTGGTGCGCGCGACTTGGGATGAAGTCACGGAGCTGATCGCCGCGGCCAACGCCTACACCGTCAAAAGGCACGGGCCCGATCGTGTGTTCGGCTTCTCGCCGATCCCGGCGATGTCGATGATCTCCTATGCCGCCGGCGCGCGGTATCTGCAGCTCTTGGGCGGCGCATGCGGCTCATTCTATGATTGGTATTGCGATTTGCCGCCTGCGAGTCCGCAGACCTGGGGCGAACAAACCGACGTTCCAGAATCTGCCGACTGGTATAATTCCGGCTTCATCCTGGTCTGGGGCTCGAACGTTCCCCAAACGCGCACGCCGGATGCGCATTTCTATACCGAGGTTCGCTATAAGGGGGCCAAATCCGTCGTCATTTGCCCGGACTATTCAGAAGCCTCGAAGTTCGCCGATCTTTGGATCTCGGTGAAGCAGGGCACGGACGCCGCGCTCGCCATGGCTCTGGGCCATGTCGTGCTGACGGAATTCCATCGCGACCGAGAAGTGCCGTACTTCAAGGATTACGTGCGCCGCTACACCGACATGCCGCTGCTCGTGCGGCTGGTGAAGAAGGATGGCCGCTATGTGCCCGAGCGCCTGTTGCGGGCGTCGGATTTCGATGACGCTCTGGCGCAAGACAACAATCCCGATTGGAAAACCATTGGCATCGATGAAGCGACTGGCGCGCCAGTCGTGCCGACCGGTTCGATCGGTTTCCGCTGGGGTGAGGACGGCAAGTGGAATCTCGAGGAGAAAACCGCTGAAGGCGCTCAGGTAAAATTGCGCGTTGGCCTGAAGGGCGCGCACGACGACGTGGCCGAAGTGCTTTTCCCGTATTTCGCCAATACCGCGTCGAATGGTTTTGCCTCGACCGATCACCCCGATACGCTGATGCGCCGCGTGCCGGTGAAGCGCCTCATGCTGAAGGACGGCGAGACATTGGTCGCGTCCGTCTACGATCTCTTCCTCGCCAATTACGGCGTCGATCAGGGCTTCGGCGGCGAACACCTGCCGTCGAGTTATGATGATATTGAGCCCTACACGCCCGCCTGGGCGGAAAAGGTCACAACGGTCCCGCGCGAGCAGGTGATCGCGGTCGCGCGCGGTTTCGCCACCAATGCCGAAAAGACCAATGGCAAGTCGATGGTGATCATCGGCGCGGCGATGAACCATTGGTATCACATGGACATGAATTATCGCGGGGTGATCAATCTCCTCGCGATGTGCGGCTGCATCGGACAATCCGGCGGCGGCTGGTCGCACTATGTCGGACAAGAAAAATTGCGGCCGCAGACCGGATGGGCGCCGCTGGCGTTTGCGACCGACTGGGCGCGCCCGCCGCGCCAGCAAAACTCAACCAGCTTCTTTTACGCCCATAGCGATCAGTGGCGCTACGAGACGCTCGACGTAAAGGAAATCCTCTCGCCAACGGCGCCGGATGGCGATTGGGGGGCGACTTTCATCGACTACAACGCCAAGGCCGAGCGCATGGGCTGGCTCCCATCGGCGCCGGCGCTCAAGACCAACCCGCTTGATGTCGCGAAGGCCGCCGAACGCGAAGGGATTGATCCGCGCGAATACGCCGCCCGAGAATTGGAATCCAAACGCCTCGAAATGAGCTGCATGGATCCAGACCATCCTGACAACTGGCCGCGCAACATGTTTGTGTGGCGCTCCAATCTCTTGGGCTCTTCAGGCAAGGGTCACGAATATTTTCTGAAGCATCTGCTCGGCACGTCGAATGGCGTGCTCGGCAAGGACTTGGGCGTCACCGGCCGGCGCAAGCCCGTCGACGTCAAATGGCGCGACGAGGGGCCTGAGGGAAAGCTCGATCTTCTGGTCACCATCGACTTCCGGATGTCGACGACGGCTGTCTATAGCGACATCGTCCTGCCGACCGCGACCTGGTACGAGAAGAACGATCTCAACACCTCAGACATGCATCCCTTCATCCACCCGCTCACAGCGGCGGTTGATCCGGTCTGGGAGTGCAAGTCGGACTGGGAGATCTTCAAGTCGATCGCCAAGGCGTTCTCTGAAGTTTGTCCCGAGGTTCTGGGCGTCGAAAAGGATGTGGTGCTGACGCCGATCCAGCATGACAGCCCAGGTGAAATGGCCCAGCCGTTCGACGTGCATGATTGGTGGAAAGGGGAGTGCAAGCTCATCCCGGGTAAGACCGGTCCCCAGATCACCGTCGTCGAGCGCGATTATCCCAACCTCTACCGGCGCTTCACCGCGCTCGGCCCGCTCATGGCCAAGGTCGGCAATGGCGGCAAGGGCTTGGGCTGGAACACCGATCACGAAATCGAACATCTGAAGGCGTTGAACGGAGAAGTCGCCGATGGGCCGACAAAGGGCCTGGCCAAGATAGAGACCGACATCGATGCCTGCGAGACCATCCTGATGCTCGCGCCAGAGACAAACGGCGAGGTTGCCGTCAAATCCTGGCAGTCGCTGGAAAAACAAACCGGGCGCGAACACGCGCATCTGGCCTTGCCGAAGGAAGACGAGAAGATCCGTTTCCGCGATGTGGTGGCGCAGCCGCGCAAGATCATCTCCTCGCCAATTTGGTCCGGAATCGAAAGCGAGAAGGTTTGTTACAATGCCGGCTACACCAACGTGCATGAACTCATCCCGTGGCGGACGCTGACGGGACGCCAACAGCTATATCAAGACCATCTTTGGATGCGGGCGTTCGGCGAGGGTCTTTGCGTCTACAAGCCGCCGATCGACCTTAAGACCACCGGGGCGTCGCACAAATTCCGCTCCAACGGCGAGAAGGAAATCACGCTCAACTTCATCACCCCGCACCAGAAATGGGGCATCCATTCCACGTACTCGGACAATCTCTTGATGCTGACGCTCAACCGCGGCGGCCCTGTCGTGTGGATATCGGAGAAGGATGCAGCGCGCGGCAACATCAAGGACAATGACTGGATAGAGGCGTTCAACTCAAACGGCGCGCTGACTGCGCGCGCCGTGGTCTCTCAGCGCATTCGTGAAGGCACGGCTTTCATGTATCACGCGCAGGAGAAGATCGTGAACACGCCCGGTTCCGAACTTACCGGACATCGCGGCGGCATCCACAATTCGGTGACGCGCACCGTGCTGAAGCCGACCCATATGATCGGCGGCTACGCCCAGCTCGCCTACGGCTTCAACTATTACGGCACGGTCGGTTCGAACCGCGACGAGTTTGTCATCGTGCGCAAGATGGACAAGGTCGACTGGCTCGACAAACCGCTCGCCGAAGTGGAGGCCAGCCGATGAAGGTGCGCGCTCAGATCGGCATGGTGCTGAATCTCGATAAATGCATCGGGTGTCACACCTGCTCGGTGACTTGCAAGAACGTTTGGACCAATCGCGAGGGCGTCGAGTACGCATGGTTCAACAATGTCGAATCCAAGCCTGGCGTCGGCTATCCGCGTGATTGGGAAAATCAAAAACGCTGGAACGGCGGCTGGACGCGCACCAAGAGCGGAAAGCTTGAGCCGCGCATGGGGCCGAAGTGGCGCATCCTCGCCAAGATTTTCGCCAACCCCGATCTTCCCGAAATTGACGATTATTACGAGCCGTTCGACTTCGACTACGCGCACCTGCAAACCGCCCCGGAGATGCAGGCGTTTCCGACCGCGCGTCCGCGTTCGAAGATCACCGGTGAGCGCATGGAGAAGATCGAGAGAGGCCCCAACTGGGAAGAGATTCTGGGCGGCGAATTCTCCAAGCGTTCGAAGGACGCAAATTTCGAGAACGTCCAAAAGGAAATATACGGCCAGTTCGAGAACACCTTTCTTATGTACCTGCCGCGCTTGTGCGAGCACTGCCTCAATCCGTCGTGCGTTGCGGCGTGCCCGTCGGGGGCGATCTACAAGCGCGAGGAAGATGGCATCGTTCTGATCGATCAGGACAAGTGTCGGGGCTGGCGCATGTGTGTCTCAGCCTGTCCCTACAAGAAGATCTATTACAATTGGTCGAGCGGCAAATCCGAGAAATGCACGTTCTGCTATCCGCGCATCGAGTCCGGGCAACCGACAGTGTGTTCGGAGACGTGCGTCGGGCGCATCCGCTATTTGGGCGTTATCCTCTACGATGCCGACCGTATCGAGGAAGCCGCAAGCGTCGACGAGAAGGATCTCTACGAAAAGCAGCTTGAGATATTTCTTGACCCGCACGACCCGAACGTGATCGCGCAGGCGCGCGCCGATGGCGTGCCGGAAGCTTGGCTGGAAGCGGCGCGCCGCAGTCCGATCTACAAAATGGCGATCGATTGGCGCGTCGCGTTCCCGCTGCACCCAGAATATCGCACGCTGCCGATGGTCTGGTACGTGCCGCCGCTGTCGCCGATTCAATCGGCGGCGTCATTGGGCGCGATCGAACATGACGGCGTCATGCCCGACGTGAAGAGCCTGCGCATCCCCGTCCAATACCTCGCTAATATGCTGACAGCAGGCGAGGAGGCGCCGATCGTAACCGCGCTCGAGCGCATGCTGGCGATGCGCGCCTATATGCGCGCCAAGACGATTGACGGCGTCATTGATCATGGCGTGGCCGCTCGCGTGAAGCTGACGCCGGCGGCGATCGAAGACATGTATCAGATCATGGCGATCGCGAATTATGAGGATCGCTTCGTCATTCCGACTTCGCACCGGGAAGGGGCGGAGGACGCCTACGAGCTGCGCGGCGCTTGCGGCTTCAGTTTCGGCAACGAGGCGTCCGGCGGGCGCACCGAACTCGGCCTATTCGGCCCTACAAAAAGGCGCGTCGCCAAAAATCCGATGGAGGTCTGACAATGGCCAATACCTATCGCGCGCTGGCGGTGATGTTGAGTTACCCGACCGCCGAAATCGCCGCACTCGTGCCGCCGGCGATGGCGGCCTTGGCCGTTGGCGGGATCGTACCAATGGCTCTGGTGCGAGGCCTCGCGCCATTGGCGCGTGAGTTGGAGCAGGACGATCTCTACGATGCTCAAGCGCGTTACGTGGATTTGTTCGACCGGACCCGTTCGCTTTCGCTGCAGCTTTACGAGCACATCCATGGCGAGAGCCGCGATCGCGGCCAAGCCATGGTCGAGCTTCTAAAGCTCTATTCCTCACACGGCCTCGAACTCACGGCGAAGGAATTGCCGGATCACCTTCCGGTGTTTCTTGAGTTCCTGTCGCAGCGCCCGGCCGATGAAGCGGCGGCGTTGCTCGGGCAGGCGGCGCACGTGCTTGAGGCGTTGCGTGAGCGCTTGAAGAAGCGGGACTCCAATTACGCGCTCGTCTTCGATGCATTGGTCGCGATTGTAGACGCCGACCGCAATCCAGAGGCTGTAAAGGCGCTCCTGCAGGAGCCCGAGGACAATCCGGATGATCTGGAAGCGCTCGATCAGGCCTGGGCCGAAGAGCAGGTGACATTCGGTCCAGACAAGGTCGATTGCCCAAAGGCCGCACTGGTTGGGCGGATGAAGGAGAGTGCTGCGTGAGCGTCATGGCGTTAAGAATGGCCGCGCTCGCACTCAGTGCGCTCGGCGCAATGGCGATGACTGAGGCGGCGCAGGCTCAAACGCCCGCCAATGCAGGCGACATCATCGTCGACACGCGCCTGCGTTATGAGAGCGTATCGCAAGATGGGCTCGCCGACGCTGATGCGCTGACGCTGCGCGCGCGCTTGGGATATGAAACACCCGCCTGGCGCGGATTCCGGGTCTTGGGTGAAGTCGAGGGCGTCGCGCAGTTGAGCGACGACTTCAACGACACCGTAAATGGCGCTGCTCAGTACGCAGTGATTGCAGACCCTGAGGCGTTCGAGCTCAACAGGCTGCAAGTTTCCTGGTCGGGCGCCGAGGGTCGCCGCGCCGTGCTGGGGCGTCAGCGCATCGTGCTCAACAATGCGCGCTTTATTGGAAATGTCGGATTCCGCCAGAACGAGCAGACATTCGACGCGCTTCGGCTGGATGCTCGCCCGTTCGAGCACGCGGCGCTCACCTATATCTATATCGACAATGTCCGCCGCATCTTCGGGGACGATAGTCCGCAAGGCGAATGGGAGAGCGACTCCCACGTGATCGAGGCCGATGTCGATCTGCCTTGGGGCAGGGCTAATTTCTACGCCCTCTTGCTCGACTTCGGCCGCGATGCGCCGGCCCAGTCGAACCAGACCTACGGGGTGCGCTGGTCCAACGAATGGGATGTGGGCGCGTTCCGGCCGCGTCTCACGCTCGAGGCTGCGGCGCAAAGCGAGTACGGTTCAAACAGCGCAGATTTCGATTTGGGCTATCAGCACGCTGAACTCGCCGTGCGCCGGGATCACTGGACCGTCGCGGTGGCTGGCGAGCGCCTCGAAGGCGATGACGCGCGCGGCTTCACAACGCCGCTGGCGACGCTTCACGCCTTTCAGGGATGGGCCGATGTGTTCTTGACGACGCCAGTCGACGGCGTGCGCGACCTCAATGCGAGTGTCGCCTACAGCACAGAGCCATGGCGCGGCGGTCAGCCCGTCACATTCACGCTCCGCGCCCACGACTTCACCGATGACGGCGGGGAAGTGGACTTTGGTTCCGAATTTGATGCGTCGGTACGTTTTGGGTTGAGCGAACATGTTTCGTTCGAGGCCAAGGCGGCGGCGTTCGACGGCGAGGATCCGCGCTTTGCCGACCGCACCAAACTCTGGCTCACGCTCGAATACCGCTACTGAGGATTGATCATGGATTGGCTCAATCAAGCACTGTTTGGATTTTACCCGTACGTCGCGCTCGCTGTCTTGGCGATCGGGTCGGTGCTGCGGTTCGACCGTGAACAATACACATGGCGCACGGGCTCCTCACAATTGCTGCGTCGCCGCCAGCTCGTGCTTGGCTCGGTGCTGTTTCACGTTGGCGTGTTGGCGATCTTTGCCGGGCACTTCGTCGGCCTTTTGACGCCAATTGCGGTGTGGGACGCCCTCGGCGTCAGCCACGGGGCAAAGCAGATGCTGGCCATCGTCGCCGGCGGCGTAGCAGGAGCAATGTGTCTGGCCGGCGGCTTGTTGTTGCTGCACCGGCGTTTGTTCGATGCGCGCATCAGAGCGACATCGAGCTTCGGCGACACGGCGATCCTGGTTCTGCTGATGGCGCAGCTCTGTCTGGGCCTCGCCACCATTCCGATCTCGCTCGAGCATCGCGACGGCGTGGAGATGGTGAAATTCATGAACTGGGCGCAGAGCATCTTCACGCTCCGCGCGGGCGCCGCGGACTATGTCGCCGACGCCCACTGGATCTTCAAAGCGCACCTGACGCTGGGATTGACCATTCTGCTGGTGTTTCCGTTCACGCGCCTGGTGCACATGCTTTCAGCGCCGGTCTGGTATCTCAATCGCCGCGGCTGGCAGATCGTACGGTCCAAGCACTTGGCGGTGCGGAGCGCCAAATGAAACATACTTTGATCCGCACAATTCCAGATGAGGCGCCCAAGGAGGCGTTCGCAGGCTGCGGCCACGCCCCAAGCCCTGCGGCGCAGCGCCACGTCGGCGCCCCGCCAATTTATGTGGACGGCGTCCACATCGACGAGAGCGCCATCGCCGCGGAAGCACAAAACCATGCTGCTTCGTCGGGGCCTGAGGCGCGCGCCATGGCCGCGCGCGCGCTCGTCATCCGTCACCTTCTTCTTCGCCGCGCGCGTGAATTGGGCTTGCAGCCTCAGCCGCTAATTGACGGGCAGGATAGGGAAGAGACGGCCGATGAAGCGCTCATTCGCCAGGTCCTGGCCGCCGAAGCGCCGGGCGTGGAGCCAAGCGAGGCCGAGTGCCGCCGGGTTTATGAAGGCTCGACGAGCCGGTTCACGGCGCCGGAGCTCTTCGAAGCATCGCATATTCTGATTGAAGCCGAGGCGGCGGACGCTGCGGCGTGGGTCGCCGCCCACCAGCGCGCGCTTGAACTGATCGAGCAGCTCCATGCCGGCGGCGATTTCAGCCAGCTCGCCCGCTCATATTCGTCCTGCCCCACCGCGGCCGAAGGCGGCGCGCTTGGCCAGCTCACGCGCGGCGATCTGGCGCCCGAGTTCGAGCGTTTCGTTCTCGCTCTGGAACCTGGGTCGGTGGCGCCTGCGCCGCTTCGCACGCGCCATGGTTGGCATGTGGTGCGTCTGGATCGTCTTGCCGCGGAGCGGCTGCTGCCATTTGAAGCGGTTGTGGACGACATTCGCGCGGCGCTTCGCGCGCGGTCGGAAGTGGCGGCGTCAGCCCGTTATGTTGGCGCTCTAGCGTCGAGCGCCACGATCGAAGGCCTCGCGCTGCTGAGCGGGGCGCCTTCATGACCGATCTCATGCTTGGCGACCTGCTTGCACTCCGCGGAAAATCGAGCGCCGATCTCAGCGCCTGGCTCAGCGATCATGATCCATCCACAGCGTCGCAATTGGCCTCCGAGGCCGGCCGGCGCGGAGAGAGTGAGGCCCAGTTTCTCCGTATCGCCGTCTCCGATTTCATGGCCGAAGCAGATGAGGAAGCTTGGGCGAGCCTCATCTCGGCGGCAAGAGATGCGAGCGATCCAGGCGCGGCCTGCGCGGCGCGTATGATTGCTTTTCGCTTGCAATTGGAGAGCATCTTATGACCTCCGGCGATCTTCGCGATCGAGGTGTGCGCCCGGTCCCGCCCAGCGATGCGATCGAATTCCTGCTCGCCGAGCATCTCAATCACCGGCGCATGTGCCGGGCGTTGGAGGAGCTCGCTGCGGCCTCCGACTTCGACGCCTCGGTGATCACAGCGCTTGTCGATTTCATTCGCTTCGATCTCACTTTGCATGTGATCGACGAGGAAGAGGATGTGTTTCCGCTGTTGCGCCGCCGGTGTCTTGCCGAGGACGAAATCGAGGATGTGCTTGGCCGCCTCGCGCGCGAACACGCGGAGGACAAATCACTCTCAGAGCGCGTCCGCGACGTGCTCAATGCGTGTCTGCTAGTGCGCCGGCCGCCGCAGGCGATCGAAGGGGGCGCTGAAGCGCTCGTCGCCTTCGCGCACCATGAGCGTCGTCACTTGGCGCTGGAGAACGCCGTGATCATCCCATTGGCGCGCCGCCGCTTCAGCGAGAGCGATATTGAAATGCTGGGCCGGCGGTTCATGGCCCGCCGCCGCCGGGTTGCGGCGACGGGCAAATAGACCTTCACGAACACTTTGAGTAGCCACACTCCAGGCACTTGTCGCAGCCCTCGCTGCGGATAAGAGAGGCCGCGCTACACTTGGGGCAAAAGCGCGGGCGGGTTTGCGGGGGCGCGACCGTCACGGCCGCCGGCGCCGAGACCGTGTCACTGTCCAAGTGCCGCTGGATGACATCGCCGATGGCGGCCAAAAGTGAGGGCACATAGCGCCCATTGAGCCACGAGCCGCCGCGCGGATCGAACACCGCCTTCAGTTCTTCAGCCACGAACGTCACATCACCGCCGCGCCGGAAGACGGCTGAGATCATGCGTGTCAGCGCCAAGGTCCAGGCGTAGTGCTCCATGTTCTTGGAGTTGACGAAAATCTCGAAGGGCCGGCGCGCGCCATTCTCTTCGATATCGTTGATGGTGACATAGAGCGCGTGCTCGCTTTCCGGCCATTTGATTTTGTAAGTCGAGCCGATCAGCGTCTCCGGCCGCGCCGCCAGCGCCGCGGGCGGAGGGGAAAGCGGCGCATTCTGGTCCGGCTTCTCAACCGAGAGGATCGAGCCGGTGACCGCGTTCGGCCGATACGTAGTGCAGCCCTTGCAGCCGAGGTCGAACGCACGCGCATAAATGTCGGAGAACTCCTCGAACGGAATATCTTCCGGACAATTGACCGTCTTCGAAATCGAGCTGTCGATGAAACGTTGCGCCGTCGCCTGCATTGCCAGGTGATCGGCGGGGGTCAGGGTTTGAGCGCTGACAAAGCTATGCTCTGGCGGCGGCGTATCACCATGCAAGCGCCGCCATAGCGTGAGCGCATAGTCCTGGACGGGCTCCTCGATGAACGAATTGTCCTGTTGGCGGACGCGGCGCTGATAGGAGAACGCAAACACCGGCTCTATGCCCGACGATGTGTTGCCGGCGAGCAGAGAGATGGTGCCGGTCGGGGCGATGGTGGTGAGGCAGCCATTACGCAGACCGTGTTCGGCGATCAGTCCGCGTGTTTCTTCGTCCAGTGAAGCAAGCGTCGGCCGGTCTAGAATGGCTGCGTCATAGGCCGGAAATGCGCCTTTCTCCGCTGCAAGCTTCGCCGAGGCGCGATAGGCGGCCGTTCGGATCGAGCGCAGCCAACCTTCGGTCAACGCAAGTCCGTCAGCGGCCCCATACCGCGCGTTGCAGAAGATCAGCGCGTCAGCGAGCCCGGTCACGCCAAGTCCGATGCGGCGCTTCGACTTCGCTTCTTCTTCCTGCTCGCGCAGCGGATAACGCGAGACGTCAATGACATTGTCCAGCAGGCGAACCGCCGTCGCGGTAAGCTGTTCCAGATCTTCGAGATCAATCGCAGCGTCTGGCTCGAAGGGGCGTTTGACCAGGCGTGAGAGATTGATCGAGCCCAAGAGGCAAGCGCCGTAGGGCGGCAGTGGTTGCTCTCCGCACGGATTGGTCGCCGACACCGTCTCGCAATAAGCGAGGTTGTTTTCCGCATTGACCCGGTCAATGAAAATGACGCCAGGCTCGGCGACATCGTAGGTCGCGCGCATCAAGCGCGCCCACAAATCCCGCGCTCGTACTATTCTATAGGTCTGACCGTCGAATTGCAGTGGCCAGTCCTGATCAGCCGACAATGCCGCCATGAAGGCGTCGGTGACGAGCACCGAAACATTGAAGTTGCGCAGCCGGGCCGGGTCGCGCTTGGCGTCGATGAAGTGTTCGATGTCGGGGTGGTCGATGCGCAAACAGCCCATCATTGCGCCGCGGCGTTGCCCGGCCGACATCACGGTCCGGCACATAGCGTCCCATGCGTCCATGAAGGAGAGCGGTCCCGATGCTTGCGCGCCAACGCCGCGCACCGGCGCGCCCGCGGGGCGGATGGTGGAAAAATCCATCCCAACGCCGCCGCCCTGCTGCATGGTAAGGGCTGCTTCGCGCAAATGCTCAAAGATGCCGTCGAGATTGTCGGGGATGGTCCCCATGACGAAGCAGTTGAACAAGGTGACCGTGCGCCCCGTTCCGGCCCCCGCGATGATGCGCCCCGCTGGCAAAAATCTAAAGTCGGAGAGCGCGGTCTCAAATTGCCTGCGCCAGTGTCGCCGTGCGCGCGCGGGCTCGGCTTCAGCGATCGCTGCCGCGACGCGCGACCACGTCGCTTCGACGCCGCCATCGCCCCCATCTCCATCGACGCGAAAGCGATACTTCGCGTTCCAGATTTCGGCTGAGATTTCGGCATCGAACGGCATGTCACGGCTCCACTTCACACTCTAAGGCGTGACAGTCTCGGTGAGTCGAACATAATGCGGAGGTAAATCCGCGTATGGGGTGACAACGCAGCGCACTTCTTAGCGCATGTCGATGAGCGGCTTGATGGAGATCAAAGGCGTCGCGTCGTCAGCGAAGGTGTCGCCAGCATCGATCTGCGGCGACACATCGCAGTCGCGATTGATGATCATCAATCGCGAGGCGCACACCGCTCTATAGCTTGCATGTTTGCCTCCACAGGTTTCGCGGGCGTTTGTCCGCGAAGCGGCCGTTCGCGCCTACCCGCGCAAGCGAAGTGACGCGTCAATGTCGAAAGCAGGGAGGTCTATGCGATGGCGGATTTTCTAGCGAACTATTCGATTCAAAAATGGCTTGAATCCTGTCCGCAAGGCTATCTTGAGGACACCGTCTATGGCCATGGACCGGATGAGAGCGAGCCGGCGGAGCTGCTCCAGAACGATGATTATCGCGAACAGCAGATACGAACGACGGTGCAATTGATTGCCGGCGAACGCTGCGCGCTTGCAGCGTCATCTGGGCTGGTGAACGCCGCGCCAGATCAAGCGAGCAAGACCTTCTTGGCGACGCAAACGCTCGACGAAGGCCGCCACGTCGAGATCTTCACCCAGCGTCTTTACGACTTAGGCGTGAAGCCGAACGATCTGGAAACCACGATCAAGACTTACATCAATCCCCATCTCGGCAAGTTTGCCGAAGTGCTGTTGGAAAAGATCGACAAGAAGGACTTCGTCGCCGGCGTCGTTGGTCAGAACATCGTGCTCGAAGGCATGGCGTTCTCGGTGTTCGAAATGCTGCATGCGGGGGCCGAGGCGTCCAATCCGAAATTCGCGCACACACTGTCCGGGACGATTGCTGACGAGCGGCGCCATGTGGGCTTCGGCGAAAACCGCATTGGCGAACTCATCCGGCGTTATCCGGAGAAGAAACCGGAAGTGCAGCGCATGCAGCGCGAGATGACCAAGCATATGTTGGCGACGTTCCACGAAGCGTTTGCTCGAAATGGAAGCCCGGCCGAAGCCCGCACGGGCGCGCCGCAGAAAGATAGAGCGGGCCCGACCTATCAGGGGCTCAATCTGGCGGAGGCCTCTAATGAGGAAATGGAAAGCGCGCTGTCGGCGACAGTGCTGAAGGAGTTCAAGACAAGGCTCGGCCGTATCGGCCTCGAATATCAATCGCCGAACTGAGGCGCGCCCCGGTGCCGGAAACAGACAACCCGCACGAACTCGGCGAAGCGGAGTTTCGCAACACCGTGCACTCGTTCGAGTTCTGGTTTGAGGCCGTGGAGGGCTACCTCCACGGCCGCCCGTACGGCGTGAGCCCAGGCCTCAGAGAAACCGAACTCACCGAGCGTCAGCGCCAGGGGCTCATAACAACCCTATGCAATTATTGTGTGGGTGAGACCGCGGCGCTCGATGCCTCAAGCGGCATGATCGGATTTGCCCCGGACCGCGGGGCGAAGATCTTTCTGGCGACGCAGGTCGTCGACGAAGGACGCCATCTTGAAGTTCTGCTCCATCGCATGAAGCAGCTCGGCGTCGCCGATCCGGATGCCGAGATCGAGCAACGGGCCAATCGCAGTCTTCTCAAGTTCAAGGAGCGGCTGCTGGAATTTGTCGATGCGCGCGACTGGGAGGCGTCGGTGTTCGCGCAGAATGTCATTCTTGAATGTTTGGAATACACGGTTTTCCGCCATCATGCCGGCACGGCCGATCCTGTGACGGCGGAAATGCTGCGCGGCATCGTCTCCGACGAGCGCAGGCACATGGGTTTTGGTGAAAACGATCTCGGCAGGCGCTTGCTTATGGCGCCACACACCCATGACCGGCTGAATCAAATCAAACGCGAACTGGATTCGCTGGTGATCAACACGTTCGCCGAGACGCTCGGTGAATTGGGTGTCGAGCGTGACGATCGGCCCGACTTGGCCGGAGACTATCTTGCCGCTGTCGCACGTCTGGGCTTTCG
Organism: alpha proteobacterium U9-1i; assembly: GCA_000974665.1. NCBI lineage: Bacteria > Pseudomonadati > Pseudomonadota > Alphaproteobacteria > alpha proteobacterium U9-1i. The sequence goes on along the minus strand of BBSY01000002.1, from coordinate 144,984 downwards.
TTCATGACGGACCCACTCGAATTGCCGACTTCAGCTCGCCGACCGCGCCAGACGTTTGAGCTCGAAGAAACAGGCTTCAATGAGGTGCCCAAACGCTTCCGCCGCTTCTACCGGCGCTGGCGTGGCGCCGGAGACAAGCTTGGGCCCAATGAGGCGCTCTGTCCGGTTTGCAAGGTCGTTATTCGGTCGACGAAAGAGCTGCGCGCGGGTGACCGGGTCTATTGCATGCCATGCATGTCCCGGCTCGAACTGGTTGAAGAAGAGGGGATGCTGATCGCCAAGGTCATCTATTGAATGAACGGCTGGTGGACATGACCTGGATGAGAATGCACAGCGCAGTTGGAGGATTGCCTCGCGCCAACAATGGCTCCGGTTCTCATGTGGGAAAGCGGGAGCTGCAAAAGAAGGTCCATCGGCAAGCCATACTCGAGGCGGCCGAACGCGTCTTGGGAGCGGACCTTCGCGAGTGTGTCGCCGTTGACAGGATTGCGGCCCGGGCCGGATTGGCCAAAGGCACGGTGTACAACTATTTCTGCGACAAGGCCGCGCTGGTCGAAGCTGTCACGCAAAGTGTCGAAGCGCGCGCCGCCGAGCGCATAAACCAAGCGGTGGGAAATCTGTCCACGCCTGGTGCGCGCGTAGCTGCTGCCATCGGCGCGATGTTCGAGACGGCGGCGCGCTATCCCGAGCAAGCGGTGATTTTGGAGCGCCGGATTCGCGCGGCCGGAGGGCAAGAGTCGCTGATTGGCCGCGTCCTTCTGAAAGAACTCCATCAGGGCGAATTCGACTGTATTGCCGAGAGCAGTGCGCAGCGGGCCGCCCTGACGTTGATCCTGAGCGCAATCTGCTCTGGCATGCGCGAAGTCACGTGCCCCCATGCTTGTTGGGGAGCCGATGAAACCCAAGCGTTGATCGTGCGCTGCCTAGTCGCGCTTGGGATCGGCGAAGAGCGGGCGGCGCTTGAGGCGCACACCGCGTTGTCGCGAGGGATTGCCTGAAGGCGTCAAAGTTCCTCGGATCGTTCAAGTTGGAATGGCGATTCACTTCCGTGGCGGCGCGCGGCGGTCTAGTGCTCTCGTCCTTTAACAAATCCCTCTCTGAACTTGTACCTTTTAGGGCGCGACGCCCGGAGCACCCAGTGTTTTCTCCCAGAGACACAAGGCGTTGCGTCGTTCTTCGAGGAATTTGTGTTTCATGTAGATGCCGCGCACGCCCTTAATCTTGTGGCCGAGCAGCATTTCAACGACTTCTTCGTTCACGCCTAAGCCGGTCAAATGCGTTGATCCGGACCGACGAAAATCATGCAGCGTGAAGTGTGGCAACTCTCGGCCCAGCTCCTTGGCTGTCAGCGCGCGAAGCCTGTTCGCGTAATTGTCAGCGAAGCTATAGATTGGCTTTTGTCCTTCGGTCGTCGAGAAGAGATATGGCCCTTCTTCGCCATGAGGCCGTTCATCCAGGAGCGCGAAAGTCAGATCTGTCAGAGGTATTGTTTTGGGGTGCCGGTTTTTGTGGCCTGTGCCCGGAACCTCAAGATTGCGGCCGACGCGGTCGAACCAACCTCGCTCCGCCTTCGAAAATTCGCTGAGCCGCGAGAGTGACAGTAGCAGGACGCGCGCAAGTTCGCCCCAAGGCGCGGGCATCTTGAACGTGGCTCGATAGACCGCACGCGCTTCATCGATCGCAAGGACGCGCTCGCGCGGCCGCAGGTCTTCGGGCTTTTGTCGAAGCCCTTCGCGGCCAATGAGTCCAACGGCTGGATTGTGGGAGATCAGTTCTTCTTTGATGGCCCAGCTGTAGAGACCCATGATCCAGCGCCGGGCCTCAAGAGCCGCACCGGGACCGTGGTCTGGCGATGCGGCGATCAACTTAAGCCGCTCGGTAAGTTCTGAGCGGGTGATCGAGGCGTAGGCCCGCTTTCCGAAGTGGGGGGTCCAATGCCGTTTAAGAACCCAGCCGCCGACTTGTCCCGAGGCCAACGCCTTCGTGGCGTATTGTTCGACATACTGATCGACGAGCCAGGCCAGCGTCCTAGAGCTGCTGGTGGTTCTTGCTGCTTCCCGTTTGGGATCTTCGCCGCCCTCGGCGACTTGCATAAGAGAGTGTGCTTTGACGCGCGCGGCAGCAAGACTCACATTGGGGTAATCCCCCAGATGCAGCCTTCGCATCGGCCCCTTGGTCTTGTGCCCCGAGGGGCTATCGCCGCCATGGCCGGTCACGCGATAAAGCAATGACCAGCTCGCGCCACGTTTGCCGACGCGCAAGAAGAGGCCGGGCGTTGCGCCGTCCAGATGATCGCCAAGTTGGCCCTTGACCAGTGCGCGCACGCGCAGATCGGTGAATGCTTTTTTGGCTGAAGTGCTCTTGCGAACCATGTCGTCTTGCTGCCGGCCCGCACCCGCTTCCAAGTCGCTTCCGAACCGCTACCAAATCGGCGAATTTTTTTCGATTTTGCGCCGAGGGTCGCGACACCCTCGATTTGGTAGCGGCGTGGTAGCGAATCCGGTGCGCTGGGGCGGTGCGGCGGTCCTCCGTCTCACGTCGTCTCAATCGACGTTTTCCCTGTAAATATAAGGGAAAAGGCGCATTCGTGCCATGCTCCGGAGAACGAAGCTGAAGCAGCGTGAAACGGCAAAATTGCGATTGACATCGTAGGGGTCACAGGTTCGATCCCTGTCGCGCCCACCATCTTTTCCGGCGTGCGCAACGCCGCTCGAAATTCTCGCGGTGTTTCCGCGACTTTGCCGACCAAACATGGGGTGCGAGACGCGCTGCAGCGCCGCACTTTGCCGTCAAGTGTCGGCGAAATCTCTGGCGCAATGTTGATGACCCCCTGTTTTAGTCACCGGTCATGCAGAGATGAGTTCGATCGCTACGCGAACGTCGGTCCGTCATGAGCTAATTGAACGAAGCAAAGCGCTCGCGCTGCGCGTTCCAAGACAAGGGAAGGGGCTCGGCGATGAGCGCCATCAACGTCAGCCGCGGCGGCTGACGGCCGTCGAGGATCATATCCACGAGGTCAGGGGCCAAATAGGCAAGCGGAAGGAGCTTTGCCGTGTAATGAATGCACGCCCTCTCCGCACTGGCCAATGCTTTGATCGATCTGGGCGCGCCCGCGTCGAGGCGCTCTGACCAAGAGCGCGCAACTGCGACGGCGCGAATGAGGGCGCGATCCCGCCGCGGCACCGCTGTTCCCGGTCGTCCGATCAAAGAAGTCGCGTTTTTCGGTTTGGCGAGCGCAATCGGACAGATGACGCGAACGAGGCCATCCACGTGCTCCACTTCGTAGCTCGTTGCGCTGATGCCGATCGGATCGATAGCCGTCTCAGTAAAGTGCAGCACGAGGCGGCGCGCTCCTACTTCGATGCGCTTCAGCGCCGCGCAAACGCGTTGTGCTAACGGTCCATCTGGCGCCCAACTCGCATCAATGAATTGCGCCGCTTCTCGGATCGTTGCGCCCTCAAGGGCCGTGCCAGAGACCCGACGCAGGCTGCCTGCCTCCGCGCTTCGACCTCTGAGCGCCGGTTGCGACACGTAATAGCGATACCGAGCTGAGCCCTTGCGGCCCCAGCTCACGCCCATCGCGTGACCCTTGTCGTCGAAAGCCTTTCCGAGCAGCAGGTCCGTCGGCGTTGTAGGACTCGCGCGTGGGTCGGACTTTGACAGCAACGCCGCCGCCGCGCTCCATGTCTCTTCGTCAACGATCGCGGGGTGCAGGCCCGGATAAACCTTCCCGCGGTGGCGGATCATTCCGCGATAGATAGGATTGGCCAACATCCAATAAAGCCCACCGCGCGTCATCGCATTGCCGCCAAGCTCGAGGCCGTTCTTGGTGGTCCATTTCTTTGTAACGATCCGGCGATGACGAAGGTCTTCGACGAGTTCGAGAACAGATCCAAGTTGGACGAAGCGCTTGAAGATCATGCGCACGCGTTCAGCTTCGGCTTCGTTGATCGCCAGCGTTCGACCAGCTGCTTCGTATCCAAACGGCGGCTTGCCGCCCATCCACATGCCCTTCGCCTTCGACGCCGCGAGCTTGTCGCGAATGCGTTCGCCGGTCACTTCGCGTTCGAACTGAGCAAAAGACAGCAGCACGTTGAGCGTCAGCCGTCCCATGCTCGTCGTTGTGTTGAACGATTGCGTGACAGATACAAACGAAGCGCTGGCTGCATCCAACACTTCCATGATCTTTGCAAAGTCGGCGAGTGAGCGTGTCAGTCGGTCGACTTTGTAGACAACGACGATGTCCACGCGCTTGGCTTTGACATCAGCAAGCAATCGCTGAAACGCGGGTCGATCCATGCTGCCGCCGGAATAGCCGCCGTCTTCGTAGGCCGTTTGAGTGAGCCGCCAGCCTTCACCAACCTGCGACTTGATGTAGGCCTCGCAGGCCTCCGCCTGAGCATCTAGTGAGTTGAACTCTTGTCCGAGCCCTTCCTCGGTAGACGTGCGCGAATAGACGACGCATCGCTTCGCGGCGGTCACAGGGTGGCATCCTTCGGTTCATCGGTAAGCTTGAAGAAGCGTGGTCCGCTCCACGAAACGCCGGTGATGGCCTTGGCGACCGCGGTCAGCGAACCGAATTGCTTGCCGTCAAAAAGGAAGCCTTTGTCGAGCACTGTCACGGCGAAGCGTTTGCCGTTCCAGTCGCGGACCAAAATCACTCCGGGGCGCAAGGTAGAATCTGGTGGCGAAAACTCCTTGTCGGCTTCGAAGGCCGACGCGAGCTTGCCAAGCCGTGCGTGGGTCCTACGCACGGAAATCGCCTCCCGTCGTGCCTCCAGGTGATAGGCGAGGGCGCGCGCCAGCAAATCTCGAGAGCTGTGTGCCGGGACATCGACGCCCAAGGCGTTTCTCCAGCGTTGGCGAAGCTCGTCTAAGGTTAGGGCATCGAATTCCGCATACCGAGGCGTGACGCTCATGAGCGCGTTGCCTGAAGCGACTTGGCGAGGACAGCAGCTGCGATGGCCAGCGCCGACAAGTCGGACGCGCGTGAAGCGATAGTTGCTGCCTCTTCGGCAAGCGCGTCGCGGTGTGTTCCGACCACGTGATCGTGGCCAGCCTCGGCGAGGTCGACCATTGTTTCCCAGATTGCGCTCAGCGCACGCCGTGCGGTCTTGGGCGCGATCATTTGCTGACCTCCGCGCGGTAGACGCGACCAGTGCTGATCTTTGTCGAGCTGATCGCATAGCCACGCTTGCGAATGGCGCCTGCCAGCGCGCCGCGAACGGAATGCGATTGCCAGCCAGTCAGCTCCATCAGATCAGGAATAGTTGCGCCTTTGCTGGAGCGCAGCGATGCGATAATCGCATCAATCTTCGTTTTGGGCTGGGCCGCCTTAGGCTTGGCGGTGGGCTTCTGTTTGAAGGACGAGCGCTTATTGGACGTGTTGGGTTTTGGCTGTGTTATCGAACTCATGACTTGCTCCTTCGCCGGCTAAGCGCCGGCACGAGAGCAAGCCCCGACGATTCGGGGCGCATGGCGATGTTGCAGTGCGTCGGTGGGTGCGTTCCGTCAGCGTTCCTTTGGCATTGCGACGACAGCAACGCTCCAATCCGCGCACGAGTCCAGTCGATTGTGGAAAAAGGCGCGGTCTTCCGCCGCTTAGCCGTCTGTACGTTTCGAGCGGCGCGCTCCCGGGCGCGGAACAACGGCGGCTGCGGCCTTGTTCGCGAACTGGCTCGGCGAAATCTCCAAGGCGCGTATGAGATCGAACAACTCGAGCGCGTCCAGCCGGCGTTGATAGGTTTCAATTTTCCCCAAGTAAGATTGCGGCCGATCGACAAGGCCGCTTAACGCCTCCTGTGTCAGGCCAGACGCCCGGCGCGCGTCCACGAGGAGCGCAATCAGGGCCCGGTAGCGCGGATCATGCAGGGTGGCGGCCAAACCGGTCCTTTGCGAACGAAACCGGCTTCCGAACTAATACCCAACGAGTATAATCCCGAACCAGTATTTAGCGGAGGGCCGGGACGCATGGCGCGTATTGAGGTTACGGGCGGTCACTTCAAACCAAGCACCGCGTCTCGATTTGTTGGCGCATCGATGTTGCTCGTACCGAAGGCTGGCCAGCACGTCGTGCGGAGAAGCGTCCGCGATCTGGAGAGCTTCAAAGTTTGCGACGGAGTTTGGGCGCGTTGTTTTGATGAGACGGGCGCCTGGACGCGAGCCCTCTCGACGGCCGCCGTGGCTGGTGCGCCTGGGGCGCTTGCCAATCTAGCGATCCCCACGTTCTTCATCGGGCAGAAAGCTCTCATCACCTGGGCCAATGCGCTGGTTGGCGCTACGGCGGCCGCGACTGCGTTGAGATCGCAACGACTGGTTCGATTTCAGGCGCGGTTCATCGCGGGTGAGGCGCTTGAGGCAAAGGCGAGCGAGCGCGAAGTCATGCGCAGATTGCCGCAGATCTATCGCGTGCTCGCGTCGGGGTGATCGAGGGAGTGGCCCGCCCGGCGAATGTGATGTCCGTGGTCACCAGCGCGACCCCGATGCAATTCCGCTTCGGGGCACTTTCGGAAGTCGGCGGCCGGCGCTTGGATCGTGGAAGCGGATGTTCGCAGAGCGCAGCCTTGGTGAGGCTGAGGTCGCGACGCTCCAGTCTGGTGGTGGGGCAGAAAGAGAACGTCACGGTTCCATGCGACGGCGCAGAAGCGGATGATCCGACAGCCCCGAGAAAACGCCGAGAAATCAACACCGGTAGATTTGCGTTTAACGGGCGCTGTGTCACGCGAGCAATCGGACGCCGCGCAGATCTCGCCTGTGTCGCCCACGATCGCCACGGACCACTTTTGTTTCGAAGAACACGCCACTGTATGGAGCGGACGGCCCCGTCCGCGCGTGATGACGCTGATTGCGCTTCGAATTTCGCTTCCGTGAGAGCGGGCGGCGCTGCGATGCGATTGAGTGGACCTTGGCTTGACGTCGCACGAACGCGTCTTCTACCAATTGCGCGCGGAGGGTGTACTCATGTGGAAAGCGCTCGCGTTTGCACTGTGCCTGACAATGGCGCCGACGGCCTTGGCCCAACAGACAGGCGAACCGCCTTTTGAGGTCGTGCGGGAATCGCTTGCGCCTGGCGGCTTTCTATTGGGACGCACCACGCCTAGCGCCAATCTGAGATTCGAGACGCAGCGTTCGGACCGTGCCGGCGCCGTGACGGACGTAACGGTACAACTCAGTGCTGACGCCAACGGCTATTTCTTGCTGGGCTTTGATCGCGACGCCCGCGCGGCGCAACGGCTGACAATAGCAGGCGCCGGCGGAACTGAACGCATCGTGCCAATTGCGATTGGGCCGCGAGAATATGCCGTACGCGACGTTTGGGATGTCGCGCTGGCGGGAGAAGATTTCGCGCAGACGCCGCAGCAGGAGCTGCAGCTGAAGGACAGGGCGCTGCGGACCGTCTCGATGCCCCCTGATTTCGGTGAGCGTTTTCTATCTGCCGACCCGTTCGGACATCCGTTGGCGCTTCTCCAAACCACAAGCGCGTGGGGCAATTCACGTCGCGTGCACAATCGCGCGCGCGAAGTCATCAGCAATCGGCCGCACTACGGCTTGGACCTGCGCGCCGACGTCAACACGCAGGTGCGCGCTCCGATGGGAGGGCGTGTGTCGCTTGCGCGTCGGTTTCGCGTCGATGGCAATATCTTGATGATTGATCACGGTCAGGGCTTGGTCAGCGCCTATCTCCACCTCAATCGCATTCTGGTCTCGGAAGGCGACGAACTGAGTGCGGGTCAGCTCATCGCTGCAACGGGGCGCACTGGCCGGGCCAACGGTCCGCATTTGTGCTGGCGTTTGCGCTGGCGTGACACTGCGAGCCTGGACCCGGCGTGCTTTACGGACGCCGGCTGCGGCGGAATTCAATAGAGGCCTTCGGCGCCCACTATACCCCAAAGCAGGGGGAAGACGCTGTGGTGAGTGCGGAAGTATTCTTGCCGCGCCTGCAACAGCGCGATTGGGGCGGGGTCGCCGCGGCCGATGCGTTCGACCAACATACGGCCGAGATCATGCGCGACCGAGCTTGGCACCGAGGCCTCAGCGGCGATGATGCTCTCAGCGCCGAACGTCAGAAAGACCGACGGGATGCAGAACTCGTCGTCGTCGCGGCACGCAAGATCGCATGCAAGCAATATGACCGATGGCCGGCGTGACAGTCCGATCTGGCCAACAGCGGTGACACTGTTCAATTGGCCATAGAGATCGGTGGCGTTGACGACGGATCCCGGAGGCGGGGCCACTTCGGGGTTGATGGCGTAGGTCGAGAGGTCCGAAAAGATCAGCTCGTTGCTGTAGGGCGGGCGACGAATGCCATGCGTGTTGGTCACGATGAGATCGATGTCGCCCCGGCGATCCCTGATGGCGGTGAGAAATTGCCGACCGTCTCGCACCACCGTCGCGCGCGCGCGGCCCGAGACAAATTGAGCGAAGGCGTTGAACGTATCGATGTCGGGCGCGGCATTTGCCCCACTCGGCGCTGCGTAAATGCCTGCCAAGAGCTGCGGGCTTAAGGGCGACACGTTAGGGGGCCCATCGGTGTCGAACAAATCCTCGTTGACGACTGGCAAGGACACGAGCGGAAAATGAAGCCCCCAATAATCGTCACTCGGTGCGGTCGTTTGAGCACGCTCGTCCGCGCCGCCGACGACATCGCAATGATCCAGCTGGCCCCGGTGCACTTCGTCGACCGGCAACAATTGCAATGGCGCCGGCGGATGGCCGCTAAACACCACAAGCGACAGCGTATCCTCGTCAACGCTGCCGCATCGCGCTAAATTGTAGAGAAATTGCCGCATCGCATCGGGCAGCATCGCATCGCGCACATTGAGCGCACGTTCGCGAATGCAGTTACGGAATGCCTCGCTTGAGGCGGCCTGATTCTCTGCAGGATCCGATCCGAAAGCACACGGGCTTGACGTATCCTCGGCGCCGAGTTGTAAATCAGACGAGAATGCGTTTTGCATCGCGCCTTCCACCGATCCCATCATGCGTTGGACGAGCCCGGAGAAACGCGCCGGCGTCGTGCGTAATGGCGCGCTCACGATGAATCCCGCACTGTCTCGGCGCACTTGCAGCGCCGGATCGTCAGGTAGATAGCGGCTCGCCCAATTCGGCGCGCGCATCTCGACCGCCATCGGCGTCGTGCGGCTTGCCGCAGTGAAGGTGAATCGGATCACTCTGGACGGCATACGGACGGCATAGCCTTCATAGATTGAGTGCTCGCCGGTGCGGCTTGAAACCTGGGCGCTGGCGCTCGTGTCTGGCGCGACTTCCTCGGGTCCGAGGACGCGCAAAGGAATGACCCACCGATCAAGCAAGGCGCCGCCGTCAAGAAAGGTGAGGGCGATATGAGGGCGTATATCGAGCGCCGACCGCCCGTCGCGTTGCGGTGCGATTGGCGTAAACGCGAAAACGAGTTCGGACTCTGCCAAGTCCTCGCTCTGAATTTGGCGCACGCCCAATGAATCCGGGTCGAGATCGCAGGGGTAACAGGCAAACTGCACGCCGACGCTGTCGTTCCTGGCGAGGTATTCCGTGAGTTCACGATTAGCCTCGACGTGCAGTTCGGCGCTCTCCTCGCCCAGCGGGCGGAATCGATAGTGAAATTGTGTAGGTTGGCCCTGCCGCACGTGCGCGGTTGGAAGCGTCTCTCCAGCTGCGTTCGTGAACGCGCCCAGGTGCTCGAACCGCGCCGAAGGCGGATCGGATTTCTCCTCCGGCTTCGGCCATAAGAGCATGATGTTCATAAATAGGATGAGCGCGACCATCCCGATCCCAGCGGGAATTGCCAGAAATTTGGTTGTTGTCCAAGCCAGCCGCGACACATCGGATAGAACGCGCATCGATGCCGAAACCGCTTCGCGCATCTCTGCGCGGATGTCTGCGGCGGTTGGAGCGGGACCATCCCAATAGAGCGTGTGAGCGGCCGCTGCAGCGCCGGCATAGATGCCCGATGGCGGACGCAGTTCCACGCGAATGAGTCGGCTAGAGCCGTCTTCTCTGGGCGTGAGCAATTGCTGGAGCTGCGCGCGCTGGTCCGGTGGTGCGTCTTGCTCCCAAGCTTCGCTCGCGGCGGATGATAGGTATATGAGCCAGGCGTTGCGCAGGCTGCGCGAACTCGGCGGTTTATCGAAACTGCGCAGCCGAGCGGCGACGCCGTTTTTTCTCAGCGCTACGCGAAGTTCGCGTGCCTGAGCCCCATCATCTGGGTGATAAAGTAGGTAAGCCCGCATTTGCCCGTTCCCACGCCGATGCTAGCGGAGATTGAGCGGCAGCGGCACCCTTAACGGACGAGCAATTAGCTGCCGTGAAGCACCGCGCGCGGGTCGCGGCGGAATTTGATCTGCATCTCTGGAAATTCGGCGACGATCTTGCGCTCGGTCGCTTCCGGAAGAGGGCGCGGCAGAAACAGCACCACCGCCCAATCGTCATCGCCCGCGCGGGTCAAGCCAGCTCCCAGGCGCATGCCGAGCATTCTCTCGGCGGTCTGCTGTACGGCGCTTTTTGCGCGCAGGGCCTCGATCTTGGTGGTCATATGAGCACCGTCAATTGGTGCTTATCCAAGACCGGGCCTAGGGGCAGCGCAAACGAAGGAACCCGATCGGGGAGTTTGCCGTCATAATCGAGAGGATCGGCGCTGCCGCCGCCAATCAGCATGCCCAAGATGCGACCGCTGCCTTTTTGGACGGCCAGCGCACCGCTATCGCCGGGAGCGGAGAAGACCTTGTTATCAGGCACAATTTCCCTCAGCCCGTGATATTCGACGACGGACTTCCGCGACGAATCTAGGAGTGGAAGGCTGATAAAGTCTGAATCCCCCGCCGTCCCCTCCCGGGCACCTGTACCGTAACCGAACTTCACCACTTTCCCAACGGGGGTGTGATCGAGGGGATCAATTCGCGCGCCAAGGGCGGGCATTCTTCTGTCGGGGTAAGTGTTTGCGCATCGCGCGGCGGCCGTCACCGGAGCCAGCGCGTAGTCCAGCGTCATGGGTTCGTTGTTGAGCAGGATCTGCTCTGGGCCGGTTGGCGGCGGCACGCCAGTTCCAAACGCCGCGACCGCGATCTGCCCGCCGGACTTGCTAGCCTTTCGCCAGAGTTCATCGCCTGAGCCGGCGTTCCAGAAGCTCGTGGCGGCGTGTCCGGCTGTAAGAATGTGGGTCTGGCCGGCCTGTGTGACGACCAAGCATGACACCGTGCCTACCGATCCGGTTCGCGGATGACCGTGACGGATCGTGACGCCCGGTCGTGTGTGCGCGCCCGGTCGATCCGCCGCGCGAATGGCGTGAAGCTTTGGAACGCCGACCCATTTGTAGTCGACGTCGTCTTCGCTGAAATTGGGATCGTTCGGTCTAGCGAGTTCGACGATCGCGGCGCAAAGCGGCTGCAGGTCGAGATCAGCGGCGCAGGCAATGCGTAACGACAATTTCCAAGTCTGCTCGCCGCCGACGATCAGGCTCCGCGCGATGCCAACGCCGAGCCTGTAGCTCGGTTCGTAGCGGTCGTAAGCGCACTCAATCGTATGAAAATAAGCCCGCGCGTTTCCGGATTCGTTTGAACGGCGAGGGAGGGCGGGAAGGCCGGGCTGGCCGTCGGCGCCTTTGCCGAGATGCTCGCGGATCCGAGCCGCAGTCGCCAGGGCGCTTTTTTTGTCCATTATTATTGTCGCCCAAGCACTGTGCGGCGCCTGCGCCGCGCAGGAGGCCGGAAACGAAACCGATGTCTGATTGGCCGCCCTCGAAGTCCCTTAATCATCGCATCTTCACAAAAGCAACCAGAAAGCGAGACGAAGGCGCTCCGGCGTCAGTCTTAGCAGCTCTGTATTCTGCGTTCGGACTGCCGTGAAGGCGCATCGGGACGAGTGTCAGGCGCTGGCGAGATGGATGCGTCGCGACCCCGGTGGACCGCGACGCATCACGAACCATCAGGCGGCGATCGAGTTCGCTTGGGCTTCACCTCGCGACGTAAGCGCGAGGGCGCCGGCGCTTAACGGGGTGACCAAAAGATCGGGCATCGGTGAGAAAATCCTCGCAGCGCCGGCAATTTTGCCGGCACGACCGCGAGCCCCGGAAATACGGGGCGAACAGCAAGGTTCTCGGCCAATAAATTCCCTGTTTGCACCGCGACATGCGTGTGGCGTTCAGCGCGCCATGAACGCTCCAATCCGCGCGGTAGTCCAGTCGAAAGTCTCAAATTTTCGGAGCTTAGCGTCCGGTGTGGGGCATTTTCAGAAGTCAGCGGTTACGCCGACGGAGGCGCTAGCGGACGTTGGTTGAGCGCACCTTCGCACGGGCGACTTGCGGCCTTTCGAGGCCGAGTGCCGAGCATGAAGAGCGGTTGTGGCGCGTGTGGTAGAATTCGGCATGCCCGATTCTGTCTACGATCTCACGGCGCTTTCGGAGCGCCTGTTTGCGGAGCGGCGCCTTAGGCCGCTCGCCGGCAAAATCCAACGTGCGCAGGACCTCTCTTCGCTTCACGCAGACTTAGTGATGGCGACCGAATGCCTGGACGCGCTCGACGCGCTGCTCGCTACGCCTCCGCAGGACGACAATCTTATCAAGAGCATCACAGAGGCATCGCTGCTGAGCAATGCGGTCGTGCTCTACGCACGCGCCACGAAAACAACATCGGACGAGCGCCGGGGTTATGACCCGCGCGACAAGTTCAACCCAGAGCAGAAGATCGTCCATCAAGAACTTTGCGACTTGCGCGACAAGGCGATCGCACACTTCGGTTCGGGCGGAAGTTACACCGGCGAGTGGAAGGTTGAGCGGGTCGTTCTGGACGCCAGCGTTGGCAATGACGTGCGGGTCGGCGTTGCGACGCGGCGAAAGACAGTGGACAAGAAGTTGGCGGCGCGTGCGCGTTCGCAGATCGAGTTTGCCTGTGAACTTTTCCGCCAGCTCAGCAGGCGGCAGATCGACGAACTCACCGACGAGTTGAACACTCTGGCCGCTGCCGACGCCGAACTTATCAACTCCGAAATACACCAGCATCCTCTCAACCTACCGATGGTGCTGACTTCGCCCGACGCCCTCGATGCCGCGCGCGCCGCACGCAGCCAGGGCCACGGCTATGTGAAGGGCGTGGTGCGGCACGACTAGCGCCCGCGATCTGCTGGCGGGAGGGCGTACGCAAGTCTGCTGGGGACCCACCGACGGCCACTTCGACAGGAAGCCTGCTTTTCGCTTGACCAGATGCGATCGCGGCGCGACCCCTTGAGAAAACAAGGTGGGAGGTGGTGATGCCAAAGAACGCGTTGACGCCGCAATTTGCGTATTGGAAGCCGGGCTCAGAAGAACGGTACATTCGCATATTCATGAGCCACCGCTGGGGTCAGGACCGCGACTTGTATGAGCAGGTTCTTGGTAAGCTCCGAAGTCAGGGACACTGTATCGACGACGTTTCGCTGAACGAAAGACAGCAGATTGCAGGCCCCCGTGGTGGAGATGTCGCCGACCTCGATGTACAAGCCGAGGTCGCCGCCAGAATTTTCACCTCCGACATCGTAATCGTTGCGAGCCGACCAGGTATTACGCGATCAGATTGGGTTATGTGGGAGCTAAGAATTGCTGCGATAGGCTACGGAGTACCAATTCTCTTTCTGGACTTCGACAACCAACAACGACGAGCGGCGATCGTATCGGAGATAGCAGGCCTGGGCTTGCGCCACGATGTGTGTCAACCTGTCGTCACAGAGATCGTACCACGCGTGATTGCACTCGTCGGAGGTCGTCCCAAATGGGGCATGCGCCTCGATGAGCCTGATCCGAATCTTCGCTTTCGCGGGCCACCGATGCTGGATGGGATTAGCAAGAAACTTCCGTATAGGGCTGCGCTTCCCGAAGTCTCATCGAGCTGATCGCGGCGCGTGTCCTAGCGCTGAGTACATTGCGTTGAGTGCGGCCGTCTGTCGGCGCGTCGACCGCTTTATGGAAGCGAGCGCGTAGGGCCGGTGCGGGACCGCCGATTGTAGTTTTTGTTGGTAGAGCAGACGCTGCCAGATTCCCGCATGACCTCGGCGCAGCGGGCTTCATGCAGTCGAGCAGAGCTCTTGCTGATGCGCCTCAGCCAGCTAGAGTTCCTGGCGCGGTGGCGAAGATCAACATGCCGCCAACTTTCTAGGTGGCTTAGGCACGGCATGAGTGTTCTGGTTGAAGCGATCACCGTCGTGGTGAAAGCCAACGCGATCGAGAAGGCCTTGCCTGGCGGGCTCCGCGCCTTTGAATCAGCAGCGCCCAATTCAACCTTTCGCTCCGACGGACTTCTCGCCGCAGTCGGTTTCATGACGCCGACCGATGTCGAAGTGTTCGTGCGTGGGCTGGAGCGGGACGGCTTGCGTCACATCCGCAACGGTGAGGCAATTGATCTGGCGGTCGTCGATCAGATTCATGGGCCTACCGTGCCTTGCGACTGGCTGGATGTCGCTGCAGACGAGCAGGGAAATATGACCGCAAGCATGCGCAACGCGCCGCCACGACCGATGGCGACGGCTGCGAATTGGCGCCCCGGCAACAAGCTCACGTTTCGCTTGGGATCGGGCGAAGACCTTGAGATCGATGAAGAGACGGGTCTGCGCTATTTCGTCGATGCCGACGGGCGCAAACAATACATGGGTCAACGCTTCGAGGAAGACGATCCTCACGCCCGTCTCATGCTCGCGACGCCGCGCCTGTTGCACTTCGCGAAAGCCGAGGTCTGGAACAGCTTGATCAAGAAGGGCTGGCAAGGGCTTGCGCACTCACGTAGTCCGGATCCCAGCCACCATCTGGCGATGCGATTCAAGAACCAGCTCGGTCTAATCTACGTCGACGCCGCTTGGACCGATACGCCGCTCACCACCTTCGATCCAAAACGCCGCGCCAGTCTTATCGATCTGGCGGCATCGATGCGTGGCGTACCCATTATCGCCCGCTGCAAGCTCTTCGCAGCGATTCATATGCGCAGCCGATCGCGCAACGAACCGCAAGACGGACACGTGCGACTTGACTTGGGGCCCGGCGATTTGCGGGTCGACGATCCAGTCTTGGAGTCGATGGCGCTAGTCGATGCGCGCAGTGATCGCGTGATTGACGAGACGAGGTTTGACCTGCGCCAGACGATCGAGATTTCGGATTGGGAGTTGCTCGACTTCGCCACCCAAGTCGCACGGTCGAAGCTGGAGGAGGATGGCTACGCGATCGAGTCCTGGACCACCGAGAAGAACTCCGATCCGCACATCGTCGCGAGCAAGGATGGCACCGTCCACCGTGTGATCGTCGGGCCAGGTCGCTATCCGGTCGCCGAGCCGATCTATGACCAAAACCGGCTCATGGCTGCGGCGGAAGAGACGCTGATTTCAGGCGGCGGTCTCTTCAAAGTGCCGGTGCTGATCGCCAACGCTGAGGATAAGTTCGCAGGTAAGTTCGTACGCCCGCTCTACCGGGGCGAGGGTGCCTTCATCAAATATGTCGGGCTTGAGCCAGTTGATCCTGGCACCGTTTTCTCCGGACGCGCAGTTAAGGTTTTCATCTCGTCCACGTTTAAGGACTTTGAGGCCGAGCGCGAAGCACTCGCCCGGCACGTTCTTCCCGAGTTGCAGCGCCGAGCCGCTGATCGCGGAGTTTCGGTGTCTTTGGTAGACTTGCGCTGGGGCGTTCCACGCTCGGACGTGGAGGCCTCGCAAGAAGTCGCCTCGTGCCTACGGGAGATCGCGTCTTCGCACCCGTTCTTTGTCGCCCTGCTTGGTAAACGACACGGCGCGCTCGCGTCAAAGGCCGCGCTCTCGCACCTAGCGCCACGGGATGCGTGGCTGCAGCAGCGGGCGGGCATGAGCATAACCGAGCTGGAGATCGCGTACTCTATGCTGAAGCCCAATGCAGTGAACTCCTCGGCGCTGGTGTTTGCACGCAGCAAGTCCAAACCGTTCTCAAAGCAGCGGGCGCCAGATGTCGATCGCCGATACAAACCTCTACTCGCCGCGCTGACCGCACGCGGTTACGCGATAGAGCTAATGGACGAGAACTTTCCCGCTGTCGCTCAGGATCAATTATGGGCGCTGATCGAAAGGCATTATCCGCACGTGCCATCAGCCGATACGGGACTGTCTTCAGCACGGCGGCACCGGCAGTTTGCCTTTCACGCCGCCTCGATGCTGCCCCACGACGCCACTGACGTGGGAGCCGGAGCACTCGCCTTTGCCTCGTCTTGGGAAGCGTGTGCTGCAGCGGGCTCTGTTGGGCTCGCGCGGCGCCGGCGCGAGCACCTTGTGTTTGAGCACTTCTTCGCGTTGGAGGGGGCGGACGCGCCTCTGCGCGCACTTAATCGCCGGCTGCTTGAATTCAAGCAGAGAACGACGCGTGAAGTAGGCGGTGGTCACACTAGTATCGGATCCATCGCATTCACGCGCGAAGTCCTAGAAGCGCTCAAAGATTGGTCTTCGCGAGCCGGACGTGAAGTTTTTCTGGTCTTGGCGGAGACCGATCGATTGGCCGACGAAGTGCTGCCGCTGCTCGCCTTACTCGAAGATGCGCTCCCTGGCCGTTTTTCGGCGACGAGCGTTGGCGAAAGCGCTGCAGAGCCAACGTGCGACAGTGCGCGTTTCCTCAGCCATTATCTGGCCCTGAGTGGTAAAGTGCTTGATGCCGATGATGCGGACCTCTTGCTCAAGCATCCTCTCGGTCGCGAGCTGTCGTTCCTACGCTTCGCTGCGGACCACCTAGTTGACGCCGCCACGAATGCTAATCTGGGTACGCGTCTGCGCGAAGTCGTCGCGACGCAGACATTCGAACAATTGTCGCACCTGATCCTCGCCAGGATCGAGCGGCAATGCGCGCCGGATGATCCTTGGCGCAAGATCGTGGAACGCGGGCGCGAATCCACGGGCTTCATGGGTGCCGGGGTCGCCCCGGACGCAGCTCTCAGCCCGGCCAGCTATTTTCGAATTCAGGCGGCGCTGTCTCCGATGACTGAGCATTGGGGCGATTGGGTGCGGCTGCATGCGGGCCCATTCTGGACGAAACTCATGGCGGAGTTGATCGAGTAGTCCAACTCCGTCGCCGGCTAACGGCCGGCGGATGCTCCGAGCGGTTGCTGTCCGTTTTGCAGCGTTCCGAAGTCGATGTCCGCCTTTGGGATAGATTGCGCCCTTGGCCTAGGTTTATGCAGCGCGTTTCAAAGATGGCGTCTGCTTCACGCGATACCGACCTCGCGCAACCCGTACAAATCGCGCTCGCTGTCCACGTTTCACCCAGTAGCCCGTCTCTTCGCAAAAATTTGCGAGGACAGTTTGAGTGTGAGCAGGGCTGTATCCGTCGAACTCTGCCGCGACTTTCTTGGCGGTGAGATCGCCAGTTAGCTTGCCTGCCGCAACGGCGGCGACAATCTTCTCAACCAGTGAGTCATCGCGTTCGGGCGGAGCGTTGCGCATACGCGCCAAAGCCTCGCGCAGCATTTCAGCCAATGACGGGCCCACGACCGCGGCCAGCATGGCGGCACCCGCGCCGATGAGTGCTGCAATGATCGTATCAGACATAGACTGGGTCCAATTGCGAGATTGCTAAGTCTCCGCCGATTCGACCGGCCAGGTGCTAACGGCGCTGTATTTTCCTGCGTGGACGTCCGCTCTCGGAATAGTCCACGCGGGCGTCCGTTCTTGGGATGAATCTGCTGCGGGATAGGGGGCGATTGCCGCCCTCATTCGCCCGTGACGTTTTAGCTCAAGTGGCCGCGCTGCGGTCTCTGTCCTGTAATTCCCCATTCCAGTTCGTCGATGACGCTCTCGTCCTCAACGCCATCGGCAAATTTCACGCAGGTAAATTCCCGGAGGAACAGGAGTTCCTGAGGCGGCTCCGCGACGCCGGGAAGCAGGACAGGGATAACCGGAAGATCACGCTCGACGCGTTGACTGACAAACGCTCGAATCTCCATCTGCTGCCACTTCGCGGGACCTTTTGCGCCGATGAATATGGCGGCCGCCTTCGACAGGCGAATGGCCTCCTCGAGTGCGGTTTGAAATGCGCGGCCAGGGGCGATGCGTTCTCTGTCAAACCACGGATTCAGCCCGCGAGCACGAAGCTGCGCGGCAATCGCGGCGACCTCCTGCCGGTCCGAGCTGTTGTAGGCCAGGAAAACGTCGTGCTCTCCGATCGCTTCTTTGGCCTCCCGGATTGTGTTGCTGATGCTCAGACTGCGAGCGCGTTCGATGTTGGACTCAATATTTCTTGCTGCCGCAATGCTGGCAGGCTCTGCGAAATGCTCGTGGAGAACATCGACAAGGTCGATCGCGGCGTCGCAAAATGCGCATGGAATTTGGGTCGCTCCCCTTTTTCGGCGAGCATTGATGGCGCGAGGATTGTCGACGGATTCCCCACAGCTCGCACAGGTGAAAATGCTGCTGCGTTCGACATCTTCCTTCGGAACCTGCTTGTGGATGTGTTCGTGAACAAGCTTGACAAACAGTACCTTGGTGGCATCGCTCGTGCGGTCGCCGAATGAGATTTCCAGCCGATCTCGACCGGCGTTGGATGCTGTTCTCTCGATCTGACAAGTCGCTCCGAGCGCATCCGCAAAGCTTGCTCCCGAAGTCCAGCAGAATCTGAGAGTGAACGCGCCACTGTAGTAGAGCCTCACGACTAGCGCGGCATAGACCTTCTCGGAGGGCGCCGGAAACTCGTATTGCACAGCTAATCTAAGCGGTTCAGTGATGTCGTGATTTTCACGCATTACCTTCGAAGGGAAGACGAGCTGGCCGCTCTCGCGGATCGCGAGATCCCGCTCCACAAGCAATTGCAACGTCGCCCTCGACAGAAACTGGATATGCGGATCGTCAACCTCCTCCCCGAGGCGTTGGCGCAGCACGGCTCCGGACAGAACATCGATTTCGGATACACAACCGAGCCCATCTGGATGTTCCCGCGCGGCGAGCACGATTGCGGAGGCGGCGTCATTGAGAAGCTCAGGCCTCAGGAGGATGTATCCGCCAAAGGACAGGCGATGGACCAAGCCCTGGTCCTGCACCTGACGTAGTACAGAATCGAACTGCGATGGCGCGTCTTCGCTCGGACCCAACCGCGAAACCGCAACGTCGAATAGTTCCTGGCGCGTGATCAGAATTCTCCTCGACTCGGCAAACTCAATGACGATTTCCCGTATTGCCGCCCATAGCCGGGGAGAGCTCGTGACCGGCAAACTGTCCCACGGCACGGCGCCGTCGATCGCCATGCGCAATTGCTCAATACCCGCTCCCGTCGCCGCGCTGGTGGCGATGAATGCGACGATGTCGCGTTGCGCGAGGAAAGCGCCGATCTTTGTTTGCGATACGGTGATCGGGCCAGTGTCGATTTTTGCAGCGACCAGGAGAACTGTGCAGAACTGCGATGCGGAGCGTCTGAAGGCGTTTGCCCAGTACTCTGCGGTTTCAAACGGATGCCGGGGGTTGGACGCGTCGAAGACGATGAGTCCAACTGCAGCGTTCTCGAGAAAGACCTGATGGACAATGTGATAGTCAAATTGCCCCGCGAGGTCCCAGACGTAGAGCTCTCGCGCGAGGCGATAGTTGCCAACGGTGGCTGGACGCTCCTGGGGAAGCTGCAAAACGCGCATGCCGTGCGTTGACGCCTGAGGAACGAACGGATGGCCGGCAATCGCGTGAGCAAGGCAGGTCTTGCCGGCGGCCGGTTCGCCGGCCAGCACGATCTTCGCGTTTGTGTAGTGCGTAAAGGGCGCTTCGCTCTCGACTGGTATGGCCGCTGATGCGTCCACATCCCAGACGCGGCATGCCGTGTCGTTCTCGCCAAGCGTGGCAAGCAGTGGCCGGTTGGGGTTGAAGCGAATGATGCATTCGGGTTCGTAGCGACGTCGTGTCGTTCCTTCCGGAAGATGGAAAAGCGGCTGCCATGACTTCGTGTCCCAGATGATGACAGTGTTGTCGTGAGACTTAGAAGCGATCATCGACATGTCATGGGAAAACGACGCCGATCGGACGCTGTCGGCGTGCCCCTGGAGCACAAACCGCAACTGACCTAGGGCGACATCCCAGATGCGCACGCTGGTGTCGCCGACCGTTGCAAGGGTTTTCCCATCCGGCGCCCAATCGAGGTCTACGATCCAGTCGGAGTGACCGGCGAGCGTGGCGATTTGAGTGGAGCCATCAGCGTTCCAAAGTCTTATGGTGTTGTCTTCTGCGCCGGTTGCAAGAACGTCTCCACTGGGCGACCAGCGCACTGCATTGACCCAGGCCCGGTGATCATCCAACACGCGCTGACTGCGAAGATTCTCAGAATCCCAGACGCGTACTGTCCCATCGCCGGAGGCGGAGGCAATGAGCTTGCCGTCTGGTGACCAGTGCAGGCACTCAATGCGGGCGCTGTGTTTGCGAGCCGATCCGCGAAGGCGCCACGGATGGCGTGTCCATACCTGAATGGTTCCGTCTTCGAGACCGGCGACCATCGCCGAAGCATTCGGGGACCACGCGACCGCGTTGACCCAGCTTCCACCTGAACATCGCACTTCGTCTACGACGTGGCGGTGCTCGAGCGACCAGATTCTTATGAGCCCGTCGCGCGCGGGCGCGGCAAGGAAGCGTCCGCATGGCGACCACTCCATTCGATGAATGATCGATCCGCCGGTCCCGAACGAGTGAACAAGCCGCATTCCGGGCGGAGGTGCCACGCTGCGCGGCGAAGCCATGGCACTACTCCTGACGGCCGCGGGCCCGATCAAACGGGATTTCAATTATAGGCATCCAACGGTTGCATTCAACCGACCGGGCAGATGGCGCGGATCAACGCCCGCAGGGCTCCAACCGGGGCGACATGATGCAGCACTTCTCCCAAGCGAACTGCTGCCGTCCGCTTTCGGCGTCGGCAGTTAGAGCGTCCGCCCCTGGGATCGAACGGTCGCGCCCGGCATTACGTAATGCCGCGTCGGCAGTTGGAATTGCGCAGTTCCTGCGCCAGCCCGAATCCAGTGCATGAAAAAATCCAGAGCATGAAAGAAGTAGTCGATCTGCTGGGTGAAGTGCGCAATACGGTTATGCTAGCGATCGGCAGCGCCGAGTCGTCTAGCCACCTTTTGGGTTCGTTGGTTGCAAAATTGTCTGGTGCCCGCGCGACTCCAACGCGGCTCTGGAGGCTTCTGGGTTCGAATAGTTCCCCTACGATTAGACAACTTAGAAACGCGAGCTGACAAAGAGCACAGTATCTTGGCCCTCGCGCTCGACGACGTAATCCCATCGCGCTGCGGCCATCGCAAGAAATTTGCGCGTTGATCCCGGCGCCAACGAAGCCCACGATCGACATCATCAAATCGTATTGCTCGTGTGTTTGACGAGGCATGCCGGGCTCCCATCCACGATTCAATAAGCGAGATGCAGTCGTTTTCGTCCGAGGTGAGGCCAGGCGGGGTCTCTTCTAGCGTAGGCGCAGGCTGGAATTTGCCCATTCGTGCGACTACCCGGCGCACGCGATTACACGCCGGCCCAAGCGCGGCAACCAGATTGCCATCTTGTCGATCTGGTTCGTACTCAGCTGGAGTGATGCCAATTAGGTCGCTTGGTAAGTGGAGGTCTGTGACACTGCGGGGCGCGAACACAAAGCACCGCTCGGGACCAAGGCGCCCCGCAAACAGACCAAGCTCAAAGATCACATTGTCGCGTACGACGCGTTTGGCCTCATCACGCATGAGAGCGATATCGTCCGGCCAAAAACAAAGACGCCGAAATCATTCCCGGCAAGTGCATCTTGCAGCGATGCCAGGGCGGGGCGGGACAGCACGAAAATTCCTTGCGTCCAAACGGTGCATTCGGCGTCGCGATCGAGCCCCTCCTGGACTGCGTACGCGAGGTCGAGCTTTTCGGTGGATGAAGCGACGAAGACTTTCGGTTTCATCCAAGAACGCGAACCGAGAGTCGGTGTGCAAGTTCTGCTTGGGGGCGCTAGTTTGAGTTCAAACCTTGGTCGTGCTCGTACGACTTGGTCTGCAACGCAGCAACATGTTGCTTCACAGCCGCGTGCCGCTACGGAGCGACCACATAGAAGTTGTTTTCTCCGTTAGGACAGTTGTCTCGGAGAAGGAAGGCGCAGCGGTTGAGAGACGGCTCGTCGGTTCCGAAGCTTTGCTCAGAATGCCCGCACCTGTCGCACGTGACTTCAACGCCCGGGACATCGCCGTAATCGCCTTCAAGGTCCAGATAATCGGTCGTTGTGGTGACCTTCATCGGGCGGCTCCACTATTATTGGCTGACAAGATTAATACGAGTTGTCCTCACGCGATTCGGAATCGCTTGGCATTCGGGACCTACGCTCACCCTCGCTTGCCAGCACGAGGTCATCACTGTCTGCTTCTGCGGCGGCGGCCAACTCCACGGGTGTTCCTGATCCATCAAATGGGGGTAGATCGATACTAGGCCGCTAGCCTTCGTCATCCTCGTAGTCATCATGGTCGGCGTAGAACTCTTCAGCGGTTTTTCGGATGTTCGCGAGCGCTCCGGCCTGTTTGGCCTGTAGGCGAGGTGAGATATAAACCCGAACGGGCGCGGAATAGGCGGTTGGGTTCTTGAAGATCGTCGGGGCGAGGTGAGACACCTTGGTAATGTCAATGGTGTCTCCTGAGTACTGATCGTAGACTGTGATTTCGCGATTGGTGCCCTTACCCCAAGGGACGTCTACGAGAATCTCGAATGCGCCCGGCTTTTCTCCTCTTGCGATGAAGGCTTTCATAAAGCAGCCGCGCAGACGCTTCACTTCGCCCCACTCAATAGGAATGTTTGTTTGTTCTGCGTGCGCCGCGTCGTTGATGATGGAACGGAAAACGTTGAAGCGCGCTCGCCTCTTGGGCTCGGTTTTGTCGGTCGTCGAATATTGCGCGAGGCAAGTGTAAATCTCGCTCCAGTTAGGACGGAAGTGAAGGTTGATCAGCGGAGCTAGCTCGTCGCTGATGGATTTTCTCCCACTCTTTGCGTTTTTGAGCAAAGGCCAGAACACGTCGGTTAAGCACTGCTGGTCGCCTAAGCTGGCCTGCATTCGCGCCACGGTATCTATGATTTTCTGTCGATCTCCGTGTAACGCTCCGTCGAGGAAGCGATGAAACATCGCCATTATGGCGCGGACACTTTGATGCCAATATACGGCAGATAACATTTGGTCCTGCAGCACCATGAAGCCCTCGATGGTGTGCACGCGTATGCGGTCGACCAATAGGTCATCGCCTTCACTTGGACAGCGATAGCTGGCGATCACTTCGTCAGGATTAAAGCCCGTGCCGTACGGCACTCCGCAATGGAACGAGTCTCTTTTAAGATAATCAATCTTGTCACAGTCGATCGGTCCATCCAGCACCTGGGACAATGGGCCAAAATCGCCTTCCAACGTTCGTAGTGCGTTCTCTTTCGCGGAGGGTCCCCAATGCATTTCAATCGCCTTGTTGATCTCGGTGTCGTTCTGAATGATGCGCATGCCATTCGCGAAGTGATGGATCGGCTCTTTAATTTGCTTATCCCCGGGGAAGCGCGCGGCGATGTAGTGTTCGACTACGTGAGCGAAGGGATAGTGGCCGATGTCGTGCAGTAAGCCGCCAAGGAGCGCTCCTCGCACATTCTCCGAGCTGTAGCGGTTCCGAAAATGTCGATCGCGGGCGAGATGGCGAAGTGCCTTGTGCGCGGATCCAAAGACACCGATCGAATGCTCAAATCTTGAGTGCACGCCGCCAGGGAAGGGCCACTCACAGAAGGACAATTGTCGTATGGCCCGCAGTCGCTGAAAGCGGGAGGTGTTGATAATCGCTAGAATTGCACTGCCGACTGGGACATTGCCGCCGGCCGGTAGGGTGATCACCTTGCGCGCGCCATCGTTCGATACGAACAAGGGTTCGAGATCTGTCTCCAAATACTGGGGGTCGACCACATGGCGGAAAGCTTCTTTTACCTCTCGCCAGGAGGTGAGTTCGCTGCTTTGTAGGAGTTCGCAAAATTCGTCGTAAGCATGCCGCTGATCGAGTGGGCCATCGACAAAGAAGCATGGTCCCATGCCCTGCAATGCTCGACCTAGCGCTCGAAAATCATAGTGCCGAAAATCAGCTGACGCCTGGCGCCTCGACACGATTGTGCGATGACGCTTTTGTCCTTCCTTGTTCTTGAAGGCGTTGTTGCCTTTGTCTGGTGTCTTTGAATCGGAATCCGAGTCGCGATGTCCAGATCCAAAGTCGATGATCAGGACGCCCTCGGCGAAGACCTTTGAACTAATGAGTATGTTGTCTTGATGCAGATCGCAGTGAGTTCGACCTCGTTCGTGAAGGTGCTCTAGCGCATCAATTAGCGACCCGACGACGAAGGCCGACTCATCCTGCGTGAGCCGGGTGCGGCTAAGACGAAATTCCTCCCACGTTCGGCCTGGATGGTACGTGCAGACGTAATAAGGCAGCGTCGCGCTTAGGTCGTGGTCAAAGATTTTTGGAAGACAGCGATGATTCGTTGGCAGAAGGATTTCGACTTCCTTTCGCAGCGTTCCCGCTACGCGATCTCGTTCCTCCTTCTTGGTCTGAGCCTCCGATATTGTCTTGAGACAGTAGAGCTGCGACGAGATCCGATCTTTGATGAGAAAGGTCTGCCCGTTCTTGCCCGCACCAATCGCTCGAGAAAACTCGTAGCGTTCTGACAGCTTTTTCGCGATTGGCTGCAGGTACTCAGGGTACTGCGCTGCAAACAAATCGCCGCTTTTTGCTTTCGCCATGGAGCTCAATTAGCAGCGGTATGATTTGCACGCAACGGTTGCGTTGGCCGTCCAGTCGCGGGCGACGGAGAAGCGGCGGACCTAGCGCTTGCGCCAGCCGCCGCTCGTCGTGTCGGTGATACGTCCTGCCGGCGAGTTGAACTGGAGATATTGGGCCCTCTCCGCGCCCTAGCGTCTCTCCCAAAGCCTTGCCGAGTAGCGTCGCGTGGCCGGCATTGCGATCGGCCTTATGAGGCGGGGCTTGGAATAGATCGACGCATTGAGCCAACCAATCTCTGCGTCTGGGTCGTCCGTTAGGATCCACCAAGCCTTGCCGCGGTCGCTGCCTGCGCCGTCGTCCCAACGATAACCGCGCTGCTTGAGAGCAACGCGCTGCGCAAAGGCGGTTTCTTCGGCGCGGATGGCCTTGAGCGGCCGGCGCGCGCGTTCGAGCAGAACCTGCAGAGCGGGCCGCCGTGATGTCGGCAACGGTCGCGACAAGAGAAAGGCGCCGGCAAGCGCATCGCCAAGCGCGCGATGGGCTTCGTAGAAACATCCAAGCCGCATCAGCAGATAGTCGAGCTTGCCGCTTCCAAGGCCCTCGGCCTTCCAATCGATTTCCTGCAATGAGCAGGCCCAATGTTTGCGCTCGAAGACTGGCCACAGCTTTTCGACCATGGGGCGGTCGAAGGCGGCGTTGTGCGCAAGGATGAGGTCAGCGGCGCTTACGATTGCTTCCACCTTGTTCGCATCGATCGACTTGCCTTTGACATCCGCGTCGGAAATCCCATGGATGCGCGTGCTCTCCGGTGGAATAGGTATCGATGGTTCCCGCAACTCGTTGAGCGCGTCGCGTTCCATGATTTCGATGATCTCGCCGCTATGTCGGTCGTAGCTAAACGGCAAGAGCGCCAATTCGATCACTTCGTCGCGGTCTTGGTCGAGGCCCGTGGTCTCAACGTCCACAAATACGGCGCGGCGTACATCGTTGCTGGATCCGCGGAGGCCCCAGTTCGCAACCGGAGGGATGCGCCGGAGGATGCGATGATCTGGGCTTGACTCAAGCACCCGTTCGGCTTCGGAAATGTTCATCGGGCTCACTCGCGCGCGAAGGGGAGAGGTTAGAATGGCTTTCGACAGCACGCGCAGCAATCGCCCGTCAATGCCGCCGCGCGCAACGACCGGACGGATTGGGCCGATCTTCTGCCCCGCCTCGTTGTGTTTGGCGTGGGCGGCGCGATCTACGTGGGATGGATTGTCTACTCCGTGGGCGGGGCGGTCCGAGTGGCGCTCGGCTGGTAACCGCAAGGAGGGAAGACGTATGCGCTGGGCTCTGGCCTTGGTTCTGTTCGTCGCGGCGTGTGCAACAGCGCCTGCGCCAGCCCCCACACAGTCCGCGCAACTACGCATCGCGTCCTGGAATATGGAGCACCTAGCTGAAGCCAATGGCAGCGGCTGTCGGCCGCGAACGGACGCGAACTATGTCGCCATGCGCAACTTCGCAAACCAGATTGATGCGGATGTGGTGGCTTTCCAGGAAGTAGAATCGGTCGCCGCCGCGCAGCGCGTATTCGATCCGGCGCACTATGACATCGTGATCGAGGCGCGCGCAGGTTCTGGCGGCCGGCTCGAATGCCGAAGTTTGCCAGGGCAATATCTCAATCGTCAGGCGACTGGGTTCGCTATCCGCCGCGGACTTGCCTTCGATCGCAAACCAGATTTCACGGAGCTGCAGGGCGGCGACGCTGACCTCCGGTCCGCGGTTGACGTCAGTGTTCGGATTTCCGAAGGGCAGCGTGTTCGGTTGCTTTCAGTGCATCTCAAATCAGGATGCGCGTCCGGAGTGGGCAATGACGCTTGCCCGCAATTCTTGGCACAGGTTCCTGTGCTTGAAAGCTGGATCGACGCGCGCGTTCGTGCAGGCGAGGAATTCATCGTCCTTGGTGATTTCAACCGACGCTTGGCTGAACCCTCAGACGCCGTCTGGGCTGATTGGAACGATGGCGATCCAACTGGCGCGTCGCTTGTTCTTGGTGCGGGCGCTGTGACACCGCGCTGCGATCCGCGCTACCGCAGCTTCATTGATCATCTGATCGTGCCCGTGGCGGAGGTCTCACACGTCTCGAATTTTCGTGAATGGACTTTTGGCTCCGATCCACTTTCCGATCATTGCCCGGTCAGCATCGAGTGGCGTGGCTAGTCGTCTCCGCCGCTTTGCAAAGACAGTTGAAAGAGAAACGATCTCGATCGCGTCGCGACAAACAATCGAACATTCACGGCGCTACGACGTGCGAGAGCGACGAGGAGAACTGTCGCTGGGATGGCTACCAAGATGACTTCGATTTGCATGTCGCACCGCTGCTTGGCTCGACATTCCTAATAAGACGATTTTCGGTTGGTGGAAGAACAATCCATTGAATTGACTGCGAATTGCGAGAATGCGACTGAGCGGGAAAGTGATGCAGCAAGAAAGTGAAGACGCGGGCGTTACCTCGCGGCGGCTCTCAACTGACGTGCTTCCAGAGCGCTGGCGCTTGGCCTGAATTGTTCTTTCGGTTCGAAAATGCGTTGGCCGTTGAGTTGCCACTAGGGCGTGTCCGTGAGGCTTGCATCGACCTTCACAGCGCGACTTTTCGGATCGATCACAATCAAATGAAGATCAAACAGCGTATGAAGGTCAGCGCGCAATAGAAATGCCATTCTGGACGTGATTGGAAGCGGCCCCTTGATACGGAATGATGTGCGCGGCCTCCAATACTTGTGCGACGGTGCAGCCAGACATAGCGCACCGACCTTCGTATGCCGCAATGAGGTCGGCGCGAAACGCGGGTTGACCTAGGCGCCGACGCACAGAAGCAAGGACGCGCTCCTGTTCTTCCAACGCCTCGAGTTCGAAGTCGTCAGGCGGAGCGATTGTCGCGCCTCCAATGCCAGCAGGCCCTTCAATCTTAAAGTAGGGCGCGGTGTAGTCCGTGACGTGGCCCAGGCCGACAAAATCTCGTACAGTGTTCCGGGCTTGCCGCGCACACGGCGAAGGACCGCAACAGGAACGTTGTGCTCTAGGCATCTTTTGAGTCCGAGATTGCGTGAATGTGCTTCCGGATCTCGGTTTTTTGGCTCTTCGCGATGATACGCGACATGCCACCGTCCGAGTTCGTCTTGCTCGATTTCACCGTCTGGATACGGGCCACCGGGGACGATTTTGACGCTTAGCGCGTAGTCGAACTGACGAGGGACGTGGATCGCCTTCGCCTGCGTGGTCAGGAGCAGGTCTGTGCCCTCCAGCGTCCCCGGCGGCGGCGCAACGGCGCCCTGACGGTCCCGAAACCACGAGAGTCCCCGACGATGCAGATCGCTGATCGGTCCGAACGGAATGACTTCAACTCTGAATCCCCTGGCCTCAAGGAAGCGACGAACTGTGGCGTCGCCGCCACTGAAGTCCGACGGAAGGTGAGGACCGGTGTTTCCCGGAACGAATCCATGAGCGGCGCCGACGATCGCTTTTGAGTCGTAGCGCTGCCTGCCGTGAACCAAAAAGTATGATCGGGCACGCTTGAAGGAATATTTGGCGAGAAACTGGTCTCGCCCGAGTTCATCGAACTCTCGCATCGCCGTCTCTATTGCTGCGGTGGTGACGTCTACCATAGCCATAACCGCAACTGTGGGACGATTGCTGCATCGCGGCACTAAATGGGCATCGACCAAAACATTGGGTGACAAACTGAAGCGCAATGCCAGGGCGGGTGGCTATAGATGCCGGCCCAGAAGCAAATGTCCGCTGTTCTGTATTGATTTCTGACGGCTCTGGGATTTCTGGCGCCGGGTTCGATCAGGGAATAATCATGGAAGCCGTCATCGACAGCAATTTCCTCCGTTCTCCTTTGCTAAGAGCGTTCCTAGCGCGCTCGCCGTGCAACAAGGCGGTGCTAACCGATTACTCGGCTATGGAAGCCTACAAAAGCAGCGACCCCGTGGCGGCGATGACTGCACAGATGGAAATTGTATCTGCTTTTCCATCTCAGGTCCTCGTTCTTAAGAGCACTGCGCGCGTTGCCGGGCTTCGTGGTCGCAAGGCGGGATTGCGCCGACGTTTGATTGATCAGGATCAGACTGCGCATTTTTCGCAGCTCCATAGTGACCTCATGCTGGCGAGGGCGGGCGATCCGGCCATGCAACGGGCCATCGACACTTATGCCAGGGAGGCGCGCCGTCAAATCGAAGGTGTAACCAACGATATGCTTGGTCTCGTGAGCGGCATCCTCGACATGGTCCAGGTGTACACCCCAGCAGAGTTGAAGCGTCTCCGAAAAGGCGAGTCATTAGATGACGCGATGATCCAGAAATTCGCTGATCACTCCATGGCGCTCGCTATCAAGCTTCACGAGGCACATCCGAATTCCCACGGCCCGCCCAAGTTCGAGGAGATGGTCAACACGTTTCTATTCCGCTCCGCAGTCTGCATGCAGATCATGGTTTTGCGTTGGGCGGAGACCGGGCGTACCCAACGCAAACCAGAAGAGCTGCGCAACGACGTGATCGATCTGAATTTTGTCTCGTTTGCGACGTTCTTTGATCGGCTGCTCACTGACGACCAAGCGGCGGAAGACCTCTATTATGAGGCCAAGGTGGCGCTTGGCGCCATTGTGCCCAACGGCCTGATACCATGAAGCGTGTGGATTGGTCTCTTGCTACAGTCTGACATGCGCGCTCATCCCTGAATTGCACCACATACTGACCTAGTATTGCCCGCTGGTGTGTTCTTTGACGGCCTCGCTCTGTCGGATGGAGAAAAGGAACGCGCCATTTTCCGCCAGCACGCTGGCAACCTTGTCGGCGGGCAGAAGTGCTCAATTTGCTGGAAGGTTGGCGATAAATTCAAGAACCTGCTCGATCCGATCGCGGCTCGCTTTCATTGCCCAATCGATCAGCTGCTTTGCTTCGTCGGAGATGTCGCCCTTGCCGGTGCGTTTGCTTTCATCGGAGGCGTTGGCTTCGTCGGGCGATTTCACGACTAGAACGGTCGATTGCAAGCGTGGTGTCGGCGAGCCTCGTTCGGCTTGAGCCGCTCGGTGACGTTGTTGACGGGCGGTGTTTTTCGCCCGTTGCTCGGCTAGCTCGGTCGCTGGGTCAGGCGCTTTGCCGACGCGCAGCAACTCGCGAACCCGACGATCGCCGATTGACAAGGTCTGGCTTGACCATTCACGCCATGTCACCCCGGAGAAGGCCCCGCCCTCAATATGCGCCTTGACCTCCACCAGCAATCGAGCTGCCTCAAGCAGGCTGGCGTCCGCGCTCCTGACCGCGCCTTCGATTTTGATCGCGGCTGCGCCTAACCATTCTGGCGTGATCGACTGTTGCTCGCTCATGTATGCTCCTCCGGTTCGAAGGAAAGCCAAATGTCAGACCGAGCGCCCCCGCGCAGTGACTTTTATGCAGTCGTGGAACAGGTCGATTTCCGCAAATTGTCGGAGCGACTCAATGTTCCGCCCCAACAGCTAGAAACCCTCCTAACGCGTGTTGCTGAGGATCTTGACCTCGCCACGCTCGTGATTCGTCCCGCCCCTATAGGCAAGATCAAGAGAGCAAAGTTGTACGTCGACAAGCTGCGTGCGCTGCTAGCGGAACCCGAGGTCGATGCGCGGTTGATGGTTGCCCTGATCAACGTCGAGCGCGAGGGAGAGCCGCGTTCGGGGCCGCTTAAGTTCGACCACTATGTTGAGGCGCGGGGCCGCGTCGATGAAGCCTATGAGGCGATGCGAGATTTGGACGCGGTCATTGAAACAGCGCTGCAACTGAAGTTGTCGCCAGGCCGGCCAGCATTTGAGAAATGGTTTGAGGCGGCCATCACATTGAAGAACTACTGGGCCGATGAACTAGGTCGCCCTCTAACCATTTCTGGTCACCGCGACGATGGGAGACCGGTTAAGGTCAGCGAATTCGTGCAGTTCGTAACTGAATGCTTGAGGCAGCTCGGGGCGCCATTGGATGAGCAGAGCTGCCGCACGCTGCTGCTTCGTCTGAGAGAGTTGAATTGGGATATCTCGCGACTTTTGCCGCGCGGCGTTACGTAATGCCGCGAGAGCTGCGATTATTCCGCTGCATAGGACGTGCGTCTCGCGACATCGCGGTCATCTAGCTTTTCTGGCGATCGGTCAGTGTTGACTCGCCGCGCTGCAGCGTTTGCCCGAATTCGTTCTTTGCAGAGCTAAATGGGCATGAATTTTCACTTGCAAGATGGCGCAACGCGATCGCGCGCTGCGTACTTTATGTAACTTGACGTTGCGCCAACAACGCTATCGTTCGAGGTCTTTGGATAAGCTCCGTAAATGCGGTAAGGTTTGTGTGCCATCGAAATTGTGCATAATTGGGCTGTACTCAAACGTAGTAGCGATTCACCCGCGCGTTGCCGCCAACGTGCTTTAGCAAGATAGCTGTTCGCATGCCGGAAGACTCTCGCTCTGTGACCGATGTAGATCGGCAAATCGGCGAATTGATCAGGGCAAGGCGAGAGGACTTGGGCTCACCCCAGCGACAGGTTGCAGCGAGCCTCGGTATTTCGCACCAACAGTACCAAAAATATGAGGCCGGCGACAATCGCGTTTCAGCTTCAATGTTATTGCGCATCGCGCGCGTGCTTGCATCGGACGCGGTCGACTTCCTGCCGGAGGCGAAAAGTGGCTCCAAACGCGCGAAGCGTTCCGAGGATCCTCAAGCCATTCAACTGCAGAACGCGTTTAAGCTTATCAAGTCGGCGACCGAGCGAAAGCTGGTGCTGGATCTCGCGCTGCGTTTGGCGCAGCCGCAAATGATGGCGCCGCAGCCGAAACGGAAGCCGCGACGCTGAGCTAGCGTCCAGGCGTGGCCGTATGCTGCTCCACTCGACGCCTGCTGCTCATTCGCTTCGCCGATAGCTGCGCCGCCAACAGCGCTTTCTTCAGCTTTGTGCTTTGGCTCGTTGCGCGAAGCGACAGACGCCGTGTTAGCGCTTGGGCAAGCGAAAGCGTGTTGTAGATGGTGTCGATTATCGCGGCATCGGATTCGCTCTCGCTCTTGCTCATGGTTTCGGTCCCCCTAGGAAAGACAAACATTCTGTCGCTCGCGCCTGCGCAAAAGGCTCGCGCAGTTCCGGTCGATTTCTTCGACAGTCCATTCTCCGATGATCTGCCCGACGCGAACGCGCGCGACCTCCGTGGTCGCTTCGTCCTTTAGAAAGGCCACCCGATCTCCACTCGCGCCCGCAAGTCCGACCAGTGAAAACCTCTGACCTGTCTCGTTTTCGTCAGAAGTTGCTGGAGCCTCGGCGGGACGAAACAATGGGGGGCCGCTCATCGCAGGAGGCGAGACTTGCGCGGGCGTCTCCGACGCGGTTTGAGTACTGGGTATCGCTGCGGGTTCACGCCGTTGGGCGGTAGCGATCGCTGGTGTTTCAACTTTTTCGAGGCTGAAGGCAGCCCAGCTTAGTAGAGCCGCAAGCGCCAACAGAAGGAGCGGGAGTTTCATGGGCTGGCGTCCTGGCGCGTCGTTTGCACAACGCGCGCCGAGATCGACAGCCTCGTGGCCACGAGTGTTGTCTTGGCCATTTCGAGATCGAACACGAGCAGTTGAGGATAGCGTTGGACAAGTTGCGCGGTTATCGGGGCGACGGCATTGCCATTTTCGTCCCAGCGGATTGTGAACTGAAACCAACTATCTGCACCGCTTGACGCGGCTTCAACGATCGGCGCCTGGGCGCCAAAGCCGATGAGGGTGTCGCGCAATTCCCGCTCCGCTGCCTGGAGAGCCGTTTCGCCCGCTGCGGGTGACACGGCGAATGCGCTCGAAGGTGTCTGCGCGAGCGCTGCTTGTTGTGCCTCAAGAGCCCGTTCGCGCTCAACAGCTTGCCTTTCCAGGCGCGTCATTGCTTGCTTGTGCCCACTTAATTCCACGGCTTGAAGCGCGCGTGCGCTTGTCCAGTCGTAGGCAGCGGCGGCGATCTCGAAGGCGCTCCACGCGAGCATCAGCCGAAGGAGCCATTTTATTGAATGTTGGAAGGGGTTCATTCGCGCGCCTCCGTTCGGGTCTGCAGGCGGGCGGAGTATGATGATGGCGCGCCGGCGCGATCGGCGACGAATGAAATCGATTGACCTTCAAAGGCCCGTCGTAGTGAAAGCTCAGTGGCGTCTAGCTCATAGGACATGCCGGACACCTCGAGGGCTGCGCCGTCAAAGTGGACGCGCGTCAGTTCGGAGCGCGGGTGTTGGTGAAGCGCAATTTTGTCGAGGTCTTGTTGGATTGACGAGAGCGTTCGCCCAGGTCGCGTTCGATTCTGCGATGCCGTTGCTTGTTCTAGGTGCAATTCCGCCTGGCGAATGCGGCGTTCGATAACCACGCGTTCTTCGCCGGCTTGCGCCACAAGTCGATCAAACCGCGCCTCGGCGCTTGAAAACAAATCGTGCGCGCAGATCCCAAAGACCACCAGCGCAAGCGTTAGAGCGAGGCGGCGGACGCGCCGACGTCGTTTTCCCGGCCGGTCTTCGAACACCAAAGGGGCGTCGGATCGTCCGGCTGGTGCGAATACAAAGCCCTCGGTCGCGCCGCGCCGTAGTGTGGGCAGTTCTGCGCGAATTCGGGTAAGGGTTTCATTGCGTACGATGCCAAGGACGAAGGTGCGTTCGGGTTGCGTGCGTCGTATCAACGGTGAATCAATTGGCCCTGCGACCGCGAACGACGCGGAGCCGGGGTCCATCGGCAGAAAGCGTTCGGGATCAAGCTGCAGCGCGTTCTTGGCTTCCCCCGCGTTTGCTGCGTTAAGTGCAATCTCTTGAACGAGAATGTCTTTGGAAAGAAGCGGATAGAATTGCCTGCGCCGATAGGCTTTCATGTCGGGCGTAAAGACGCCGCGCGTGCTAAGTCGCCAAAGAGCGCCGATCGCTTCGAAGGCGATGTCGAGCGCATCGAGCGCTCGAGAAGACAATGAGTGGATCAGCGACATGTGCGAGGGATTGGGTCGAAGCTGCATTGAAACGGAGCGTTGGTGAGAAAGCGGCCGACGGCGATCGGCGTCCAAGTTTCTCCAGCGCGGCGACGGTGCTCAAGTACGAGGAGCATGTGGTCCGTCTGAGCGAAGCGAAGCGCGCCGCGTGCGTGTAACACCAGACTATTCCGATCGCCGGCATAAAAGCGCAGGGTGGCGCTTTGGCCATGCTGTGCGATGCCAAGCCGAACGCGAAGCGGCGTCACCGAAAGGCGAGGGACGATTGCGTCGAACGCGGCCTCTGTTGCACTGATACTTCTCGTACGCGGTTCAATGGAGCCTGAGGCAAGTTCAGCAAGCAGGATCTGCGCAGGATCGATTGCGCGCCAAAACTGAGCGTCTTCGGAGCGGCTGCGCGCTTGCTCGATGTTGCCGCCGACATTGGAGAAAACCAGCGCCGAAACAAGTCCGAGAACTGCAAGCGCGACCAACAATTCGAGCAAGCTCATTGCCGGAGCAATCGCGCGCGCGCGACGACGCTCGTTGTGGTGAATTCCATTGGACGCATTTGCGGCGAAGAAACGCGGACCGCGCATCTTACGAGCGCCAGGCGAGGACTTGGCGTAGCACTTGGGACGCACGAGAGGCGCCATTCCAAGTCGCCGCGCTGGCCCGAAAGAGGGGTGTTCGGCCACGCTGTTGTTCCTGTGTGCAAGATTTCGTTGGCGAGTGCGGCGGCGAAGGCCTGATTTCTTGCTCTTGCCAGGTCTTCGTGCACGTCTTTGAGAACCGACCAAAAGGCGATCAATGTCGCCGCTAAGATCGCTGCTGCGATGAGTGTTTCCATCAATGCCATTGCTCTGGCGCGTGGCGACGCCCGTAACATCGTCGATGATGAACAGGATGCGGCCATCGGGGCTCTCCAATTCGATCGTTTCGCCCTGCCAGCGGCCCGCGGCGTCGATGGAAATGGGCTCTGGAGCAAGGTCAATTCGCACGCCATACGGCAGATCTCGATCTATGAGTAACGCCTCATTCAATCGAACCTGATACCGCTTGCCCCCATTCGTGCTCACAAGCGCGCCGAATGCGCCCAGCCGTCGCGCTTCGATTGGAGCGAGCGTGAGGTCGGCGGCCAAGCGCGCAGCTGCGCTTTGCGATTGCGCGCGGCTTGCCATACTGGGCGCGCCTGCCGCGACAAGGGCGGCGATCAATCCAAAGATTGCGAGCACAACAAGGGTTTCAGTCAGAGTGTAGGCGTCGCGGGTCACAGCGTTGCAAGCTCCGACATCGACAAAAGCCCGAGGAAAAGCGACATGACCACGCTTGCAACCATGCCCCCGAGCAAGATCGTGATGACGGGGCCTGCGATCGCACCAAGTCGTTCGAGGCGTTGCTCGCCTTCGGCGGAAAGCAGGGTTGCGACCTGCTCGAGCGTTTCACCGAGTTTTCCCGTCTCCTCGCCAACGCGCATCAATTCGATGAAGGTTTTGGGCGGGCGGCCACAGTGCTGAAACGCCGAAGCAGGCGACGCGCCGAGGCGAATCTCAGTCACCGCCTTCTCGAAGTCGCGTCGAAGCGAGGCGCTACGGGTTCCATGTGCGGCGGCTGCGAACGCATTTGCGCCTGGGACACCGGCTTTCAAGGAGAGCGCCGACAGCGATGCAAACGCCGCGTAATCGAGATGTTGGGTCACGCCAAGGCCGATCGGGGATTGAAGCACGCCATCAGCGAGGCGGGTCAATATTGCTTGGGCCTGCGCGCTTGTTGCAACCACCACGCCTGACGCGATGAGCGCGGCGAGCATCGCCACGCCGTGTTGCGACAGCCATGCGCTTAGCGCCAGCAAGTTTCGTGTCGATTCTGGAAGCCGCTCCTCTGCGCCCGCGAACGAGCTTGCCATAGCGGGCACGACCACGATGATGAAGCAAGCCAAAGTGGCGCAGGTGGCCGCGATGACAAACGCGGGATAGATGAGCGCCGAGCCGAGTCGGCCACGCAGCGTGGCGCTTCGTTCAAAGGAGCGCGCTGCTACCTCAAGCGCTTCGCCCAAGCGTCCGCTTGTTTCCCCGGCGGTGACCACACCTGCCAACAACTTTGCTTGGGGCCCGCTGATTTGGCGCAGGGCCGCTGAAGGGGCCTCGCCGCGCTCAGCTGCTTCTTTCATGCGCAGAGCTACGGACGCTGCCTGACTGGAAAGCGACTCACTCGCGAACTTGAGCGCCTGCGAGAGCGACAGGCCGACGTTGAGCAACTGACTCAGCGAGCGCGCGAGATCACGGGCCGCCTCATCGCTTAACTTGTCGGCGCGCGCCGCGGTCTCTGCCAAGGCGAGCGCGTAGGGCGTCAGTTGCCGCGCAGCCAGACGAGCAACCGCCTGTTCGCGGGTCTCCGCTTCAATCGAGCCTCGCTCAATTTTCCCGGACGGGCCGCGCGCCTGATATTGGTATAGGCAGGTCATGCGAAGCCCGCCGCGTCGATTTCCACAAGGGGTACGCGGCCGACGGCCGCCTCGTTGGCGATTGCGACGGTGATCGGCTCAAAGCCGCGCGCGGTGATCGCTTCGAGCAGTGGCCTTGACGATGTATCGCTCATGGCCTCTCGCGCGACGTCATCGACGACAAACCCTTCAGCGGCAGCAAGGCGTCCTAATGCGCCTCTGCCGTTGCAGTGGCCGCATCCCTTGGCTTCTCCAATTTCGAAGGGACCGTTCCTGTTGAGCAGGGCATGGAGTCGGTCGTTTTCGTGAGCATTCGGCGGACGCAAGGCTCGGCAATGCGGGCACAGCTGTCGTATCAGGCGCTGCGATGTAACCCCAATCAGCGTCGCGGCGACGAGGTAACGATCGACGCCGAGATCCACGAGCCGTGTGATCGCGCTTGGCGCATCGGTGGTGTGCAACGTCGCCAGCACCAGATGTCCTGTGAGCGCCGCTTGAACCGCAATTCTTGCTGTCTCGGAATCGCGAATTTCGCCAACCAGGATGACGTCTGGATCTTGGCGCAGGAACGAGCGAAGGGCTTGGGGGAAAGTGATGCCAGCGTCTTCATTGACCTGCACCTGAGTCACGTCCGGAAAATAATATTCAATGGGGTCTTCGATCGATAAGATTTTTAGCGCGGCGCCACGAAGCTGCTCGATCATGGCGTAGAGTGTGGTGGTCTTGCCCGAACCTGTCGGTCCGGTGACGAGAAAAAGTCCCCGTCGGCGCTCCAGAACCTCGCCCATGATGGACAGCAACGAGCCCGAAAATCCCAGAGTCGGGAGATCGAGGAGGTGCTTCTCACGCCTCAAAAGTCTAAGCGCGATCGTCTCACCGTAGGCCGAGGGCACTGAGGAGATGCGAACGTCGACGGGCCTGCCGCGCGCGGCAAGTGACGTACGCCCGTCTTGAGCAATTCGCCGATTTGCGATGTCCATGTTTGCCAGCACCTTGATGCGCGCGGCGATGGGTGCTGCCAAATGCGCGGGCTCTTCTCTGACGGTTTGTAAAGCCCCATCGATACGCAATCTGACCCGCGTGCGATCTGACAATGGTTCGATGTGAATGTCAGAGGCGCTGGCGTCGAGGGCGTGTTCCAGGATGGCGTCCACGATCCGAACCGCAGGCCCCGCGCCCGATTGGTCGCGCATGCGTTGGGCGTCATCGACCCACAAGGAAGCTGCTTCCGATTCTTGTGCAGGCTTGTCGGCGTCCGCAGACGCGCCGTACAGCGTGTCGAACGCCCGTTTCTGCGCGGACAC
Organism: alpha proteobacterium U9-1i; assembly: GCA_000974665.1. Lineage (NCBI taxonomy): Bacteria > Pseudomonadati > Pseudomonadota > Alphaproteobacteria > alpha proteobacterium U9-1i. The sequence goes on along the minus strand of BBSY01000002.1, from coordinate 107,611 downwards.
GCTCATGAGGCGAGGTTCAGCCGCGCATCCTGCTGCGAAAGAGAGCGCGGCAAGATCATCTGTACAGTTGGGATCGATGATCCCAACGAGGAGGTGGTCGCCTTGCCATCCAAGCGGCAATAGTCTGCGGCGACGCAAGAACGCCGAGTTCATACCTTCGATCGCTATCGGCGTTGAAGGAAGATCTTCATCTCGCACGGAGGCAAGGCCCGTTTGGTCGCCGAGGATTTCAACCACTTTTTGATCATCAGCCAAAGCAAGTTGATGCACGACGGCGACAATGCTTTGACCGCTCGTCGTTGCGACTTGTGAAGCGCGGCGAACCGAAACTTCATCAAGGAGGCCCGATGCCAGCAGGGCTTGCTCGATTGAAGGCGAAGTGTTTGCGACGCTGGTCATGAAGGCGCCGCCACGCATTGCTCGAGCGGCGCGGCGTTGCGTGCGCCAATCGATTGTTCGCCGCGGTGAACAAGCACGGGCGCCCCCGCGTCACCCGTCAACCGGAGCCAGATGGTGCGACGCATCACCGCTTCGCCCGACAATGGCGCCTCGGCGGTAAGACGAATGACCCGCCCAATGGGCGCGGTCGCATCCGTACGTGTCGTCGTCTCGATCGATAGAAGTTGTGCAAGCGCTGGGGGCGCAGCGGCGACGTCAATGTCGGCTTGACCCGAATAGATTGTGAGATAGGGGAGCACGCAATGGAGTGTTTCCGCGCCCATGCCAAGCACGAGCGCCAACTCGCCCTCCGTGCTGAACGCACGATTGGCCGGAAGAAGTACGCCGGCCTCGGCGTATTCTTCAGCCTCCGCGCCGTTGATACGCGCTAGCGTGTCTTCGTCTCGCCAGTCAGCGACCCGGTCCGCAAGCGCAACGGCTTCCGCTGATTCAACTCCTATCGCCAGGAAGAGGCGCGCCAGCGTTTCGGGAGGAGCCCGATTAACGTCGACAAGGCCAGCGGCGTCTTGGCGGAAGACGCGTCCGCCGCGAGCGTCTTCAAAAACCAGTCCGCCAGCTTGCAAGGGTTCACCGGCGTCAAGGCGCACGACGACTTGTGAGATGAGCTCTTCGACGGCGAAATCGGCTTGGGCAAGCCTGATCATCTCGCTGGAAGCCCCGCGAGCCGTCCGCGCATCAATGAGCATTACGCCCGCGGCGCTTGCAAGCAGTGTTGCTGCAAGCGTCGTCATGACTAGCGCCGAAGCCGGCCTAGTCGCGTTCGCGTTCAATGAAACGCGAGTCACGGACACGCTCCAATCTTTGCAATAGGTCTGAGGTTGCGGTCTCGGCGTCTCGTGGAGAGCGCAGGATCCGGGGTGTCAGAAACACGATGAGTTCCGTGCGTCGGACGGCGCGGCTTGTCGTTCGAAATGGCGCACCGATGATCGGCATCGACCCCAACAACGGAACCCCGGACCGACCACGGGTGCGGTTCGCGCGGATAAGCCCGCCGAGCGCGACGGTTTCACCGTCACCTACGGAAACAGTGCTCTCAAAGCGCCGCTGTTGAATTGTTGGGGAATCGATTCCCGACGTTGTGGTTGGCGCCACTTCGCTTGCTTCTTGTTTGACCTCCAAGGTGACCGCACCGGTTGAACCAATGCGTGGTGTCACGCGGAGAAGGATGCCGGTCTCTCGATACTGAACAGTGTTGACCACCGTCGCATCGGGCGTTGTGACGTTTGTGGCCGACTGCGTGACGATGGGCACCTCGTCTCCCACCTGAAGCACGGCTTCCTGATTGTCCAATGTCACGACGATCGGGGAGGAGATCACATCCACTTGGGTGCGCGACGCCAAGGCGTTGAGCGCCGCCTGGACGTAAGTTCCGTTGTAGGTTGCCGCAAAGCCAGGAAAGCGAGCGACGATCGCGCCGCTGCCTGCTTCAGACAGGATGGCGCGTGTTCCATCGCGAAGATTGAAATTCCACTGCACGCCAAAGCGGAAGTCGTTATTAAGGGCGACCTCAGCGATCGTAACCTCGATCATCACTTGATCGATGGGGCGATCAAGCTCGCGCACGAGGGCTTCGATCTCGTTGTATGTCGCGGGATCGGATTGGATGATCAGCGCGTTGCGCGTGGCGTCTGCCGCAATGCGTGTGTCGTTTTGTGTCGCGCCAAACAAGCTCGATACGGTTTGAGCGATCCTCTCAGCATCGGCATTTGCGATTTGTAGAAAGCGGATCCGGCCATTGGTTGTGAGCGGTCGATCGAGTTGCAAAATCCAGGTGCGTGCCTGATCCAACCGTTCTGGACGTTTCGCCAGAACCAGAATCGCGCGGCGGCTTGGCAGTGAGACTAGCTCGACCATCGAGCCGATGGGGCCGTCGGGGCCGCCGAACAATGTGCGAAGTTCGGCGATCAATGGATCGGGGGCAGCATATTCAAGCGGCACGATGCCAAACGACATGCCCTGCAGCCAGTCTACGTCGAGCAGTTCAATCGTCTGCAACAGGCTTTGAAGCTGGTCACTTGGCCCTGACAAAAAGAGAAGTTCTCTGGTTCGCTCGGGCTGGACGACAATTCCCGTCCTTGCGAACGGCTGGAGCAGTCGCGCCATTTCGGTCGCGGCGACATGGCGAAGTCGGTAGATGACCATGCCGCCACGAAGGTTGGTGCCGGGCTCATAAACTTCAGCTGCGGCGCCATCAGAGGCGCTTTCGGCGGGGCGCAGCAGATAGGATCGAGGGGCTTGTTCGTTGAGCTCGTAGCCCATCGCGCTCAGTATTGTACGCAAAAAGTCCGGCACTTCTCGCGCCGTGATCTGTCCTTGCGAAGAGATGGTAATCTGACCCTGCACCCGGGGGTCAATCACGACGCTCGCATGTGCGAAATCGTTTAGTAGCGTTTGGACAACCAAGGCGACGGCGACGTTGTCAAAACGGATGTCCAGCTTTTCTTCGGGCGCCGTCGGCGCTGGCGTTTGCGGGGGTGCGGTAGATTGTTCCGCGGTGAACGCGCCAGTGCCGCGATGCTGCACTGGTTCCACTTCATTGACGGCAGTTTGTTGACCTTCAGCGGTTGGCTCGTTTGCTGCGATGGGCGCAGGCGACTGGGCGTGGGCTTGAAGGCCGGAAACAGAAAGCAGAACGGTGAGTACGACGAGGCCAGCCCAACCATAGCTTCGCGACGCTGACAAAGCGCGCGCGGCCAAGTTTGTAGCCAGCCGTATCACGCGATCTCCACCCACGCCTAAAACAAGTAAAGCCGTTCCCTTCACTGACGGCAAGTGCTAGTTGATAACAATGGCAACCTAAAGGGGCCGTAGCGTGGACTTCGCTTTTGGTCTGTTCTTAAGTGCGCCGGCCGCCTTCGGTGCGGTAGTCGCTGCGCGCGCGGCCAATGACACACCGGTGAATGAAGCCAAAGTCGGCGTACTATTTTTGACAATTTGCGCTGCGTGTGCGGCATCGGCCGTCGCCGTCGCGAGTGATGCTCTGGCGGCATGGAAGGTTGGCGTGCTCGCCGCAGGGCTTGCCTACCTGGCCGCCTTTGACGCGCGGGCTATGGCCATACCCGTCTGGCCGACGATCTTGTTGATCGCCGCGGGGCTGGTTTGGTCGTCGATTGACGGTGTCCTCGTGGAGCATTTGTCGGCCGCACTCGCGGGGGCGGCGGCGTTTTTGATCTTGGATGCAGCTTACCGTCGTTTGCGCGGTCGATCCGGCCTCGGCGAGGGTGACGCGCTGGTGGCTGCAGCCCTTGGCGCCTGGCTATCTTTCGAGGGGCTTGCGTGGAGCGTCGCCTTGGGTGGAGCGGCCGGCGCGCTTTTCCAAATTTTTCGTGGCGCAGCACGAACAGACGCGATGCCTTTTGTCCCCGCGCTTGCGTTCGGCGCGGCAGGCTATTGGATCATGTTGGGTAGGTTCTGATGAAGACTGATATGCAAAGGCGAGTGCTGGCGTTCACGCTGACTGAAATGCTGGTCGTACTTGTGATCGTCGGCTTGCTCGCGGCAATCGTGGGACCGCGCCTGTTTAGTCGCGTTGACGACGCGAAGGTGCGGACAGCGCGGTTACAAATGACAAGCCTACAAACCGCGATCGACCTTTTTCGGATAGATCTCGGTCGTCTCCCAACCGAAGACGAGGGGTTGCGCGTGCTTGTCGAGGCGCCTGCGGGTGAACTCGGCTGGCTCGGTCCTTATCTGGCGCGCGGCGTCCTGCCGACCGATCCATGGGGTGGCGACTATAACTACACGCTTGATCAGAGCGGCTATGCGCTTTCATCGTTTGGCGCCGATCAAAGCGAAGGCGGTGATGGTGCGGCGAGCGACATCGAGTTCGCCTCCGCGTCTCAGCGCGCGCCGTCCAATGGCGTAGAAGGTGAATTGACGGCTTCCGCCTCAGAACAAGAGGCGAGGCCCTAGCGTCCTGGCCGCGCGACGCAATGTAAGCCGGACAAATCTCGATGTTGCTTGGACCTCTACGCAAATCAGCGCATCGGGGCCTCTAGCTCGACGCGCCGATGTGTCGGCGAACGAGCCTCACGAATAGACGGCGACCTGAACGATCTCCATGTAGCCGCCCGAGACGCAGTCGCCGTAGACTTGGACCTGCTTGTTCATCTGCTTCGCCCACATAGCCAACGCATACATGTCTCGCGCGTTCGCGCGGGTCGACAGAAAATACGCCCAGGTGGCTGAAGGGCAGGACGTCGCGCCCCAGCCGGTATCGCTTGAGATGTAGAACGTGGTGGCGCCGTTGGCCGGCCCGCTGCTGATCTGCAATTGACCGACACTACGCCATCCCGATGACTCCGCTGCATAAGCTGCGGCGACGAACGACGACGCAATGGCGAAAATTGCTGCTGCCAGGGTTCGCGACAAGAAGCGCATCGCCGGAGGTCTCTTGCTCTGTAAGATCATGTTCTGCGTCCCTGATAGGATGAATGTTGGGTCTCGACGGATGCGCGTTATCGATGTGATGAATCGTGGAAGCACTGCGCGCGCTGTGCGCCAGCGAGGCTCGGGCAGAGGACTCCCGCGGGCGTGTTGTTGTTCACGAAAATTGCCGCTGCTCCGCTCGCCTCGAAGCAAGTTTCGCGTGCGCTTCCTTGAAGATCTGGGCACCGAGTCTCCAAGGCTTGCGCGGGAGGAGGTGTCCCTGTGTTGCGCGTTTGCGCGTTGCCGGTCGCGAAGCACGCATTGCGCTCCGCGCTAATGAGGTCTGGACACAATCGGGCCGCGGTGTTTTGCGTCGGCGCGGCGGTGGCGCCACTCCTTGCAAAGCATGCCGCCCGATCATTTAAATCCACGATGCTGGGGCAGGGGAGCGCGACTTGGGCGCTCGGCACGATCGACCCCGACCATGAAGTGCGTGCGTTCTCCGCTGCGAAGCATGCGGTGCGCGCTACCCCAGAAAGGCTAGGGCAAAGATCTTGAGCCGTGCCCGCCGGCGCTTGCGCGTGTGCGGCGCCAAACAAACCCGCTGTAGCAATTAGGGTCGCGGCGATGGCTAGCTGGGTGAACGTCACACCTGTCTCCCTTATCAGTGTCCTCCGTCTCAAGGATAGACGTTCACTTGTATGATCTGCATGTAGCCGCCAGAGACGCAGTCGCCATAGACGAGCACCTGTTTGTTCATTTGCTTGGCCCACAACACCAACGCGTACATGTCTCGCGCGTTGAGACGATCAGAGTAGAAATAGGCCCAGGTCGCGGAAGGACAGGATGACGCGCCCCAGCCGGTGTCGCTGGAAATGTAGAATGTGGACACCCCGTTGGCGGGACCGCTGCTGATTTGCAGTTGACCGACGTTGCGCCATCCCGACGCCTCTGCCGCCTGCGCAGGTGTGCTTGTGGTCAGCGATGCGACGGCAAGAGCCGCTGCCATCAAGGTTCGCGACCAGAAGGGCCTGCGCGAGGGAGATTGTGCTGAAGCGATCATCTTTCAGTCCTTAGCTATGTGCACCGAGCTTATCCGCTGGCCATGCTCATCCAGGGAACGATAGAATTCTGGCCAGGCGGCGTGACGGTTACCGTCGCCTGTTTTGTGATGCTCCCACCCGGTCCGGTGAGCGTCAGCGTGTAGGTTGTGGTTGTCGATGGCGTCACGGGAGTCGATCCACCGCTCACGGGAGAGACGTTGCCAACCCCGTTGTTGATTGCAGCTGTTGTGGCGTTTGCGCTCGTCCATGTGAGCGACGACGAACTACCTTGAGTGACGGACGCTGGAGATGCCGAAAACGTCCCTGTGGGCGCGCTAGGCGCCGACCCATGCGTCAACGTCGTGCGGTTTCCGGCCGCGTCATAGGCGTATGTTGTAACCGCGCCGTTGCCATGAGTGACGCTCGCTAAGCGCCCCAACGCATCATAGGTGTAGGTCGTGGTTTCGGCGCGCGCACCTCCAGGCGTCAGTACCACTGCTGCGCCCAAGAAGGATGCCAAAGCGAAACGCCGGGAAAATCTTCGCATGCGCCCCTCTGCGTGCTCTACGAGAGACGTTCTCCGTGGTCGCAACGCCGTTGTCAACCTAAAGAGGACAAACAAGGCAAGTATTAGTTGACGATTCAATGTGGCGCCAATTAGTGTTCTTCTGCTGGAGGCGAACATGTGGCGTTGCAAACGTAGTCCGACTTTCGTGGGGCGGTGTGGCGTCACAAGTGTGCGGCGAGCTGTAGGTGCAACGCGTTGGCTCGCGTTGTGCGTGGCAATGTTGGCGCTGTTTGTTCAACCGGCTAGGGCGCAGGGAGTTGCTATCCCTTATGGCGACGCCGCATTAGAGCAGCGCATGGTCGATCAGTTCGGGATCGATCTCGCAAGCGGTCAGCAGATCGTCGAGTTTCCTGGTGTTTCGATTGGCCCGGTTAACGGTGGCCTAGCCTTCAATTTAACTTTCCTCACTCAGGGTCGGTACAACAGCAATATTTCGCTCTTAAGCGATGTTTTCACCCAGCTGGATGTTGTCGAAGTCGACGGCGGGATCAGTCCTTTCTCTCCGGGATACGAAAGGATCAGCGTTTCCCTGTTTCGATCGCGAGGTCGCTTCCTTCGATTTGCGTCCGGCATCCAGCAAGAGAACTTCGATGGCTCAACGCTGGTGCGCCACGGCCTCGGTGATTTTACCTACACGACGCGCGATGGCGTGGTGGCGGAGTTCGACGGTGAGGTCGTTTCAACGGTGACCTATCCGTCGGGTGAGGTGCGAACATTTCACTACACTTCTGGGCAGCTGCGGTCGGTGACGAACAATTTCGGCTACCAACTGCATTTCGAGTACGGCGGTTCGTATTTGCCGACCAAAGTTACGGCTATCAACAACGCAATCGATTATTGCGACCCGGTCGCGTCGACTTGTGTTGGCCTTAGTCAAGCGTGGCCAACCGTTACGTTTGCATATCCGTCGTGCAGCTACTCGCCGTGTTTGCCCAGCTCGGTAACGGATGCGGTAGGAAACGTTACGCACTACACTTTTTCTGGCTATCGGTTGGACGCAATTCGAATGCCGGGCAGCAGTGCCAATACGCTAACGCTGCAATACTTCACCGACATTGCGATGTTGAACGAGGAGAACGATCCGGACCCCAGTCGGGGAATTCTCAGTTCCATCAGCGCTGGCGGTGGAACGTGGGAGTACGATTACGAGGAATTGGGTGTTGGGCGCGTTGTCGCAGTGACAGACCCACTCGGAAATCGCAGCGTACACGTGCCCGGCGGAGATGGGCACGTCGCCCAATCGATCGACCCGCTGGGGCGCGTTACAAATCGCCTCTACAGCACGTGGGGTGATTTGGTGCGCGTCGAGTTTCCGGAAGGAAACTATATCGAGACACCACTCGACCTTCGCCGCAATGTCGTTCAGACGCGCCGAGTGGCAAAGCCTGGGTCGGGGCTGCCGGACATAGTTACCTCGACGACCTACAATGAAGGCCCGACGGTCGTCACGTGCGTAAACATCCGCACTTGCAATCGTCCCGCCACCACCACTGATGCGCTTGGCAATGTCACTACATACACGTACGACGCGACCCACGGCGGGTTACTGACCGAAACGGCTCCGGCGCCGACCTCGGGCAGCGCCCAGCCGCAAACGCGCTACGCGTATGCGCAGCATAGCGCCTGGTATCGAACTTCATCGAGCTCGACCCGCGTTGCCGGGCCTTCGATCTGGCTACCAACCGAAACATCGGCTTGTTCCACCGGATCGTCGTGTGTCGGCGCCGCAACCGAGTTGCGGAGCATTACCTCCTACGAGCAAGGCAATTCCGGCCTGGGAAGCAATCTGCTGCCGGTCACGTCCACGGTGCGTGCCGGCGACAACTCAATCGCCGCTACGACAACAACCACTTACAATTCTGTGGGCGATCCATTGACGACGGATGGTCCACAGTCCGGCGCAAGTGATACCCAGCGATACCGCTACGATGCGCTTCGCCGCGTGGTGGGCGTGGTTGGCCCCGACCCAGATGGCTTCGGGGGTAATCCGCATTCCGCGACGCGAACGAGTTATCACGCAAACGGTCAGGTGGGCCTCGTCGAACAAGGAACCGTCACCGACCAGACAGACAGTGCTTGGACGGCCTTCACGTCTTTGCAAAGCGAGGCGACCTATTTTGATGCGCTTGCACGGCCCGTGCGTTCTGAAGCCCTGTCGAGTGGTGTCGTTCATTCCGTAACGCAGACCAGCTACGATGCGGCTGGGCGCCTTGAGTGCGCCGCAGTGCGCATGAACGCAGCCGTGTATGCTTCTCTGCCGAGTTCGGCTTGCACGCTCTCCACCCAGGGGTCCGCAGGGCCAGACCGCGTCACGCGCAACGTCTATGATGAGGCCGGCCAAGTGGAGATCGTGCAGCGTGCTTACGGCACGACTTTGCAACAGGCCTACGCCACCTACCATTACACAGCGAACGGCATGACGGCCTGGGTCGAAGACGCAAATGGCAATCGCAGCGCCTACGAGTATGACGGGTTCGACCGGCTTGTTCGGCTCAATTTTCCGAGCGCAACAGTTGGCGCCCACGCGTCCAATGCTAGTGACTACGAGAGTTATGGTTACGACAACGCCGGCAATCGAACGTCGCTGCGCCTGAGAAGCGGCGAGACGATTTCCTTCAGTTTCGATGCGCTCAATCGCCAGACGTTGAGAGCCATACCGGGCGGGACGAGCACGGACGTCTATTCGGGATACGATCTTCTTGGGCGGATTCAGTACGCGCGCTTTGGAAGTACAAGCGGGCAGGGTGTGTCCTACGCCTACGATCCGCTGGGGCGGGTCACGAGCGCCGAGGCGTTTGGTCGAACGCTCGCTTATCAATACGACAACGCCGGCAACCGAACGCGCATCACTTGGCCCGACAGTTTCTACGTCCAATATGTCTATGACGGTGTCGATCGGCTGAAAGAGATACGCGAGAATGGCGCCACGAGTGGTGCTGGCCGGCTTGCCGCTTATACCTATGACGCGCTTGGCCAACGAAATTCTGTCGCGCGCGGCAATGGCGCGGCGACATCCCTGTCGTATGACGCCGCGTCGCGACTCCAGAACGTCTCCCATGATCTTTCAGAAAGCGCAGACGATCAGAGCCTAGGCTTCACCTACAATCGCGCTAGCCAGATACTGCAGCGGACCGCGACGAACGACGCCTATCAGTGGTCGCCGCCCGTTGTGAACCGCTCCTACGTGCCCAACGGCCTGAATCAATATGCTTCCGTGTCGGGGGTGACCTACACGTATGACGGGCGCGGCAATCTCACGTCCGATGGTTCGCGCACATTCACATACGATCTTGAAAACCATCTGACGATTGTCGGCGGCGCGGCTTCGATGAGCCTCGCTTACGATCCGATCGGCAGGCTTCGCCAAACGACGTCATCCAGCGCAACGACCGACTATCTGTACGACGGCGATCGCCTGGTGGCGGAGTTCAACGCGAGTGGCGCTTTGTTGCGCCGCTACGTGCATGGTCCTGCGGTTGATGAACCGATCGTTTGGTATGAGGGCAGTGGCACGTCCGATCGCCGCCATTTGGTCACGGACAATTTGGGTTCTGTGATTGCGGCCAGCGGCGCCTCGACGACGCGCTACACATATGGACCATACGGCGAGCCTGATGCGTGGACCGGCAGCCGCTTTCGCTACACCGGGCAGATCACGTTGCCGGAGGTGAGCCTCTACCACTACAAGGCGCGCGTTTACGATCCGGCGCTTGGGCGCTTTCTGCAAACCGATCCGATCGGCTACGGCGACGGCCTCAACATCTACCAGTACGCGCTCAACGATCCGATCAATGCTCTTGATCCAACTGGCACACAATCCGATCCGACGGATACGGCCGCTCGCCCGAGGTCGCTTAGTGTCCCATGCGCGTCGAACGATGCGGTGAGTCAGCAACATTGCGCGCCGAGCGCAAGCCAGCCGTCAGAACGCGATGTAAGAAATGCCCGACGAAGAGGCGTTGAGCGCGCGTGGCGAGAGGAGCAAGCAGCTGTCAGGCAGGGGCGCGGTAGTCGCGATTGGACGCCACGCCAGCGTGCACAGCTGCTGCGACAGGGGCGGGTGCGCGGCTTTAGAGGGCATCACATCAATACTGTGAACGGCAATCCCATTGAACTCGCGGAAAACCCTTCGAACGTACGGTTCTTGACCAAAGCCGAACATAACGCATTACATAGGGCCAACGGTGGAACCAGAGTGCCAATCCGTGGCCAGCCTCTTATTAGTCGTTCGTTGCTTCCGTTGTCGGTGTTGACCGGTGCTACAGGGCTGCTGTCCGGACGCGTCAGAATGGATTCGATGGATCATTTTTTCTCCGATATGTCCGGCATGCCGATAGCAGATCCGCTAGAAGCTTGTGCGGGTCGGCCGGATTGCAGCTAATGGACGAAGGTTCTGAACTGTTGTTGGAAAATCTTGTGAGCCAGTGGCGTGGCGAAGGTGACTACCGCCGTGCCGACGGGGCCATGTTCATCTGCAAAACTGAACACGGTGCATTCCTTCACGAACTCTATGCGCCAGCTACAGCGACCCAAATTGAGACGATGTCGGCAGCGCTGGGCTTTGCCTGCCCGGAAAGCGTGCGTGCGCTGTTCTCACGCCACAACGGTGCGCGGTTGTTCGACAATTCCATTCTCATCTTCGCCGTCGTTGACGAAGTCATTCGCGGAGCGAACGTCGAGGCGGCGCAGTCAGTGTCGCTACTGGACGAGTTGCAGTTGTTTCGCGCGATGCACCTCCCCCTTTGGAATGCTGGTTGGCGACCTCTCGGAAGCATTGTCGTTGAGACGCGCTGGAAGATACTCGTCAATCATCGGGGCGAAATTCGTGTCGCGAAGACTCGTGGAAAAATGCCCAACTTGTCGTTCGTTGGAATAATGCCCTGCCTTGCAGCGGTTTCGAGGATTTTTGGCGAAAGTTTTTCGACCGAAGGGGTTCGCGTACACTCGCATAGAAGAATCGAAATGGAAGTTCGAACGGCTTTTGGCCAGCTCGCGGGTCCATAGAGCTTGGAAGCGGCGCGACCCACTTGTTGCCTGCTGGGTCTAAAAGATTCCTATTGCTCTGCCATGCGCTCACACGCATTCACCGAAGACCCTGCGGGAGTCGCTGCGCATGTTCTCTATTCGATGCCGAACGACGCCGGCGGGAGCGACGGGCCCTCTGTTGCCCTATCTGGATCAGAAAATTCGTATCCTTAAATTGCATATTCCGCAGAGCCGCCCCTGTCCGCGCGGGTTGAACCTAGACGCGACTATTGTCGTGGATATGCAGGAAGATGGTGGCGTTGATGAATTTGAGGTCCTTCGACCTCTAGCGTCTGACTTGAAGTCGGGGAGTGTTCGGCTTCGCAACACCGAACGGTATTGGAGGCTCTTCATCGAGCCAAGCTCAAAGGAGATTGTGAAGCGCGAAGCGGAGGTGACCGTTGATGAGACCTCGCACGGCGTTCTTTATTCTTTTAGCAAAGGCGCCAGCGATAAGAGATATCTGATCGATCCGGGCGTTGAGGCGCTCGTGGGTAGCAATGAGCTTAAGGGCATCTACGTCGACCTGTCTCCGTTTGTCATGCCTCGTTCGTCTCCGAAGGAGCGCTGACGCCTTCGTCGAGCTGCGGCGATGAGCATTGGCTACGATCCGCTTGGTCGGCTTCGCCAATCCACGGCCTCGGGCGCAACGACTGACTATCTCTGCGACGGCGATCGGCTCGTGGCTGAGTTCAGCTCAAGCGGAACATTGTTGCGTCGCTACGCTCATGGTCCGGCGATTGATGAACCGATCGTTTTGGTATGAGTGCAGTGGCACGTCCGATCGCCGCCATTTGGTCACGGACAATTTGGGTTCTGTGATTGCGGCCAGCGGCGCTACCACGACGCGCTATGCCTATGGACCATACGGCGAGCCCGATGCATGGACCGGCAGCCGCTTTCGCTACACAGGGCAGATCGCGCTGCCGGAGGTGAGCCTCTATCACTACAAGGCGCGCGTTTACGATCCGGCGCTTTGGCGTTTCCTGCAAACAGATCCGATAGGTTATGGGGATGGCCTCAACATCTACCAGTATGCCTTCAATGATCCGATCAACGCGTTTGATCCCTGGGGACGCAGACTTCGGGCGATCAGCCGATCGGACAATGTTCCGCCAACGATCAGGAAGGTCAGCAGCGCTGCTCATCGGGGTTCTGGACAGAATTTGCGCGTGGTATAACGAGCGGCTCCCGCGCGATTGCGAATTTCTTTGCCGAACCGGGTTTCGCGGCGCAACGCACGCTATTGGGACGCGGGTCGAGTGAAGACATAGCAACAACGGCGTTGTTGGCGGCCGGGACGCTGGCGGAAGTCGGCGCCATCGCGTCCGGGCTACGTGTTTCGCGTGCAGGTTCGATCCGAAACGTAAATCCCAGTGGCAGTGGCTTCAATTGCGTCAATTGCGCAATCGCCACCGATGCAATGTTGGCGGGGCGACCGGCCAGCGCCCTTCCAGGTGACCCAACGTCCACCAGAGTGCTTGAACGCATGTACGGTGGGCGATTTGTGCCAATGCGCGGTCAGGCCGCGATCGAGGCTGAACTTTTACGAGGGGGAACGGCGCTAGGGGTATAGTTTTGGGGACACGACGTGGCGCGGACGGCCACGTCTTAGTGGCTACAATCGCATCTACCTGTTGCGAACGGGGCAATAGTCGTGAACGAAGCACAAGCCAGGAAGGTCGCGTCAGAGTTCGTCGAACTAAAGTCGCAAGAGGCCGGCATTGAACTCGTGCTCTTAGATGACGAAACGATGGAGCGAGGGTTTGGCTGGGTTTTCTTCTTCGATTCGAAGCGTCATACCGAGACTCAGAACTTTGAAGATAGCGTCGTTGGGAATGCGCCGTTCGTAGTTATGCGAGCTGACGGCTCGGTTCGTGTAACCGGGACCGCGCATCCGATTGAGTACTACCTCACAGCATTTGGTGATTGACCGAAGCAGCGGCGACCGACGTGGCCAGCAGCCACGGCTGAAGCGATCGGCTTGGCGGGCCTGAGAATCGGCCGGCTTGCGCAAAGTTTGGTGAGACTGCGCCTCGCAAATGCCTGGGCTCAGGAGGATTGGCCGACCAGTCGGCTTCACCGGACCTATGTTTCTGGACTTGAGCGCAAGATTCGCAACCCGACGATTCTCATCGTTGAGCGTTTGGCCAAAACCTTCAAAGTCGGTCCGGGAAGTTTGCTGGACTAATCCCAAGGGTCCGGCTTTTTCCGCCGCTTTTGAATGCCTCTGGTCGTCCGCTCCCGGTCTCCTTCGGCCTCCCGGAGGAGACGCATCCACGCCTTGCGCAGTTCCTCCCGCTTGGCCGGGTCAGTTTCTAACCGGTATGCCGGCGAGTAACCATCAATTCGTTTCTTGGTGGCGTCCATCATGCGGAGTTCTTGATCGCTTGCTCGCGCGATCGCATCAACAAATTTGGCGGCGCTGGCTTTGTCTCCACCCGCGCCGGCCATAGCCAGCGTGAGCAGGTTGGCTTCGAACAACGTGAGTTTCTTCCTTTTACCCTGAAGGACAATTGGAACCTCGAAGTCCGCGGCGTCGTAAATCGTGTCCCGCACATTTTGAGGCGACAGAATATCCGGTGGCCGCGCACCCTTGGGCCGGCCATTCGGATTCCCACTTGCGCCCTTCTCAAAGGTGCCGTTCGCGCGGCGCGGCGGTTTCGGCTTTGGCGCACTGTCGCTCATGCCGTCTCCTCCGCGACATCGAATGCGTCAAAGGCCTGCCCGTTTGCGGCGTCCACGGCGCTCAACCCTGTCGCCTTCTGCCAACGCCGGACCGTCAAATCGACGTAGACCGGCGCGATCTCCATCAGGCGCGCGCGACGTCCAGTCATTTCCGCTGCGATCAACGTCGTTCCGGACCCGCCGAACAGATCAAGCACAATCTCGCCGCGGCGTGACACGTCCTTGATCGCGTCAGCCACCATGCGGGCAGGTTTCACTGTCGGGTGGGAGGCGAGGTCTTCATCACGGGTCGGTCCAAACGCATTCGCACCACGATAATCCCAGACGTTGGTTCGGTACCGTCCGCCTTCACCGAGCCCAAACGTGTTCACGTGCGGGGCGTTTCCTTTCTTGAAGGCAAAGATCAGCTCATGCCGCGAGCGGTAGAACGTGCCCATCCCACCGTTTGTTTTCGCCCAAACAATTAAGTTCAGCAGCTTGAGGTTTGCGGCCTTTCCCGCCGCGGAGAGCTCATCGATGTGGCGCCAATCAATGCAAACAAATAGCACGGCGCCATCGCAGCAGAAATTGCCGAGGTTCTCGAGCGACGTGCTCAAGAAGGTTGTAAACTGGTCCTTCGACATTTCGCCTGACGCCATCGCGAACTCTGCATGCTTTGTCGCGCCTGCGCCCACGGCAAAGCCGTCAATCTTTACGTTGTAGGGCACATCGGCAAACGCCATGCGCGCTGTTTCCTCGCCCATGAGCGAGCAAACAGCCATTGGATCGCGGGCGTCTGCGCACATGATCCTGTGCTTTCCGAGAGCCCAAGTTTGGCCGACGCGGGTCACCGCCCGCGGCTGGATCTGCGGAAGCGCGTCCTCTGGCTCGACGTCCGGGCCGCTTGATTCAGCGCTTTGGTCGAGGATGAAATCCACCTCCGCGGCCGAGAAGCCCGTCGTTTCGACATTGATGCCGGCTTCAGCGACCAAGCTGATTTCGGCCGGGAGAAGCATGCTGTTCCATGCCGACATCGAGGCGATCTTGTTATCGGCGATTCTGTATGCGGCCTTCTCGCCCTCGCTCAAATGCGTCACGCGCACCACCGGAACGCTATCCAGTTTCAATTGTACGGCCGCTTCGTAACGGCCATGTCCGTTGATGATGGTGTCGGCTTCGTCGATGACGATTGGCGTATTGAAGCCGTTTTGCTTGATGGAGGCAGCGAGCGCCTCACATTGCTTTTTGGGGCGGGAGCGGGGGTTGTTGGAGTAGGGCTTGATGTCTCCGAGCGGGAGCATCTCAATTCTAGGTTCTGTCATCGGGAGTTGCCTCTGCGCGCCGGGATTGGCGCAAGGCCCTCCAAGTTCAACAGAACACCCTTGGTGTCACATGTCGGGTTCGCGCAGTTTTTGCGCTAACGCGCTCTGCGACCATTCCTCGTAATGGGCCTCACGCTCCTCGTCGCTGAGGTCCGGTCCGTAAGCTCTCTGCGCATTGAGGATGGCGAGTTCAGTAATTGCCGTGTCGATGAGCCGACAGCAGGCGGTAAGGAAGCGAAGGGCCGAGCTGCTTTGATCGTCGCGCCGCCAGACTGCGTCTGGTTGATCAAAGGCTCTCCAGTCCTCAAGAAAGAGGAGACACGCCGGCCAGAGCCATGGCCTCGTCGGAACGGGCCCGCTCTGTTTCGGCATGAGTCGGGCTATTTCAGCGCAGCGCTTTAGCTTTCGGACGGCAGCGAGTTGCTCGTGAGAGGCGAGGGTGTGCGCCTTGGCGATTTCGAGGACTTTCTCCGTTGCGGCGAGGAGCGTCGTCGCTTCGCGTTTCCCAAGCCTGCGTTCCGTAGGCAAGGCGACAATCTCGAACGCGATGTCCAGAGACTCGTGCAGCCGCTCGATCGCCCAGGAGTTGGTCCGGAGATTGAAGTCCTCCAAAAGCCTGGAGAGAACGGTGTCGGTGTGACGGCTCGTCATAATTCACCCGCGCAGGGGAAGAAGCAGGCAACAGTGTAGGCGAACCCGCCGGTGCGCGTCATATGGCCCTGAAACGCGCCTGTTAAATGCCTGAAAACACGCCCTGGCGTTTTTGCGGCTTCATGTACATGTCGCTGAAAGTAGGGGGCTATTTCGCGCCGTTTCATGAAACGCCAGTTATTTGCGAGACGGACGCTCTCAAAAACCCCCGTTTCGCATAGTGATATCGCTCGATACTGGTACGCTCGCGACTACGCCCACCACCATCCATCCGCGCGCGTCGCCCCTCGAACGCTTCCCGGCCTTGCCGCAAGTCTGTTGCGAATGCGTCGCAGTTGATGTAGGCGCTTCCCCAACTCTCGGGGATGCAAATGACAATCGAACGCAACAACCGCCGCGCGCTGAGCGCCGCCTGCGCCTTTGCGGCGATCTACTCGGTGTTTGGGGGCGTTGCTGTCGCGCAAACGGACGACACCATCACGGTCACGGGCCGACGCACCTATCGCGAAGCCGCGACATCGAGCGCCACCAAGACCGACACGCCGCTCCTGGACATCCCGCAGTCGGTGACGATCGTGACGGCCGCGGAGCTTCGTGATCGCGCCGCGCAAAATCTCGCTGATACGGTGCGCTATGTACCCGGCGTCGCGTTTGCGCAGGGCGAAGGCAATCGGGACACGCCAATCTTTCGCGGCAATGCGTCAACGGCGGACATGTTCGTGGACGGCGTGCGGGACGATGTCCAATATTTCCGCGACCTCTACAACGTCGAACAGGTCGATGTTCTCCGCGGTTCGAACGGCATGATCTTTGGCCGCGGCGGCGGCGGCGGCATTATCAATCGAGTGACGCGTCAGGCCAATGGCGAAGCGGTGACAGGATTTACCGCCCAGCTCTCTGGTGAAGGCGGCGGACGCGCAACCATCGACTTCGGACGGCCGATCGACGAAGTGGCCTCGTTCCGTGTCACTGGCGTCTACGAAGATTCCGAGAGCTATCGCGACGACGTCACCTACGAGCGGGCGGGTATCAATCCGACATTCGCGCTCGATATCAGCCCCTCGACAGTGTTGCGCCTCGGGTACGAACATTACGACTACGAGTTTGTCGCCGATCGCGGCGTTTCAAGCTTCGCCGGTCGTCCGCTTGATGTGGATCCCACGACCTTCTTCGGTGATCCCGCGCGCAGCCCGACGACCGCCACGGTGAACGCGCTCAATGTGCGTTTCGAGCACGAGTTCGGAAATGGCGCGCGTCTGACCAATCACGCACGTTGGGGCGTCTACGACAAATTCTACCAAAACGTCTTCGCCGGGGCGACGTCTGGCGGCGGCCTCAACGTGGCGTTTGAAGCGTACAATCAAGCCACCGGTCGTGATTCTCTCTTCAACCAAACCGACCTAACATTCACACTCAGCACCGGCGGTATTGAGCATCGCATTCTCGCCGGCGCCGAAATCGGACGTCAGATCACCGACAACTTTCGATCGACGGGCTTTTTAACCGCAATTTCCCCGACCGCGACATCAATCATCGTCCCTGTGGCGAGCCCGCGCTACACCGGCCCGATCGCGTTTTCCCAAGCCGCGAGCGACGCCGACAATCACAGCGAAGCCACCCAATACGCGGCCTACATCCAGGATCAAATCGAGCTCTCGCCGCATTGGCAGGCGATTGTCGGCGTTCGCTTCGACAGATTTGAAGCGGACTTGCGCAACAACCGCAACGGCGCGAATTTCAGCGCCGAGGATCACCTGTTCTCGCCGCGCTTTGGCCTGATCTTCAAGCCAATCGAGAGCGCTTCGATCTACGGCAGCTATTCGCAAACGTTCGTGCCGCGCGCCGGCGAGCAACTCGCCTCGCTCAGCGCCACTAATGCTGCTCTTGATCCCGAAGAATGGGAAAACATTGAGCTTGGCGCTAAGTGGGATGTAGCCCCGGCGCTGTCGCTGACGGCGGCCGTCTACCAATTGCAACGCACCAACGTCGCGATCACCGATCCGCTGAACGCAACGCAACTCATCTTGGTCGATGGTCAAGAAGTTCGCGGCGTCGAGCTGGGTTTCAGCGGCGCGATCACGGACGCTTGGCAGGTGGTCGGTGGCTATGCCTATCAGGATAGCGAAATTCTTTCCAACCAGACCGCCGCTGTGCGGGCAGGCGCGCATTTGGCTCAAACACCTGAGCAAACGTTCTCGCTGTGGAATCGCTATGACTTCACCCCTGAGTTGGGCGCGGGCCTCGGCGTTATTTACGTTGATGAGCGCTTCGCGGCGGTTGAGAATATTGCAACCCCGGCGAACAACGTTGTCATGGACGCCTATACGCGTGTTGACGGCGCTGTTTATTGGAGCTTGAGCGAAAGTGTTCGCCTTCAGCTCAACGTGGAGAACTTGCTCGACGAGACCTATTTCGTGAACGCGCATAGCTCCACGAACCTGATGCCGGGTTCACCGCGCTTGTTCCGACTTGGATTCACCACCGCGTTCTGAGGAAAGTTCGAGCGCGGCGCGGTTATCGCATTCGCTTCGACAAAGACGCCGACCGCGACGCCATAAGCAAGGTAGCGCGGTCGGCGCCGCGGCGCCGAATTTGGCCCTTGCCACGCATCACGGTTCGGGAGCATCGCTTTCCAACATTGGCAGGAACGGACGGGGACATGATGGCCCTTGGCGAATGCATCGAGCGCCCCACGCGACGCGGCAGGCGTGGCGGCAAGGGCGCGGGGGCGTGGCTTATCGTTCTGATGCTTTCAGCTGCGCTCATTTCGCTTGGCGCGTGCCATCCGGTTGCTGACGTCGTTATCCGCAATGCTGATATACGCACCATGGATTCGGCGATGCCTGTGGCGCAAGCTTTGGCGTTGCGTGGGGACAGAATTGCCTTCGTGGGCGGCGAAGACGCTGTAGGCCCATGGATTGGCCCGGCGACCAGAATCATTGATGCCGGCGGGCACACAGTTCTGCCGGGGTTGATTGACACCCACATTCATTTGGCCGAGGGCGCGATGGCGCTGGGTGGCTGCTCGCTGGACGATGCGGTCCTGAGCATCGCGCAGGCCTCGGTCGCCATTCGCGGCTGCGCTGCCGCCAAACCTGACGACGCGTGGATTGTCGTCAACGGCGTGAACGCAGCGGGCTTTCGCGCAAGCCGTACGGACTTGGACGCAATCGAGCCAGCGCGCGCCTTAATGCTGTACGCCTCGGATGGTCACACGGCCTGGCTCAATTCGCGCGCGCTCGATCGGGCTCAGATCACCCGCTCCACGAGCGATCCCACGGATGGCCGCATTGAGCGGGACGCGCGCGGCGAGCCCACCGGCTTGTTGGTCGACGGCGCAACGGCGCTGGCGTTCGCCGCAATGCCAACGCCGACAACAGAGCAGCGCCTCGAAGCCCTGCGCCGGGCGTTGCCGCTGCTGCACGCGGTCGGCGTTACAAGCTATCTCGAAGCCAACACGCCCGAACCGATTGTGGCCGCCTATGCGGAGCTCGCGCGCCGGGGTGAACTCAGCGCTCGCGTCAGTGTCGCGCTTGCCAGTTCGGGCGAGAATACGCCCGCGGAGTTCGAGCGTCTGTCCGCGCTCCGCGCACAATTGTCCGATCCTCTGTTTCGCGCGGATTTCATCAAGCTTTTTGCTGACGGCGTGCTTGAGCATCCCACCCAGACCGCAGCTTTGTTGGAGCCTTATCGCGATGCGCGGGGGAGACCCGGACCATCTCGCGGCAGACTCTATCTCGCGCCCCAGGATTTCGCGGCGTTTGTTACACAAGCTGACCGGCATGACTTCAACGTGCATGTCCACGCCATTGGTGATGCGGCAGTGCACGAGACACTGGACGCGTTCGCCGCAGCGCGCGCAGCCGGTGACGGTCAGCTTCTGAGTATCTCGCATTTGCAATTGATCGCCCCCGAAGATTTGCCTCGCTTCGCGCAGCTCGATGTGAGCGCGTCTTTGCAGCTCCTCTGGGCCCAGCCGGATAATTATAGCGTGGAAGCGCTTACGCCATGGCTGGGCGCCGAACGCCTGGCGCGCATATATCCGGCGCGATCTCTTGCAGATGCCGGGGCCAGGATTGCGGGGGGGAGCGACTGGGATGTGAGCAGCTTCAATCCGTTTGAGGCGATGGCGACCGCCATGTCACGTCGCAACATCGAGGAACCGGCGCGCCCGCCGCTCAATGCGAACGAATCCCTCAGCCTCGACCAGATGCTTGCGGCTTACACAATCAACGCGGCCCAACTGATCGGACGTGACGAAGAAGTGGGGTCGCTAACGTTGGGCAAGTACGCCGACGTGATCGTACTTGATCGACGGTTCGACACGGCCACTACGGCCGATGCCGTTCGTGGCGTAATCCCGGAGCACGTATTCTTCAGTGGGCGAGAATTGCCGCTTTAGAGCGGCCCTCGCTGCGCCCGGCTGAGTTAGCTCACGAGCGCGATCGAGGCGATGCCGAGCACGATCCCAAGAATTCGCAAGATGCCTTTCTTGCTGAAGCGCGCCACGCTTAGGCCAACACCGATGAGGGCGCCGATCCCGGCGGCGAGCGCGAGCCACGGCAAATAGGCGGGGAGGCTTGCGAGCGAAGAGAACCGACCCGCCAGTCCAGCGGCGGAGTTCACGACAATAAACAAGGCCGCGATCCCCGTCGCGCGCTGTGCGTCAGCCCAACCGGCGAAGACAAGCAATGGCGACAGATAGACGCCGCCGCCAATGCCGGTAAGTCCCGCGAGTGCTCCAAGCGCGGCGCCCGCCGGCAGCGCGATCGCTTTGGGTGGCGTGCGCGCTGGCTTGGTCGCGTCGATCTGCGGCCAGAGCAGATAGCGCAAGGCCGCGACACCGAGGGCGGCGGCGAGCAGGGGCCGATAAACGGCTTCCGGGACGTCGATCCCGCCGAAGATGTACGCCGCCGGAATCGCAGTAATTGCGAATGGCCAGAATACATTCCAATCGAAGCGTCCAGCGCGCACGAACCTCAACGCGCCCCAACCCGCTACGAGAATGTTGAGTACAAGAGCCGCCGGCCTGATTTCATCGGGCGCCATGCCGAACAGCGCCATCAAGGCTATGTATGCGGAGGCGCCGCCGTGTCCCACGGATGAATAGAGCGCTGCCGCCGCGCCGATGCACACGCTGAGGAGAACAACCTCGTTCATTCTCGCTAAGCGACGCGCCCGAACAAGCGAAGCCGCGCCACACCGCCGTCAGGAAGAATGTTGAGGCGCACGTAGGCGACAGCTTGATGGGGCAATATTTCCTTGAACACGTGCTGCGCGTTCGCGGTGAGCTTCTGTTCCGGCAAGATGATCGCCCAGTCCTCGCTCTCCGCAATCAACGCCTCGCGGGAGAGGTCGCGCATAGGGGCGGCTTGAATGAAGCAGCGATCCGGAAAATTGCCCTTGAAGAAGCACGTATCAACGATGATCTCATCGATCGTCCCCGGGCTTGCCAACTCCAGGATACCCCAATCATAGCCGGGCTCGCGGCGGCGGCGCGTCTCCCAGCCGTCGCCCATGTTCGATGCGGCGCCGGGCGCTGTGATGTTGGCGAGGCGGCCATAGTGTTCGTTGTTGGCGTAGATCGGGACCGCGCCGTTCTCCATCGCACCGAGATCGACGCGCGTGTTTGGCTTCTCGCCGCGCCAAGGCGGGGTAACGCGGCCGTAGGCCCGCAACCGTGCGACGCCGCCGTCTGGAAAAATGTTCAGCCGCAAATGTGTGACGAATTGCGGGCTGGGGACCTCGATGGCGTGACGGCTGTCGCCCCGGAGATCCATCATCTCAACGAGCGGCCGCCATGCCGCATCCTCGCCAGGGACGCGCGCATCCGAGACGAGGCAATCCACAGAAGCACGCGGGGGGTAGTTGCCGGTGAAGTTCCGCGTATCGACGTCAAGCGCGTGAACGATGCCCGGCCGGCCGAGCCGAACGATGCAGAAATCGTGACCGGGCGCACGTTTGCGTCGGCTTTCCCAGCCGTCCATCCACTTGCCGTTCTCATCGTATTTGCCCGGAACGAAGACCGGCTCTTCCGGATTGATCAGGCGCTCCTTTGGCGCGAAGAAGTCGTCGTTGGCGAAGACCGCCTCGGAGCCAAGGCGTGGTTGTAGCAAATCGATGAGGCCCGCCGGTGCGCCGGGTTGCGATTCACTCATCATGGGCCTCGATCAGATCTTGCAGCCGCAGCGCGGCTATGCGGTGAATTTGGTGCAACGCCATCGCGAACTCGGCTTCGCGGCTCAAATTCAAACGATGACGAAACGCGCCAAGGATGCGGTCGCGATCAAGCCCGCGCACGGCGATGATAAACGGAAAGCCGAACTTGCGTTTGTAGTCGTCGTTGAGTTGCTGAAATTCCGCCACCTCGGCCATTGTGCATTGATCCAGCCCGGCGCCCGCTTGCTCGTTCGTGGATTCCGCCGACATTGACACGCGATCGGCAAGATCTGGATGTGCACGCAGGAGCGCGATCTGTGCGTTCTCGCCAGCGCTGTCGACCGCGTCGCGAAACGCTTGATAGAGATCGTAAGAGTCGCGCTGCGCGCCGCCCTCATCCCACACCGTTTCCGCAAATTGCGGCGAGCTTTCGTAAACGCCGCCAAAGCGGGCGACGAATTCATCGCGTGAAAGATCGCGGATCGGCTTCATGCGGCGTGATGCTTACGCCAATGGGTGGCGATATCGATGCGGCGTGCAAACCAAACGTCTTGATGCTTGATCGCGTAGGCGAGGAAGCGTTCGATCGCAGCAAAGCGCCCTGGCCGCCCCGCCAGCCGGCAATGCAGGCCGATGGACATCATTTTCGGCGCGGTCTCGCCTTCGGCATAGAGCACGTCGAAGCTGTCCTTCAGGTACGTGAAAAAGTGTTCGCTGGTATTGAAGCCTTGCGGCGTGGCGAAGCGCATATCGTTGGCGTCGAGCGTGTAGGGCACGATCAGGTGCGGCGCGCCGTAGGCGCGGGTCCAGAAGGGTAGGTCGTCGCTGTAATCGTCAGCATCGTAGGCAAAGCCGCCATGCTCGATGATGAGACGCCGTGTGTTCGGGCTGGTGCGGCCCGTGTACCAGCCCAGCGGTTGTTCGCCGGCCAGCTTGGCGATGATCTCGACCGCCTCGCCGATGTGCGCCCGCTCGATTGCTTCGTCGACGTCCTGGTAGCTGATCCACTTCAGGCCATGCGAGGCGATCTCGTGACCATGCTTGAGGAAGGCCTCCGCCAAATCGGGGTAGCGCTTTAGCGCTTCGGCTACGGCGAACACAGTCACTGGCACGTTGAAGTGCTTAAACAGGCGCAGCAAGCGCCAGATTCCGGCGCGCGAGCCGTACTCGTAAAGGCTCTCCATGCTCATGTGTCGGGCGGGAAACGCTTGTGCGCCTACGATGTCGGATAGGAATGTCTCGGACGCCGCATCGCCATGCAGCACGCAATTCTCGCCGCCCTCTTCGTAATTGAGGACGATTTGAACGGCGATCCGCGCGCCGCCCGGCCAGCGCGGATCGGGTGGGTTGCGGCCATAGCCTTTGAGGTCGCGCGGGTAGGTGGTCACGTTTTGCTCCGTCGCCGATCATAGCGGCGAACCGGGGCGCTTGATAAGGCGCTTTACAACCCGAACGCGGAGGTCGCATCATCGGCGCAAGACATGGATTGCTCTTGGGTAAGCTGACCACGCACGTCCTCGACACAACGCACGGCGCGCCGGCGGCGGGCGTGGCGATCGTAGTGCGCGGCCCCAGCGGCGCGGCGCTTGCCGAAGTGACAACCAACGCCGATGGGCGCTGCGACCGTCCCTTGCTTGAAGGCGACGCGTTCCAAGTCGGCGCGTACATGCTCGAATTCGCCATGGCGGACTATTTCCGAGGTCGAGGCGTTGCGCTCTCCGATCCGCCGTTTCTGGATCGAATCGTGATCGCCTTCTCGATCGCGGATGCCGGCGTGCATTATCACGTGCCTTTGTTGGCTTCGCCTTACGGCTATTCCACCTATCGGGGCAGCTAGGCGCATGCGCGACGTGGTCCGCTTCCGCTTGGACGGGGTCACGCATGAGCTGCGCAATCCCGATCCGACGCTTACGTTGCTCCGCTGGCTGCGTACCGAGGCGCGCCGCACCGGCACAAAGGAGGGCTGCGCGGAAGGCGATTGCGGCGCCTGCACGGTGGCGGTTGCGGCGGCGGGCGAGAAGCCGCGCGCTGTGAATGCGTGCATTCTTTTCATGCCGATGCTGGATGGGATGACTTTATGGACGGTCGAAAGCCTCGCCCGCGATGGGGCGCCGCATCCGATCCAGAAGGCGCTCGTGGATCATCACGGCTCGCAGTGCGGGTTCTGTACGCCGGGTTTCGTGATGTCGCTGTTCGCGCATCTCGGCGGCGAGGGCGGACTTGGCGGGCGTGAGATATCAGATGCGCTCGCCGGCAATCTCTGCCGTTGTACAGGCTACGGGCCGATCATCAGCGCGGCGCAGAACGTTGAGCGCACCGCGCCGCCAGTGGGCGATCTGGCCGCCGATTCTGAACCGCTTGCCATTGAAAGTGACGGCGGGCGCAAATTCTTTGCGCCCCGGTCCGAGGCCGACCTCGCGTCGCTGCTTGAGCAGTTTCCAAGCGCGACACTGGTGGCGGGCGCCACCGATGTCGGCTTGTGGGTGACAAAGCAGCATCGCGATCTGGAGACGCTCATCTCCGTGGCGCACGTGCCGGAACTGTGTGAGCTGCACGAAACCGATAACGCCGTCGAGCTCGGGGCGGCCGTGACGTATTCCGAAGCGCACGCCGCGCTCGCGCGCTTCCATCCAGACATGGGCGAATTGCTCCGTCGGCTTGGCGGCGTGCAAGTGCGTAATTGCGGAACCATTGGCGGAAACATCGCCAACGGCTCGCCCATCGGCGACATGCCGCCAGCCTTGATCGCCGCTGGTGCGACCTTGGTGCTGCGTAAGAGCGGTGGCGAACGGCGTATGCCTCTGGAGAATTATTTCATCGCTTACAGCAAGCAGGACCGCGAGCCAGGCGAGTATGTCGCGCGCATTGTCGTTCCAAAAGTACCGGCGGACGCTCGCTTCGCCGCCTACAAGGTGTCAAAGCGGTTCGATCAAGATATCTCCGCCGTCTGCGCGGGGTTCCGCGTTCGCTGCGACGGAGCGCGTGTCATCGAAGCACGGCTGGCGTTCGGTGGCATGGCAGCAACGCCAAAGCGCGCCGCAAACGCCGAAGCCGCTTTGACGGAGTGGAGCGATGCGGCCATCGCCCGTACGATGGACGCGGTAGAACAGGATTTTCAACCACTCACGGATCAGCGTGGTTCGTCCGCCTATCGACTCGAAGCCGCACGCAACTTGCTGCGGCGCTTCTATCTCGAAAGCCAAGGCGTGCGTGCGTGCGTGCTTGATACGGTGGCGGTCGATGCCTGACGCCGCGCGCGCGAAGCCGCCGATTGTCGGCCAGGCCTTGGCGCATGATAGCGCAGCGAAGCACGTAAACGGGGCCGCGATTTATATAGACGACATGCCAGAGCCGCCTGGATGTCTGCATCTCGCGATCGGCATGAGTGCACGCGCGCACGCCCGCGTGCTTTCGCTCGATCTTACGCCAGTGCGCACCGCCGCTGGCGTCGTCGCGGTGCTTGCGGCGGAGGATATCCCCGGCGCCAACGATGTCAGCCCGGTGATCAAGGATGATCCTTTGTTCGCGGATGGCCTTGTTCAATATGTCGGGCAATCCTTGTTCGTTGTTGCGGCCGAGACGCTAGAACAAGCACGTCGCGCCGCGAAACTGGCGAAGGTGCGCTACGAGAACCTGCCCGCCGCGGTCACGATAGCCCAGGCCAGGGCCGCGAACTTGGAGATTGAACCGCCGCAAACCATGCAAAAAGGCGACGCCACCGCCGCGATCACTGCGGCGCCGCGGCGTCTGAAAGGCAAGCTCGCCATTGGCGGGCAAGACCATTTCTACCTGGAGGGCCAGGTCGCGCTCGCGATTCCCGGTGAAGACGGCGATATGCGCGTCTTTTCCTCAACGCAGAACCCAAGCGAGATTCAGCACCTTGTTGCGCATGTGCTTGGCTTGGCGAACAACGCGGTCACTGTCGAGGTGCGCCGCATGGGCGGCGGCTTCGGCGGCAAGGAAACGCAACCCGCGCTGATCGCGGCGGCCGCCGCGCTTGTCGCCGCCAAGATGGGGCGGCCATCCAAACTCTGTCTCGATCGCGACGACGACATGATCTTGACCGGCAAGCGCCACGACTTTGAGATTGAGTACGACGTTGGCTTTGATGCGAGCGGTGTGATCGAGGGTACGGATTTCACGCTGCGCTCGCGATGCGGCTACTCGACCGACCTTTCGCGCGCAATCAATGATCGCGCAATGTTCCACACGGACAACGCTTACTATCTCCCCGCTGCCCGCATTGTTTCTCACCGGCACAAGACCCACACCGTATCGAATACAGCATTTCGCGGTTTCGGTGGCCCGCAAGGCATGATGGGGATTGAGCGCGTGATGGATGCGATCGCACATGCCGTTGGCCGCGACCCGCTCGACGTGCGCATGGCGAATCTCTACGGCCCGGCGCCGCGCAACGCGACACCTTACGGGCAAACGATCGACGACAATATCCTGCACGAACTGATGCCGGCGCTAGAAGCGCGCTCGAACTATCGCGCGCGCCGCGCCGCGATTGCCGCATTCAACGCCACATCCGACACGTTGAAGCGTGGCCTTGCGTTCACGCCGGTGAAATTCGGCATCTCCTTCACCACAACGCATCTCA
Source organism: alpha proteobacterium U9-1i (assembly GCA_000974665.1). NCBI lineage: Bacteria > Pseudomonadati > Pseudomonadota > Alphaproteobacteria > alpha proteobacterium U9-1i. The sequence continues at coordinate 80,743 of BBSY01000002.1, read as the reverse complement.
ACCAGGCCGGCGCGCTTGTGCATGTCTACAGCGACGGCAGCGTCCAGCTGAACCACGGTGGTACGGAAATGGGGCAGGGCCTCATGATAAAGGTGGCGCAGGTGGTCGCTGCCGAGTTCGGCGTGCCGGTCGATGCGGTAAAAATCACGGCGACGGCCACCGACAAAGTTCCGAACACGTCGGCGACCGCTGCGTCGGCGGGCGCCGATCTCAACGGCATGGCGGCGCGCGATGCGGCGCTCACCATCAAGCGCCGGCTAATAGCGTTCGCGGCGAAGCACTACGGGTGCGCGGAGCGCGACGTGCGCTTTGACGGGGGCGGTATGGTCCACGCCGGCGCGACGCGAGTGCCATTTGCCGATCTTGCGAAAGCCGCCTATTTGGCGCGGGTGTCGCTGTCATCGACGGGCTTCTACGCCACTCCAAAAATCCACTATGATCGCGCAACCCACCAAGGGCGTCCGTTCTTCTATTACGCCTTTGGCGCGGCTGTGTCGGAGGTGATCATCGACACGCTGACCGGCGAGAATCGCGCACTGCGTGTGGACTTGATCCACGACGTCGGCCGCTCGCTCAATCCCGCGATCGATCTCGGGCAGATTGAGGGCGGCTTTGTTCAAGGAATGGGCTGGCTGACGACGGAGGAGCTTGTCTTCGACGATAACGGAAGCCTGCTGACGCACGCGCCGTCCACGTACAAGATCCCCACATGCGGTGATCGACCGGACATCTTTATCTCGGAATTATGGGCCGGCGAAAACGCGGAAGAGACGATTTATCGGTCGAAGGCCGTGGGCGAACCGCCGCTAATGCTCGCCATTTCGGTCTTCTCCGCACTCACCGATGCTGTCTGCGCTGCAGGTGGTTACAAGGTGATGCCAAACCTCGACGCCCCCGCGACGCCGGAGCGCATTCTGCGCGCCGTCAACGACGTGCGCGCCAGCGCGGGAGCGGCGTGATGGAAAGTGCGTGGGCCGACGCTGCGTTGGAGCGGGTTTTGCGCGGAGACGCCGTTGCGCTCATTACGCTGACAGAGGTTCACGGCTCTGCGCCACGCGAAGCCGGCGCCCGCATGCTCGTCTGGGCCGAGGGGCAAGCCGGAACCATTGGCGGAGGCAATCTGGAATTCACGTTAGTGTGTGAAGCGCGCAGCCTATTGGCGACCGAAGCGCGCGACGTGTCCGAGCGTGACTATCCGCTAGGCCCGATTCTCGGTCAGTGCTGCGGGGGTCGTGTCCGCGCACGTGTCGAGAGGCTGAGTATAGAAAACGCGACCGCGCTGGCGCGAAGCGCGGCCGATGAAGCCCGCGCGCGACCAGAACTCTTTCTGTTCGGCGCTGGCCACGTCGGCGCCGCCATCGCCTACGCGGTGTCGCCGCTGCCCTTTGCGCTGCGCTGGTGTGACACGCGGCCGGAATTTGCCGAGGTCGCGCATCACGTCACCGATCCGTGCGCTCTGGTGCGCGAAGCGCGGCCCGCGGCGTTCTATCTTATCGTCACCCACAACCATGATCTCGACTACGAGATCACACGCGCGGCGCTCACACGCCGCGACGCGGCCTATTGTGGATTGATAGGCTCCAAGTCCAAGCGCGTTCGTTTCGAACGTCAGTTGCGCGCCGATGGCCTTGGCGGCGAGCTGCGCAAACTCACCTGCCCAATCGGCGGCGCCATCGGCTTGAAGGACAAGGCGCCAGCCGTGATCGCCGCCTCGGTTGTTGCGGAAATGCTGCTCGTTCTTGAAGCGCACGCGGCGCATGCGCGGGAGGCGGCGCATGTGGAGTGAAATCCTGCCGTGGGTCGAGCTCGCCATCCGCTGGGCCCACGTGCTCGCCGGCATTTCCTGGATCGGCACGTCATTCTATTTCATCTGGCTGGACAACAGTTTGCGTGCGCCTGCTGAACCGAAGCCTGGGGTGGGCGGCGAGCTTTGGGCGGTGCATGGCGGCGGCTTCTATCACAAGCAAAAATACGTCGTGGCGCCGCCGACGCTGCCGGAGCATCTGCATTGGTTCAAGTGGGAGGCGTACTTCACATGGCTCAGCGGCTTCGCGCTTCTGGCGGTGATCTACTATCTGGGCGCTGACCTGTACCTGATTGATCGCGACAAAGCCGCGCTCTCATCGTCAACGGCCATTGGTGTTTCGCTGGCGTTTCTCGCGGGCGGATGGCTTGTCTATGATGCATTGTGCCGATCACCGCTCGGCAAACGAGGCGACGTGTTCGCCCTCTTTTGGTCGGCGGTGCTGATTGCCGCGGCCTACACCTTGGGACGTGTGTTCTCGGACCGCGCGGCCTTCATGCAAGTTGGCGCGATGATCGGCACCGTGATGGCGGCCAACGTTTTTATGGTGATCATTCCCAATCAACGCAAATCGACCGCATCGATGCTCGCGGGCGTGGCGCCTGACCCTGCCCTGGGCATCCAGGCCAAGCAGCGTTCTCTGCACAACAACTACATGACACTGCCTGTCGTGCTGGTGATGATCAGCGGCCACTACCCAATGCTATGGAGTGGGCCGCTCGCTTGGCTCGTGCTGGCGGGTTTAGGCGGCGTGGGTTTCCTGGTGCGCCACTACTTCAATGTGAAGAATCGCGGCGCCGCGCAACCAATGCTGCTCGCCGGTGCGGCGGCATTGTTTGTTATTGTCGCGGTGATCGGCATTGAATCGCAGACGCCGCCGGCGCGCATTGCGGAGGCGACGACGTTCAGCCAAGCCCGTGCCATCGTCGAGCGTCACTGCACGCAGTGTCACGCCGCCACACCAACGCATGCGGGGTTTGTCGTCCCGCCTGCGGGCGTGGATCTCACATCGGCTGAGGCAATTCAAACCAACGCGCCGCGAATCCTGGCGCAAGCCGTCGAGTCCGAGATTATGCCGCTCGGCAACGAAACCGGAATGACTGAGGCCGAACGCGCCGCGCTCGGTGCTTGGATACGCGCCGGCGCGCACACGGAAATGGGTCCATGAAAGAATTGCGCCCTAAAGCTCTCAGTGCCGCCAATTTCGCTGCCTTTGGCGACGTTATCGAGGCGCGCGGAACGCCGCGGATCATCAATGACGGGCATGCCAAACGCTACCATGACCTTGCCGCGCTCGATTTGTTGGCGGAAGGCGGGCGCGCCATCGCGAGCATCTTTCGGTCGACGCCGCCTGCTTATCCGTTTGCGATCCGAACGATGGAACGTCATCCAAAGTCGAGCCAAGCGTTCGTACCGTTGAGCGGCCGGCCGTTTCTGGTTGTCGTCGCGCCGGTTGGCGCGTTTGACGAAACGGCGATCGAAGCGTTTGTCGCTATGCCGACGCAAGGCGTGAACTTGCGCAAAGGCGTCTGGCACCATTTCAATTTGGCGCTCGAAGCGGAGAGTGCGTTTCTCGTCATCGATCGCGATGCGCCGGATGAAAACACCGACGAAGTGCAGCTCGCCGCTCCACTTGTTCTACACGCTCCAGAGTCAAGCCCGTGAGTGCACGCGCCTATCGTGGGCGGGTGTTTCACCTGCTCGACGATCCCGCCAAGGCGGGCGGGGCGGCATACGCGTACTTCGAGGATGGCGGCCTCGTCGTGGAGCAGGGGCGCGTGAGCGCCGTCGGCGGTTGGAGCGAGGTCGCCAGCGCCATCGCCCCCGACGCAAGCGTCGAGCATTTCGACAACGCGATCATCGCACCGGGCTTTATCGACGCGCACGTTCACATGCCGCAGGTCGGCATCATCGGTAGCTATGGCGCCCAGTTGCTCGATTGGCTTGAGCGATACGCATTCCCTGCGGAAGAGAAATTCGCCGATGTTGACCACGCGCACGCCGCTGCGAATGCCTTCGTGGAGGCGTTGCTCCGCTGCGGAACGACAAGCGCCTTGGTGTTCGCGACCGTGCACAAGCATTCCGTCGACGCGCTCTTCAAGGCGGCGCGGTCGCGAAATATGCGCCTGATTGCAGGTAAAGTGTTGATGGACCGCAACGCACCCGAGGCTTTGCGCGATACGGTGGAAACGGGCTATGCGGACAGCAAATCGCTGATCGAGACGTGGCATGGACGTGGGCGCTTGGGTTATGCGGTTACGCCGCGTTTCGCGCACACCTCTTCGCCGGAGCAACTCGCGGCGGCGGGACAGCTGTTGCGAGAGTTTCCCGAAGTGCTGCTTCACACGCATATCTCCGAAAATCATGCCGAGATAGCGCAAGTGCGTGCGGGCTATCCGGCAGCGCCGGATTATCTCGGCGCGTACGAAGCGCATGGCCTTGTCGGTGGGCGTACAGTCTTGGCGCATTGCGTTCACCTGAGCGACAGCGAATGGGCCCGCATGGGCAAGGCTGGTGCTGCTGCTGCGTTTTGTCCGTCGTCGAACTTGTTCCTCGGCAGCGGATTGTTCGACCTCACCGCCGCTGAACACAGCGGCGTTGAAGTGGGTCTCGCCAGCGATGTCGGCGGCGGCACCTCACTCTCGATGCTCGAAGTGATGGAAGACGCTTACAAGGTAAGCCAGTTGCGTCGCCGGCCGCTCGATGCGTTCAAGGGCTTTTACCTTGCCACATTGGGCGCCGCCCGAGCGTTGAGGATTGATGCCCATGTCGGCAATTTCGCGCCCGGCAAGGAAGCGGATTTCGTCGTCCTGGATCTTGATGCTTCGCCGATGCTGTCCCAACGCCTGCGCGGCGTCACTGACATCACCGACATCCTGTTCGCGCTCTCGATTCTTGGCGACGATCGTGCCGTGGCTCGTACCTATGTGGCCGGCGAACTTGCGTACCAGCGCGCTTAGTCGCGCCAGTCTTTTGGCAGGGTACGCGCCGCGAGCGCGAACAGCAGAGCGGCAACGAGATAGAAGCCGGTGCCGGCGAGGATCGAATAGCGCAACGCTTCCTCACCGAACCGGGCTGTGAGCGCGTCAGACAGCGCGCCGATCAGCAGGGTGCCAAGCCCGATGCCGATCAGGTTGTTGATGAACAGGAACAGCGCCGAAACCGTGGAGCGCATGGACGCCGCAGCGAGATGCTGAACCGCGGTAAGGATAGGCCCGAGCCAAAACAAACCAAGCGCTGTGGGCGCCAGGAACAGCGCGAAGGCGATCACTGGCGACGGCGAGAGAATGCCGGCAGCGTAGCACGGAAGCGCAAGAACGAAGGCGATGGCTGGGATCAGAGCGTAGGCAGAGCGGCGCCCTTGGCCGAGCTTGTCAGCGAGAAAGCCGCCAATCCACACGCCAGCGACGCCGCCAACCAACAGGAGCGCCGCATAAAACGCTGACGCCTCCTGCAAGGTGAAATCGTAGGAGCGCATGAGGAAGCTCGGCATCCAGAAGAAGATGCCGTAGCCCATAATCGATGAAGACGCCGCGCCGAACGAGAGCAACCAGAAGCTCGGTTTGACGGCAATCGTCCGCGCCGTTGACCAAATGCTGGCGCGCGCTTGGGTGGTCGGCGCCGCATCGAATTGGCCGCGCACCGGCTCGCGCACGAAGGCGCGGAAAATCGGCGCAAGAACAATGCCAGCCAAGCCCACTGCGACAAATGCGACGCGCCAATCGACCAAGCTCGCGAGTGCGCCGCCAATGGCAATGCCCGCCGCGCTGCCTACGGGAATACCAAACGAATAAACGGCAAGCGCGCGCGCGCGCTCCTTCGGTGGGAAATAATCTGCGATCAGCGAATAAGCCGGCGCCACGCCGCCGGCCTCACCAACGCCAACGCCAACGCGCGCGAGAAAAAGTTGCGTGAACGTCGTCGCCATGCCGCAGAGCGCAGTGAAGCCGCTCCAGACTGTAAGCGCGATGGTCATGATCCAGGTGCGGCTGGTGCGATCCGCGAGCCAGGCGATCGGCACGCCGAGCCCAGTGTAGAAGAGCGCGAAGGCGAAGCCGCCGAGCAGGCCGAGCTGCGTATCGGAAAGATCAAGCTCAGCTTTGATGGGCGCGGCCAGGATGCCGATGATCTGACGGTCGATGAAGTTAAAGGCATACACCAAGAACAAAAGCGCCAGCACCGAGAAGCGGTGTGGCGACGCTTGCGGGCTCGCGTTGGCGCTTGGCATATCAGTCATTTGAAAAGAGCTCCGGCGGCGCGACGGAATCGCGCCGCCGGTAGAGTGGGAGGATTTTAGTAACGGATCTCGAACACGGCCGTCACGGTCTGCGGCGGGCCGTAGAAGCTGACAATGGAATTGCCGAAAGCGGCGCCCGGGAAGTTGTAGCCGCCAACTTTATATTGCTCATCGCCGAGGTTCTGGCCGTGGACGGCGAAGCGATAGCGCTCGCTTTCGGAGGTCCAGTTGGCGCTTAGATTCAACAGGCTGTAGCCATCTTCGTCGAGCAATGGGGTGGCGAGTTCGAACATCTGGTAGGAGCTGCGGAACGACACCGACGGCGTGACCGTGAGCGAGCCATGGTCTCCGAAGTCCATCGTGTAGTTGAGTGCAAACGACCCCGACCAATCCGGCGCATTTTGAATGTCGGCGATGTTGGCAATGTCGATCGCGATCGTGGACGGCGGCGGGGCGGGATTGACGGCCGTCGAAACGAACTCCTCGAACCGCGCATCCATGTAACCGACCGCGAAGACGGCGCTCAGGCCTTCGGTGATGAACACCGTGCCCTCGAGCTCCGCGCCAGTGATTGCCGACTGGCCGGCGTTGTCGACAAAGCTAGCAATACCGCCGGCGAGAGTCGTTTCCTGCTTCGTGACTTGTTGGTCCGTGTATTGGGCGTCGAACACCGCACCGGAAAGGCGGGCGCGGCCATCGAGCAACGAGGCATGGAAGCCAAGCTCGTAGGAGTCGACGAACTCGGGCTGATAGCCGTTCACGGTGTTTGGAGTCAGCACAACATCGCCCCGCATGTCGAAGCCGCCGGATTTGAAGCCTTGGCCGTAAGATGCGTAAAGCGTCAGATCGTCAGACGGCTCAAAGCTCAAGCTGACACGCGGTGTAAATTCCTCAAACGTCGCTTCGTTGGCGTAGTTCGAGCGCAACAAGCCCGGCGTGGCGGTTGGGTTGCCAAACAAGGGGCTGCGGTTGCCGCTCAAGCCGTGCGCGAAATTCTGGCGGTAAACTGCGCCGGCGCGTTGGTCTTGCGTCCAGCGTCCGCCGAGCGACATCGACCACATGTCGCTGAGGTCGATGCTGACGTCGGCGTAAGCCGCCAGCGATGTCGTGCTGACGCGGCCGGCAGTGGCGGTCGTGGTGGCGAGGCCGCCAACGATCGTGTCGAACGCGCCGATGGCGACGCCATTCAGATAATAGAGGCCAGCCACGCCTTGAATGCGATCGCCTTCAAACAAGAGTTGGAGCTCTTGCGAGAATTGTTCGTCTTCATAGAAGGCTGGCACGTCGAGCAAGGGCAGCGGGCCATTGTCGAAATCGATCAACGTATCGCTGCGGCCTTCACGGAACGCACTGATCGACTTGACGGTGAAAGCTTCGTTGAGATCCCACTCCGCCGTCAGTGAGTAGCCGGTGGTTTCAACCGAGTTGTCTTCGCCGATGCCGGCTTGCGTGTCGTAAGGGCTCGACAGGACATTGTAACCGGCGAGCACACCGTTCGCGACTTCGCGGTGGCCGTGACGCGGAAGCGAGTCATCATTCAAATGGTCGGCCGAAAAGCGGATGAAGATATCATCGGTTGGCTGCCATTCGGCGCTTGCGCGGAAGGCCGCGACCTCTTTGTTGTAATGGTCGGCGCCGGTGGTGATGTTCGTGCCATATCCGTCGCGGTTGAGCAGCGCCATTGCGCCACCGACAGCGAAGTTTCCAGCGAGCGGCGCCGAGCCGCTGACCACAAGGTCTCGCTGATTGTATGAGCCGAGCGCGACGCGCGCGTTCAGTTCCGTTTCGTCCATGTCAAGGCGATTGGTGACGTACTTGATCGCGCCGCCGATGGTGTTGCGTCCATAAAGCGTGCCCTGCGGGCCACGCAGCACTTCAATGCGGTTGATGTCGAAGAGGTCTAGCACCGCGCCTTGCGGGCGGGCGATGTAGACATCGTCGATGTAGAGGCCGACACCTGGTTCGAAGCCCCACAGCGGATCCTGTTGGCCGACGCCGCGTATGAAGCCGATCAGCGTCGAGTTCGAGCCGCGAGCGATTTGAATCGTGGCGTTCGGCGTCACCTCGCTCAAGGCGGTGATGTTCTCCGCGCCGCGTTGTTCAAGCGCCTCTCCGGTCTGCACTGAGATCGACAGCGGAACGTCCTGCAAGCTTTCCTCGCGGCGGCGCGCGGTGACAACGATTTCGTCGTCGGATGCGACTGCCGCGTCCTGGGCAACCGCCGGCGCGCACAGCGCGAACGGCGCGGCGCACACGCTCGCGAACAGCATCATCAGGCGGGCCTGATCACCAAAGCGTTTCATGGATTTACTCCTCCCGTGAGATTGGTTCGCCGCGTGTTGCGGACGAAGTGTGTGATGTGATTGAGAAAGGCGTCGGGGGCTTCGAGGTGCGGCACGTGGCCGGCGCCTTCGATGACGATGCGTTGCGCGCGTGGCGCTGCGCGCGCGACGAATTCAGTTGCGCCGTCCGGATAGACGAGGCTGTCGGCGCCGTGAATGACCAGCATGGGCGCGCTGATGGCGCTGAGCGCCGCACGGAAATCTTGAGCCGACATCGACGCCCAAAGGCTCGCCATCGCCGCAGGGTCCGCGCGCGACATTTCCCGCGCCGACCATTCAATCAGTTCAGGGCGCTCTCTGCGGACGTCCGGTGCAAACATGCGTGGTGCAAAGCGCGCGACATAGGCAGGCCAATCGGCCTTGATCTCACTCAGCGTGCCCGCGACGTCGCTCTCGCTATAGCCGCCGGCAAGGCCACAATCCCACGCGCTGTCGTTCAGCAGTCGCGGCGACATCTCCTCGATGACGATCCCATCGATGCGTTCGCCTACGCGCGGCCAGGCCGCCCAGAGCGCCATCGCGCCCATCGACCAGCCGAGCGCGGTGACGCCCTTGAGATCAAGCGCGTCGAGAAATTGCGCGACATCCTCTCCCAAGGTGTCGATGGTGAGGGGTGCTTGGCCAAGGTCCGCACCGTCATGTCCGCGCAATGTAAGCGTTAAGACACGGTGGTTCTCCGAAAGCCGAGTCGCGAGATCGGAGAAAAAGCCGCCATGTACGGCCCAGCCATGCACCAGAAGGATAGGGGGTCCCGCGCCCTGATCGGCGTAGGCCAGTTCTGCCCCGTCCTTGAGCATGCACGTCGGCATGTCCCGGATTTCCCCGCTGTTTCCGCCCAATCAGCCTCTTCCGGGCCGATTTTCCTTGAATTGGCGCGGACCTTATCGGAGACATGAAACATGAGTCAACATTCAAGTTTGACCGATGATAAGGAACCGGGGCCGAAAACGGAGCGCGGTAGGCGGACTTTACGCCGCCTTCTGGACGCTGCGGCTGAGGAATTTGGACTGCGCGGCTACCACGAGACGGCCATCAACCACATCACCCAGCGGGCGGGCGTTGGGCTCGGCACTTTCTACGTTTACTTCAAGAGCAAAGAGGAAGTGTTCCGGGCGCTCGTCGCCGACATGGGCGCGATGACACGCCACGCGCTGGCCGACGCCACCAAAGATGCACCCAATCGCATCGAGGCGGAGCGCCTAGGCTTGGAAGCGTACGTGCAATTCGTGCGCGCCCACAAAGGGCTCTACCGCATTGTTATGGAGGCGCAGTTCGTCGCGCCCGAGGCCTATCGCGATTACTACAACGTTTTCAGCCAAGCCTATCTCACGCAGATGGCGAACGCCGCAAAGCGCGGCGAGATCAGCGCAGGCGACGACGAAGTGCGCGTGTGGGCGCTCATGGGTCTCTCAACATTTCTCGGCCTCAGATACGGGGTGTGGGACGATCACGCTGATGCGGCGCACGTCGCCGCCGCGGCCGCCGACATGGTTACAAACGGGCTGAAGCCGCGGTCCGACAAGGGCGACTAGTGCGCCAGCGGGAGGGAGGAACCATGGGGTTCGACCTCGTGGACATCACAGCCAAGCGCGCCGAGCTTACGCCCGAGCACGTCGCGTTCATTGATGCGCTCAGTGGACGCATGATCACCTATGCCGAGCTGGATGATCGCGCGTCACGCTTGGCCGGTGTGTTCAGCGCGCGCGGCATCGCAGCGGAGGACCGTGTCGCAATCCTTTGCCGCAACAGGATTGAATTCTTTGAAGCCTTGTTCGCGGTCGCGAAGCTCGGCGCGATTCTCGTGCCGTTGAACTGGCGTATGCCCGCGGCAGAGCTGGGGCCGCTTGTAGCCGATTGCGCGCCAAAGCTTTTGCTGTTCGGGCGCGAGGACGACGCAATTGCGCGCGTATTGGTGCAGACGCCGGGCGGCTCAATCGGACTCGACGACGACTACGAGACGCTTCTCGCGGAAACCGCGCCACATGTGGGCGAACGGCGTTGGCGCGGCGATGCGATTTGGACGCTCCTTTATACATCTGGCACGACCGGCCAGCCGAAAGGCGTGATCCAAACCGTTCAGATGTCGATGGTGAATTACGTCAACGTTGCGCAAGCTTTTGGCCTGCGCGGCGGCGATCGCACGCTCAATTTTCTGCCATTGTTCCACGCTGCCGGCATCCAATTGCTGACGCTGCCGACTTTGATCGCCGGCGGCACGGTGACGATCCTCCCCGGTTTCGATGCGGCGCGTGTTCTGGAATTACTACCGCACCTTGACCTGATGTTCGCTGTTCCGGCCGCGTATCAGCAGCTTGCGCTTGAGCCCGGCTTTGACGCCGCCGATTTCGCCCACGTGCGCAATTGGGGTTGCGGCGGAGCGCCGCTTCCGGACGTTCTGGTGGAACGCTACGCTGCCAAGGGCGCGTATGTTCAAAACGGTTACGGCATGACGGAGACGGGGCCCACAGCGTTTGTCGCGACGCAAGCGGATGCGCTGACGAAGATCGGTTCCGTGGGGAGGCCGCAGATTTTGCTCGACGTTCGGATCGTCGACGCTGACGGCCGCGATGTTCTCGAAGGGGAAGCTGGCGAAGTGTGGATGCGCGGTCCCGGTGTGACGCCAGGCTATTGGCGCCGGCCCGACGAAACCGCGAAAGCATTCGATGCCGAGGGTTGGCTGAAAAGCGGCGACCTCGGCAAGCGTGACGCCGCAGGATGCTACTACGTTGTCGGACGCATCAAGGAGATGTTCATCTCCGGTGGCGAGAACGTCTATCCAGCTGAAATCGAGAATGTGCTCGCGCGCCACCCTGCAGTGCTTGAAGCTGCGGTGATCGGCATCGCTGATGAGAAATGGGGTGAAGTGGGTCACGCGTTCGTGCAACTGCGTCCCGGCGCGTCCCCGCCGAGCAATGTCGACCTAACGCAATTCTGTCGCGACGCGCTTGCCGGCTACAAGACGCCAAAAGGTTTTACAATTGTCGACGATTTTCCGCGAACGGCTGCGGGGAAGGTGCGCAAGCACCTGCTGACCGCGCCGCCCACGCCCATGGCGCGCTGATTATGCAGGCGATAGACCAAGCCATGCGCGTACCGGTGCGACGCGGCGGAGCAGCACACGCTCGATAGTGCACACGATCGCCAGCGATAGGCCAAACAACGGGAAAAACAGCGCAAGCAATGCAACACCGCTGAGCAACGCCGCGGAAAAGCGTGGCCGCGCGCGTTGCTCTGGCGCGCCCAAGGCGCCGTTCGGTTTGCGGCGCAGCCAAAGGATCACGGCGCTCACGCACAACAAGATCAGTCCCAACGCCGCCGTCAGACTGAGCGCGACATTGAACCACCCGAACAAAGCGCCCTCGTGTGCGGAAATACCGATTCCGATGACCCGATCAATGGGATGGCGCTGCGCGAAGGGTCGTTCGCCGATCGCTTCCCCGCTTTGCGGGTCGAACTCAAACGTCGTGCGCAAGGTGCGGTTCTGGGCGTCTGACTTTGCGATCCAGGCATCCGCGCCGAGGCGTGGCGGCGTAATCAGAACAGGTGGCGCCAAGTTCATCACCGCAACATTTGGCGTTATGCGATCGAGCGCTTCGAGCGGCGACGTGCCTGGTCGTGCAGCCAGATCGAGGCGTCGCGAAATCTCGTCGGCGCGTCCATTGGACCAATCCTGCGCGCCTTCTGTGGTTCCCGTGAGTTCGCGTACCTCTCGGAGGTAGCCGCCCCAGTTCTTTGCCCAAGGTAGGCCTGTCAGCAGCAGAAATAGCGCGAGTCCACACACCCAAATGCCAGTGACAGCATGCAGATCGCGCCAGAATAAGCGAGGGCCGCTGCGGATGCGCGGCGCAAGCACGCCGCCAACGCCCGACAACGAACGCGGCCACCAAAGAAACACGCCGGTCAGAAGCATAATGATCGCCCAACACGCGGCGAGTTCAACGATTATCGAGCCGCGTTCACCGATCGCCAGCTGGCCGTGCAGAAACGAAATTTGATTCATGAACCGATTGTCCTCGTTGACGACCTTAAGCACCGCCAGCGAGCGTGGGTCGACATAGACGCGGAACACATCTTCGCCTTGGCCGAGCAATACACGCGCAGCGGAGTGTTCCGTCCGAGGCAGTTCGTAGGCGTTGAGGTGCGCTCCAGGCACAGCTCTCAGCGCTGCGCGCACCTGCGCGCTCGGCGCCGAGCGCGCCCCTTCGGTGGAGAGGCGCTCGTAAGGTGCGTCGAGCCAGCCTTCGATTTGTGGCTTGAACAGGTAGATCGAGCCGGTGGCGGCAAGCCACAACACGAACGGTATGCACAAGAGGCCGGCATAGAAATGCCAGCGCCAGACCGCGTTGTAGTCCGGCCACGTGCGCGCGCGGGAAGGTTCAAGACTGGTCATGTTCAGAACCGATACTGTAATTCAGCGGCTAGCGTGCGCTGCGGAAACGGGTGAAAGAGGAAATAGTCTTCCGCACCGAGGTTCTCCACGCTGAGCGCGGCAGACCAGTGTGCATTCAGTGCTAGGTGCGCCCGCGCATCGAACACCAGATAACCGTCGAAGCCCTGATAGGTGTGCGTGACAACGTCTGAGTTATCGATTGTCGCATAGACGCGGTCGCTGTAGCGGCCCGCCAACGTAAACACCCAACGACCGTCGGGGCGATAGGTCGCCACGAACGTTGCGCGCCAGTTCGGTACTTGCGGGATCTGCTTGCCTTCCGCAGCCGGAAACGATGGATCGCTTTCGATCGTCGGATCGACATAGGTCACGCTGCCCGACAGTGACAGGCCCGGGACCAGGGCGTTGTCGTATTCGCCAACGAGCTCAAGGCCGCGGCTTTCTACTTCATCGATATTCTGCACGTAGGTGAACAATGTCGGTGAACCCACGACGAGCGGCGCCGTTTGCGAAATGAGCGCGTCCTCGATTGTCTCGGTGAAGATCGACGCGCGCACGCGCCCGCTTTCGAAGCGACGCTCCACACTCCATTCCGTCGAGAACGCGTTCTCGGGGCGTAGATTGGGGTTGGGCGCTGTCAATGTCGCGCCGGTCGTGATTGCTTGGTAGAGCTCGCCGACGGTGGGGAAGCGATACGCGCGGCCCAGCGATACGCGAGCGCTCCAATCGGCTGCGATGGCCCATTCAAGCGACGTTTTCGGCGAGAATTCCGTCGCGTCAAGCGCGGGCTGAATTACGTTGAGCGCTGGAGACGCGGAGAAGTTGAGACCGTCGCGCGCTTCCCAGGTTTCCCAGCGGCCTCCGGCGATCAGCGTCACCGCCGGATTGATACGCCAGACGTCTTGCGCCCAAACCGCGTGCGTTTCCGTTTCGCCACGCGCCGCGCTAGCCAGCGCGCCAGCGGCGCCACTGATCCAGTCGCCCGTGTTGAAGCGGTTGTTGGCAAGCTCATACCTATCGAGATGCGCGCCGAAGCTGAGTTCGTGTGCTTCGCTGACGCGCCAGACAGCCTTGCCGTCAAGGTTGATCCAGCCCGTTCCATCAAAGCGTGTGATCGAACCTGCGCCGCCCGTGAGTGCGACCGGTAACGCCGTCGATGGCGTGCGTTGTTCGCTCGTCTCGTAATCGTAGGCGCTGGCGACAATACGCCAGTCCAAGCGTTCGCCGCGATGATTGAGAGCGAGGCTTTGCATCCAATGCTCTTCGTCGAATGCATAAACTCCATTCGAGAAGGCGCTCGCCGCGATCGTGTACGCATAGCCGCCGATGTTGAGCGGCCCACCAGCGAACACGGGCTGGTCGGCGCCGTTGCGCAAGTACGTTTGTACGCTTGACTCGGTGTCGTTGGCGAAGCGACCGACCGCGTAGGTGAGCGAGGTGTCGGACGTTATCTCCCAGCGCGTGCGTAGCTTCAGATTGTCCTGCACCTGATGCTCAAGCCCGCCGGCGCCAAGCACGACAATGGGTGCGCCGGTGCGGTTGACATCGGCGAACGCACCATTGGTCACCGCGCCCGCGCCGCTTGGTGCGATAGGGCGTGTCGCGGTTGCGTATTGAAGCGGATGGCTGTCGCTCTCCGTGCGTTGTGCCCCGAACCAAAACGAGATCGGGCCAAAGCGATTGCCCGTTGCCGCACTCAATTGATGGGCGCTGAACGTGTCGTCCGTGCCGTATTGCTCAAACGCTTGAAGGCTGCCGGCTGTGTTCAAACTTGCCTCGAACGCGTCCGGCATTCGGGTTTGAATTTCAACGACCGCGCCAATCGAATTGCCGGAATAGGCGGCGGAGAACGGGCCGTAGAGCACCTCGACGTTGTCGATTTCGTCGGGCGAAACCATGCCCCATTTGGGCGAGGCGTTCGAGTTGTTGTTGCCGATCAGCGCCGAGAGCAACACGCCGTCGGCGTAAATCAGGCTTCGCGCACTTGCGCCGACGCCGGATGTGCGTGTCGTGATCGGCGCTTGCGTGTCGCCGACATGGCGTTTGCGCACAAAGATGTTCGGAAAGTATCGCAGCGTGTCCTCGGCGTTGAGAACGCTGGTTGAGCGCGCGATCTCTTCCGCGCTCGCCGCCTCAATCGTTGTTGGAAGCGTTTCGCGGACGAGGTCACGATGTCCGGTGACGATGATCGTGTCAGCTTCAGCGGTTTCGTCCGCGGCTTGGGCCGGCGCGGCGAGAGCGAAGAGGGCAAGCCCGAGCAGAACGGGCGCTGGTGTCTTGTCGAATAACATTGAAAGAAAGCCTGAATGCGGCGCGCCAAGCGCGCGCGAATACGCAATGCGAACGCGAGCGTCCGCGCGAACGATGTCAGGCGGCTTGCGGTGGTCCGGTGGAGAAAGGCGGCGGCGCAGCAAGGCCAAGGCCCGGACGCGCATCTCGCAGGAAGCTCTGCGTTTCCACCGACGCGGTGTGCCTCGTGACAAAAAGAGATGGCGCTTCCGCGGCGGCAAGCGGCGCGGCGAACGCGAACACGCACGGCGCGTCGTCGTTGGCCTGATTTGGGGTCTGCGTTGGCGCGGGTCGCTCGTCGGGATCGAGAACAGCGCCCGTCTGCCGGTCGATCAACGCTTCAACGGTTCCGTGTTCGCTGCATAGCGTGACGGTGACGTAGCGCCCGTCGTCGGCGGCGGAGAGCATGTAGCCGGCCGGTACGATGGCGCGGATGGCCATCGCCAGGAAGGCGATGACGGCTAGGCTTCGGCCCCATCCCGTTCGATATGAAACGCCCCCGAGCATCGGCCCCAATCGTTGCTCCGCACCCATAGAGCGCGCGCCGTGGCAGGGCGTCGCGGGGTTTCCCCCGCCAAGAGGGCAAATGGGCGCTTTTAACCAAGCTTCCCCACTCGTCGAAGCGCGTGAAAGAAAAATCTGGTTGCACTGCACCATGAGAAAGGTTATTCCACGTCTGGGAGCCAATCGTGCATCTGCCGGAAACCCTTGCCGCACGCCAACGCGCGACGTCAGTCGCTGCGGTCGCGCGCGCCCCGGCGGACCTGGTTTCCTTCGCCTCGATCGTACTCCTTAGCGTAGCGCTTATTCTGCTCTCCGGAGCGGAGTGGATGCACGCGACCTGACCTAACCAACAGGCCCGCCAGCAACCGCCCCGCTCCTCCAGGAGCGGGGTTTTTTGTTGCTTGTGGTCCTGAAACCGGACCCCGAATGACTGACAAGAACTCTCTCAACGAACAGCCAGCCAACCGTCGCAGCGCGGTGGTCACCAACGGGCCGAACCGCGCCGCCGCGCGCTCTTACCTGCGCGCCACAGGCATGGACGACGCGGCCTTCGAGCAGCCGATGATTGCGGTGGTGAACACCTGGTCGTCGGTCACGCCGTGCAACATGCACTTGGCCGGCTTGGCTGAGCACGTCCGCACTGGTGTGCGCGAGGCCGGCGCCGTGCCGGTCGATTTCAACACCATCATGGTCACCGACGGTATTTCGATGGGCACGCCGGGCATGAAGGCGTCGCTGATCTCACGCGAAGTGATCGCGGATTCGATCGAGATCGCGGTGCAGGGCCATCAACTCGATGGTGTGATCTGCATTGTCGGTTGCGACAAAACCATCCCGGCCGCGGCGATGGCGTTGGCGCGCATGGATATACCGGGCTTGGTGCTCTACGGCGGCACCATCATGCCGGGCAAAATCGCCGGCAAAGACATCTCGATCCAAGAAGTGTTCGAAGCCATCGGCGCTCATGGCGCCGGCACTCTGGACGATGCGGGTTTGAAATCGGTCGAGTCCGCCGCGTGCCCGGCGGCGGGCGCGTGCGGCGGCCAGTTCACCGCCAACACTATGGCGATGGCGCTTAGCTTGATGGGCATTTCCCCTATGGGCGCCAACGATGTGCCCGCAGTGCATCCCGATAAGCGCCATGAAGCGCAACGCTGCGGACGCTTGGTGGTAGAGTTGACGCGCAAGGGTCACAATGCGCGGCGCTTCATCACCCGTGAATCGCTCATGAACGCTGCGATCGCGACTTCGGCGAGCGGCGGTTCAACCAACGCGGTGCTGCATCTGGTCGCGATCGCTGCTGAAGCCGGCGTGGATTTCACTGTCGAGGATTGCCACGCCGCGTGCGAGGCGGCGCCGGTTATCTGCGACCTGAAACCGGGCGGGCGCTTTCTCGCGTCAGACCTGTTCTTCGCCGGCGGCACGCGCTTGGTGGCAAAGCGCATGGCCGATGCCGGCAAGATCAAGGATACGCCGACGGTCTCTGGCCGCGCCCTGTTCGAAGAAGCTGCGGAGGCCGTCGAAACCAAAGGCCAGAACGTCATCACCGATTTCGCAAGACCGGTGATGGCGCGCGGCTCTTACGCGCTTCTCTACGGCAACGTCGCGCCCGACGGCGCGGTGCTGAAATTGGCCGGCCACGAAATCGAGAGCTTCGAAGGGCCCGCACGAGTGTTCGACGCGGAGGAGGCGGCGTTCGACGCCGTGCAAGACGGCAAGATCAAGGAAGGCGACGTGATCGTCATCCGCTACGAGGGCCCAAAAGGCGGCCCCGGCATGCGCGAGATGCTGCAGGTCACGGCGGCGTTAAAGGGGCGCGGTTTCAAGAACATCGCTCTGATCACAGACGGGCGTTTCTCTGGCGCGTCCTACGGCTTCGTCGCCGGGCACGTCTCGCCGGAAGCCGCCGTGGGCGGGCCAATCGCTCTGCTGCGCGAGGGCGACGTGATCCGCATCGACGTGAAGGCGCGCAGCATCGACGCCAACGCCGACTTTGCCTCCCGCAAATTCGATCCGCCGAAACGACCTGCGCCCGTCGGCGCGTTCGCGAAATATGCCGCCCTTGTTTCTTCCGCGTCGCGAGGCGCGGTCACCATTCCAACCCAGAAGGCAGAGTAAGAAAATGCCAGCGCAAGTTTACACCAATGACGATGTCAACTCCGACACTTTGAAGGGCCGGCGCATTGCCGTCATCGGCTATGGCAGCCAAGGGCGCGCGCATGCGCAGAACTTGCGCGACAGCGGCTTCGATGTCGTCGCGGGTGTCCGAAAAGGGGGGCGCGGTTGGCAGCACGCCACCGAAGACAAGATCAAAACAGCGGAGCCGGCCGAGGCCGTGGAGGGCGCTGATCTCATCTCCTTTCTCACGCCGGACATGGCGCAGGCCGATGTTTACAAGGAAACGATCGAGTCGCGCGCGGCCCAAGGCGCGACATTGCTGTTCGCGCACGGCTTCTCAGTGCTTTACGGCCGCGTGACGCCGCGGGCGGACATGGACGTCGTCCTCGTTGCGCCGAAAGGGCCCGGCGATCTCGTCCGACGCGAATATGCGCGCGGCCGCGGCGTGCCGGCGCTGTTCGCGGTGCACCAAAACGCTACCGGCAAAGCGCGTGAGCGCGCGATGGCTTACGCCAAAGGCATTGGCGGCGCTTCGGGCGGTTTGATCGAAACCACTTTCCGAGAGGAAACCGAAACCGACCTGTTCGGCGAGCAGGCCGTGTTGTGCGGGGGCGCCAAGGAACTGGTGATGGCCGGCTTCAAGACGCTGACTGACGCCGGCTACCAGCCGGAAGTGGCGTACTTCGAATGCATGCACGAACTGAAGCTGATCGTAGACCTGTTCTACGAGGGTGGCATCGGAAAGATGCACGACTTCATCTCCGAAACCGCCAAGTATGGCGCTGTCGTTTCTGGCCCGCGCATCATCACTGATGAAACCAAAGCGCGGATGAAGGACGTGCTGGGCGATATTCAATCCGGCGCCTTCGCGCGCGAATGGATCCTGGAAAACCAGGCCGGCAAGCCGCGCTACAACGCTTTGCTCAACGCTGACCGTGCAGCGCCGATCGAAAAGACAGGCGCCGAGCTCCGCTCGCGTATGGCCTGGCTGAAAACTCCAACCAATTCCTGAGCGCACCGCAGATGACCATCACGGCCACCATCACCAATATCCACCCGCCAGAGGCGGCGGCCCACGTGGCTGTCGAGATGACTGGCGCCGAGATGGTCATTCGCGCGCTCAAGGATCAGGGCGTGGACACGTTGTTCGGCTATCCGGGCGGCGCGGTGTTGCCCATCTATGACGCACTGTTCTCACATGACGATCTGCGCCACATCCTGGTGCGGCATGAGCAGGGCGCCGGCCACGCTGCGGAGGGCTATGCGCGTTCCACCGGCAAGGTCGGCGTCGCGCTCGTTACGTCGGGGCCGGGCGCGACGAACATAGTCACGCCGCTCGCCGATGCACTGCTCGATTCAATTCCAATGGTCGTAATCAGCGGTCAGGTGCCCACGCATCTGATCGGCACCGACGCGTTCCAGGAGTGCGACACAGTCGGGATCACGCGTTCGTGCACCAAGCACAATTGGCTGGTGAGCGATGTGAACGAGCTCGCGGCGATTCTCCATGAGGCGTTCTACGTCGCAAAGAGCGGACGCCCTGGCCCGGTGGTCGTCGACATTCCAAAGGACATCCAGTTTGCGCGCGGGATGTACTGCCCGCCGTCGCATGCGCCCAAGCGTGCGAAGCGCACCGTGCGCGCTTTGGATCCAAGCGCCATCGAGCGCGCCGTTGAGTTGATGGCTTTTGCACGTCGGCCAATCTTCTACACCGGGGGCGGCGTGATCAATGCCGGCCCGCGCGCCAGCGCCGCTCTGCGCGACCTGGCGCGCGAAACCGGCTTTCCCGTCACTTCGACTCTGATGGGCCTTGGCGCCTTTCCGGCGGCCGATCCGCAATGGCTCGGCATGCTCGGCATGCACGGGTCGTGGGAAGCCAACCACGCGATGCACGATTGCGACGTGATGATCTGCGTTGGCGCGCGGTTCGATGATCGCGTCACCGGCCGGCTAAACGCCTTTAGTCCGCATTCGAAGAAGATTCACATCGATATCGATCCTTCCTCGATCAACAAAAACGTGCGCGTTGACGTTCCCGTGATCGCCGATGCGGGCGAGGCGCTACAGGCGTTGGTCGCGGCTTGGCGGGCGCGCGGCAAACGCGGCGGCGATCTGAAGGAATGGTGGAAGCGCATAGACGGCTGGCGCGCGCGGAAGTGCTTTGCCTATGAGCAGACCGGTGACGTGATCAAGCCGCAATATGCGATCGAGCGGCTCTATGAAGCGACGCGCGGTCACGACGTCTACATCACTACCGAAGTCGGCCAGCATCAGATGTGGGCGGCACAATATTTTCGTTTTGAAGAACCCAATCGCTGGATGACGTCCGGGGGGCTCGGCACCATGGGCTACGGCCTACCGGCGGCGCTCGGCGTGCAGGTGGCGCACCCGAACGCACTCGTGATCGACATTGCCGGCGAAGCCAGCGTGCAGATGACGATGCAAGAAATGTCCACGGCGGTGCAGCACAATCTGCCGATCAAGATTTTCATTTTGAACAATGAGTGGATGGGGATGGTGCGTCAGTGGCAGCAATTGCTGCACGGCGAACGCTATTCGCACTCCTATTCGCACGCGCTGCCGGACTTCGTGAAAATGGCGGAAGCCTTTGGCTGTACGGGCATCCGCGCCGAGCGCCCGGAGGAGCTCGACGCCAAGATCAAGCAGATGGTTGAAACGCCCGGCCCCGTGCTCTTCGATTGCCGTGTGGCGCGCGAGGAAAATTGTTTTCCGATGATCCCGTCTGGCAAGGCGCACAACGAAATGATCTTGGCGGGCGACGTCACAGTAGGCGCCGTCGACGACGCCGGAAAGAGATTGGTCTGATGGTTGCGCGCTCCGTCCCTGACTCTCGTACACTGGCGATTGTCGTCGATAACGAGCCGGGCGTCCTGGCGCGCGTTGTCGGCATGTTCTCCGCGCGCGGCTACAATATCGAGAGCTTGACGGTCGCGGAAACCGACCGCGCTTCGCACACGTCGCGCATCACGGTCGTCACCAATGGCGAACCCAGCATCATTGAGCAGATCAAGACCCAACTCGAACGCATCGTTTCGGTGCGGCAGGTCATTGACGTTACGCTCGATCCGGCCGGCGTGGTGCGTGAACTCGCGCTTCTCAAGGTGCGCGCGAGCGGCCAGGAACGCATCGAGGCGTTGCGCGTTTCGGAAATCTTCCGCGCCAAAGTGATCGATACGACGCTTGAAAGCTTCATCTTCGAAGTGACCGGCTCCAGCGATAAGATCGACGCGATAATCGATCTGATGCGACCGCTCGGCCTCGTCGAAGTCTCGCGCACCGGCGTGCTGTCGATCCATCGCGGCGCCGAAACCGATCAGATTCTCACCTCGGAGGCCGTGACGGCCACCTCAACACGCTGACAGGAGACTCTCCATGACGCTTTGCCTTCTCAACCGCACCGCCACCGTTTTCAAAGAAGGTCAGCGGGAGATTGCGACATGCCGGATGTAAGCAATCGCGCGCGCGTTCACATCTTCGACACTACAATGCGCGACGGCGAGCAATCGCCAGGCGCTGCGATGACGCAAGAAAACAAGGTAGAGCTGGGCGCCATTCTCGATCAGATGGGCGTGGATATTATCGAAGCCGGCTTTCCGGCCGCCTCCAATGGTGATTTCGAAGCGGTCCGTGCTGTCGGCAGCGTGCTTCGCAACGCGGTGCTCTGCGGCCTGGCGCGGTCGTCGCCTAAGGACATCGAACGCTGCGCGGAAGCGTTAAAATCGGCGCCGCGTGGGCGCATTCACACCTTTATTTCTACGTCACCCATACATCGCAAGCACAAGCTCAACATGAGCCAAGACCAAGTGCTTGACGCGATCACCGCAAGCGTGACGTTGGCGCGCAAGTTCACCGATGATGTCGAGTGGTCCGCCGAGGACGCGACGCGTACCGAACGTGATTTTCTGCGCCGCAGTGTCGAAGCAGCCATTCGAGCTGGCGCGAAGACGATCAACATTCCCGATACGGTAGGGTATTCGTTTCCGCAGGAATACGGCGCGATCTTCGCCGATCTTATCGCCAACGTGCCAGGCGCCGATGCGGTGATCTTCTCCGCGCATTGCCACAACGATTTGGGGTTGGCGGTCGCGAATTCACTCGCGGCCATTCAGGCGGGCGCGCGGCAAGTGGAGTGCGCGGTCAATGGCCTCGGCGAGCGGGCAGGGAACGCTGCGCTTGAGGAAATCGTGATGGCGCTGCGCGTTCGTGGTGAGGATTTGCCCTACGAAACCGGCATCGAAACGCCTAATTTGATGCGCGCGAGCCAGGCGGTGTCGCGCATCACCGGCTTCCCGGTTCAATACAATAAGGCGATCGTCGGCAAGAACGCGTTCAGCCACGAAAGCGGCATTCACCAGGATGGCATGCTGAAGCATGCGCAGACCTACGAGATTATGCTCCCGGAGGATGTCGGCCAAGGCACGACGAGCTTGGTGATGGGCAAGCTGTCGGGCCGCCACGCGTTCAAGAACAAGCTTGAAGAATTGGGTTACACGCTGAGCGACAATGCCATGGGCGACGCGTTCCATCGCTTCAAGGATCTATGCGACCGCAAGCGCCACGTGTTCGACGAGGACATCGTCGCTTTGGTCGACGACCAGATCGCACATGCTAACGATGCTATCCAAGTGACGCGCTTGCGCGTTATCGCCGGTACTGAGGGGCCCCAGACTGCCGAGATTGATCTGTCGATCAACGGTGTGTCGGTGTGGCAGACCGCGCGCGGCTCCGGCCCGGTCGACGCGATCTTCAACGCCATCAAGCAAGCCGCGCCACATGAGGCAACGCTTGAGCTTTACCAGGTGCAGGCTGTCACCGAAGGAACTGATGCACAAGCGACGGTAAGTGTGCGACTCTCCGCAAACGGCCGTTCGGTGTCCGGTCGCTCGGCGGATGCTGATACCCTTGTCGCCAGTGCGCGTGCCTACGTCGCGGCGTTGAATCGGCTGATGGCGCGTACGCAAGCGGGTAACGCTGATGCCGCCTGAGCAACCAAGGACGTTGTTCGACAAAGTGTGGGACGCTCACGTCGTTGCACCGGAGACGTCGGACACGCCGGCGATTTTGTATGTCGATCTGCACTTGGTTCACGAGGTCACCAGCCCGCAGGCGTTCAGCGAGCTGGATGCGCGCGGGCTGAAGGTGCGACGCCCGGACCGCACGTATGCGACGCTGGATCATTCCACGCCAACCGCGCTGGCGGGCCTGGATGGCAGGCGGCCGTACGTGACAGCCGAGGCAGCCGCACAGGTGACGGCGCTTGAACGCAATTGCGCCAATCACGGGGTTCCGCTCGCGGGCTGGGATAGCCCCGATCGCGGCGTCGTTCACGTGATGGCGCCGGAGTTGGGTCTTACCCAACCCGGCATGGTAGTGGTCTGCGGCGATAGCCACACGGCGACGCACGGAGCGTTCGGCGCGTTGGCGTTTGGCATCGGCACTTCAGAGGTTGGCCACGTATTGGCCACTCAGTGCCTCCTCCAACGCAAACCGCGAACAATGCGCGTCACGGTCAATGGTGCGCTTCGTGCGGGCGTGTCCGCGAAGGACCTCACGCTTGCGGTGATCGCGCGGATCGGTTTCGGCGGCGGCTCCGGCTCTGTGATTGAGTATGCCGGCAGCGCAGTCCGCGCGCTCGACATGGAAGGGCGAATGACGCTCTGCAATATGTCGATCGAGGCGGGCGCGCGCGCCGGCATGATCGCGCCAGATCAAAAGACGATCGAGTTTCTAAGGGGCCGCCGACACGCCCCGCAAGGCGAGGCCTTCGATCGCGCCGCAGCGAAATGGTTGGCGCTGCAAACCGATCCCGACGCGACCTTCGATATGGAAATCCTTATCGACGGCGCCGAGGTCCAGCCGATGGCCACGTTTGGCACGACACCAGACGCTGCAATCCAGATTGGCGCGCCTGCACCACACCCTCGCAACGATAGCGACCGCAAGGCGCTTGCTTATATGGGCTTCAACGCCGGCGAAGCGACGACCAACCATCCCGTTGACGTCGTGTTTGTCGGCAGCTGCACCAATGGCCGTATTTCCGATTTGCGTGCCGCCGCGGAGGTTCTGCGCGGGCGTAAGGTAAAAGCCAGCGTGCGCATGCTGGTCGTGCCGGGCTCGGAAGCTGTGAAGGCCCAAGCCGAAGCCGAAGGACTCGACCGCGTGTTCATCGACGCCGGCGCAGAATGGCGCTTGCCTGGTTGTTCGATGTGCATCGCCATGAACGGCGATGTCGTCGCGCCGGGCAAATTGGCAGTCTCCACGTCGAACCGCAATTTTGAAGGCCGCCAAGGCAAGGGCGCGCGCACGATCCTCGCCAGTCCCGCCACAGCCGCCGCGAGCGCAATCGCGGGCGTGCTGACCGATCCGCGCGCGTACATGACGGAGGCGGAATATGCGTGAGCCGTTCAAGCAACTCACCTCGCGCACGTTCGTGCTCGCGCAAGAAGCGATCGATACCGATCAGATCATTCCAGCGCGCTTTCTGACAACGACGTCGCGAGAAGGACTGGGCGCAAAAGCATTCTACGACTGGCGTTTCGACGCGAATGGCGAACCTCGTGCCGATGAGCCGCTAAATACGCTCGACACGGGCGAGCATCGCATCCTGGTCGCCGGCGACAATTTCGGCTGCGGCTCCTCGCGTGAACACGCGCCGTGGGCGCTCGCTGACTACGGCTTCCGTGCCGTGATCTCAACCACGATCGCCGACATCTTTACCTCGAATGCACTGAAGAATGGGCTGCTGCCAATCACGGTCGATGCCGAAACCCACGCACGTCTGCTGGCCGATCCTGGCGGACGTGTATCGATCGACCTTGAAAGAAACGAACTCACCATTGGCAACAATCCGCCGACTGCGTTCAAAGTTGAGGCATTCGCGCGGCGCTGTCTGATCGAGGGCGTCGATCCGCTCGGTTGGCTGGTCGATCGCGTTCCCAGCATTGAAGACTACGAAAAGCGTCAGGAGCACGCGGTATGAAACGGTTCAATATTGTCCTTCTGCCCGGCGACGGTGTCGGGCCGGAGGTCACCGCTGTGGCGCGTCGTGTGCTTCAAAGTGTCGGGGAGAAATTTCATCACGAATTCACGTTCCAATCGCATCTGATCGGCGGCGCGGCGATTGATGCGACGGGCAACCCCTTGCCACCGGAAGCGCTGGACGCGTGCCGCGCATCAGATGCTGTGCTGCTCGGCGCCGTTGGCGGGCCGAAATGGGAGGGCGGCCCGCGCCGGCCGGAAGAGGGCCTTCTCGGTTTGCGCAAGGAGCTTGGCCTGTTCGCGAATTTACGTCCGCTTCTGGTGCACGACGTGCTCGCCGACCACTCGCCGTTGAAGCGCGAGATCGTCGAAGGCGTCGATCTTGTCGTCTTTCGCGAACTGACGGGCGGATCATATTTCGGCGAAAAGAAGCAAACCGAAACCGAGGCGAGCGACCTTTGCCTCTACACCGCGCCGGAGATCGAACGCATCGCTCGCGCTGCGTTTCAAGCGGCGCGCGTGCGCCACAACAAGGTGACGTCGGTTGACAAAGCCAACGTGATGGCGACGGGCCGGCTGTGGCGCCAGGTCGTGACACGTCTTCACAAGAACGAATTTTCGGATGTTACGCTCGAGCACGCGCTCGTGGATTCGATGGCGATGCACGTGTTGCGACAACCGCGCTCCTATGATGTGATCCTCACCGAGAACATGTTCGGTGACATCCTGTCGGATGAGCTTTCGGTGCTCGGCGGTTCGCTGGGTCTGGCGCCGTCCGCATCGGTTGGCGCGGGCGGCCCCGGCTTGTTCGAGCCCGTTCACGGATCCGCACCGGATATCGCGGGGCGCGACATCGCCAATCCGATTGGCGCAGTGCTGTCGGCGGCGATGCTGCTCCGCTACGGCCTTCATCTGCAACGTGAAGCGGACGCCGTGGAGATCGCGGTGGCCGAAGCGCTCACGCGTGGCGCCCGCACGCGCGATTTAGGCGGAACGCTTGGCTCAATGGCGATGGGCGAACGCGTGATCGACGAATTGGAATCGCCCCGCGCACACGGCCACCACAAGCTCGCGATGCATTGGGGGTAAGCCCCCGCCTAGCTGCGCTCGGTCAGACCATTCTGGCGCATGCGCCAGATCAGATGATCGAGCCGGTCTTGGCCGAAGAACGGCTCATCGTTGAACACGAACAGCGGTACGCCCCAGTGCCCAGCCGATTTCTGCGCCGCCTCGTTGCGCGTGATCTCCGCGTCGAGCTCGCTTTCACTGTCACGCATCTCGCGCTCCAGCGCCTTTGCATCGAGCCCAGCGGTTGTGATCGCGTTGGCGAGGTGATCGCCTTCGTGCCAATTGTCGATCTCACCCGACCAGATCGCATGCGACGCGGCGCGCGCGAACGCAAAACCTCGTCCTTGGCGCTCTGCTGCGACACCAAGCCGGCTCACGCGATGAATGTAGGGTTGTTCGGCGGCCACTTCGCCTTTGCCAATGTCCATGATGATCGGATCGGGCCGCGGCCAGCGATATGGAATGGCGTGCATCTGCGATATGCGGAACGTGTCGCGCAGCAAATAGGGCGGCCAGAGCGGATTGACGCGGCTGAAGAAGCCCGGAATGCGGATTGCGATCGGCAGCACGATGCGCATACACGGCGCGATGTCGTAACGCGCTATCAACCGCTCCACCATTGGCGCGGCCAGGTACGAATAGGGGCTGCGGAAGGAGAAGTAGAAGTCAAACGACAGGGTCATGCATCGATCTCCTAGTCGCCGGGCGGCTGCGTCAAGCGCGACGCGGGAAGACGGGCCCCTCGGCGCACGGTTCAGCCAGTGTCCTGCGCCTGATTTCAGCGCTTCGCCGGCCAGTCCGCTTGCCTGGGCCGGCTACTTGCACTAATTCCCCGCTCTCCCCAAAAGGGGAGGCGCTCCGGAGAGGTGCTAGAGTGGCTGAATAGGCCGGTCTCGAAAACCGGAGTACGTGCAAGCGTACCGAGGGTTCGAATCCCTCCCTCTCCGCCAGCCATTCGGTCTGCCTGTCCCCGCTACACCAGTTTCAGTCTTCGAGCGCGAAGACGCTTGAGTCGACAGGCGCGGTCGGGTTACGGCAGCTTGGCTGGTCAAGTCCAGCGTACGGGCCCCGCAGATGCTGACGAGCAAGGCGAAATACGCGTTGAGGGCGATGATCGATCTGGCCGCGCAGAGCGAGGCGGGGCCAAGACGTCCATGCTTCATTGGCGATATCGCCCAGCGTCAGGACATTCCGCGCAGGTTCTTGGAGAACATCCTGCTAGAATTGCGCAAGCACGGGCTTGTCGTCAGCCACCGCGGCAAGGCTGGCGGCTACGCCTTGGCGCGCGCAGCCGATTTGATCACGTTTGCCGACGTAATGCGCGCAATTGACGGCCCCGTCGCGCTCACTCCGTGCACCAGCCGAACCGCTTATCAACGCTGCGAAGACTGTAAAGATGAACCGACCTGCGCAGTGCGTCGAACTCTGATCAAGGTCCGCGATGCGAGCGCGGCCATCCTTGAAGGTACGACCCTCGCCGAAGCGGCCAAAGCGCCCCCGACGACGGTCCGTGCCGGCGCTCGCAAGCGTAGCTCTAGTTCCGCCCCGTAGGCGACGCGCCATGAGCTAAACAATCAGTTTAGCCAATCTCGATTGATCCGGTGGGGTTAATGGATTTGTCTGGCGTGGATGCCGGGCGCGGCCACCCCTCGTCTCGTTCGGTCACACGGCCGCCCCGCGTTCGGGGCGGCCGAACGGGGACGGGAAAGCATCATGAATTTGAAGGTCTGGTGGACGGCAGGCGCGAGTTGGCTCGCTTTATGTGGCGCCGCGGCGGCGCAGCCACACGAACCACGCATCGCGACAGACGCTGCAGAAGGAGCAGGCGGCGACGCGATCATCGTGACCGCGCGACGCGTGCAGGAGGATCTGCAGGATGTGCCCATTCCCGTCACGGCGCTGCGTGAAGATTTCCTGATCGAGTCCGGCCTCTACAATGCGGGGCGCCTTCGTGAAGTGGTGCCTTCCGTTCAGTTCTATTCCACCAACCCACGCAATTCGGCGATCAACATTCGCGGTCTCGGCGCACCGCTTGGCCTCACCAATGATGGGATTGAGCAGGGCGTCGGGCTTTATGTCGATGGCGTCTATTACGCTCGACCGGCCGCGGCGACACTCGACTTCCTCGACGTCTCGCAAATAGAAGTGCTGCGCGGGCCGCAAGGAACGTTGTACGGCAAGAACACCACAGCTGGCGCGATCAATGTCACCACGCGCGCTCCGGCTTTTACACCGGAAGCCGAGCTTGAGCTCACTTATGGCAATTATGGGTTCTTGCAGGCGCGAGGCACTGTCTCCGGCCCGTTGAGCGAAGATATTGCCGCGCGCTTCACGTTCTCGGGCACGCAGCGCGATGGCGTTCTATACAATGTCGCCACCGAAGATGATCTCAACGACATCAGCAATATCGGCTGGCGGGCGTCGGTGCTTTGGAATGTGTCCGAAGATGTTGATGTCACATTGTCGGCCGACAACACTGTCGCGCGGCCCGAAGGCTATGCTTCGGTGTTTGCCGGCGTCGCGCCGACGCAGCGCCCCGCCAATCGACAGTACGCCGCACAAGCTGCCTTCTTTAGCTACGCGCCGCCAAGCACGAATGAGTTCGATCGCGTCACCGATCTCGACTCGCCCCACCGTTCCTATTCCGATCTCGGCGGTGCATCGCTGACGTTCAACTGGGATGTCGGGTCCGGCACGTTGACGGCGATTTCGGCTTGGCGACAATGGCTCTGGGATCCTTCGAACGATCGCGACTTCCTCGGGCTGCCGATCACCACGGTGTCCGCCAATCCGTCGAAGCAATATCAATGGTCGCAAGAAATTCGCTACGCCGGCGATATCTCGGACTCGCTAAGCTTCGTGGCCGGCGCCTTCTGGTTCAACCAAGTGACCAAGACGCTAGGGAGCCAAGAGCAGGGGCCTGCGGCGTGGCGCTTCCTGCTGAACCCGAACGCGGCGGCGGCCACCCCCGGTCTGCTTGATGGCTACGGTCAGCGCACCGAAATCCGATCCGATCACACCAGTGCGGCGCTGTTCGGCCAAGTCGAATGGAGCGTCACCGACAATCTGCGCATCATACCGGGCGTTCGGTTCAATCACGATGAGAAGTCCGGCTACTACCGCGCCAACATCTATGGCGGCTTGCAAACCAGCGATCCTGCTCTGATCGCGCTCCAACGCAGCGTGCTATCGCCCCAATCGTATCAGTCCACTGGCGACGACGAGAACGTGTCGGGCCAGCTCACAATCGCCTACGAGCTTGCGGACACCGCAAATCTTTACGCGACGTACTCCACATCGTTCAAAACCTTTGGCCTCAACAATAACGGCGTGCCGCTCGACTCGGGCGGCAATGTCGCCGTGCAGCTCGCCACCGTGCTGCCAGAAGACACGGGCCACATAGAGTTTGGGATAAAAACACGACCGTTGCGCGGCTGGACGCTAAACGCAACGGCGTTTGAAACGACCATCAACGATTTCCAAGTCAATGTCGTCAACGGTCAAGTCGGCGTCATTCGCGGTTACCTGGCCAATGCCGACGAAGTGCAGGTGCGTGGCGTCGAAATCGACAGCGCGGTGCGCGTGTCCGACGATTTCTCGTTCTACACCAATTTGGCGTGGACCGATGGCGAGTTCGTTTCCTTCACCGACGCTCCACCGCCGCTCGAATTATCTGGCGGCGCCATTCAAGTCGTCGACGCGTCTGGCACCCGGTTGCCCGGCCTTTCAGAATGGGCGGCTTCGGTCGGCGGGGAGTTCAGCCAGCCTGGCGCGTTGCTCGGCAGACAGGGGGAATATTTTCTGGCTGCCGACGCGAGCTACCGTTCCGACTTTTCGTCCAGCGCGACGGAATCTGACTACCTTAACATTGACAGCTATTCGCTGCTGAATGCACGCGTGGGCTTTCGCGGTGAGAACGGTTGGGATGTGTTCGTGTGGGGACGGAATATCCTCGACGAGGACTATTTCGAGATCCTCTCGGCCGGGGGCTCAAGCTCAGGCTACTACGCTGGTCTCCCCGGCGACCCACGTACCTACGGCGTAACCTTGCGAACAGAGTTCTGAGTGCGCTCGACGGGCCGCTTTAAAGGGCATGGGTGGTGTCCGCCGGGGGCGCGCCACCCTCCGCAAGACGGCGTGCGCCGGAGCTGGAAAATGCCCGGTCCGGACCCAAAACGGCCCGTTGACGACCCGGCGCGCTTGGCTCTATATCCCCGCTCCCCGCCCGCGCGAGCTCCGCGCGGGCGCATTTTGTTATTTTTCGGACGGGCAGACCCATGTTCGCGGTGATCAAAACAGGCGGTAAGCAATACCGCGTCGCCAAGGATGACGTGATCGTCGTGGAAAAGCTCGAGGCTGGCGCCAACGGCAAGGTGACGTTCGAGGACGTCCTGATGACCGGCGACGGAAAAAATGTGAAGCTGGGCAAGGACTTGTCGGGCATCACGGTGGTCGGGACCCTGGTGGAAACCAAGAAGGGCGACAAGGTTACGGTGTTTAAGAAGCGCCGTCGCAACACCTATCGCCGCCGCCGCGGCCACCGCCAAACCGAAAGCCACATCAAGATTACCGCCATCGGCGGCAAGGAATAAGAGGGCGTCATGGCTCACAAGAAAGCAGGCGGCAGCTCCCGCAACGGGCGCGACTCGCCGGGTCAGCGATTGGGCGTGAAGCGCTTCGGCGGCCAAAAGGTCTCCGGCGGCGAGATTCTCGTTCGTCAACGCGGCACTAAATTCCACCCCGGCCAGAACGTAGGCTGTGGTCGCGACCACACGCTCTTCGCGACTGTGGCCGGCGAAGTGAAATTCGCGACCAAACGCGACGGCCGAACCTACGTGTCTATTCAACAGCTCGTAGCAGCCGAATAGGCGATCCGGAAAACGACCGGATCGCTCTCCCGAGAAGGGGCGATCCGGACCAGAATTGCGCGGGGCGCCGGATCAAGGCGCCCCGTTTTGCATTCCGCGCACGACCCTCGGGGCTTCCCCATGCGTGCCGAACTAAGAACCGAACGTTTGAGATTGCGGCAGCTGACTTTGGCTGACGCGCAACGCATTTCCGAACTCACGTCCGAGCCGGATGTGGCGCGCAACACCTCGCGCATCCCTTTGCCCAACCCGCCCGTCGCGGTGGAAGGCTGGATGATGACGATGTTTGCACGCCAGCCCCTCGGGCTCGACCACGTCCGCGGCATCGACGCCGAAGGCGAGGGCTTGGTCGGCCTGATCGGGGCCCACGGCGAACTTGGTTGGGGCAGCGCACAGGCCATCGAGATCGGCTACTGGATCGGCAAGCCTTATTGGGGGCGCGGCTACGCAACTGAAGCGCTGCGCGCGTTCGTTTTTGAGGCGACCGAGCTCGGCGCAATCGAAGCGGGCCACTTCGCCGACAATCCCGCTTCGGGGCGCGTCCTGGAGAAAGCGGGCTTCAGCTATACCGGCGAAACCAGCCCGATCTTCTCGCTGGCGCGCGGAGAACAGGTTCCGTGCCGCCGGATGCGCTTTGACGCCACGCTTTGGGCGCTCAAATCGCCCGAAGCGGCGCTGGTTTTCGCGTAAGCGAAGCTGAATGGATTGAGCGCGACGATCGCGCTAAGCATTTGAACGATTTGACGCCGGGCGACGCCGCCCGCGTCCGGAGCGAAGAACATGGGTTTGCGCGTAGCGGTGGTCGGCGCCACGGGAAATGTAGGCCGCGAAATGCTGGAGATCCTGCAAGAGCGGCTGTTTCCGGCCGACGAAGTGATTGCGGTCGCCTCGCGTCGTTCGCTGGGCGTTGAGGTCAGCTACGGCGAAAAGACGCTTAAGGTGAAGGACATCGAACAAGTCGATTTCACCAAGATCGACCTCGTTCTGATGAGCGCCGGGAGCACGGTCGCCAAGGAATGGGGTCCCAAAATTGGCGCGCAGGGCGCTGTCGTGATCGACAATTCGAGTGCTTGGCGCATGGACCCGCGCGTGCCGCTGGTCGTGCCGGAAGTGAATCCGGACGCCGTCGCCGATTACGGCAAACTCAACATCATCGCCAACCCGAATTGTAGCACCGCGCAACTCGTCGTCGCTTTGAAGCCGCTGCATGATCGCGCCAAGATCAAGCGCGTTGTCGTCGCCACCTATCAATCCGTGTCCGGCGCCGGCAAGGACGCGATGGACGAACTCTGGACGCAAACGCGCGGCCTGTTCGTCAATGACGAGCTCAAGAAGGAGCACTTTACCAAGCAGATCGCCTTCAACGTCATCCCGCACATCGATGTGTTCATGGAGGACGGCTACACGAAGGAAGAGTGGAAGATGATGGTCGAGACGAAGAAGATTCTCGACCCCGCCATCAAACTCACCGCCACCTGCGTGCGTGTGCCCGTGTTCGTCGGCCATTCTGAAGCCATCAATGTCGAGTTCGAAAACCCGATCTCGGCCGAGGAAGCGCAAGAAATCCTGCGTGAAGCGCCGGGCGTGGTGCTGATCGATCGCCGCGAGGACGAAGGCTACATCACCCCGGTCGAAGCCGCCGGCGAGTTCGCGACCTATGTGTCGCGCGTGCGCGAAGACACAACGGTCGAGAACGGCCTTTCGCTCTGGTGCGTCAGTGACAATCTCCGCAAGGGCGCAGCGCTCAACGCTGTGCAGATCGCGGAACTGATGCTGAACCGAGGCTTGTTCAAGCGCCTCGCGGCGGCGTGAGGGCATGCGGCTTGGATGTGAGCCGCATTGACATCCGTTGTTACAAAAAGTGTTCGCCGCTCGTCGCTGAGCGGCTGGAGAAAGCGCGCGCTCATCCTATCTAGAGCGAGCGGGGAGTGCGCGGCATGAGCGCGAGCATTACAATCGAACAACCGTCGGAATCGGACCTCGATGTCATCCATGCGGCATTGAGCGAAACTTATTGGTCGCCCGGCATACCGCGCGAAACGGTGGCGCGTGCATTTCGCAATTCTCTCGCCGCGCTAGCGCGAAATGAACGCGGCGACTTGGTCGGCTTTGCACGCCTCGTTACCGACAAAGCGACGTTCGCGTGGTTGTGCGACGTGGTCGTGTTGCCGGGATACCAAGGCCAAGGCATCGCCCGCAGTCTCGTCCAGGCGTTTCAAGCGCAACCTGACCTGCAGGGCCTCCGCCGCTGGTTGCTCGGCACCAAGGACGCGCATGGCGTTTACGCGGCGCTCGGCTTCCAGCCGCTCGATGCGCCACAACGTTTGATGCACATCATGAACACCAACCCGTATGGGACACCCGTTTCGCTATGACCGACACCGCGTTACCGCTTACCCCCGCCGAAGCGGATCGGCGCAACGGCTTCATCGCGGCCGCCGGCGCGTATCTCATCTGGGGCTTTTTACCGCTCTATTTGAAGCTCTTGGGCTTCGCGGACGCGCGCGAAGTGTTGGGCCAACGCATCGTTTGGTGCGTTCCCGCCGCGCTGCTGGCGGTCCTGCTAATGAGCGGAAGCTGGCGTGTCGCGCTGCGTGAAATCGGCCAGGCGCTCACGCCCCGAATGCTCGCCATTCTGTTCGCCTCGTCGTGCTTCATTTTCATCAATTGGGGTTTGTACGTCTGGTTGGTCCTGCAGGAGCGGGTGATCGAGTCGAGCCTGGCGTATTTCTTGGCGCCGTTGGTCGCTGTTGGCGTTGGCGTCGCATTCTTCGGCGAGAAGATCACGCCGGCGCAAACCATCGCGCTGGTTCTCGCATTTGTCGGCGTCGTGGTTCAGGGATTAGCGCTGGGCGCGCCACCGTGGATGGCGCTGGCGCTCTGCGCCACGTGGTCAACCTATGCTGTGATCCGTAAGCGCGCCAACGTTCCGGCGGCGGTCGGATTGCTGATCGAAACCATCACGATGGCGCCGATCGCGCTGGGTTTGATCTATTGGGCCGCGCAGGACGTCGGCTTGCAATTCAACACCAGCTGGACGCACGCGATCCTGCTGGCTGTAGCAGGCCCGATCACCGCGATTCCTCTCGTGATGTTCACGTTTGGCGCGCGCCGCGTGAGCTTTACCACGCTTGGTCTGCTGCAATTCCTAGCGCCGTCGCTGCAATTCGCGACGGGCATCGCGTTCGGTGAGGAATTCACTTTCCTTCGCGGCGTGAGCTTCGCGCTCATCTGGGCCGGCCTTGGCTTCTTTGCATGGGATGTGCTGCGCCGCGCGCGGGACCCCGCTAAAGTGAGCGCATGAACCCTCGCGTCTACTATGCGATCGGCGATATTCACGGCGAGGCGGAGCTTCTGCATGAACTCCTCGGTTACGTTGAGGAGGACGCGGCGCGCCTCGGCGTCAACCCGCAGATCGTTTTGCTCGGTGATCTGATCGATCGCGGCCCGCAGAGCCGCGCTGTCGTGGCCTACGCAATGATGCTGCAAGCCGCTGGCGCCATCGTGATCCGCGGCAACCATGAAGAACTGATGCTGCACGCTTACGATCGCGACGAAACCATCGGCCTCTATCATTGGGCTACCAATGGCGGCGACGAGACGATCGCCTCATACGAAGAGGCAAATGGCAAGCGCGATAGTTGGAAGGAGGCGGTGGATCGCGATCACATCGCGTGGTTGCGCACATTACCGACGATCTGGCGCGATGAAGCGCGCAGGATCGCATTCGTTCATGGCGGCATTGATCCGAAGACCTTTCCTGAATGCGGCGATGAAATTCGCCTGTGGACGCGTTCGGACAAATTCTTCAATCCGAGCCGTTGGCCAGACCGGCCCGAGCTCGAGGATTTGCTCGTCGTTCACGGCCACACGCCGACCAAGGATTTCGAGCCGCACCTTCATCCGCGACGGATCAACGTGGATACGGGGGTCTGTTATGGTGGCCCGCTTACGTGCGCGGTTTTGGCGCCGGATGCGCGTCCGCGCTTCTTGCACGCCCGACGGCGCTGAGCAGCACAAGCCAAGCCGCGGTTGCGCCCAACGGCAATTGCAGTGCGTAGCCCAACACCAGAGACAAGCCGGCGCCCCATGCGAGCACAAGCGCCAGTGTCTCAAATTTGTTGCGCGGTGCGCCTAGCATTGCTGCGCCCACGGCAAGCAAGGTGAAATCGTAAAAGAACGCATAGGGCAGGACGAGCAACGTCGCCCCGCACAACGCTGCGCCCTGTGCAGATGCGTCACCGCGCCGAAACACGAGCAACGCGGCGAGCAGGGCGCCCAGCGCGCTGAACGCATGCAACGCCAACGCGATGGGTTGCGTCAGCCCAAGCCCGACTAAATTGCCGTAAAGGCTCGCATAAGCGGGTGTCGCAACACGTTGGCCGCTGATCAGATTTTGCGTGGCCGGCAAGTTCTCGAGGAACCGCGTATACGAATCGAAACCGAATGCGATGCTTGCCAGCGCGATGAACGCACCCGTGCTCAACGCCGCCGCCCCGAACGCCCGCCAGCGTCCGGTGAACGCGAGATAGATCGGCCACAACACCGCCATGTGCGGTTTGATCGCCAACACCGCGACAATGGCGCCCGCCGCGAGCGGGCGCCGGTCGAGCCAATACAAGGCAAGCCCCGACGCGCCCGCGATAATCAAACCGGTCTGCACCGATCCCAAATGATAGACCGCTGCGGGCAAGGTTATTGCGAACAACAGCGCGCGTTTGTCCGGGAGCAATTTTCGCGCGGCGAAAAGATAAACCGCGGCGCCCAGAACGAGCCACAGCAATGCCGCCACCGGATAGGGCAGCGCGCCCAGCCCGGTCGCAATCAGCAAAAAAGGCGGCGGCGAGTTCCAGCCCGCCAACACCGGCAATCCGGGCACGGTTTCGCGCTGAAAAGTTTGCAGCAGATAAGGGTCATGCACCTGCGCTACGGCGCCATTGAGGGCGGCGCGCCCCGCGCCCCAGAACGCTATGAAATCACCGAACACCGGCTGTCCATTCGGCAGCAGCCAGTCGCGCGCCTGCAACCCAAGCCAAGCCATCACGCCAAGCAGCGCGAGCGCGATGACGATCGCGCCGATCTCGAACGCGCGCCGGTTCACACGCATGAATGCAGCGCGTCGAACAGGCGTCGCGCGCGCGCGTCGCCCATCAAGTTCGACGATTGTTTGTTCATTACGTAGCCCGCCGAAACGCGTGTCGCTGGGTCGCCGAACCCGCAAGAGCCGCCGCTGCCGGAATGGCCAATCGCATCCTGATTGGGCCCGTAGAATTTATGCAGGTTCGCCATCGGTCCAGAGCGCCAATCCATCGTGAAGGGCAAAACGAGGTCCTCGCCGAGGATGCGTCGCCGCACCAATTGCGCGTGCGTTTCTGTCGAGAGCACGCGTACCCCCTCGATTTCCCCACCAGTCGCGAACAGTCCGTAGAGTTGCGCGACCGAGAGGGCCGTTCCATGGCCGTTCGCGGATGGGATCTCCACGCGACGCCATTCCGCCGCGCTCTTGGCGGCGCCAGCCCACGGCGTAAAGAACGCCACCTTGCGCGGCGGCGTAATCTCGCCAAACGAACCGGCCTTTGTCGGCTTGCGCATTTCGGGGCAGCGATGGTGCTCGCTGTCGGGCGTGCCGATCCAAAAATCCACGCCATTCGGCGCGCAAATCTCTGTTCGCAAGATTTCTCCGAGTGTGCGCTCTGTCGCGCGCCGCACAATCTCACCTGCGATATAGCCCCAGGTCAGTGGGTGGTAGCCGCTCTGCGTGCCTGGCGGCCACATCGGTTCAAGTTGCGCGATCGCCGCGGCGCATTCGCTTGGCCGCAACCACAGGTCGGGATCGATCGGCGCCGGAAATCCCGGCACGCCCGCCTGATGCGACAACGCTTGCGCGATGGTGAGCCTGTCCTTGCCGTTCGCGCCGAAGGCCGGCCACAGATCGGCGACGCGATCCTCGTAGCCGAGCAGACCGTGCTCCACGCACCATGCGACGACGATCGACGAGATGCCTTTTGTGGTGGAGTAAACTGGCGTCAGCGTGTCGCGCGACCAGGGCGTTGTCTCGGCGCGATCAGCCCAGCCGCCCCAAATGTTGACGAGGGTCTCGCCGTCGCGCAGCGCCGCGAACCCGGCTCCCATTTCTTCATTCGCGTCGAAATTGGAGCGAAACGCGTCGGCCACCGGTTCAAAGCCTGGCGCGATATAACCTTGGATGTCGACCATCACATCTCCAGCCGCTTGGCGGTTGGCCACGTCACTGGCTCGGCGAGCAGATCCTGCGCACCCGGAAGCAGCAAATCCTCGCTCTCCGCGGCGAGTGACCGGACGATCACGTCAAACACCCCGCCGGTGGCGGCTTCGAGCGCGACCGCCGGCGCTTGCCCGAGCACGCGCCGCGCGACGAACAGCGCGCTCAGCAGATCGCCCGTGCCTTTTGGCGCCCTGGGGAGGCGCGGCGTTTCGCTAAACCAGTCTCCGCCCGGCGCTGCGTGCAGCACGCCCATGCCTGTCGCGGTGCGGATGGAAGACACGAGCAGCGGCCTACCAAAGCGACGCGCGGCGTCGCGGGCGCTCTGCAAGTCATCCACAGTTCGCCCCGTCATTACGCCGAGTTCGAACACATTAGGCGCCAGCCAATCGGCGCGCGGGGCGAGGCCGTTGATCACGGCGTCTGCGACGGCGTCACTCACGAACAATTTGCCATCGTCGCCCAGCACCGGGTCGCAGACAAAAACCGCACTCGGATTTGCGGCTTTCACGCGCTCCACCGCGTCGAGGATCGGCGCCGCTTGCTCGCTGTCTCCGACATACCCGGTCAGCACTGCGTCGATTTCATGCAGCAAGCCGTCGGCGGCCAGGCCGGCGAACAGGTCCGCCAAGGTTTCCGCCGGCAGCGGGCCGCCGCCCGGTACGCCACGATCAGGGCGCCGACCCAGCAGGGTTGTCGGAATTTGCAGCACGCGCACGCCTAAGCGCTCCATCGCGAAGGCCGCGACGGAATTACCCAC
Source organism: alpha proteobacterium U9-1i (assembly GCA_000974665.1). Taxonomy (NCBI): domain Bacteria; kingdom Pseudomonadati; phylum Pseudomonadota; class Alphaproteobacteria; species alpha proteobacterium U9-1i. Next base: position 43,123 of record BBSY01000002.1, on the reverse strand, counting down.
GCGCGCGCCCACGACTTGGCTTTGGATCGAGAGAATTGTTTTCGTATGCTGCATCGGTACCGCGTTGGCGATGGTCGCCCGCGTCGCTTACGCCCGCAAGGCCGCTTCATGTCAATCCGCCCGCGTCGCTCCTGCCTCTACATGCCCGGCGCCAATCCCAAAGCGCTCGAAAAAGCCAAAACGCTGCCCGCTGACGTGCTGTTGTTGGACCTTGAGGATTCCGTGGCGCCGGAAGCCAAGCAGAGCGCCCGCGCCCAGGTGGCCAGCGCCGTGCTGGCGGGAGGCTACGGACGGCGCGAAATCATTGTTCGGGTGAACGGCTTGACGACGCCATGGGGCAGGGACGATCTGGCCGCGATTGCGCCGTCCAACCCGGATGGCGTGCTCGTTCCAAAAGTGTCGAGCGGCGACGAGATCATCGAGATTGACGATGCCATGACGCAGGCGGGTTATCCGGCTGCCGCCGCGCTCTGGGTGATGATCGAAACGCCGCGCGCCATCTTGAATATCGCTGAAATCGCCGCTGCCGCGCGGGCGACGCGGCTTAGCTGCTTCGTCATGGGCACGAACGATCTGGCGAAGGAGACCCGCGCGCGCATCGCGCCCGGCCGCGCCGCCTTTCATGCCGCGCTGGGCTTGACGCTTACCGCCGCACGCGCCGAAGGCATCGTCGCCATTGATGGCGTGTTCAATGACATCCCGAACATGGAGGGCTTCGAGGCCGAGTGCCGGCAAGGTCTGGAATTTGGCTTCGACGGCAAGACACTCATCCATCCAACGCAGATCGACCTTTGCAACGCGGTTTTCGCGCCGACGACAGATGAAATCGCCCGCGCGCGCGCCGTGATCGACGCCTTCGCGTTGCCGGAGAACGCCGGCAAGGGCGTCATCAAGGTGGACGGCAAGATGACGGAGCTCTTGCACCTGGAAGAGGCGACGCGTGTTGTGGCCGTGGCCGAGGCCATCGCCGCCAACGCCGACTAACGGAACACGCTCCAACCCTTGTCGCGAAGGTACGCCGCGTTTGCCGCGCCATCTTGGCGCTCGAACGACATTGCTTGTGCGATCTCGCCGGCCTGCTCTGGCGCGGCGCGCATCTCCGCTGCGGCGGCCGCGATTTCGGCGGTAACGCGCGTGTTCTTTTGCGCCGCCTGCACCCCGCTCGCGAGCTTCAGGAGCGCCAGGATCGCAACCAAACCAATCGCACCGCGTCGCCACGCCTTGCTCTCCACCCTCCCAATCCAAGCTAGCGCCACCAAAGCCGCGCCAATCCAGAACAGGTGCGAGAAGGTGAAGTAGCGCCCATTGCCGCCTTGACCGGCGCCAAATTCGAAGCGTCCCAACGCGCACAACAGTCCGGCGCCGATGCTGAAGATGCACGACGCCAAGGGGATCGACAAAGCGCGCCAGGACACGCCGCGCCGCGCCAACGCCCAGCACCCAAGCGCAATTGCGATCGGCGAAAGCAACGCCAATGGCCAGATCAAGGCGGTGGCCGTGCGCGCTATGCTCGCACCCACATAATTGATCTCGAACACCGGCAGATACGCCCAGAATTCGGGTCGTTTCAGCAACGCCACATCGAACCCACCACCGCCGAGCGATGTCCGCTGCGCGAGCACAAACGCGATGCACCACGCAGCGCTGGCGGCGAGCCACACGATAGCCTGCAACGCACGCCGCCCCCATGGCGTGTCGCCGCGCATAACAATGAGCGCAAGCCCGGTTGGGATCAGGGCAAATCCCGTCGCGTAGCTGGTGACGGCGATCGCGAGTGCAAGCTGGGCGAGCGCCGCCTCGCGCCACCCCAAGCTTCGGCGTGTCAGCGCCCAAAGGCACAGCGCCACGCCAAACAGGTTCAAATAAACGCAGAGCTGAAAGCCCCAGAGCAGGTTGCTCGACTGGTCGAGCGAGAGGCAGAGGAACACCGCAGCGATCACGAACGGACCAAGGGCGCCTTCAGGCGCCGCCTCCGCCGCGAAGTCACGCGCCATCAAGGCCAACAGCGCGCATGCCGCGAACAAAAACGTCAGTGTCAGCAGCGCCTCGGCCAAATGCGACCAATCGGTCAGTTGCGCCAGCGGCAACAGCAACGCGTAGGCGCTCGCGTGCCAGTGGCCGCCATGGATCACGAACAAATCCGCGGCTGAAAGCGCTCCGGCATCGGCCGCGCGCATCATCGGAACGAGGTCCCAATGATCGAAATAGGGCGCTGGGAAATGGAACATGACGACGTAAGCGCCGGTGGCGACCGCCAATGCCGCGACAACCACCAGATCAATCGGTCGCAATGCCACGCCTTCCCCCGCTCCGCCGAACTGGGTTAGGTGTAGCGGCGCAGCGCTTGGCGAACAATGCGCGCAAGGGCAGGGCATGAAGTCGAATCCAGGCAATTTCTTCGAGGATTTCCGCGTCGGCCAAAGATTGACGCACGCTACGCCGCGCACTTTGACGCCGGCGGACCGCGCCCTGAACATCGCGCTGACCGGTTCACGCTATGCGCTGTTTTGCGCTGATACCTTCGCTGACAATTGCGGCCTCGCGCGCGCGCCTTTTGATCCGCTGCTCGTGTTCCACATCGTCTTCGGCAAAACCGTTCCAGATATCTCGCTCAATGCCGTCGCCAATCTGGGCTATGCCGAGGGCGTGTTTCTCGCGCCGGTGTATCCGGGCGATACGTTGAGTGCGTTCTCCGAGGTGATCGGCCTGAAGCCAAACTCGAACGGCAAGACCGGCGTTGTCTATGTGCGTACCGTCGGCATGAACCAACGCGGCGAGCCGGTGTTGAGCTATGTGCGTTGGGTGATGGTGAACAAGCGCGATGTGGACGCGCCAACGCCCGACGCAAAGGCGCCGGATCTCGCCGCCGCCGTCGTGCCGCGCGATCTCGTCCTGCCCCCGGCGCTGGATTTTTCGAGCTACAATTACACGCTCGCAGGCTCACCGCATTCATACGAGGATTACGCGATCGGCGAGACGATCGATCACGTTGACGGCGTGACCGTGGAGGAGGCCGAACACCAGATCGCCACGCGCCTCTACCAGAACACCGCCAAGGTCCATTTCGATGCGCTGGCCCAGCAAGGCTCGCGCTTCGGTAAGCGATTGATCTATGGCGGCGTGGCCATTTCGCTCGCCCGCGCGATCGCCTTCAACGGGCTTGCCAACGCACAATTGATGCTGGCGATCAATTCCGGTCGACACGTCGGCCCGTTGTTTGCTGGTGACACGCTCTATGCGTGGTCAGAAGTTCTGGACAAGGCCGACCTCGGCGCATGTGGCGCGTTGCGCTTGCGCTTGGTCGGCGTGAAGAACAAGCCCGCGGCAGGTTTTCCGTTGAAGGGCGTCGCCGGCGAGGACGATCCAAACGTCGTGCTCGATTTTGATTATTGGGCGGCTATCCCGAAACGCTAGTCACCGTCGCGCGCCTGAGCCCAGGCGCTTACCCGTTGTTGCAGAACATCGAGCGGCAGCGATCCCCCGCCAAGCACCACATCATGGAAGGCGCGCACGTCAAAGCGCTCCCCGAGGGCCGCCTCGGCCTCGCGGCGCATACGTAGCAGCGCTAGCTCACCAATTTTGTACGCCAAAGCTTGGCCCGGGTCGGCGACGTAGCGTTCAAGCTCCGTCGTGATGTTGTGCGGCGCGAGCGCACTGTTCTCATCGAAGCAGCGCCGCGCTTCGGCGAGCGACCATCCCATCCAGTGTAGGCCAGTGTCCGCCACAAGCCGGCACGCGCGCCACATCTCGTAGGAGAGGCGGCCGAAGCGTTCATACGGCGTCCGATAGATGCCCATTTCCTCGCCGAGAGTCTCAGAATAGAGGCCCCAACCTTCAACGAAGGCGGTCACGAATGTGGTGCGGCGGAAATACGGAAGCTCATCCAATTCTTGCGCGAGCGCGATCTGCAAATGATGCCCCGGCGCCGCCTCATGCACCGTCAGCGCCGGCAATTCATACAAGGGCCGCTGATCGAGCCGCGCCGTGTTGACCATGTAGCCGCCAGCTACTCCAAGCGTCGGGCTTCCTGGCCAATAGCGTCCGGTTGTGTAACCTTCGGCGATATCGGCTGGCACTGGTCGCACGCCGTAAGGCAGTCGCGGCAACGTGCCGAAGAGGCGCGGCAATTGGTCGTCAGCGCGCTTGGCGATCTCGGACGCCTTCTCCAACAATTCCTCGGGCCTACGCGCGTAGAATTGAGGGTCGGTGCGGAGGAAGTTTTGGAATTGGGCGAAGGTTCCGCCGAAGCCCACTTCGCGCATCACGCCTTCCATTGCCGTGCGAATGCGCGCCACCTCGCTTTGGCCAAGCGCGTGAATCTCTTCTGGCGTCATGTTGGTGGTGGTATGGAAGCGCACCAGAAAGCGGTAATAATCCTCGCCATTGGGCACGCTGCGAATGCCGAGCGCAGGTCGCGCCGCCGGCAAATACTCGCGCTCCAGAAATGCCACGACCTCGTTCTGCGCCGGCGCGATTTGGTCGCGGACAATCTCAAGCGCGCGGGCGCGGTAATAGGCTTGCGCGTCGAGCGGGATGGATGTCGGCATGGTCGCGAACGGCAGCAGCAGCGAGTTTTCCGCCGGCGCTACAGCAGCTTGCGCACGCGCTATGGCGATGGCGCGGTCCACGACGACGCGCGGTTGGGTCAATCCCGTCGCGATGCCGCGCCGGCCGTTGGCGATGTTGTCGGCGTAATAGCGCGGCAGCGCTTCCATGCGCGCCAGCCACGCGTCTGCGTCCTCGCGTGATTGAATCGGGGTCGTGCGGGCGATGAAGTCGCCCTCGGTGAAGAAGCCGGAATCGTTGGTGAATACGATGCGTGCGTCGTCGAAGGTGATCGTCTGAATTTGATCGTCGATGACGCGTATCAAAAACGCGCGGTTGGTCGCGGCATCGGGGGAGAGCTGGCGCGGGTTGAGCCGCTCCAGCCGCATGCGCACATCGGCCAACGCCGCGCGCCGCGCCGCGGCGAATTCCGGCGTCACGTCTGGCAAGCGCGAAAGCGCCGCGCGATCGCCCTCCTGGCCGGAGGTGATGGGATCGCTGCGCCGGTCGATCCGCTCGTATTCCGCCAGCAGCGCGTTCAGCCGCGTGTCGCCACGCGGTTGCGCCCCGGCCGCGCCCGCGGCGGTGAAAAACACGAATGCCGCGAGCAGACCGGAACGGAACATGCGCTACCTCCTAGCGGGTCGCGCGCTGTTGGTCGGCGATCCAGGCGCGCATACGCACTTCCACGATATCCATCGGCAGCGCGCCCGCGCTCAGCAAATGATCGTGAAACGCGCGCAGGTCGAAGCGATCGCCGAGTGCGGCTTCGGCTTCCGCGCGCATGCGACGGAAGGTGAGTTCGCCAATTTTGTACGCGAGAGCTTGCCCCGGCCCGCCGATGTAGCGGTTCACTTCAGCAGTGATGTTTTGCGCGCTCAAGGCGGTGTTCTCCTCGAAGCACTGGCGACCCTGTTCGTACGTCCAGCCCAGCCAATGGATGCCTGTGTCCACCACCAGCCGGCAGGCACGCCACATCTCGTAGGAGAGGCGGCCAAAGCGTTCGTAAGGCGTGGTGTAGAAGTTGATGTCGTAGCCCAGCGTTTCCGCATAGAGGCCCCATCCTTCAACATAGGACGTGAACCACGAGGTCCGGCGGAAGTAGGGCGCCTCGGGTTGTTCTTGCATCAGCGCCACCTGCAAGTGGTGGCCCGGTGTCGCTTCGTGCAGGGTCAGCGCCGGCAATTCGTAGAGCGGGCGCTGATTGAGCTGATACGTGTTGACGTAATAGATGCCCGGTTGGCCAAGCAACGCACTGCCGGGGCTATAGCTCGCGGTCGCCGATGTCGGCGCCGTTTCAGGCGGGGTTGGCTCGATGCCGTAGGTCATCCGCGGCAACGTGCCGAACAATTGCGGCAAGGCCGCATCGGCGCGACGGGTCAGACGCGCGGTTTTCTCCATCAAGTCTTCGGCGCTGGTTGCGTAGAATTGCGGATCGGTGCGGAGAAACGTTGTGAAATCCCGGAAACGTCCGGCATAGCCTGCTTCGGCGATCACAACGTCCATCTCAGCGCGGATGCGGCGCACTTCCGATTGGCCGAGCGCGTGCACGTCGTCCGGCGTCATGTTGGTCGTCGTGAAGGAGCGCACCAAATAGCTGTAATAGGCTTCGCCATTCGGCAGCGTTCGCACGCCGAGGCCCGCTCGCGCCGCTGGCAGCAATTCGGTTTCAAGAAAGCGTAATTGCGCTTGCTGTGCTGGCTTGATCTGATCGCGGACGATGGCCAAGCCGCGCGCGCGAAACGCGTTGCGTTCCGCCTCGGGCACGGTGGCCGGCAGCGTCGCAAACGGCAGCAAGAGCGGGCTCTCTTCGGCCGAAGTCTCGAATGTGCGGCGCGACACGCCGATCGAACGTTCAATGATCTGGCGCGGCTGTGTCCAGCCGGTCGCGATGCCGCGACGCTGGTTTTCAATGCCTTGATTGATGGAGCCGGCCATCGCGCCCAAGCGCGTGATCCAGGCTTCCGCGTCCTCACGCGAACGCAGCGGCGTTTCGCGGCCAAGACTATCGTACCCGCCGCCGCCAAAGCCGCCGAGGCGCGACCGGTCGAATGAGATGCTCTCTAGTTCGTCGTCGATGTTGCGTAGGAGGAGCGTGCGGTTCAGCTGCGCCCCGACCGAAAGCTGTCGCTCATTGACGGCCGCGAGGCGTGTGCGCAGGTCGGCCAAGGCCGCGCGCCGCGCTTCCACGGCTGCCGGCGACGCGTCGGGCAGCAGCGAGAGCGCTGCCTGGTCGCCGTTCTGGCCTGAGGTCACCGGGTCGAAGCGGCGCTCGATGCGCTCGTGTTCGGCCAGCAATGTGTTGAGGCGTGCATCGCCGCGCGGTTGCGCCGAAGCGGGTGCGACGAAAAGCGCAAGCGAAAAAAGCGCCAGCGCAGCAGAACGGATCATTGGCTTATCCCTCACGAAAACCAAGCAGTCGGACCAAAGCTAGAACGGCTCAACCGCGCCTTCGCAAGCCCCCATCGACGCTCTGCGTTAGATTGACTTGAGGGGGTGAACTTCTAATCTCCGCGGCGCAATTCCACGTAGATTCACGAACTCAGGGGCGCAGATGGCCGGGGCAAGCCGTCCGGGAGAAAGACCCGTCTCACCACACCTGCAGGTGTGGCGTTGGCATGTGACCATGCTCACCTCAATTCTGCATCGCCTGACCGGCATCGGCCTCTACGCGGGTGCGATCGGCTTCTCGTTGTGGTTGATCGCAGTGGCGGCAGGCCCCGAAACCTACGCGCCGGTGGCGGACTTCTTGTCATCGCCCATTGGGCAAGCGGCGCTCTATCTGCTCGTGGCGGCCTTCGCTTTTCATTTCGCCAACGGCATCCGCCATTTGGTGTTCGACACTGGCGCTGGCTTGAAGCCGTCCGACGCCGAGACCACCGCCTGGGCCGCGATCCTCTTCGCCGTCGCGGCGCCGTTCGCGCTGTGGGCGCTCATCAGCGCGGGAGGCTGAAATGAACACCTCCGACAACAGTATGCGCACGCCTCTGGGCAAGGTTCGCGGTCACGGCGCCGGCCACGAAGGCACGGGCCATTTCATCGCGCAACGCGTATCCGCCATTGCGCTTATGGTGCTGGGCCCTTGGTTCGTGATCAGCGCGGCGCTCACCATGCCGGGCCCAAGCTATCTTGGCGCCATCGATTTTCTGTCCGAACCGCTGAATGCGGTGGGCGTGACCCTTTTGATTGTCATCGCGCTCTACCACATGCGTATCGGCATGCAGGAAGTGATCGTCGATTACATCGCCAAGCCTTTTACGAAAACGCTGCTGCTCATTCTCAACACGCTGGCGCTTCTGGCGCTTGGCGCGGGCGCTGTTTACGCCGTGATGCAGGTCAATTTCGGAGTCTAACGTTTGACCGCCTATTCTTGGAACGATCACACCTATGATGTCGTCGTCGTTGGCGCCGGCGGCTCGGGACTTCGCTCGGCGCTTGGCTGCGCGCAAGCCGGGCTGAAGACGGCTTGCATTTCCAAAGTGTTTCCGACGCGCTCGCACACGGTCGCGGCGCAAGGCGGCATCTCCGCCTCGCTCGGGAATATGGGCGAGGACAAATGGCAATGGCACATGTTCGACACCGTGAAGGGGTCGGACTGGTTGGGCGATCAAGACGCGATTGAATATCTCACGCGCAACGCGCCGGCCGCCGTTTACGAGCTTGAGCACTGGGGCGTGCCGTTCTCGCGTACCGAAGAAGGCAAAATCTATCAGCGCGCCTTCGGCGGCATGACACGCAATTTCGGCGAAGCGCCGGTGCAGCGCACCTGCGCGGCGGCGGATCGCACCGGTCATGCCATGCTGCACACGATGTACGGCCAGTCGCTCCGGCACGACGTCGATTTCTTCATCGAGTTCTTCGCGCTCGATCTGCTGATGGACGAGGGTGGCGTTTGCCGCGGCGTCACGGCGTGGAAGCTCGACGACGGCTCCTTGCATCGCTTTCGCGCGCAAACCGTCGTGCTCGCCACCGGCGGTTATGGCCGCGCGTATCTCTCCTGCACCTCCGCACACACCTGCACCGGCGACGGCAACGCCATGGTGCTGCGCGCCGGCCTGCCGCTGCAGGACATGGAATTTGTGCAATTCCACCCGACGGGCATTTTCCCGGCCGGCTGCCTGATCACCGAAGGCGCGCGCGGCGAGGGCGGCTATCTCACCAACTCAAACGGCGAGCGCTTCATGGAGCGCTACGCGCCGACCGTGAAGGATCTCGCCCCGCGCGACATGGTGAGCCGCGCCATGACGCTGGAAATCCGCGAAGGCCGCGGCGTCGGCCCGAACAAGGATTACATCAACCTGCACCTGGATCACCTCGATCCGAAAATCCTGCACCAGCGTCTGCCGGGCATTTCCGAAAGCGCCAAGATTTTCGCGGGCGTCGATGTCACGCGTCAGCCGATCCCGGTGCTGCCGACCGTGCACTACAATATGGGCGGCATTCCTACGAACTATCACGGCGAAGTTCTCACCAAAGTCGGCGGCGATCCCGATGCTGTCGTGCCGGGTTTGATGGCTGTTGGCGAAGCGGCGTGCGTGAGTGTGCACGGCGCCAACCGCCTGGGCTCAAACTCGCTGATCGATCTCGTGGTGTTCGGCCGCGCTGTCGGCCTGCGGTGCGGTGAGAAATTGAAGGCCGGAGGGGCGCAGCCTGAATTTTCGAAAGTTGCGTCGGACGCCCATCTGGCGCGGTTGGATAAATTCCGCAACGCTAAGGGCGGGACACCGACGGCAAAGCTGCGCGACCGCATGCAGCGCACGATGCAGGACACTTGCGCCGTCTACCGCACTGGCCCGGTGCTCCAAGAAGGCGTGCAGCGCATGGCCGAGGTTTGGAAGCAGGCGCCAGATATCGGCGTCACCGATCGTTCCATGATCTGGAACACGGATTTGGTTGAGACGTTGGAGTTCGACAATTTGCTTGGGCAGGCCATCGTTACCGTGAACGGCGCCGCCAATCGCACCGAGTCACGCGGCGCGCACGCCCGCGAAGATTTCCCTGATCGCGACGATGATCATTGGATGAAACACACGCTCGCTTGGCTCGATCTCAAGACCGGCGAAACAAAGATCGACTTCCGCCCCGTGCACTCCAACACGATGACCAACGATATCGAATCTATCCCGCCGAAGAAGCGGGTGTATTGAAGAGGGCCTATTCGCATGCGACAACTTGTCGGTGCGATTGTCCGCGAATCAATGGGCTGTGATTGGCGTTGCCGTGGCGATTTTGGCTGCGGTGCCGGCATTTTACGCGTTCATCACGGGCAATCAAAGCCCGTTTGTTGAGTCAGGACGCGTGTCGGACTCGGACGAAAGCCAATCACAGCGACTCCGGCCGCGGCCCGAACCGGAGAGCGACGTTGGCCTCGATCGAATTTACACAGACACCATGTATGAGGACTCCGAAAGCGAGCACATCTTGCCCGCGTTTCGCGTGTTGTCGCAAAGCGCTGACGTCGAGACCAACAGGATACGAATTGTTCGGCGAGGATCAGAGCGCGGAATCTATCTCTACTACGAGGCAGACAACGGCAATAAGTATCGTTCGTCGGCGCAGGCGCTACTCCACGATTTCTCACGCGTGACCGAGGCCGAGGGTGCTGTGTTTCTGGCGGGTGCGGGAACCAGGACGGTACCGATTCCGATGAAGTGCGACGTGGATGAGGATGGACGTGAGGACTGCTACTTCATTTCTATCGGCAAGTTTGACCTGCAGAGGTTCTCCTGGGCGCACGATCAATTCATAATCAGTGAATGTCCGCACTGGGAGACTGAGGGGGGCGCGGCGCTGGGGAGGTTGTCGGTGTCTGATGGCATGATTTCTCTTGTCCTGACGACAGAGTGCCGAAGCGTAGGGAATGTGCAGAATCGTTTCCGGATCACCGGTTCTGGGTTGCGTTCTGTGGTGCTCACCGGACGTTTCGATAATTCCGCAGAGTTCGAGATTGTCACCGTGGAGCGCGCACGCTGAACTACGCCAAATGAAGGAGAGCCATTGTGGCCACCTTGAGTTGGGCCAGCACCGAAGCGGCGACGTAGCGTCAGGCTTGACGCTGGCTGCCGCCGCGCCGAACACTCCGCCAAACTTAGGGGAGAAACCACCATGGCCACGATCGGCTACGTCTGTCTCGGCACCAATGATTTTGATCGCGCTACCGCGTTCTATGACGCGCTGCTGGGTGAGATGGGCGGCAAGCGGCTCATGCCGACGCCGGTGGGTGTGCTCTATCGGCTCGAAAGCGGCGCGATGATCATGGTCAACCGCACGCATGATGGGGCGCCAGCCACGCGCTCCAACGGCGGCATGCTGGCTATCAATGTTGACACCGAAGCGGACGTGACGCGCGTCTATGAAAAGGCGCTGTCGCTTGGCGCGACCTGCGAAGGCAAGCCAGGCCCGCGTGGGCCGTTCGGTGAGTTCGCGTATTTCCGCGATCTCGACGGCAACAAGCTCGCGGTGTTCTTCAGCGCGCGCCAGAAGAAGCAATAGCTACGGCGTGGCGGGCGCCGGCTCAGTTGGCGCTTCCGCCGGCGGCTCAGCCGGCGTCTCCGTGCGCTGCTTTTGCGAGCGTCGCAGCAACCCTTCGAAAATATCGCGCGGAGACGCAGGCTGCTGCTGCGCTGGCTGCGCTGTTTCGCTTGGCGGCGCCGCTGGTTCAGTGGCTGGCGTTGTCGCGCCGTCCGGCGGCGTTTCCGTCGCCGCCGGCTGGCGGCCGAACAGCGCTTCGCCCAACGCCGCCAGCGGGCTGCCGGCGGGTTGATCGCGCAAAATGCTCTGCGCCCGTGAACGCAATTCATTCTGCACTACATCGCCCAAAGCTGGCGCAAAGCTCACGCGGCTCCAGCTGCCGGATACGCGGAACGGGATGCCAAGGCCCTGCAATCCAGCGTCGCCGCCTTGGCCGGCTGCGTTGTTCACCGCACGCGGGGCGATGCGCATGTCGATCGATTGGCCTCCAATGTCGATCAGGCCTTGGCCGTCGAGGCGCACGAACGGATTGAGCAGGCGCAAATCTTGTGTGGCGGCGACGCCGTTCGAGAGCGTCATCGTCATCGCCAGTTCGGCAAAGTCGGTTTCCGCATTCGGCCCCACTGCTGTTCCGGCGAGCGCGGCCTGAATGGAGCGCGCGACTTGCGCGAGGTTGATTCCCTTAAACGCGCCGTCGTTGAAATTGAACGCCGCGCGGCCGTCGAGGCTGCGCATGATCGCCGCCTGCGAGGCGCCCGCGCCCACCAGTGACGCGCTCAAGCGTCCGCGCCCGGAGATGCGGTCAAAGCCAATTGCATCCGTCAGCAGGCCCTCTGCTTGCACGTTCTCCGCGTTCAGCTCCACCGCCACACGCGGCGTCGCGCCGGACCCATCAGCAATCAGCCGCGCCGTGCCGCCGCCGCCATAGAGGCCAATGCGCGTTAGCCGGGCATCAAGCGCGCCATTGGCGATGCGCAGGCCCATCGCCACGTCAGAGAAACTCATCTGCTGGAATTTCAACGCTGCGATCGTCAAAGCGATGTCGGCGTCGATGGCGCGCAGGCCGGTGAGGTCAAGCGGCTCGCTGCTCCAAGCTGTGTTCACCTCCACGCCGCCCGCTTGCGCGCCTTGCGCCGGCGCCGGGATGTATGTGTTGACGTCAACGTTCGGCGTGGTCAGTGCGCCGGTGATGCGTAAGCGCCCGCTGTCGAGCGTCACGAGTGTAAGCCGCCCTTGCGCTTGAATGTCGTCCAAGCTGATCGAAGCCTCGGTCAGGTCCGTCGTTTGGCCCTGCTGCACCACCTGCGCGGCGACGCGGAACGCGCCGAAGCCGCCGCCTTCGCCCATCGGCGAGCCCATCCAAGCCGCCAAGCGCCGCGCACTGGCGCCATTTGCTTCGAGCGCACCCGTGAGCGCGCCGGTCGCCGCGTTGAACGCGCCGCCAAATTCGGCGCTCAAAGGATCGGCGCGCACCGTCGCGGAAATCGGCGTCTCGCCTTGCTCCACCACAGCGCGGGGCAAGCCGATGTCAGACTGCACATCGACGCGCTGGTCGCGATAGTCGAACGCCGCATTCAGGTGTGCGGGCTGGTCCAAGGATTCCAACGCCAGGTCGGCATCGACGTCGGAGAGCAGCATCGGCTCGCCCTGCGCGCCTTGGAAGGAAATCGTTCCATCTGTCAGCCGCATTTCGTCCAGCCGCAAATCGTCGAGCGTGGTTTGGTCTTCGGCTGTCTCCTCGGTCGGAAACGTCCAATTCGCCGCGCCGTCTTCGTTGGCGACGAGATTGAACGCCGCGCCGTCGAGGATGAGTTGCTTCACCTCGATCGCGCCACGCAGAAGCGGCATCACCTTTACCGCGAACACGATGCGGTTGGCGGCGAGGAATGGTTGCGAAGCGTCAAACCCCTCGGGGTTGGAGAGGCTCGCTTGCTCCGCCGAAAAACCCAAGACCGGCCAGAACGTGAGTTCCACCGGGCCGCTGATGGTCAGCTCGCGATCGGTTGCTTCCTCGATCCGCCGCTCGGCTTCGGCGATAGCCAAATCCTTCGGGAAGAACACGAAAAACAGAATGATCGCGAGCACCAACACGCCGATCAAAATGCCGAAGCCGATCAGGACGCGTTTGGCGAGCGGGGGGAGGGTCAGGGTCATGAACGCGAATCTAGGCGCGCGCTGAGGCGAAATCGAGCCTTGACGGCCTAGGCGCCGCGCAGGGCTGGCCTGCACCCAGTCGCTAGGCTATCTCCCGGAGCATGGGCGATTTTTTCTCTGTCATGCTGGAAGAGATGGGGGCGCGGCGTCGCCGCTTCCGCGCCGCCTTCGGCGATCGCGGCCAGGCTCTGACGGAATTCCTGACCTTTGCGGGCATCATTCTTGGCTCGCTCGGCCTATTCTTGCGGCCGTGGATGCCGGACGCGGCGCCGTGGGGTTTCGCGATCCCGTTTGTGTTCGTGATCGGGCATGTGCTCATCGAATGGCGCCGTCAGGCGACGCCTGCGCCGGAAGGTGCGGAGGCGGCTGAAAGCCTCACCACACGATATGATTGGTCGTCATTCCTGTGGCGCATGGCGTGCGCTGCGGCGGGCGTCGCGGCCTTCGTGATCGCCTGGGGCGCGGAGCCCGTTTCGCCGTCTGCGGATGAGGGCTGGGCCCCGCCCGAGGAGGCCGTGACCTCGACCATCGTTCCGGAAAACTAGGCGCGGCTGCACAAGAAATGCAGAAAAGCTCCCGCGCGCGCGCCTAGAGCCCACGCGGGCGCCACGACACCCTGCAATCTCCATGAGCTGGAGAGGTGTCCCCGTGACTGAACCCCTAACGTCGAAGCTGATCCCACGCGGATCGCTCGGCCTTAAAATGTTGCTTGTTTGCTTTCTTGTGCTGCTGATGGGCATCCCGCTGATTACCGTCGGCGCCATCGTCGCGGACAGGCAGCGTCTTGCCCAACAGGTGACGGCGGAAATCGGCGAGCGCGCCGGGGGTCAGCAGACCGTTGGCGGGCCGATGCTGATCATCCCCTACACGCGTTCGGTGCAAGTCACCGACGCACAAGGCGTCACCCGTCCAAGCATCGTCCGCTCCTATTACGCGGTGTTCGCGGAAGAGGGCTCCGCGGATTCGGCGCTCACGGTTCAGGATCTGCCGCGCGGCATCTACCGCGCCGCGACCTATCAAGCCGTCACGGCTTTCACGGCGCGGTTCCGCCCCCGTGACGCGTTGGCGGATCTTGATCCATCCTACATTCTCGATTGGTCCGGCGCGCAAATCCTGATGTACGTGCGCGACAGCCGCGCCATTCGCGACACCGCCGAGATCGCATTTTCGGACGGTTCCACGGCGACGTTGGAGCCGTTCCGCGGTCTCAGCGTCTATTCGCCGGGCACGACAGCGACGATGAGCACCGAGCCGCGCGCCTACGTTGAGCCGTCCAATCTGCAAACCTTCGCGGCGCGCACGGCGTTCACCGATGCGCCCGAAGAATTCGAGGTGCGCACGCGGCTCACGCTCGGCGGCGCGCAACGCTTCGCCATTGCCGCGTTCGCACAAGACACTACCGGCGCGATCCGTGGCAACCGCACCGACGTCAACATACAGGGCTATTTCCAGCGCACCGACGCTGCCGTCGCCGGCCAACCGCGCGAGAATGGCGCGCTGCAGCCCCCGCCAAACGGCTTCGCCGCGACGTGGCGTGTGCCTTTCGCGGCTGGTTCGGTTGAAAAAGCAGCTGACCTTAACGTCTTCAACCTGGGCGATGGCGCTGGGCGCGACATGGCTGTCAGCTTCGTCAGCGCCGACGATGTTTACAATGGCGTCCAACGCGCGGTGCGCTATGGCATCATGTTCATCGGCATCGTTTTCCTGGCGACGCTGATCTTCGAGGCGCTGTCCGGCAAGAAAGCGCACCCGGCGCAATACATACTGGTCGGCCTCGCGCAGAGCGTATTCTATCTGCTGCTGCTCGCCATCACCGAGATCATCGGCTTCACCGGCGCGTTTGTGATCGCTGCTGCAGCGACGGTCGCGTTGCTTGCCTACTATGCCGGCGCCTCGTCTGGTTCGGTACGCGTGGGTGCCAGTGCGCTGGCCGGCCTCTCCGTGCTATACGGGGTGATGTACGTGTTGATGACGATCGAGGACTTCGCCTTCTTCGCGGGCTCTGTGGTGGCCTTCCTGGTGATCGCGGCGGCGATGATCGCCACCCGCCGAATCAACTGGTACGGGCGCGAAACCGCCACGGAGGCGCCTGCGCCGGCTTGACGCGGCCTCTAACGAGCAACTGGGGCGGGCGGTGCTTGACGAGCGCCGCCCGCCTCGTCACGTACGGAGGGGCGAACCGGAGAGCCGTGCGACATGGTCCAGCTGACGCTGCCGAAGAATTCCGAGGTCAAGCAGGGCAAACGCCACGCCGCGCCGAAGGGCGCCAAGCGCGTGCGCCAGTTCAAGGTCTATCGCTACGATCCTGAGACCGGCGAGAACCCCCGGTGGGATACGTACGAACTCGATCTCGACAGTTGCGGGCCGATGGTGCTCGACGCCCTGATCGCGATCAAGAACGACATGGACTCGACGCTGGCGTTCCGTCGATCATGCCGCGAGGGCGTGTGTGGTTCGTGCGCGATGAACATCGCCGGTCGCAACACGCTCGCCTGCACCAAGGGCATGGACGAACTGCCTGCGGGCCCGATCACTATCTCGCCGCTGCCGCACCAGCCCGTGTTGAAGGATTTGGTGCCGGACCTCACCAATTTCACTGCGCAGTACGCCGCGATCGAGCCGTGGCTCCAGACTCAAACCGCAGAGCCTAGCGCGGAATGGAAACAGAGCCCCGAAGAGCGCTCGAAGCTCGATGGATTGTACGAATGCATCCTCTGCGCCTGCTGCTCGACCGCGTGTCCGTCCTATTGGTGGAACGCGGATCGATTCATGGGCCCCGCGGCGTTGTTGCAAGCCTATCGCTGGATTTCCGATAGCCGCGATGAAAACACCGGCGCGCGTCTTGATGCGCTGGAAGATCCGTTCAAACTTTATCGCTGCCACACGATCATGAATTGCGCGCAGGTCTGCCCGAAGGGGCTGAACCCAGCCAAGGCGATCGCCGAGATCAAGAAGGCGATGGTGGAGCGGAAGGCCTAAGCGTCCGCCAAGCCAGTGCGCTGAACCCAACGACGACGCCGATCACAGCGGCAATCTGCGCTGGAATGCCTGCCGCGAACTTTGCCGTGGTGAAGGCGCCCGCTGCATCGCCGAGAAAGCCGGGGTTCCCCGGATTCGTGGCGAGCGCAAGCGCCAGGCAGGCGGTCTCGACCAAATCGGAAACACTCGCCACCAGGGGCAATGCGATCAGCCCGCGCGCGATCGAGCGCTCCAGCTTCAATTGTCGAATGCCGAACGCGATCATCGCCGCGATGCCAAGGCCGACCAAGATCGCGTTGGGCACAT
The DNA here is from genome assembly GCA_000974665.1 of alpha proteobacterium U9-1i. NCBI lineage: Bacteria > Pseudomonadati > Pseudomonadota > Alphaproteobacteria > alpha proteobacterium U9-1i. Next base: position 26,668 of record BBSY01000002.1, on the reverse strand, counting down.
CGAGCGCGTAGAATGTGAACGCGTCGCTTGGATTAATCAGCGCGAACGCCTCGGCCACTTCAGGCGCACCGTAGAAAATGCGCGTCTGAATTTCCATTCCGCCCTGAGCGTCAACGAGCCGTTGCCAATAGGGCAGATACGCGATCGCATACCAGCCATAGGCGATCGATGCCGCGACCACCAAAAACCCGGTAAGCCCGCGCACGCGGTTCAGTACAAATGAAATCATGCCGGCACTGTAGGGCGCCTAGCTCGACGGTGCGAGACGCCCCGGCGTCCAGTCGTAAAGGGGCCGAGTGCGGCCGTCCTCGAAGCGTACCCCAGCCGGCGCAGTGATAAGGCCTGGCCGCGCCGGCGCGCCGCGTGTTGCGAGCGCCGCTATGCCATGCACGTTCGCCGGCAGCACTTCGCCAGGATCGCTGACGCCGTTCATGTTTTCGTCGCGCCATAGCGCCAGGCCACCAAGTTCGCCGCCGGTCAGTTCGCCGTCGCGATTGTCATCCAACGCGCGGAGTGCTTCGAAGCCATCGCTCCAGAACACGGCCCACGTACGTTGCCCGATCAGGTCGAAGCCGGAGCGGATGTCGCCGCGCCATTGCGGGTCCCATACCAGCCACGCAGCGTTTGGCGTGATCCAGCCTTGCGCGCGCGTGTCGCCGGTGCCGGCGAGGTCGAAGGCGACGTTGGAATTGTCGTCAACGATTTGCGCGAACGGCGCGTCGTTCAACGGCACCACAATAGGCGTCACATAGACGATCGGCCTGCTTGCTTGCAGACGCGCTCGCAATTGCGCGAGCTTGCGGCGATCGATGCCGCTGCGCGCGAGATGCGCCATATGCTCTGCCGTTTCGGTGAGTACGGCGTGGGTTTCCCAATCCGATTGCGGTGCGGCGAGTTGCGGCAGGCCGAGTCGAATGATGGTGCGCAACTCGTTGCGCGCCGCGCTGATGCGGCCGAGGCGATCCAAAGTGTATGCGTGGCCGAGCCGCGCGCGGAGGTTGGCGCCCTCCAGCGTGATCGCGCGCGCGTAGTGCGCTTCCGCCGCAACAAGCCGTTCCCGCGCCGCTTCATTCGTCGCCGACGGGTTCGCCGGCAGCTCGTCTTGCGGGCCGAGCGCGAAGCTCCATTGCGCGCAGCGCGCGCCGGGGCTGAAGGTTTGCGGTTTTCCATTCGGCGGCGGTGCGCCGCGCCCCTGGACAACCTCTGTGCAGGCAATGCTGCCCGCTTCATTGAACTGATCGCCTTCGCGAATGTAGGTGAATGTGCCGTCGTTACGCGCGTAGGCCAGCAGATTGAGCCGCCCTAGCACGCGCTCGCGCTGCGCTTCATCCACGCCGTCCATGGCGACGACGTTCTGCAGCGCCCGATCAATCGGCGCGTCATAAACCGGTTGCGGAGGCGGAATGTATGGAATGGCGGCGGCGCTTGTGGCTAGGCCAGCGAAGCTCACCAGTGCTGCAATGAGAATGCGGGCGCGCATTTAACACCTTCGCAAACCCGCCCCACGCGAACGCCAATCTGCGCTGCGCCGTGATGTTCGTCTATCCTAAAATTTAGACTGCACTCAGAAATCGACTAGCCGAGTTTCGGTGGCGGATCGCGCCATTCGCATTCGGGGCCATCGGGATCGAACGCCGCGTTCGGGTGGTCGCCCAGCACACGCTCTATGTAGCGTTTGATTTTTCGCGTCACGCCTGTGGCGTCGCCGACCGAATGTTCGGGCGGGATCAGCGGACCGAACGTGAGCTGGTAGGTCTTGCCGGCCTTATTCAACAGTTCGTGAAACAACGTGATGTCACGCAGCTCGGCGGAGAATTTCGAGAAGGTGTGAAACCAAAACGCGTACGGTCCGGAAACGTGGCACGGCACGATCGGCAGCTTATACTTTCGCGCCAGGCTCGCTGCACTTGCCATCCATTCGGGATCGGTCAGTACGCCATCGCGCATACGCGCCAGACGCCCAGCCGGGAAGATCGCGATCGGCCGGCCTGCATCGATGGCTTCTTCCGTCATCTTCAAAGTGAGGCGCGTCCGTTCGCGCGTCCGTTTGGCGTGAACCCATTCAACCGGGATCAACGTTTCAGCGAAGCCGGGGCTGACCCGGTGCGCGTCGGAATTGGCGTAGAACAGCACGTCCGGTCGCGGCGCTTTCACGGCGTCGTAAACCGCGAGCCCATCGGTGATGCCGGTCGGGTGGTTCGCGACCAGTAGGAACGGGCCTGAACTCGGGATGCGCTCCGCGCCGCGCAGCTCCAGTTTTATCGAGAGCAGATGTGAGATGAACTCCAACGCATCGCGCCCGCCCATTGGGGCAATGGTGTCGGCCATGTAGCGGGCCTTGTCGTAGTTCAGGATTGAGTAGAGCAGCGGCCGCAGCGCCGGCCAGGCAGCGCTCCGCGAGAGGCGGGGCGCACGTTCTTCAATCAGCACATCGACAATATGCGACCGCGGCGAGGTTCGCGGGCCGGCTTGGGCCGATGGGGACGCAGCAATGTCCATGACGACGCGTCTCAAGCCTTCGCGGGCGACTCAACGGCTGCCCCGATTTCTGAAAAAGCATGGGAGCGACCCGTGGGGAAGGGGCGCCGGCGGCTTGCCAGCAGTCCGGAAGCGGGGTCAAAAGGCCCCAATGGCCGCACATCCCGAAATCCGTAAGCCCGCCTTGTTCACATTCGTGACCTTGGCCTCGGCCATAGCCGCGATCGGGGCGTGCTTTTGCCTGGCGGGCCTCGCGGTCGCGCCGCAGCCGCAAATGGCGGCGGCGGAGGGCGCCGGCGGCGGGAAGGCGCCCAAGCTGGCTACCTCCATCCGTTGATGTCGGTTCTGGCGGCGTATCGGGCGCGGGTCGCCGCTGGAGACCTGACGGCCGATCCGAACCAGGCGGCCGCCGCCGAAAAGTTCGAGGCGCTCGCCGCGGAATTGAAACGCTGGAACCCTGAGGGCTGGCTCGGCAAACGCGCGGCGCCTCGGGGGCTTTACGTCTGGGGCCCCGTGGGGCGCGGCAAGTCGATGCTGCTCGATCTGTTTTTCGAAACCGCGCTGGTGAAGAAAAAGCGGCGCGTCCACTTCCATGAATTCATGCAGGCACGGCACGCCTTCTTGCGCGAAGCGCGAGAAGGCCGGGCCGGTGCGCAGGATCAATTGATCGCGCTGGCGGCGCGACAGGTGGCCGAGGACGCGCGGCTCTTGTGCTTCGATGAAGTGCAAGTGACCGACATCGCTGACGCGATGATCCTGGGGCGTCTGTTCGAGCGCTTGTGGACGCTCGACGTTGTCATCGTCGCGACGTCAAATCGTCCGCCGGACGATCTCTACAAGAATGGTCTCAACCGTCAGCTCTTCACGCCGTTCATCGACATGCTCAGGCAACGTGTCGACGTGGTGCATCTGGCTGGACCGCGCGACTATCGGCTGGAGCGTTTGATGGCGGCGCCGGTCTATTACGCGCCGCTTGGGCCTGCGGCGGACGAAGCGATGGACCGCGCCTGGGCGCGGCTAACGCAAGGGGCGCAGCCGCATGACGTGACGCTTGATGTTGGCGGCCGGGCGCTGCACGTGGCGCGGCAGGCCGCGGGCGTGGCGCGGCTGACCTTCGAGGAGCTTTGCGCGCGGCCGTTGGGGCCGGCGGATTATCTCGAGATCGCTGAGCGCTTCGACACGGTTCTGCTGGAGAACATTCCGAAGCTTTCGCCGGCCAATCGCGAAGAAGCGGCGCGCTTCCGCACCTTGATCGATGCGCTTTACGAAGCGAAAGTGAAGCTTGTCGCTTCAGCCGAGGCGCCGCCGGAGACGCTCTACCCTGCGGGGGATCAGAGCTTCGAGTTTGAACGCACCGCCTCGCGGCTGATGGAGATGCGGAGCGAGGCGTACCTCGCGCTGCCGCGCCGCGATGCGGAATGGAAGCGCGGGATCGTGGACTAGCGCTTCCGCTGCGTTGTGGGCGCGCGCCGGCGCCGCGAGAGTCGGGCTCGACTCCGCGTTGGGTGTGCGCAGGAAACTGGAAAATTCAAGACGTATCGGCGAACGCGAGGACGCGTGCCGGCGCGCGCGACATCAGCACGGCGGGCGCTATCCCGCGCGCGGCGCAGCGGCGCATGAGAAAACCGCGCGCCAGGCGCTTCATGAAACGCGTCACGTAGAGATCGATGTTCGCGGCGATGTGCCTGATGCGCGCGAGGCGGTCGTGATTGAATGCGCTGAGCGGAGGCAGCGCGGCGCGGGTGACGAAGCTGCGCCAGGAACCGCGATAGGAACGGCCCACCAGGTGCGCGCCCATGCGGCGTTTGCCCGGCGCAAATCCGGCGGCGACGACGCTGGCGAACATTAGCAGTTTGAGCCGCCGCTCCATCCGCAGCGTGTCAACGCGCGACCGCGCGATCGGCAGCCGCGCCAACCACAACAACACAAACGCGCACCACCGCCGTATAAGAGCGGCGAAGGTGCGTATCGCATTGGTGTTGATGGAAGGGGCGGACTGCATCGGTGGAGTATGCGCCCGCGCCGAGGGGTGTCGGATAGATTTTGTGCGGGTGCTTGTGCGGCAAGGGCTGGAGCAGGATTTGTGCGGGGATAGTGCGCGGCTTCGCTCCCGCGAGGGGGCGAGGTCGGTCGCGGGCCGCGACCGGGTGAGAGGGCGGGTTTCAGGTCAGATTTTCGCCGGGAGCGGACGTCATCGAGGAACCACCGTCATCCCGGCCGACCGAAGGGAGAGCCGGGACCCAGGGATCGAAGGGTTCGTCGTTCGCCACTGGGTCCCGGATCACGCTCCGCGTGTCCGGGATGACGGGCTTAGTTGTTGGAAAGCGCATGTCCGCAACGGGCCAGATGCGGAGTTAACGCCGCCGCCGTCGCGCGGGCGTGCCCAAAATCCCGCGCATGATTTCGCGGACGATGGTGTTGAACACGCCGCTGGCGACGCGGCCGGTTTGGCGTTCGACAGCCGTTGTGCGGGAACCGCCGCTGCTGCGTCGCGTCGTTCCAGTGCCGCTGCTGCGCGTCGTTGGCCGTTGCGCTTTTTCGCGGGCGGCGCGCTCGGCCTCGCGTTCTTCTTCCGCCGCCGCGCGGGCCATGCGGGCATTGAGGATTTCGGCCGCGCTCTCGCGGTCGATGGCTTTCTCGTACTTCTTGCGCAACGCCGACGCCTGCATCATCTGCGTGCGCACAGCCGGCAGCACCGGGCCCACTTGGCCATTGGGCGGGCGCACTTTCGTGCGGGCGACGACGGTGGGCGCGCCTTTGGCGTCGAGCGTCGAGACGAGCGCTTCGCCAACGCCCATTTCCTGAATCTCTTTCGCGACATCGACGTTCGCATTGGTGCGGAACGATTGCGCCGCCGCACGCACGGCTTTCTGGTCGCTCGGCGTGTAGGCGCGCAAAGCATGCTGGAAGCGGTTGCCGAGTTGGCTCAGCACCAAGTCCGGCACGTCGGTGGGCGATTGCGTCACGAAATAAATGCCGACGCCCTTGGAGCGGATCAAGCGCACCACTTGCTCGACGCGCGTGAGCAATTCCTTCGGCGCGTCGCGGAAGAGGAGGTGGGCTTCGTCGAAGAAGAAGACGAGCTTCGGCTTATCGGCGTCGCCGACTTCCGGCAGCTCTTCCCAAAGCTCGCTCAGCAGCCAGAGCAGGAAGGCGGAGTAGAGACGCGGGCTTTGCACCAGCCGCTCGGACGCGAGCAGATGGATCGTGCCTTTGCCGTCCGGGCGCATGGCCAAGAGATCGTCAAGCTCGAGCGCGGTTTCGCCAAAGAAGCGCTCGGCGCCGTCCATTTCGAGTTGGAGAATGCGGCGCTGGAGCGCCGCGATCGTTTGCGGCGTGACGAGGCCGTATTTCTTGCCGATCTCATCGCTGTTCTCGGAGATGTGCGTCAGCAGCGCGCGCAAATCGGCGAGGTTCAGCAGCAGGCCTTCGTTTTTGCCGGCTGTCAGCCAATCGTCGGCGAGCTTGAAGGCGATGGTGATCGCGCCTTCCTGCGCTTCGGTGGCTTCCAGCACGCGCGACATGAGCACCGGGCCCATTTCGGTGACGGTGGTGCGCACCGGATGGCCGAGTTCGCCGTACACGTCCCAGAACACGACGGGTTGGGCTTCGGGCGTCAGCGTGACGCCCACCTCCGCCGCGCGCGCGACAGCCCAGCCGGGCGGGGGATCGCCGGGAACGGCGACGCCCGAGAGGTCGCCCTTGATGTCGGCGGCGAAGACGTTGACCCCTTCGCGCGCGAAGGCCTCAGCCAGCACCTGCAGCGTCACGGTTTTGCCGGTGCCGGTGGCGCCGGCGATCAGGCCGTGGCGGTTGGCGCGCTTCAGCGCCATCTCCTGCGGCCCCTCGGGGCTCGCGCCGATCAGGATGTTTTCGGCCATCGGGGATTCTCTCCGGGCAAGATTCGTCGGCTGGACAATAGCTTGCGCCGCGCGCGGGCCAAGCCTTGCTTTCGCGGCCACGCACCGCCAAGGCTGGCGCATGACCGCATCTCAAACCGCCGCCCTGTGGATTATCGCCGTAGGCGTGCTGGGCGCCGTGCTGTTTTTCCTGCGCGAACCGCTGACGCAGTTCGCGCTGGCCCTGATCTTGTGGCTCGCCATTGACGGCTTCGCTGAGGCGATCGATGCGCGTTTGAAGGGCGTGCCGCGCTTCCTATCGCTGCCGATCGCCTTCGTGCTGATCCTCGGCGTGGGCGCGGTCGTCGTCTATGTGCTGGCGACGAACATCGGGTCGATGCTGGCGCACGCGCAGGGCTATCAGATCCGGCTGAACCAGGTGGCGGCGCAAATCCATGCCGCGGTCGGGGGCGCGGGACCCGCGCCGACGGTCGGCGAATTGCTGGCGCGCGCCGACCCCTCGACCCTGGGCGCGGAATTGGCGCAGGGCCTGCAGGGCTTTGCGTCCAACGTGGTGTTCATACTGATCTTCTTGGGTTTCATCTTCTCCGGTGCGGCGCTGATGCCGCGCAAGCTCGACCGGATTTTCATCGGCGCTGAGGCGCGGGAGGGCGCGCGGAAGGTATTCGCCTCGATCCGCACATCGATGGAGAGCTACCTGCTGGTGCAGACCGTGCTTTCGATCATCACGACCGCTTTGACTTACGTGTGTCTGGAATTGGTGGGGTTGGACAACGCACTGTTCTGGTCGTTCTTGATCTTCTTTCTCAACTACATCCCTACCATTGGCTCGATCATCGCGGTTGTGCTGCCGACGTTGTTTGCGCTCGTGCAATTCCCGACCATTGGGCCGGTGATCGGCGTCGCTGCGAGCGTTGGGGTTTGGCAATTCGTGATCGGCAACTTCCTCGCGCCGCGCATGACAGGAGATTCACTGAATCTATCTGCTGTAGTGGTGCTTCTAGCTTTGGCGATTTGGAGCACGATTTGGGGCATCGCCGGCGCGTTCTTAGCGGCGCCTCTAACGGTCATGTTGATGATTGTGTTGGCGCAATTTCCATCGACGCGATGGATTGCGATTTTGCTCTCGAATGATGGCAAGCCGGCGCGTGTGTCGCGCGTGAAAAAAGAGTCCGAATCCGGATGAGTTCGCGCTTGCGAATCGGAACCGAAAATGTATCGATTTGTTCAACGTCGCCGGGGCTTGGGGCGTTGCTTACGACTGCAATCGAACAAGCTTCGACGCGCGTTACAGACTAACGCGTCGTACCGCATCACGTGGGCTCATAGGGGGGCTTCATCGCGCGGCGGTCCGGCTGCCTGAATTCAGTTCGGAACAGGCCTCCGCGTGCGTCCCCCACCCAGCCTGCTGCGAGGCCTGCAGGCGCCGCCGGGCAGCTTGTCCCCGCCCGGCGGCGCCGCTTTGTCCGGATTCCGCGCCGGTGCTCAGCTGAAAGTGCGACTGGCGTGCGCTCCTCGCTCTGGGGCGTCTGACATTTCCGCAGGCGCAGTCCTGGGGCGCCGTTTGCGTGAGCAAAACTGGTCGTCTGACGGTTGCGATTGCCGCCGACGGGGCTAGGTTCCGCGCAAATCGGAGCGCGTCGCATGATCGAGCCCGTCCCAAGAAGGAAATCCCCCATGGACAGTGCTGTGCGCGGAGAGCTCCAAATCTCCGCCGACCAGTTCATTTCAAGCGTCGCCAAGGGCCCGTGGCCGGGCTTCAAGGCAAACGGGGCGATGGACCCGGCCGCCGAAGCGTTCCTGCGCGGACTCTATGACGACGCCTCCGTGGACGAATTGGGCGATCTCTCGGTTGAGGATTTGGCGCAGCTCGCGCACGATTTCTGGATCTGGCGCGCTGAGCGCCGGCCGGATGAACGAACCGTGCGCATTCGCCGTGGCGTCGGCGCCGGCGGGCGCGCGCTTGAGCGCGATATTCTTGAGATCGCCGGACCGGACATGCCGTTCCTCGTCGACTCGGCGATGGGCGAGTTGTCGGACCAGCGCATTGGCGCGCTGGCGATGTTCCACCCAATCGCACCGGCGATTGGTGATGCGGGACGGGACTCGCTCATTCAAATCCATCTGCCGCGCCTCTCGGCGGCGCGGGCGAAGGCGCTTGTGGACGGCGTGCGCGCGAGCTTGGCAGACGTGCGCGACGCGGTGGGTGATTATCAGCGTATGCGTCAGCGCATGTTGGCGTGCGCCGACGAGCTTGAGACAGCGGTGACGAATGCGCCAGCTGAAGAAGTGGCGGAATCGGTGGCGCTGTTGCGCTGGCTCGCGGACAACAAATTCACGTTCCTCGGCGCGCGCGATTACAAATATGCGCGCAACGCTGATGGCAGCTATCAGGCCGACGAGCCTGTCATCCTCGCCGCGACCTGCTTGGGGGTGCTGCGCGACGTCGATCGCTACGTGCTGCGCACCTCAGCCGAGCCGATGGTGCTGACGCCGGAATTGAAGCGGCTGGTCGCCGAGCCGACGCCGCTTGTGGTGTCTAAGTCCACGTTGCGCGCGCGGGTTCACCGCCGGGCGATGTCGGATTACGTTGCTGTGCGCCGCTACAGCGACAAAGGCGAGATCATCGGCGAAGTGCGTTTCGTTGGCCTGTTCACCAGCGAAGCGTTCACGGAAGCCACGCGCAACATCCCGATGCTGCGCCGCAAGGCCGATTGGGTGATGCAAAAGGCGGGCTTTCCCGCGGGCGGGCATAACGCCAAGACGCTGCGCAAGATCATCGAATATTATCCGCGCGAAGAACTCTGGCAGATCGAGCGCGAGGAGCTGCACGCGATCGCGCGCGGCATTCTGCACTTGCTGGATCGCCCGCGCGCCCGCGTGTTCGTGCGGCGCGATCGTTTCAATCGCTTTGTCACCGCGCTCGTATATGTGCCGAAGGATCGCTACAATTCCGACCTGCGCGAGCGCATCGGCGATACAATCGCCCGCGCTTATGGCGGGCAGGTGGAAAGCTTCCAGCCGCAGCTTGGCGAAGGCCAGCTGGCGCGCGTGCTCTTGGTGATTGGTGAGATCGACCGGGGCCGTGCCGGGCCGAGTGCGGCGCAATTGGATACTGAGATCGCCGCTCTCACGCGCACCTGGGAAGACGATTTCTCGGATTCACTGATGGGTTCGGAGTTGTTCACAACGGCCGCCCGCGAGGAAGCCGCCGCGCGCTTCGACAACGCGTTCACTGCGGCTTATCGCGAGCGTTATTCGGTTGCCGAAGCGCTGCGGGACGCCGCCGAGATTATGACGGCGCGGGATGACGAGGTGATCCGCGTGCGCGCGTATCGCAAGGCAGACGACGCCGAAAACATTGTTCGACTCAAGTTTTTCGCGCGCGGCGACGTGCTGGCGCTTTCGGCGACGGTGCCGATCCTTGAGAATATGGGGCTGTTCGTCGATAGCGAGCAGAACTTCGAGCTTGCAATGGCGCCAGGAAAAACCGCGCCTGCGGCAAAGATTTTCGTTCACGACGTTGAAACGCGTTCCGCGGATGGCAAGCCGATCAACATCGCTAAAACCGGGGCGAAGTTTGAAGCCGCGTTCGCGGCTGTGTGGACGGACGCCGCAGAGAATGACGGTTTCAACCGTTTGATCTTGGCGTGTGGCGTGTCGTGGCGCGAAGCGGCGTTGCTGCGCGCGCTGGCGCGTTTCCGCCAGCAGACCGGCCTCGACCCGTCACAGGCTGTGCAGGAACAGGCGCTGGCGGCGTACCCGAAGATCGCGGAACTGATCCTGATGATCTTCCGCGTGCGCTTCGATGCGAAGCTGCCGGAATCGGCGGAGACGCGCCGCGCGCGCTCGGCGAAGCTCGAATTCTTACTGGAAGCGGCGCTCACCGAGGTGGAGAGCCTCGATCACGATCGCGCCTTGCGCCGCATTGCGGCGTTGGTGCAGGCGATCCGGCGAACGAACTATTTCCAAGCCGGCGCCGATGGGCAGCCGAAGCCTTATATGTCGTTCAAGATCGAATCCGGCGCGGTCGCGGACCTACCGCAGCCCACGCCGTATCGCGAAATTTGGGTGGCGAGCCCGCAAGTCGAAGGCGTGCATCTGCGGTTCGGCCCTGTCGCGCGCGGTGGCTTGCGCTGGAGCGATCGGCGCGACGATTTCCGCACGGAAGTGCTCGATCTCGTTAAAGCGCAGCAGGTGAAGAACGCCATCATCGTGCCGGTGGGCGCGAAGGGCGGCTTCTATCCCAAGCGCTTGCCGGCGCGCGGCGCGCCAAATTTTCAGGAAGCCGGCATCGAAGCGTACAAGACATTCCTGCGCGGCTTGCTCGATATCACCGACAACATTGTCGAGGACGGCTCGATCAAGGCGCCGCGCGATGTGGTGCGCTGGGATGGCGACGATCCGTATCTCGTCGTCGCCGCCGACAAAGGCACCGCGACGTTCTCCGACATCGCCAACGGCATCAGCGCCGAATACGGCCATTGGCTGGGCGATGCGTTCGCGTCTGGCGGTTCGGTTGGCTACGACCACAAGGCCATGGGCATCACCGCCAAGGGCGCGTGGGAAGCGGTGAAGCGGCATTTCCGAGAAATCGGCAAGAACATCCAAGAGCAGGAATTCACCGTCATCGGCGTCGGCGATATGTCTGGCGACGTGTTCGGCAACGGTATGCTGCTGTCGCGCAAGATCAAATTGCTCGCCGCGTTCGATCACCGCGATATCTTCATCGATCCAAATCCCGCCGATTGCGAGAAAGCATGGATCGAGCGCAAGCGCTTGTTCGATACGCCGCGCACGAGCTGGCAAGATTACGACAAGAAGCTGATCTCCCACGGCGGCGGCGTGTTCCCGCGTTCGTCGAAATCGATCGCGATCAGCAAGGAAATCGCCGCGCTTACCGGTTTGGACAAGCAGAGCGCTACACCGCAGGAGCTGATGTCGGCGCTGTTGCGGGCGCAGTGCGAATTGATGTGGTTTGGCGGCATCGGCACTTACATCAAGGCGCGCGGCGAGACCAACGCGGATGCGGGCGACAAGGCCAACGATTCTATCCGCGTCGATGCGGAAGATTTGAAAGCGCAGGTCGTCGGCGAGGGCGCGAACCTGGGCGTCACGCAGAAGGGCCGCATCGCCTTTGCGCGCAATGGCGGGCGCATCAACACGGATGCAGTCGATAATTCCGCCGGCGTCGATACCTCCGACCACGAGGTCAATATCAAGATTCTGCTCACGGGCGCGATCCGCTCAGGGGCGCTCAAGGCGGACAAGCGCGACAAGCTGCTGGAATCGATGACCGACGAAGTCGGCGCATTGGTCCTGGAGGACAATTACGACCAGACCGGCGCGCTCAGCGTCATTCAATCGAGCGCGGCGGCCGATCTCGATAGCCACGAGCGCTTTATTCAACGCTTGGAATCGGCCGGCAAACTGTCACGCAAGGTTGAAGGCCTGCCGAACACGGCGGAGATCGCGGCGCTGCGGGCAGCCGGGCAGGGCCTGACGCGGCCGGAGCTGTCAAAGCTCATCGCTTACGCCAAGATCAATTTGTTCGACGCGATCGTTGCGTCGTCGGCGCCGGACGATCCGGCGTTCAACGAGCCGCTGAAGCGTTACTTCCCGAAGGAGCTTTGGAAGTTCGACGCTGACATGGCCCGACATCGCCTCCGCCGCGAGATCATCGCCACGCAATTGGCGGACGATATGGTCAATCGCTGCGGGCCAAGCTTTGTTGACCGCGTGCGTGAAGTGGCGCGGGTGGAGCCGGTGGCGGTGGCGCGCGCGTTTGAGGCTGCACGGCGCATCTTCAGCCTTGAGGATTTGGTCGATCGTATCAATGCGCTCGACAATAAGGCGCCTGCCGCGGTTCAGATCGCCTTGCATCGTGAAATCGCCGGCGCGTTGAAGCGCTTGTGTTCCTATCTCGCACGGCACGCGTTTGACGGCGACGCTCCGCCTTCGATCGAGGAGGTGGTCGCATCCTATGGCGAAGCGGCGAAGGTGCATCGCACGCAATTGTGGGAGCAGCTCGACGAAGCCGAACGTGCGCGGGTTGAGAAGCGCCGCGCGGCGTTGGTGAAGGCCGGCGCGCCGGAAGATGTGGCGCGTGACGCGGCGTTGCTGTTGCCGCTGACAACGGCGCTCGACATCGCCGACCTTGCGCGCGGCAGCGGCTGGCCGGTGCAGCCGTCGGCGTATCTCTACGGGGAAATCGGCGCCCAGTTTGGGCTCGATGCGCTGCGCGCGGCGGCGGGCGGCCTGACGCTGACCGAGCATTGGGATCGCCTCGTCGTGCGCCGTGCGGTGGAAGATTTCTACGCCAACCAACTCGCGCTCGCCGGCGCGGCCGCACGCGCCATCGGCGCGCCGCCGAAGGACGCAACCGCACAATGGGCGGATACGGCGGTGCGCGAATGGTTCATCGCTCTCGGCGCCCCGGCGCAGCGTGCGCGTGGAGCATTCGATGAGCTTGATGCGCAGGGCTCGTGGTCGTTCGCCAAGCTCATGATCGCGGCGGCCGAGATGAGTGCGCTCGCAGCGGCGGTGCGCTAAGGCAAGCCTGCGACAAAGCCGGTCAGCAAAGCGTGAGCGCGCGCGGTGTCGTCGGCGTCGTAGCGCACGACGGGATGCCATGCGCCGTAATCGTCGAAGGCGTGGGTGGCGTTGTCGAAGCGGGTAATGTCGATGATTGCGCCGCGGGCGATTTGGCGCTCAAGCGCGCGCGTCGGCCAATCGCTGCCGGCGATGAGATCGCGTCCGCCGATGATCGCCGCGCCGCGCGGCGAGATACGCCATTCGCGCCGGCCCGCGAGGCTAGGCGGGCCCGCGTACGGATAAACGAAGAACGCGCCCGCGAGGTCGGCCAGCGGTTCCTCCGGCAGATCGCTCAAACCCGTTGCGCGTTGCATTTCCGCGCCGGAACGCAGGGCGAGCGCGTCGAGGATCGTCCAGCCGCCATGGCTCCAGCCGGCGGCGGTGATGCGCTGCGGATTGGCCCAGGTCTGCGCGCGCGCCCAAGCGTATGTTGCGTAGACATCGCCGGCGCGTTCGCGGCCGCGCAGGCGCGCGCCGGTGCACACGGTGGTGAGGGCGCCGACGCGGCTGATGCCGCGAGGCGCGTAGGAATCCACATTGATCGCGGCGATGCCCGCTTCGTTCAGTGCGCGCGCCCATTCGTTGAACATCGGGCGTGGCCCGCCGCAGCCGTGAAACATCATCACCACCGGGAACGGGCCGTCCCCCGCGGGGAGCGACACGCGCATGTGCGGCGCCAGCGCGGCAGCGCGCTGTGCGACGGTATCTGCGAAGGCGTTCATGTTGCCCAACGCGAGCAACATAAGCGCGAGCGTGAGCGGTTTGAAGGTTTGCCACATGCGCTGGCACCAATCCCCGGATTGCGCGCGTGCGCAAGTCCGGGGTCCATTAGCGCAGGTGCTTGGGTGATTGGCCCCGGACTGCCGGCGTCGCCGGCATCCGGGGATGGGTGGCTCAGGTTTTCGGCGTTTCGCCCATGGACCACAGCACGCCGAACGGATCACGCACTTGGCCGTAATTATCGCCCCAGAACATCATCTGCAGCGGCAGCACGATCTCGCAGCCAGCATCCACAGCACGCTTCCACACAGCATCGATGCCGCTCTCGATCTTGAGGTGCAAGGTGAAGCCTTGCGGCTTCTCAAATGGGTGACCGTGTTCGGGGTAGCCGTCCGACAGCATGAGTGAGCTGCCATTGACGTGCAGATGAACGTGCATCGTGCGGCCGGTTTCGTCCGGCGGATGCGCGAACGCTTCGGTGGCGCCGAACGCCTGCTGATAAAATTGTGACGCCTTCAACGCGCCGTCGACGCACAGATACGCCACCACGCCGCCGAGCACTTCGCCCATTTCGTTCGCCATGATCGTATCCTCCGTTAAAGCGTCTTCGCCAGCGCTTCGAGCTGCCGCGCGGTGGCTGTCCAGCCTTCGTGGAAGCCCATTTGCTTGTGTTGTTCGAGCGCTTCCGCCGTCCAGTGCATGGCGCGTGCGATGTAGCGGGTTTTGCCGCCGCCGGCGTCTTCGAACAACACTTCGGCCACCATGAACGGCGCGCCGGCCGGGCGATAATCCTTGGTGAGGCCGTCCGTCATCACGATTTTCTCGTTCTTCACGACGTCGAGGAAGAGGCCCGGATTCGGAAACTCTTGGCCTTCGGGGCTGCGCATGACGACGAGGCTGGCGCCGCCGGGACGCACGTCCATTTCAGCAGAGGCGATCGTCCACGGTTTCGGCGCGAACCATTGCTTGATGAGCTGCGGTTCGGTCCAGCAGCGGAACAGCTTGTCGCGCGGGGCGTCGAGGATGAGGTCGATCTTGAGTTCGTATTGAGCTTCCGACATCTGATATTTCCTTCTCTTGTTCGTGCCCTAAGGACGAACGCGCGAGTCCGTTTCCGACAGGCGACGCTATTTTTTCGCCGCCGCGCTATCGGCCTGCAATTTGTCGAGGTGTTGGCGAATGTGCGCGGCTTCGGCCGGCGTTTGCGCGAGCGCGATAGCGCGGCCGTACGCGTCGCGTGCTTCGGCGTTGCGATTGAGCTGTGAGAGGAAAGCGCCGCGGACACCGTGAAAGTAGAAATAGCCGTCGAGACGATCCGCCAGTGGCGCGATCAGCGCCAGCGCGGCTTCGGCGCCCTGCGCCTTCGACACCGCGACTGCGCGATTGAGCGTCACCACCGGCGAAGGCTGCATTTGCTCCAGCGCGCGGTAGAGCAGCTCGATCTGCACCCAATCGGTGTCCGCCGCTTTTGCGGCGCGCGCATGGAGGGCGGCAATGGCCGCTTGAATTTGATAGGCGCCGCGTTGTTGGTGGCGAATGGCCTTATCGATCAAAGCTAGGCCTTCGTTGATCTTGTCGCGTGTCCAGAGCGTACGGTCTTGATCGTCCAGCAAAATGATGGCGCCTTCGCCATCAAAGCGCGCCGCGGCGCGCGCATGCTGCAACAGCATCAAAGCGAGCAAACCCATCAATTCCGGCTCGGCGGGGTAAAGCCGCAACAACAGGCGCACCAACCGGATCGCTTCGTCGCACAGGGGCGCACGCGCTTCGCTTTCGCCGGCCGCGGCGGAATAGCCTTCGTTGAAGACGAGATAAACCATCGCCATCACCGCCGCGAGCCGCTCTGCGCGTTCGATCGGGCCGGGCGCTTCGAACGGCACGCTGCCTTCGCCGATCTTGCGTTTGGCGCGGGTGATGCGCTGCTCCATTGCCGCCTCGCTCACCAGGAACGCTTTGGCGATTTGCTTCACGCTGAGGCCTGAAACGATGCGGAGCGCCAAGGCGATCTGTTGCGTCGCCGGCAAGTCCGGGTGGCAGCACGTGAACAGCAGCCGCAAAACGTCGTCGCGATAATCCGAATGGTCGAGCGCTTCGACGACGGCGCCTTCGGCGTCGTCGAGATCGGAAATCTGATCTTCATCCGGAAGCGCCGTCTGTTTGGCGCGGCGGCGCACTTGATCAAGCGCTGCGTTGCGGCCAACGAAAATGAGCCACGCCGCCGGATCGCGCGGCGGGCCGTTCTTCGGCCAGTTCTTCAACGCCCGCAGGCAAGCTTCCTGGAACGCCTCTTCCGCCAGATCGAGATCGCGGAAGTAACGCAGCAGCGCGCCAACCGCTTGTGGGCGGGCGGAGCTCAACGCGGCGTCGATCCAGGCGATGTCGGTCACGGCGCGGCTTTGCTCACGTCTGCGCCTTGCAGATATAGCCGCAGCGGGCGAACTTCGTACGCGCCGCCGGGATTGGCCACGCCCAACTCGCGCGCTATCGAGTGCGCCTGATCGAGGCTGTCGCAATCGAGGATGTAGAGGCCGAGCAGGGCTTCCTTGGTCTCGGCGTACGGGCCGTCAAGGATGACGTCCTTTTCCTTGATGAGCGTTGTTGCGGCTGACGTGGGCATGAGCCGCATCGACGGGCCGAGCCGACCTTCGTTCAGCAGGCGCTGGTGCACCACATCAAGCTTGGCCATGACCGCGCTGTCCTCTTCGGGGGTCCAGGACATGACGGCGGCTTCGTTGTTGTAGCAGAGGAAGGCGTAGAGCATCCGAACGATCCTTGGGCTTAAGCTGAGGACGAACGAATGCCGCCTGGGCAGACACAGGTCACGCGATTTTCTGCGAGGGAATGCAGGCGCTTATCCAGGACGTAGGCGCCCGGAACTGGCGAGCCGGGCGAGGTCGGGCTAAAACCACCGGCGAGGGCCGTAGGCGGAGTATTTCAGCATGATCCGATCGATCGCGATTGCCGGGGCGTGCGCTCTTGCGCTTGCCGCAAGCTCAGCGGCCCAGACGCGCGCGCCGGTGCAATTGCCGGAGGAGGCGCGGCGCGTCGTCAATGCGCCGCTGCTCGCCCAGATCACGCCGAACGCCCGCGCCGCAATTGCGTCGCGTTTGGTTGGGCATACGGTGGCGATAACGTCGATGTCGGAGCCAGCGGTCGTGACACCGCGCGCGCCGGTGTTCGGGCCGGATTCGGCGCCGATTCTCACGCTCTCGGCGAACCGCGCCAATTGGAACACCGTGGGTTCACGCAGCAATCCACCTTCCATTCGCGTCTACGCGGGTGACGCTACGTCTGCGGATGGCGCGCGCATTTCGTTGGTCTACGCGGCCCAAGCGGATACGCGATATCTCGTTTTGTGCGATATCGAGCGCAACGGGCGTGGGGCGCGCGCCGTGCTTGGCCGGGACACCGAGGCGCCGATCACGTGGGAAACGGATATGCGCGCGGCGCTGCTGATCCCGCCGCAAGCAAGAGCCGGGAGCGTGTCGCTGACGTTCTTTATTCCAAGCGCCGGCAGCGCGCCCGTCGCCGGAATCTATCTCTCGCGCTGCGAGATTTCCGCAATCCGGATGTAAGCGTCGGCTCAGTGCCGGAAGTGACGCATGCCGGTGAACACCATGGCGATCTCGGCATCGTCTGCGGCCTTGATCACGTCCTCGTCGCGGATTGAGCCGCCGGGTTGGATGACGGCGATCGAGCCGGCTTGCACAGCTTGCATTAGCCCGTCCGGGAACGGGAAGAAGGCGTCCGAGGCGCAGACCGAGCCAACCGTTTTCGGATCGCGCCAGCCGGCGGCGTGGGCGGCGTCCTCGGCCTTGCGGCGGGCGACGCGCGCGGAATCGATGCGGCTCATTTGCCCCGCGCCGACGCCGGCCGTCGCGCCGTCCTTGGCGTAAATGATGGCGTTGGACTTCACGTGCTTGGCGACGCGGAAGGCGAAGATCATGTCGCGGATTTGCGCGTCCGTTGGCTTGATCTTGGTGACGATCTTCAAGTCGGCAGCGCTGATGCGGCCATTGTCGCGCGATTGCACCAGCAGGCCGCCGGCGACGGTTTTTGCGGTAAGGCCGGGGGCGGCGGGATCGGGCAAGCCGCCGGTGACGAGCAGGCGGAGATTCTTTTTCTTTGCGAACACCGCGATCGCGTCCTCATCCGCTTCCGGCGCAATGACGACCTCGGTGAAAATCTCGGCGATGGCTTCGGCGGCGGCTTTGTCGAGCCGGCGATTGACGGCGACGATGCCGCCGAAGGCGGATGTGGAATCGCACTCGAGCGCGCGCTGATAGGCCTCGAGCAGATTGGCGCCCAACGCGACGCCGCAGGGATTGGCGTGCTTGATGATCGCCACGGCCGCGCTTTCGGCTGGATCGAACTCCGCCACCAGTTCAAACGCGGCGTCGGTGTCGTTCAGATTGTTGTAGCTTAGCTCCTTGCCCTGGAGCTGCTTCGCCGTGGCGACGCCGAAGCGCTTTTCGCCGTTCACATAGAAGGCCGCGTTCTGGTGCGGGTTTTCGCCGTAGCGCAGGCTTTGCTGCAGCTTGCCGCCAATCGCCCGCCACGCCGGCGCCTCGTCGCCGAGCTGCGCCGCGAACCAGTTCGAGATCGCCGCATCATAGGCGCCGGTGCGTGCGTAGGCTTTGGCGGCAAGGCGCTTTCGCAGCGCCAAGGTGGTGCCGCCGTTCGCTTTGAGTTCGGCCAGCACCGCCGCCATGTCGTCGGCGTCGGTGGCGACGGCGACGTAGCCGAAATTCTTCGACGCGGCGCGGATCATCGCCGGGCCGCCAATGTCGATGTTCTCGATGCAATCATCGAACGCCGCGCCGCGCGCGACGGTGGCTTCGAACGGATAGAGGTTCACGTACAGAAGATCGAAGCCCTCGATGCCGTGTTCGGCCATCGCCTTCGCGTGCTCTGGCTCGTCCCGCAGCGCCAGCAGGCCGCCATGCACCTTCGGGTGCAGCGTCTTCACGCGGCCATCCATCATCTCCGGAAAGCCGGTGACGGCGGAGACGTCTTCGACCGCCAGCCCTGCATCGGCGATCGCCGCCTTGGTGCCGCCGGTAGAGACGAGCTTTGCGCCGGCTTCCGCCAGGGCGCGGGCGTGGTCGATCAGCCCCGTTTTGTCGGAAACCGAAATGAGCGCGCGGCAGAGGGGGAGAATGTCAGGCATGGCCGGGTTCTAGGGGATTCGAGCCGGCGGGGGGAGGGAACGGGGTGTCGCTGCTTCTTCGTCATTCCGGGGCTCGCGAAGCGAAACCCGGAACCCAGGGGATCGTAGGGCACGTCGTTGGCCCCTGGGTCCCGGATCACGCTTCGCGTGTCCGGGATGACGAGAGCTAGTAGCTTCATGCCCCAGAACAGACGAAGGCCGCGGAGGGGGAGATCCTCCGCGGCCTTCTTTGGCTGCTGAAATCGGCGTTGAGGCGGGAGATTACGCGACGATTTGAGCGGCCTGGGAGAGGGTGGCCATCGCCATTGGTGCGAACACGGCGCAAGCGGCGAGCAGGGTGTAAAACTTGGTCATGGGAGTGCTCTCGGAAACTGTGCTGGAGACGATCAGGCGACGATCTGCGCGGCTTGGTTCATCACGGTCCAGGCCATCGGGGCGAAGACTGCGGCGGCGGCGATCAGGCTGTAGAACTTGGTCATCTCGGTGCTCCCCAGAAGCATCAGCGCTTCGATGAAGAGAACCTATGTCGGCCTAGGCTGGGGCGATGTGACCGGGGGCACAGGGGTGTCCGCACTTGGCCCAAACCTTTGTCACTCACGTATGCCAAAACACGCCTTCCGCGCTGATGTCGAGGATCGCTCGCCTGGACCTCTCACGCCGAGGCGTGGCCGTTTTGTCGTACTCCACTAACACGTTCGTGCAAGGCGCAAGATTTGGCTCTTCGTTCCAGGGGATCGCCGCGCGTCGACGCAGTTCGGTCATCGCGTCCTGTTCGGTTCCGAATTCTCCATCTTGGAGTTCGGCGTGAGCCTCGTCCTCAATAGTGAACATGGTGGCTCCACGGTGAGCTCAAGGTTGCCGTCAAGATATCACCACGCCCGCATCTCCCGAATGTGCGCTCTCGCCGGGATGGCAGACCCTCCGTCATCCCGGCCGAGCGGAGCGAGAGCCGGGACCCAGGGCGTCGTAGGGTCCATCGTTTGCCCCTGGGTCCCGGATGCCGCTTCGCGGCTCCGGGATGACGGCGGAGAAGTGCGACTCAAGCCAACCGCGCCAACGCCCATCTGATCCGGTTCGGCGGCGCGAGGCCATGACCCATCGGATCAGCTTCGCCGCTCAGCACGATCTGCAGGCTTTCGCGCGGCACTTGTTTGCCGCCCCAATAGATTGAGGGCTCGATGGCGACGTTGGGGGCGTCGGTGCGGAGGCGCCAGCGTTGGCCGCCAGGCGTTTCGAGTTGCGCCATCTGGTGTTCCACCAAACGCGCGCGCACGTCGGGATGCAGGTGGAAGCGCGCGACGAATGGGATCGGCGCTTTCGGGTTGGGTGATTTGAGTTTGGTCGGCCGCATCAATTCATCAATGCCGCGCAGGTTCTTGCCTTCGGTGTCGATGAACAGATAGCGCCGGTGCAGCAGGCCGAACTCCACTTTGTAGCCGTCGTGGCGCCCTTGCACGGTTGTGCCGCTGTCATCGGCGGAGCGGCGCACGTCGTCCAGGATCGGGCCGAACAGACGCGGCGGGCTCTTGCCGCGGCGATTGTCCTCGAACATCGCCGAGAGCGCATCATCGATGACGAGCGTGGAATGGCCGTTGGTGGCGCGCGCGGCGAAACGCGCGGCCGGCTCAAGATCGCGCGCCGCGCCGACATTGACGATCAGCCGCTCGCGTTCGCTGGAAAGCTCAAACGCCAAGGCGCCGGCGTGCGCGCGTTCGGAAAAGCTCGCGGGCGGGGCGCCGCCAACATCGAACAAAGCCCGCATCGCCCCGGCTTCCAGACGCTGGAAGCCCGATTGCGTCGCGAATTGGATGGCGCGCACGTCGCCACCAGCGCGGCCGAGCGCAACATCGATGGTGGCGCTTGAGGCTTCCGAGCCGCCGTTGAAGCAAGCAAGCCCGCCATCGCCCATGCGCAACATGCGCAGCATGTTCGCAAGCTTCGGCAGCGTGTCGCGGATGACCGGGGAGGGTTCGCCCATGGCGTCCAGCGCATCGTTGGCGGTGACGAGATCGCACAGCGCTTCGAGCAAGGTTTCAGGCGACCGCGATTGATGGCCGCCATCAGCGTGGAATTGCTTGGCGCACGCCTCGATCAGCATTTCCTCGCCTTGCTCGGCAAGGCGGCGTGAATCGGGCAAGCCCGCCGCGCCCGCGAGCACCAGCGCCGCGCCGGCTTTGATCGCGCCGACATGGCGATCTTCCAGATCGCTTTGCGAGACGAGCAGCAAGCGCGCTTGCCGCGCGACCGAGCGCATCAAATCGTCGCGCAATTCCGCCGCGCCGTGCTCGAATGCCGGTCGGCCCCAGCAGAGCCACGCGAACAGACGCTCGGCGGTGAGTTCGGCGTCCCACGCCAGTTCGTCCCACTCGCCGAAATGGCTGACCCAATCGTCGATCAATTCAGCGATGCGCCGTTCCGCCGAAGCGCCGACCGCGGCGAGATCGCAAAGCCAGCCGAACGCATGCAGACGGGCCGTGAAGTGGCGCGAGGGGTGCTCGGCCCGCCAAGGGCTTGCGGCGTCGATACGTTCTGCGCCGATGCGCCAGACGCCCATGCCCAGTTCGCGCCCGCGCGCGGCGTCGCCGACGCGCGCGTCCGATCCCCAGCGGGCGATGCGTTCGGGCGCGCCGTCGCCCAAGCGCATGCGATGAAATGGATTGGCCCGCCAGGTTTCACCGACGGCGCTCGGCCGCGTGGGCCGACGGGTGGGGGCGCCGGGCGACGCCAATCGCTATCCCGGCTGCCTCAGGGCAGCGATGTTGGCGGCGTATTTCGACGGATCGCCGCCGAACACCGCCGTACCCGCCACAAGGGCGGTGGCGCCGGCGGCGATCACGCGCGGCGCCGTCTTGGCGTTCACGCCGCCATCGACTTCAAGGATGATGTCGCGCCCGCTGGCGTCGATCTTCTTCCGCGCCGCTTCGATCTTCGGCAGCGCGGTTTCGATGAAACTCTGACCGCCAAAGCCTGGGTTGACGCTCATGATCAGCACCAGGTCGATGAGATCAATCACCGGGTCGATGACTTCGACGGGCGTGCCGGGATTGAGCGATATGCCGGCGCGTGCGCCGCTGGCCTTGATCGCTTGCAGAGTGCGGTGGATGTGCGGCCCGGCTTCGGGATGCACGGTGATGATGTCGGCGCCGGCATGGCGGAACGCTTCGATGTAGGGATCGACCGGGGCGATCATCAGATGCACGTCAAGCGCGGTCGCGGCGTGCGGGCGGATCGCCTTCACGACCGCCGGGCCGATGGAAATGTTGGGCACGAAATGCCCGTCCATCACATCGACGTGGATCATGTCGGCGCCAGCGGCCTCGGCCGCGCGCACCTCTTCGCCAAGCTTCGCGAAGTCTGCCGCCAGGATCGACGGCGAAATGAGCGTCCGCACCATGGCTTGTGGTTAGCGGGCGGGGCGGAGGCGCGCAATGGGGCGCGCCGCTATCGGGCCTAGCGCTTGGATTTGCTGCGTTTTGCGGCGCTGGTGTTGAGCGATTTTGGGCGCCGCGGCGAGGGCTTGTAGGCCAGCGCGCGCTTCACCGCCTCAGGCTCACGCTCAATCACCTTCAGCAGCACGCGCGCGGGCCCGTCCGGCAGCCGCACGCCCTGTTCCCAGTTGCGCAACGTGCCGACGCTGACGCCAAACCGGCGCGCGAACTCCTCCTGGGAGAGCTCAAGCTTTTGGCGGATTGCGCGGACATTTGGCGCGCCGTCCTGCGGGATGTCCAACAGGTCCATGCGCGGATACTACGCCAATGACGTAGTACGTCAATGGCGCACAAGCCGGGCTGCGTAAAAGCCGTCCAGCCCGCCCGTCTCGGGCCAATGGCTCGGCAGCGTGCGGAGCGCGCCTTCGGGGGTGATGAAGTCGTCCGCGCCGGGGATTTCTCCCGGCTTTAGCGGTGCACGGCTCCAGGCGCCGGTTTCGAGCGCGGCTTCGATGGCGCCTTCGCCTTCTTCGGGTTCAAGCGAGCAGACGGCGTAGACGAGCGTGCCACCTGGTTTCACGAACGCGCTGGCGGCGGCGATCAGCTCGCGTTGTAACGCGGAGAGTTTGCGGATGTCGTCGGGCTTGCGGAGCCAGGCGACATCGGGATGGCGGCGTAAGGTGCCGGTGGCCGAGCAGGGGGCGTCGAGCAGTACGGCGTCAAACGCCTCGCGCGCTTTCAGCTTCAACACGTCGGCGGCGACAACGTTGGCCTCAAGTTTTGTTCGCCCGAGATTCTCGCGAAGGATTTCGACGCGTTGCTTGGAGCGATCGACAGCCGTTACCCGCGCGCCGGCGGCGGCGAGTTGCAGCGTCTTGCCGCCAGGCGCGGCGCAGAGGTCAGCGACGGATTTTCCGCGCACATCGCCCAGCAATTTTATCGGCAGCGCGGCCGCGGCGTCCTGCACCCACCATTCGCCCTCGCGGAAGCCGGGGAGGCTTTCCACCGCACCGCCGCTGAGGCGCAGGCTGCCCGTCGGCAGAAGTTCGGCGCCGATGCGCGCGGCCCAGTCGGCGGCGTCGTGCTTCACGCTCAGGTCGAGCGGCGGCTCGGCGTGCAGCGCGTTGGCGATCGCCGCGGCGGTATCCGCGCCATAAACAGTGCGCCAGCGCGTGTAGAGCCAGGCTGGCAAGTCCGCGCCGGGCGCCTGCGCCGCGAAAAGCGCGGGCCCCTCGGCGGCGACCTTGCGCAGCACCGCGTTCATCAACTTGGCAAAGCCGCGCGCCTCGCGCAGGGCGTTGGCGGCCGTCACGGTTTCGCCGACGGCGGCGTGCGGTGGGGTTTCCAGAACAAGGATCTGCGCCGCGCCGCTGCGTAGAAGGTTGCGCGCTACATACGCCGTATCCGGCAGCGCTCGATCCATAAAGTGAGCCAACACGGCGTCGATGCCGCCAAGCCGGCGAAGCGTGGCCATGACGATGGCGCGTGCGAAACCGCGCTCGCGGCCTTCAAGCGCTTCGAAGCTCGCTGTGGATTGCAGCGCCTCATCGAGCGCGTGCCCGCGTTCGATCTCAGCCAGCAGGTGCGCGGCGGCGATGCGTGCGCTCAAGGCGACGCTGCTGTGGTGTCAACATCGATGGAGGCGCGTCGCCATGACGAAAGCCGGATCACCGCGCCGCCGGCCGACATCGGCGTGGAAATGCGCACGGGCGGCGCAAACAATGTATTGGGCGCAAGCGCGAACCAGACTGAGCCCTGCGGGATGCGCCGGCGTCCGGCGTCGCGGCGCTCGAAACCGGCGACGGCGATATAGGCGAGACGGCACTTGAGCACGTCGCCCTCGTAGCCGCCGCCGTCGAAATCGTCGATCTCGCCGCCGCTCAATTCCATCACGTAGTGAAAGCGGCCGTCGAAGGTGGGGTAGCTGCCGGAGCAGCGGCGCGTCTGACCCACATCGATCGCCATCGCCACCATGGTGGAAAGAGGGTCGCGCGAGCGATTGCGTTGATCGTCAGTGGCGGCCGGATCGCCCCAGATGCGATAGTTTGGTGTGATTTCCGCCGCCACGATACCCGCCGCGCGGGTCATCGCGATGACGCGATGCTTGCGGCTGTAGTGATGGTCTAGCTCGTAACGCTCCCACAGAACGTCGCCACTCTGGATCAAACCCGACGCCGAGACACGGATATTCGTGCGCTCAAACAAGTTCAGCAACCCGCCGGATTCGAGCGAGGCGCTGACGTGGTAGTCCTCCTCGCTGACGAACGCGTCGATCGTCATTTCGCCGAGTGGAAGCACGCCGACGCCGGACGCGTCGTAGCTCAACGAGAAGCGGTCCGCCGCCGCCGGTGTGGCGACGGCGCAAAGGGCCAGGGCGAGAAGGGCCGCGCGCATGGCCGCCTTTTCGCGCAAACTTAAGTTGTGAACAAGGCGGCGCTGCACGAGAAAAGGGCGCGACCGGCAGGCCGCGCCCTTTGATTTCAGACGTTTGCGCGCCTTAGAGCGGGCGGACGTTGATGTCGGTGTTGTCGAGCGGCAGTTCGAGCAGCATGCCGACGCGGCCGGCGATGACGTCGTCATAACCGGCCGCGCGCGCTTCGGCGACTTGCATGCTGGCGGCCATCGGATCTTCCGCGCCTGTCAGCACCACGAGACCGGCGCCCGATTGCTTGGCTTGCGCGGCCACTTCCGTCACCGTTGGCGACGAGGCGTTGCCCATGTGCGCAAGCGCTTGGGTTTGGGCGCCTTGCAGCACGATGTCGGCGTTGGCGGCGGCCGAAGAACTGGCCACACGCCCGTCGCCGCCGACCACGATCGAGCGGCCGCGATAATCGAAGCGATAGCCGACGCGGCCTTCAAAGGCCTCGTCGCGCGTCGTGAATGCGGAAACCACGAGGCCGTCGCCCTCAAACACGATCACCGAGCGGCCCGGCTCGGGGGCGGGGCCCCAGGCTTGCAGGCCGCTTGATGCGCCATCAAAGCCGCCAGCTTGGTTCAAGCCGGAGACCATGCGTTGCGTGTTGGCGGGGCCGTAGACGGGCAGCACGTCGGCTTCGCCGCTGCGGCGGGCTTCGCCGTACATCGCGCCGAGATCGGCGACTTGCGGCAAGCTCGCGCTTGTCAGCAGCACAGCTTCGAGGCGGCTCATTGGAATGTTGCGGCGCGAGAGCGCGTTCGCAGCGCCAGAACCGGCATCGACCACGAACAGGCGTCCGCCGGCGACGATGGCGAGGCAAGGCTTGGCTTCACTGTCGGACACGGCGCCTGCGCCGCACACGATGGCGCGCAGAGCGGTCGAGTCCCACAGATCTTGATTTACCGTCGCTTGGCTTTCGGCGTACGCCTCGTAGGCGCGCGCGAGCGCTTCCTGACCTTCGGGCGTTTGCGAGCCCAGCACCCAGCCGCCCCAGAACAGCCCTGACAGCGTCACGAAGACGACTGAGGATTTTCCGATCGCGTTCATGTTCGACCCCGCAACAGATTGCGCATTGCGTTGATGCGCGTTGATCTTGCCCCTAACCCAGCGTGACTATCCCAACTGCACAGTCTGGCAAATAAGCCTAACAATTGGTTTCCACAGGTATGTTTGGTTCCCTGCAGACGCTGCGTTCGACGCCCATACCGCCGCGCGAATCAGCGCGTGCGGCGATCAAAGGGTATCGTGATTGGCCGCTCCGTCCATGCGGAGAAAGGTTAACGCCGGCCTCGACATACGGAATAGCCGGGGAGAACTATTACGCGCAGACACGCAATCCGCCGTATTGGCGCCGCGTTGAAGGCGCGATCGACGCATTGCTCGTGCGCGAAGGCGTAGGTGAGCGGCTATCAAAAGTTAACGCGCGTCTTGCTGAGGCCGGCGTGCGGCTGTTCCTGCACGATGCGTGGCGTCCGCGTGTGGTGCAGGCCTACTTCCATGACGTGTGGATGCCCGCCGAGGTGCGCCGGCGCCATCCCGATTGGGACGACGCAAGCGTCATGACTGAGGTGGAGCGCTACTGGGCGGCGCCGTCGCAGAGCGCCGAGCGACCAGCGCCCCACGCAACCGGCGGGGCTGTGGATATCACCTTGGTGTGGGACGATGGCCGGCCGCTCTGGATGGGGTCATTGTTCGATGACGCGACCTCGCTCGCGCACACGGATCGGTTTGAAGCCGAGACGACCGAACGCTCGTTCTCGGACGAAGAGGCGCGCAACAATCGCCGATTGCTTTATTGGGCGATGGCCGAGCAGGGCTTCGCGAGTTTGCCGAACGAATGGTGGCACTTTTCCTATGGCGACCAGCTCTGGGCGAAGATGACAGGCGCGGAATTCGCGATCTATGGGGAAGCGACGCCGTAATTTTCCTCCCCCGCTTGCGGGGGAGGTGGCGAGCGAAGCGAGCCGGAGGGGGCGCGCCGATGCTGGCCTTCCCCCCCCCC